>NZ_JAMZEL010000006.1:0-366755 GCF_024158025.1 Runella salmonicolor
GAGTAATTCGTAGTAGGATACGATAAAATCAGGTAAGAGGTACTCTAATAAAGGCAGAAAACTTTCCAAAACAGATAGGGTTGATTAAAACACAAACCTAAAAAAATCCAACGCTCTCCACAACTTTTGGTTTTGATCCCTTTTGGTTTTGATCCAAAAAAATCCAACGCTCTCCACAACTTTTGGTTTTGATCCTAATAAAGCAATTTGAAAAAAGGAATAATCCGAACTATTTCGGTCCGATTTTGGTGGAAAATCAAAAAAGGCTTGCAAGTTTTCACTTACAAGCCTTTAAGAGTACCCAGGGCCGGAGTCGAACCGGCACGGGTGTGACCCCATTGGTGTTTGAGACCAACGCGTCTACCGATTCCGCCACCTGGGCATCTGATTGGAAACGGGACTGCAAAAGTAGCGTCTACAGATTAATATGCAAATTTTTGGATGATTTTTTTTGATAAAAATATCGTTACTCATAACGTAATGCTTCTATAGGGTCTAAGCGTGAGGCTTTTATGGCTGGATAAATTCCTGAAATAATTCCTACAATGATGCAGACCAAAATGCCCATGAGCATCCAAAACCACGGAACAATAAAACTTGCATTGGCACTGATTAGCTTCGCAATCAGGTTTCCGATGCCGATTCCGAGGATTAAGCCGCCGATTCCGCCCAAAATACATACCACAATGGCTTCAATCAAAAATTGAATCCTGATGAGGCGCGGTGTGGCTCCCAGTGATTTCCGAATCCCTATTTCGCGCGTACGCTCCGTAACCGATACTAGCATGATGTTCATTAAAGCAATGGCGGCACCCAATAACGTGATGATGCCGATGCCAAACCCTCCCATGCGTAAATAGCCCGAAATATCAGCGAAATTCTTGGCGATGGCATCAGCGCTTTCAATTTCAAACGAATCAGCTTTACCAATACGGTCTTTTCGGATACGGCGCATAATACCGCGCGCTTCTTCAATGATGAGCTCTTGTGCTTCGCCGCTGTTGACGGAGGTAGTGATGTCGAAGGTGAGCTGCTGATTGGCGGCCAGTGCCCTTCCGTTTTCTAGTGGTATTAAAAGGATGCGGTCGTCGCCGCCGCCAGTGAGCGAGCCTTTTTTGTCAAGAACACCCACCACGCGGTATTGATTGCCCCGTACAACCACCTCCTGATTGATGGGGTCAATTTTGCCTTCAAATAATTTTTGCGCAATTTCTGAGCCGAGAATAACCACGTTGAGCCCATTGTCTAAGTCGGTTTGCGAGAGGTTACGACCTCCGATTAACTTATAGCCTTTGATGGTCAAATAATTTTCATCAATGCCTACAATGCGGGTATTGGGATTGGTTTTTTGGGAGCGGAACTTTACCTGCGCTGCTCCCCCCACGTTGGAAGAAATGGAAACGGTGGCGTTGTAGGTATCCCTAATTTCTTTTTTGTACTGAAGCGCTTGCCGGTAGTTGATAGCGGGAAAATCTTTTTCGCTACGCCCAGCAGAACGTCGGCGGAAGGGCCGAGGCCCCATGATGTCAAAGGTATTGGCCCCCAAATCTGCGAAACTGTTGTTAACTGAGCTTTGCATGCCATCAATAGCGGTCAAAATGCCCACCAAAGAGGTGATTCCAATGGCGATGATAAGGGCAGTCAGGACGGTTCGAAGCATGTTGGATTGAATCGAACGGAGGCCTTCGCGGATGTTTTCGAGGAGGTTCATTTTTTATAAGTCAAAAGTAGCAACGAGCACTAAAAAGCCAGCGGCAAAAAATATTTTCATGCAGGCTTCCGAATTAAGGCTGCTCTCCACTTTTCTGCACGTTTTTTGTAGTATATTCGTTTATACAAAAGTCAACATCAAAAAGTAAATCCACAAACCGATGAAACGGTGCATCCTACCACTTATCATTTTTTTTGGCTTAGTTCAGGGAGCATGGGCTTCTAAAGTCTTTATTCCGATGGATGAAGCCCAAAAAAATCACTTGAAAGCTTACGGATTGGCTTATTGGGTACTCCGTTCGTACGATACAGAAATCGATTGGCTGCTCAATTACCGGGGCGGGAGTTTTATGCTGGATTGGAATCAGCGCGTAGTCAATGAGCTGGTCATCAGGGGCATAAGTTACGATGTTATCTCTGATGCACAAAGTGCGGCCATTTTGAACGAAGTGGCGCAGCCCGATGCTAATATGGACAACGTAAAACTCCATAAAGCACCCAAAGTGGCGGTCTATTCGCCCAAAACAAAACAACCTTGGGACGATGCCGTAACGCTCGTGATGACCTACGCCGAAATTCCCTACGAAATCGTGTACGATGACGATGTAATGCAGGGCAAACTGGCCGAATATGACTGGCTTCACCTCCATCACGAAGATTTTACGGGCCAATACGGAAAGTTTTTTCATTTCAGGGATTATCCTTGGTATCGTGCCCAAAAACGCGAAGCCGAAGATATTGCGGCCAAATGGGGCTTCTCAAAAGTGTCTAAACTCAAATTGGCGGTGGCCAAAAAAGTGCAAGAGTATGTAGCAGGAGGAGGGTATATGTTTGCCATGTGCAATGCCACTGATACTTACGATGTGGCCTTGGCCGCCCAAAATACTGACATCGCCGACGTACTTTACGACGGAGATGGGACTGACCCAGGAGCGCAGAAAAAACTGGATTTTACGCAAACATTTGCCTTCCAGAACTTTCAAGTGGTGACTAATCCGTACGAAATTGAATTTTCGACCGTCGACAGCCAACCCAATGACCGGGGCTTGACCGAGGCCAATGATTATTTTACGTTGTTTCAATTTTCGGCAAAGTGGGACCCCGTACCTACCATGCTAACCCAAAACCACCAGCAAATTATTAAAGGGTTTATGGGACAAACAACGGCCTTTAAAAAGCAATTTATCAAGCCCGAAGTCATTATTTTGGCGGAAAATCGCGCGGCAAGTGAGGCCAGATACATTCACAGTACGTTTGGCAAAGGTTTTTTCACCTTTTACGGTGGTCATGACCCCGAAGATTATCGTCACGAAATCAATGAGGAGCCGACTGACTTAAACCTTCACCCCAATTCGGCGGGCTATCGGTTGATTCTGAATAATATTCTGTTCCCAGCGGCCAAGAAGAAAAAGCTGAAAACTTAGTTTGCAACAATTAGTTTACAGTAGGCAGTTTACAGTTATCAAAATTAAATTTTGCTGTAAGTTGCCTACTGTTTTTTTTACTGCTTACTGCCAACTGTTTACTTTTTTCCAAAAGCCATGCGCATTTTGATTTCGGTAAGTTTGCGCTTGGTGTCCAACGGAAAATCGCTTTTCATCATCCAATCATAATAAGCGGGTTCTTGCGTGAGCACGTCCACCACACGTTTACCGCTGTGTTTTCCGAAATTGATAATCTCTTCTCCTTTGGCATTATAGGCCATTCGGTTGGCAAAATCAACGATTTTAGACGCCGTCAGATTGTGGAGGGCTTCCATATCGTTCTGAATAGGCTCATATAATTCACCGTTTTCATTCTTAATCTTAACGCCTTCGTAGCGGGCGACTTGCGCGCACAGTACCTCAAATGTGGCCATGGTATCGGCATAAGCGCTGTGGGCGTTTTGCAAATCTTTGTTACAATAAAATTTATAGGCAGCCGCCAGATTGCGCGGCTCCATCATGTGAAAAATCCGTTGGGCATCCACGAGTTTCCGGTTCTTGATGTCGAAGTCTACGTCGGCCCGCAGAAATTCCTCCACCAGCATCGGCACATCAAAACGGTTGGAGTTGAATCCAGCCAAGTCGCAGCCCGTCAGAAATTGCGCCAGCGTTTTGGCAAAGTTCTTGAATGTAGGGCAATCCTTTACATCTTCATCATAAATGCCATGAATCAGACTTGATTCAATCGGAATCGGAATGCCTGGATTCACGCGAAAGGTCTTGCTTTCTATCTCACCGTTGAGCAAGGCTTTGACCACGCTGATTTCTACAATGCGGTCTTTTTGGATATTGATACCGGTGGTTTCTAAGTCGAAAACCGCCAGAGGCTTTTTGAGTTTGAGGTTGTGTGCCATTCAAGAATTGGAATTGAACCGCAAAATTAGCATTTATTCCACTGGAATGTCCTCTTTTTCTGAGTAAGACGGAATATTGAACGATATTCCGTCAAAGATTTCAATGTCTTTGTATTCATAAATGACCTTGACTACAATCATCCTTTATCCATCAACCACTGAGAAACGGAGGTGCACAGAGTAAGTAAATTGCCTCCGTGTCTCTCCCTTTCTCTGTAGTTAAAAAAATGTTGCCTCAAAACTTGGTTTTTATTTTTCTTTCTCCCACTTTTGTAGTGTACTATTTGTCTAGTACACTAATAAAAACAATATAGCCATGATACAATTCAATCATGTTCATTTTGGATACGGGTCTCAAAAGTTGTTTACTGAACTCTCATTGAACCTCGAAGCGGGGCATATTTATGGGCTTTTGGGCGAGAACGGCGCTGGCAAAACCACGCTTTTAAAAATGATTGCGGGTCTGGTTTTTCCTAAAGGCGGGACGGTAGTTACGCTTGGCCACGAGCCGCGCAAACGGCAGCCTTCGCTGATGCAGCAGTTGTATTTTGTGGCCGAAGATGCGTTTGTGCCCGACACTACAGCCCGCCGGTTGGCGGATACCTACGGGGTATTCTATCCCTTGTTTAACGATGCACAGTTTTTTAATTATCTCCAACAATTTGGGGTGAATCCCGACCAAAAACTGGAAAAGGTATCTTTTGGGCAACGAAAAAAAGCCCTCATCAGCTTTGCCTTGGCTACCAATGTGCCGCTGCTGTTGATGGACGAGCCGACCAACGGCTTAGACATCCCGTCAAAAAGCACCTTTCGGAAGTTGGTGGCAGGGGCGGCTTCAGATGAGCGCTGTATCATCATTTCTACGCATCAAGTACGCGATTTAGAAAGTTTGATTGATACGGTATTGGTGTTGCACAATGGCAAAATTAAGTACCGAGAAGACCTCAATGTACTCGCCGAAGAGAGTACTTCTCAGCCTGATTTAGAAGCATTGTTTCAGGATATAATTCAAAAATAACAGCCATGAACAACACATTTGACATTCGTCGTTTTGGGTGGTATGCCCGCAAGGAATTCCGTGAAAATTGGAAAGCGTATGCGTTGGGTTTAGTAGCAGTGTTGGCTGTACTTGGGTATTTTATTTATCAGGAATGGGGGTATTTGCACAGCCCCTTTTTCGACAAAGGCGATTATAAAGTAAATATATTTCGTTCTTTGGCAATCATGATTGGGTTAATGACTTGGTTTGCGGGGAGTTATACTTTAAAAGCCTTTGCTGAACAAAAGCGGGCGCTTGCGACTTTGACATTACCCGTTTCTTCCTTTGAGCAATTACTATATGCGTGGACAATGACTGTCCCCTTTTCGATAGGAGTCTGTTATGTTCTTTGGAAAACTGTTTGGTCAATGGCATTGCCTTATTTTCTGAAGGATACCCCAGGCTTGGTGTTTGAAAAGGATTCTGTGTTTTTGGTCACAAATCCCTACTTTTCGGTTTTCTATTTGGGTGGTTCAGCTGCCTTTATGTGGGGTGCAGTTAGCCTTGGGCGGTTAAATTTTTTGAAAACATTGGGCATTTTAATTGGTATCATCCTTTTGATATTTGAGTGGGGGCAAGGCAGGTTTTTTAAAGCCATTTTTCCAAATGCTTACGGGTTTCGCACCTTTGGCCCAGTCCCTTGGGTAAGACCTATCTTAACGATAGAGTCGACGAAAGGTGTTTTTACCAACGATATTCATTCTTCATTTGAGGGTATACATCAATTTTGGTGGATAGGGTGCGTCCCCTTGTTGCTCTACGTGATTGTCTTCCTAAAAATCAAAGAAAAAGAAGTTTAACAGCCATGAACAACACATTTAACATTCATCGTTTTGGGTGGTATGCCCGTGTAGAATTCCGTGAAAATTGGAAAGCGTATGCGCTTTTTCCGCTTGTTATTTTAGTTATACAATTGGGGGCTATTTATCAGTTATGTGGGCCTTTACGTGATTACGCCTACTATAAACAACTCACAGGATATATGTTGCGTCCATATCCGTCGCTCTTATTTTCGGCGGGTATAACACTTTGGTTAGTAGGTAGTTTTAGCTTTCGATACCTTGCTACTCCTCAGAAATCTTTGTTTGCACTTACCTTGCCTGTTTCCGCATTTGAGCGTTTTTGCTTTGCATGGATTGTTACCGTCCCTGTCAGCTTATTGTTGGTGTATTTATTTTGGCATTTCAGTTGGGGAATAGCGACTCCGATTATCAAAGTGATATATCCAAAAGCATTTGTGGAATACAATAAATATTACGGCGTAGGTATTTATAGCTCGGTTTTTATTTTTGTTTATACCGCCGCTTTTATGCTTGGGGCAGTGGTTTTCGGACGATTTAGTTTACTTAAAACCTTGAGTTTCGTACTTGGAATAAGCGTGGTATTGTATTTTATAAAACTCAATTTATTACAGATACTTATTCCCGATACAACGAAAATGTTTTTTTCACCAGCTCCGTATTGGGGTACATTTTTAAATATTGAGACTGCTTCTGGGTTAAATCTTTGGCCCCGGTCCACGATGCAACTTCCGTATTTTGTTTGGTGGGTATACTGTTTGCCGATGGTATTGTGGGTAATTACGTTTTTGAAACTCAAAGAAAAAGAAATTTAAGTATCATGAATTTTCATAATCAAACTGCCATCTATTTGCAAATCGCCGAGTACATAGGTGAGCAAATACTGGTGCAAAACTGGAAGCCTGATGATAAAGTGCCTTCAATCAGGGAGTTGGCGGTGCAGTTGGAGGTAAACCCCAATACTGTTCAGCGTACCTATGATTTTCTACAAACCCGTGAAGTGATTTATACGAAGCGTGGCCTTGGTTACTTCGTTACGCCAGCCGCCGAACAGAACTATTTGGATTGGCGACGAGAGACTTTTATTCAAAACGAATTGCCGATTTTTTTCAAGCAAATGCGCTTGCTCAGAATGGATTTTGACGAACTCGAAAAACGATACGAAGCTCTTTTGGCCCAATAATATAAAACGCTGAAAACATGAAACTTTCCAACGGAATTCTCATCACTGCCCTCGTCGTTACGATTCTTTTACAGGTATTGCTTGCCTTTGGGTATGGTGAAGCGTATAAACTTGAATTACTGAATCAATATCGTATTCAGCCCTTTGGAGCTAATTTTGCCAACAATTTTTTTACAACAATTGTGACAGACAGAGTTGAATTTACGCTCCAAAATCACCCAACGCAGCAGGGATACAAAGTACGGTACAGCGACGAGGATGATATGAAGCTCATTGAATTCAGAGCGCAGAATGACACACTCTATATTACCAATCTGAAACGGACGATGAATGTTTCGTTTGACTTGTATTTTGTAAAAACTCCCAATATTATTTGCCGAAACAGTTCTGTAGTCATGAAGTCTGTTACTGCTGATACGTTAGATATAATGATTCGATCGCTAAGCTTTCTTTTTATGGAAGGATGCAACATACAGCAGCTTAAAGCAGAAGCACGTAACAAATCTAACCTTATGATCAAATCTAGATCAACAATCAAGAATCTGGACCTAACGTTGAAAGATGAGGCAACACTCTATGAAGAAGAATCCCAGATTAATAATGTCAACTACGGTGAAATTGGCGATAAAACACATGTCAGCTTTAACGCAAGACCCTATAAATTGCGGAAATAAAAATTTACTTCACCTATTTTATCATGAAATTATCTAATATTCTGTTTGCAATTTTTTGCGCTGGTACATTGGCTGTGCAGGTACTAGTCAACTTGGGTTTCAAAAAAGGCTACGAAGAACACCTTTTGTTTGTAAAAAATCAGGTGTTTCCCATCAACGATTTTCCTCTTGAAAACATCAAAGTTGTCATTGCCAAAGGGGTTCGTTTTACCCTGTATGTTACTCCAAATCAGCAAGGGTTCAAACAGGATGTTCGGCCTGAGGGGATTACTTTTAAGGCCCAAGGGGATACACTTTTTATTTCTTCAAAAGATGGGAAACACCATAAGCGAAACTACTTTGAAACCTACTTTCACAGGGTTCCAACCCTTATTCTTGTGAATGCCAATGCAAATATTATTGCCAATACTGAGGAAGAGCTAAACACCCGTATTGAAAAAAACAGTCAGCTTTTGATAGAACAAAGCAGTTTTAGAAAAATCAATGCCGAAGTGAATGATAAATCTATGTTGAGTTTCAACGCTGATGCTACGGTAAATTTACTTGAAGTAAAACTGAACGACAGCGCTGTTTTACGGGATAATAATGCCAAAATTACCAAGATTGTCCCAACCTATATTTCTGATAAAGCATCCTTGTCTCTTTCTGGAAAAGCGCTAAGAGCTTTGGATTCTCTGCCGTCCAACGCCTTTTGATTTACGCAAAGGCGCAGGGGCGCAAAGAACTAATCTGTACGGTCTTTTCCCCTTAACGCCTTTGCGTGATTACTATATAATTTGCTGAAAAAATAGTACATTTCCTGCAAAATAAACCCTTGACGGAAATGACCTTCGATTACATCATCATCGGTGCGGGCTCGGCGGGATGCGTGCTGGCCAATCGCCTTTCCGAAGACCCCGACAATCACGTATTGTTGCTGGAAGCGGGCGGCCCCGATAAAAAAATGGAAATCCATATTCCAGCCGCTTACTCCAAACTCAACCGCACGAATGTGGATTGGGGCTTTGAGACGGAACCCCAGCCGCAGGTATTGAACCGTAAGATGTACCTTCCAAGGGGCAAAACGCTGGGAGGGAGCAGTTCAACCAATGCCATGGCCTACGTGCGCGGCAACCGCGCTGATTATGACGAATGGGCGGCGCTGGGCAACCAAGGTTGGGACTATGACTCGTTGTTGCCTTATTTTAAAAAGTCAGAACACAACGAACAAATTGATAATCAATATCATGGCAAAGGTGGTTTACTCAACGTGACCTACGCGCAGGTGTTTCGTACGCCCGTTGCTGATGCGTTTGTGAAAGCCTGTGGTGAAAAAGGTATTCCCGAAAATCACGATTGCAACGGGGCCGAACAAACAGGGGCGGGGTTGCTTCAGTTTACCATCAAAAATCAAAAACGATGCAGTACGGCAGTAGCGTTTCTGCGGCCCATTTTGCACCGCCCTAACCTGAAAATCATTACGCAAGCGCACACCCAACGGATTTTGATTGAAAATGACCGCGCAGTAGGGGTCGAATTTCTGACTGCCAAAAACACAACCGAAAAAGCCTATGCCGACAAAGAGGTTATTCTCTCGGCAGGGGCTTTTCAGTCGCCGCAACTGTTGATGCTTTCTGGAATAGGCGAAAGCGAGGCCTTGAAGCGCCACAGGATTGAGGTGAAAAAGAACCTGCCGGGTGTGGGCAAAAACCTTCAGGATCATTTGTTTACGGGCGTAAGTGCGCTTTCGACCGTACCTACCGCCAACGATGCCCTCAAGCCCCTAAACCAAATCAAAGGTTTAATCAACTATTTGTTGTTTAAAAAAGGGCCGTTGACCATCAGCCCACTTGAAGCGGCTGCATTTATGAAAATCAATGAGGGCACCGACCCTGTCGACTTACAACTTCATTTTGCCCCCGTCCATTTTGGCAATGATGGAAAAGCGGATTTTTATAACCCTGATACGTTTCCGCACGTAAGCGGTTATACGGTATTGCCAACGCTCCTAAAACCCAAAAGTATAGGATACGTAGGGCTGCGTTCGGCCAATCCCCTTGATGCACCGCTCATTGATCCACGTTTTTTGACCGCAGAAGAGGACTTGCATACGCTGTTGAAAGGAACCAAAAAAGCGCTTGAAATCATGGAGGCCACGGCCTTTGCGGGGTGTCGGAAGGAAATAATTCTGCCGCTTCATCGTAGTTCAGATGATGAGTTGATATTGCACATCAAAACCGTTTTGGAAACCGTATACCATCCCGTCGGTACCTGTAAAATGGGCACGGACGAAATGGCCGTGGTAGACCCTCAGTTGCGGGTCAAAGGAATTGAAGGGCTTCGCGTGGCTGATGCGTCTATTATGCCGCGCATCATTGCGGGAAATACCAACGCGACTTGCATCATGATTGGGGAAAAAGCTGCCGATATGATTCTGGGAACAAATGCCGTAAAAGGACGAACAATTATCGGAGAATTAAGGGATTAATTATTGAGACTTTCGCCAACTCGTTGTTTTCAACAGTCCTAAAAAAACAAAACCGCAAAGTTCTTTTGCGGTTTTTCTGTTTAATATTTTAGATTTTTCGGTTGAGAATGAAGGCTATGCCACGACAGCTTCGCGGGCCAATTCAACCAAATCTTTATCGTTTACTTCTTTTTTGATGTCTGCCACGTCAAGGAATCGCTTGTACAGCTCGTCCAATACGGGTTTTTCAAAGACAAAGCCCAACAATTCCAAACGGTGCTTGAGGGCATGACGACCGCTGCGAGCGGTCAATACAATCATCGATTTGTCGACACCGACGTCGGTGGGGCTCATGATTTCGTAGTTGAGCGTATGTTTAAGGAAGCCATCTTGGTGAATACCCGACGAGTGTGCAAAAGCATTACGGCCCACAATCGCTTTGTTTGCCTGCACGGGCATCCGCATCATTTTTGATACCATTTGGCTGGTAGGGTACAGCAATTGGGTGTTGATGCCCGTTTCGTAGCCCAATTCCTTGTGCACTCTAAGCGCCATAACTACTTCTTCGAGTGACGTGTTGCCGGCGCGTTCTCCGATACCGTTCATGGTTACTTCTACCTGACGAGCACCGTTCATTACACCAGCGAGGGTGTTGGCGGTGGCTAGACCAAGGTCATTGTGGCAGTGAATGGAGATGGTAGCTTGGTGGGCGTTGGAGGCGTGCTCAAAAATATATTTGATGCGCTCACCGTATTGATGAGGCAGGCAATACCCCGTTGTATCAGGAATATTGACCACCGTAGCGCCCGCTTTAATGACCGATTCTACCAGATGAGCCAAAAACGCCAAATCGGCGCGGCCGGCATCTTCGCAGTAGAATTCTACGTCTTCTACGTAGCTCTTGGCGTGCTTTACGGCGGCAATTGCCTGCTCTACGATTTTTTCGCGGGTACTGTTAAATTTATGTTGAATGTGAATATCCGAAGAGCCGAGTCCGGTGTGGATACGTTTGTACTTTGCGTAGGCGAGTGCTTCCCCAGCGGCGTCAATATCACCTTTTACGGCGCGGGATAAGGCACAAATAACGGGTCCGCGAACGGCCTTTGAAATTTCTACGACTGAGCGAAAATCACCGGGGCTCGAAATCGGAAAACCCGCTTCGATTACGTCAACACCCAGCTTTTCGAGTTCCTTGGCGACAACAATCTTTTCATCGGTGGTCAATTGGCAACCCGGCACTTGCTCGCCGTCGCGCAATGTAGTGTCGAAAATTTGAACTCTCTGGCTCATTGTTAGTAAAGAGGGATTGATTATTGAGTTGTACTTTTTGGGTTAAACTTCGCCAAAATTAATGTAATTTCATAAAAAACCCTTTCTCGGAGGAGAAAGGGTTTGTATTTCACAAAATATCCCCTTCTCACACCGTTTTGGTGAGTGGAAGTCGATTGAGTGAAATAGTATATTTTATGGTCATTTTGTGTTGCGAATTTTCGCTGAACGCGTATTTCTTCTACAAAAGTAGCGGAATAATTTTTTCATCCAAAAAGTTTTTGAAAAAAATCTCCACTTGATTTATGGAAAAAAATACCCAGAAGTACTGTTTTACTTTTCGATAGATTTATGATAAATAATTAGCTTTGCAGAGCACATGAAAAAAATCAGATGAAAAATCATTTTTTGGGAATCCTTTATTTTGTGTTATGTATGCAAACTTCTTTTGCCCAAACAGCTGATTTTAATTGGCAAGGCCACCGTGGTAGCCGGGGACTGATGCCCGAAAACACCATCCCTGCGTTTTTGAAAGCCCTTGATTTAAAGGTGAATACGCTTGAGTTAGACGTTGTTGTCTCCAAAGACCGCCAAGTAGTAGTCTCGCATGATCCGTACTTTCACCCCGATTTTTCTATTGACCCCTATGGAAAGCCCGTCCCGAAAGGGGAGAAAATAAATCTGTACGAGCTGAGTTATGATGAAATAAAACGGTACGATGTGGGAAGCAACGGCAACCCGAATTTTCCGCAACAAACGAAGCTGAAAGTGTACAAGCCACTCCTGCG
This sequence comes from Runella salmonicolor, assembly GCF_024158025.1. NCBI lineage: Bacteria > Pseudomonadati > Bacteroidota > Cytophagia > Cytophagales > Spirosomataceae > Runella > Runella salmonicolor. Next base: position 12,248 of record NZ_JAMZEL010000006.1, read on the forward strand.
CGAGATGATCGAGGCCGTCGAAACCTACCGAATCAAAAATAACCTGCCGCCGTTTTGGTATAATATTGAAATCAAAAGTGAAGAAAAAGAATACGATAAATCGCAGCCTCAACCAGCCGTTTTTTCGGATTTAGTGTACCACGAAATCAGTAAATTGTTGCCTGCTGACCGAGTGATTTTGCAAAGTTTTGATTTCAATGTATTGAAGCATTGGAAGAAACAAATTGACGCGGGCGTTTATCAAAAAGTGACTTTGGCCGCTTTGGTGAGCAATTTGAGGGGAATTGAAAAGAATTTGGAGGATTTGGGCTTTACGCCTGATGTATACAGTCCTTATTTTCAATTATTAAGCAAGGAAAAAGTACAGCAACTTCATGTGCTTGGCATGAAAGTAATTCCCTGGACCGTGAATACAGCCGAAGAAATGAAGCGGATAAAAGCCATGGGAGTGGATGGAATCATTACGGATTATCCTGACCGGATTCCACACTAACAAACGGGATATATTTTGGGATGAAGTGATTCATTCAGTTCTTTTCTTTATGTTTGACACAACAAATCAGATTGTTACGTGCCACTTCTGAACGATATACTCCTTTTTTTTATGAAACGCCGTGCCGAACGCATCGAGCATTTCAAAGCACATCCTATTGAAGTCCAACATCAGGTTTTTCATGAACTCATTGAAGCCGCGCGTTATACCGACTGGGGAATTAAATACCGTTATGATAGCATTCAAAACATCAAACAGTACCAGGAACGTGTCCCTATTTCGACGTATGAGGACTTTTATCCGTCCATCGAGCGGGTTTTGCGCGGCGAGCAGAACGTGCTTTGGCCGTCGGATGTAGAGTGGTTTTCCAAATCATCGGGAACGACCAATTCACGGAGTAAGTATTTGCCAATTACGCCAGAGTCGTTGGAAGACTGCCACTACCGAGGAGGCAAAGATGTGATGACACTGTATGCCCAAAATCGCCCCAATTCCCTCGTATTTGAAGGAAAGGGGCTTTCTATTGGGGGGAGCTTACACGCAAATCCGTTCCACGAAGAAGGAGGTATGGTGGGAGATGTGTCGGCGGTGATTATGCGCAATTTGCCCACTTGGGCCGAGTACCTGCGCACACCGCCTATTGAAGTGGCCTTGATGGATAAATGGGAGGAGAAACTGGTAAAAATGGCCGACCTCTGTGCGCAAGAAAACGTAACCAGTATATTGGGTGTTCCTACTTGGACGATTGTGTTGCTAGACCGGATTATGGAAGAGCGGGGCGCAAAAAACATGTTAGAGGTGTGGCCCAATTTTGAGGTTTTTATCCACGGAGCCGTGGCCTTTCAGCCGTATCGGGAGTTGTTTATGAAGAAATATTTTCCTAGCGACAAGGTGACGTATATGGAAACCTACAACGCGTCGGAAGGTTTTTTTGCGCTTCAGGATGACTTGGCCCACCCGGGCGAAATGCTGCTGATGCTTGATTACGGGATTTTTTATGAATTTGTACCCGTAGAAGAATGGGATAAACCGCATCCGCGTGCTTTGACCCTCGAAGAAGTAGAAGTAGATAAAAATTACGCTTTGATTATTTCTACCAACAGTGGACTGTGGCGGTATCAGATTGGCGACACCATTAAATTTACGTCCAAAAGCCCCTTCAGAATCAAAATAAGCGGTCGTACCAAGCATTTTATCAACGCCTTCGGGGAGGAGCTCATCATCGAAAATGCGGATTCGGCCATCACGTACGCTTGTGAGCAAACAGGGGCCGTCATCAACGATTATACCGCTGGACCTGTGTATATGAACGACGGAACGAAAGGGCGTCACGAGTGGATCATCGAATTCAGCCGGATGCCTTCCGACTGGGAGGGTTTTTGTGCATTGCTAGATTCCCGCCTTCGCGAATCAAATTCGGATTATGATGCTAAACGCTATATGGATTTGGCGTTATTGACACCTTTGGTTCACAGTGTACCGTCGGGGACGTTCTATCAATGGATGGGAAAACGTGGCAAATTGGGTGGTCAAAACAAAGTACCTCGCCTGAGCAATTCCCGCGAATACCTCGAAGGGATTCTGGAAATGATTTATGAAACCCCGTAGCGGCGGGACATCATTTCAAGCGAAAAATGTAAAACTGAGAAACTGCAAAATATAAAAATTAAAAAAATATGGGGTGAGGCGGTAGGGGGGGGGCTTGCCTCCGCCCGACATCGTCTCCGCCCTGCGTATGGTAGCACATCATTTCAACTGAAAAATGTAAAACCGAGAAACTGCAAAATATAAAAATTAAAAAAATATGGGGTGAGGCCGCAGCGGCGGGCCGCTTGCCTCTGCTGAAAATTGAAACAAAAATTCGCCCAGTATAGAAACAAAAAAAGGCATAGCTGAAACGAAAAATAACCGCTTATGTAAATGTTTCAACAAAACGCTTAGATTTGGACAAACTTTGCATCCGTTAACTAAAATGTAAACATTACCATGTCAAAAACCACAATAATTGTCGTCGTTGTTATTCTTCTTTTTGGTGCATACGGTTGTAGTACCTACAATGGCCTCGTGGGTAAGGATGAAACCGTCAACAGTGCCTGGGCCAAAGTTCAGACGCAATATCAACGTCGTGCTGATTTGATTCCTAACTTGGTCAATACCGTAAAAGGAGCCGCAGATTTTGAAAAAAGTACCCTTTCTGCCGTGATGGAAGCCCGCTCAAAGGCTACTTCTATTAACTTGACTGCCGATCAGCTTACGCCCGAAAATATTCAGAAATTTCAGGCCGCTCAAGACCAATTGAGTGGAACGCTGTCGCGCCTTTTGGCCGTTTCCGAAAATTATCCCAATCTGAAAGCAAATCAAAACTTTCTGGATTTGCAGGCGCAGTTGGAAGGCACCGAAAACCGCATCAGCATAGCCCGTAATGATTTTAATGATGTAGTGAAGGAATACAACCAATCGGTGCGTACTTTCCCCGCTGCGTTGTTTGCAGGCATGTTTGGATTCCAGCAAAAAGGCTATTTTGAGGCATCTCAGTCCTCGCAAACAGCCCCAACGGTAAAATTCTAACTGGTAGGTAGTAATGAGTATTAAGTATATTTTTTCTACTTAATACTCATTACTATTTACTCAATACTTAATCATGCAAAACCTCCCTTTTTCCAAAACTGACCAAGAGCGAATTGTCGCGGCTATCCGTAATGCTGAAATGGCAACTTCTGGAGAAGTACGTGTTCATATTGAACAATCTTGTCCCGAAACCGACGTGATGGAACGGGCGAAGCAGGTGTTTGCGCAATTGGGAATGCATAAAACGGCATTGAAAAACGGCGTTTTGTTCTATCTAGCTTTTGGCGACCGCAAATTTGCTGTACTAGGAGACAAAGAAATTGACAAACGGGTTCCTGCGGGATTTTGGGATGCTATCCGCGACCAAATGCGTGCCCATTTTGTAAAAGAGGCTTTTTCGGAAGGGCTCAGTGCTGGAATAGAACAAGCGGGGCAACAGCTTAAAAAGTACTTTCCTCGCCAGGATAACGACACCAATGAGCTTTCAGATGATATTTCTTTTGGATAAACTTCAAGGTATGTTTTGAATTAAGAAATGATTAAATCCCTAACCCTTAGCTCCATAACGTTAATTACCCCAATGCGTCAACTCCTTTTTATTCTATATTTTTCGTTTTTAGCCGTCGGTCTTTGGGCACAGGATATTCCTGAACCCATGTCGCCGAAGCGATTGGTCAATGATTATGTGGGTATGCTCAACGGGACCGAGCTTAATACCCTTGAACAAAAACTTCGGACTTACAATGACTCAACTTCTACCCAAATTACGGTGGTGGTGGTGAAAACGACGGGCGATTATCCCGCTGGCGATTATGCCTTTGAATTGGGCCGCCGCTGGGGGGTAGGACAAAAGGACAAAGACAATGGCATAGTGTTGCTATGGGCTACGCAAGACCGCAAGATTTTTATTGCTACGGGGCGGGGCATGGAAGGGGCTATCCCAGACGTGATTGCCAAACGAATCATTCGGGAAGTAATTACGCCTGAATTTAAGGCTGAAATGTACTATCGCGGCCTAGACCGTGGCACCGACGAAATTATTAAATATGCTACTGGTGAGTTCAAAGCCGACCCCTCTGACGGCGAAGATGGATTTCCGTTGGGGGTGATTATCTTCCTGATTATCGTTTTTGTTATTATCATCATTATCTTCTCCCGTTCTAACCGCGGCGGTGGTGGAATGGGTAACCGTGGCGGCGGCTGGATTCCGTACACAACTTACTCGGGCTGGGGAAGCTCCTCCGGGAATTGGGGTGGTGGTAGCAGTGGCGGCGGTAGCAGCTTTGGCGGATTTGGCGGCGGTGATTTCGGCGGCGGTGGTGCTGGCGGAGATTATTAATCCGTTGAATGGAAAAATAGGCGCGAAATTTGATACATATTTAGAAAAACAGTAAAATTGAACAGTGAGGTAAAAATTAATTTTACCGTCCAAAAGCTGTTTTTCTTAACTTCCTTTTTTCTTTTTCGGTGCCAAACTATATGAAAGTACGTCCTTCTGCTTTGATTATTGAGAACAACCACGTTTTATTATTGCGCTACAATTACAGTGGACACGATGTGTTTGCGTTACCGGGCGGAAATCCCGACCCGGGCGAAACGCTGACGCAAGCCGTTGAAAGAGAGCTGAGTGAAGAGCTTGGTATTGAAACCGAAATCGAAGAAATGCTCATGGCAGGAGAAGTGTTGCTATCGCCCGCTAAAGAAGATGTGCTTCATTGTATTTTTAGGGCCCAAATCGTAGGAGGAATTCCCATCCTTAATCCTGCCCAAACAACAGCCCTTGAAGTGGTATGGCAACCCGTTGCTGCTTTGGCGCAGCTTAATCTTTATCCTAACGTTGGTTCTTACATCGCTTCCATGACGGGCGGATACGTTGGAAAAATAGATCAGTCTTTTTTCGGATAAGCGTACGAGCCTCCAATCATCCCGACCAAACTGGCCGATGTTCCGTAGAGCAGGGCAGGAAAAGTAGTGTGCCATACAAACTCACACACAATCCAAACGCTCAATCCCAGAATCATTGAAGCCAAACTTCCGGCAGCGCTGGCTCGTTTCCAGTGCAATCCAAACGTTAGCGGTACAAAGAGCGAAACCAAGCTAAAAGCGGAGGATTCACTCACCAATTCGAAAATATCCTGTCTTGATTGGGCCATCCAAATGCAGGCAAGTGTCACCAAAACTACGCCGATTCGCATCGTGGTCAGGAGCTGTCGGTCGTTAAGTTTGGGGAAATAAGGTTTGACAATATTTTCACCCAATACCGCCGCTGGGGCTAGGATGGCCCCGCTGCTCGTACTCAACAAGGCTGAAATCAACGCCCCAAAAAATAAAATCTGTATCCAAAGTGGAGTGTGTTTTAGCACCATATTGGGAATAATCAATGCGGTATTTTCCTGCATCAATTCAGGATATAACGTTTTGGCCGCCAAGGCAATAAATAGCGGTAATAAGGCTACCGTCAGGTACATACATCCTGCCAGTATCGAAGATTTTACGGCCGTATCGGCATCTTTAGAGGCCATTACACGTTGAAAAATATCCTGCTGCGGAATGGAGCCAAGGCCGATGGTAATCCAAGCCGCCAAATATTCAGCATAGCTTTGAAATGTTACTTCTTTGGGCGTAAACCGAAAAAAATCGGCTGGTTGTTGGCTCGTTACAGGCGAGATTCCACCCGTTTTGGTAAATAGAATAACGGCCAAAATAATAAGCCCTATAATGAGAATGATGTTGTGTAAAAAATCTGTGATTGATACCGACCACATTCCACCCATAAAGGTATAAACCATGACCAAGAGCGCACCCACCCAAATACCAGTGCTCAAAGGCAAACCAAAAATAACCTGACCTACGATGCCCATTGCCACAAACTGGGCGGCAATCCAACCAAAATACGAAGGAATAATCATGACGGCCGACACAAACTCGGAAGTGCGCCCAAAACGCACCAGAAAGAAATCGCAAAAGGTGATGATGTTCCAGCGATAAAATGTTCGGGCAAAGAAAACACCGACCAACACTAAACACAACGCTGCCCCAAACGGCTCTTCCATAACGGCTAGAAAACCTCCTTCCAAAAATTCTGAAGGGGCGCCCATCATGGTTTCGGAACCAAACCACGTCGCAAATGTGACCATCGTTGCCATCACCAAGGGGAGCTTACGGCCTGCCAGTACAAAATCTTCGGTGGTATGAATACGGCGAGAAGCCCATACGCCTACTGCTATATTGAGGGAGAGATAAAGACAAATAGCAAAAATGAGCATGTAAAGAATGGGTTTGGAAGTTGCCAAAAATAAAGGGTTTTACGAACTTTGGCAAAGTTCATTTGTAGATTACGCTTTTTGATAAACCCTTTCTCATAATTAGTTCTTCAATTAATCAAAAAATCAATATGCATCGCGAATTAGACGGTTGGCACAGTCCGGCACTTAATAAACACATGGAAATTGCCACGTATGGGCATTATGGGTTTGCCCTCTTGATGATTCCTACGGCGGCATCAGATTACCTTGAATACGAGCGCTGTCGGCTCATCGAGAGCATTGGTAAGTCTATCAATGAAGGAAAAGTGAAGGTGTTTTCGGTCAATAGCATCAATACCGAAAGCTGGATGAACCCGCACATGAATGGCCGTGATAAAGGCATTCGTCACCAGCAGTTCAATGAATACATTTACAACGAAGTAATTCCGTACATCAAAAGTAAAGTTGGGCCAGATACTCCGATTATTGCGGCGGGGGCATCTTTTGGCGCCCTTCACTCGGCCAATCTTTATTTTCGTCGGCCCGACCTCCTCAATGGGGTGATTGCGATGAGTGGTTGCTATGACCTGACTGCCTATACCAAAGGGCATTACGACGACAATGTGTATTTTAATTCACCAGTGCATTATTTACGCAATCTCAAAGACGAGGCGTATCTGTCAAAATACCGCTCTGACGGGCACATTCATATCGTAACGGGCTCGGGGAGTTATGAGGATCCAGATTCGTCGCGTTATTTGTCCGACATTCTTCATTCAAAAGGCGTCAGTCATGAATTGGATGTGTGGGGACAGGATATTCCGCACGATTGGCCTTCGTGGCAAAAAATGCTGCCATACTATTTAGAAACAAGATTTTGAGCTAACTTTAAGGAGTGAAAACTCTCACCCGCCGCGTTCCTTAAAATAAATGCAACATCCCGATTTCATCGTGCGTAATTTATTCTACTCTGATAAACTCTATAGCATCTAATGAAAAGGGCATTGATATTGATTAGTCTTTTGGTTTTTATCAAAGCCCGGGTGCTGGGGCAGCAAGTGGACTGCGGCAACATCGGTTTTGAGTCAGGGACTACCTTGGGGTGGGAATTGACCAACGGCGTTGTACGGATTTCAAACGCAAAACTCGCCTACCAAAACGAAACGACGGGTTCGATAAACGCAAGACACTATATTACAAGCATCAGCGACGGATTTGACCCTAAGATTACCAACGAAAAAATTCCGATGGTGGCTCCGGGAAGTACACATTCTATCCGTATCGGTACCAACTATTCTATGGGTGGCGGCTCGTTTGACCGCATCAAAACGTCTTTTCTCGTCACCCCCGAAAATACGCTTTTTCAATATCAGTTTGCACTTGTGCTGCAAAATGATAATCGACACGTTGACGCCCAAAAATCAGGATTTGACATTAATATCACTGATAGTAACGGAGAGCCTCTGTCTTGTAATTCTTTTGGGGTTCAGTTGCAAAACGCAGGTACAAGCGAAGGATTCAAAACCCAAGGCGACATTGAATATAAAAACTGGACCACGGGAGCCATTGATTTGCGCAATTATATAGGGCGAATCATTAAGATTGAAGTAACCGCCCACGGCTGCACGGGTAGGGAGCATTTTGGGTATGCGTATTTTGATGCCCAATGTGTAAAATCAGAGGTAAAAGTAAACACGCTTTGCCCTGATGCACAGGGATACATGACGTTGAATGCGCCCGATGGATTTGGGAGCTATCTCTGGAGTAATGGCGAAAAGACGGCGAATGCGCGTGTAAAAGCCAATCTGGGAGAAGTGTATACGGTCAAAATTTCCCCGTTGGATAAACTGGACGAAAGCTGTCAATTGCAACTGGATTATAAGATAAAATACTACCAAGCCGATACCTCCATCTCCCGAACGATTTGTGAAGGCGAAGAAGTCAAAGTAGACGGTGAAAGCTTTAAAACGACGGGCATTCACGTAAAAAGAATTTTACGGACCAACGTATGCGATAGCACCGTGCGGCTGAATCTGACGGTGATTCCTGCGGCTAATCATACCCAAACCGTGACCATTTGCCTTGGGCAAAGCCTTAGAGTTGGGGATTCGGTATACACAAAACCGGGTACGTATCTGACGGCGGTGGCGCGGACTTCAGGCTGCGACAGCATGGTAACTACCCGTTTGATTGTTGAAGAAATGCAGGTTCAAATCATAGGAAATTCGTCTATTACCCAAGGCGACAGCACACGGCTCGAGGTACAGGTAGAGCCGGCAGGCGCATTCAGTGTGCAGTGGAGTCCGTCGTTGGGGCTTGCGTGTGCTAGTTGCCCTTCCACTTGGGTACATCCTTTGAAATCAACTCAATATACGGTGGCGGTCAAGAACGCAAGCCAGGCGTGTCAGCAATCCGAAAAAGTTAATGTATTTGTCTTGCCCTGTAATATTTACATTCCCGATATTTTTTCTCCTAACAATGACCAACAAAACGATGTCTTTTACGTGTACGGTAACTCCTGCGTTAAACAAATAAAAGAAATGGCGATTTATAACCGTTGGGGTGAAATCGTTTTTCGGAATGAAAATTTTACCTTCGCCGACCCCAAGCAGGGGTGGGATGGACGTTATTTAGGTGAAATTGCGGAAGGGGGAGTTTACGTTTATAAAATCGCCGTTGCCTTCACAAACGGTGAAACCAGCCACTATACAGGCTCAGTTTTGTTGGTGCGATGACCTCTTCTCACGTTCCTTCTCTGACGGGTTTACGCGCTTTTGCGGCTTTGTTGGTTTATATTCATCACTATAATCCGTTTCCTGAATCCTCCTTTTTATATCAGTTGGCGCGAGAAGGCTACGTGGGCGTGACGGTATTTTTTGTACTCAGTGGTTTTCTAATTACGTTGAATTACGTCGACAAGCTAAACTCTACTGCCGAACGAAAACGCTTTTATCTGCTGCGTTTTGCACGAATTATGCCCCTATATTGGCTGTTATTGACGGGGCTTTATGGGCTTCAGTGGTTTACAAAAGGAAATGAAACGGCTTCTTTTTTTGCGCAATTTTCTAATTTTTTACTTCTCAAAGGGCTGATTCCATCGTTGGTTTTTAGCGGTATTCCCCAAAGTTGGTCGTTGACGGTTGAACTATGTTTTTACCTCCTTGCGCCGTGGTGGATTTCTCTGGTGGCTAGGTGTCGGTGGTTAGGAGTGGCTTTGTTGTATTCTTCCTTTATTTTGGGGCTGTTTGTGTTGTACAAAAATCACTTATCGTTTGGGAGTTTCTATACGATTTTTGGTCGTTTCTTTGAATTTGGCGTTGGGATTTATGCGGCGCTGTGGCTACAAAAAAATCAGAGCCCACCGGCCTTTCGGTTCAAAACCATCATAGCGGTTGGGGGAGCAATTGGGGCGGTAATCGGCTACGTTTTAGCGGTTTATTATGGACAATTCTCGGTTTTTTATACCGAGTGGCTTCTGTATAATCTCTTGCTACCAGTTGTTATTGGCTTTGGGTTAGTGGGTCTTTCTACCGAAAAAACCTTCATTAACCGCGTATTATCCTATTCATTGACTCAGACTTTGGGTAAATCCTCTTACGTATTTTATCTGATTCATATTGGGCCTGTCGCAGTAGTGCTACAACGTTATGTTTCCAACAACGGCTTGTTGTTGTTGATTTTGCTGTGGATTGTGGCGTATGGACTGTACCGATGGGTAGAACGGCCTCTGTACTTCTTGATTATTGACGCAAAGGCGTAGAGACGCTAAACTTTGCTTCTTAGCGCCTTGGCGTGAAACAATGCATTACCGCAACAACACCAACTTACCGGTCGTTTTCACGCCTTCGCCCAAAGTAAGTTCTTTGCCGTCTTTTTTGACTGTAACTCGGTAAACATAAGTGCCCATCGCCAATCCTGCGGTGGTATTCCAAATCCATTCGTTGGCTCCTACGCGAGGTGTAAGACTTACCTCTTTGACAATCCGGCCTGCTATATCAGCAACGACAATGGTGGCTTCGGTAGGAGCTTCTTTGCCTGAAATGGTAAATGCAAAACGTAGAAAATCTTGAAAAGGATTTGGGTTGGCCTCAACGCTTATAATCCTTTGTTCATTAATAACCCTAAAGGTAATTTGATACAGGTCTGTACGGTTGTTGGTGGCATCAGCTCCCTGTACTTGCAACGTGTACAGTCCGTCGGGAAGCGTGCCGGGGCGGTATTCGATACGTACTACATTTTGGTTGTCGGCAGGGGTGAATCTAAGGGCAGGATTTGTAAAACTGATGCGCTGGAAGGTACTTTGACCTGGGCGCTGGAGAGACAAATCAATGCCAACCGTGTCGCGCTTAAACAGAAACTTATTTTCGTCTTTAAGCTGCACCACAATCAGGGGATTGGCCGAAATCACTTCTCCGTCCTTGATGCGCTGGTCGTCGAAGGCCACATCCAGTACAGGCGCCAATCGGTCTGCAATTACGGTGTAAGGAAGATTGACGACGTTGTTGGCATAGCTTTGTTCGGGTTGCCGGCGTGGGTTAAAATTGACCAGTAAACGATTATCACCGCCACGGCCCAAGGTCGGGAGCGATACCGTAAAAGAAGTTTCTTGATTGGGGGCGAGTTTAGCTAGTTTTTTTTCGGTGATTTGAGGTGTGCCGCTGGGGCCGAAAATCGTTTGCTGTACCACCACGGAATCTTGAAAAGCCACGTTGGAAACGTTTTTGAAAGCTACATTCACCGTCAATATTTCTCCTTCCTGTCGCTCAATCACGCCGCTGAGATTAGAAGTAGCGCTCCCCTCGGCCACGGGCGTATACGTGACGAGCCAATGGCGAAGCTGGGCGGGAGTAGTAATATTGACTTCAGGATTTGTTAAACGCAACCGTAACCGTAAGAAAGGATAACGGCGAGCGTCGATGGTTTTTAAGTCTAATGACTTATTGGCTGATTGATTGACCAACAAGGGTGTTTCTTTTCCGTTCAAATCCACACCTAACACCGTTAGGGTTGATTGTTGGGTATTGACAATGGATTGTTGGTTGGTAAGAGAGGCCCAACTACTGGCTGGGCCAATGAGTGAGGATGTAATTTGTCCAGTTGATTTGGTGCTTTTTAAGGTAAATCCATCCAAGGTCAGTGTCTTAATGCTAGGCGCTATATCGTTGGGGTCGGTGGACAATTCTAGGGCGGGTTTGTTGGCCCCCTTTTGAAGAATGAGCAGATTTGGGCTACGCAAAATAGTTTCGTTGACACCCAAAGCTTTCAATTTAGCGATTTCGGAGGCGGGCCATTGGTCAAAACGCACAGCACCGACCGACATAAGCACAATCCAATCGCCGTTGGGGACGGCATCAATCCATTTGCTGAACAGTTGATTGTTAATGATTTCGGGCTGACGAAGCGTATTCATGACGTAAGGCGGGTTGCCGCAATTTCGACTTGGCATGACCGAATACGCCTGAAGATTGTCGCGGTGCAGGGCCGTTACGACGATGTTTGCTTCGGCATTGGCTCCTTGAAAGGTGCTACAATTGCTTTGGGCCACAAATAAAATGTCGCTGATAGTGAGCTGATTCACCTGATGCCCCTGATTAAACCCTCCTACCGAACTTCCTGCCACCACCGCCTTTATGGGCACCGCAATGGGAGTGTAGTTCCAGGTGGGTTGTGACGTCAGAGAAAGGTTAATGTCGAGTGGGGTAGCTTTGGTAAACTGTGCGGCTTGCCGCTGAGTCCAGCCTTCGCCTGCGTTTTGGATATAAGTGAAAGAACTTTCACTCCATACGTTGTCGGTTCCAGCGGGGCGGTCGGCGTAGCGGATGCGCCAAAAATAAGTGAGGCTGTCGCGGGAAAGTAACGCTACTTTCCAACTAGGCAGTAGGGGTGCTGTGACATTTTGTGAGCGTTTAAAAGGGCTATCAAAACGAGCGGTGGTGTCGAGTTCAATGGTATAATTTCGGCTGGCGTTGTCGATGTGTTGTGCCAACAACTGTACCGTCGGTATTCCGTTTTCTATCGAAGAAATAATGGCATATTCTGCGGGCATGAGCGGGTACGCACCAGCCACGGGCAGGGCGATTTCGACTGCTGCCATATTATTCGACTTGTTCATTTCGACAAGTGTATTGGTAGGGTCCAACGCCACTTCAAAACGATTGAGTCCATTTTGGTTACGGTCGCTTGGGATGTGAAACAGCAATGTGTCCTGATAAGCCACGGAGGGAAAAGTAGCCTCAAATACTTGCACGGCTCCGTCGCGGGTAGTACGGGTGAGGCGCACGGGAAGTTTTTCGTTGCGGTAAAGTCCCAAATTTGAAACCACCACCCGTACTTCCAATGAATCGCTCAAAGGCCCAATTGCGCTTCCGTTTTTACCTTTTACGCTGATTCCCTGACTTATTACGGCATAATCGGGTTGTTTGGTTGGAAACAATACTATGGCGGGGTCGCCTTGCAAGGTCATTTGTTGCGCATCTGCCTGATAAATAGGGTCATTGGGGAGTTTGGCTAATGTTTTGCGCATGATTTGTTGGTGCACTTCCCCAAACGGACGGCTCAGATTGGTGCTGTCGCCGAGAAGGGTTTCGTAAAAAGTGCTGGCAAAGTCACGGAGCGAGTGAACAAAGGCATAGTTGGAATGGGCCAAAAATAGAATGGCGCCTCGGTCTTTGGCACCTACCCAATCAATGGGAAAAGTATTGGAACCGAAGGTGAAATTACCCAATACACAGCCATTGGCATAGACCAACGGATAGCGTCCTTTGTTGCGAAATCCTAAGACATCATCCGAAACATGCCCAATGTTGATATCAGTTACCTGCAAACTAGAATGGCCAAAAAGCGTAATGATGCCTGCCCCTTCATTGACTTCATTGGCGATACCAACGTACTCAACTGCTTCGTCTGTTTTTTTGGTGATGGTCGTGACGCGTGCGCCTAAATATTGGCGTTGGGCTTTTTGTTTAAAGCTATTCATGATTTGCAAAAACTGACCTTGCTCAAACAACGTAGTACCGCCGCTGAGGTGAAGTACATTTTTACGCCAGAGAGCGTTCATGGGCGTAGCTTCATGTTCCCGTATTTTTTCCAGATAATTCAGTACGGTTTGCGGGCTGTCGGTCCAAAGTCGCCCCGTGGGAATGGCGGCAAGGAGTTGGGGTTGCCCTTTGAGTCCGTGCGAAAAAAGATTATCTGAACCCGGCCACCCAAACGTCGGCACCATATCTGTTTGGTGGCGGGTAGGTCGTGTTCGGTTAAAATCGACCTGCTCGGTGCGGCCAATAATGAATAAAAAGCGAGGATTGCCTTTGTCGGCCATAAACTGAATAAAACGGCGAATAGCCAACGGACTGAATTCGCCGTAGTTAAATTGATTCACTAAGAAATCCGTATCCACGGTCAGGGTGTCATAACGCCCACCTGCGGTGGATGACCGATAGCTACCGAATTGCTTGGCTGCACTTGCCAGATTGCGATGCGTGACGATGAGATAATTGGCTTTGGTAGCGTCTATATTCCGAAAACCAACGCGTTGAATACTTGGTACGGAGAGAACCGTGCGCGTAGCAAAAAGTGTTTTGGCGGTGTTTGTCCCGCGAACAACGGCCTTTAGGGTAGCATTCTCAAGCGTGGTGCCGATGCGAGTGATGTTCTTTTTATCCGTGATGTCAAACAAACGAACGTCGTTTGCAGAGTTGGGGATTTCAAGGTAAGATTTGCCAACGGTACTTGGGTTAAGGTAAAAATATTTCTGGGTTTTATTCTGTAAATCAAAACGTTGTGGATAGCGTAAGCGGTAATACGTGATGCTGTATACATCTTCTGCTTGCTCAGGAAAAGTGCCGCGTGAAGTGGTAGAAATAGAAATTCGGTTGCTGTCGAGCGATACATCCGAAAACGCAATTTCTCTTTGCACCAAGAGTGCATTTTGGTGGTTAAACCGTACGGTATCCACCAACCGATTGGCTACGGGGCTGCTTCCCACCTTAATTTCCACAAAATGCAGGCGATGGTCGCGCCCCATCAAATGAAGTTCGAGTTGGGGTTTAAAATTGGTACGAACGGGGTTTTCTAGTTGAATTCGTTTGGAAACGACCGCGTTTTTGTAAAGTTCAGGCCCTGACCAACCTTCACCAAAGTCATAATACGAATGTTGAGCGCCCTGCGATGTCCCCAACGGGTACATCAGCCCTTCCGACATACCTACGTAGTTGTAGCTTGCAATGTTAGAAATCAACAAATCTTCGCGGTGAAATGCCTCGGGCGATAGGTTAGACGTATTCTGTTCCTGATACGAAGCCATGCGCTTTCCGGGCTGCCCATCCAAACGCCATGTGATAAAATAAGCCGTAGTGTCGGTGTACAAATTATAGATTTTGTGGGGTTGGGCACTGTGCGGAATGTACAGCAAAGAGTCTTGGGTGCCGTCGTTTCCTTCTCCGTAAAACTCCAGATAATCAGCTTCATCCCATTTTCCATCGGCCTCTCCCTGTATCCAAATAGCCTGCTCTTCACCCCGGAAAAACAGCTGCAGCGAAATTGGATTGGTTGTTCCTACTGGAAACCCCGCTTGGCGTAATTCGGCCGTTGAGATTTTATAAATCCCTTTTTGAGCGACTGGAATCTTAAAATACGTTTGCTGATAATTAATCCATTCGTTGCCATAGGTGATTTGGGCGTGGGTGGATAAAACGAAATGGGTGAAAAAGAATACGCTGATAACAGCCGCTAACCTAACTCGCATCTGATTGTATGTTACGGATTTACCTATGCCGGTAGAAACGGATGCAATTTACTCCGGAAATAGTAAAAATCCTGTAAGTGGAGAGGAGGATTTTAGAGATGTTAACGAAAGGGATGGGTTGTATTGAGTTGATAATGAACAATCAAGCTCTAAAAAGAGAGATTTGGCCGAAATGCTTTATCATCTCTTTGGGTAATTTTAAAAAGCTTTTACAAAATTTTTGTAAACTATATTAGACAAGAAAACTAACTGATTCTTAAAAACAAAAGAGTTTGTTTTAAGAATATTTTTGGTATAAATATTGGCAATTATTTTTTTAGGGATAAAAATATTCATTTTGATTGCAGGTTAAGGGTTAATAATATTCCGAATTACTAAGAAAGGTATTTGTAATGGTATCTTAATGGATAACATAAGTATAAAATGTGTAAAATAAATGAACTAAAATGTTATAAATAGTACGATACGGTATTTGACATTTAATCTCTGAAATTAGGTTCAATAATCACTTGGTTGTTGGGCCTTTTAAAGGTAGA
This sequence comes from Runella salmonicolor, assembly GCF_024158025.1. Lineage (NCBI taxonomy): Bacteria > Pseudomonadati > Bacteroidota > Cytophagia > Cytophagales > Spirosomataceae > Runella > Runella salmonicolor. The sequence goes on from NZ_JAMZEL010000006.1 coordinate 27,833, forward strand.
TAGAAAACAGGCTTAGTTTATGGAAAGAGCTTTTTTAAAATGTCTTATTTGCTATTTAGAATATATCTAATGTTGCTAGATTTGCTTTGTATATATTGTTAAAACGACTATTTTGACAAAAAACAACGCTTTATTTGCCATAACTAGGGTTTGTATTAAGTTAGATTTTTGCTTGCCGAAATTTGCTTTTACGTTATTTGTAAATAGCAATAAAAAGTTTTTATTTTTTTTATTGTTATTTAAGTTATCCTTATTAAGGATTTTTACTAAAATTGTGATAGGCATTTTTTGTAATAAATACCAAGACTATTAATTACTGTTTTTTTCACCTACCACAATTAGATTTTTGAGTGTATAACCTGTAATATGTACGTTCCAATGAGAAAGGCTCTATTTTTTTTATGTTTTTTTATCCCATTTGCCCTAATGGTAAATGCGCAATTGGTATATATTCCATCGGTTCCAGAAAAAGTAACTTTTGCGGATATAAATATTAATTTTGATGATAATGCACGAGCATTAATACAAAAACAAATCAAAGAAATAATCGGGAAGAGACAGAGTTGGAATAAAACGCTTGAACAAATTGCGGTTTACAAGCCTATAATTGAAAATGTACTACTTGAGGAAGAGTTGCCCGTAGAATTTATATACCTAGCAATTCATCAAAGTAAATTGCTGTTTCATACTAATATGAAAACGACTACGGCGGGGCCTTGGCAGTTGACGGCTAAAATTGCCATGGACCATGGTCTTAGTATTAATAATCAGATTGATGAAAGAATGAATGTGGTCAGTTCTACGTACGCAACAGCCGCCTATTTAAAAGAAATAAATAATGTCTTTGATAATTGGCTTTCAACACTATTTTATTTTTATGTAGGCAATGGTCAAATAAATAAATTTGACCTGCCAGATTGGACAGATAAAAAAAATATATACCTAAATGATGAAACAAACCCCTATATTCTTGCCTTTTTTGCCTGTAAAATTGCGGTAGATTATTCGCTTATTTCTTATGAAAATTCTACGAATTTAACTTTATTAGAATACCCAAATTGTGGAGGGAAAAATTTAAAGGATATTGCGAGAGAATTTGGTGTTGAAGAAAAATCTTTACGCGACTTTAACAGTTGGATACTGGGTGATTATATTCCGATTGAAAAAGCATATTCAGTAGTGATACCTGCTTTACCATCTCAAATTTATAGTATCAAGAGCAAAATTGAACAGGACGTTCAATTAAACCCTGAAAACGGCGATTTAGGGTTTCCAGTCATTAAAAAATATGGAAATTCAAACGGAATTGCCCCCGTGCGGTGGGAGATTAATGGATTGCCAGGCATTAGAGCCTATGCTGGTGATACGCCCACTTCTTTGGCCCGTAAAGCAGGTATAGATTTGGAAGATTTTCTTGAGTATAATGAGCTGAAAGTGACAGACCCCGTTTTGTCAAAGCAGGTGTATTATTTAGCATCAAAACATAAAAAAGCCGCTGTGCCTTTTCATATCGTCAGTGAAGATGAGACAATACATAGCATAGCGCGAAAATACGGTATACGAATGAAGAATATTTTGGTTTATAACCGAATGGCTGCCCCCCAAAAACTTCAAACTGGCCGTGTGCTGTGGCTAAGAGAAAAACGCCCTAAGGATTTTCCCATCGAGATTGTCAGTTTGCCCTCAATAAATGCAAAAAGTATTCCCCTTGAAAAAACTCCTGCGTTGTTTGAAAATAAAAACCAGGAAATACAGCCCGCCGATATCGTCCAAGTAAAGTTAAACGAACGCAAATTTGAAGCTGATAGTGAGCAAGTTTTGGAAGATAGCAAAGGGGTACTACCCAAAGCGCAGACCAGCACAAGAGAAGAAATTGTACCTGAGACAGAAACAAATAGAGTCGGTGCGCAGATGACTAAATCGAGAACTGTGCATCATCCAAACCTAATCGCTGATGATAAGCACACTTACGATTTGGTTATACCAGATGTAGGAAGTAAAGACGCTAATGTTCCCTCAGATGAATCTGGCTCCGAAATGAGTGCAGAAGAATTAGATTCGGAAGCGTATTTTGACAATTCAAGCAGAATTACACACATCGTAAAGAAAGGGCAAACTTTGTTCAGTATTGCTCAAATTTATGGCATAACGGTAAAAGATTTATTGTTTTATAATAATCTAAAAACTTCGAATCGTTTGGTGGTTGGACAGCCGCTTGTCCTTTATTTAGACACTCAACAAAATATTAATAATGCGGACAAACAACCCATCAAGGCTAAAAAAGAGGAAATTAATGTGCAGCCTTCTGCTTTTACTTGGTATCATGAAGTAAAGAATGGGGAGACTATGTACCGGATTTCAGTATTGTATAATGTAAGTATTAAACAAATTCAGGAATGGAACAACTTGGTTGATACTGTTATTAGAGTTGGACAAAAAATCAAAATTATTAAAAAAGCCTAATTGAATTAATTCAATTGTATATTTCCCCCTCTCCTAAAAGAGAGGGGTTTTTTGTTAGGAATGAGTTAAATTGGCTAAAAAACAAAACGCTTGAGTCATTTTCTTACATTCGTTTCCCGTTTTTATTGCACATTAGTAACTTGAGTATTTCCAAATAAGGTTAGAGTTTAAGGGCATCAGTGGCTTGGTTAAAATAATTTGTTATGCTTGCAGAGTATTTTTTGCAAAAAAAATGTTTGTTTTGTAGTGAATAATTTAAATTGAGAAACAACCTTAAACCATGAACGCATATATTGTAGCCGGATACCGGTCGGCGGTGGGCAAAGCCCCCAAAGGTACTTTCCGTTTTACACGCCCCGATGACCTCGGAGCCGAAGTAATCAAACACATGATGGCACAATTGCCAGCCTTGGACCCTGCTCGCGTAGACGACCTCATCGTAGGCAATGCCGTGCCAGAAGCGGAGCAGGGAATGCAGATTGCCCGCTATATTTCGCTATTGGCCTTGCCCAAAAGCGTGCCAGGTTTTACCATCAACCGTTATTGTGGCTCAGGAGTAGAGGCCATCGCCCTTGCGGCGGCCAAAATCCACGCTGGTTTTGCCGATTGTATTGTGGCGGGTGGGGTAGAGTCTATGTCGATGGTACCTACAACGGGTTGGAAAATGGCGCTTAACTATGAAATCGCCAAAGAACACGCCGACTACTACATTGGTATGGGACTGACGGCGGAGCAGGTAGCCAATCAATTTAAAATCAGTCGAGAAGACCAAGATGCTTTTGCGTTGGCATCGCACCAAAAAGCGCTTGCCGCGCAGGCTGCGGGCAAATTTGATAGTCAGATTGTGCCAATTACCGTCAAAGAGACTTATTTTGACGTCAATAGCGGCAAAAAGAAAAACAAAGAATACGTAGTCACCCAAGATGAAGGGCCTCGTGCAGATACCACCTTGGAAGCACTGGCTCGCTTGAAGCCTGTTTTTGCGGCGGGTGGTAGTGTTACGGCAGGAAATTCGTCCCAAACTTCCGACGGAGCGGCTTTTGTGGTCGTGATGTCAGAAAAGATGGTCAATGAGCTGAACCTCAAACCCGTGGCCCGTATGATGTCGTACGCATCGGCGGGTGTGGAGCCGCGTATTATGGGCATTGGGCCCGTGGCGGCGATTCCTATTGCGCTCAAACAAGCTGGATTGCAGTTAGCCGATATTGACCAAATCGAGTTAAACGAAGCCTTTGCGGCACAATCATTGGCGGTCATTCGGGAGTTGGGCATTGACCCGACCAAGTTAAATCCAAATGGCGGAGCCATTGCGTTGGGGCACGCGTTGGGTTCAACGGGTGCGCGTTTGTCGGTGCAGTTGTTCAATGAAATGCGCCTCCGCAATCAAAAATACGGCATGGTTACGGCCTGCGTGGGCGGTGGACAAGGCGTAGCAGGAATTTATGAATTCCTGAATTAATGTATTCAGCCTTGGAAAGTTTTAGACGGATTATCAATTTCTCGGCCTAAAACTTTCCAAGGCTGACCTTGTGATTGTATTAGTCATTTACCGCAATCACCGAGATTTCTACGTTGACGTCTTTTGGTAAACGTGCCACTTCGACGGTCTCGCGGGCGGGGTACTGATCCGTAAAAAACTGCCCATATACTTCGTTGACCTTGGCGAAGTTGTTCATATCCTTCAAAAAAATGCCCGTCTTAACGACATTGGAGAAGTCGAGTCCTGCCTCATTCAAAATGGCTTTGATGTTGAGCATTACCTGACGAGCTTCGTCTTCAATCGTTCCGTTGACCAACGCGCCCGTGGCAGGGTCCATGGGGATTTGGCCAGAAACATACAGCGTATCTCCAACCATTACAGCTTGGGAATAAGGGCCAATCGGCGCGGGAGCGGCGTTGGTAAAGATTATTTTTTTGGACATGACTTTTGGGTTTGAAATGAAAGACAATAGATGTTAGACGTCCAATTCACGCAAATACATCTGGATGGTATTTTCTAGCCCATAATAAAGGGCGTCGCAGATGAGCGCGTGGCCGATGGAGACTTCGTCCAAATGCGGAATTTGTTCTTTTAAATAACGTAAATTTTCGAGGCTCAAATCGTGGCCTGCATTCAATCCCAGCCGCACTTCCTGCGCTACTTTGGCGGCTTTTACGTAAGGTGCTACGGCTTTTTCGCGATTTTCGGGGTACTCCGTGGCGTATGGCTCGGTGTATAGTTCAACGCGGTCAGCGCCGCAAATTTTGGCCCCTTCTACCATTGCCTCGATAGGGTCTACAAACACAGAAACCCGAATGCCAGCACCTTTAAAAATCTGTACCAAGTCGGTAAGGCGGTCGCGGTGCGTGATGGTATCCCAGCCTGCGTTGGAGGTGATGGCCCCTAGCGCGTCGGGAACGAGCGTCACTTGGGCGGGGCGGGTGGCGAGTACGAGTTCAATGAATTTAAGCTCGGTAGGATTTCCTTCAATGTTGAACTCGGTCGTTACTACTTGTTTCAAATCCAGTACGTCTTGGTAACGAATGTGGCGTTCGTCGGGACGTGGGTGTACCGTAATGCCTTGAGCACCAAATGCTTCGCAATCGAGGGCGGTTTTGACAACGTTGGGATTGTTGCCTCCGCGTGAATTGCGCAGAGTGGCTATTTTGTTGATATTTACGCTGAGGCGAGTCATTTTTGATCGAATATTTTAGTGCCGTTGGGCGTTGAAATGAGGGAGTAAAGCCGTATTTTAAAGTATGCTTATGCCCGTTATTCTAACTTTCAACGCATCATAATGGTTTCAAAAGTATTCGGAAATAGTCTTTTACACAATTTTTGGGACAGAATCTTGTTATTCTCACTTTTTGTCTATATTTCGACAAATTATTACCACGTTAAACACTTTATCAATCTTGAAAGAAACCTATCAAAAATGGTATTCGCCCACGTTGGGCCGGGATATTGAAATGCTCGTGATAGGGCATTGGGGGTATCCCATTCTCCTGTTCCCGACGTCGATGGGCAGGTACTACCAAAACAAAGAGTTTGGGCTAACTGATTCGGTACGAGGGTTTGTTGACGCAGGGAAAATAAAACTGTACCTAATCGACGGAATCGACGAAGATAGTTGGTACGCCAAGCATTTACCGCCGGCGGTCCGGGCGCATAATCATTCCGTCTATGACCGTTTTCTGAACGACGAGCTGGTGCCTTCGATTCGCCGTGAAGCCAATGTGGACAAAATCGCGGTGGCGGGATGTAGCTTTGGGGGCTATCATGCACTCAATTTTGCTTTCAAACACCCCGATAAAGTGGCTTATATGATTAGCATGAGCGGGGCTTTTGACATCCGCAGTTTTGTAGAAGGCCACCACGATGATACCGTTTACTTCAATAATCCCGTTGATTTTATCCACAACGAAGAAGCATGGAAGTTCCATCACATGAAAATTGTGCTAGGGACTTCGGAATGGGATATTTGCCTTGATGCCAATATCCAGATGTCTAATCTTCTGAAAAACAAAGGGATTCCGCACTGGTTGGATATTCGAGGCTGGGACAAACACGATTGGCCACTTTGGAACAGGATGTTTCCCGAATACGTGTCTCAAATGGGGCTATAAATCAGTCTATTTTGCAAATAATTGTCATCTAAAAATCACACTAACCGCGCCGGGGCATCCGGTGATTCATTTATGAAAAAAATAGGAATACTTCATGGAATGGAAAATACATTCCCCCAAGCTTTTGTTGAACGGGTCAACCAATTGGATGGTAAAAATATTATTGCGGAACCGGTACTAATTGATCGGGTAGTACAGGGAGAAGCCACTGACTACGCCGTCATTATCGACCGTATTTCGCAAGACGTGCCTTTTTATCGGGCGTTTCTTAAAAATGCCGCGCTTTGCGGCACCGCGGTTATCAACAACCCGTTTTGGTGGAGCGCCGACGAGAAGTTTTTCAATAATGCTTTGGCCGTGAAACTAGGTGTGCCAGTGCCAAATACGGTATTGATGCCTTCCAAAGAACGTCCGACCGATACTTCAGAAACTTCATTTCGTAACCTGAAAATGCCGATGGCTTGGGGAGAAATGTTTGAATACGTGGGTTTTCCAGCCTACATGAAACCCCACGCGGGCGGAGGGTGGAAAAGCGTCTATAAAATCCATGACATGGAAGATTTGTGGAATAAACACGCCGAAACCGAACAGTTGGTGATGATGCTGCAAAGTGAGGTTACCTTTGAAGATTATTATCGTTGCTATTGTTTGGGTGGTAAATACGTCCACATTATGCCGTATGAGCCGCGCAATCCGCATCATCTTCGCTACGCTACGCAGCCCAAAACCACGGGTGAGGCCCATAAAAAACTCATTGCCACGATTACTGATTATGTATTGCGTCTCAACAAAGCCCTCGGCTATGATTTTAATACCGTAGAATTTGCCGTACATGATGGCATTCCGTACGCCATTGATTTTTGTAATCCTGCACCCGATGCCGATATTCATTCAGTAGGACAGGAAAACTTTGATTGGATTGTAGAAAACGCCGCTAAAATGGCCATCGAAAAAGCAAAAGCGCACAAAGAAGGCAAAACAAACCTTACTTGGGGTAGCTTTGTGCGCACTTCGGCCATGAACTTGCCGATTGCAAATTTGGCCAAGGGCGACGTCGAACCCACCGAAGAGGCTCCCAAAAAAGCTGCGCCCAAAAAGGCAAAAGACGAAGAACCAGCTAAAAAAGCGCCCAAGAAAAAATAAGTTTATTGTTTGCCGTTGGTACGGCGGTGCTAGGCTCATCGGCGTACCAACCGCAAACGGCATCCTGTAAACTCATCTGCTATGCCCCTTTTTACACTCGGAATTGAGGAAGAATTTCAGACAATAGACCCTGAAACCCGTGGGCTGCGCTCCCACATGTCGAAGATTGTAGAGGATGGTAAAATCATTCTTAAAGAGCGCGTTACGGCCGAAATGCACCAGTCGGTCGTGGAAGTAGGAACCAATATTTGTACCAATATTCAGGAGGCGCGTCAGGAGGTGACGTACTTGCGGAAGATGATTATTGATTTGGCAGCGCAGCAAAATCTTAAGATTGCGGCGGCGGGTACGCACCCTTTTTCCGATTGGCAGGACGAGCTGATTACGCCCAATCCGCGCTACGATAAGCTCATCGAAGAAATGCGTGACGTGGCACGCGGCAACTTGATTTTTGGGTTGCACGTTCACATCGGTATTCCTGACCGGGACACGGGGGTCAAACTTATCAATTCATTGACGTACTTTTTGCCGCATATTTATGCACTTTCTACCAATTCGCCTTTTTGGTGCGGACGCAATACGGGTTTTAAATCGTATCGCTCAAAAGTATTTGACAAGTTTCCCCGAACAGGTATTCCCGAATATTTTGAAACGGCGCACGATTACGACGACTACGTAAACCTACTCGTTAAAACGGGGTGCATCGACAACGGCAAAAAGATTTGGTGGGACCTGCGCCTGCATCCTTTCTATAATACCATCGAATACCGCGTCTGCGATATTCCGATGCGGGCCGATGAAACCATCTGTTTGGCGGCGCTCATGCAGGCGTTGGTGGTGAAGATTTATAAGTTGATGAGCAAAAACCTCAACTTTCAGCATTACCGAAAAATCCTTATCAACGAAAACAAGTGGCGGGCGGCTCGGTATGGGATTCACGGCAAACTCATTGATTTTGGCCGCAAAGAAGAAGTTCCTTATTATAACTTGGCACAAGAGCTGCTTGAGTTTGTGGATGACGTGGTCGACGACCTTGGTAGTCGCAAAGAGGTAGAATACATTCACAAAATTCTGGAAATGGGCACTGGAGCCGACCGTCAGTTGGCGGTATGGGAAGCCACGCAGGATTTTACCCGGGTGGTGGATTACATTGTGCAAGAAACTGCCTATGGATTGTAAGGAAGGAATTGGCCTTCAGAATGAGAGAATAAAAAGTTTTCGGCCATTCGGGTTCTTTTTAAAAAGGAGCCGAATGGCCGAAATAATTATAAGCTGGTCAAAAAGGCCATCGTATCTACTCCATCGGCGTAGTCATACAAAGACGGTTTTTGAGCTTCCCCCAATGGAAGACTTGACGGAAAGTGGCCTTCTTTGGACACAATGCACTGGATTTTTTCGGAATGAGCTTCCAACTTTGATTTTAGGTCGTTGGCATCGGTGTAGTATTCAAAAAACAGTACCGAGATAGGCGAAACCAACGAGTCGGTTTCCCGGATCATCAAAAAACCATTGTCGAGGTGCGGCTCCCGGTTGACGAGATACACCGATTTGTTGTATTCATAATTATTGAAATACTTATGATGGTTTCTAAAAAAGTCGAGTTGCGGCTCGATGGCTTCATAGAATTTAGAAAAATCATAGCCTGTGGGAACAAAGATTTTGGAGACATTGCGGCAGCCGAGGCCAAAATAGCAGTAAACATCTCTTCCCAATCCCATCAATTCTTCGTTTGTTTCTTCGCCCGTCAAAATTCCGACCGATGTACGGTTGCGACGAATAAGGTGCGGTTTCTTGGAAAAATAGTATTCAAAATAGCGGGCGGTGTTGTCGCTGCCCGTGGCAATGTAGGCATCAGCGGCGTTTAAACGTTCGGCAAGGGTGATGCGTTGAGCCAAGGCGGGCGCTATTTCAGTCAATTTTTCAATCAAAAACAGCATCAAGACACGGTCGTCGGTGCTGAGTTTGGCCATAAGGTGATGACCGCTGAGGAGTACGCTCAGTAAATCATGAAAACCCACGGCGGGAATATTTCCAGCCATGACCACCCCGATTTTTTTTGGGATAAAATCGGGGTGCCCTGACTGTAATTGATAGGTACTGAGCCAAGTTCGAAGTTTTTCTTCGTTGAGGTATTCTTCTCCGATGGCCTTCAGTGCATGGGTGACAAAGTCAGGAATGAACCAATGATTTTGTGAATATGCCTTAAAGACAACGTCTTCTATGGCGTTGGAGGTGAGGATTTTGCCCAGCTCAACAAAGGGTGCTATGTGTTCGGTGCTATTATTCATTGAAATATTTATGGGAAAAGTACAAAAAATCAAAGAATTATGATTTTTATGACCCAACCGAAACTTTAAATAATTAAATTTGTTTTTTGATTACAAGTGCAAATATCCCAAAACTAAACGATACAGTGCAATTATGGCAATCATGATTACTGACGAATGCATCAACTGCGGTGCATGCGAGCCGGAATGTCCGAATACTGCAATATACGAAGGTGGCGTAGAATGGACATACGCAGGTGGTACTCATTTGGAAGAAGTTGACTATGGTGATGGTACCGTTGTGGACGCCAAAGTAAAACAAGCACCCATTTCAAACGAATTTTACTACATTGTTACTGATAAGTGTACTGAATGTATGGGTTTTCATGAGGAGCCGCAATGCGCCGCTGTTTGTCCCGTAGATTGTTGTGTGGCCGATCCAGAAAATGTAGAAGATGAAGAAACATTGCTTGCCAAGAAAGCGTGGATGCACGGTGAATAACCCAATGTCTTTTAAATAAGAGGAAAGTTCCTTCAATCTAAGCCCCTGAGATTTCTCAGGGGCTTTTTTTGTGCGCTTTATGCCGATTTTGATTTAATATTTTAAGGATGTTTTGTATGGCCAAGTTGAAATAAAATATAATTATTCAAATGTTTTGTTTACATATTGTTGAAGTGGTGGGCAAATAATATTTTGAGATTATTTAATAATGCAGAATAAAACTAAAAGTTGTATTTTTTTAATATTAAATTAAATTTATCAATAATATTAAGTATAAAACTACGGAAATATTAAATTTTTATGAAAAATTACTTAAAAAACGAACCAAAAATTTGGATTTTTATAAAAATAAGTCAAAGTTTGTATCGGAAAACAAAACCACTCAATACCCACCTTAAACAAAATAATATTATGAAAAAATTTAATTTACTTGTTTTATGTTTGTTTGCGACCTTTTTGGCTTTTCCTAAGGGAAATGCAGGTGGAAAAACAGATGGTAAGAAAGAAGAAAGTAAATCAGAAGCTAAAGTAGAAACCAAAACAGAAGGAGAAGAAGAGAAAAAAGGCACTTTTACTTTTTCGGGTTATATTGATTCCTACTACATTGGCAATTTCAACAAGCCAGCTTCACGTTCAAACTTGGGTGCTTATTATGCCCGGGCATTTGATCAAAAATCAGGACAGTTCTCTTTGGGTTTGGTGCAAACCAAAATGCAGTATAGCAATGATAAGTCGGATGTGGTGGTAGATTTGGCATTCGGACCAAACGCCGACCTCGGAAACTACGGTAACGTACTGGGTGCGTTGGGCAGCAACACAAACACGGCTTTAGCCATTAAGCAAGCTTACTTTAACTGGAAAGCTTCAAGCAAATTTACGCTCACGGCGGGTCAGTTTGGTACCCACATCGGTTATGAAGTAATTGATGCGCCCGTTAACTTCAACTATTCATTGTCAAATCTTTTCAATAACGGTCCATTCTACCACATTGGAGTAAAAGCTAACTATGCTTTTTCTGATAAAGTATCGTTGATGTTGGGTCTTGTCAACAACGTTGACAATTTGAATGATAACAACCGCAAAAAAGGCCTTATCTCTCAATTGTTTATCAATCCTGCTAAAGGCTGGAACGTATACCTTAACTTCATCAACAGCAACGAAGCCAGCCCTGATGACAACGGCAACACTCCTGATGCGCACTACAGAGTGTTGGATTTGACCACTTCTTATCAGGCTACTGACAAGCTCTTGGTTGGATTGAACGCTGCTTATGGTTCACAAAAAGGTGATTATCAAGGCGCAGGTGGCCCAACTACAGCGCAAACATGGGGCGGTGCTGCGGGTTACTTCAACGTTGCGGCCAGCGATATATTCAGTATCGGAGCGCGTTATGAGTATTTTGACAACAGCAGCGGTGTTCGTGCCCTGCTTAACAAAAAAGGAGAAGGTACTTCCGTAAATTCATTGACTTTGACCGGTAACTTCACTTTGGCCGATGGTCACTTGCTCATCAAACCTGAGTTCCGTTTGGATGCTTACAAGAAGGTGAGCGGCACTAGCGAAGCAAAAAATCAGCAATTTGAGGATGAAAACGGTGATTTTACCAAGAGTTCACAATCAACCCTTGGATTGGCTTTCATCTATAAGTTTTAGTACACTCGGTAAATCGTAACAGGTAGTCAGTATAGATTGTCGGTCAATCTGCTGACTACCCGCTACCAATTCCTACTTAATAAAACGTACAACCAAAACCAGTCAAGTAACTTTATGAAAAAGTACATCCCACTCGTAATTTTGTTGGGCGTGAGCCTTTTGGGGATTCTGATGCCTGCCATCCCTACCCAAATTGTGACCGAAGGTCTCAACTCAGGTGACATCGCCTGGATGCTCGTTGCTACGGCATTCGTTCTCCTAATGACTCCCGGCTTAGCGTATTTCTACGGAGGTATGGTAAACCACAAAAACGTGATTTCGACCATGTTGCAGAGCTTTATTGCCATGGGCGTAATCAGCATTGTTTGGGTAGTTGTTGGTTTTAGCCTTGCATTCGGTGATTCAATCGGAGGTTGGGTTGGAAATCCGCTGACATTCTTTATGTTCAAAGGTGTATTGGATGGCAAGCCTTGGTCACTGGCTCCTACCATTCCATTGGCATTGTTTGCATTTTTCCAGTTGAAATTCGCCGTTATTACTCCTGCGCTCGTTACGGGTTCGTTGGCTGAGCGTATCAAATTCCGTTCTTACATTCTTTTCATGGTGCTTTTCAGCATTTTCGTTTATGCACCTTTGGCGCACTGGACTTGGCACCCTGATGGTTTCCTTTTCAAATTAGGCGTATTAGATTTTGCCGGTGGTACCGTTGTACACATGTCGGCTGGTTGGGCTGCTTTGGCGGGTGCTTTGTACTTGAAGCGTCGTCGGTCACACGTAGAAGCTAATTTCTTACCTCCAGCCAATATTCCTTATGTATTGTTAGGTACAGGTTTGCTTTGGTTCGGATGGTTTGGTTTCAACGCTGGTTCGGCGGTAGGGTCAGGTCCATTGGCCGTTTCAGCCTTGGCTGCTACCAACACCGCTGCGGCTGCTGCTGGTTTGGCTTGGGTTCTTTTTGATACTGCCAAAGGCAAAAAACCTTCCGCTTTAGGATTTTCAATCGGTGCGGTAGTTGGTTTGGTGGCCATTACCCCTGCTTGTGGTTTCGTAACCATTCCTCAGTCTATCTTTATCGGAGCTATTTCTTCAATGGTATCAAACTATTTGGCTCACCTTCGTACCAAAACTACCTTGGATGACACGCTTGACGTATTCCCTTGCCACGGTGTAGGCGGTATGATGGGTATGTTGATGACAGGTATCTTTGCTTCTAAGGGTGTAAACTCGGCCGTTGTTGATGAAGGTTTGGCGTATGGCACGTTTACGTTGTTCAAAAACCACTTGATTGCTTTGGTATTGGTTTCCGTCTTTGCGTTCGTGATGTCATACATTATCCTGAAAGTAACTGACCTTATTGAGCCGCTTCGCGTATCTGAAGAAGACGAAAAAGTTGGTTTGGATATCAGCCAGCACGATGAGTTTTTAGTTGAAGCTTAGTAATTCTCGCGGTTCATATCATCTAAATAATGACAATGAACTAGGGATGAATAAATATACCAACAAGACCACAGAGGGTTAGCCCTATTGACTGTGGTTTTGTTGTACTCGTTGAAGCTATCGGCTCTGCTGGTAGCTTCATTTTTTTTTGTTCTTTTGCCTAAAAGGTGTATTTTGATTCTTATCAGTTGTTTTTGAAATAACTCCTACTTTTTGGCACGAAAACAATCTAATACCGCAAAAATGCTCCAATACCTATTTTTTATCCTTAAACTTTCCTATACGCTTTTTAGCCATTCCTAAAAGTTTCATTCCTTTTTATTTCTTCTGAATCGGCCGAGATATTGATATTAGAGAACATAACAACGAACCTAAATTTTGGTGTCGTTCTTAAATAATCTCTTAAACAAATTCAATTATCTATGGTCACGTTTTACAAAAACTCGCGCTTTGTTGTCATGCTGGCAGGACTGCTGCTAGCCTTTACAACCGTGTTTGCCCAACAGCAAACCCTCGAAAACAACCAAATTTGTATGGACCCCATCGCTGGTCGTGGGGCGTTTATCAATGCCGTGAATACTGGCTTGTGCGTTGGCTGTACTGCTGCAAGCGGTGCCAACATCATTGATGGCAACTTAACCAACTTTGCTACGTTAACCACGGGAATCAGCTTGCTAGGCTCTGGTTCGGCCGTTTCGGTAAAAGATTCTCTCCAGTATTATCCCGCTGGCAACACCGTTGGTTTTGTGGTGGGAAGTGGCAGTACCCTTTTGGACGTAAACCTCCTCAACAACATCCAAATCAGAACCTACCGCAACGGAACCCTTGTGCAAACGGCCACGTTCAACAGCGGTGCGGGACTTTTGAAGGCAACGGCCTTTGGAGGAACTACGGGTAAGCAAATCCTGAGCTTCACTACAACGGGCGATTTTGACGAAGTACAACTTTTTGCGGCAAGTGGTCTCTTAGGTTTGCTTTCTTCTTTGGATGTATACTACGCATTTGAAGGTCCTGCTTCTTGTCCACTAGACTGTGTCAATGCCTTGGTAGGTGCTGATGCTTCGGGGGTTACTACAGGTTCTACAACGACTGGTCTAGGAGTATGTCTTGGGGGGGGGGTATCCAATCCTAACAACGCAATTGATGCTGATTCGACAAATGCGGCCCAGATAAGTCTGGTAGCTGGGATTAACTGTGCACGTTATTTGCAGGTTGCCTTGGCTAATACAGTCAGTCCTACTCCTGGTGATGTATACGCAGGTTTTGTGGTACAACAGGGTTCGGGTCTTTTGGATGTCAATGTACTGGGTAATATTACCATCACTACTTATTTGGGTAGTAACACAACTCCACTTCAGACAATCTCAGGAGGCTCTTTGCTTACGGCTTCATTATTGGGCGGTACGCGTGTACAACTTGGGTTCAAAGTAACGCAGCCCTTTGATAAAATCAGAATTTCAGGTGGTGGCTTATTATCAGTAGCTTATGACCTAAATGTCTACTATGCTTTTGTGAAAACAGACAGCGATGCCGATGGTATGTTGGATTGTATGGACAAATGTTCTGGAAATGACTTGTTGGACACCGACGGCGACGGTATTCCTAACTTCTGCGATGAAAATATGGCTGACTTGAACGTGTTAAAAACCGTAAACAACGACAGCGTAGCCGCAGGTACCGATGTTACATTTACCGTAACGGTAAACCGCCAAGCGGATGCAACGGGATTTGAAGCCCCTACTGGTTTAAAAATCAAAGATTTACTTCCAGTGGGCCTTACCTACGTAAGCCATACGGCTCCAACGGGAACTTTCTATGACCCAATCACTGGAATTTGGAATGTGGGTAGTGCGTTGAGCGGAGCTACGACGAGCCTTGCCCTGAGCATTACGGCGAGTGCGGATTCTAGCGGTGTTTTATCAAATATTGCAGAAGTGCTTTCCGTCAATGAAGGTGACCCGGATTCAACCCCAGGCAACGGTACTGCTGGGGCGGGAGATGACGACATTGCGAGTGCTTGCGTATCTGTACCCGTCTTTTTGTGCCCTGGTTCATCCATTTCATTGTCGGCGCCATCAGGTTCTACTGCTTATCAGTGGTATCGTAATGGTACATTGATTCCTGGAGCTACTGATTCTACTTATGTTGTTACGGAGTCTGGAAGTTATACTTTCACGAGCTCGTCGGTGGGTGTCTGTGTTTCGGGTAACTGTTGCCCAGTGGTTGTTATTTACAGAACATTGGTGGCCAATGCAGGGGCAGATCCCGCTCCAGTTTGCGAAGGTACCACAGTTGAGTTGACTGGAAGCGGCGCTGGCGTAGGAGGAACTTACCTTTGGAGCACAGGAGCCACTACGGCTACTATCTCAGTGACACCAACGACTACTACCACTTACTACCTGACCGTTACTTCGGTAGATGGATGTGTTGATACCGATACCGTAGTAGTGACTGTAAATCCAAAACCTTTGCTTGGCTCAGTAATCGCATTGTGTAACAACGCAGGTACAACCGACAATCCAACTGACGATACCTTCACCTTTACGCTGAACCCTGAAGGTGGTAGCAACACAACGTATACTGTTAGCGGCGCTGTAACAGCTGGTCCGTTCAACTACGGAACGCCTCAAGTTTTCGGGCCTTTCCTTGCTAGCTCAGGCAACAAAGTAATTACCATTACGGATGCAAATACATGCTCGACAACCATAACGGTGGTAGCTCCAGTAGGTGGCTGTTCAAACTGTCCTCCAACGCCTGTCTGCGTACCTGTAACGGTGAAAAAGCTTCAATAGCTTAAAGAAGCTGTTTGATACAACAACAACAGCACTATTTAATTTCTAAGTATAAAATAGCCTTCTATCCCAAGAAGGCTATTTTTTTTATACCAATAAAATTATTTTATTTGTAATATAATCCATAAAGTAGTATATGCTCGTATATATTGTCGAGCATTGTTTTGTTACAAACATAATCATCCTTACTGATGATTTACAGTTTACATCTTTTGGTCGTTTTTATTAGCCTAATCTGTATGTGTCTGTGTATCAGGACAAACACGGGTGTTCATTTGCGTTATTTGGGTGGTTTGTTCCTGCTTATTTCAATTGCTGAATTTTTACAGTTTACCATACCAGAACAACTGCGGGCATCCTCTTTTTTTTTGGTAGTGCCCGAAACCTTGAGGTTGGTCATTCCGGTGATGGTGGTGGGGTATGTTCGGGCATCGCTTGGATTCAAGAATCATCTTTATTCTAAGTGGCTTTTGATTCCCGCTTTTTTACATTTAAAGGTGTTTTCTTATTTATACGCAGCGGGTGAGGTCTCGGCTTCCGATTTTACCAATGGGACATTTCAGATGAGTGCTTCGGTGGCGGTAGGAATTTTCAGTGCCCTTGCTGGATTGTTTCTTTTTCAGTTTTTGTCAAAAAATTATGCCCGTTTGTCCCGTTCTATGCATCCAACTACCTCAATTTGGTTGAAAAGCATCGTTGGGTTCTTATTGTTTCAATCTGTAATGGCATTTTCGGGGGTAGGAATTCGGTCTTTTTGGGGTGAGAATTCAGCTCAGTTTAAGATTTATGAATTAGTTGGGCAAATAAGTCTCCTGATTTGGTGTTTGGGCACGATTTTTTTAATGATAAAATCACCTTTTGTATTGGAGGAGTTTGTGCCCGATGTTCACGTCTCGTATTGGGAGGAGGAGCGCATGGTGGGTCCAGAAACTAAAGTGGATAACCAAAACCATTATGAGCAAATTTCTTCTAAAAAGGAAATACCCGCAGATATACGGACAAAATATATAGAAAAAATTCGGGAAGAATTGGAGGTAAATGAGTTGTTTCTCGATTCTAAGCTTACACTTGGTAGCTTAGCCAAGAAAATAGACATCAGTCCCCATCAACTTTCTTACATCATCAACAGTGAATGGAAAATGAATTTCAATGAGTTTGTTAATTCATACAGGATTAACAAAGCTCAAACACTTTTAAAAGATATTGAATATCAAAGTGCCACCATTTTTGCCATTGGAATAGACTCTGGGTTTAATTCTGAATCATCCTTCTATACAGCATTCAAAAAAGCGACGGGGCATTCCCCAAAACGATACAGAGAGACATTAAAATTGACTTCAGAATTATAATTTAGGAGTGTTTTAGCGAAAAAAGAGCCTTTATTTGTTCGACATAATTTATCTGACCTAAAGAATAGGATAAATTAAGTGGCAAAATTGATTTGTTAAATTCGTATTCCAATTTTATGGAGATCAAATTAAGTCTTAAACCATCTAAACAATGGATGGCAGAAGTTGCTGAACAATTTGGCGTAGAGGCAGAATCTCCCACTGAATTTTACCATACAGACGGAAATTCTTTTATTAAATTAGACGCCATGCTTTTTGACAGAGAAGTGTCGGTTTTACTTGGAGAGTTATGTTGGTATAAACCACTGAATACATTAAAGGAGTCGCTTGGTACAAATGATTATTGGACCCTTACGTTTGTACAATCGGAGGATGCGCACACGCATTATTTGTTGGATAACAAAACAAGGCAGAAAACGCAGATGCAAAAATCAATGGTATTGTACAGTTCTAAAATGACGGTAGATACGCATTGGCCCGTTGGGAAACACTCCCGATTTGTGGCAATCAGTTTTCATCGCGATTGGCTGTATGATAAGCTTGGCATTAATGCTGCTGGTCAGGAAAACTATTCGCCTTTTATCAAATTATTGACTTCTGAAGCAGGAGTTTATTTGCAGGGGGCTTCTTTTTTTGACCAAACAGTGACGCTGGATAAACTTTTTGATGACACCTCTTCATTTACCAGAAGACTAGTGGCTCAGGCTCAATGCTATAAATTAATTGCTGATTTTATCGCTCAAGTAGGCCGTAATGAGTCTACTTTTCAACAAAATAGAATCAATCAACATGATTTGAAGCAAATTGAAGAGATTGAAAGCCGTTACTTTATGGTCAACAAACCACTTCCAAATCTGGAATTTTTGGCAAGTGAGGCAAATATGAGCTTGTCAAAATTTAAGAAATGTTTTAAGCAGGTGTATGGTTTCCCTCCGTATGAGTACCATCTTAATCAAAAATTGGAAGTAGCAAAAAATCAGCTGCTAGAGAATAAATGGACGATTTCGGAGATTGCATCTAACTTAGGATATACCAGCGCGGCTAACTTTGACAAAGCATTTAAGAAAAAGTACATGGTGAGTCCAACAAAAATGTTAAAAAAAAACAATTCAATTTAATATCCACTTCTTTCTACATTAACTAATATTATATGGTTTGGGTAATGATTCAAAGGTTCGAAGACCTTCAAGCTGATGAAAAAAATCTTCGCAGGCTTACAGGATTGAGAAAAAATGAGTTTAAAATGCTCTACAATCCTTTCCATGAAGTATGGCAGTCTTATTTTTCAGAGTATACTTTTGACGGCAGCCCGCGCTTGCGGCGTCAAATTTCTACCCGGAAAAACAGCCTCTTTAGCGATACACAGGATGCATTGCTTTTTGTGCTGATTTATTTAAAGGGTGGGGTACCTCAAGAACAATTAGCGGCCAGTTTTGGCATGGACCAACCCAAGGTCAGCAAATATCTTTCGCTTACCCAACGGATACTGCTTAAGGCGATTGAAAAAAATCCCAGCATCATCTCTCGACGCAAGCAAAAGAAATTGTGGGAGGCAATCGCGGCCAGAATGAACAACCAGGTAGCCGAGCCCGCCTATTGATTGAGATAGTGCTCGTTCTGATTTAAGATTATTTAATAAACGCTCAATTTTGTTGCGCGATAGTGTTCAAGAATAGCTATTTTTGAACACTATCGCGTTTTTTTTGCTAAAATAACCCGTTTATGTCTTCCAAAAACGCAATTACTACTTCATTATTTGACCTATTTAAAGTGGGGCCTGGGCCGTCGAGTTCGCATACGATAGGCCCTATGAAGGCGGCGTATCTTTTTTTACAACAACTGATACAACTACCAGCCGAACAGGCGCAACGTGGCAAACTGCTCCAAATCAACCTCTATGGCTCATTGAGTGCCACGGGCAAAGGCCACGGTACCGACCGCGCCATTGTGGGAGGCCTATTGGGCTGGCAACCTCATACGTGCGACCCAAAAGAGCTGACTGGGCTCATGAAAAAGAAAGAAGACACTTACGAAATTCAGTTTCAGGGAATGAAGGTGCCTGTTTCGGAAAGCAGTATTGTTTATCATAAAGGAAAAACTTCATTTCCACACCCCAATACCATGATTTTGAGACTCTTGGATGAAGATGGGAAAACGGTCGTCGAAGGAGAGTTTTATTCCGTAGGTGGAGGGTTTATTCAACAAAAGGGCCATGAACCCGAAGGAACAAAGCATCGTTTGCCAGCGTATCCGTATTCAACGATGGAGGAATTGCAGGCGCATTTACGCGCAGGCAACCTCACCCTATCGCAGCTCATGATTGAAAATGAAAAGGCGTTGACGGGCCTTTCTGAAAAAGAAATTGTTCGGAAAATAGACCAAATTTTGGATTTTATGCACAAAGCTGTCAAGCGGGGAGTACGGGCCAAGGGTATTTTGCCTGGTTCGATTCGACTTCAGCGAAAAGCCCCTTTGCTTTATGAGCGGGCTAAACAACACGCCTCCACGACCGACAGTTTTTTGATTTTTCTGAATTCCTATTGTTTGGCAGCCTCCGAAGAAAATGCGGCCGGCAGTATTGTCGTTACGGCCCCCACATCGGGGGCGTCGGGGGTTTTTCCGGGGCTTACTTACCTGATGAAATACCACTTTCACTACTCTCCCCAAAAAATGCGTGATGGAATGTTGGCGGCTGGAGCCATTGGTTTTTTGGTAAAACACAACGCTAGTATTTCAGGGGCTGAAATGGGCTGTATGGGCGAAATCGGAACGGCCTCGGCCATGGGCGCAGCCATGCTCACGTACGCTGCTGGTGGGAGCATTGAGCAGGTAGAAGCGGCGGCTGAAATTGGCATCGAGCACCATCTCGGTATGACCTGCGACCCCATCGGTGGCTATGTGCAGATTCCGTGCATTGAGCGCAATGCCATGGGGGCGGCCAAAGCTTACAATGCCTACCTTCTGGCCATGACCATCGACCCTGGAATGCAAAAAATCTCTTTCGATAGCGTCATAAAAGTAATGAGAGCCACTGGCCGTGATATGTCAAAAAAATACAAAGAAACCTCAGAAGCGGGCTTAGCCTTGAGCGTGACCGAGTGCTGACGGATGGGTTTGTTTAGCGTTTGTCGCCATCGCCTACTTTAGGCTGAACGTTAAGTTGATAAATTCCCTTCCACTGGGTAGAATGGTATCGCTTGCCGAGTTCGGGAAGACGCTTGAAGAGGCGTGGCATTAGATTTTCTTTGTCGATGACGTAGGTAGGAGGGTCAGCGGTAAAATTGTCAAAGATACTGATAACACTTTCGTAGCTGTCCAAATTTTCAAAGTCATTGCGGGCCAATTCCCAATTAATATAGGCTGTAGCGGGGTAATTGTCGCGGTATTCTCCTTCGTCTTCCCCGATGACAAGCACTTTCTGCTGACGAATCGAGGCGGGCAACAGGGCACTTTTGATTTTCAGGTTATCTAGGCGTGCCGAACTGGTCAGGGTAATGGGGTCGGTGAGGAAAGAGGCCTGATACCGAAAAAACAAAGTAGTCAGAAATACAACCATAAAAAGAACTTCGGCCAGCCAGCGGCGCTTCATCAGCATAAAGAAATTGACAGCAAAAAATGCCACGGGAGGAATGAAAATAATGAATTGCATGGGGGCAATAAACGGCATCAACCCGATAGAAAGTAAAGCGGTAATTACCCACAAACCCATTATTTGCTGGCATCGACCCTGATAATTGATAAAACGAGGATACCCAATGGTTTGAAAAAAGCCTAATCCACCTACCAAAAAAGCGCCCCCCATGGTACCGATGACCCCCAAAAAATCCTGTAAATTATACCGTCGCGCTTCAAAGGCCGACGTGAGCAGGTTTTGACTTAAATCGTCGAGCGCACCACGAAAGAAGAAGAAAAGTGCCGAAAGTGCAATTGGGAAAATATACCCGAAAAGCGCCAACGTATGTTGTCTGAAATTAGCCCCTGTGTAGAGAAGCATCGAGAAAAAAGCCCACAGTAGAAATAGGCCCATGGGCAAATAAAACAGCGTGGCCACGCTCAGGTAAAAACCCAGTTCAAATACTTCGTCAGTGACTCCTTCGCGTTGCATTTGACGGATAAGCGTGCCAAAGGCCAATAAAATAAACGTGGTGGCCATCAAAACGGGCGACAATATACTGCAATCAAACGAGACGTTGATAAAGAGCAGGTACAGCACCCCAGGAACGTAATTGCGCTCCGTAAAAAGCTGACGTTGATTGGAGATATAATTGAAGTAAATGGCCTGCAAAAGAATCAGAATATTGGCAATGCTGCGGTGAGCAGCGGGAGAGCGACCAAAAAGCTCGTCGATGCCCCAATAGGCCGCCGCCGAGAGAGGACTGAGATTGTCCCATACGTCGCGGTAAAGCATGAATCCTTGCCCCATTTTTTCACCTACTAGCATCCATTGGAGTTCAGAAACCAACAGGTCAGGGGCATTGATATAAAACGGAAATTGAAACATCACCAAAACGATGATGAGGCTCAAAATCTGATAAGGAGCATTAACTCTGAAAAAACTTAGCATCGCAGTAGGCAGTTTACAGTCTACAGTAGGCAGTTTGCAGTCTACTATAATACACTCAATCTCTAAGTGCGTGTTTGCAGACTGCCTACTGTGAACTGCTTACTTTTTATTCCCATTCAATCGTAGCGGGAGGTTTTGACGAAATATCATACACCACGCGGTTAACACCTTTAACTCGGTTAATGATTTCGTTGGAAACATCTGCCAAAAAATCGTAAGGTAAGTGTGCCCAGTCGGCAGTCATCCCATCGACCGATGTCACGGCCCGTAGTGCCACTACGCGCTCATAGGTGCGCTCATCACCCATTACTCCTACGCTTTGGATAGGAAGCAACATAGCGCCCGCCTGCCATACTTGATCGTATAAGCCACGGGTTTTGAGACCGTTGATAAATATAGCGTCAACTTCCTGTAAAATGGCTACTTTTTCGGCGGTAATATCACCCAAAATCCGAATAGCAAGCCCTGGACCGGGAAAAGGATGGCGTTTCAAAATGGTTTCTGGAAGCTCTAAAGTGCGGCCTACGGCCCTTACTTCGTCTTTAAAAAGCGTATTGAGTGGCTCCACGATTTTTAGCTTCATATAATCGGGCAAACCTCCTACGTTGTGGTGTGATTTGATGGTTGCCGAAGGCCCTTTGACCGAAACCGACTCAATCACATCGGGGTAAATGGTGCCTTGGCCGAGCCATTTTACATCTTCAATCAAATGGGCTTCTTGGTCAAAAATATCAATGAAGGCCTTACCGATGGCCTTGCGCTTGGCTTCGGGGTCGGTGAGGCCCGCTAGTACGCCATAAAAATGCGCTTTGGCATCTACGCCTTTGATATTCAGCCCCATATCTAAGTATGAGTGCAGTACGCTTTCGTATTCGTCTTTGCGTAACAGACCGTTATCTACAAAAATACAGTATAGATTTTTTCCGATTGCGTGGTGGACCAACGACGCCGCCACCGTCGAGTCAACACCGCCTGAGAGGGCCATCACCACTTTGTCATTGCCAAGCCGGGCTTTGAGGTCGGCGATGGTGCTTTCCACAAACGAGGCCGCTGTCCAATCTTGCGCACAGCCGCAAATGTCTACCACAAAGTTTTTGAGAATATTTTTTCCTTCTACTGAGTGTGTCACTTCGGGGTGGAACTGAATTCCGTAGGTTTGCTCGCCCTCGATATGAAAAGCTGCCACCTTGACGGAGTCGGTTTCGCCGATGATTTTGAACGATTCAGGAACCGAAACGATGGTATCACCATGTGACATCCACACTTGGGTAATCGGGGAGACCGTATCCAACAGCGCTGAATGTGAATGATGCGTGAGCATGGCCCGGCCATACTCGCGGTGTTTGGAGGCTTTGACTTCGCCGCCCAGCGTGTGGGCGAGCAGTTGCGCTCCGTAGCACACCCCCAATAAGGGTACTTTGCCCCTGAATAAGCTCATATCTACCCGTGGCGAGCCTTCGTCTCGCACAGAATAGGGGCTTCCCGAAAGGATAACTCCCTTAATATCAGGCGTAATTTCGGGGATTTTATTGAAGGGATGGATTTCGCAGTAAATATTAAGTTCGCGGACGCGTCGAGCGATGAGTTGGGTAAATTGCGAACCGAAATCAAGAATCAGAATTTGTTCGGACATAGACGTGTTTCTAAGGTGCAAAGGTAAAAAAAAGGATGTACAATGCCTTATGGGTTGAAATTTCTTTGTATTTTCGCTAAAAATAGACCCGTTATGGTGCCTGCAATTTCATCTTCTTTTACCGCTGAGGAATACCTCTCCTTCGAACGGGCAAGTCAGCATCGGCATGAATTTATTTACAATACCCTCATTGAAAGGGCTGGAGCTACCAAAATTCACAATTATATTACTATAGCGTTATTTGGTTTACTTTGCAATCTACTGAGAGGAACCGATTTTGAAGTTTTAGGCAGTGATATGCGCGTTTTTAATCCTCAGAACGGCAGCTATTTTTACCCAGATATTGTGATAAGCGACGGCGAAGCAAAAACAATAGAAAATGATAACCTGATTAATCCGGTTTTGGTGATTGAAGTGGCTTCTACTTCCACGGCGGTGTTTGACAAAACCGATAAATTCATTGCGTATCGCAGCATTGAAACGCTGAAAGAATATGTACTGGTTTCTACACAACTGCCTCAAATGGAAGTGTTTCGCAAAAATGACAAAGGAGAATGGAGCGTAGAAACCGTGCATGGATTAGACAAAACGGCTCACTTTCAGTCGGTTGATGTATCAGTTTTACTGAAAGATGTTTTTGAAAAAGTATTTTAAACTCCGCCCCTGCCCGGCACATTAAACTGCTCCACCAGCCAATCGCGCTTTTGCTTCGTAACGGGCACCTGAGCCCCGTCAGACATCAACAGATATCCGCCTTCCTGTTTTACGATTTTTCGTAAAAAATGCGGATTGATGAGGTGTGAATGATGCACCCTCACAAACCCGTTGGGCTCCAATGCCTGTTCGATTTCTTTGAGCGTACGACAAATAACGAGTTTTCGACCGTCGGTCAGGTGAAAATGCGTGTAGCTTGTGTCGGCCATGCAGCGAACAATCTGACTTATTTCGATGATTTCGTGGCCTTCGTTGGTCGGAAGCGCCATGCGCTGTGGCGGTGTCTTGGGGGCTAAATGTTCGTGAAAGGTTTGTATTTGAGGGAGTTGTAGCTGCTTGATTTTCTTCTGTTGCCAGCTGACAAGCGCATCTTTCAGCTCACTTTCTTCGATGGGTTTGAGCAGATAATTCAACGCACTGACTCGAAATGCCCGCAGGGCGTATTGGTCGTAAGCTGTGGTGAAAATAACGTCAAAGTGAAATTCATCAAACTGTTGTAGCAAATCAAAGCCATTGAGGCGTGGCATTTCAATGTCTAAAAACAAAATGTCAAATGACGTAACGCGCATAAACTCCACTGCCGCTTCGGGTTGGTTAAACTTCGCCAAAATCTGTACGCCCATATTGAGGCGTTTGAGTTTCATTTCCAGCACTTCGGTGGCGGGTTTTTCGTCGTCAATCAAAATGGCGCGTATCATGGCTTAGGTTTCATTAGTAGGTTCATCCAATAAATTGTATACAATTCGAACCAACGTTCCCGTTTCTTTTTCGCGCTGTAAATCATTAATTTCGATGGAAAGTTGATTCGGATAATTTCGGTTAAAGAGCGCAATGCGCTGCTGCGTAATGTCCATACCGTACGATTTTCGTTTTACTGAGGAGCGGCTCCGCATCTCCGCCGATTTTTTTCGGCCAATCCCGTTGTCTTCGATTTCAAACTCAACCCGATGCCCATCGACCAGTCGAACGCGTATTTGTAAATTTTTAGTGGGTTTATCAGAAGGCATTAGGCCGTGCCAGATGGCATTCTCGACAAACGGTTGTAACAACAACGGCGGAATGATGAGGCGTTGGGTATCCACGGTTTCGGCTACTTCGATGGAATACGTAAAACCCTCGCCCAAGCGCGTAGCTTCAATGTCTAGATAATACCGCAGTGCGGTCAGTTCTTCTTCCAATAAAATAGATTCTTCGCGCGAGTGGTTGAGAATCATCCGCAATAATTTGGAAAATTTTGCCAAGTAGCTCGTCGCTTTGTGTTCGTCATTGGATAAAATCAAATATTCCAAGGAATTGAGGCTGTTGAACAAAAAATGCGGATTCATTTGGCTGCGCAAGGCCAGCATTTCGGTTTCGGCCATGCGCTTTTCATAAAATGATTTGTGCTGAAGTTCTTCATAATAAGCTAGTTGGCTTTCGGTTTTTTCTTTTTCCAACAAACGGTAACGGTGAGCAAGGGCCAACGAAAGCACGATGATTTCGGCCACCACGGCAAACGACAGCGTTAATAAATCATCCACATTAGCGGGAAGTTTGACGCCTTTCAGAATCACTTCTCCTGCCCTTAGCCATGCTAATATTCCAAACAATCCCAACATAGAATTGGCCCAAATCACGTACGGAACCATCGGCGAGCGCACACTTCGACTCATCCAAATCAGCGTAAAGATATAAATCGGTAAAGCAATGAACCGACCACCCCAAAACGAAAATTGCTGGAAGCCACCGTCGTTTGTCAATAACATAACCGTGATGTAGACAAACCCATAGCCCGTCAGCAAAAGCGCCAAGCGGCGAAACCACCGCTGCATGAGTGGATGGTTTTTGGCGAGGTCGAGTAGTTCGGTCATAAACAACAAATACGCCCCGATGCCCCACCAAAGCAGCGATTCCATCAGATGACTTTTGAGCAGGGGCCATTCGCCAAGGCTGTGACCAATAGGCGTATAAGCGCGAGTTTTGAGCAACGAAAACAAAAAACCGCACAAGATATAGGCCCAATAATAGGCGTAAATTCGTTGGCGATATTTGAGATACAACAATCCTACAAACAACACAGCAAGCGCCAACGCGCCCTGAATCCAGCTTCGGTATTGAAATTCGGGCAGGTTGCGGCGGTATTCATGCAGGGTCTTTTTTAGGTAAAAGGACTCTTTTTCGAGCTGTAAGCGAAACGATGGCTTCGGGGATTGGGTGCCCGTCCAAAAAGGCAAAATACCAGTATAGTTAGAAAGTTGGGCCAGTAGGTCAAAGGTCGCGCCTTTGGGGAAAATCACGGGAATATAGCGGTCATCTTCGGGAAGCGCCCATTGGGAGGAAGGCGTCATGTAGCCACTCCTATGCGCGCTTATTTGGCCATTGTAGGCCACGTAAAAAACAACGATTTGGTTGGCTGAATGTACATTGATATAGATGGTTTGGGCAGTATCGGTATCGTTATGGACCCGAAAATGCAGCCAATGGATGCGCTCGGTGTAGGTGGGAGACTGGGGCGTTAGGCGTTGCCAGTTGGAAAACTGATTGGTAAAAAAATGCGATGAAATCTGTCGTTTTTCGCGTAGGGGAGTAGTGGTAAACACGGCCTTTTCAAAGAGCATTCGATGCTCTTTGAATTCACTCAAACGTAGGGTGTCGGGCTGGGCTTTGGCATAAAACGCAATCAAAATGCCAACCAGAAATAAAAGGCGGCCAACCATTAGCAGGCGGTGTTTTAGTTTTTTTCAAAGAAAACAAATTTTTTGTCAATTCTGGCGCTTCATCTGACGGCTCGGGCATTTGAGTGTATCAAAAACGAATCTGACTTTATAGGCTTGTCTTTGTGGTTTCAGCGGTGGGTTATTGACTCAAATCACCGCTTCATTGACCCAAATCCCGCATGGGTGAAATGAAGCGCCCGTGTTTTGGTTAAAAGTGGCAAGTTTGGACGTTTAAATTAAGTCATTTTTACTTATTCAACGGTCAAAATAAAGATGATTACTAACGTACTCCACCACTTCTATTTTAAGGTTTTTTGCTTCACCATCATGGTTGCGATTTTCTTTGACGCTTCTGCTTTTGCCCAAATACGGGTCGAAAATCCCAAACGCACCACCGAACGCAGCGTAGAAGGCCGCGTCAACAGCCGCATTGACCAAGGTATCAACAAAGGATTGGATAAGGTGGAAGAAGGAATCGGCAATATTTTTAAAAAGAAAGACAAGAAACAGAAATCAGAATCTGGAAATGAGGAGCGGGATAACAACGAAAACCAGCAGGAGGCGTCGGAGGGAAATCAAACTTCAACAAACAGCTCAAGATCGAATATACCCCTCTCAAAGACAACCGAACCCAAAAACCTAAAAGCCTATTCTAAATTTGATTTTGTAGCGGGCGAAAAAGTAGTCGCTATCGAAGATTTTAGCCAGGATGCCGTGGGTGATTTTCCCGCCAAGTGGAATACCAACGCCAGCGGTGAAGTGGTAACGCTTGACGGTCAGAGCGCCAAATTTTTACAATTTGCCAATAATGGTATTTTCTATCCCGAATTCGTCAAAGAGCTTCCCGAAAACTTCACAATGGAATTTGATATGGTGGTATCAGAAGATATGAGCACCAACATGACGGGGCTGAAAGTGGTTTTTCCCGAAATAAAAGAACGCAAGTTGACCTTCGACCAAGATTTTGGTACCGCACCTCAGGCAGGCGTTGATATTCATCCTACTTCAACGCAGGAAGGAGGCAGCACCAGCGTATGGGTGTTTGACAAAGCCAACGAGAAAATTTTAGAAAATACCAATCCACTTGCGTGGAAAGCCAATGAAGTCAACCGAATTTCGATTTGGAAACAAAAGACGCGCTTGCGGATTTACGTCAACGAAAACAAGATTTGGGATATTCCGAAAGCGTTTGATAATACGCTCAAATATTCAATGCTTTTTGCTACCCATATTTTTGAAGGTACGGCCTACTTAGCCAACCTCCGCGTTGCCGTCGGTGCGCCCGACACCCGCTCCAAGCTCATCACCGAAGGCAAATTTAGTACCACGGGTATTTTGTTTGATGTCAATTCCGACAAAATAAAGCCTGAATCGTACGGCGTTTTGAAGGAACTGGGCACGGTATTGAAAGAAAACGCGACGGTGAAAGTGCGTATCATCGGTCATACCGATTCCGACGGTGAGGATGCCAAAAACCTCGATTTATCGAAACGCCGTGCGGCCTCTGTTAAAAATGCACTTCAATCAGAATTTGGCATTGAAGCTACCCGCATGGAAACCGACGGCAAGGGCGAAAGCCAGCCCGCCGCGCCCAACACAACATCAGAAGGAAAAGCCAATAACCGTCGCGTAGAATTTATCAAACTTTAAACAATGAGTGTTATGAAAAAAATAATCGTTTTCGTTTGTCTTTTGGCCACGCTCTCGTGCCGAAAAAGCAACGTATTGGACCCCGCCCAGAATTGCGGCAAAGAATTGGAGCAATACACAACAGCCCTTGAAGAATTTTCAAAAGATCCCACCAACAAAGCCAAGTGCGAAGCGGTAAAAAAATCGCTGACTGGTATCATTAACTCTTGCAGTATTTATACGGCTGCCCAACGAAAAATTTACGAAGATCAGCTCAAAGACACTACCTGCGATTAATGCTTTTTAAGAATAATGATGAAAAACCAAGGGACTGTTTTTAACCCAAAAATGATGCTCGTGCTGTTTTTTGCCTTTTTTTCGAAGGTGTGCATCGCCCAAGTGACGTTGGCCTATTGTACGCTCAACGGAGGCTGTAAGTTTTATCAAACCCAGTTGAGTTATAAGCAAGTAGATCTCATGATGAACTACCTCGGGGTCTTTGAAGAAAAAAAAGGAATCGTTGTGTTTTTTAAAAACAAATCGGGTGAAAATATATACTACGCTGATAACAAGCGCTCTGTGAGGGAGTTGCATGCTTATTTTGGCGGAAAAGGAGAGCCATTCATTGCGAAAGGCGCGGTCTCGTCTCCGTTTGGAGACGCAACCATTCAACCCAACGACGGCGATTGGAAGGTGAGTACCACCCCCCCCGTTGTGAAGAATTGCCCTGCGGGCTTAGACGCACAAGCGAGCAAGCTGAACATTGTCAAAAGCGGCAAAAAGGTGTTCAAAAGGCCTTTTCAAATGCAAGAATTGCTCCCGCCGGGTTCGGTTGGACTAAATACGGAGCCAAATGCGTACCGGGGATTGATTCTCATAGAAAACCAACCGACTTTCAAAACCATTTATGAGGTTAAAGTCAAAAATCCAAACCTCATGGAAGGGGAGTTGAATTATTCGATTGCTATACCTAGCCAGCCTACATGTATTGTTAAAATAGACTTTACTTATACTCGGCAATAGGTTGATATTGATGGGGTTGGAGAGGTAAAAATTGTTATTGTAAATCAAAAAAGAAATGAGAATCTACTCAATTATCAGTTTATTGATGGTTTGTTCTGTCCATATTCAAGCCCAAAACTGCCTGCTGACTTACCAAGACAAATACGACCAATTGCTGCCGCTGGAAATGATAAAAAAGCATTTTTGGGGAGATATGAGCAAAGCCAAAAAAGAATACACGGTCAACAAAACCCCAAAATACCGCAACCATGACACCTATGCGTACAGTTGGCCCAGCGACCGCACCCGCACCATGAAACTAATGGGAAAAGAGATGACCGTGCCCGTCAGCAATCGCATCGGACTGACGTGGGTGGGCGACGATATGTTTAAGATGTCGAAAAACAAATCTGACCTCGAAAACTTTCGTTTTTTTTACCGCAATCTTACCCAAAAAGAACTTGACGAGGCATTTGGTAAAGCCGAAAAACAGGTGGAAAACAAAACCAACGCCACCAAAGAGCAAAAAGCCGCGGGCATGGGCATAGCCAAAGACATGGCCGCTGCCACCAAGTTTGAAAACGTGGCGGGCGTGGGAGAGGCCGCCGTTTGGAAATTGGGAGATAATGAGCTGATTGTACTTTTCAAAGGCTACACTTTTCAGGTCATTGCAGACGTGAGCAAAGACAAAGCCACTAACCTTGAACTAGCCAAGAAATTGGCTGCCGAAGTAGTGGCAAAATGCAAATAATTTTTTTTTAAACGTTATCCAAAACTCATACATGATGAAAACAAATTCAAAATTTATTCTTTTGCTGTTGGCGATTATGTCGTTGTTTAGCGCCTGTAAATCAGACTCTTCAAGTGAAGATGAGCCGACGCCGTCAGGTACGAATTCTTTTACGGCAACCGTCGATGGCAAAAGTTGGAAAGCGACAAAAGCAAGCGGAGGCGTGGCCGTGGTTGGCGGCTTGCTGACCATCGTTGGAAAAATAGACGATGCCACCGAAATTTCTATTCAGATGATTGGAAAAGATATTCAGACAGGAGTGGATTATCGGTTTGAGATTCCGGCCAATGAAACCAATAAAAATGCCAATTTGATTTATAAAAGGCAGAATAACCTGCTGTTAGCCAAAAGTGGAAAAATACGTTTTACGACCTTTACGAATAAGAAAATTGAAGGACAATTTGAAGCCCAAGCAAGCGATTTTATTAATGCAACCGCAGAGATACAGTCGGGGGCGTTTACGATAAATTTGTAGTCCAAGTCTATGAAAGAGCGTTCATATTGCTGAGAATGATTACTTTTTCCCTGTTTTGGGATGTTTAAAGTACGTATTTATCATGCTTAATGTGTCCTATCTCTGTAAAACCTGTTAATTTTGGGGTTTTAAGGACCTTAAATCATGAAAAAGGATATTTCTTTTACGCCCGTAACGGGTATTTATGTAACCATTGCTCGCCGCATCAATGAGCTTGACCAGCCAGAGTGGAATGTGTACCTCATTAACCGGAATCCAACGCTGATAACCAACGTGTTTGTCACTTCACGGGGCTATTCTGGAGACGATGTAAAAAAGAAAGAAGAGCAGCAACGGACCTCCACCCTGCGGCATTATTTTACCGAAATTGAAGCAGGGCAATCCGTGGTCGTGGAGCCGATTATGCCCGATGTGTTTCACCTCAACAATGAGTATTGGGTGAGTTATTATGTTGGTAACCAGATTTTTGATAAAAAATTCATCTTTGTTCCCGAGAGCATTGTAGAAGAAAACCTGGTTCCTATTGAAGAGTTAGGTTTAGACGGAGTTTTGCACGAGTAATCTTAGTTTGAGGCATTAGGCTCGCACCAAGTCCATATTGGGGCGAGCGTTTTTGCTTTATTTCTTCCGTGCAATTTTCTCAAATTCTTTCGCCAGATTGGTGGCTACTATTTCAATATCGTACAAGGTTTCTACCATTTTTCGGGCATTTTGGCGAAGCGTATCTGCGTATTGGGGCTGTTGCAGCAATTTTATTAACCCTTCATAAACGCCCTCAACGGTCAGCGGCACTTCGTGGGCGGCTTGGTACTGCGCCACGGTGCCGTCAAACCCGATGCGGTCAGAAACTAAGGCGGGAACCCCCGCGGTCATGGCTTCCAAAGCGGCAATCGAAAAGCCCTCAGAATAAGAGGGGAGCGCAAAAATGGTGGCATCGGCCAAAGCCGCTTTTTTTGTTTCGCCTGTCAGCATTCCCACCATGACCATTTTGTTTTGTAGTTGGTTTTCTTGAATAAACCGCTCGGTTTCGGCTTGGTAGCCGTCGTCTGGGCCTGCTAAAATGAGTAGCGTATCGTCGTGGTGTTGGGTGTATTTTTGAAAAGCAGGGAGCAATAAATCCAAGCCTTTTTTAATGTTAAGCCTTCCCATAAACAACACAAGCTTCTTGTCGGCAGGAAGGTTGAATTTTGCCCGAAATGTGCCTTTAGGGGGTAAATCAGCCAGCTCGGCCAACTGCATTCCGTTGGGAATGATGGCCACGTTGGGGTGTTGAAATCCCAAATATTGTTTGAGGTCGTTGAGCTCGTCGTGGTTGTTGATTTGAATGAGGTTGGCTCTTTTTAGAAAGCGTTTTTGGAAGAGTAAGGAGAAAATTTTCTTCTTCCAAAAACCGTGATTGAGCGCCCATTTGTCGAGCAAACCGTGAATCGTAATGGCTTTAGGGGTGTTGTTTTTAAACAGAAAAGGCGCCACGCTGCCAAAATGCCAAATTCCGTGGCAATGCACCACGTCGTACTCATGGATGTGTGCTTTGAGAAAATTCCACAGCTCCAACGAAAATTCAGGAAAAAAACGACTGATAGGCTGCGTGCGCTTACAAACAATGACCCGGGCGCCTTCGGGGGCGGGGTAAATTTTGTCGCCTGGTGAGGCCGGACTCAGAATATCTACTTGGTGCCCCTGCTTCAAAACGACGGAGGTATGGTCATAAATAATGCGGGCCGGACCGCCGATTGCCCAAGTGTAAGCGCAAATATTTAAAATTCTCATGGCGCAAAGATACAAAACCAATGATTTTATGGCATAGTCTTTGAGCAAGCAATTAGCGAACCCGCATTTATATCTGATTTCCTGCAATGAGACATATTCTTTTGTTTTTCACGGCTTTGCTTACGTTTTCTTGTATTGCCCAAAACGTAACGCTTTATGGCGTAGCCCCGAGCTACTCTCAAATGGGCAAAATTTCAGGTAAGTGGAGTTATAATCTGAACGCAACGTCGGCAGTCAATATGATGAGTCAGACCGTTGAAAACAAGCATTTCCCCGCGGGGCATACTCACTTTGTCCTTCAAGCCATGTCGGTTTATCAACTTAACAAAAAATGGTCGTTGGGAGGTGGATATGCTTTTGGACGTCATAATATTTTTGGACTACGGGAAAATGAAAATCGGCTCATTGCTCAGATTTCCTACCAACACAAACTAGGTAATTTTATTATTACCCATCGTGGGCGTTATGAGTGGAGGCAACCCATTAATTTACAGACACATATTAGGTCTCAGGCGGATATTGGACGCTACCAATTTTGGGTAACGTATCCACTTTATGATGCTAGCAAAACCAAAAAAGGCTTTTATTTAACGGCCTCCAATGAAGCCTTTTTGTACTTTAAAGGAGCGACCAATGGGCCCGTGAGTTCGCGTAACGGTTCGTTGCTTTCTGAAAACTGGATGCACCTCGGGGGCGGATATAATGCTGGCAAAACCCGCGCAGAACTAGGATATTGTTTTCAGGCGCTGGTTCGTAACAAAGTACAGGACTATCGACTCTTTAATTTATTGCAAATCAATATCTACCATACCATCAATTGGGACGACGTGCAGTATTGGTGGTATCTGTAACGAAATTGCGGCATATTCAGTTATTTAGAGGGTGTTTATTACTAACGTTTGGATTTTCGGCACGAAACTTGTCCTATATTTCGTATATTTTTTTACATTTGCAGTATCTTTGGATACAATATAATTTTTCTGATTGAAAAAACTAACCGCCATCGGCTTGCTTTTACTGCTGCTCTACAATATGTTTGGGCTGACGGTTGCGGTATTGTTTTTTGAGGACGACTACCAGACGGCGTCGCCAGTGATGAAAAATGACCAATGGCAAACGGTTAAAATGCATTTGCCAACCCTTCCTTATAATAATTCGTGGGAGAACGCTGAAGGTCAGGAAGGCTTGATTCGTAAAGGGGATGATTTTTATAACGTAACCCACCAGCGCCACGAAAACGATACTCTGTACGTAACCCTAAAATCAAACCAACACGCCCGTGACCGCTTTTTTGAACTAGCGGAGATGATTCAGGAAATTACGGACCAAACTGCTGACTCACCCGAAAGTCCGCTAAGCAAAGCCGTTAAATTATTGAGTGATTTAGTAAAAGTATATCTTCCTAATACATCCACGGAATGGCCAGACGCGCTGATGGCAAATTTGCTCCCGCGCTCTTCGTACGTCACTCCCAACCAGTCGCTTCTGCAATCGGTTCAATTGCTCCATTCACCACCACCCGAGCGAGGTTAGTTATCAAGTTGGTAGTGTATTGGTTATCCCTCTGGGCAAACTACATCCTGCCAAAAATGAATTACTAATCCAATGGAGAGAAACCAATGAAAATGGTGTTGTTTGCGGTGTTGTTATCAACCACCGCGATGCTTACTTGCAGTGATACCTCTGCTCAATCAGAAAGACCTGCCGCACTTTGTTGTTTCAACGAATGTCGCATGTCAGAAACTGTGAATTGTGCCAAACGTCCAACCGAGGTGTCGGTCAACGACCTTCCTTCGGTAGGCTGTGCCATTCCGCTTGGACAATTGGAAAAACTGATTGAAGCTGACCAAACGGCAGCGAAGTAAGCAGACAGATTGCATTTTTGTAATCATACAACTACTAGTCGTCACTTCTCGAAATGGGTTAACTACGGAATCTCTCCGTAGACAAATGAATCTATTTATAACCTATTATCGCATTCTAAATTATGAAACGTATATTCTACACGTTAGCTCTTTTGTTGTTTGTTGTCGAAAGTTTTTCTCAAGGCTGTGTCGCTGTTCGGCACATGAGCTGTACCGCTGCCAACTCACTGTCGTCGGCTGAATATTTCAAACAAAAAAACGGCCAATGGCAAATCAGCACGGGCTACCGCTATTTTCGTTCATTCCGTCACTATAAAGGAGACGTTGAGCAACATGAGCGTTTGGAACAAAATACCGAAGTAATCAACCTGTCGCACGCCCTCGATTTGGGGATTAGTTATCAACCCAACGCGCGGCTGTCATTTGCCGTAAATTTACCCATTCAATACAACGACCGCTCCTCTTTGTACGAGCATTATGGCAATTCCGTTAGCGCCAATCCCGACCAAAAACGCTTTCATACTTATTCAAAAGGCATTGGCGACATGCGCATATCGGCTACGTATTGGATGAGAAACCCGTATAAATTACCCAAATTCAATTTTGCATTAGGCGCTGGAGTTAAACTTCCAACGGGCAATCCGGGCGTAACGGGTGATTTTCATAAATTAGACAAAGAAAAAAGAGATTATGTAATCAATAAACCCGTCGACCAGTCGATTCAGTTGGGCGATGGTGGCGTGGGTTACAGCCTTGAGTTACAGGGGTATGGCCAGATTACAAAATCACTGACGGCCTATTTTAATGGTTATTATCTGTTCAATCCCAAAGAGACCAACAACGTACTGCGCAGCCCAGAGGCAACCACCATTGATTTAGTAACGGGTTATTTTTCGGTTGCTGACCAGTTTGCGGGACGTATTGGCTTGAGCCAAAGCCTCGGAAGAGGACTATCTGTAATGCTCGGTGGACGCGTAGAAGGGGTACCTTCGTCGGATGTGTTTGGAGGAAGCAAAGGTTTCCGCCGTCCTGGGTATATTGTTTCCGTAGAGCCAGGTGTAGCGTACATGAAAGGCAAGTTTTCAGCGGCGGTAACCGTCCCTTATGCCCTTTATCGCAATCGTATCAAAAGCTATTCCGACAAACTTGACCCGCTGGGGGTACGTCACGGAGATGCCGCCTTCGCAGATTATTCAGTATCAGTGAACATAAGCCGTTGGTTTTAAATAAGTAATCTATCGACTGGTCGCTCGTTAAGGGCGAGACTTTAATAAAACTAACTTATAACATAAGATGAAAAAAAGAACTTTACTTAACGTTCTTTTGGCCGCAACTCTCAGTGCTCTCTGGAGTGGAGAGTTGCGCGCTCAAATGCCGAACGACGCTATTTATATGCCAAAAGGCACCGTATGCATCGGGACAATGTATACCCACAGCAGCTGGAACCAATACTGGGAAAATACCCTCAAACGTGAAAACCTTAACATCGGTACGCATACCACCCAGAGCATAATGGTAATGCCCGCCATTGGCATCACCGACCGCCTTAATGTTATTTTGAGTCTGCCTTACGTATGGACCAAAACGAGCGCGGGCAACTTGATGGGGCAAAAGGGGATTCAAGATTTGGGCGCTTGGCTGAAAGTGAAAGCAGTAGATGTAAAAGGGTTTTCTATCAATGGATTAGCGGGACTGTCGATTCCTTTAGGCAACTATGTTCCTGACTTCCTGCCCATGTCGATTGGCTTGCAATGTCGGGTAGTATCGGGCCGAATTTTGGCCAATTATACCCATCCTAAAACGGGGATTTACGTTACCGCCCACGGAACTTATATGTGGCGTAGCAATATCAACATAGACCGCGATGCCTATCAGGCCGACGACCGAGTGTATAACACCAACGAAGTGAAAGTGCCCAACGCATACGACATGGGTGCGAGGATTGGGATATTAAAACAAAAATGGCAGACCGAAATCTGGGCTGAGCGAAATTCTTGCGTTAATGGCGATAATATTCGTCGTAACGATATGCCTTTTCCGACCAATAACATGCAGGCAACGATGGTGGGTTGGTACGGTAAATTTCAACCGAAAGCGCTGGGAGTTAATGCCCGCGTAGGGTACGTAACCAATGGCCTCAACATGGGTCAAAGCACAAGCTACATGGTAGGAGTCCTTTATCAGTTTGGGGTAAAGAAATCATAATTGAATCTAATCAAGAGAATGAAAAAGTTTTCAAATATTCTAAAATACAGCGGTTTAGCTTTTGCCATGATAGTAGGAATGGCCGCTTGTGATAAAACACTTGAAGAGCCGCAACGCGTAGGTTATTCGCCCGCAAACGTGGATGATAAAGCGGGTACGTGGAAAACATACCTCCTTACTTCAGCCGAAGAAATCAATGTACCAGCTCCTACTTCCGTTACCTCTCCAGAGTACGTAGCAGAATTGGCAGCGTTGAAAGGACTATCGAACACCCTCACCAAAGAGCAACAGGAAGCCGTGGTCTACTGGGGTGCAGGTGCGGTGTATCGTTGGAACGAAATTGCGCGGGAACTGGCCGCGCGCTACAACATTCCACCAGCTTCCAACGCCGATGGAAAATACCCCGTTCCTGACGCGGCCAACCCCTTGGCGGATCCTAAATTTCCGTTTGCCAATCCACCTTATACGGCCAGGGCGTTGGCTTATCTGTCGGTGGCTCAATACGATGCGCTGGTTTCGGCTTGGAATTACAAATACAAGTACAAACGGGCGGCACCTTCAAAAGTAGATGCTACGCTTCGGGTGGCGTTGCCAGTTTCGGCGTTGCCTTCGTATCCATCCGAAGATGCGGTGGTTGCAGCAGCTTCGGTGACGATACTGAAAGCGATGTTTCCGGGTGAAGTGCCTTATTTGGAAGCAAAGATGAAAGAACATTTGGAAGCGCGCCAATGGGCGGGAATGAACGTACAAAGTGACCTGACAGCAGGTACGGCTTTGGGTGGTGCCGTGGCCGCAAAGGTAATGGGCCGCGCCCGAACCGACGGAATGAGTGCCGCCAACAACCAAGCGCTTACGGCAGGAATGATTGAGGCCGCCAAAAGTCGCGGTATCAAAGAAACGTGGCTGAGCCAAGAAGTTCCGATTCGTCCGCCGATGTTGCCCAACTACGGAGCCGTACAAACCTGGAATTTTGATAAAGCAACGTTAGCTCAAATTCGCCCCGCCATTCCTTACGTGGTGGGTTCGGCCGAGTGGCAGAAAGATTTCGATGAATTGAGCAAAATCAACAAAAACCAAACCCGCGAGCAGGCCCGCATTGCTAACTACTGGGCCGACGGGGCAGGAAGCTATACGCCTCCGGGCCACTGGCACCGCGCTGCGGCCAACGCCGCGCACGAAGCACGCTTCAGTGAAGTGCGGATGGCGCGTACGCTGGCGCTGTTGGGAACCGCTGAAATGGACGCTGGAATTGCCTGTTGGGAGGCGAAGTTTTACTACTATACGCCTCGCCCTCAGCAGTTTGGTTTGAAGACTTCGGTCGGATTGCCCAATTTTCCATCGTATACCTCAGGTCACTCTACGTTTTCGGCGGCGGCCGCTACGGTTTTGGGGTATATCTTTCCCGAACAGGCCGAGAAATTCAAAGCGCAGGCCGACGAAGCCTCTGTGTCGCGGATTTATGGCTTGATTCACTACCGAGTAGACTGTGAAATGGGCTTAAAACATGGCAATATCATTGGAAATTACGCCATCGCGCGCGGCAAGGCCGATGGATCGGGCTTGTAAATATGTGCAACAAAAGGCTCATTTCTGAGTATAATAACATCTGACGGGTCTGAAAATAACTTTGAAAGGCCCGTCAGGTTAAAAATTAATTCATTTGAAAAGACTTGTTTCCATACTGCTCGTCAGCCTTTTGGTCTACAACATGGTCGGCTATTCTGTCGTCTATTGGTTGGGGGGCAATGTGGCATTGGATGCGCCCCAGAATGAGTCAGAAATGCCGTTACGTCAGGAGTACATTACCGTAAAAGTGCCCGTTTCGTTGCCGTATCAAACCAACTGGACGGCTCCGCAGCCAGTACAAGGAAAATTGCAGGTAGGCAATGAGTTTTATGAAATGGTCGAGCAAATCATGCTCAACGATACCCTTTATATCACCTGCAAACCCGACCGTGACGCCCGCGCCAATTTTTTTGCGCTGGCCGAACACATCAACAAACACATCCACGACCATGCGACCGACGGTCCACAACCTTCCAAAAGCATGGCAAATCAGCTGTTGAAAGAGTATATTTCGTTTCAACAACTGCACGTCTTTTATGTAGTAGAATGGCTATCCGATGCCGCACCATTGCAGAAGAATACCTTATCCCTTCTTTTTCGGTCCCATTGCGTGGTCTCACCGCCTCCCGAATTAGCTTGATTTTTTACGGTTAGAAAAACAATGATTTATTCCTGCTTAACGGTGGGAGTGTAAATCGTGTATTTTTTATTGTCTTAAAAATCAATGCTTTAACTATGCCACATATTCCACTACCCGAGCATTTGCCTGGTATTACTGGCTTGCTCGAATACCGCCTAGACACGGCGTTGCCGATTCGTGATTTGACGCAGATTTTATTGCGTGGCGAATCTACGCTGACCCAGGGAGAACGCGAACTGATTGCGACGATTGTGTCTTCACGCAACTGTACCAATTTTTGCGAAGCGGCCCACACCAAAGCTGCCGATATGCTTTTGGGTGAGACAGAAACGGCCCGATTGGTCAAATTGGATTTTGAAACGGCACCCGTTAGTGACAAAATGAAGGCGTTGCTCAACATTGCCGCGCTTACCCAAAAAAGTGGTAAATCTGTTACACCTGAGGCCATCGAACGCGCTCACCATGCGGGAGCCACTGACCTTGAAATCCATGATACCGTGTTGATTGCGGCTTTGTTTTGCCTGTACAACAAGTACGTGGATGGACTCGCTACGGTAGCCCCGACCGACCCCGCTTATTATGAAACTTTGGGCGAACGAATCGTTGGGCGAGGATATATGCGCCCTCCAGGCGGGCATCAGCCGCCTAAATCCACTAATGAGGTGTAGGAAAAGGGCCAGCCAATACAATTTCCAAGATTACTCGTATTAAATTTTATACAACCAGTTTGTGTATAAGGAAACGCCCTGTACATGAACGAATTAACCCCTTTTTGGTAAAAGGGCACCCATTCCTGAAATGAAAAAACAACTCTACCTTTTTATATTCTTTACCTATATTTTAGCCGTGAATTCTCCCGTTCAGGCGCAGCAAACGCGCTTGACGGGAACCATTACTGACCCCGAGACCCACCAACCTTTGGTGGGTGCTTCGGTGGCGGTGAAAGGGAAAATTACGGGTACGGTAACCAACGGAAACGGGAAATTTGAGCTTAACACGAGCGTTCCGTCCACGTTGGTGATTTCAATGATTGGCTACGAACGCCAAGAAATAAACGTGCAGTCTGCGGAACCGCTCACCATTGGGTTGAAAGAAAGTACGGCTGACCTAAATCAGGTAGTGGTTTCGGCCTCGCGGATTGAAGAGAGTAGCTTGCGCACCCCCGTTACCATTGAAAAAATGGATGCCCGCGCCATTCAACAAGCTCCCGCGGCAACCATGTTTGAATCACTCAACAGCCTTAAAGGAGTAGACATGGTAACGAGCGGACTGACGCTACGACAAGTAAATACGCGCGGATTTAATAGCATTGGCAACAGTCGTTTTTTGCAACTGACGGATGGTGTCGATAACCAATCGGCGGGCTTGGGGTTTCCAGCGGGTAGCTTTTTCGGCGTGTCAGATTTGGATGTGGAGTCTATTGAATTGATTCCGGGGGCGGCATCTGCGTTGTACGGCCCCGCCGCTTTTAATGGGTTGCTCATGACCAAAACCAAAAGCCCGTTTGATTATCAGGGATTGATTGTACAACAAAAAGTAGGCATTAACCACGTCAATGATCCTAATGGTGGCGGAGCTAAGCCCTTTTCTGAAACCGCCGTTCGTTACGCAAAAGCCTTCAATAATCGTTTTGCGTTTAAACTTAACGCATCTTATATCAAAGGAACGGATTGGTACGCCACGGATTATACTGACATTGATCCCAATACTCCTTCGGAAAAGCGAGGAGCCGCCAACCCGGGTAAAAATAGCCTGAATATCTATGGCGACGAGGTAGCTTCCACGTTGCCGGGCATCGGCCGGGTATCGCGTACGGGTTATTACGAAAAAGACGTAACCACTTATGATGTATACAGTTTTAAGGCCAATGCAGCGGTACATTATCGCATTTCTGACAAATTGGAGGCTATCTATCAAATCAATTTTAATCAGGGAACAGCCAACTATACCAGCAGCAGCCGCAACATGTTGCGGGATTTTCGGTTTACGCAGCAGCGTGTGGAACTGAAAGGCGCTAACTTTTTTGTACGGGCCTACGCGGTAGCTGAAAATTCGCAAAATGCCTATAATACCCGCTCTTTGGGACAATTCATTAATCGTACTTGGGTGAAGGATTTGAGCGGGAATGTGGTGCCTATCGGTAAAGCAGATGCCACTTGGTTTGAGCGCTACGGTGCGGCTTACAACGGAAAAATAAACGGAATAGCGCCTCAAAACCATGACGTAGCGCGGACGTTTGCCGACGATGGTAGGGTGTTGCCGGGTACAGCTGCTTTTGAAACCGCCAAAGACAAATACAGTCATTTGTACGGACTCGAAGGGGCGGGTGTGTTGAGTTTGTGCAAGATGTACCACGTCGAAGGTCTCTACGATTTTACGCCTCATTTTTCGTGGTTAAGCGTGCAGGCGGGCGGCAATATTCGCTATTATGATATGAATACAAACGGTACTTTGTTTGACGATAAAATCAATAAAGTACGGGTGAAAGAATACGGCGCTTTTGTGCAGGCGTCCAAAACGTTGTTTGAGGAGAAGTTGAAACTGATGGTATCGGGTCGTTTTGACAAAAACCAAAATTTTGCGGGCAATTTCACCCCCCGGGCCTCGGTGGTGTATTCCCCAACCAACAATCACCACATTCGGGTAAGCTACCAAACGGGTTTTCGCAATCCGACCGTGGTGGATCAATACATTAAGTTGAATGTTGGGCCGTTGATTTTATTGGGCGGTGCACCTTCCAATTCCGTAGGGCTCAACGCCTACGAAAACTCGTTCACGGCGGCTTCGGTAGGCGCATTCGGCGCGGCGTTTGGTCAGGAGACTGCCGCTGGAACGCCTTTCCCTCAGGCGGTTGCGAAGCACAAAGACAAGTTAGTCAAATCAAATGTGCCTTACATTCGCCCGGAGCAATTGCAGGCGTTCGAAATTGGGTATAAAGGCGTGTTGAACAACAAATTGTTGTTTGATGTAAGTTATTACCACGGGAAATACACCAACTTTTTAATCAATCAAGTGGTGATTCGTCCCAATACCGCCAACGTCCTTTTGGCCGATGGTACGGTCAATCCTGCGGCTGCGCAGGAGATTTTGAGCACCACAACGCGCCAAACATTCCAACTTTATACCAACGCCGCCGACAAGGTTTCGACCAACGGAGCAAGTGGTGGCATAACGGCTTTGTTGGCCAAAGGCTACCGTTTAGGGGCCAACGCTACGTGGGCGCAGTTCAATATTTTGGACGCCAATCCCAACAATGTACCTGCGTTCAATACACCGAAATGGAAAACCAACGTGACATTTAGCAACGCCCGTTTGACCGATAAAGTGGGTTTCAGCATCGCGTGGCATTGGCAGGACGCCTTTCAGTGGTACGGAACATTTACCGAAAACCGCCCAGGGTTGGTGCCTGCTTATAGTTTGATTGATGCTCAGGTGTCTTACAAACTCCCTAAACTGAAATCAATCGTGAAAGTAGGAGCGTCGAATCTGGGCAACAACTACGTAGTACAGGCGTTTGGCTCGCCAGCCGTAGGAGGATTATATTATGTGAGTTTGACTTTTGACGAGTTGCTGAGATGATGAAAATCGATAAAATAAATCCGTTGGCAGGGCAACTAACAGGCGGGCCTTCGGTTTCGCAAAATTTAGCGTTTGCGTTGTGCATGACTAGCTATTTATTTGGCGGAACGGTGGCAACACTCATGTCGGTGTACTTGCCCGTAGCCGTGCCCGAATTGCTCGGCGGTACTGTATCTGAAGCGCGCTTGGGAGAAGTGGGGGCTTACATTGGCGCCGCCTTTCTGTACGGTTGGGGCGTGGGCGGGCTTACGTTTGGTGTGGTCAGTGACCGCATCGGGCGCGTAAAATCATTGGCGCTCGTTACTGGATTGTACGGAATAGCTACACTGCTGACGGTGTTTGTCCCCAATTGGTACGCGCTCATTGCCTGCCGATTTGCCGCTGGGATGGGCATTGGCGGGGTATTGCTGATTTCGACGGTGTATTTGTCCGAAATCTGGCCCGTCCTTACACGTCCTATTGCGCTGGGGATTTTGGCCGTTGCATTTCCAATCGGTATCGTGACCACAGGCGGATTAAATGTGTTTTTTGCGAATTGGCGAGACGCTTTTTGGTTGGGAATAATACCCATTGGCACCGCTTTGGCCATGATACAATGGCTCCCTGAGTCTGCCGCGTGGGCGAGTAGTCGCCAAACCTATCGTAAACAAACCTCCGAATTGTGGGACGCCGACAATCGGCCTAATCTCATCATCGGTACCCTCATATTTGGCTCGGTACTTATTGGGTTGTGGGGTATTTTTTCGTGGATACCTACGTGGGTTCAATCACTCCTTCCGGTGGGTCAAAACGGCCAGCAAGAGCGTGGGATTACCATGATGCTCCTTGGTTCAGGTGGGATTGTGGGGGGCGTACTTTCGGGGTTTTTGATAAAGAGTCTTGGTGTTCGCAAAACGCTCATTATCACGTTTTTTGGCTGTGCGTCGGTTTCGTTTATATTGTTTTTGACCAACAGAAGTTTCGGTCCGATTGTCTACGTCGAAATGGCGTGCCTCTCGTTGTTTTTCGGCATTAGTCAAGGGGCACTTTCTGGCTACATCCCCCAATTATTTCCGACAGTCATTCGGGCAACGGCCGCAGGTTTCTGCTTCAACATCGGGCGTTTTTTTACGGCTACTTCGGTGTTTTTTGTGGGGGCTATGGTGGCTTTTTTCGGCGGACTCAGCAACGCGCTACTGACCTTTTCAGTCGCTTTTTTGGTGTCGTTGGCGGGGGCTTTTTTCAGTAGAGAGACAAATAATCAATGAATAAGCGATGCATTCGAAATGTACCGTGAAAGTAGGAAATGATTGGGGAGTGTCGTTGTTTGTTAGTTATAAATTGTTGATAATAAGAGTATTCATAAATAATAGGTTGATGATTGTATAAACAGGCTTGTTGCTTAATGGGCCTGTTTTTCTTCCAACTAAAATATAAAACTTGTATAATCATGCCACATATTTCATTACCTGAAGGTTTTCCGGGCATCCGCAGTTTGGCGGCCTATCGTCCCGATACTGGTGCAGCTTTGTACGCATTGGCCGAGGCACTTTTGCGCGGCGATTCGTCGCTGAGTCAAGCAGATGCCGAGCTGATTGCAGCCTTTACATCTTCGCAAAATGACTGTACTTTTTGTACATGTAGCCACGCGGCGGCGGCCCGTTATTTGTTTGGTACCGATAAAGAAATCGTGGATGCGGTCATGGCAGACTATCAAACGGCTCCGGTTTCTGAAAAAATGAAGACGCTCTTGGCCATTGCCCAGTGTGTACAGCAGGATGCGCGAACGGTTTCGGATGAAATTGTAGCCAATGCACGTTTGGTAGGAGCAACCGACCGCGAAATTCACGACACGGTGCTGATTGCGGCTACCTTTTGTATGTTCAATCGCTACGTGGATGGTTTGGCCACACTGACCCCCACCGACCCAGGCGCGTATGAACCCATGGGCGAGCGCATGGCTACGTTGGGTTATGTCCCTCCCAAATATCCCTAGCCCTTTAACCAAAACGATAATCCTAAATCAATTATGCCACATATTCAAGTACCCGAAAATGCGCCGGGAATCCTCGGCCCGATGAAATTCAGCCCCCAAACGGCGGAGCCTATGAATGCCCTGGCCAATGCCCTTTTGCAAACCGACGAGGGCCTGAGTCGGGGGGAGCGAGAATTGATTGCGACTTATGTATCGTCGCAAAATGAATGTGTATTTTGTCAAACAATACACGGTGCGGTGGCGAGCGCTTACCTCGGTGATGAAGATTGGTCGTTAGTGAAAGCCGTAAAGGAGGATTATGAACAAACGC
Organism: Runella salmonicolor; assembly: GCF_024158025.1. NCBI lineage: Bacteria > Pseudomonadati > Bacteroidota > Cytophagia > Cytophagales > Spirosomataceae > Runella > Runella salmonicolor. The sequence goes on from NZ_JAMZEL010000006.1 coordinate 72,458, forward strand.
CGTTGACCAATAAAATGAAGGCGCTTTTGGCCATTGCGGGGAGTGTGCAGAAAGGCGGTAAAAATGTAACAAGTGAGCAGGTAGAAGCAGCCCGTCATGAGGGTGCTACCGATAAAGATATTCACGATACGGTGCTGATTGCGGCGGCTTTTTGCATGTTCAATCGCTACGTGGATGGTTTGGCGACGGTTGCCCCGTCTGACCCCAACATTTACCGCTACCGTGCCGCAAGAATTACGCAAAAAGGATATTCGGCTGAAGGGGAGTATACCCCCCAAGCCACTTAGTAAGCATAGGTTGAAGTGAACATGAATCCTCCGACAATTTTGTCGGAGGATTTTACAAAAACTATGGCATAACAATTTGTTAATGAGTTGATTATTTATAAAATGTATTTTGTCAAACACATGAAAAATTTATTTTATATCGGCATAGCCGGTCTCCTTTTGTTTGAAATCGCCAACGTGTATTTCATCATGCCTATGCCGGGGAGTCAACGTTTGAACAGCATTGATGTGGCCTATTTTTTGCATTCGTGGCGGTGGGTTTTTCGGGGTGTATCGGGTTGCTTGATACTCCTTGGGGGGCTGTCAGCCTTTCGGGCGGGGCGATGGGGCGCGTTTTGGGCGGGCTTGGCCTTATTGGCTGTTTCAGTCGTGGCCTATGCTGCCAATTTTGAAATGGCCGCCGATTCCATGTTTTATCAACCGTCCGTTTTGACTTTTAAAAATGCCGCTGCAAATAAGGTCGATAAGGAACGTATAGTAATTGGCGTTGAAATCAACGGTCAGGCGCGGGCTTATCCGATTCAGTTTATTGGCTACCATCATCAGGTGCGGGATACGTTGGGCGGGAAGTCCATCATTGTTACGTATTGCACGGTTTGTCGCACGGGGCGGGTGTTTGAGCCTGTAGTAAATGGCCAGCCCGAAACCTTTCGACTCGTAGGAATGGACCATTTTAATGCCATGTTTGAGGATAAAACCACCGGGAGTTGGTGGCGACAGGCCAACGGCGAAGCCATTGCGGGGAAATTGAAAGGGCAAACGTTACCCGAGTTGGAGATTACGCAAATTTCGCTTGCCAAATGGCTGGCATTGTACCCCAACAGTTTGGTCATGCAGCCAGATACGAAGTTTCGGGAAGAATATGATTCATTGAGCAATTATGAATCGGGCAAGCGGAAAGGAAAACTTACTAAGCGCGATTCGGCCTCTTGGCAGGAAAAATCGTGGGTGGTGGGCGTTGAGGTGAGCAGCGGGGTAAAAGCCTACGATTGGAATCAGTTGCTAAAGAAACGAATCATCAACGACATGGTCGGTTATTTGCCCATCACCGTTGTGGTGGCCTCTGATAATAAGAGTTTTACGGCTTTGCGCCGCGCTACCCCTGGGCAAGTACTGACGGTCAGAAATGATTCTTTGTTTGATAATGGAGGCAGTGCTTACAACTTGCTCGGCAAATCATACACCCCCGACAGACCTGATTTATTAAAAGTCAACGCATATCAAGAATATTGGCACAGTTGGCAGACTTTTCATCCTGATACCAAGCAGTTTAAATAAGCTAATGCAGTAAGTTAGTTTATGCCATAACACACTATTTATTAGTCTGTTATTGAAATTTTAGTCATGAGAAAAATTTATCTATTCCTCTTTATAATCTTATCCAGTGAGCTATTAATTGGCCCAAATTAAAATCTGAGACAAAGCAATATTTCAATGAAATGGGTAAGTCAAAATGGGATATAATTTATGTGCCGTTGGCTGAACTCGACGCTGCTTTACAGCTCCCTAAGTAGAGGATTTGCTGATGTCTTCAACACCGTGAATGCCACGGCCAACGGTACCAAGTTACCGTTTGGTTGACCTGAATAAGACTTTTTATCTGATAAATAAATATACTTTTTGGCTGTTGGTCAATAACTTAATAAACAAAAGCTATTTTACGAAACGCCCTACATTTTACCTTGGTCTGTGGATTGGGCTGCCAGATGGAAAGAGTATTGTTGCAACGGTTGGGGTAAATATTTGAAAAGACATGAACTGCTGGAATATGACTAAAAACGCTTGTTATTATGGTATATAAAATAAGCTAAGGATATATTTTGGCATAGTAATTGAAGTGTATACGTTAAATGGACATTTTGTACTTGCTCAAACAGTCATTTAAGTCTAACTCTTATGAAGAAGCTTTTTTACTTTATTGTCAGCCTCGTTTTTTTCGCGGGGTGTACGGGTACGGAAATAGAGCCGTCTAAACCCAATAATTTGTCCAATTATTCGGCAGATTTTCTGCGCGAGTGGTTTAAGTTAGAATGCCGAATCGTGAAAGAAACACCTGGGTTTTTACCTCCGCAAGCCTCACGAGCTTTCGGTTACGTGGGCATTACGGCCTACGAAGCGGCGTACAGTGGCATCCCGAATGCCAAGCCATTGGCGGGTCAACTCAACCGGTTGATTCCGGCAGATATGCCCGTAGCGATACCGCTCAATGTGCGCTACCACTGGGGAATTGTGGTCAATACCGCCGTGGCCGACATGATGCGGTTTATGTTTGACAAAAACCTAAGCCCCGCCAATCTCGCCAAAATCAATGAATTGGAAGGGCAATACATGTCGATTTTTGCCGAAACCACTTCTAAAATATTGCGAGAAGAATCGGTGAAACATGGGAAAGCCGTGGCTAAGGCCATTTATGAATATTCCAAATCGGATGGGGGCCATGATTCGTATCTCAATCCTTTTTCGAGGCCATTTACCCCCGTGAAGGGCATTGATAAGTGGGAACCAACCGATGCCAAAAACCTCACCCCGTTGAGTCCTTATTGGTACAAATGCCGCCCCGTTTTGGCTTCAAATATGACGTATGGCACTCCGCCCAAGCCGATTCCATTTTCGTTTGATACCCAATCGGATTTTTTCAAACAGGCATTTCACGTTTATACGCAGGTGAACAATAATACGCCCGACCAAATCGAAATCGCCAAATTTTGGGCCGATGACCCTTTTGCCACCTGTACACCTACTGGGCACACGTTCAATATCATGACGCAGCTATTGGAAGAAACCAACTCAACCCTCGAACGAGCCGTTGTGGGCTATGCCATGCTGGGAATTGGTGAAATTGATGCTTTTATCGCCTGTTGGAAAGCCAAATACGACTATTCACTCATCCGTCCAGTGACGTATATTCAGCGGTACATTGACCCCAATTTCAAAACCGTGATCGGAACACCTGCTTTTCCTGCTTATACCTCTGGGCACGCCACCGAAATCGGTGTGGGAGAGCGCATTTTTACGAAACTTTTTACCAGTGGCGACGGCACGTACGCCTTGACAGACCGCTCACAAGTACAGCACGGTTTTGCACCCCGGAAGTTCTCAAACTTTGCCGAAATGGCCGAAGAATGTGCCAATTCGCGCCTTTATGGAGGGATTCACTATGATATGGACAACATAAACGGCTTGAAAATGGGCCGGGGAATTGGTGATAATGTGGTTAAATCCATCCAATGGCCTTCCGTAACTAAGTAACGCTCAATACTACCTGTCACTATGAAATTTAAACTTTTTTGTTGGGTAATAATCGGTTGTATAGGCCTGTTGAGTTGTGAAAAAAAAGATGATGCTCAATTTGAAAAGGACGTACAATTAATGGCCAATTTGGAGTGTGAAGCTCGCCAATTGAAGGAAGAACGCTTCAACGCCGCCAACGATATTCGGTTCATGGAAGATTCATTGGCCAAGCATCACTTGCCGCTTTCGCCCGCACAAAGCCAGCACATTGATTCGGTCAAGACGGTCTACACATTGCGGACGGGTCAATTGGCCGAAAAAATTACCAAAACCATGGATAGCCTCTTTGCCGTAAGTTATAAAACAACTGAGCAGCGGCAGGCGTTTGACGCCGCCACCGAAAAAAAGCTCCAAGAAGTGTGCAAATAGGTTTCTTGAGAAGGAAACAACGGACAGGAAACTTGTTGTCGATAGCAATTTTGTGCCGAGTAACGCGTTAATAGGTCATTTTTAGAATGATTTTATGAACAAGTTACAGATGAAAAAAATTAGTCTTTTTATCCTCGGAATTGCGTTGACGGGGCTTTTTCAACAATGCGCCGTTAGTCGACAAATATCGGAAGCCAAAACCCTGGGCGATTGTAAATACGCCATTGCTTCGGCCGACAACATCACGTTGGCGGGCATCGATGTTCGTCAATTCAGAAATATGCAGGATTTTGATTTGGCCAAGTCGCCAAGGCTGGCCTTAGCGTTGTTGAGTCAGGATGTGCCGCTTAATCTTCGGTTGAATTTGGACGTCACCAATCCGACCAAACAGCAGGCAGGCATCAATCAATTTGAATACAAAGTGTTTCTTTCTGAAAATGAGGTATTTACTGGTTTCTGGGACCAGCGCATTGATGTTCAGCCCAACGGCGGTACCACCCGTGTGCCAATGCAGCTCAGCACCAACGCCTACCGCCTCTTGACCGACTCCAAAGCGCGGGATGCGTTTGTGAACATGGTCGAAAACCTATCAGGCAAGGCGGGGTCACAGCCTTCCAAGCTGACCATCAAGCTCCGGCCAACGCTTGGCATCGGTAATTCACAAATCAATTATCCGGGCTACATTACGATTGAAAAAGAAGTAACGGCCAAAATGCTGGCAGGAGAGTAACGGCTGAATATTAAATGACCGCATCGGCGGACCGCGCATCGGCGCAAAGAAAGTAAGCTTTTTCTTTGCGCCGTTGTTGTTTTACGCCAGCTTCGCCTGAAGTTTTTGTTTAAAAAAGTAAGAAACTCCAAGAACCCCTAAAATCACTATAGGCATAATAAAAGGCGTACCCGTAGCGATGTGTGTCCAAGTGGCACCGATTAGGGTAAACGCAAATCCCGCATACGCCCATTCTTTTAGGGAGTCAAACCAAGGGTTCAACAAAGCCAAAGAGCCCAGCAGTTTAAAAATGCCCAGCATCGTTACGAAATAGATAGGGAACCCTATTTTTTGAAAGCTTTGGATTAAATCGGGAGCTTTCGTTAGGTACATGTAGCTGCTGAATAAAAACAGGAGGGCAATCAGGCCCGTCGTAATCCAATAAATTATTTTGTCGCGTTTCATTGTGGTAGAATTGAATGTTAATTGTGAGCCACAAAGGTCAGTAAAGTTGCTATACAAATGTAAGTACTATATTAAAGTATAGTGGTATACTCCAGTATAGCAACCTTGATAACTACGCAAACAACTCATGTTTTGTACACCATTTTTGAATCAGTCCGATAAAACGTTTGAAATAATCTTCACTAATAAACAAGTTGCCCCAATCATCAAACCGTTGACACTGAACGCCTAAATAGTAAAACCAGAGGCTCACCGCCAAATAGGGAATCAGGCGATTTTCTTCCTCAGAAATCTTCACAATGGTTTCGTAGCCTTCCAAAAAACGTTGGAGTTTGCGTTGGTATTCGTCGGCATCAAATTCAGTATTGAACAATTGCACATTAAAATACGCCAAATCAAGGGCTTGCCAACCGTTCCCGCAAAAATCAAAGTCAAAAAAGGTAACCCCGCCGCTAGGCGTAACGTGCATATTGTCGAACCAAATGTCCAGATGAACCGTGCCTGTTCTGACATCTCTCAAATTGATTTCCTTCAATTTTTCCACCAATTGATGGGTGGATGTTTTCAAAAAAGTCATGGTTTCAGAACCAGCGGCAAAAAATGTTTGAGCGCGTTGGAGTGGCGAAATGAGTAGGGTTTCGACGTTGTAAGTGACTCGCTCCAAAGTTAAATTTTGCGTAACTTGGTGAAAGCGAGCCATAGCAATTCCGATGTTAAAATGCATATCGTCTGTAAAGCTTCGTATTTTTTCGCCTTCGGCAAACGAGAACAAGACCCCAAACCGCAGACCTTCGGGAGCCATTATTTCCTGAATAAAACTGCCCGTTGCATCGGCAATGGGGTAGGAGATAGGCACGCCGTTTTCGTTCAACAGTTTGAGCAGACGGATTTCTTCTTCAATTTCGGTTTTTGTGCGCCAATTGTAGCTGTAAAGCCTGAAAACCAACTTTTTATCTCCGTCATTCAAAAGATAGGAATGATTGATGCCCGTTTTCAGAATACGGCATTGGAGGCGGGCGTCAAGTGAGTAGCGGGGCTGCAAAAAAGTACCTAAATGCGAAGCCGACAGCCTCGAATCATACACGGGAAAAGGGTTCATGAAGTTGGGATAAAGAGTAACTGAAAAACGTTAAACTGAAAAAGTAAATGCCAATGTGATTCGGGTTACTCATAACCCGAACTGTTTCTTTTATTCGTCAGGTTGTGAGCAACCTGACGCACGGTCTTAAGAGTAACTGAAAAATGGTAAACCGAAAAAGTAAATGCCAATGTGATTCGGGTTACTCGTAACCCGCACTGCTTCTTTTATTCGTCAGGTTGTGAGCAACCTGACGCACGGTCTAAAAGTGTAAAACCGAAAAATGATATACCGATAAATGCAAAATGTAAAAGTTTGGCATGACTGGGCAAACCGCCAAAACGGGGTGCAAAGATGCACTTTTTAAGTGTATTCTGAATCAATAAATAAAACAAGGGAGAAGTATTGGTTTATACCCAAATGACATTTCCGACAATGGCTGATTTCGTGTTTCTTTGCAACTGAAAAACAATCCATTACAGCTATGTTACAAAATGACTTAAATCACTTCGACGAAATTCTCCAAAAAATTCTTGAACAAGGCGTTGATTTTTTACAAACCATTGACCAACGCTCCACTTCTGCACCCCACACTGTGCCGTTGGTAGCCGCCTTGGAAGTAGACGGAAAAGGAACGGCGGCAGTTTTGGCCGAATTTAACCAACGTTTTGACCCGCTCATCGTGGCTTCTTCGGGACCGCGCTCGTGGGGATTTGTGACGGGTGGCGCTACGCCCGCCGCCGTGGCAGGCGACTGGCTCGCAGGAGTATATGACCAAAACCCGCAGGCTATTCAGGGACAAGGTGACTTGTCGGCGCTGATTGAGGTGGAAACCATTCAGTTGCTACTGTCGCTTTTTGACTTGCCAGAAACTTTCACCGGTGGCTTTGTGACGGGGGCGACGATGTCCAATTTTACCGCGTTGGCCGTGGGGCGTCAGTGGGTGGGCAAGCAGCAAGGGCGCGATATTGCCAAAGAAGGCGTCGGAAAAAGCGTAAAAATACTGAGCGCCACGCCGCACTCTTCGGCCGTGAAGTCGCTAGCGATGTTAGGGTTAGGAAGTCAGAATTTTATCAAAATCAATACGTTGGTGGGCAATCGGGAAGCGATGGATGTTGCGGATTTGGAAACAAAAATAGAAGCGCTTTCAGGCGAGCCTTTTATCCTGATTTCGAGTGGCGGCACGGTCAATACCGTTGATTTTGACGATTTTGAAGCCATTGCCCGATTAAAAGAAAAACATAATTTTTGGTGGCACATCGACGCAGCCTTTGGCGGTTTTGCAGCTTGTTCGCCCAAATACAAGCATTTACTGAATGGCTGGGAAGGTGCCGACAGCATTACTGTTGACTGCCACAAGTGGCTGAATGTACCTTACGAAAGTGCCTTCTTTTTGGTGAAAAAAGAACACAGTATTTTGCAGGTAGAAACTTTCCAAAACTCCAATGCGCCTTACCTCGGCAACCCGCTCGAAAATTTCAGTTTTCTTAATTTTTTGCCCGAAAACTCGCGCCGACTGCGCGCCTTGCCCGCGTGGTTTACGCTGAAGGCGTATGGTAAAAAAGGTTATCAGGAAATTGTGGAAAATAGCATCCAGATGGCGCAGTTGTTGGATAATTTTATTCAGCAAAGTATTGATTTTGAATTGCTTGCGCCAACGCGTCTAAACAATGTGTGTTTTACTCTAAGGGGTGAAGAAAATCAGGATAAAGTCCATTCGTTTCTGACCCAACTCAACCAACGCGGCCGAGTATTTATGACCCCAACGGTCTACGACGGCAAAAAAGGCATCCGGGCGGCGTTTGTCAACTGGCGTACCACTGAAAAAGATGTGAAGATTGCCATTGCCGAAATGAATGCGGTCTTGGCTCCTTCGGCGTAGATTAGTAATTCGGCAGATTGCTCACAACTTGAAGTATGAAAAAAAATGGTTCGGGTTGTGAGCAACCCGAACCACATTGGTATTTACTTTTTCGGTTTTACACTTTTCAGTTTTACATTTTTCTGTTTACTATTTTTAGCCTTTTTAAGCTCTTCATCATCTTCGGCCCGTCGTTTTTGCATGGTTTCGGTGCGGTCCAATTCTTCCGATTCAGCAAAGGCTTTCCAGTCAAATTTTTCATCAAATGGGTCAAGCGCTTTTTGCGGGTCAAACAGACGTTTATCAATCGCCACGGCATTGTAAGGCGTGTAATCGGGCGTATTGGTAAACAGGTCGATGAGGTTCGTCGCACTTGCGTCGTACTGGTTGAGGTACGGCATTTTGAGGATATTCCAGAAAGTTTTGAACACGCTGCCAAAGCTATAGTGCTCGTGTCCAACGTAGTTTTTCTTGACCCAAGGCGAAATCGTCAGCAACAAACTGCGGTGGGCGTCGATGTGGTCCACTCCGCCCTGCGGGTCATCTTCCAGCACCACGATGAGCATTTTTTTCCAATAAGGGGTTTTGCTCAAAAACTCTACCACGCGTCCGAGGGCCAGGTCGTTGTCGGCCATGTAGCTTTGCGTAAACGGATAACCTGCTTTGGCGCGTTCGCGGGTGCCGTGGTCGTTGGGCAACATCAGCGTTAACATAGATGGTAATTTTCCATTCGGCCCCCCCCATTTCTCGTTAAATTCCTTCATAAACACATCGGCCCTGAATTGGTCTGGAATGGCCATATTGTAGGTCGGGTATATTTTAGAAGAGCGGTCGTAAAGCGGTGCGGGCAAGGGATAATTGATGGTATACAGCTCGCCGATGTACTTCATGGTACTGTCTGAATAGGCAGCGGCCATTTCGACCCCGAAACCGAAGTTAAAAAACTCCTTTTTGTTGCGTTCGAGGTGGTCCCAAATTGAGCCAGCCTCGGTATAATCTTCGGGGTAAATACTGCCTGCCGAGCCGTAAAAAGACCAATTTCCTGGTGCCTTGGAGGTATCAATCAAGTCGCGTTTTCCGCCGTAAGCGGCGGCGGTGCCCGTTTCGACCCATTCGTTGGGATATACGCCCACCATCCAGCGGTGGCCATCGGCTGAGACGTCGGCATCGCAGTAAAAATTGTCAGACATCGCAAAACGCTTCGCCAATGCCGCATGATTGGGCATCACGTCTACATTTTCCAACGTTTGGGTTTTGTTGCGGTTGGAAAACGTCGCCTTCAGCCCATAACGCGCCAATGAAGCCTCTCCTTTACCGTTGGTGTTTTGTCCAAATACTTCGTCGTAGGTGCGGTTTTCCTTGGAAATAAACACGATATGCTCAATGTTGGAAAGCGCATTTTTGGTAACGGATTTTTGTTCAAACTTAAAATTATTGGAAATCACTTTTTGGGTCAGCGCGGCGAGTTGGGCGTCGGTGGGAATATCAATGACCGATACCGTTCCTTTCATTAAGCTACCCACGTAGCTACCTTCTGGGCCAGGTTTAAAATTTGGTCCGCCGTTGGGGCCACTTCCGAATCCTTTGGCATTGGTAACAATTAACTGTCGCCCGTCGGGCGATACTTTCAGCTTGGACGGAAACCAACCCGTGGGGATATGACCCAATACTTTCAGGCTTGGAATGTCAATCACGGCCACGGCGTTGATGCCCGCTTCTGCCACGTAGAGGCGCTTTTGGTCGGGCGAGGTAGCCACGCCAAACGGAATCAATCCGCGCAGCTTGCCCAAACGCGGGTCGGGCTGCAACGGAATGGTATACACCACGGTATCTTTCTGAATATCAATGACCGATACGCAGTCGTTGTTACCATTGCTGACAAACACATATTTGTCAGTAGCGGCCACCGAGTTGGGGCTGCTGCCGCCCACAGCGGGAAAATCTTCAATCATCTGACCCACCAGAAAGCCCGTTTTGGTCTTGTTTTTTACTTTCCAGCTCGTGCCGTTGGGCGAATAACTCCACACCGAAAAGGCCTCGGGTGCGTTGGGACTCCCCAGCGCGGGGATGCCTTTGGCGGCGTTGCCTTCTTCCATTTCCTTGCTGCCATATTTGGTAGCAGGCCACGGATGCGCGGTTTTTTTAAGGTTTTTGGGGTCTAAATCGGTAAAAGGTTTGTATTCAAAAACACCCACGTTGGCCACGTAGATGCGTTGCTCATCGGGCGAAAAACTAATGCCGAAGGGATAGCGTCCCGTGGGGATATTGTCGGCTACGCGCTGGGTTTCGGTGTTGACGACCACAATTCTAAACCCGATTTGGTCAACCACGTAGAGGCGTTTGCCGTCGTTGGAAAGAACGAGGTCGCCGAGGTAGCCATGCTCGTAGTTTTTGGCAGCGCAGTTGATAGAACCCTTGCCTTTGCCCGTGTTCAGGTCAAACAAAAAGATTTTGTTGGTTTGTCCGCCTGCTACGTAGAGCGTTTGGTTGTCGGGGCTGATGGCCAAACCCATGAAGCAGGCTTCCAAAATACCGTCGTCCGTTTTGAACCCTTCGGGTACTTGTAAAACGGTCGGATTGGCGCTGCGTACGTTTTTGATGATTGAAACAGAAAAAGGGTTAGTGCCCGAGTTGGCGGTGACGGCGATGTTTCCGTCCTTGCTCAACACCAATCCGTAGGGGTGCGGGGCGGTCATGATTTGTTTGCCCAAGGGCGTGATGAGGCGTCCATTGGGCAACACACTCACACCGTTTTTGTCAACTTTGGCGTATTCACTGCCCGCGGGAGCAGAAATTTGCCAAGCCTGTGACCAACTGAGTTGGCTGACGGAAAGGCACAAAAAGGAAAGGAAGAAAATGCGTAGCATAAGAAATTGATTTTAAATTGCCATTAAATTGCCATGCCATTTATGGCATGGAATAAAGAATAAAGTTTTGAGGGCTTTAGCCCTTTGACATTACCATTTAAACTCAGCCGTGAGCCATAGGCTGCGGCCGTAGCCGTTGATGCCTGAGCCGTGGGTGCGGTAATCTGCGTCAAAAAGGTTCTGAACGGCAGCGGTAAAGCTGATTTTTTTCAGCGTATAGCCCGCATTCAGATTCAACACATTCCAAGCGGGTGTACCGCCTTTTGCGATTCGATTGTCGTCTTTGTCGCCTTGAGCTAAGCGCTCTTGCGCACCCGCAAACCAAAATTCGGGACGAACCCAAGCGTTGTTTTTTGAGAAATTCAGACCCACCCGGCCATTGACGGGCGGAATACGACGCATGGGCTCGTTCTTGGTTTCACTTTGTCCGAAGCAATAAGAAACGTTGCCGTACAGTTGTAGCGACGTAAACAAACTGGCCTGGAGTTTGGCGTCAAAACCGTTGATGTAAGCTTTTTCGACGTTTTCTTTACGGTAGACATTGATGCCGTTGACCTGCTCATTGGGTACCCTTACCCGCGTGATGAGATTTTGGAGTTGGGTAGAATAATAGCCCATTTGGAGGCCAATGGTTTTGGTCGCTATTTTTAAGCCTAGCTCGTAAGTTGTTGATTTTTCTGGTTTTAAGTTGTTTGTGGGAACTTCGTAGCGAAAATCTACGATGCCCAACGTGCCCAAATCGTCGATGTTGGGGGCGCGGAAACCCGTGCTGATGTTGAGGTAAGGTGCAATGGATTTTCCAAGGTTGTACGATAGGTTATAATTGTACACAAACGCGGCGGGCGTCAGGCGGCTGTCGCCGATGGTGGCGTCGGGAATGTCAATCACAAATCCGTTGTAACGAATGCCAAACGTTGAATTGAGCCGGGCTAAGTTGGTGCTTACAATGGAATAAGCGGCGTAGTTCAGAAAGGACGAATTGTTGGGGTACAACCCTCGGCTGTAGGTGCGCTGAAGCGTGGCATTGTTTTCGTCGTACCGCTCGCTATTGACCTTGTCGCGGTAGAGTTCAATGCCAGAATTAAGGGTTAATATTCCCCTCAAAAAACGCGACTGATTGTTGTACGTCAAGCCCCAAGTTTGTACTTTATCGGTTTCCGAGCGGAGCGCGGTGGTTCCGTTTTTTTGGCTCAAACGGCCTTCCTGCGTGGCCTGCCGCGAAACCGTAAAAGTCTGATGATTAAACCAGTTGGACTCATTCTGGTTCTCCAATTTGATATACGTCAACTGCCGGCGCTGGGGGTCAAATTGGTTGATTTTAAAGTTTTCCAATTGATACCGAAAAAACACCTCCACATTGCGTTGACTGACCGACTGATGTGCCAACGTGGCCATCCAGCCGTGGCCTAGATTCAACTTTGCTTTCAGGTCAAAATCCTGCTCTTTGTAACCCGAAGGTGATTGGAAACCAGTGTTTTTGCCCCCCAACACATCTCCGAAACGACGATGGGTATACCCCGCCTGAAACGCCGCGTTGGCTCCGCCGTAGCGAGCTTCGACGCGCCCGCTTTGCTCCATGCCTGCGCTCACCAAGCGTCCCAATACCCGGCCACTGAATCCCGTGTTAAATTCAGGGGCAGTGGTAAAAAGTTGAATCGTCCCACCCAATGCATCGGAGCCGTATTGTACCGAGCCACTTCCTAAAAGTACTTCTGCCCGACCCAAAGTAAAGGCGTCGATGGTGTTGAGGTATTGATTGGGGCCGTAACGGAAAGTGCTGTTGTTGAGGCGAATATCGTCAATAAGTAGCAAGGTTTGGTTGCCCGTCAGGCCGCGCACAAAGGGCGAACCCGCACCGTGGGTGGTTTTTTGGACGAACACGCCCATTTGATTCATCAAAAGCTCTGGGGTGCTGCGCGCCTGCGACGTCTTGATTTCTTCCTGACCGATGGCATAAATCAGGGCGGGAGTTTGAAATACGGTTTTTTGGCCCCGGGTGGAGGTGACGACAACCTCATTTAATTGCTTGGTTTTGAGTGAGTCGGGAGACTGGGCAAACGACGAGCGCAAGCCCAGTACAATGAAAAAAGAAAAAGCGGAAAAGGAGAGTTTAGACATATTTTGATAAAGAAACGGTATGGTGACAAAATTACTGACTTTTACTTCTTGATGAATTACGCAAAAGTTATGTTTCGGACTAGCCACTGAATTTGCTCAGAACAAACGCATTGGCGCTTCGATTTCAACAATTGCCTGCTAAATGTAAGAAATATTTATAAACATTTGTGTAGTAATTGTTAACAATCTGCTTTTGTAGCTTAATAATTCCTTTACTCACTTTACTGTGAAATGCTCCAATCAATTGACACTTTTGTAAAAATTCAGATCAGATGAAACCTTCCACCAAATCCAGCCTTTTTCTATGCCTCGTCGGGGCGTTTCTTTTACTCGAAAATTCCTGTCAGCGGCAAAATCGCGCCACTTCCGAAAGCGCTCAGTTTTACCAAATGCTGACCTCCAAACGGATTAAATTGCCCAACGGGTGGTCGTTGACCCCAGCTGGTAATAAAAGCCTCTCCTTGAATGATTTACCGCTAAACTTGGTGGTTTCTTCGTCGGGAAAATACGCGGCCGTAACCAACAACGGACAAAAAACGCATAGCATTACCCTCATTGATGCCGCCACGCAGCAGATTTTGGATGATGTTGTCGTGCCCAAAGCGTATTACGGACTCACCTTCAGTGCCGACGAAAAAACGTTGTACGCTTCGGGCGGCAACGACAACAAAATTCTGATTTTTCAACTTCAGAACAACAAACTCAAAGCCGACGGCGAAATCGTGTTGGGCAAACCTTGGCCCGAGAAAATCGGCCCCGTTGGGCTTTGCATCGACGAAGCACAACAGAAATTGTTTGTCGTAACCAAAGAAAATAACTCCCTGTACGTGTGCGATTTGAAAACCCGTAAAGTGTTGAAAAACATTAGCTTGGGTTTCAAAGGTTACGCGTGTCAGTTGTCGCAAGACAAAAAACAACTGTTTGTCAGCCTTTGGGAAGGAAGCGGGGTTAGGATTTTGAACGCCGAAACATTGCAAACGGTTGTGGATATTCCGACGGCCAAAAACCCCAATGATTTGCTCCAAACCCGCGACGGCAAATTTCTGTACGTGGCCTGTGGCAACGACAACACCGTGATGATGATTGACTTGGCCAAGCAACAAGTGGTCGAAACCCTCAACGCATCGTTGTATCCCAACGCGCCCGTGGGAAGTACCCCCAACGCCTTGGCACTCACGCCCGACGAATCTAAGCTGTTGATTGCCAACGCTGACAATAACTGCATTGCGGTCTTTAACGTGGCTGAAAAAGGCAAAAGCCGTTCGTTGGGCTTTGTGCCTACGGGCTGGTATCCGACGTCGTTGAAGGTCATCAATAACCAAATTTGGGTAACCAACGGCAAAGGCTATTCGTCGGCGGCCAATCCCAAAGGGCCGAATCCAAATCGTTCCAAATCTCCTCAGTACAAAGGGGCAAATGCGGAGGCTAATCGCGACGAAACGCAGTACATCGGTGGGTTGTTTAAAGGGACGTTATCTATCATTGATTTTCCTGACGAAGATATTTTGGGCGTTTATTCCAAGCTGGTTTACGAAAATACGCCTTACACCAAAAACAAAGAAACATTGGCCGAAGGTGAAGCGGGCAACCCGATTCCGATGAAAGTGGGGGATGCGTCGCCCATCAAATACGTTTTTTATATCATCAAAGAAAACCGTACCTACGACCAGATATTGGGCGATATGAAAGAAGGCAACGGCGACGCGGCCCTGTGCTTGTTTCCCGAAAAAGTAACACCCAACCAACACGCCTTGGCGCGCGAGTTTGTGCTGTTGGATAATTTTTATGTCGATGCCGAAGTGAGCGCCGACGGGCACAATTGGTCATCGGCGGCGTATGCGAATGATTACGTAGAAAAGAACTGGGTGACGAGCTACGGCGGTCGCGGCGGCACCTACGATTATGAAGGCCAAAAAGAAATTGCTTACCCCCGCGACGGTTTTATTTGGGACCACTGCAAACGTGCCAACGTTAGCTACCGCAGTTACGGGTGGTTTGTGGATGACAAGCCCACCATTCCCGTTCTTGAAGGTCATTTTGCCCCCAATTTCAAAGGTTATAATTTGGGTTACATGGACATTGACCGTGAAAAAGCCTGGGAAAAAGATTTTGATGAATTGGTGAAAAACAACGCTGTGCCACGCCTCAGTACCGTTCGGATGGGCAATGACCACACCTCGGGTGCTCGTGTGGGCTATCCTACGCCCGATGCCGCCGTGGCCGACAATGATTTGGCCGTGGGGCGCTTTGTGGAGCACCTTTCTAAAAGCCCGATTTGGAAAGAATCCGTCGTATTTATTTTGGAGGATGATGCCCAAAACGGCCCCGACCACGTGGATGCACACCGTTCGATTGCCTTTGTAGCAGGTGGCTACGTAAAGCGCGGTTTTGTAGACCATACCATGTATTCTACTTCGGGAATGTTGCGTACCATAGAATTGATTTTGGGTCTCAAACCCATGAGTCAGTACGATGCCGCGGCGGTGCCGATGTGGCGTTGTTTCCAAAAAACGCCCAATACTGCGCCTTTTCAGGCCAAAGAGCCGGGCGTTGATTTGAACGAAAAAAACGTGGCGGCCAACTACAATCACCACCGCACGCTCCAGTTTGATTTGTCAAAACCCGACGCCATTGACGACCTGATTTTCAGCGAAATTGTGTGGCAAACGGTGAGAGGAGAGAAGTCAAAAATGCCCGCGCCAGTAAGGGGAGCGTTTGTCAAATTAAAAGAAAAAGAGGAAGAAGAAGAGGGGGATGATGATTAAAAATCACGGGGTTTCTCAGCGGCCGTTCAACCGCTTTTCTCAAAAATAGTACGACATTTGCGGCGTTATTATTTTCTCCAACATCACACGTTTAACGCATCAATTATGTTTACCGCTGAGCAACTCAAAACCTTTACGCAACATATATTTCAAAGCATCGGCTTCTCGGAGGCCGATGCGCATTTGGCGGCTAAAACCCTCATCTCAGCCGATTTGCGCGGGGTAGATTCGCACGGAATTGCCCGTTTGGCGGGCTATGTTCGTCTTTTCGACCACGGCCGCCTGAATCCCAAGCCCAATATTCGCATCGTACACGAAACCCCCAGTACGGGCGTAGTAGACGGAGATGCTGGCGTGGGCTTGGTCGTAGGGCCAAAAACGATGGAGATTGTCATCGAAAAAGCCAAAAATGTAGGTTCGGGTTGGATTTCTGTGCAAAACTCCAATCACTTTGGCATTGCGGGTTATCATGCCATGATGGCCTTGGAGCACGATATGATTGGGATGGCCATGACCAATGCTGCGCCGCTGGTAGCGCCCACGTTTTCGTTGGAAAAGATGCTCGGTACCAATCCCATTGCGGTGGCGGTCCCTGCCCATGAAGAACCCGCTTTTGTGGCGGATTTTGCCAGTACAGCGGCGGCTTACGGCAAGTTTGAGATTCTTCAACGCAAAAACCTGCCGGCACCGCTCGGCTGGGCGCAGGATGCCAACGGAGAAATTACGACCGATGCCAATCCCATTAAAAATGGCGGGGCATTATTACCCCTCGGCTCCGACCGCGAACACGGCAGCCACAAAGGATATGGTTTGGGGGCGATTGTGGATATTTTTTCGGGCGTTTTATCGGGGGCCAATTACGGCCCGTGGGTCCCGCCTTTTGCCACGGCGGGCTTTATGGCGGCCGCCGAAGGCGTAGGCAGAGGAACGGGACATTTCTTCGGGGCCATGCGCATTGACGGCTTCCGGCCAGCCGATGAATTTAAGGGGCACATGGACAACTGGATTCGTCGTTTTCGTAGTGCGCAGGCCGTGGAAGGTAAACAGGTATTGGTGCCGGGCGACCCTGAGCGTGAAATTGAGGCCGAGCGCCTGCGCGACGGGCTTGATTTGCTCGACCCCGTGGTTCAGTCGTTGGAAGAACTGGGAAAAAGATTTGGGATTACGTTATAAAATTCTAAATTGCTGTATAAACAGCTCGTTGACCATTGCTGACATTAATCATGGTTTCTTTATGAGCAGATGCATAAACTTGCTGTTTGAATTTAATGGCGGCAGATGCCGTCTTTCAACCTGAAAAAACGCAAGTCATGACAAAAAGTACCTACAACGAACTCATTAACGATTCCCTCGTTCATCAGTCAGTTACCGAACGCCTCGAAGATTTTGGTGGTAAAAACCGCATTGAATTAGACAATGAATTGATTAGTCTGATTCTGGATTTGTACAACGACGATCAGGATTTTCCATACCAGAAAATCAGAAAGTTTTCAATGGGGGATATTTTGGCGTATTTACAGGCAACACACCGCTACTATCTGACCAAAAAATTACCCGAAATCGAGCAATCGCTTTTGCATATATTCAGCAAATACGGCCAAACGCACGAGTTGTTGGCAGAACTTTGCCTGTTTTTTAACGAATACAAAAACGACCTCGTTGAGCACGTTAAGATGGAAGAGCGCGAGTTTTTTCCGTACATCAAAAAGTTGATGAAGGCATCGGCGGGTGAATATACCAAAGCAGAAATTGCAGATTTATTGAATTCGGCTTCCATCAGCCAATTCACCGAGCACCACGATTCCATTGAGGATGAATTGAAAGAAGTAAGCCAAATTATTCACCGTTATTCGCCCGTTGAGCGCCCGCCTATGCCGTACCGGGTGTTTCTGAATCAGGTGGAATTTTTTGAATTAGAGCTTCGCAAACACGCCATCATTGAAGACCACGTGTTGGTGCCGATGGCGGTGGAGTTGGAAGCCCAACTGAGAGCATCGCTTTAATTTTTATAGCCTATCAATATATACCCGTCCGACGGTTTTGTTACTTTGTTAACCAACCGTCAGACGGGTTGTTTTTTATTGCCCTACGAAAGCAAGTTTTTGGGTTTTGCGGTCAACGGCCAAACGCGTGATTTGTTTGATGCCCAAGCTACTCCAATCGGCAACTTCCTGCCACTGTTTGTCGTACTGAGGGTTCCATTTGTACAGCTTCGAGCCCTGCGCCATCAGCAGCGTTCCATCCGCCGCCCAGGCACAATCTTCACTGCCAGCGGGTGTTTGAATAAGCGTTTTTGTTTGTAATATATTCATATCCAATTGCTCCACCTGCCATTCCGACGCTGATATTTTATGCACAAAACTGACCGCCTTTTGCGAAGGAACGCGCAGTAAAGAGCGCCCGACGTTGGTTGTAATCGTCTGGCCTTTATCGGTCGAGACCTGCGCCAATTGAAGCATATTGGGCTGGCCCAACACAAACAACACCAACGAATCGGAACCAAACCAGCAATGATATCCAACGGGCTTAATGCTTGGTAAAATCACCTTCGGGTTTTTGCCCGTTGCCAAGTCAAACTGCCAGAGCCGCTGCGTTTGGTCAGGTTCCACGCGAATCACCGAAAAATGCTTGCCATCGGGCATGACCGTAGCCGAATACTCACTTTCGGGAGTTTGGGTTACGGCACTGTGGTTTTTCTTTGCCAAATCATAGGTCCAAATGTCCGTTTGGCCGTTGGCTTGTCGGGTATAAAGTAGTTTTTTTCCATCGGGCGTAAAGGAAGGTTGGTTGTCGTAACCAGCCCGTTTTGTGATATTTACGGGATTGCTAACCGTAACTTTTCCTGCCGAGACTTTCAAGTCTGTTAGATAGATTTCGGTGTCGGGTATCGAGGGCGTAAAGGCTTCCAGCACCCGTTTGACGATGTCATCTAAAGCGTTGTTTTCAATCCAACGTACCACCATCACCAGTTCATGGTCGGGGTCTACATATACAATATTAGCCCCATTTCCTACGTGGTAAAATACGTTTGCGGGCGCGCTCGGTAGCGGTTTTTGTCCCGTGTTCAGAAACCAGTTCATATACCCGTAAGTAGGCTGGGCAGGAGTGGGAGTAGTGGCCTGTTTTACCCATTGTTCAGATAGCAATTGTTTACCGTTCCAGTTGCCTCGGTTGAGCGTCAGCAATCCAAAACGGGCCATGTCGAAAGCATTGATAAACATGCCGCCGCCCCAGTGGCCGCCACCGCTAACCGATTGTACGGGCTGACCGTCTAAGACAATCCAAGCGTTGCGGTAGCCCGTCCAGCGCCATGTATTAGACGCACCGATGGGGTCCATGAGATTTTCTTTCAGCACCTGCGGCAAGGGCCTGCGCCACACACTCGTGGCGGCGAGCGCCAGCGCATTGACGCGCACGTCGTTGTACTCATACACGCTTCCGGGGGCGTTGCGCGGCCGGGTGAGCCAAGTGGCGGCATCCTTGTCGGGGCGGTCGGCCCACTCGGGTTTGCCCCAGAGCGTGCCTTCCCAATCGGAGGTTTGGCGGAGCATGTGGTCCCACGTGATGCGGCGATTGTGGGGGGTATCAAAAAGCCGCAGCAATTCGGGTTTGCCAAACTCGTCGGCGGGGCGCTGAACGGGTTGGCCGTAAAGTTCAATTGGCGGCACATAAGGTGCTACGGTATCATTGACGCTGCGAATCAGTCCTTTATCCACCGCTAAACCCACGACGCTCGAAAGAAAACTTTTGGTGACACTGTGCGTAATGTCACAGCGCGACGGGTCGCCCCATTGGGCTATGATGTAGCCTTTGTAGACGATGATGCCCGTTTGGTCACCCCGGTCGGCAAACGGCCCGATGGCAAAACCGTAGGGCTCTTTTCCAAAACTCTGATAATGAGATTGCTCCATGCTGCGCGGATTTTTGGACTCGCTGGCTTGGGCAAACGCAATCGCTTCCTGAATTTTGGCGGGATTCAAGCCCATCTCAGCGGGCGTTTTTTTTGCCCATTCGTGAGCTGGTGGGAAATAGGGGGTGGGTTTTTGTTGGGCAAATGTTTTTTTATGACCAAAAACAGACGCCAGAAGAATAACGAGAAATGTCGTTTTCAGGGGTTGGAAACGGAAGAGATTCGTCATAAGAAAACAAGGACGGTGGATGGTTTTTAGGGTGTTTTGAAGTCGGTTTGAGCAAAGATAGGGACTTGGTTATGAAAAATTCAATTAATGACCTCGAATCGTCAAATCGCACTTTGCTTTGAGGCAAGGGTTCGGAGATGCAGAAAAAAACGCCAGCGATTTGGTGAAGATGGATAAGAAATTCAGTAGCCGCGACCGTGATCAGCAACAAAGCGGCAATCGTAACAGAAATAAAAAGAAAAAAGGCGGAGGAGGGGGGGGAATCCCTCGGCCAATGCCGCCAATCTCAATAAAACCAACAACCCACCAAAAGGGGGCGGCGAAAAGAAGTAAACCAATTCGGTAGAATTGTATTAAAAAAGGGATAGCCTCAGTAGGTTATCCATTTTTTAATTATTTGAAAATCAAGGGGTTGGTTTGCGCTCCTAGGCCAACCAACTGTTCGTTTATTCCCACATTTGATAGGTTGGTTTGCGAAAGCTTCTTTATGGTATTTTCCAATACCTGGATGGTTTCTTCCTGTTTGGCGTCGCGTTGGCGTAAATCCTCGTTTTTCGGACTTTAGGCGATGTAGCTCCGTTTTGGTAGCTGCATTGTGCCCATGATTCTGTGCAGTAGCACTTCTTCTTTTACCTTAAAAAGTGCGGCCAATGGCCGAATGTAGGCAATCTTGGGCAAGTGCTTATCACTTTCCCAAAGGAGTGGTAACATCTTCACAAAAGAACATACCTTTTCGCAACGGCATGACGGCCACGGGCGAGATTGTGACGGAAGATTTGAAGTTGATTGAACGACTTTTCTACGATTTGAGGAAGGTGTTAAGGCGTTAATTAGACCAAAGGAAAACCATTTCAGTTAAATTTTTGTTGCAAAAGGGGTAATCTTAAAGAGGTTGTCCTTTTTGTTTTTTTATTAATCACTAACAGTGCGAAGCAACGACCATGCAACCCGTATTTATCTATACAGAAGCGAGCCCCAATCCCAATTCGATGAAGTTTGTACTAAACTTCGAGCTTGTTCCGCAGGGACTTTCGTTTGACTATCCCGACAGCGAGTCTACCCAAATGGAAGGAAAAGCGTCGCCGTTGGCGGGAGATTTATTTCAGTTTCCTTTTGTCCAACGTATTTTTTTAGCGTCCAATTTTATTACGGTAACCAAAGATGATGCCACCGATTGGGGGGATGTCATTCTGGATACCAAGCAGTTTTTGAAAATTTACTTCGAAGAGAATCACCCCGTATTTGAACAAAAGACGGTGGACAAGAACACGGCAATCTTAGATACCGATACCCCGACCGTCCGTCAAATCAAAACCATTTTGGACGACTACGTGCGCCCAGCGGTAGAATCTGACGGGGGAGCTATTTCGTTCCATTCGTTTGAAGAGATAACAGGTACCGTAAAAGTATTGTTGCAAGGCTCATGCAGCGGGTGTCCTTCTTCCACATTGACGCTCAAAGCAGGTATCCAAAACTTGCTTACCCAAATGGTACCCGACGTGAAAGAGGTAGTGGCGGAAGGAGTATAGGGCTTCTTTTGCGATTTTTATCCTATTTTTGAGTTTCTTTGCCTAAAATTCAACAAAAACTTTCCCATTTTACCATTGGATAAAATCACGGAAAGTTTTTTTGTATAGTTTAATCATTGAAATTTAAAAAAACGTTATTTCGTACTAGATAAAATATAGCTGCCAAATTACGCAGACGTTGTATCTAAATACGTTAATACATTAGTTGTATAACTAATCACGATTCATTACTTACATGTCGACGATTCTTAAAACCCTACTGATTTTTAGCTGGATTGCGCTCTGCAGCTTTACGTTAAAATCTGATGCCGAAGGAGGGATAAAGACGGTGGTGATTGATGCAGGGCACGGCGGAAAAGACCCTGGCGCGCGCGGGCGCATCTCGCGTGAGAAAGATATTGTGCTGGATATTACCCTTCAATTGGCGCGTAAAATCAAGGCAGAAATGCCCGAAGTGAGGGTGGTTTTGACGCGTGCCAGCGATAAATTTGTGGACTTGGACGAACGCTCCAACATTGCCAACCGCCGTAAAGCAGATTTATTCATTTCCATCCACTGCAATTCTCTTCCGAAAAATAAAGTAAGCCCCGCTGGGACCGAGACCTTTGTGATGGGATTGCACAAATCGGACGAAAACCTAGAGGTGGCCAAAAGAGAAAATGCAGTTATTTTGTTGGAAAAAGACTACGAAGACAAATACAAGGGTTTTAATCCTAACTCACCGCTTGCGTATATCATGCTTGCCAACCGCCAAAATGCGTATATAGCGAGCAGTTTGAATTTTGCGGGAAAGATTGAACGCCAATTTAAAAAACACGCCGACCGTAGCAGTCGCGGGGTAAAACAGGCGGGTTTTATGGTTTTGTGGCAGACTGCTATGCCTAGTGTATTGATTGAAGCGGGTTTTTTAAGCCATGCCCAAGAAGAAAAATACCTTAATTCGGAAGAAGGTCAGGACCAAATCGCGGAATCTATCTTCCGAGCTTTTAAGCAATATAAGGAAGAAGTAGAAGAAAACTGATAAATTTGCCATTTCAAACAGATAGTCAAGGGTTAAAAGCTAGGCGTTATGAATGCACTTTTAACGCTTCATTTTTAACATATACTCATCCATGAAAATATCAAAAGAAGCAAAAGTTGGTATATTAGCAATTGTCACCATAACAATGCTGTATTTTGGCTTCAATTTCTTAAAAGGTTCGGACTTCTTTTCAACAACCCATAAATACTACGTACTCTACGACAACGTAGGCTCTCTCCAGCCTTCCAATCCCATCAAACTCAACGGGGTTGCAGTCGGGATTGTGAAAGCAACGGAGTTGCTACAAGAGCGAGGAAACGCCGTTTTAGTAACGCTCGATATTAATCGGGATATTATTTTAACCAAAGGAACCAAAGCAATGCTTACCTCAGAATTGCTCGGGGGAAGTGCTCTAATGCTCCAGATTCCATCGGGTGCGCCTCGCCTCAACGAAGGGGATACTTTGTTGGCCGAAACCGAAAAAGGAATTCAGTCGCTGTTGCAAGAGAAAGCGTTGCCTGTGGTCAAAAATGCTGATTCGCTGATTGTTAGCCTCAATAAAATCATCAACCAATTTGACCAGACTGGCTACGCCCTCAACAAACTGCTGACCACAACCGACCAAACGGCCATGGGAATCAACGCATTGGTAGCTCAAAACAGGCAGACAATCGCCGCCACCATGGCCAATATCAATGCCCTGTCGGCTTCGTTGATTGAGACTGAAAAAGGCATGAAGCCCATTCTTAGTAATTTACTCACTACCACCGATTCACTGAAAGCCTTACGACTAGGCCAGACATTGGCGCAGGCCAATGCTGCCGTGGCCACGCTCCAAAAGTCGCTTACGGCGCTCGAACAGGGTCAGGGAACGGCGGGTAAATTGTTGAAAGATCAAGCCTTGTACGATAACCTGAACCGTACTATTGTGAGTGTCAATAAATTAATGACCAATTTCCGTCAATACCCCAAGCGATACGTAAACGTGTCGGTATTTAGCAAGAAGGATAAAGGCCCAGCCGATAGCCCTGCCGATACTACTTTAAAGTATTAGTTAAGCTAGAAAATGAGCAGTATTGATATTTGGGAACTGCCCACAAAAAAAGGTCGCGAGAACTCTCTCGCGACCTTTTTTTGTGGGAATAGACTCGTTTATTAGGCGGTCGTTTTATTGGATGATGCCAATTTTGATTTGGCAAATTGCCATACCATTGGCAGAACGGAAAGACCGATGATCCCGAAGATGACCAATTCGAAATTCTTCTTTACAAAGTCTAAGTTTCCAAAAAAGTAACCCAACATGGTAAGAGAAGGTACCCAAAGGATAGCTCCGATGATACAAAAGAGGATATATTTAGAATAGGTCATGCTACCAGCACCCGCCACAAAAGGAGCAATGGTACGGACAATCGGAATAAAACGGGCCATGATGACGGTTTTGCCGCCGTGCTTGGCATAAAACTCTTCTGTTTGCTCCAAATATTCACGCTTGAAAAACAAGATTCGTTCTCGTTTCTTGATGGTACTTCCCAAGAATTTCCCGACAAAGTAATTTACATTATCCCCCATCAACGCCGCTACAATCAGCAAAGGAATAACAATCCAGGGATTCAGTGCACCCGTAGATGCGGCTAAAGCGCCTGTTGCAAATAAAAGTGAATCGCCGGGCAAGAGTGGCATTACTACCAAGCCAGTTTCGGTAAAGACAATCAAAAACAGAATCAAATAGGTAAGAGTGCCGTATTCATTGATGATGTCGGCGAGGTGTTTATCAAGATGTAAAAAAAAGTCTAAAATCTGCGCGAGAATTTCCATTTGTGTGTGATGTTTATTTTGTATTTAATTAACGCACAATGGTGCGAGTTTACTTTGTTAACTTCCAGCGCTTACGCGTTTTATCATTAAGAAAATGGGCGAAAGTGTCGCCGCGAAGGCCCAAACGAATGGTTTCGAGTGGGATAATTTCATTAGGAGCGATATTACCCAGGTTGACATTGGCGCCGAGAAGTTTGACAAACCATACTTGTTGGGCTTTTTGGGGGGCTTCCCAGATGATGTCTTTGTTGGGAACTTGAGTTAAAATTTCTTCCACTAAACCTTGGCGCACTTCACCACTAGAGCGGAACAAACCCACGTTTCCAGATTCACGGGCCTCGCCAATTACTTTCCAAGCACCTGCTTCAAGTTCGGCCTTCATCAGTTGAATCCACTTGTAGGGTGGAATAATTTTGGTTTCATCTTTTGAACCCACTTCCGAAAGTACCTTTACCTGCTCGGCAAGCACCTTGATAAAATCGCATTTGATTTCCTCAGGCATATCTACCGAGCCATCAGAAACTTCGGCGTACTCTAAGCCGTATTCGTCAATCAAACGGCGATAGTCTTCAAATTGATTGCGAACCACAAAGGCTTCAAATAGGGTCCCTCCGAAATACACTGGGATTCCAGCACTTTTGTAGACGGCAATCTTATCTTTTAGATTAGGAGTAACAAACGAAGTAGCCCAGCCCAATTTGACGATGTCGATGTGTGGGGCCGAAATATCAAGCATATCTTCAATTTGACGGATGCTTAGCCCTTTGTCCATGACCATGGTTAACCCAAATTGACGAGGTTTACTGGTGCGCTCGGGGACCTGAGATAGTTTAAAATTCATACTTGTTGGTTCGGTATGTCATTAAAAATAATGCGTAAAATTAGCGATTACTATTACAACGTACTAAACCCAAGTCGAAAATATGCTGATTTTAGTCATTTATTTAATCACTATAAAGTCCATAGGTTGAAAACTTTTTTAAATTTAGGCCTATTTAACAAAGGGAGTAGAACAGTCATTTTCCTGAAATAATCCTACTTGATTTAGAATAATAAAAAACCCGCAACCGAAATCGCGGGCAGGTGGAAAGGGTAGGAAAAGTAAGGTTTGGTGCCCTAAAATCAACAGAACTCAGGGTACTGGTCTGGTGCAGCTTCGCTTACTAATTGATACACTGCTTCAAAAATATCTTCTACGTTGGGTTTTGAAAAATAATCACCGTCAGAGCTGTAAGCAGGGCGGTGGGGTTTGGCTGATACGCATCGGGGAGCCGAGTCAAGCCATTTGTAAGCGTTTTGTTCATCCAGTACCTGCTGCATCATGTATCCACTACCACCGCCGGGCATATCTTCGTCGGCAAAAATAACCCGATTTGTCTTTTTAATAGAGTTGAGAATTTGATGGTCAAGGTCAAAGGGAAGCAATGTCTGTACGTCGATAACCTCAACACTAATTCCCGTTTGGGCGAGCTCCTCAGCGGCTTCCAATACAATTCGGCACATAGACCCATACGTTACAATGGTTACATCCGTGCCTTCACGCAACACTTCAATCTGACCCAGCGGAACGCAGAATTCTCCGGGATTGGAAGGCATCCGCTCTTTGAGCCGGTAGCCATTTAGTGGCTCTACCACCAGTGCGGGGTCGTCGCCGCGCAGTAAGGTGTTGTACATTCCTGCGGCTTGGGTAAGGTTGCGAGGTACACATACATGCAATCCACGCAGACTGTGAATAACGGAGGCCATGGGTGAGCCAGAGTGCCATATTCCTTCCAGACGGTGGCCGCGTGTCCTGATAATGACGGGGGCTTTTTGACCGCCTTTGGTTCGGTAGTGCAAGGAAGCCAAGTCGTCGGTGAGGGTGGCTAATGCATAAAATACGTAGTCAAAGTACTGAATTTCAACGATGGGTTTTAACCCACGAATGGCTAAGCCGATGCCTTGGCCGATGATGGTGGTCTCGCGAATGCCAGTATCAGTGATTCGCAACTCACCAAATAACTCTTGTAGGCCCGCAAATCCTTGGTTCACATCACCGATTTTGCCCACATCTTCACCCAAAGCCACGATTCGGGGGTCATTGGCAAATAGCGCCCCAAAATTGGCACGTACTACTTCCCGTCCGTCGACAAACGGCGATTCGTCGTCGTAAATAGGAGCAACGGGCACAATTTTTAACGGGGATTCGGGCGACTGACTGTAAACGTGTGAGCTAAATCGGTCGTGATTGATTTCGGTGTTTTTTTGAAGCCAATCTGCCAGTGCCTTTTTGGCGGGTATATTTTCAGAACGCAGTGTGCGGAGTGTTTTTCGGACGGCAGTGGTATTGTATCGGTGAAGGGGCACAAACTCCCGCTTTACTTCGTCAATCAGTTGGAGCAATTCATCTTTGAAACGGCTTTCTTGAACCGCTGCCTCAATGAGCGTCAAGGCTTCTTTCTGCTCTTTTAAAATAGCTTCATTGTAGGCTTTCCACGCATCGTTTCTTTGATTCCGAACAAGTTTTTTTGCTTGTTCTTCTATTTCGTCCAGCTCATCTTCGTTGGCGTAGCCGTTATTTAGAATCCATTCTTTAAACTTACGGTTACAATCCCAATCCTTTTCCCATTCAAGCCGTTCTGCCGATTTGTAACGGGTGTGCGTGCCCGAAGAGGAGTGCCCTTGCGGCTGAGTTACTTCTTGCACATGAACGAGCACAGGCACGTGGTCGCGACGACAAATCTCTTCTGCTTTACGGTAGGTTTCCAGCAGACCCACATAATCCCAGGCTTTGACCGTAAAAATTTCAATTCCCGCTTCCTCCTCGTGGCGTTGAAGCCCGGCGAGGGCTTTTGAGATACTTCCTTTGGTGGTTTGGTACTCAACAGGTACTGAAATGCCAAAGCCATCATCCCAAACCGACATCAACAGCGGAACCTGTAATACCCCCGCGGCATTCATGGTTTCCCAAAACATCCCCTGCGAAGTGGAGGCATCACCAATGGTGCCAAAGGTAATTTCGTTGCCTTTCCGCGAAAAATTGGTCATCGACCAGAGTTCTTCATTTTGCCGATAAAGTTTGGATGCATAGGCCAAACCCACCGAGCGCGGAATTTGCCCTGCGGTAGGGGCAAGGTCATTGATGTGATTATAAGTATCTACCTGCGATTTCCAGAGGCCGTTCTCGTCCAGAAAACGGGTTGTATAATGATTGTTCATCGAACGCCCAGCCGTATGCGGGTCAAAGGTCACGTCGGCATGTCCGTACAATTGAGAAAAATATTGTTGCCAGGTGAGATTTCCCAGTGCCGCTACAATGGTTTGGTCACGATAATAACCCGAACGAAAATCTCCCTTACGAAACACCTTGGACATTGCGACCTGCGCCAACTCTTTCCCATCGCCAAAAATACCAAACTTAGCACGTCCTCCCATCACATCCTTTCGACCCAATAAGCTGGCTTGTCGGCTTTCACATACCAAACGATAATCGTTCAGAATCCCTTGACGCGTAAGGGCAATAAAGTCGGTCGCGAGTTCGTTCTCTATCACGTTTCTTGATGAAAGTTTAGTAGGTTTCCGTTGAAATAAAAAGTAAAATAAATAAACATTTACTAATTATTACAACGAATAATTAATTTCATTGTTTTGGCAAGTAAATATAAGGGAAAACAAATCAGGTTTCAAAATACAAGTTTTTTCTGTTACCTTGCCATAAAAATTTCGTCAAAAAGAACGTTTGGCAAAACTTTTGCTAGTACAATTATTGTTAGATAAGCAACCAACTTTTACAAAACTAAATTTTACAATGAACATGAAAAAGTTTCTTTCATTTTTCGTAGCAATTTTGGTATTCAGCGCAGCAAGCTACGCGCAAAAAGGAGTAGTGAAGTTCGCCAAAGTCGAGCATGATTTTGCCAAAATCGAACAAGGTAAGCCCGTAAGCCATGTATTTGAGTTTACCAATACTGGCACTGATCCCGTCGTTTTAGGAAACGTAACGGCATCATGCGGTTGCACCACTCCAGAATGGACGCGTGAGCCTGTAATGCCTGGCAAAAAAGGTTCAATCAAAGCTACGTTTAATGCAGGCGTAATGGGACCTTTCAACAAAACAGTAACGGTTCCGAGCAATGCTGAAAATGGCACTTTATACCTAACCCTCAAAGGGGAAGTGGTGGCCAGCAAAGCTCCTGAAGCAAAGAAAGGTAAGTAGATATTAGTGGTTGGTTATGCGGCTCATAACCAACGGATTAATCTTTAGACTACTGATTTTTAAAAGCATATAAAGGCTTTGGCTTGATGTCAAAGCCTTTTTTGTTATTTTTGTAAACGAAAGAGGGTATGGCCGGGTGTTGCAACGTATTGCGTAACGATCATGCTCAATACTCAATGCCTTGTCTTTATAACCTTCAACGATGTTTAAAACTGGTATCATTCTCGCATTAATTGTTGCGTTTTCCTGTAACAACACGGCCGACCACCACCATGCCGCTTCCCTTCAAAATGCACTGGCCGATTGTGTCACCGATGCAACCCTGACTCCAGAACAAATTTCTAAAATTCGGACGCGCATCAAGGCTGACCAAAAAACGGCGAGTTTGGATTCGATTTTTCGACGGAAGTACAAATTGGAGCGTTTTAACGGGAATGTCCTGATTGCCCAACAAGGGGTAGTGCTCTATCGCAACTCTTTTGGGTATGCGCAAATTGAACAAAAAGATACGATGCGCTCGGAGTCCAAATTCCAATTAGCATCGCTTTCGAAGACCTTTACGGCGGTGGCCATTCTGAAACTGTACGAAGAAGGCAAGCTAAAACTTGAGGATTCTATTCAAAAATTTATTCCACAATTTCCCTATTCTGGGATTCAGATTAAGTCTTTGTTGTCGCACCGCAGCGGCTTGCCCAACTATGCGTATGTACTCACCGACAGCGTGCGCAAGCGAAATCCTTACCCTTGCAACGACGACATTGTGCGATGGTATTGTGCCGTTAAGCCTAAATTATACAATACTCCCAATCGGAATTTCAGTTACAGCAATACGAATTATGCCCTCTTGGCTACGATTGTAGAAAAAGTGTCGGGTCAAAAATTTGAAGACTACCTGCGGCAGTATATCTTCAAACCCCTCGGGATGAAAGATACCTATTTGATTACGAGTCGTAACGATTCCTTAAATTTATATCGTACCACGGGCTATCAATATAACCGTCGGTTACCCAAGGATAATTTTGATGATGTAGTGGGAGATAAGGGAGTATATTCCACCATGGATGATGTATTGCGTTGGTATTCAGGTCTTAGTGGTGGTTGTGTTTTGCGTCCAGAAACCATGAAAGAGGCCTTTACGCCAAGGAGCTTTGAGCGCCATGGCATCAAAAATTACGGATATGGCTTCCGGATGCACGTAAACGAAGCTACGCGTGAACCCAAGTACGTCTACCATACCGGCTGGTGGAAAGGCTATAATACACTGATGTGGTTTAGTCCCAAAAACAAGTTTGTCATCATCATTCTCAGCAATCGCTACAATCGCAGTATCTACCAAATCAAACCTATTTTGGAGGTGTTGGAAGGGAAAAGTAAAGTAGAAGAAGGCGTGGAGGAGGAGCTTTTCTAGGCTTATCCAAAGCCGACTTGATACGGATTGAGTTCCTATTTTACAAAATCGTAAATCATCTCCGAAACATCGGCCAATATTCGTACACCTGCTTTGGGGTCTTTTAGATTTTTGGAAAGTAGGACAAGCACGTATTTGCGTCCATCGGGCAAAAATACAATTCCTGAATCGTGCTGTACACCCGTGATAGAGCCCGTTTTATGCGCTACTTTTACTTCTTTGGAGAGTTTAGCGGGGATAATTTCGTTGAATTTTTGGTCAAATAAAATACGCGTAATGCCTTCGGAGGCAGTGGGGTCGATGGCTTTTTTTCTGGCGATTTGCTCAAAAATAACCATCAAATCATAGGCCGTTACGGAGTTGTTCATTCCGAGTTGGAACGCTTTGCTATCTTCTACGCCCCGCAGTACTTGAATGTCATTTGCGCCAAAATCGCGCATGGTGGCGTTGGCTTTCTTCGCGTCAACCAAATCAATCAGAATGTTGGTGGCTAAATTACTGCTGACGATAATCATTTGGTATGTCAGGTCGTAAATGGTCATTTTTTTGCCAATCATTTTGTACATTCCGTCGGCACTGTCGTCGCTGATGTCAAGGCTGAAAGCTGAGCCATCCACGATACTTTTAAACTCGTTTTTGACCAAAATAGAATCGGTAAGCTTGAATTTACCCCCTTTTGCTTGCTTAAAAACCTCAATCATTACGGGCGTTTTCATCGTACTTGCCGCATGAAAGTTTTCCTTTTCATTGATAAACAACGTTTGATTGGATTGCAAGTCTTTGAAGGCTACGCCAAAATTGCCTTCTACACCTGCTAGTTTAGCCTGAATGGCTTCTTTGAGAGGTTCAGTGGAGGGCTTTTGAGAAAAAGCAGAGAATGTCCATCCAATAACAATGAAGGCAAAGAAGTATTTCATAAATAGATTATTGATGAAGGTTTGTGTTTTACTTGACCAAAAACTGCACCCGTCGGTTGCGGCGGCGATTTTCGTCGGTATCATTGGGGGCAATGGGTTTGGTGCTGCCTTCGCCTCGGTAGATAAGGCGGGATTCATTGATGCCTTCATTGCCAAGAAAGTTTGCAATGACTTTTGCGCGTTGCTCAGAAAGAATTTTATTCAGCCGAGCATCGCCTACGTTGTCGGTATGGCCTATAATTTCAATGTTAATGTCGGGATTTTTGGTCATGACAGCGGCCAAACGTAGCAATTGACCGTAGGCTTCGGTACGAAGAATATAGCTGCTTTGGTCAAAGTAAATGTTGTCTTCAATACTTACAGATTGACCCGCTTTAATATTGTCAAAAATCTTTTCATTGATGACCCGAGTTGCGGGGGCGGCGGTTGTTTTAACGAGAGGGACAAGCGAGATATTGGTCAAAAATTCACCCCGATTGGCCCATTCTGCTGCTGCCATCTTCATGGTTGTTTTTTCGTAGCCTTTGGCTTCAACTTCAATAAGATAGGTTTGGTCCGTTTTCAGTCTGGTTTCTTTGAGTTGTCCCGCTGGTTTGGTCGGAATCACCTTTTGCGTGGCTTCATTGATAATTTTTAATCTTGCGTTGGGTACTGGTTTTTGACTTTGGCCGTCCAAAATGGCAAAACGAAAGGTTTCTAAAGGAGCGTTGGTGGTGGGTTGTTTGGTGGTCGGTACGAGTTTAGCCTCGTAATTAAACACTTGCCCAACGCCAATCTCTTCGGCATCTATTTCTCCTTTTAAAGGGGCGAACCCCGGCGCGATGGTTTCGATTTGGTAAATATCGGGTTCCACGATTTTGTGTTTGACAGGCAATGCACTCTTTAACTGCGTCACTTGTCCAGTCAAGGAAGCGGTAATTTTAAAAGTGGCCGCAACTCGTTGACCACTAGAGGCATTTACGGCCGATAGGTTAAGGAAAATATCACCGATTTTCGACAACCGTATGGTTAAGGGCGTTGTTTCACTGAGCTTTTCTACGGCTTTTTCCAGCTCTTTTCGAAAAGGCATGTAGCCTTTGGCTTCGGCCTCTATCATGTAACGCCCGTTAGGGTTGAGCGAAATGGGGATTTGTCCGTTGAAAGAATTTTTTTGGTTAAATAATTCACGGTTATCGTTCTCACTTACTATCCGGAGTGTGGCGGGAATGGGCTTGCCCGTTTGCTCTTCCAAGACTTTGATTCTTAAAACAATGTCACCTTTGGATAATTTAATGATTTGGACGGGTTGCTTTTCTGCTAAAGGAGCGGAAACGGTGAGTTTAGAAGTGTGATTTTGATAACCGTTTGCGCTCACGGTGAGGGTATATGGGCGGGGTTGGAGGGGCACGCGAGCAGAAAACGTAGCATTCGTCTCGCGGGTCGTGCCCGAATAGCTTTCCTTTAGGTCGTTGGTAAGCATAAACTCCGCTGCAATTGGCTTGCCTGTTAGGGCATCGACAGCCTGAAACGTAAGTTCTTGTTTGGAAGGAGCAGAAACGACGGTAGCGGGAGCAGTTTGGATAGGTTTGGACGGTTCCTGTGGTTTTTGAGGTATGGGTGCTGCATTTTTTGGGGGCACGAGCGGTTCCAATTCTATGGTCAGGAGGGTTCTATCGTTGGTGGTGCTTTTGGTAAATGTATGAGTTTGG
This sequence comes from Runella salmonicolor, assembly GCF_024158025.1. NCBI lineage: Bacteria > Pseudomonadati > Bacteroidota > Cytophagia > Cytophagales > Spirosomataceae > Runella > Runella salmonicolor. Next base: position 104,980 of record NZ_JAMZEL010000006.1, read on the forward strand.
CGGTAGGTCTTGTATTCCTGAAAAGCTATCACTATCAGGTAGTTGATGTCGGGTTTTACGCTTATAATGTAGCGGTCATAATTCATTTGTCCCGCAAGTTCCGTGGGGCTATTTGGGGCCAAAACCGATATAATTGGGATAAGAATGCGCTTGGTGTACTTATCTTTCACTTCAATGCCTACTTCAAATTCATTTTGGGCAAAGCCTGAAGTAAAACCGACAAAACAGAACAGAAAAAAGCAAAAAAATCGCTTCATGGGTGCAACAATGGTTAAATGACAAATTTAACGACTTTCCCCTAAAAAGAAAGAATCAGTACCTTAACGGTTCTGCCTAGGCGGAATGCCGTTAAAATACTGATTCAAAATAAGCCGTTAAAGCTTAGTTTACAGACTTATCTTCTTCTTTTGTTTTCTTTATTACTTTTTTGATGACCAATGTACCGTTTTTGAGGCGCTTGGAAACTTCAATAAACGGCCCCGATATGATTTCTTCGCCTTCTTTAAGGCCCGATAAGATTTCGATGTTTTCAAAGTCACTAATACCCGTAGTCACTTCTCTAGTTACGGCTTTGCCTTTGTCATTCACAAAAACAAGTTCTTTGAGTTTTTCCTCTTTTTTGTTCTTTTGCTCAGGCTCAGCGGGGGCAGGAGGTGCATCGGGGCCTTCTTTTTTGGCTTCGTCCTCTTTGCCACGAGTTGTTACAGCCGCAATCGGAACCGAAAGCACGCCCGCTTTACGGTCGGTGATGATTTCAACGGCGGCCGTCATACCAGGTTTGAAAGGGTACGATTTTTTGGAGCGGTTAACCATCAAATCTCGGTACGATGAGTTCAGAATTTTGATTTTTACTTCAAACTCGGTAACGGCATCGGTTGAGCCTGAGCTGGCCGAAGTCGTAGCCATTCCGTTGGCCGTGTTGGCAATTTCGGTGACTATGCCCATAAATTTGCGCTCGGCGTAGGAGTCAACTTCAATGTCGACGGTGTCGCCGAGGTGAACCCGCACAATGTCGTTTTCGTTTACATCTACCCGTACTTCCATGTTGTTGAGGTTGGCAATACGCATCATTTCCGTACCTGCCATCTGCGACGTACCTACTACACGGTCTCCAAGTTCGACGTTTAGTTTAGAAATCGTTCCGCTTTGTGGGGCATAAATGGTTGTTTTACGGAGGTTTTCGGCTGCATCGCGCAAGGCGGCTTCGGAGCTTTGAACGTTGAATTTAGAGGCCGAGATAGCGGCTTTGGCCGCTTCTACGTTTTGCAACGCCACCCCATAGTCAGCCTCACTTCTTTCAAGGTCGGCGTCCGAAACAATTTTATCGGCTTGTAATTTTTTATTACGCTCGTAATCGGCTTTTGCCCGAATCAATTGCGCATTGGATTGGGCCAGTGAGGCTTTGGAGCGTTCTACTTCCGCTTTGCTGGAATTGACCGCCGCTTGCGCACGGGCCAACAACGCATCGTAGTTGTCGGGGCGGATTTTGGCGAGCAATTGCCCTTTTACCACCGAGTCGCCTTCTTCTACGTAGAGACCGATGATTTCGCCGGGTACGTCGGGGCTGATTTTGACTTCCACTTCTGGCTGCACCCGACCCGAAGCGCTCACGCGTTCAATAATGTCTATCTTTTTTACTTTGGCAAATTCTACTTCGGTCGGTTTGACTTTTCCAATCCAACCTTGTTGCTTAGCGATTAGCAACCCCGCTCCCAATGCTACCACAACGCCTCCGAGTATCCACCATAAACGAGAAGAAGATTTCTTAGCCATGTTTAATTTTATTGTAAAGTGTAATTTAGTGTATGAGTGAGGAAAAGCATTTTTTTCACTCCTGCTTTTACCTCGTTTTAATGTTAATGAGGAAGGAATCCTGTTTTATTCTAAAGAGATAGGTTTGCTTTGGTAGAAATCCAGAATTTTGGTTCTGAAGAGATACTCGTATTTGGCTTGAATCAAACTGGCGCGTGAACGGTCCAAATTGTTTTTGGCGATGTTGTATTCCGTGGCGTTGATAGCGCCCGCGTTAAAACGTAACTCGGCGGCTTTAAACGACAATTCAAGCGACTCGATTTGTCGGGAAGTAGCCTCGTAGCGCTTGGCGGCGTTGACCATGCTATAATAGGCCTGCTCCACCGTTTGACGAATTTGATTCTGGACGATTTGCGCTTGGTATTCCAAGTTTTTTTGCTGAATCATGGCGTTTGCAATGCGGTATTTTACCTGATAACCGTTGAAAATAGGCATCCTCAAAGAGAGAGAAAGGGAGGCGTTGCGGTTAAAATTCAGCTGGTCAAAGTACCCAAAGTCCTGAATGGCTCCGCTCGGAACGGTCACTTTTTCAATGACTGGGACGGTAAAACCGCCATAAGATACATAGCGCGTAGTAGAAGGAACATCCACGACTCTGGAAGCGCCGCCATCACCTACAAAACGCTGTTTAGGGGCCGCGCTGGAAAACGAAGAACTAAGCCCACCGCCCAAGGTGATGGAAGGAAGTTTGGCACCTTTGGCAATTTCAATGCCCGTTTTGGCACTTTCGATGCGCAAGTTAGCCGCGTCCAAATCGGGTAAATACTTGATGGCCGCGTTGTAGACTTGTTCTAGGGTAGCATCGTATGGCGTTGTTGTAGAGGGCGCGGGCAGTGCGATGGGGGTTATCTCAAATACTTCGCTTGCGGGTAGGTTGAGGAATTGTTTCAAGGTCAATTTCGACAATTCGATATTGTTTTGCGCATTGACGATAGAAAGTTCGTCGTTGGCTAACTGGGATTGAATATCATACAAGTTGATTTGCGACAAAGACCCCGCCTTGACCAATCTATCCGTGCGGTCTAATTGCAGGCGAGTGGTTTCAGCCTGACGACGGGCAAATTCGAGTTGTTCCTGATTGTTCAAGACAGAAATATAGCTCGAAGCAACGTTCAAAATCAGGGTGTTACGATTCGCCTCGACGTCTTTCTGGGTGGCAAGAATGTTGGTTTGGTTTTGCTTAATGATGTTTTTTTGCTGATAACCGTTAAACAAATTGACGCCTGTATTGACCGAAAAGTTGGAGAAATTGACCGTTTGCTCCACAAACTGGTTGGTAAACGGGTCAATGTTACGCCCTGATTGTAAACCTTGGCTTCCGCTGAAGTTGAGGGTGGGATAACGCTGCCATTTTGACTGTTCAAACACATTCTGATTCGTTTGAACTTGCAGCATTAATTGCCGCAACTGCAGGTTGTTTTCCAACGCAATCGTAATGCACTGTTGGAGGGTATATTTTTGTTGAGCTTGGACGTGGACTAATACGCTAACACCCAGCGCAAAGGCGAGTAACCATTTTTTCATCGCTGTTTCGGATTTTCGAGGTCAAGGTTACAAAACTAAATTTGCTCCCTCTACTAAATTTGGATAAACGGTGATATAAGTATATCAACGCTTTAAATTCAAAGATTTTGAAAACCAGTTTTATTTAATCACTTTTTGAAAATCAATTTCTCCCGCATTGGTCAAGTGGAGAGTCACGCGTTCGATTTCACCAGTAGCACCAATTTTAAAATCAAATTTCGTTTGGTCAAAGATGCCAGTGCCTTCAAATATATCGTAGTGATAATGGGTGAGTGTGAAGGGGAGTCCATGAAAAGCACCTAAGTAAGTGCCATCGGTTTTGGGCTCTAGCACAAAGGTGCCGTAGGCGGGATGCTCAAAGGTTCCAGCGTATGAATCGGGTACGTGGGAGGGGGTAGTATCTTTTTTGCGTTTTGAGGCGTTGTCGAGTTTTGCCTTTTCCTGCTTCGCTTTTGCCTCGGCTTGGGCGATTTTGAGGCGAGGAGTCCAGTCGATGACTGGTAAACTAAGCCATTTGTCGGAGAAATAATTGCATACGGCATTGACAAAATAATAATCTACGGCCCCTGTATTTGTGAGAATCACGATACCGATATTGTCGTTGGGAAAGAAAGCCATTTGTGAACGGTACCCTTCAATCGAGCCATTGTGGGCCAGTCGGAGGTGTCCACGGTAAGTATTGATGCTCCACCCCATCCCATAAGAGGCATAACCCAACTCGCTAAACGTTGCCTCGGCGGGCGACACGATAATTTGCGGGGTATGGTTTTCTTTTAGATTAGCGGCCGAAACGATTTGTTTGTCCCCAAACTTCCCTTTATTGAGTTGCATAATGAGCCAATTGGCCATTTCTACCGCGTTGGATTTGATGGACCCCGCTGGGCCAATAGCATCTACGTTGCTGCCAAACCCCTGTTCTGTCCATTGGCCGTTGGAGTCGCGGTACGAAAGTGCATAGTCCTCTTTCTGAAACAGTTCTGGATAGGTAAGTGCCGTTTGGTTCATGCCGAGCGGTTGCAGGATTTTTTCCCGCAGAAAATTTTCCCAACTTTTGCCAGAGAGGCGTTCAATCAAAATGCCAGCGGTCATAAACATCAAATTGTTGTATTGATACTGTGCATACAAGGGCTTCGAAAGCGGCAAGTATTTTAGGTTTTGGTATAAACTTTGACGTCCCAGATTGGCATAGAGCCACGTGAGGTCGTGGCGGGCGAGGCCAGTGCGATGAGAGACCAAATCTCGGGCTGCAACGGTTCTCGTGGCAAATTCGTCTTGCAATTGAAAGTCAGGAAGGTACTCTTTGATGGGTTTATTCCAATCCAGTTTTCCCTCATCGGCCAGAATCGCCAACGCCGCCGAAGTAAAGGATTTGGTACAGGAGGCAATCGGGAAAAGGGTCTTTTCTGTAACGGGTAAATTTTTCTTGATGTCTTTGAATCCATAGCCTTTGGCGTACAGAAGTTTACCGTCTTTCACGATGGCCACTGATGCCCCTGGCACGCGCCATTCCACAAGCATTTGGTTAACAAAGGCATCAAAGCCAGTCAGTGGATCGGAGGGTGGGGGAGGGGTGTTTTTCTTTTGGGCAAAAGTGACAAACGTGAGTAAAAAAAGGAAGACTAAGGAGTAACGGGGATTCATACTGGGTTGATGTTTTTACAAATATTGATAAAACTTAAAGGAAGTGATACTGCTAGGGCGCAGTATTTTTGCTTTAAGGACACGAATCAACAAAAAAACATTTTCCAAGGCTAAACTATGGGCAAATTGGATGGTTCTGGTTGTTTTAAACGCACCAATCGGTAGAATCGAATGGTCAGAAAAACCGCTGAAAACGTAAGTCCCGCCGAGAGGGCAATCCAAATCCCTTCAACATCCATTTGGAAGGTAAAAGCCAACACATAACTCAAGGGAAGGGAAATACCCCAATAGGCTATCAGTGTGATTATGGTGGGGACATTGACATCTGACACGCCACGCAAAGTGCCTAGACCCGTTGCCTGAATGCCATCGGAGAGTTGAAAAAAGCCCGCGTATATCATGAGCGTTGCCGCAATTTGCGTTACTTCTGGATTGTCTTTCAGGTAAAGCGACACCAGAAAATCACTCGCCGTCAGAAATGTAATGCACCATACGCCCATAAATGCCGCAACCAGCACAAAAGCGGCCGTGCCTGCACTGCGCACGTTTTTGGGTTGTTGTTCCCCAAAAGCGCGCCCCACGCGGATGGCTCCCGCTGAGGCAATGCCCGTGGCCATCATGTAGGTAGTGGAAGCTAAATTGATGGCGATTTGGTGGGCAGCCAACTGACTTTCACCCAGCCAGCCAATCATGACTACTGCCAGTGAAAAAGCGGCTACCTCAAAGAAAAACTGAAACCCGACTGAGACGGATAACCGTAAGATTTTGGCCACTAGTTCGACACGTACACGACGGGCGGCCACAAGATACCGTGAAAAATGCTTGGTTTTATAGATATAGACCAGAATAGCCACCGCCATGTAGGTGCGTGATAGTAGCGTTCCTGCGGCGGCTCCGTTGAGGCCCATTTTCGGGAAAATCCAGATACCATTAATCAGCAACCAGTTGACTAAGGCATTGAAACACAATGCTGAAACGGTCACAATCATGGCTACCCGTGTATAGGAAAGCCCGTCGGCTAACTGCCGGGCCGCCACAAATATCAATAACGGCAAGGTAGAAACGCTTAAATAGTACATGAATGGCTCGGCCAAGCGGGCTACTTCGGGGGTTTGGCCTAATGCGTCCATATTCATTCCAATGGCTGCTCCTACGACTCCTAAAACAGTACTCAGCAAAATAGCTACGTAAAGCCCCGCCCGAAACAAACGCCCGATTTCGGCCGTATCATTTTGGCCCTTGGCTTGAGAAATCAGCACTGCAATGACGCCTAAGCCACCAAAACCAATGCTCGTGACCAGAAACGATAGCGAAGTAGCCAAGCCCGCCGCGCCCAACGGCACCGCACCCAGAAACCGCCCCACCATCAGATTGTCGGTAACGCCCATGAGAATAACGCCGAGTTGGGCAATGATGATGGGAATACTTAACTTAATCGTTTCAAGAATTTCGCGCCGCATGACTGATTTGGAATAATTCGAATTGTACTTAGGTATTTACTTTTCAACCCAAGATTTTAAAAAATAGTTTGGCCGTCGGCGTGTATGTTGCAGAGTAAAAAAAATGTAATGACCCTGAATACAGCAATTCAAAGAAGAATATTTTGGCTTTAGAGGCCAATTCAAGGAGGAGGAACTACAAAAAAACGGATGGCTTTGGGCCACCCGTTTCGTTCATATTTATTCAACGACTAATGAAAGAAATCTTTCATTTTCTCGAAAAATCCTTTCTCATTCTTTCCTGGTTTGGGTTGGAAGTTGGGAGAGGATTTTAGTTTTTCGAGAATACTGCGTTCTTCGGCGCTGAGTTGCTTGGGCGTCCAGATATTGACGTGAATCAATTGGTCGCCGCGACCGTAGCCGTTGAGTTCTTTGATGCCTTTTCCTTTGAGGCGTAGGATTTTTCCACCCTGTACTCCCGCTTCAATCGGCACGCGGGCTTTTCCGTCGAGGGTAGGTACTTCGGCCGTGGTGCCCAGGGCGGCATCTACGAAGTTGAGGTGCAGGTCATAGACGAGGTTGTTGCCGTCACGCTTTAGTTGTTCGTCTTCTTCCTCTTCTACCACGATGAGCAAATCGCCCGCCACGCCGCCCCGGGGCGGTACGTTTCCTTTGCCGCTCATCGAAAGCTGCATTCCGTCGGCTACACCGCCAGGGATTTTGATGCTGATTACGTCCTCTTCCAATACGCGGCCTTCGCCTGCGCAAATTTCGCAACGGTCGGTTACTATTTTTCCTTCGCCGTTGCAGGTAGGGCAGGTGCTGGTCGAAACCATTTGCCCGAGCATCGTGCTTACCACTTTCCGCACCTGACCGTTGCCGTTACAGGTGGTACAGGTTTTGAGGGAAGCGCCGTTTTTTGAGCCGTTGCCGCCGCAAGTGTTACAGCCAACGTAGCGTTTTACTTTAATTTTCTTTTCAGCTCCTTCGGCTACTTCGCGCAAATCGAGTTTTAACTTGATACGCAGGTCGGTACCGCGCCGTACGCGGCGTCCGCCGCCCCCGCCACCATTGCCGAAAATATCGCCAAATGGTGATGCATCACCGAAAATATCGCCGAATTGTGAAAATATGTCATTGATATCAAAGCCTTGACCTCCGCCAAAACCGCCATTCCCACCCATGCCAGCGTGGCCAAACTGGTCGTAGCGCTTGCGTTTTTCAGGGTCACTCAAGACCCCGTATGCCTCGGCTGCTTCCTTAAACTTCTCTTCGGCAGAAGGGTCGTCGGGGTTTTTGTCGGGGTGATACTTAATCGCCAGCTTACGGTAGGCTTTCTTTATTTCATCATCTGCCGCCGTTTTGCCAACGCCAAGAATTTCGTAATAATCTCTTTTTTGTGCCATTTTTTTTTGTGTTAATCGTTACCGCGCGGGCGGCTCCGCTGTCATTAGTTATCTGACATAAGTTTACTCCGATTAACGGTTAAAGATAACGGATAACCTAATTAACTTCCTACGACCACTTTAGCGTATCTAATTACTTTTTCATTTAAAAAATATCCCTTCTCAACTTCATCAATCACTTTGCCTTTCAAGTCGTCGCTTGGGGCGGGGAACTGCGTGATGGACTCGTGCAAATCAGCGTCGAATGTTTCTCCTTTAGAAACCATTGGTTTAAGACCTCGGCTTTCCAATGTCTTTGAGAACTTTGTATAAATTAACCCAACTCCTTCTTTTAACGGCACAATGTCGGTTGTTGTTTCAAAAGAAGACATGGCACGTTCAAAGTCGTCGACGACGGGCAATACCGCCTTCATCAATTCTTCGTTGGCGGTTGAAATCAATTCCAATTTTTCTTTGGCGGTGCGGCGACGGAAGTTTTCAAAATCAGCATATAGGCGCAGGTATTTGTCTTTCAGCTCCGTAATTTCAGCCTGTAATTTTTCGGTTTCCGTGGTTTCGGTTTCCTGAGCGATTTCTACGGGAGTTTCCGTGCCCTCTACGGGTGCTGTCGTTTCGTCCGTAGTTATGTCATTTCCGTTGTCTGTTGTCATAATAAATAGGTGTACGCTACTGTTCAATATTTTCTACAAATGTCGGCAATTTCTTTGCCACTACCTCAAAAGCTGACAGATTGGCAGGGTAATTCAAGTCTTAATAAATGAACACTTGGCTTTATTGACGGGTGTTTATTGAAAAAATAATATCCTTATTAGGCTTTTTTGTGGGGTGGAACCTTCCTTAAAAAGTAAGCTTTGTAGATTCACTATTTTGATTAGTACGTTTTGGGGTACACTTAAAGAGACTTTTGTGTCGTCGTCTATTTATAATCAGTAAGTTAGCTAGGAGAGATTGCGTGACCTTCTAAAATGTTTTTCGTCTGAATATTAAAAGCCTAAAAAGGATGAAACAAACGTTACTCACTAAAGACGAACTGGTCTCATCACCCAAAAGAAGCTATACCTCTCCGAGGCTTCATAAGATAGGTCAGGTAAAAAAAATGACTGCTAAAATAGGGAGTCAATTTGATGCGCTGACAGGTACAAATTCACTCACTCCTTAGTGTATTACTAACCTCTTTATTTCCGATTTTATGAAGAAAATCTACCTTAGTCTATTCTTGGTATTTATTTGGTTGAAGGGTTTTGCAGCGGGTGAAATCGCCTTTGTTTCTTTTCAATCAGATGACCCAGATTCTTTCTCGTGGGTGTCGTTGGTACCCATTCCCGAAGGAACGACAATTCTTTTTACCGACAATGGCTGGAACGGTACGGCTTTTCGGACCAATGAAGGCGTTTTGACATGGACCGCACCCGCAGGGGGCGTTCCTGCGGGGACTGTGGTGACAATCACGGGAGGAACAACCGCATCCACCGGAACGGTTACTTCTTCAGGAACGTATGCATTATCCACCGCAGGAGACCAATTATTTGCCTTCAAAGGAACATTAGCTTCTCCTACCTTTATCGCGGGTATAAATTTCGGGGGTACGGGTTGGGATGATACCGCGGCTAGTACCAATTCAACCGCTTTACCCCCAACGTTAACGAATGGTTCCAACGCAGTTGCGGTAGGTAATCAGGACAATGGACGTTTTAATTGTACTGACGGCAGTGTGATGGGAAACATTGCTACCATCGGGTCAAATATTAATACGGTCACCAATTGGACTACGAGTGCGACTCCCTTAAGTCCAGCGGTAAGTGCCTGTGCTTACACAAGTTCCAGCCTTCCTGTGCGCCTTATTTCGTTTAAATCAGAGGCACAATCTGCCGTTATTGAACTCACTTGGCAAACGGGAGAGGAGATAAACAATAGTCATTTTGAAATTGAACGTAGTAGCAATGCCCAAAACTTTGAAGCGATTGGGCGAGTCATGGGCACTGGCAACAGCACCGCAAAGCAGATTTATTCTTTTGTGGACGTTTCTCCGAAAATAGGTCTTAATTATTACCGTCTAAAACAAGTTGATTTAGACGGACAATTTGAATATAGTCGCATTGTATCTGCACGATTGACTGGCTTTGGCCTTTTTAAGGCCTACCCTAACCCGGTTGTGGGGATTTTGACGATTGAACTCCCTTCCGAGTCAACAATTGAGTCGGCTTGTTTGATAGATTTAACAGGTCGTAAAGTAAGGGAGTTTTCCGATAGTAATGTATCAGTGGAAGGTGTTGAAAACGGGATGTATACGCTTCAGGTCAAAACAAAAGATGGACGGACTTTTCAGCAACGGGTTTTGAAAATAAACTGATAATCTGTTCATTAGGTTATTGCATCAACGGTTATGTCTGGTATTTGTGGAATTGTCTATTTTGATGGGAGGAAGGTACAGGAAGAACTTCAGGCAATGACCTGTGCCATACAGCACCGAGGAAGTGACGGAATTCGAGTAATAAAAAACGAGAATATCGGCTTTGTACATTTACAGCTGAACGTTTCTGTAAACATAGCGACTGATTCATCCCCTATTGTTGATAAAAACGGCGTTTGGTGCGTAGCTGATGCTCGAATAGATAATCGGGCAGCATTGCTAACTCAATTATTCCCTTCTCTACCCAGCAGTGAAGCAGAGAGTTTGGGTAATACTGCCCTCCTTTTGGCGGCTTACGCGCATTGGGGGGAGGAAATGCTTTTTCACCTAATTGGCGACTTTGCATTCGTTTTGTGGGATGAGTCGCGCCAAAAACTCATTGCTGGACGAGACCATTGTGCGGCACGACCGTTGTATTACTGTTATCAACCTGGTGGTTTTGTTGCTTTTGCTTCAGAAATTAAGTCTTTGTTAACGCTTCCAGAAGTTTCTAACGAATTTAATTTTGATAAAATCCACCGTTATTTGGAATGGGCCTCGTCTCTGAGACCCTACCGAGCGGAGACTTTTTATAAAAATATTCATTCGTTGCCACCTGCCCACTTGCTTACTGTGGAGGCACACGCGTTTAAATCCCGTTTTTGTTGGGATTTGAAATTGGAACGTTTTGCCCACCTCCGTACCGATGAAGAATTCATTGAAGCATTCAAAACAACGTTTTTAGAAGCAGTACGGTGTCGGCTTCAAACGTCATATCCTGTAAGTGCGCATTTGAGTGGTGGGCTAGATTCTTCTTCCGTTTGTGCCACCGCCCATCACCTGCTCGGACAAGAACTGAACACACTCCATTTCGACATGGGAGAGGCCACACAAGCAGAAGAAAAACGATTTGCCGAACGTATACTTCAATGGGGGATTTATCAGCATCAGTACATTACTCCAATGACTGATTTGATGGCTGCTGTACAGACGCTGACCACTCTTTTTGACCGTCCCGACCATTTTACACTTTTGCCCACCTATTATTTGGCGGCGGCTGAGGCTATAAAAAAGCAAGGAAGCCGTCTACTCTTAACAGGACATGACGGCGATAGTGTGGTGGGATACGGAAAAACGTATCCTATGCGGTTGCTTCAAAGCCAAAGGTGGGGAGAGTTTAAAGAATTGATGAAACAATACGCTCAAATTGCGGATTTTAGCCATCGTTTTGAACAATGGCCTGAATGGCCCTTATCAAAAAGGTATGCATTTATCGTGCGGAGTTATACCCAGAGATATTTTGTAAAAATAGCAAAAAATAAAGAATGGAAACGCTTAACAAAGGAAGGATGGGAGAGTGTCAAAGCGCTGAAAATGTTGCCTTTTGGAGTGAATGTGCTGCTGGTTGATGGGGTGCTAAATTGGATTAGAAAATATAAGAAAAAACAAAAGTTCATTGTCGAAACAGACTACGGATTTTTGCCAGAACAGGCGCATTTAGTGGCCGATATTCTCCACGAAGGGATGTTGGAGAGCACCGAAGAATTTGAACAGATTGCCGCGCACTATGGCTACGAAGCGGCGCATCCTTTTTATGATAAACGGCTCATTGAATTGTGTTTGGTCATCCCCGACCGCCTGAAATTTAACCTAGGCTATGGACGTGGCCCCCTCAGGGCTATGATGAAAGAAGTACTGCCCGAGGAGGTTCGATTACGAACCAGCAAAGCCCTGATGAATCAGCCTGTTAAAATGCAAATTAGCCAGCATCAGCGCGAAATCACTGGTCTGTTTGGGCAGGCACAACAACTGCTACCATTGTTATTTACCGAAGCGCAGGCCCTTATTTTGGATGGCTATTTTAAACGAGCCTTGAAAGAAATGGCTAAGAAATCTTCAGGCAGTATACACCTTTACGTGCGAGAAATTCATTTGGCCCAGTGGCTGCTGAACCAAAAACGTTCCTAGAAACTGCCACGGTCGTAGAACGAGCGGCGGCGAGAGAGTTTTAAGTCACGTAGCAGTGCCGATTTGGCCCGGATTTCAAACGAATAGTTGTTGGCCCGAATGCCCGAACCCGCAAATGGTGTCCAGTTAAACGACATTTCCCAGCAGTGTAGGTCGCGGGTGATGCCGATATTGGTGATGGAAGGGGCTTTGGCAACGACATCGACGCCCGTATCAAACACAAATTTCCAGTTGGGCGTAAGGCTGAAATCACCGTTGACGCGCAAAGCCTGAATGGTGGTTCCTTTGGACAGCCCTTGGCGTGAGTACCCAAAGTTATAACTTAAATTGAGCGTCCAAGGAATATTGAAGTCTACGTAGGCGTCTGGGTTGGCATTGATGAGGCGCTGTTGCTCTTCGGTATTTGGAGTGTTGGCTTTTTTGGGCTTATCGGAGCCTTTGGGTGCAAAACGAGTACTTAGTGCTACATTGACGTTGTTGAGCCGGGCCAATCCTTGCTTTTCAGTAAACGACCAGCGGTTGATTTTTCTCCCTACGGCACCATACAGTTCGTCTTTTACGTAGGCGTACGGGTCAAAATTGGCCGAAAAGTTAAAGTTCAAATTCTTGAAAAGCTGGGCATTGGCGTTGAGACTAATGTCCGACATTTTCAATGAATCAGCCAGCAGGTTATAAGAGCCGTTTAGGCTGAGGTTGTCCAGAATAGATTTTTTTTCAAACTGCTTACCCGTTGAATCTGATTTGGGACGCATTTTGGCTTCAAATAAGTTGTTCAAACTCCACGAAATACCCGCCGCCGAGGTGCCCGAAGTGGTGAGGTTACCACCAATGGTGCGGTAGCGATTGAGGTACCTCACGTCGCCGCGTTGGTTGACGACGGTTTTCTCAAAAAGATTTGATTGGTCAGGAACGTAGCTGAAACTAGCCGAAGGAATCAAAGTGTGTCGAATGGCTTCCAGTCTTTTTCCGTGAAAAAAGAAGGTGCCGTACACTCGGGTGTTCATGCTGGCACTAAACGAGACGTTGTTGGCAAAGTAAAAACCCTGAAGGGTATCTACCTTCACTTTGTTGTTGCCCATGTACTCATATTTGAACTTCTTGGTAAAGGTTTCTCCCGACAGTGAAATGCCAGGGGTAATGTTGATGTAGCGGAATAACTTGATATTGGGTAACGAAATCGGGACCGAAAAGCGCCCGGTGAGTTGACCATTTTTAATAAATTCGGGTAAACTCTGGGAGTTTAAGGCGTAGGTTGTAGGTGCTCCTGATTCTGGGGTCACTACCGTGGGTGGGTTAAAGAGCGAAAATCCCAGCCGGGCCGTAGAAGTATCAGCGTAAACCTTGGTATTGTTGGCACTGATGCCGCCGCTAAAATCCATTCCTAAACGGAAGCTTTCGTACCATGCGCCTGTGCCGCCTTTTAGGGCAAACGGGGCGATTTGGTTAATGCCAAAGTTGAAATCTATCCCTGCATCTAGTGCACCGGGATCGGTATTGGTCACGCGCCCCAACGAATCTCGGGTTTCTTTGGAACGGTCTGGAAACCGCTGGTTGACGCGGATGCTGCTTCCTATCCGGGCAAATTGCCCAAATTGCTTGTTGTACTGCACCGACGAGCTTGCCACGTTTTGGATGTACCGCGTGGTGCTAAATTCATTAAACTGATTAAAGCTGTTGCTTCCGATGTTGACCGAAGCACCAAAACTTGAGGTTCCTCGTGGCACGGGCGCATGACTCCACGTGAGGCTGAAATCATTGCGCGGTCTGTTCAATGCTTTCACTTCATTTCCTTGCAAATTGCGGTTGAAGCGCGCGTTGAAACTTCCGCTGTAACGGTATTTTTGGGCATAAGTCGAGGCAACCCCTAACCCCCAACTTCCTTTAGAATAAATCTGCCCCGTAAAATTCATGTTGATTTTTTCGCTGATGGCCCAGTAATAGCCACCATCGCGCAGGTAATATCCCCGGCCGTTGGGTTCTTCACCGTATTGAGGCATAATGATGCCCGAAGTGCCGATTTCTTTTTTCTTCGGAACGGGAAAAAAACCAAATGGCAAGCCCACGGGCAGAGGCACATCGGCAATGACCAAATGAAAAGGCCCAGAAATGACCTGTTTTTCGGGAATCACCTTGATTTTTCGGGCCGCAATGTGAAAGTGAGGCTGGGCTAAGTTGCAGGTGGTATAAATTGAACCCCTTACATACATATTGTTTTCTTCGTCTTTCTTGACGGTGGTGCCTCGGATATTACCGTCGCCTTGTTGGGTTACAATGCCTTTTATAAAGCCTTTTTTACTTTTAAAATTATACCGGAGCTCTTTGGTATCGTATTTTTCACCATTGTCTTGAAAGATGGGCTGCCCAATCCACTTTTTAGCGGTTGAATCGTAATTGCCTCGCGCAAAAACCTCGTTGGTTTTCCAGTTGAGACGGATATAGTCGGCATCCAAAATGATGGCACCATACGTGACGTTTGCTTTGCCGTACAAATGAACTTCCTGCTGCCCCGGGTCCATGACGGTTGAGTCTTGGGCGCTGTATTTTACGGTACTTTTTAAATCACTGTCGGATTGGAGTGAGTCGGTTTTGGTGCTGTCGGCATTGATACCCACGGCAGAAATAACCTTCGGAACCACTGGAGTGGCCCTTTTCATGGAATCCAAAAAAACGGGAGTGGATAGTCTTTTGGGGGCTAATACCTGTGAAAAAGCCTCAAAGCCAACCCCCAGAAAGGTCAGCCAGAGAAGGCTTATAGCCACACGCGCACTGATTTTACGATTGGAAGAGAACAATTTTACACATGCTTTATTTGCAAAAGTACGTCTTTACAGGTTTGAAAAGGCCGAAACATTGTTAAAAGTTATTAAACGAATTAAAATTTTATCAATGAGATGAAAACAGGCATCAGTAAAAATCGGCGGTAAACGCCTTAAAAAGAGACATCTTCTAACCGTTCTTTTGAATGAAACATACCTATTTTCTGCCGGTGGTTGTATGTGCCGCATTCTTTGCTTTTCGCCTTCCGCAGCCTGTACCTGCTTCTGCTCCGATACAAACGAAAACCCCGCCCAATATCTTATGGATTACTTGCGAAGACATGAGTTTTCAATTGGGGGCCTACGGAAATAAACTGGTGAAAACGCCGAATATTGACCGTCTGGCAGCAGAAGGGGTTCGATTTACCAATGCCTTTGCCACCGCAGGGGTATGCGCTCCGAGCCGTTCGGCCATTATTACGGGCATGTATCAGCAGTCTATTGGCACCCAAAATATGCGCACGTTGGCGGCCTCAGCAGCGGCGCTTGATGCCTATCCTCCTGGTTTTAAGGGCTATTCGGCGGTTGTGCCCGAGGAAGTCAAATGTTTCCCAGAATACTTGCGGGCGGCGGGGTACTATTGCACCAACAATTCTAAAGAGGATTATCAGTTTCAAGCGCCCCCCACCGTTTGGGATGAAAGCAGCAACAAAGCCCACTGGCGCAACAGAACGGATAAAAATCAGCCTTTCTTTGCCATTTTTAATCTTACCGTGACGCACGAGTCGCAGGTTTGGGTACGGGCCAAAGAGCCTTTATTGGTAAAACCCGAAGACGTAGTGTTGCCGCCGTATTATCCTGATGTACCAGAAGTGCGTCTGGACGTGGCGCGGCATTTATCCAATGCCATGGTGATGGACGAGCAGGCGGGCAAAATTCTAGCGCAGCTTCGAGAAGATGGCCTTGAGCAAAATACCATCGTTTTCTTTTATTCCGACCACGGCGACGGGCTTCCTTTTGTAAAACGGGAAATCTATGACCGTGGCCTTCGGGTGCCGTTTATTGTAAAAAATCCCTTTGAAAAAAGTAAAAAAGGCGTTGTCGACCACCGATTTATCAGTTTTGTGGACTTGGCCCCCACCATTTTGTCGTTGGTAGATTTGCCCATTCCCGCGCATTTGCAGGGGCAAGCGTTTCTGGGGAAACAGCAGGCACCTAAACCTCGTCAGTATACCTTTGCCGCCCGCGACCGGATGGATTCAGAATACGACCGCGTACGAACCGTGCGCGACAGTCGCTACCGCTACGTACGAAACTATATGCCCGAAAAACCCTACTACCAAAATATTCAGTACCGCTTGCAACAGCCTTCCATGCGGGCCATACTAGCGTTGAAAGAGCAGGGAAAACTCAACGAGGTTCAATCTTTGTGGTTTAGGCCGACCAAACCCAAAGAAGAATTGTATGATTGCCAAAAAGACCCCTATGAGTTTAATAACCTTGCAGAGCTACCTCAATACCAGGCTAAACTGAAAGAATTGAGAAAAGTGTATGAAGCGTGGATTCAGAAAGTCGGTGATACCGCCGCCGAACCCGAAATGGAGATGGTGCGCCGTTGGTGGAACGGTAAAGAGCAGGCGCCCGTCACGGAAACGCCCAAAATACAGTCTGAATTTTCTAAAATTACTTTATCTTGCGCCACCAAAGGCGCCTCGATTGGCTACAAACAACGTTGGAAAGACCCAAGCTGGAAAGTATATACGCAACCCATCAATGCCTCCGCAGGGGATTCGTTGTATGTGGTGGCGCATCGCATTGGTTATCAGAAAAGCCCCGTTGTAGTACTGAAACTCAATTAATAATTCACCGATAAAGAATAAATTCAAACCCACGTTCAAAACCCAAAAATACTATGTCAAAAACCCAAGTAGCCGTTGTAGGGCTCGGCTTTATTGGCCCCGCGCACATCGAAGCACTTCGCCGCTTGCCAGATGTTGAAGTCGTAGGTATTGCTGATTTTTCGGCTGAGATTGCACAGGCCCGCGCTAAGTCGCTGGGGATTCCCAAAGCCTACGATTCGTTTGATGATTTGCTGAAAGACGATTCCATTGAGTGTGTTCACATCTGTACGCCCAACTTTCTGCACTACGAGCAATCGAAAAAAGCATTGTTGGCGGGCAAAAATGTGGTGTGTGAAAAACCCTTGGCCACCAACACCGAAGAAGCTGAAGAACTCGTAGAATTGGCGGATAAACTTGGATTGGTGAATGCTGTTCACTTCAATTTGCGCTACTATCCGCTCATTCGTCAGATGAAAACCATGCGCGAAAAAGGCGAATTAGGCGAGGTGTATTCAGTGCAGGGAAGCTATCTTCAGGATTGGTTGTTTCTGCCTACCGACTACAACTGGCGTTTGGAGCCCTCGCAGTCGGGTGATTCACGGGCCGTGGCCGATATTGGCTCCCACTTGTTTGATTTGATTGAATACATCACGGGCTTGCACATCACGGAAGTAATGGCCGATTTCAACACCGTCCATAAAACCCGGATGAAGCCTAAAAAAGCCATTGCTACTTATTCGGGCAAGTTGTTACAGGCCGAAGACTACGAAGAGGTACCCATCACGACCGAAGATTACGCCTCAATTTTGTACCGTTTCGAAAACGGAAACAAGGGCGTTGCAACGGTCAGTCAGGTAGCAGCAGGACGTAAAAACCGCGCCACGCTCGAAATCAGCGGCTCGAATCAAACTTTTAATTGGTGCTCCGAAGCCCCCAACGAAATGTGGATTGGTCGCCGCGACGGGTACAATCAATCTTTGATTCGTGACCCAGCCTTGGTACACGAAGAGGTGCGTCCTTTATTGACGTTTCCGGGTGGCCACAACGAAGGATTCCCCGATACGTCGAAGCAATTATTTAAGGAAGTTTACGCGGCCATTCGCAACGGTCGTCCCGAAAATCCGACCTATCCGACCTTTGCGGATGGGCTTCGCGAACTTAAATTGTGCGACAAAATCGTCCAAAGTAGCCGCGAGCAGCGTTGGGTTCAAGTATAGATTCTGAGGAATAGTTGAACCGTTCTTGATACATATCGTTAAACGATGATAATATTTCCGTAATTTTGCGGAACGTTTTAACGAACTAAGTTCCATACCGCCACAGCCTTTAAACTCTTTTTTTAAGATTTTAAGTGACGTGGCGGTATGTTTTTTTTCTATTTTTAGCAACACAATTAACGAAAAGCTCATGGAGCGCATTAAGATTGCCGTTTTGGACATGTACGACGGTCATGCCAACGAAGGTATGCGTTGTATTAAAACATTGGTGGAGAATTTTCTAGCACAGGAGGAAATCGAAGGCAGTTATGAAGTGTTTGATGTTCGTCAAAAATGCGAAGTCCCTGATTTAAGCTACGATATTTATATTTCATCGGGCGGCCCCGGAAACCCAGTACCCGTAGGTGAGCCTTGGGAGAAGCCATTTTTTATGTTGCTTGACCAAATTTGGCAACACAATCGCCAGCCGCACCATCCGCAAAAAAAGCACCTGATGCTGATTTGTCATTCGTATCAAATGGCCTGTTTGCATTGGAACGTCGGGCTGGTATGTAAGCGGCGGTCAACGTCTTTCGGTATTTTTCCGATGCACAAAACCCAATTTGGCTTGAAAGAACCCGTTTTTGAGCAATTGTTAGATCCATTCTTCGCCGTTGATTCGCGCGACTATCAAGTCATTGAGCCAAACTATCATGAGCTAGAACGCATGGGAGCCAAAGTGCTTTGCATCGAAAAAGAACGCCCCCACGTGGCGCATTTGGAGCGGGCCGTGATGGCGGTGCGATTTTCAAGGGAGATTTTCGGTACGCAGTTTCACCCCGAAGCCGACGGTGAAGGCATGTTGCGGCATTTTCAAAAAGAAGAAAAACGGAGCTTGATTATCAAAAATCACGGAGAAGCCAAGTACAACGACATGGTCAATTCATTGCAAGACCCCGACAAAATCCGGCGCACCGAGGCGGCCATTATTCCCACTTTTCTTCAACGGGCAGCGGAGCAGTTGGTAGGGGCGCAGTTGGTGTAGTGCTAAATTTGGTATTATCAATTTCTTCTTTATTTTTGATATAAATATTTCAGCATTAACGATGAATGAACTCATTTTTGTAGTAGAAGAAGACCCCGAAGGAGGATATACCGCGCGTGCTTTAGGAGAAAATATCTTCACTCAAGGAGAAACAATGCAGGAGTTGAAAGAAATGATAAGAGATGCTATTGCGTGTCATTTTGATTCACCAGATTTGGCACCTAAAGTTATTCGCCTGCATTTTGTGAAAGAAGAAATTTTTGCGCTCTAAATGAAAATTCCGAGAGACATAACAGGGGCAGAACTTGTCAGATTGTTGAAAAAATTAGATTATGAGGTAGTTCGACAAACAGGTAGTCACATCCGAATTCGTACCGAACTGAAAGGCCAACATCAAGTGACGATTCCTAATCATATTCCCATAAAAATTGGAACGCTTAACGCTATATTGAATAACATTTCTTCTCATTTTGGATTAACAAAAGAACAACTTATTGCAATTTTGTTTGGGTAAATGCCCTCTATAACCTATGATTTCTTCCCTACGACAAGCTTACAACGCTGCTTTTAGCGATGAAAAATACAATGAATTCATCAAAGGTATTCAGGCCGATTGGCCCGGTCAATTGGAGTTTCGAGTGGCAGAAACCCCCGTTTTTGTGCCAGCAGGCCTTAAAAACAAATTGATTGAAGCGGGAGAATCTTTTATTGATGTGATTGTTGGGCCTCATTATAAAGCCAAGACCCAGCACGCTATCCCGCCAGGGCAATTTGTGCCGCACGAAAATGACCATGCTTCATTTTTGGCCATCGACTTTGCCGTTTGTAAAGATGAAAACGGTGAGTTGATGCCTCAATTGATTGAGTTGCAGGGGTTCCCGTCTATTTTTGGGTTTCAGACCTACGTGACCGAGAAGTTCCGTGATTACTTTCCTGTTCCGGCCGAGTTTAGTAACTATTTTAGTGGTATATCTAATCAGGCAGAATACATTGCTAAGTTGAAAGCCGTGATTTTGGGGAATGAAAACCCCGAAAATGTGATTTTATTGGAAATTTATCCGGAGCAGCAAAAGACCCGTATTGACTTTGCCGTGACCGAGGCCTTGTTGGGTGTAAAAGCCGTTTGTTATACTAAAATAAAAAAAGTAGGCCGTCAGCTTTTTTACGAGAAAGACGGCCAGACCATCGAAATCAAGCGCATCTACAATCGACTTATTTTTGATGATTTAACCAATTTTCCTGACCTTCAAACTGAGTTTGACCTCACGGATGATGTTGACGTGACGTGGGTAGGACACCCCAACTGGTTTTTTAGAATCAGTAAGTATACACTTCCGTATTTGAAAAGTCCTTATGTACCAGACACCCATTTTTTGAGTGAATACAGCGATGATTTTCCCGAAGATTTAGAAAACTACGTGCTGAAACCCCTTTTTTCCTTTGCAGGGAGTGGCGTAAAAATCCACGTTACGCGTCAGGATATTGAGGAAGTAACCGACCCCGAAAATTGGATTTTACAACGAAAAGTAACGTATGAGCCGGTCATTGAAGCGCCAGATGGGTTGGTGAAATGTGAAATCAGAATGCTCTATGTTTGGGAAGATAATTCCCCACGTCCACAGCTATTGACGAGCCTAAGTCGACTGAGTAGAGGCGAAATGATTGGTGTAAGATTCAATAAAGATTTTACTTGGGTAGGCGGAAGTACGTGTTTTTATCAACCTTAATGGGGGAGTGAAGTCGGTACAATATCCCCTTTTTCAGGGGATTGAATCTTCCTGATGTTTTGACTTTTTAAGTATCAATCAGTACATTTGTGCAGGTATTTGAAGGTATCTGCACTAATTGCGAATGGAACGTTTAGTCAAAAAAAAATAGAAAGTAAAAATATCCCCAAAAAAGGGTGATTTGTGGAATTATTCCAATGCGCAAATTTGTACTTTCTGTTGTTGAGCCATCATTCATATATTCTGCCCGAATCGGCTCAGGAGCTTAACCTAAACAATCACTCCCTTGCTTTTTTGTAGATACAACTAACAAAAATCTATTTTAGTGGTTTTTTGATTGAATAACCGCAATCGCCTTTTTCGCTTTTTGCTTAAAAGGAGTAGGTTGCTTTTAGATGTATACCTTAGTTTACCGTTTTTAATTTTCATTTTATCAACTCTAACAAATCAAATTGCATGAGACACACTTTACGTATTAGCTTGTGGATGCTGGTATGCTTGTCGTTCGTTGCCGTAAGGGCGCAGGACAAGGTCGTGACTGGAAAGGTCACCTCATCCGAAGAGGGTGCCGGGCTACCGGGCGTTTCGATTACGGTAAAAGGTACCACGCGCGGTGCCAACTCCGACGCCGAAGGGAATTATCGTATTTCTATCCCTGACAATGCCACGCTGGTATTCAGCTTTGTCGGATTTTCTCCTTTGGAGGAAAAAGTAAACGGACGTTCGGTGATTAATGTTCAACTGGCACAGGATACCAAAACACTGAGCGAGATTGTGGTAACGGGTTTTGGTTCACAAATCAAGCGCGAATTGACGGGTAACATCGCTCAGGTAAAAGGAAAAGACATTGAAAATATGCCTACCCCAACCGTAGATGCCGCTTTGCAAGGAAAAGCCGCTGGGGTGTTTATCAATTCAGGTTCGGGTAAATTAGGCCAAGCCGTAACAGTGCGCGTTCGCGGAAACTCCTCTATCAGCGCTAGCAGTCAGCCGCTGTACGTAGTAGACGGAACGCCTATCACTACGGGAGACTTCGGTAACTACGGCGGTGAAACCAACGCTTTAGCGGATATAAATCCAAACGATATTGAATCTATCGAAGTATTGAAAGATGCCTCTGCGGGGGCAATCTATGGTGCCCGTGCCGCAAACGGGGTGGTGTTGATTACCACCAAACGCGGTAAGGCAGGAAAAACCAATATCTCCTTCAATTTACAAACCGGCTCTGCCACTGCCGCCCGTCGTTTGCCTTTCCTTAATTCTGAAGAATTTATTTCTTTTTATAAGCAAGCGGCTGGATACCGGGACCGTTTGGCCAATATTGATCCAAATGACCCAGATTCTTTTACTCAGTCTATCTTTGGAGCAGGCGGATTCTTGGATTATTACAGTTATGGTACCTACGGAACTCCCCAACAAGCCGATGTAAACTGGCAAGAACAGGCGTTTCAAAAAGCACCGATGCACCAGGCTGATTTGCAGTTGAGCGGTGGGAATGATAAAACACGATTCTTTATTTCAGGTCAATACTTAGACCAAACGGGAACGATTATTGGTAACCGATTGAAGCGTATGTCGGGTCGCTTAAACCTTGACCACCAAGCCAACAACTGGCTTTCGGTCGGTTTGACGATGAACTTGGCCCGTACCGAAAATCAACGTTTGCCCGATGATAATGCCTTCTCTAACCCATTGCAGATGGCGGCATTGACACCGCTGACGCCGTTTCTGGATCCCAACACGGGTCTTCCAGCGGGTACGCCTCCGGGGGATATTAACATTCCTTTGTACTACAACCCGATTATT
The DNA here is from genome assembly GCF_024158025.1 of Runella salmonicolor. NCBI lineage: Bacteria > Pseudomonadati > Bacteroidota > Cytophagia > Cytophagales > Spirosomataceae > Runella > Runella salmonicolor. The sequence goes on from NZ_JAMZEL010000006.1 coordinate 127,530, forward strand.
TCAATCAACTACGCCAAATTTGTGGCAACGTCTATTCGTAACCTTACGAATGGTTATTTGCAGGCCAACATTTTTAAAGGCTTGAAATTCCGCAGTGAAGTAGGGGTTGACTTATTAAACCAACAGGAAGAAGGATATTTCCAGAGCCAAACTGTGCGTAACCAAACCCGTGCCACCAACGGTATCGGTGCCAACTACGGTACGTTTGTGACCAACTACAATACCAATAATTTCTTTGCGTACGACAATAGTTTCGGCCAACACGGAATCAGTGCTACGCTGGGGATGTCGTATCAACAATCGCAGACCAAGACCAACTTCGTCGAAGGTACGCAGTTTCCGTCAAACTCCTACCAGCGGATTGCCAGTGCTGCCACGAAATCTGACGGTAGTAGTACCGAAACAAACTTCCGTTTCTTGTCTTATTTTGCCCGCGCCAACTATAAATTTGCCGACAAATACTTACTCTCGGCCAGTGCACGTATCGACGGTTCTTCACGTTTCGGGGCCAACTCACGCTACAGTTTCTTCCCTGCGGTGTCGGTGGGATGGGTGTTGTCGGAAGAGAATTTCCTAAAGAATAATACTGTCATCAGTTTCTTGAAAGCCCGCGCTAGCTACGGTGGAACAGGTAACTCAGAAATCGGTAACTTCCCACAATTAGGCCTGTTTCAGGGTGATGCAGGGTACGCAGGTGCGGCAGGTCAGCGGCCTTCACAAATCGGAAACCCTGATTTGAGATGGGAAACAACCTATCAAACTGACTTTGGTATTGACTTTGGAATTCTTAACAACCGTATCAACGGTGAAATTGATTACTACGTTAAAAATACCTCTGGGTTGTTGCTGAACGTAAACATTCCTGCCACCACTGGTTTTGTAAGCCAAGTGCGTAACGTGGGTAAGTTGGAAAACAAGGGCTTTGAATTTGTGGTAAACACCCAAAATTTTGTGGGTAAATTTAAGTGGAATACGTCATTCAACTGGGCCAACAATAGAAACAAAGTGACTGATATTCAGGGTCAAGTCATTGAAGGCGGGATTCGTAACATGAACCGCGTGGTGGAAGGCCAGCCCATCGGGGTGTTTTATACGGTTGAATATGCCGGCGTAAATCCTGATAACGGTGATGCCTTGTTTTACAAAAATACCACCGGCACCGACGGCTCGGTTGACAGAACAACGGTAACCAACTCGGGTTATAACTCTGCTCAGCGCGTAGTGGTTGGAAACCCCAACCCCAAATTTATCGGAGGAATTACCAACTCTTTCTCTTACAAGGGCATTGATTTGAGCGTATTCTTCAACGGAGTTTATGGCAACCAAGTTAACTTTTATGGGGTAGGTCAGTATTCGTCGGCCAACGGTATTTATGAAGATAACCAAACCAAAGACCAGTTGAACGCTTGGACTCCAGAAAATCGTAACACCGACGTTCCAGAGGCGCGTTATCTGCGTGGCAACGGAAACCAGGCATCAAGTCGCTACATTTTTGATGGTTCGTATCTTCGTCTTCGTACGGCTACATTGAGCTATACACTGCCAACGAGCCTTGTCAATCGTGTAAAACTGGAAAGAGTGAAGGTCTATGTTTCGGGAATGAACTTAGCAACCTTTACCAATTACAAGGGTTGGGATCCTGAAGTAAGTGCCGATAGCTTTACCAGCAATTTTGCCATTGGTAACGATTTCTATACGCCGCCTCAGCCACGTACCATTTTGTTTGGTATCAATATTGGTTTGTAATATCCTCTCTAAAACGACTTTCAGAAAATGAATAGACTATTCAAATATAGCTTTTTAACCGCTGCGGCCATGACGCTGTTGAGCGGTTGCGACCAAAAACTCGATGTAGCACCCACTCAGAGTATTGATGATGTGGCTGCTTTGAGTACTTCCAAAGACGTTGAAGTGACCCTGATTGGTTGCTACGACGGTATTCAGGATGGTGATGTGTACGGGGGCGCTTTTCAGTACGTAGCCGATTTATACGGTGATGCTGGAGAAATTCGTTTTGGCGGTACTTTTGCCAACTTATTAGAAATCTTTGATAAGCAGTTAACAACCGCCAACTCAACCGCCAGCACTACGTGGATTGACACTTACAATGCCATCAACCGTTGTAACAATGTATTGTCGGCGTTGGATAAGGTAGAAGAGGCCAAAAAGGCCCGTATCGAAGGAGAAGCGCGTTTTATTCGCGGGGCTTTGTACTTTGAACTGGTACGCCTTTATGCCAAAACATGGGGTGATGGCGACAATGCCGCCAATCCAGGGGTACCACTTGTGCTTGAGCCTACGCGCAGCGTAACCGATGCTGATTATAGAAAACGTAACAGTGTGGCCGAAGTGTATGCTCAGGTATTGGACGATTTGACCAAAGCCGAGAATTTATTGCCCGCTTCCAACACCATCTACGCCACCAAAAATGCCGCCGCTGGTATGTTGGCCCGGGTGTATTTGCAGCAGGGAAATTATGCCTCTGCCCGCGACGCCGCCAATCGCGTCATCACTTCTGGTCGTCAGCGTTTGGTAACTCCTTTTAGTTCTTTGTTTTATACATCTTTGAGAAACGGTGGCGCAAACCCCGCAGAATATATTTTCTCAACGACCGTAACCGCCCAAGATGGTGCCAATAGCCTCAATACGTTTTTTGGGGTGACAGTAAGTGCAATTCCAGGTACCGCAGGTCGCGGTGATTTTCGTATTTTGCCCGCTCACCGTGCCCTTTATGGAGCAGGAGATACCCGAGGAGAATTTTTTGTTACTCCCCCAAGCAACTTAACGTATACCCAAAAGCACCTAGATCGTTTTGGGAATGTGCCAATCATGCGTTTGGCGGAGATGCATTTGATTCGTGCCGAAGCTAATTTCCGCCTTGGTACTACCGTGGGAGCGGCTCCTTTGGCAGATATCAATGCGATTCGTGCCAGAGCGGGTGCAACGGCTTTAACCGAGGTGACCATTGCTGATATTTTGAAAGAACGCAAGTTGGAACTGGCCTTTGAAGGGCACACATTGCACGATATTAAGCGTTTGAAAGGAAAAGTGGGTGCGTTGGACTTCAACAGCCCGCGCTTGATTTTCCCGATTCCGCAACGTGAAATAGATGCAAATAAGCAATTGACGCAAAACGTGGGTTACTAGAAACCGCCCCACGGTTTTGTTATTCTTAAAAACAAAAAACCTTCGGCCTTGGTCGAAGGTTTTTTGTTGATATTTGCAGCTGAAAAATGGAATTCTCAATGACCAACGCACTTTCTCACCGACAACAGCTTTTTTATAACCACCTCGCCCAAACCTCCGATTTTCCGTTGGCACTGGACATCGAACGGGCCGAGGGAATCTATTTATACGGTCAAAACGGCCAACGCTACATCGACATGATTTCGGGGATTGCCGTCAGCAACGTGGGGCATCGGCACCCAAAAGTATTGGAAGCTATTCATAATCAGTTGGATAAATACCTGCATTTGATGGTGTATGGCGAATACATCGAAACCCCGCAGGTCAAACTGGCCGAAGCGTTGGTTGAAACCTTGGCAGGACTCAAAACCCTGCCAAGGTTCCGGTCATTAGATAATGTCTATTTCACTAACTCTGGCACCGAAGCCGTGGAAGGAGCCATGAAGTTGGCCAAGCGTTTTACCGGACGTTCCGAAATTATTTCCTGTTTTAATGCCTACCACGGCTCTACGCAGGGCGCGTTGAGTTTGGCGGGGGCGGAATTTTTTAAGCGGAGTTTTCGGCCTTTATTACCTGATATTCGTCATATTCAGCACGGGATACTCGAAGATTTGGACAAAATTACGACCCGTACGGCAGCGGTGATTATTGAGGTGATTTCGGGAGAAGCGGGCGTGCGCGTACCCACCGAAGCCTACCACCAAGCCCTCCGAAAACGTTGCGACGAGACAGGCACGCTCCTGATTTTTGATGAAATTCAAACGGGTTTTGGCCGAACGGGTACCTTCTGGGCGTTTGAACACTACAACGTGGTGCCTGATGTGCTTTTGTGCGCCAAAGGCATGGGCGGTGGTATGCCCATCGGAGCCTTTATTGCGTCCAAAGAAATCATGTCTGTTTTTAAAAATAATCCTATTTTGGGGCATATAACCACTTTTGGCGGGCATCCAGTGAGTTGCGCGGCATCGTTGGCCACGTTGGAAGTAGTGCAGGACATTTTGTATGGAACACAGAAAAACGAAGAAACCGAGGGATTGAGCGTTAATCAGAAAGGAGATTTGATAAAAAGCTTGTTGGTTCATCCAAAAATAAAAGAGATACGCGGCAGGGGGCTGATGTTGGCGGTGGAGTTTGAATCTTTTGACGTATTGAAACCCGTCATCGACCGGGCCATTCAAAACACCCAAAACGGCGGTGGCGTTATCACGGATTGGTTTTTATTTTGTGATAATTCTATGAGGTTGGCGCCACCTTTGGTTATTTCTGAAGCGCAGATTCGCGAAGCCTGCGCGATAATTTTGGAAGCGATTGATTAACAAATTTTGATACCTTTGCAGCGAAAGTCGTGACCCGATTTTTAACCTCCACCAATCTCAATTAATAACTAACGGAAAAAGTACCCAATGGACACCAGATTTTTAGGCGTAGGCGTTGCGCTTGTGACCCCTTTTGACGCTAACCACGACATTGATTTTCCTGCTCTCCAAAAACTCCTTCACTTTGTAAGCGATAGTGGCGTTAACTACCTTGTGGTACAGGGTACTACGGGAGAAACATCGACCACCACCGCACAGGAAAAACTCGATTTGCTGAAGTTTGTGCAGGAAAACAACCCTAAAAAGCTCCCCATTGTGTATGGGTTGGGAGGAAACAATACCCGCGCAGTGCTGGAAACATTCAAACAAACAGATTTGACGGGCGTCGATGCAGTTTTGTCGGTATGTCCTTACTATAACAAACCTTCGCAAAAAGGGCTGATTGCGCATTTTACGGCCATTGCTGACGCAAGCCCCGTGCCCGTTTTTCTGTACAATGTACCCGGACGAACGGTGGTCAACATGAAGGTAGAAACCATCGCTGAATTGGCAAAGCACCCAAACATCATCGGTATCAAAGATGCGTGTGGAAATTTTGACCAGTACATGGAACTCGCCAGCGAATGTCCGAGTGATTTTCTCTTGATTTCGGGAGACGATAACCACGTAACACCGATGGTAAGCGTGGGTTGGAGAGGGGTTATTTCGGTGATTGCCAATGCATTCCCGAAAGAATTTACCGAAATGACCTGGCACGCCATTGAAGGCCGCATGGAAGAAGCCGCCGCGATTCAGTACCGTTTTCTGGACATGGATGCACCGTTGTACGCTGAGTCTAACCCCGTAGGAATCAAAAAGTGCCTCGAAATCAAAGGCATTTGCAGCAGTGAGGTCCGTTTGCCGTTGGTCAAAGCGTCAGACGAACTGGGGGTTACGCTGAAAGCAATTATGGAAAAAGAAGGGCTGATCTAAGCTCTGTGACATTGATATACAAAGCAAAAGCGCGAGACCCAGTCTCGCGCTTTTGCTTTAGAGTGGGCAGGTTTTGAGAAACCTGCCCCACATTCTACGAAAACCTGTACCACCTTCTCGTTAAGGAACCATAAATACCGCGTTGGAAAACAGCAGTTTGCCGTTGTACCAGAAACCACGGAAGAGCGGGTCGTTGGCCATGTAAATCACCTTGCCGCGACCAATTTCTTCTACGCCGTAAAACAGCGCATTTTGTAGTTTTTCTTTGGCATTTTTGCCCGTAAAGCCAGCCACGTAGCTATCTTTTTCTTTCTTCAAATACCCCACGTTCCAACCATCTTTCAGGAAGTCGTAGTTGTAAGTGTTGTTGACCAAAGCAAAGAAATGGTCAGGAAAACCAAAAGCTAACGGGTGAGAATTGTCAAGTTTGATGCGGTAAATACTACCTGGGGTATCGTCAGAAACCGCCTCACGCTCACGGTTGCCGTATACTTTGAGTGAGTCGGCCGATGTTTTTTTGTCCATTTTTTTGCCGTCCTCTTTTTTGTTTTTGAGGCCAAATCCTTCTTTGTCGGCCAACAATGAGGTTGCGTTTTCTAACAAAATCAATTTGCCGCCACCGCGCAACCACTCGCGCAACGCAGGGAATTGGCTTTCGCGCAGGATATTTGCACCAAACGAAGTCGGAATAATCAACACGTCCAGTTTCGCAAACGGTAAGCTGCTTGTAAAACGGCTGTTGGGGTCAATCAGTGTGATGGGGTATTTGAGTTCTTGATCGAAGAAATGCCACACCTCGCCCACGGCGGTCATTGAGGTGCCTTCGCCCGCAATCAGGCCGATGCGCGGAGCTGCTTTCAGGTTAAAGACATAATCAGAACCAAAATCAGAGCCTTTGGTCGCACCACCGCCCTCGGTGGCGTTGAGGTTTACGCCAAGTTTGGTGGCTTCTGCCCGAATGATTTTGTCAAAGGCATCACCTAGTTGCTCATTGCCTGCGCGGGTAATGACAAGCGTTCCTTGCGCGTAAGCCTTGCCGCCAATTTCAAACGGCTTTTCGGCCGCCCGAACGCGGATTTTTTGTTTCAGAATGGCAGCCAAAAACTTAGCATCTTCGGCTGATTTCCAATTGACAAGGTACGCGTAAGGCTTGTTTACCATTCCAGTTGCGGGTTGAGTTGCGGCGGTTGGTTGCGCGCCCGGCGTAAGTTTCTCTTTAACACCGTAGGTTTTGGCCCCAAATGCCAACGGAACACACCACGACGTAATGTCATACGTCACCGAATCTTCCAGTTTTGGCTTGGTTTCAAATAATATTTTCAACAGGTTGGATTTGGGCTGATAGGCGCTGATGACCAAGTCGCCAGCGTCGGTTTTGAAGGCTTCGTCTTTTTGATTTAAGTAATTATAACCGGTCAATGACTTGGAGTCGGTGGCGTATCCGTAGCGAATCTGGTTTTTGTCCAACAACTCTTTCAATGCCTTGATACGGCCTTCTTCGCCAGCGGTTTTTATCACGTACGACTTATAAGTGCCAAGCGGGTTGTTTTGGTTACGGTCATAAAATTTAATGAATTCATCCACCACTTTAGCGGAGCGGTCGGCAATGGCTTCCATGGTGGCAATGCTGGCCGCTGCTACGTGGGCTACGCGGTCGGTAAGGCGCAAGGTGTCGCCTTCTTCGGTGCGCTCATATGCCAATCCGGCGATGCCGCCGCCACCCTGTTCGTAGGTCATCGCAATGGCACCGTTGTAGGTAGGCCAAGTGTCGCCGTAGCTGGGGTAAAACAAATCGAAGCGCTCGCGGGTGTAGTACAACCAGTTGTTGCGGTCAAAATAACGTTTGTTATAAGTTCCGACCACATCCTGCATTTCGCGTTGCCAAGGGGTAATATCTTCGTGGTAGGGCTTGGCAGAAGGGGCAAAATAATACGGACTGTTGGGGCCCATTTCGTGAAAATCGCCGTGAACGTGCGGCATCCATTGGTGATATACGGCAACCAACTGTTGCATGATTTCCTGCGTTTGCCAAGCCCAATCGCGGTTGGGGTCAAACAAATAGTGGTTGTAGCGACCACCTGGCCACGGCTCGCCGTGCTCCCAAGCGGAGGTATTGGCGTTGGGCGAAGTGCCTATTTTTTGGTTGTACCAGTTTACATACCGGTCGTGGCCGTCGGGATTGAGACAAGGCGCGAGAATGACAACGGCATTTTTTAGGATTTTTTCAGACACGGTTCCACCCGCCAATAGCTCATGTAAAACTTTGGGGAAAGCGGCTGAGTTGGTGGCTTCGTTGCCGTGTACGTTGTAGCTCATCCAAATCACAGCTGGGCGGGTTTTGCTCGTGGGCTGACCGGCCAACATTCCAATGCTTTTGAGGTGGTCGGTGCGAATTTGCTCCAAGTTCTTCATGTTTTCTTCGGAACTAACCACGACCATCATCAGCGGGCGTTTTTCAAACGTTTGTCCATACGACATCACTTTCACCTTGGCAGGAACCTGAGAGGCTGCATGGTCGGCGTATTGGTACAACCGATGCGTAGGAACCATTTGTTCGCCAGGGGCAAAACCGAAAAATTGTTGGGGAGATTGGAGTTGAGCAAAGGATTGAAGCGTCAGGAGTAATCCTGCTAAAATGAACGTAAATTTTCTCATTGGGTTTTGTTTGAAGATAAATGGCATTCTAAGGACTTTTGTAACAAAGATAGACAAACTTCTTTTGAATGTATTTGACAAATTTAGCCGTAGTAACCATAGAAAACGACGTATTGGTGCTTTTTAGAGAAACTAACTGTAACAACTTCATGAAATCTCGTCGTGATTTTCTTCTCAAGATTGGTGGCTCGGCGCTCACCCTGCCTTTGGTATCTGCACTGACCCCAGCACAGGCCGCCGTACTTCCTGAAACTAGCCCTGTAGCCGACAAACAACTTCGGGTGGTCTTGGTAGGCCTTGGAAGTTATGCTGAGCGGGTGGCTACTGCCATGAAAGACTGCAAAATAGCCAAGTTGGTGGGGGGAGTAACGGGAACACCCGAAAAAGTCGGTAAATGGTCGGATAAATTCGGTTTGGACAAAGCCAATTTTTACGATTATAAGGACTTTGAAAAAATCAAAGATAATCCCAACATCGACGCGGTCTACATTACGCTGCCCAATTCAATGCACCACGAATATACCCTTCGGGCCGCTAAAATGGGCAAACACGTCATTTGTGAAAAACCCATGAGCGTCAGCGTAAAACAGGCCCAAGAGATGATTGCCGCCTGTAAAAAAGCAAATGTGAAGCTATATATCGGCTACCGACTGCACTTCGAACCCTACACCCGCGAATTGATACGGATGCGAGAATCGGGCGAATTGGGCAAAATTATGCATGTAAATACCTACGACGGCTTCAAAAGCGGCAACCCTAATCAATGGCGACTCAAAAAAGCCCTCGCGGGAGGAGGTGCCCTGATGGATGTGGGTATTTATTGTATCAATGGTGCTCGCTACGCCACGGGTGAAGAGCCCATTTGGGTTTCGGCAGAAGAAGCCAAAACTGACCCCATAAAATTTAAGGAAGTAGACGAGACCGTGACCTGGCAAATGGGCTTTCCTAGTGGCGTAATAGCCTCCTGTTCAACTACTTACAATTTCAATAATTTTGAACGTCTCTACGTAATTGGCGAAAAGGGCTTTGTCGAACTCGGTCCTGCTTTTGGCTACGGCCCCATGAAAGGCCGCACCCACAAAGGCGAAATGAGCTGGGACACAACCAAAATGCACCAAACTTGGCAAATGGACGGCATGGCTGATTGTATTCTGAACGGAAAACCTGAGCCCAATATATCGGGCGAAGAAGGGTTGAAAGACATGAAAGTGATAGAAGCGATTTATAAATCCATCGCGGCGGGAGGTAAGAAAGTACCCGTTTAGCTTCTTAGCTACCTCATTCATCAAAAAAGGCTTGCCATCGGCAAGCCTTTTTTGATAAGTAATTGTCCTGTTTTTTATGCTTCGTCAATAAAACTTCGGCCTGAAGGCGTCAAAAATGCGTCGTGTGCCTCGTCGGGTTGGCCATCATCGTGGGTGTTTTGAAGAATGGACCATTCTGGAAAGTCCTTGGCTTCCTGCGCTAAATTTCTGGGATTTTTTGGTTCATCATACACTTCGTTGGCGGCCTCGTTGGGCTGCTCGGCATCTGGAATCCACAAGTCAGATGCAGAATTTCCAATGGATGCACTTGAATTGTTATTTGAAGGTGTTTGCATGTCTTTTATCGGTTTTGGAGGAATACATTATCCTGTTTATGATAAACAATTGGACCACCTACCTTATGCCTGATTGGGCTATTTCTGTTTTTTGGGTCGGGTAGTTTATTACCCTTTTTGTAGAAAGTTGGGGCTGGCTTTTGCCCTCTTTTAGCTGATTTACCGATTGGTACAAAGTTTTTACCCTATCAAAACATATCAATAATTATCGTTAAAATCTAAGTTGAAAATTATGAAAAAGTACATAATAACAGTTGCGCTATTGGTTGGGGGATTGGTGTTTGTGGGTTGTGAAAGCAAGCAGGAAAATGCCCAAGAAGAATTGACCGAGGCCCAAAAAGAAGCCAAAGAAGCAAGCGCCGAAGTAACCGAAGATTTGACAGAAGCTAAGGAAGAGGCTACCACCAAGCGCGAAGAAATTTCGGCCGAACTCAAGCAGGAAGAGCGGGAGTTTTTGGTGACGATGGAGGAAAGAAGAATGGAAATAAAAACCCGTATTGAGAAGTTAGACCGCGATATAGACAAAGCCAACAGCTCTGAAAAGATTCGTTTGCGGGCGCAAAGGGACCGATTGGATGCTAGATTGAAGGACGTAGACAATGATATTACCGAGCTTAAAGGAGGATTGAAACGCGATTGGAGAGAATTTAAATCGGATTTTCAGAAAAATATCGACGAACTCAAGCGTGACTTAAAAGATTAATTAGCGCCATAGGATGTTTCTGGTGAGAAAAATCAAAAACCTTCTAAATCTATTTGCCCAAAGAATGCCGTACGTTAAAAAGTAAAGCAATAACGGTTGCGGAAAGACGATAAACGAGTACCCCTTGCTTTTGCCTTTATTAGTTTCAGTACTATTTTTTAACAAACCAATTGTATGAACATTTTAAAAAACACACCATCATCCCTTGAAAGCAACAGTGGTTTGCTGGTAAAGGGTGTGCATCGGCGCTCATTTCTCAAATGGGCTGGAGGAACGGCAGCGGCTACGTCGCTGATTTTGACGGGATGTAAAGAGGACGATCCAGTGATTGTGGCGGGAGAGGTGAATTTTGGTACTGGCGACAACGCGGTGTTGAATTATGCGTATGCATTGGAACAACTGGAAGCGGCTTTTTATCAGCGAGTTATCGAGTCTCAGTTCTCGGGAATTACCGCCGATGAAAGGTCTTTATTGACCGACATCAGGGACCATGAAATGGCACACCGCGAGTTTTTCAAGGCGGCTCTTGGGGTCAATGCCATTGGTGGATTGGAAGTGGATTTTAGTTCTATTGACTTCTCAAAACGTGAAAGTGTGTTGAATGCCGCGAAGACCTTTGAAGATTTGGGAGTGGCAGCTTACAACGGAGCGGGACGCTTCCTGACTTCGCCCGATTTGCTGGCCATTGCTGGAAAAATCGTGTCGGTAGAGGCACGTCATGCGGCCTATATCCGTGATTTAATCAACAACGGCACGTTTGCCGACAGCACCGTCATCGACGCCAACGGCTTGGAAATGTCCAAAGAGCCATCGGCAGTGTTAATGGCGGCGGCTCCATTTATCAAAACAAAAATCAACGCCGGTACATTGGCCTAACCAAGGGAACATCATGGATTTTTTGAAAATATTAAATATGATTGAGGAGCGTGACCCTGAAATGAGTGACCGCCTCAACAGTCGCCGCAAGGCACTGCGTGACTTTGCCGATTTAGGTAAAAAACTAACCATGGCGGCGGTGCCGCTGGCGGTAGGCAGTATGTTTCAGAAGGCTTACGGCCAATCGACCACCAATGTGGTGGATGTGCTCAACTACGCGCTTACCCTCGAATACCTTGAGTATCGTTTTTACGAAAAAGCGCTGGCAAGTGCGGGCTTGATTCCTGCGGGAGCGCCCACTGCGGCCATCACGACCATCATGAACCACGAAAAAGCGCACGTGAATTTTCTAAAAACGGCCATTACGGGAGCAGGTGGAACGCCAGTTGCAGAGCCAAAGTTTGACTTTTCTGGTGGGCAAGGTACTGGTACGGGGCCGTTTGCCACGGCTTTTACCAATTACCAATTGTTTTTGGCCGTTGCCCAATCGCTGGAAGATACAGGCGTTCGTGCTTACAAAGGACAAGCCCCCAATTTGGTACAGCAAAATGCCGTCCTCACCGCCGCGCTCAATATTCACTCGGTAGAAGCCCGTCATGCGGCTCATATCCGTATGATGCGGAAAGCCAATGGCGCTTCGGTCAAGCCGTGGATAACGGGTAAAGACAGTGGCATTGATAACGCCGTTGTTCAGGCCATTTATAATGGCGAAGAAAATACCACCCAAGCAGGGGTAGATGTCAAAACGCTCGGTGGCTTCTCGGCCAATGCCATCACTGAAGCATTTGACGAGCCATTGACCAAAGAGCAAGTACTGGCCGTGGCTACGTTGTTTATCGCTTCGTAGGTTTGAGTCAGAATCAGTACAAAAAAAGGGAGGCTTTCGAGTCTCCCTTTTTTTATACTTAAAAAATGAAATGTCGGGCGGCTTTTAAAAGTTAAGTACAAATACGTATGTTTCTTAGAATGCTGAGTAGTAGAACTGTATAGACAAATAATGACTTTTTGTCGATAAAATTATATTTTTTGTAGAATACGAAAATTCAAACTGTATGAATCTTTAATTATCTAAATAACTATTTTAAATTTTCTCATAATAGCCGAATTAAATTTTGAGTTAGCGCTTTTGGTCAGTAAGTTATGTTGACAATTAACCTAAACAACAAACTAAATGCCCATTATGAAGTGTTCTCTACTCATTCTTTTGCTTGGTTTGATTGGTATATCTACCTACGGACAAACCCGCAAGATTACCGGTAAAATTACCGATGCCGAAAATGGCTCCGTCCTACCTGGGGTCAACGTTTTGCTCAAAGGCACCAACACAGGGGCCAACTCTGACTCTGAAGGAAATTTCGCCCTCAGTGTGCCTTCTGGGGGAGGAATTCTGGTGGTTTCATTCATTGGAATGTCTACCCAAGAATTGCCCATTGGCGACCAAAGCAATTTTTTAATTAAGCTTAAAACCGATACCAAACAGCTCATGGAAGTGACCGTGACGGCGTTGGGTTTTGAGCAAAACAAAGACATCCAAGGCGCGACCTCCTCCAAAGTAACGGGCGTAGCCATAGCCCGAACGGGCGAAACGGGCGTTATCAACGGTTTGGCTGGTCGAGCCGCCGGGGTCCAAATCTCCCGTTCATCAGGTGACCCAGGCGCAGGCTCGTACATTCAAATACGTGGGCAAAGCACCATCACTGGCGATAATCAACCTTTGGTCATCATTGACGGGATTCCGATGAGCAATAGCAGCATTGGTGAATCGGCTGGTGGGGTACGCCAACAGTCGCGACTCAATGACCTGAATCCCAATGATATTGCGGATGTGCAGATTCTTAAAGGAGCCGCCGCTGCCTCTCTGTGGGGCTCGCGCGCGGCCAATGGGGTGATGGTGATTACGACCAAAAAAGGCCGGAACAGCAACAAAGTTGATATTTCGTTCAGCTCGTCGGTTTCCATTGATAAAGTAAATCTTTTGCACCCCATGCAAGACAAATACGGGCAGGGGGTCAACGGGGTTTTTAGCCCTACGGCCTCCAACTCGTGGGGGGATAAAATCGAAAACCGTTCGGGGGGCGCCGATGAATTCAACACCACGGGGCAGTATTTTGAAGCCCTAGACGGAACGAAGCATTATCCGATTACAAAGAAAAATTCCAAAGAAACCTACAACGATCAACGCATCAATCAGGTGTTCAGGACGGGATATTTTGTGGATAACAACATAAGCCTCAGTGGCGGAAATGAGCAGGGAACCTATTATTTGAGCGTGGGCGACCTGAACCAAAAAGGGATAATTCGCGGACAAAGTGACTATCGCAGGACTACCTTCCGCCTCAATGCCGACCGTAAGTTTGGAGATATGCTCTCACTTTCGACTAAGACCTCATACGTTAAATCTAAATCGAATCGAATCCAGACGGGGTCAAACGTCAACGGACTTTACTTGGGGATGGTACGCACGCCCCCTGATTTTGACGATACTGATTACAAAGGCTATTACTATTCTTCTCCTACGGCCGCCCCGATTTTGCGCCAACGGTCTTATCGTCGCTATTTGGGCAACGATAATCCCATTTATGATTCGCCGCTGTGGGTGATCAATGAGTTGCAAAACCCTACGCTCGTCGACCGTTTTATCACCGCCACCGAAATCAGTTTCAAGCCGCAGAAATGGTTTGAGTTGAAAGCACGCGGAGGGGTAGATTCTTATACCGATACGCGCAAAAGTTATTATCCAGTAGGCTCGGCAGGGAGCGCATTCACGGGAAGTTATACTGAAGAGATGTTTAAAGAAACCGAGCTTAACTTTGATGTGATAGCCCGCGCCGTGAAAGACATTACGCCTAATATTTCGGGGACGTATATTTTGGGTTGGAACGTCAACAATCGTGATTTTTTGAATTTGGGCTACTCAATGGTCAATTTCTTGATTCCCAATGGCCCGATGGATGCCAGCAACTCCACCGCAGCCAACCGCACTCCTTTTGACGAAGAGCGCCGGATTCGTACCACACGACTTTACAGCACTGCCAATTTTGGGTTTTATGATCAAGTTTATCTGAACCTCGGTGCGGCGGCGGAGTCGGGCTCTCCTTTTGGTGAAAAAACCGACCGAACCTTTCTGTATCCTTCGGTAGATATGGCGTGGCAGTTTACCAAACTAGACCCGTTGAGAGAAATCGGTTGGTTGAGTTTTGGCAAACTACGCGGGTCTTACGGCGTAGTGGGTGTACAGCCGCAACCGTACCGAAGTACGACCGATTTTGTGACGGCGGAGTTTTCGGGGGGCTGGGGCGGTACGGCCAGCGGCGTGGCGTACGGCAACGGTGCTTTTGTGCAGTCGTCGCAACAGGGAGATGCTTTTTTGCGTCCCGAACGTAAAACGGAGTGGGAAATCGGAAGCGATATGCGCTTCTTCAGAGACCGCCTTTCGCTGGGCTTTACGTATTATCGCAATACCATCAAAGACCTGCTACTAGAAGTGGCCGCCGCGCCGAGTACGGGTTTTACGAGTCGTTATACCAATGCCGGAACCATGTCTAACAAAGGTTGGGAAGGTGAAGTTTCGGCCGAGGTGTTTCGCCAAGGAGCGCTTGATATTCAACTCATTGGAAACATCAGTCGGAACATAAATCGGGTGGAAGATTTGGCGGGAACCGACCAGATTGTTTTGGGAGGATTTAGCACGCTTACCAGCTCAGTAGCTAAAGTTGGTTATTCATTATCAGCGCTTTATGGCGGAACGTATCTCCGTAAGGCCGACGGCTCATTGAGTTTGAACGCCAACGGTTTTCCGCAATTGGCACCTACCTACGGTGTGATTGGTGATCCTAATCCCAAATACCGGGCAGGTTTCGGAACCAATGTCAATTACAAAAACTTCTCGCTCAATGTGCTTTTTGAAACCTTCCAAGGCTCCACGTTTGCGCCCAATACCCAATCTGTTCTCTATAATTTCGGAACACACGCCGATGTAGGAAATGAAGTGACGATTCCCGCTGGCGGCCTCAAAAACTACGACGGAAAAGTGTTTGAAGCAGGCAGCGCAGTACGCGGCAATATTCAGGATTTTGGCGCAGGGCCCGTATTGCTTGATCAAGCTTGGTACACAACTTTGGGGCAGGGATTCAGTGCTTTGCAGGAACAATTCATGGTGGACGGCAGTTGGACCCGACTCCGCGAGGCTACCCTTGCCTACAACTGGCGCAGCCCTTGGTTGAAAGAAAAACTCAAATTGGGTTCGATTAGTGTATCGGCTACGGGGCGTAATTTATTGCTTTGGACGGATGTGGTGGGTATTGATCCCGAAACGTCGCTCAATGGTACTGGCAACGGTCGTGGTCAAGATTACTTCAACAACCCAGGCTCTAAATCGGTCGTTTTTTCGGTCAGAATCAATTACTGATAAAACAAATACGAGCCTTCCACATTTTTTAATCTCCAAAATGACACAAAAAATGAAAAAATATATTTCAACCGCCGCCCTTGCCATCACGTTGTCTCTGACGGCCTGCGACTCCCTCGTGAGTAATCTTAACGATGATTTAAACAACCCGACCGATGCGCCCGCAGAGCTGATGTTTACGGGTATTGAGTTGGCCGCGGCCTCGGTACACGAAGGCTACAACTCGCTTTTGTCGAGTATTTGGAGCGGCTATTACTTCGGTTATGACCGTCAGTGGGCCGATTTTCACGTTTACAACGTGGCGGGTTCTTATTTTGACGGCATGTGGAGTAGCAGCTATTACGGTATTCACCGCAATGCACGCCTGTTGTTGGCCAAAATTGAACCGCAGGGCGTCAAGGTTTTAGCGGGGATGACCAAAGTACTCATGGCCCACAACATCGGCACCATGACATCGCTTTACGGAGATATTCCTTTTTCGCAGGCGGCTCAATTGGAGGAATTTCCGAATGCAAAATATGATACCCAAACCGAAGTCTACGCTGGCGTGCAAAAACTGCTGGACGAAGCCATCAAAGACCTCGAAACGGGCGTGGGCGTACCGCGTGCCGGCACGGATGTGCTGCTGGGTGGTGATCCCAAAAAGTGGATTGAAGTGGCCTACACGCTCAAAGCCCGGTTTTATACCGATACCAAAGAGTACCCATTGGCGGCGGCCGCGGCGACAAAAGGCGTAAGCAAAGCCACCAATTCTATGTACATGCCGCACGGGGTTATTCAGGGACAAAATCAAAATTTTATTTATAACTTCTTGGCCGTGAGTAGGATTGGCGATGGGGCGGCCGTTACCAAAGCCAATGCGCCTTGTCATCTGTTAAAACTGATTGACCCCACGCTCACCACCACCTACCGGGGCAATGCCAAAACCGACGAAACCGCCCGTTTCAATTTTTATTATTTGCGTCAGGGGGTTAATGTGCCCAATCGGGTGGAGCCGAATACCCAAAAACGGGCCACGCAGGTAGGTTTTATGAGCGTAGATGCGTCGTTTCCGTTGGTGACGTTTCAGGAAAATAAACTAACTCAGGCCGAAATGGCCCTACGGGCGGGTAGTTTTGCGGATGCACTTGCGTATCTGAATGAATACCGGGCGTTTATGAACACGGGTGGCGGCTACATCAACAGTGTGACAGCCGCCAATTTTTCGTATAAATACCTGCCTTATGTAGAAGCTGATTTTGTAAAAGGAGGCATGGAAAATACCGACGGAATTGCCCAAAATGATGCCCTCATGCGGGAAATTTTGGAGGAGCGCTACGTGGCTTTTTATTGTCAAACCATCGGTTGGAACGACGAACGCCGCAATCGCACCAGCCCAACAGGGATAAAGTTGACTCCCAACGCGGGGGATAAATTGCCCATGCGTTTTATCTATTCACAAAACGAAATCAACGGAAATCCGCTTTCACCCAAACCTGTGCCGGGGGTGTTTGACGCGATGGCAATTTATAAATAAGCTCTTTTATTCGTAGTATTAGGAACGTTTGCCCCTTTGCTGATTCAGACCAGTAAATGGGCAAACGTGTTTCCACCCAAACCTTTTTATTTTCTGTATCTTAACCTGCTGCAAATGAAATTTTATACAATCGCATTTTTATTTTTTTCGATGCACGTCGCGGCCCAGCGTCTGGATTCCAAACAAATTACGGTCAATGAAGGAACCAATATGGCGATGGCGCTCTCGCCCGACGGCCAAACCATTGCCATTGATTTGCAGGGAACTATTTACACGCTTCCCGCCAAAGGTGGAGTGGCTAAATCACTGACCGATGGCATGGGCGACGACCGCCAACCCTGTTGGAGTACGGATGGGCAACGGGTTGCTTTTCAGTCGTATCGGGGTGGTACGTACCATATTTGGAGTGTAAATAAAGACGGAAAAGAGCTCAAACAACACACCTCTGGACCCTACGACCACCGCGAACCTTTCTGGGCACCCGATGGCAAAAGCATTGTTTGCTCATCGGACCGAAAAGGCAATTATGACATCTGGAAAATTGACCTTTCAACGGGTACCGCTACCGCGCTCACCACTCATTTGGAGCACGATTATACCCCTGCTTATTCGCCCGATGGCAAGACATTGGCTTTTGCGTCAAGTCGGGCCAATGGCGCGGGTATTTATCTGCTATTGGAGGATGGTACGGAAAAATTACTCGCTCCAGCGGGAAAAGGCACACCGAGCGCGCCCGCGTGGAGCAGAGATGGGAAATGGATTAGTTACCAATTATTGACTGTTGCCGAAACGTCGCTGTTGTCGGTCGAAGTGGCAACGGGCAAAATTGTTCCGTTGAGCAAAACGGGCGATGATGTGTTTCCTTTCCGGGCGGCGTGGGCGGCTAATGGGAGTATTTTGTATACTACTGACGGAAAAATCAAGCGGCGTGGTGACGAAGATGGTGGTAGCGTAGAAGTGCCGTTTCAGGTGACGATGACGGTCAGTACGCCCGTGTATCAACGAAAAATCTACGATTTTGACGGCCCTTCTTTAAAAACAGTAAAAGGCATTCGTAGCCCAGTGGTATCGCCTGATGGCAAGCAAGTGGCTTTTATTGCGCTCGGTGATGTGTGGCTGCTGACGATTGGCCTACCTAAACCCGTAAAGCTGACCGACGATGTGTATTATGAAACCGACTTGGCGTGGTCGCCAGATGGCGCAAAACTACTCTTTTCTGCCGACCGAACGGGCAACATGGATTTGTACACGTTGGAGCTTTCGACCCGAAAAGTCACTCAATTGACCCAAACATCTGACGATGAATTTCAGGGTTCGTGGTTGGCCGACGGCAAGAAGATTGCGTTCATGAAACAGGGCCTGCGCAATACGCTGGCCGTGGGAACGGTGCTGCAAATCATGGATTTGACCACTAATGTGACCAAAGCGGTCTACAAACCCATGTTTCAGCCAGGGCAGCCTTCGTGGTCGCCGAATGGAAAATACGTGTTGCTGGCGGCACTGGAAGCGTATTCTTCCAAGTTTCGTGAAGGGATAAGCAAGTTTTTATTGGTCAATTCCGAGAGCGGACAAGCGGTTAGTTTCGATACGCCCATACCCTACCAAACCCCCGCGATGCGCTACCGCAACGGCCCGACTTGGTCGCCCGATGGCACCAAACTGGCCTACGTCAAAGACGCTTTGCTGTGGGTCATTGATGTCAACGAAGACGGTCAATTTAAGGGTCAACCTCGCGCCGTTACGTCGGAGTTGGCCGAAGCGCCTACGTGGACGGGTGATTCAAAATCGTTGGTGTATGTGGCCACCGACCACCTTCGGAAAGTAGCCCTCGCCGACACTAGCAAGCAGGATATTCCGTTTGATTTGACGTGGACCAACGCCAAACCCAAAGGCACCGTCGTGATTCATGCAGGGCGGTTGTTTGACGGGAAAAATGAAAAATTACTTACCAACGTCGACTTGGTGGTGGAAGATAGTCGCATCAAAGCAATTCAACCGCACCGCACTAATTACCCCGCCAATTACCGCAAAGTAGATGCGTCCAACCTGACTGTGATGCCCGGATTGTTTGAAACCCATTCTCACCTCGATGCGCAGTTTGGTGAAAAAACGGGGCGGATTTGGTTGGCCTACGGCATTACGACGGTGCGTGAGCCGGGTTCTGACCCGTATGATGCCGTAGAGCAGCGTGAAGCATGGCACAGCGGTAAGCGCCCGGGGCCGTTTCACTTTTTGACGGGAGCCCTCACCGACGGTGGTCGCATTTATTACAACATGGCCACGGCCATCGGCTCCGAAGCACAGCTTAAACTCGAACTCAACCGCGCCAACCGATTGGGCTACGACCTTATCAAAACCTACGTGCGGATGCCCGATGAATGGCAGCAAAAAATCACCGAATATGCCCACCAAAACGGCATGACGGTATCGTCGCACGAGATTTTTCCTGCTGCCCGGTACGGCGTGGATGCGGTGGAGCACCTTGGCGCAACGAGTCGCCGGGGGTATTCGCCCAAGCTGACCTCAACGGCCCACAGCTATGACGATGTAGTGCAAATCATCAGTCAATCAAAAATGGTGATTACGCCTACATTGGCGCTTTCGGGTGGGTATTGGAGCACCATCACGAAAGATACGAGCCTGTTTGATACGCCGCAGTTTCGGCAATTGTATCCCGCCTATTACCGCGCTGGAATGTTGGAGACTGCCCAACAGATGAAAAGCCAGCCTTCGGCCATTGTGCTGAATTATGCCAATTCGGGCAAAGTTGCCAAGCGCCTGCTGGACAGCGGAGCGCGCATCACGAGCGGCACCGATTCGCCCATTATGCCCTACGGTACGAGCTTGCACGTAGAACTGTGGAGCTACGTAGAAAGCGGGTTTACGCCCTTTCAAGCCTTACAAACGTCGATGATTAATGCTGCAAAAAGCCTCAATGTTGATAAAGATTTGGGGACGTTGGAAGTGGGAAAAATTGCCAATATCAGCATCGTAGAAGGCAATCCTCTCCAAAATATTCATGATGCACAGCGCGTACGCTACGTGCTTGTCAATGGAAAAGTATATACGTTGGAAGAGTTGTTGAAACGGCCTTAAGCCGCATTTTTTCACACAAAGTCGCAGAGACGCAAAGAGTCTGTTTTCGGCGACTTTGCGTGAGTAAACTTAGTCTTGGGTCGTTTCTAAATCACATTCCATGCGGTACATATCGAAGCCTTCGGCCCAAAAATCTTCCACGATTTCTTTGAGTTCGAGACCGAATTTTTGATAAAAAGGATACACCAACTGCGACGTTCGGACCGAAATGGTTTTTATCCCTTCCATTTCCCTGATTCTTTCGATTCTGTACTTTGTCAAAGCACTGCCAATGCCTTTTCCTTGGTGGTCAGGATGTACAATATCCCAAGATATTTTGGCCGTGAGGCCGTCGTCGGCGAGGTTGATGCCGCCGCAACCAACCACCACGCCAGCTATCTCCACCACGTAATAGTATTCGACGTGGTGCGCTAAATAATACACTAAATCTTCCTCCTCGTCGGGCGAAAAGTACTCGGGGGTGTTGAGACGTAGGAGTTGGATAATCTGTTCTTGATCAGCACTTTTGTATTTTCTTATCTCCATTGGATGGGTATTTATTCGAGATGCTCTTTTTTGTAATTGCCAATGTGGATTTCACTTTCCTTTATTTTTTTGCTTTGTCTGAAATAGTTGACAGTACCCACGGTGAGAAGGCTGAATGAACACCCAAAGAAGAGGAGTTGAATGGACAAAGCGCTTTCTATTTTCAACAGACTTTTCATGCTTAGCCCAGCCACTAGAAAATACATCGACGTGCGCAAAAATGACAAAAAAGTGGATTGATTGGCCAAAATTGTTCGTTGGATGGCCAGTTTTTCCCGTAAAATCAGGTCCTTGTTTTGAGTGTTGTCCATTTTCTAGTGGCTGTTTTTTTTACTTGATAAGTTCTAAACGAACAGCGTTCCCCGAAACTGAAACCTGCTCTATATCGCCGACGGTTTGGGGTTGCACCAGTTTGCCGTTCAAAATCCATCGGGCATATTTGCCTTTGGGCTGGGCCAAAACGATTTTCCAATCGGCTGATTTTTGGTTGATATTAAACGTATCGCTGCCCGTCGTTTGTTTGAACGTAACCGAAATTTCATTTGTTCCGACGATCACATTTTCAATTTTTCCTTCTGTCAAGGCGGCAGGGAGCAGCGGCGAAAGCGTGATTTGTTTTTGGTAGGCGAGGGGCTTGATGCCAAAAAACTGCTTGATGATGGGCTCCCCAAAAGCGTACATGTTCCAGGCTTGGGTCATCATGCCGTAGTCGGGCGAAACCTCATAAATGGAGCCGGGAAACGCGTAACTAAACGACTTGGTCATCTTTTTGAGCAAATTATATGCCTCATTAGGGCGACCATAGTTGTTTTCGGCCACGGCTTGCACCCCCGTGGGTAGCGTCATGACGGCACCCGTGTAGGTAAATATTTTTTTGTCGGATACGGCTGCAAAAGAGCCTTCATCGGTGCCAGCTGTTTCGTCGCGGTCGATGCCCGTCACAAACATTCCGAAGGGGTTGGTAAATTTTTTGGCGGTTTCCAACGCCGCAAGGGCCTTTTCTTTGTCGGCAATGCCCATTTCCATCGGGGTATTGACGACCCAGTTGTGGTGCATCACAAATCCCTTTTTCAGGCCAGCTTCGTAAGTTTCAATTTTGGCTTTTGTGTCTTTGAGTTCTTTGACTGCCCAAGGTTTTTTGAGGGTATCGGCGCGCACGATGGCATCTTGGGCCAAATGCAATGCTTGTTCTTTGGTGCCGATAAAATCAGCATACGAGCCAAATTCTTCCACCCAAAAGTCTTTATTGATTTTTGCTTTGATGAGGTCTGCTTTGCCTTGGTAGTTTTTTACCAACGCATTCTTTCCCAAAATCGCCGCCATTTGGGCCGCATCGGCAAAGCCTTTTTGGGAGTAGGCCGCTACGTCAATCATCTCGGAATTCATGCCGTGAATCTCCATCATTCCAAAGCCATCGGGCAGCGAATTGCCGTCTTTGTCGTTTTCTTTGATGAGCCAATCCAGCCCTTTTTCAATGCCAGGAAAGTATTTGTTCAGAAATGCTCGGTCGCCCGTCCAGCAAAAAACATCCCAAATCAGGGACGCAAATTGTGGCGTTTCGTTGACGTTGCCCGGATTAAAAACCGCCCCATTCGTAGATACTTCATGAACGATTCGGCCGTTGCCGTTGGTCTTTTCGGAGATGCGATGGATGAGGTCAATCGTGCTGTAAGTCAGCGACTTTTGGCCAGTAGCAACCAGCCCTTTGAGGGTGTAGACCATGTCTCCACCAAACCACCACGGATAATCGGGCAGGCCTGCACTCACGCCCCGGCCTTGGCCCGCCACGTCGACGATGAGCCAGTCGGTGTTGTATTTGACCCAACGAAACGCCGTTTCAAGTTCTTTGTCGTTGAGCGTAATGCGGGATTTTTGATTGATTTGCTCAAATCTTGCTTTCTTTTTTGAAACCAACGCAAAGGCATTTTCGCGCACTTCCTTAAAGGCCTGAATGGCCTCGGCTTCGCTTTTGGAAGACCCCGCAATAATCAACGGAAAGCTAAAAACGCCATTCGGCGCGATTTCAAAGGTGTATTGGGTGCGGGTCGTTGAGGCGTTGGGCTTGGTGAGATTGGCTTCTGAAGTACTTGAGGGGGTTCCCTTTATGCTAGAACCATACACCGCATACCACGGATTGAGGGCGTCTTTGGCGACCCAAAAATTGTCCACCGAATGATAGGTCGCGGCATCTTTCCCGTCCACCATTCCGGTGCGCTCACCCAGCCAAACGGGCATGAGGTTGGAAATAGCTTTGAGGTCTAGCGTCACATTGAGTTTTTTGTTGGTCTTGTTTTTGACCAAAAACTCGACGTAGACCGCACTTTTTCCATCGGGTACAAATTGAAGGCGTTCGACGGTTATTTTTTCTGAAAAAGTATTGAAAATATGTTTGTTGCCAAACGGGTAATTGACAAACGCATCGGCCTTGGTGAGAGCTACGGTGGCACCGTCGGTGGTGACGCTCGCCTCAAAACCGTCCATGAGTTTGATGGGATGATGCCAAATGCCGCCCATTTCGCCTTTGACGTGCCAGCCCAAATCGGGAAACGTGCCGTTTTGGTGACCTACCATGTAGAGCCGGTCACCAGCGGTGTTGAAAGGACTATCGAGGTAGTTTGGTCGGCCAGTGATGCTTTCGGCATGGGCAAAAACGGGGGCAATGCTTTGCGGAATAACCTTTTGCGCGGGAAGGTAAAAGCTGATTCCTGACGCGAAAAAGAATCCAAGGAAGTGTTTATGTTTCATCATAGGTTTGAATAATTATCGCCCCTAAATTAGTATAATTACAGACACTCTACGCAAGGAGTTCAATTTGGAATAGCGTAGTTGACTTTCCATCTTATTTGTGTTACCCATAATTTGGTAATAGGCCATCGGCTTGTGTAATGTCCTATTTTTTGTACTTTTGACCTATTAAAATCTCTTTATAAAATATTGACGCTTCTTGTTACGAAAGTCCAAAAGGCTTTTGCTGGTTCGTTTTGTCTATTTGGATAAATACGGATGTAATTGTTTGCTCAAATTTTATAAAGAACGAGAATGAAAAATAATATAAAAATTGCAGTAATTGGCGGTACGGGTAAATCAGGGAAATACCTCGTAAAGCAACTAATAAATCAAGGGTTTCAACTCAAAATTCTTCTCAGAAACCCCGATAATTTTCCTATCAATAGCCCACTTATCGAAGTTGTTAAGGGTGATGTAACGATTTACAGCACCGTCGATACCTTGGTTAAAGGTTGTCACGCCGTAATTAGCACACTAGGTTTGGGAATTCCTCCAAGTGCACCTACCATCTTTAGCGAATCAACTGCCAATGTTATTCAGGCGATGAACAAGTATAATGTTCATCGTTATATCGTAACTACTGGGCTGAACGTGGATACTCCTTTGGATAATAAAAGCCCCAAAACAGCTTTCGCAACAGAATGGATGAGAAAAAAATATCCCATTTCAACGGCTAACAAGCAGTCTGAATTTGAGATTTTGACAAATAGTGAGGTTGATTGGACTTTAGTAAGACTTCCTTTAATTGAACAAACCGACGAATATGGTCAAATTCGTGTCAGTTTGGAAGATTGTCTTGGGGACAAAATAAGCGCGACAGATTTGGCACATTTTCTTATTCAACAGCTGTTTACCCAAACGTTTGTTAAAAAAGCGCCATTTATTGCCAGTGTCTAAATTTGCCAATAGTGAGTCTGAAAATGGCTCACTATTGTTCATTTTTACTTAATCCTCGATTGCCTCAATCCCAAGTTGCTTCAGTCGCGCAAGGTGCTCCTTCATGGCATTTAGCTGTTCGGGGGCGTGTCCTTGCCAATCGGTGACCTCGCCCGAGACCCGAAGCGGGCTCTTTGTACGATAAGACTTGGTTGGGTTGCCCGGGTATTTTTTGTCTGTCAGATTGGGGTCCTCTTCTATGGGGCCTGTTGGCTCTACGATGTAAATTCGGCCGGGTGCGTCGCCCAAAGCAAGTTCCGCTCCCCAGATTGCCGCATCCAAGGTGGCGGTTAGATAGACATAAGACGCCTTCTTGCCTTTACCATAGTTTGAATTGAAGCCAGGTTCAATCAGGTCTCCCTGCTTCAAATTGGCCTTCGTTCCATGATAAAATGTATGTAAACTCAGGTCTGGCTTGTCTTCACTGCTGTTTGTTTGCATTGTTATATTGCGATCAGTCAACCTTTTTGATTAGAATTCCTTTTTCCACACTTTCGTTGATTAAGTTCTCTGCATAGCTCCAAATGGATGCCGAACCGTTTTTAATTGCTTTTTTCTTATCGTAAACTTTTTGATAGGGGACATTGAATTCGGTCCAAGTACCGCCATTATTTGAGGTATTTTGTAGCAATGGTTCAAATCGGTCCATTGCTTTGGCAAATTTTGCTTCGTCGGTCACACCTTCTTCAAATTCTTTCCAAATGGCAATAAATTCTTCTGCTTGTTCGGCGGGTAAAAGCCCAAATATTCGGTTTGCGGCGATAAGTTCTTCGTCGGTATTTGTATGGTTTTTTTGAGCGTCGTAAATAAAAGCGTCGCCAGCGTCAATTTCTACGATGTCGTGAATTAAAACCATTTTTACAACTTTCAGCACGTCAATGGGTTTGTCTGAATGTTCGGCCAGCACAATTGTCATCATTGCTAAATGCCAACTATGTTCGGCGTCATTTTCGTGCCTATCGCTGTTGAATAATTTAGTTTTACGTTGAATGTATTTCAACTTGTCTATCTCTTTGATGAAACTTACTTGTTTTAATAAATTATCGGTCTGCATTGTTCAAGTGTGAGGTCATGGATATCATTCTTAATTTTCTACATCAATTCACCGAAAACTTCACGCCGCCCATGCTTTCTAGCAGTTTGAAAAAAGCGTTGGTGGGGGCTACGCGGTGGAGGCGAGATTGGAGTTTTATCTCGGTGCGGGTGAGGTTGTCTAATACCGAAACCGACAGCGAGCAGTTGCCGGGGTGCGCCTGCACGGCTTCGTTGAGCTTGGCCACCAACACTCCGTCGAGCAGGTCTAGATCCAACTGCAACCGAATCTCTTTGGTGAGTTTTTCGCGCACTTCGCTCAGTAGCTGCATCGAACTGATTTTAAACTCGTATTGGTCTTCTGACTTCCAGCGGTTTTGGATTTTGCCTTTCACAAACAGGAAGTGACCCGTTTGGATGTAGGCCGAAAACTTTACGAAATCTTCGCCGAAAAGCGCCATTTCCATCGAGCCGGCGTAGTCTTCCAGTTTGAAAATACAAAACGGATTGCCCGTTTTGGTGGTCCGAATCTGAAAACTGCTCACGATGCCCGCCACGGTCACGTCTTTGCCAAACAGCAGTGGCTTCCCGCCGATTTCGACGTTGACGGGCCCAGTGGTTTCGGGGCTTTCCTCGTCGCTCGTTTCGACGAGTTCGGAGGTGGCCATGACGCGGTCGAGCGTACAGGTACAGAAGTTGTCCAGTTCAAGCCTGAACATGTCGAGGGGGTGGCCAGAGATGTAGAAGCCTACCACGTCTTTTTCAAAACGCAACCGCTCAATATCGCCCCATGGCTCCACGTTGGGCGCTTTGGGCCGCGCAATGTCGGACCGACCGCCGCCAAATCCGCCAAACAGCGAGGCTTGGGCGTTGGATTTTTCGGCCTGCACGGCGTTGGCGTAGCGGATGAGCTTTTCGATGAGATTTTGTTGCTCCCCGTCTATCGTCGTAAAATATTGCGCGCGGTGGAAGTCCTCAAACAAATCAAACGCCCCCGCGTAGGCCAACGATTCAATGGTTTTCTTGTTGACCGTCCGCAAGTTGACGCGGGTCATAAAATCATAAATATCTTTGTAAGGGCCGTTTTTGTCGCGCTCCTCGATGATGCTTTCCACGGCGGCGTCGCCCGTGCCTTTGATACCGCCCAGCCCAAAGCGAATCTCGCCGCGTTTGTTGACACCAAATCGCCGCTCAGATTCGTTGACGTCGGGGCCGAGTACCGACAGGCCGATGGCCTTACATTCCTCCAAAAAGAAGGTAAGTTTTTCGATGTTGCCCAACGAACTCGTCATCACCGCCGCCATGTATTCCGACGGATAGTGCGATTTGAGGTAGGCTGTTTGGTAGGCCACAAACGCGTAGCAGGTCGAGTGCGATTTGTTGAAGGCATACGACGCAAAGGCTTCCCAGTCGGTCCAAACTTTGTCGAGTTTCTTTTCGTCGAGGCCATTTTTCTTACCGCCCTCCACAAACTTACTCTTCATTTTGTTCAAGACTTCAATTTGCTTTTTACCCATTGCCTTCCGCAAAACGTCGGCGTCGCCTTTCGTAAAATTGGCTAGCTTTTGCGAGAGAAGCATGATCTGTTCTTGATAGGTACAGTTGTGAAGAATGATGTTGTTACCCACAAAATTGTGGATTCCTGCTACCGTAATGTCATAAACTTTTTCCGTACCGATTGACCGAATTTCAGTAATTTCCTCCCAACGAACATTTAAAATCCGCGAAGTGCGTTCGAGCGGAAGTTGTTTGGTGAGCGGCAAAACGGCACTACGACTAATGCGAGGACATTTTTCAATCTTATGGGGTAAAAGATGCTGACGGTCAAAACCGTATTTTTCCATTAGCCCTCGTCCTGACCCTTTCCAAACTTGCCCCAATTCATCTAAAAATAATTGTCTTGAAATAGAATCGTGTACTTCGTGACCCGTTAATTTTACCTCTTTCATTGATTTCACAACCAAATGAGGGGCAATGAACTCAGCAAATGATTTCAAGTTATAGACCGTCACTTGGTAAGCGGTCATTTCTTGGTCACGGCGATTATTATGATAATGAGATTCGTAAGTGGTACTATATATTCCTAACCGTAAAAGTAAGGTCTTGACGTCGTTGGCCAATCGTGGCGAAATGGTTTTGAAATGGCATAAATCATGGGCAATATGACCATCGCAATCCCAAAGTGATGCCAAGAAAAAAGCAATCCTATCTTCCGAAAGGCCAAAAATAAACTCAGGCACAAATTTTTCGTCTGAACGACAACCGCCTTTCATTGTTTTTAATCCCCATTCACGTAGTTGAAGTACCAACGAATTGGTTTCGTGGTAATGCGTTTTCTCAGTGCCTGCCACCATCACACGGGTTACGTCTCGTACTTGTTGTAACGTGCGGGCTTCCACGCGTTCAAAGGCATTCAGGCTATCGGTATAAGCATGAATCAGTTCGGGGGATTTTGAAACAAAATCGGCAGTAGCACCACAACCACTCAATGAGCCATCGGCTAAAATGTAGGCCAAAACGCGCAGTTTGTCACGGTCGTATTCCTTTTCATTTTCTACCAGCAATTTTCGAGGTGTAGCAATGGCACTTCCTACACCTAATTCTCCTGCTTTACGCCAGCCTGTTTCGGTCAAAACTTGGTGGTCGGCGGTAAGTTTCACGCGACTACCATTTTTTAATGTAAGTTCTAACACTTCTTTTTCACCGTTGCAGACCCAATGGGTAATAGGGGCGCTTTCGGGCTGCAAAGCTTCGTTTACTCCCTGTACCCAGAACGTGCCTACACGGTGCTGAAGGCTATCAATACGTACTCTTTCTCCCGTTTTAGCATCATGAATGAGCGTATCGCCTGTCACACAAATCCCATAGGTATCTGCCAAGTATTCTTCCATTTCGGGAAGGTCATACTCTACCTTTTCACGTCCATGTTTACGATTAATAAAGTTGGGAATATAAGCAATTGGCCCAGGACGATAGAGGGCGTTCATGGCGATGAGGTCTTCAAAACGGTCGGGTTTTAGCTCGCGCATGTATTTTTTCATGCCGTCGGATTCAAACTGGAACACGGCGTTGGTATCACCGCGTTGGAAGAGTTCAAAAACTTTGGGGTCGTCGAGCGGAATATAGTCGATGTCGATTTTGACGCCGTGGTTGGCCTCAATCATGCGCAGGGCTTCTTTGATGATGGTGAGGTTGCGCAACCCCAAAAAGTCCATTTTAATAACGCCCGCATCTTCAATGATTTTTCCTTCGTACTGCGTAATGAGCAATTCTGATTCTTTTGATGTACTAACGGGAATCAGATTGGTCAAATCCTCGGGCGCAATGATAATCCCTGCCGCGTGAATACCCACGTTGCGGACGGTGCCTTCCAGCTTCTGCGCCTCCTTCAATACTCTGGCAGTGAGGTCGTTGCCTTTGAGCATTTCGCGCAGTTTTTTCAGGTTTTCGACCTCATCGGGCGAAATGACTTCCGCCATTTTTTCGATGGGTACATTAAAAACCTTGTTCAGGTTCATGTTGTAAGTAGGCTTATCAGGCACCAACTTCACCACGGCATTGGCTTCGGCCAGCGGCAGGTCCATGACCCGCGCCACGTCTTTGATGGACGATTTGGCGGCCATGGTGCCGTAGGTAATGATTTGCGCTACTTGGTTTTTGCCGTATTTCTGCACCACATAATCAATCACTTTTTGGCGGCCTTCGTCGTCGAAGTCCGTATCAATATCGGGCATGGAGATACGGTCGGGATTGAGAAAACGCTCAAACAGCAGGTCGTACTTGATGGGGTCGATGTTGGTGATACCAATCGCGTAGGCCACCGCGCTCCCCGCCGCCGAGCCGCGCCCAGGGCCGATGAGTACGCCCATGTCGCGGCCCGCCTGAATGAAGTCGGCCACGATGAGGAAGTAGCCAGGGAAACCCATGTTTTTGATGGTGTTCAACTCAAAGTTGAGGCGCTCTTCAATTTCGGGCGTAATCTCTTTGTATTTCTTCCGTGCGCCTTCAAAGGTCCAGTGTTTGAGGTATTCCCACTGATTGAGGACGTCGGCGGTGAGTTCTTTCATCTTGCCGTTGAAGTCAATCATTTGAGAAATAGTGTGCTTCTTAAATTCTTCTGGAATGGGGAAGTTGGGCAGCAGAATGTCGCGGTTGAGCTTCAGTAATTCTACTTTATCCACGATTTCCTGCGTATTGTCCAGCGATTCGGGTAGGTCGCTGAACGTCTTGAGCATTTCGGATTTGGTTTTGAAATAAAATTCATCGTTGAAAAACGCAAAGCGGGTGCCTTTGGGCATCGGATTGGCGTCGTCAAAATCCTTATTGGTGGGGGTGGCTTGTTTATCGCCGGTGTTTACACAGAGCAAAATATCGTGCGCGTTGGCATCGTCTTGTTCTACATAGTGGCTGTCGTTGGAACATATCACCTTGACGTTGAACTCTTTGGCGTATTTGAGTAGTGCGTCGTTGGCAATGATTTGGTCGCGTATACCGTGACGTTGAATTTCTACGTAGTAGTCGTCACCGAATAAATCCAACCACCATTTAAACTCTTGTCGCCCAGCTTCTTCCCCTTTTTTGATGATGGCCTGCGGCACACTTGCCCCAATGCAGCAGGTAGTGGCGATAAGTCCTTTGTGGTATTTTACCAACAGTTCTTTGTCGATACGCGGGTACTTGCCATACATCCCTTCAATGAACCCCAGCGAGCAAAGTTTGGCTAAGTTGCGGTAGCCTTCGGCGTTTTTGGCCAGTAGCAGTTGGTGGCGGCGTACGTCTTTTTGTTCTTTGGTAAACTGCTTTTTGTGGCGGTCTTCCACCAAATAAAACTCACAGCCCACAATGGGCTTGATGCCCGTTTTGTGGCCTTCGGCCACGAATTCAAACACACCGAACATGTTGCCGTGGTCGGTGATGGCAATGGCGGGCATCTCGTCGGCTTTGGCTTTCTTAAACAGCTTTTTAATATCGGCCGCGCCGTCGAGTAGGGAGTATTGGGTATGGCAGTGGAGGTGGGAGAATTGCATGTTGGGGTATTAATCAATGTTTTTATAATCAAATTAAAATCCTAAACTATCAGTCGTGCCGTCGAGCAGGGAGTATTGGGTTCGGACCGACGCTTCGGTGGCAGTGGAGGTGGGAGAATTGCATGTAGTGTTAGAATGTCTTGTAAGCAAAAATTTAAGAAATGATTAAGCGCCAAGTATCAACATTAGAAACTTCCAGAGATAGTTTAACTTTTACAGAATGATGAATAAACTCTGATTCCCTGCTTCTAATTATATTATTCTTTAAGCCAATAGGTATATCCACATTTAACAGTTTAAAAACTTTATCAGTTAAATCTGCAAAAATTGATTTGGCCTTCTCCTCGTAATCTGAGTTATGGATATTTAGTACAATTTTTAATTCTTCTACGGTTGATTCATCTTTAGACTCTAAGTAAACAGCTAAGTTATTATGAATAGTATATTTTGTATTAATGCCCTCAAGAGTATATTCATTCTTAGGACTGAGCACATCATTCTCATCATTAATTTCAAAATAATTACTTAATGAATACCAACGTGGCGAATCCCAGTATATATCCCTTTTCCACTCCGATAACTTTCCAATACCAAGTTCTCCCAATAATTGAACTAAATGTTTGGGACTGTTCGAAATAGGATTTTTCTTAAAATCAGTTTGTAAAGAGGCGGTAGCCTCTTTTTCAAGAATTACCCCTTTTTTTCTTAGCTTTTTTAGAATATTTTCTATTATTTTATTAATCGTCACTGTACGAAAATCAAGATATCCAATTGTTAGAGGAATTCCTTGAATTTGAGTATCATCTAATCTAATTGGAAGAATATATTCTTCACTTGAACGAAATGCTCGTGCAAAAGCACTTTTAATTTCATGTCTGGGCCACATTTTCTTTGCATAATTGCTTGATATTAACGGAATAAAAAACAATGATTGATTTTCGTAGATTTCTGACAGATAGACATAGGTATCTTTTCCCCAAATTTCGTCTTGATAATCATAGTCATAAAAAACTTTAACCCCGTTAGAGTTTAGTAAAGTAACTATTTGTTCCGCTATGCCTCTATCTTCTCCTGCAAATGAGATTGCTACGTGGATTGGGTATTCCATTGATTAGTTTATTATAAATTTATCTGTATTTCACGCCACAGCAAATCCCGTATCAGGGCGAACCACAGGTGCGCGGAAACCCAGTACGATGTCTTCCTTGGGTACACCAGCTTCCAATAATGATTCGGCAATGACAAGGTCAGTGCCATCGTGATGTAACCAGATTTTGCCAGCGGGCGTTACTTCTAAGTGGAGCATAGCTCCATACATACGTCGCTCATTTCGCCAATCATTCTGATACAATAAAAACTGACCATGACTTTCATCCACTATCAATTGCACCTTAATGGGGTTGGAAGCCGTTTCAAAAGATTTAATAATATTATTCATTAAATTTAAAACGACTGATTTGTAATACGTTAGCTTATCCATTTTTCAATTTTTTCTTCTTGAACGTGATAAACAATGATTTTAAGACCGAATCTTTCAATTACTTTTTGAGTAAGGGGTTCTTCAAAAAGCGTATCGTATATGTCAAGCGGTACTGCTAAAAACAAAATACGTTCAGGTTGCGTTTCTTCGATGGCCAATTGGTAATAATTAAACTGGCCCAACGCCTTGTAGAATTCATGAATTTCAGACAGGCCAATGAAGCTTTTAATCTCGACTGCTATTTTCAGATTTTCCTTTTCTGCTCCAATTAACCGCTCAGCGCCTAAATCAACCTGTACTGTTCTTTTGAAAGTGGGAATATACAGCGGGTCATCTGTCACAGTCCAGCCTTCGGCAATGAGGGCATTCTTTACAAGCTGATGGTATCGGTCTTTGGCCATTTGGATAGTTTACAATAGAAACCAAAGTTAAGCATTTTTACTATTCATTCAGACCGTCTTTCACTCCAAAGCCATCATTTCGGGCTCCCCATCATCCACACCGATTGCAAGACCAATGTGGCCCGTTTTTGGAGGATTTTGTAGTTGATTTTGTTGGCCGTATCCGAAGTTTGGTGATAGTCAGGGTGTTGGTTGTCCATAAAAAAAGCGTTTGGGATGCCTTTTTTGGCAAAACTATAATGGTCGGATGAGAGTGGCAATAAAGAATAATCTCCTCAATCGGTTATTGGCCAATTACAGGCAGCGTTATAACAAACTCCGTCCCTTCTCCTTCGGTACTCGTCACATCCAACGTTCCCTGATGGCCTTTGGTGACAATATCGTACGACAACGACAGCCCGAGCCCAGTGCCCTCGCCCGTGGGTTTGGTGGTAAAAAACGGTTGAAAAACCTTTTGAATAATGGCTTGTGGAATGCCCAGCCCATTGTCGCGGATGCGAATTTCCACCGTTTTAAGGTCTTTTAGGGTGGTACTTACCCAAATTGTTGGCTCGTAGGCTTCGGCAACAAGTTGCTGTTTTTGGTGAAGGGCATAAAAGGCATTGCCAAACAGGTTGAGCAATACGCGTCCTATGTCCTGTGCGGCAAGGTTGAGCGTCGGAATATCAGTGCTGAAATCGGTGATTAATTGGCAGTTAAAAGTTGGGTGGGTTGCTCGTTGGCCGTGGTAGGCGAGCCGCAGGTATTCGTCGGCCAAGGCGTTGAGGTTGGTTGGCTCCATTTGGCCCGATGATGTGCGCGAGTGCGCGAGCATACTGCGCACAATCGAACTGGCCCGCTGCCCGTGATGGGTGATTTTTTGGAGGTTTTGTCGTAAGTCGGCCAGTATTTCCTGTTCGAGTTCAGGGTCCTGTTTTTCCGCGGCTTTTTCTCTTTCTTCTTGTAGCTCGTCCAATAAATCCACGGAGACTTCTGAGAAGTTATTGACAAAATTGAGCGGATTCTGTATCTCATGGGCCACGCCCGCGGTCAACTCTCCCAATGAGGCCATTTTTTCCTTTTGGATGAGTTGGGCTTGCGTAGCTTTCAAGGTCTCGAGCGACTGATTCAGCTCGGCGGTTCGCTCCATTACCTGACGCTCAAGGGTTTCGTTCTGGGTAGCCAGAATATGTTGTTTTTCCTGCTCTTGAGCTAATGTTTTGGCCGATAGTTTTTGAACTTCTTCCAGATGCAACCGCATGGATTTGTACGTGTGGGTATAGTCTTGCACCAAAGAGAGCGATAGGCCAATAGGAATGCTTAGCACTACTGAAAAAACAAAAATAAGCAGCACAAAAGCTAAGATAAAAGCATTGTCTCCCAGCCCAGTGAGGCTTTGCACAATTCCCATGATGATTCCCGAAAGAATCAATAGCAGTAAAGCAAAAAAGGAGAAACGCAGCGAATTCCAAGGTAATTTATTATCAGCCCCCCCCTGCCGTTTTCCCAGCCAACTCACTCTGATATAATCGATTAGCACCAGAAAAAAAGGAATGAAAAATTGGCCATTAGGTAAAGGCCCGATAAAGCATTGATAGCCAAAACTAACCACCAATGAGGTAATAATAAAGTAAAAGAACCAACCGTGTTGGCGTTTTAAAAAAGTGTAAACGGCCGTCAACAACAAGCCAAAAGCCAGATGAATGCTTAACGTCTGCCCTACATCCAGCAATGATTTTTGGGTAAGAGTTCCCGTAAAGCCATCAATAATACTGAGCGCAAACAGGACAGTAAAGCCAAAAGTGGCAAAGGCTAAGATCAGGTGTACCTTTTGATTAGAGTTGGCACGAAAAAAAAGAAAATGAAGTAGGGAGAGTATCCCGAACAATCCCGTCAGCATACCGCCGACGCCCGCATTCCAAGCAGTATTGACCAATTGGTTGAGCATAGACTGATGCGATGGTTCAAGCCAGAGCTTGAAAGCGTCCTCATCGGTTGAGGCGTAATAGTGCGGGGACGAACGAAATGAGTATCGCAGGGCCATGACGTGGGTATTGGTGTCTTTAACCGTAAACGGAATTTGCATGAGCCTGAGCTGCGATGCTGAATCCTGTGGATCAGAGGTGTTGGTTGTCGCCACCAATTTCCCATCTAAATACAACTCAGAGTGGCCAAATTGTTTTATAATGAGGGAATAGTCCGTTTTTAAGGACTTTTTAGAAAGGTTGAATTTTAGCCTGAACCAGCCTTTTTTTGCATTCCAAAGAGCCTTATTGTCCCGTAATGAGCTGTTTGCTCTTTTCCAATGACGATCATCGTAGCTTGGATTCGCCCATGCTGACGAATCTCCAGCCATAAATTTCCAGTGGTCATCCTTGAAAAATAGCTGCCCCGTTTGAATAGTAATTCCAGTTTTTTGGCATTGACCCAAATACGGAAGTAAAAAAAAGCAGAGGCAAAGCAGTCTTTTCATAGATAAGGGGCTGTTTGCAGCTAAAAGGGGACGATGGCTGCTTTGGCAAATTTAGACAACAATCATTATATTTTAATAAGACATACACGACTTACTGTAGATTGACTCTCAAAACAGATACTGTTTGCGCTGTAATGAAAAACAGCATTTGCCCACTGCGACCGAAAATAGGGCATTCATAGAGTCTCGATAGTCGTAAAAATAGTACAAAAGCGATATAAAATAAGCAAATTCCTACCTTGGGCATTGGGTAAATGGGCTAGGTTCTGCTATATTTGCCCGAATTTTTTTTAAACCTTAAATCAAATATCCTAACTACTACGCATGAATAATATCGTTTATCTCGTTCCTGCTTTTGGTGTCTTGGGGCTATTGTACACGGCCTGGCGTTTCAGCTGGGTGTCGAACCAGCCAGCCGGTGACGCAAACATGCAAAAACTCTCTGGCTACATCGCCGACGGAGCCATTGCTTTTCTTAAAGCTGAGTGGAAAATCCTGGCTTATTTCGCCATTCCCACGGCCATTTTATTATTTTGGTTAGGTTCTGATGAAGGCACGCCTGAGCATCCTATCCATTCTTCACCCCTCATTGCCGTCGCGTTTTTGATTGGTGCGTTGTTGTCGGCTACTGCGGGTTACATTGGTATGAAAGTCGCCACCAAAGCCAACGTACGTACCGCACAAGCGGCGCGGACGTCGCTGGCCAAAGCCCTTGAAGTTTCTTTTACGGGTGGTTCTGTGATGGGAATGGGTGTAGCAGGTTTGGCGGTTTTGGGCTTAGGAGGCCTTTTTATCTTGTTTTATAACATCTTCGCGGCGGGTAAACCGCTGACCTCCGACGAAATGAAAACCGCCATCGAAGTATTGGCTGGGTTTTCGTTGGGTGCGGAATCCATCGCGCTTTTTGCGCGTGTGGGTGGTGGTATCTATACAAAAGCGGCCGACGTGGGCGCCGACCTTGTGGGTAAAGTGGAAGCGGGTATTCCAGAAGACGACGTGCGTAACCCTGCCACTATCGCCGACAACGTGGGCGATAACGTAGGTGACGTGGCGGGTATGGGTGCCGACTTATTTGGCTCGTATGTTGCCACTATTTTGGCAACAATGGTTTTAGGCCAAGAAATTGGTGTAGAAGATAACTACGGAGGCTTTTCGCCCGTATTGCTCCCGATGCTGATTGCGGGGGTAGGTCTGTTGGCGTCGTTGGTTTCCACGTTCTTTGTACGTATCAAAGGAGAAACTTCATCGGTACAAAATGCCTTGAACATCGGTAACTGGGCTTCAATTGGTATTACCTTTGTGGCTTCTTACTTTTTAGTAAAAAATATTTTACCCGAAACCCTCAACCTGCGCGGTTTTGAATTTACCTCTGACGGGGTGTTTTATGCAATCGTGGTGGGTTTGGTTGTAGGGGCGTTGATGTCTTATATCACCGAATATTACACGGCCATGGGCAAGCGTCCTGTGTTGTCAATCATCGAAAAATCAGGAACGGGTCATGCCACCAACATCATCGGAGGTTTGGCCGTGGGTATGGAATCAACGGTGTTGCCAATTTTAACGTTGGCGGGTGGTATCATTCTTTCGTACAAGTTTGCGGGTCTTTATGGCGTGTCTATCGCAGCCGCAGGAATGATGGCTACGACGGCCATGCAGTTGGCGATTGACGCTTTCGGGCCGATTGCCGACAACGCGGGTGGTATCGCTGAAATGTCGCAGTTGCCTCCAGAAGTTCGTGAGCGTACCGACAACTTGGATGCCGTTGGTAACACCACTGCTGCCACTGGAAAAGGTTTCGCCATTGCTTCGGCAGCTCTGACTTCGTTGGCATTGTTTGCGGCTTTCGTTGGAATTGCGGGCATTACCCAAATTGACATTTACAAAGCCGACGTACTTGCGGGCTTGTTTGTTGGCGGTATGATTCCGTTTATTTTTAGTGCGTTGTGTATTTCAGCGGTAGGTAAAGCGGCCATGGAAATGGTGAACGAAGTGCGTCGTCAGTTCCGCGAGATTCCGGGTATCATGGAATACAAAACCGAACCCGAATACGAAAAATGCGTAGCCATCTCTACCGAGGCGTCTATTAAGCAAATGATTTTGCCCGGTGCCATTGCCTTGATTACGCCGGTACTTGTTGGGTTTACCATGGGGCCTGAAGTATTGGGTGGTTTGTTGGCAGGGGTGACCGTATCAGGTGTGTTGATGGGGATTTTCCAATCAAATGCAGGTGGTGCGTGGGACAACGCTAAGAAATCATTCGAAAAAGGAGTAATGATTGATGGTCAGATGTATTTCAAAAAATCGGAACCACACAAGGCTTCCGTAACGGGAGATACCGTAGGGGATCCATTCAAAGATACTTCGGGGCCTTCTATGAACATTTTGATTAAGTTGATGTCTATCGTGTCGTTGGTAATTGCTCCTTATATCGCCGTAAAAGGTGGCCATGACCATACTGCCATGAAAGAAACAATGGAGGTAAACGTAACTAAAAACAACGAAAACGGTACCATCACTAGCGCTGCAACGTTGAAACTTGACAACGGCTTAGAACTCAATATTGCCGCCAATGGCAACCCCATTGAAGTAGGCTTGATTGACTTTATTCGTTCTGACAAACCCGTTGATAAAACGACTTGGTTTGATTTTGACCGTTTGTTGTTTGAAACAGGTAAAGCAACGTTGAAGCCGGAGTCGCAGGAGCAATTGAAGAACGTTTCCGAAATTATGAAAGCATTTCCAGCGGTAAATATCAAATTGGGCGGTTATACCGACAACACAGGTGATGCTAATGCCAATCTCAAACTGTCGAGCGACCGCGCGGCTGCCGTTGAAGCTGAATTGGTAGCGATGGGCATTGACAACAGCCGGATTGACTCAGAAGGCTACGGCGACCAATATCCAGTAGCGTCCAACGACACCGAAGAAGGGCGTGCTCAGAACCGCCGTATCTCGGTTCGGGTGACGAAAAAATAGGAACTATTCCTGATTTATATCATAAAAAGCCTTGCTCTGACCGTTTTTGGAGCAAGGCTTTTGCTTGTGACAGGGTGAACACATAAATTTGCCATAAACGTTTTGCACACCCAATGACTGTTTTTAGTAATCGTATTTCGGAAATAATACTTTACAAATCCGCTAATTTTTCTTCTGACTATGAACCTAACTAAGATTGTTTCCCTGCTGTTTGCCCTTTTGTTTGTTTATTTCGTGGTTGTTCAATACAACGACCCCGACCCTCAGGTATGGATGCCCATCTACGGTATTGCCGTGGCAGCTTGCTTGAGTATCTACTTCGCCAAGGCGCCGCGTCCTTATGTTTTTGTAGTGATGGCACTGGCCTATTTTTTTGCTTCCTATCAGCAATGGCCACCCCAGTATGAAGGCGTATTTTGGGGAGAAATGAAAATGCGTAGCATCAACATCGAGCTCGCCCGCGAATCTCTGGGATTAACGGTGAGCGGAGTAGGAATGCTGTTGATGGCTTACTTACGCACCAGATTGGGGAAGTAAAAGACGCTCGTTACTTGCTTCTTTCGATGGTATATTGGACTAAGCCTTCCAGTGAATTGCGGTAGTTGGACTCAGGAAAGGAGTGTAAAATAGCCTTGGCTTCCTCGACCAGTTTTTGCATGGCCTGTGTAGCGTACTGAATCCCGCCAGAGTCACGAACAAACTGGATGACTTCGGCTACTTTTTGGGGCTTGTCGCTGTGATTTTTGATGATATTGATGATCTGCCGTTTTTTGGTCCAAGTAGTTTGACGTAAGGCGTAAATCAACGGCAGGGTCATTTTTTTCTCTTTGATGTCAATACCGAGGGGTTTTCCTACCTCGGCATCTCCAAAATCAAACAGGTCATCTTTGATTTGAAAGGCGAGCCCTACCTTCTCGCCAAATTGGCGCATTTTGTCAACCAATTCTTCAGATGCTCCCGCAGAACGTGCCCCCACGCCGCAGCAGGAAGAAATAAGCGAGGCGGTTTTTTGGCGAATAATTTCAAAATAGACATCCTCCGTGATGTCCAAGCGGCGCGCTTTTGAGAGTTGAAGAAGCTCGCCTTCGCTCATTTCTCGAACAGCGTTGGAGACAATTTGCAGAAGACTAAAGTCTTGGTTATCAACCGAGAGCAATAGTCCGCGTGATAAAAGATAATCTCCCACCAATACCGCAATTTTGTTTTTCCAGAGGGCATTGACCGAGAAAAAACCGCGTCGGTAGTTGGAGTCGTCAACCACGTCGTCGTGGACGAGCGTGGCGGTGTGGAGCAATTCAATGAGGGCTGCTCCCCGATACGTAGCCTCGGTGATGGAACCGCTAATACCAGCCGTCAAGAAAACAAACATCGGACGGAGTTGTTTTCCTTTTCGACGCACGATATAATTCATGATTTGGTCAAGAAGCATGACCTCACTTTTCATAAATTGCCGAAATTTTCGCTCAAAGGCGTCCATTTCGGAGGAGATGGGGGCTTGAATATCTTTAATGGAAAGAGACATAATTTCAGGGAAAAGTGTACGGGCAACCATGAGTAAGGGGTGGGCCGGTTAGCCGTATACTAATGACAAATTCAGCCTATCGGTATCTTTACTTGTTTTGTTATGGGACAAACGCCAAATTTGGGACAAAATCTGTTAACATTACACGAAAGTTCTATAATTTGTTTCAACCGAGCGACAATAACTGTGATGTCATTCCCCTTTTTTTAGGATGAGAAAATATTTTTGAGGGTAAAATACCAAAAACGGCATTGTTTATGAATACAAAACAAAGGATAGAAAAGGGCAATGTTGGCCACTTTTTGATAAATAATAATAACATACTATGAAGGCATTGGTACTCGGAGGAGGCTCCCTGAAAGGGGCCTTTCAGGTGGGGGTGATTCAGGCGATATTGGAAAGTGGTTTTGAACCCGAAATGATATACGGGATTTCTGTCGGTAGCCTTAACGCTGGCTTTTTGGTAAATGCTGCTGGTAAGCAACACATTGAGGAAAAGGCAATTGACTGGCCAGGTATTAGCCGTCAATTGATTGAGTTCTGGATAAAAAACATTACCCACCCCGAAGACATCGCCATCGTGCGGTCGCGCCTTACCTTGGGGATAGATACCCTGATGAGCCGTTTTGATGGATTGCTAGACACTACTCCTCTGCATACCCTTATCCGAAAAAACCTCAATGAGTTTATTCTCAAAAATAGCCCTGTTAAACTCAAAGTAGGGGCGGTAGACGTTGTAAGCGGTAAAATGGTGTATGCCACGCCCGAAGATGAAAGCTTTTTGGAATACATTATGGCCAGTAGTTCGTTGCCAACGCTGATGCCAGCTATCCATATCAAAGGTCAACGGAAAGCGGCGTACTTAGACGGAGGGCTTCGGGTAGTAGCCCCGCTCAAAGCAGCACTGGAAGATGGAGCCACCGAAATTGTGTGCATAGCCTGCCATGCCGAGCATATTTATGATGAGCCCGTAAACTATCGTAATCTGCTGAAACTGCTGGACCGGGTCAAGGATATTAACGTAAACCAGATTGTTAATAGCGACATTGCGTGGGGGCAAAACTACGTTGAAAAAGAAGGACTAAAAGGTCGGGCGCTGAAACTATCGGTGGTGCGCCCGCATGAACCCTT
The DNA here is from genome assembly GCF_024158025.1 of Runella salmonicolor. Classification (NCBI taxonomy): domain Bacteria; kingdom Pseudomonadati; phylum Bacteroidota; class Cytophagia; order Cytophagales; family Spirosomataceae; genus Runella; species Runella salmonicolor. Next base: position 168,127 of record NZ_JAMZEL010000006.1, read on the forward strand.
GCACCTCGATATGTTGAAGTTTAATTCGGACGACATCGTGCGGTTGATTGTTCAAGGCTACAAAACGGGGTTTGAATACATTCAGGAAAATGGATTGCCCATTTTGAATACGCCCAGTGCGGCTCCCAGTGAGTCGCCCCAAAATGCATAGATGCATTTCGGCGGTCAAATGGAGGAATTGAAATTTACTATACTATACTTTTATTTTAAGAATGAATATTACGATTCGCAGAGGTACCGCTGAAGATGTACCCCAGGCATTTGAGTTGGTTCAGGAACTTGCTTTGTACGAAAAAGCCCCCGAACAAGTCACCAATACCCCCGAAATGATGCTCAAAGATGGATTTGGCCCCGAGCCGATTTTTGGCTTATTTGTGGCGGAGGTCGACGGTAAAGTGGTGGGGATTTCGTTGTATTACTATCGTTATTCTACGTGGAAAGGCAAACGCCTCTACTTGGAAGACATCGTGGTGACGGAGTCGATGCGCGGGTATGGCCTAGGCAAACAACTTTTTGACGTGACGGTAGAAGAAGCAAAAAATACCCAATGTACTGGTATGATGTGGCAGGTGCTGGATTGGAACGAACCAGCCATCCAGTTTTACAAAAAATACGGCACCCGCTTTGACGAAGGCTGGATTAATTGTCACTTGGATTTTTAGCGATTTTATAGTCTGCTTCTTTATTTCTTTTTGAGCAACTCACGGAGTTGTTTCTCTATCATTTCTCCTTTTTTTCGGGCATCCTCCATTGGTAGACCCACCTTCATTTCGGGGCGGGTGTGGCCAGTGGAGGTCAGCCAAGCATCTTTCATGAGTTGTTGCCGCTCCGCGACCAATTTCAAAATCTCCTCTCCGTTTGGATGAATGGCCAAAGTGGTTTGGACGTCCTCTGCTGCTTCCAGCCCTTTTTCTCCCAAATACATCAAGACTTGTTTAGCCATCAGCCAATGCCCCAAAGCGTCGGGATGAACGCCGTCTTTGGCCAGTGCAAAGTCGGGATTGTTTTGGCGGTGTTGTTCCAAATAAGTTTTCATTGGAAAGTGCAGGTCGGCTACTTCCCATTTTTGGGCCTTGCGTTGGCTCAATAACCACTCCGAGTAGGTGTCGAGTACGGCGGCATAGCCCACGGCCTTGCCTTTGAGCTCGTCATAAATAGGCGGTGTGAGGTGGACAATCGGTACGCCTAAGTCGGCAATTTGGGTGTGCAACCAAGTGATACCTTCGCGGAATTTTCGGAAGCGTTCTTCATCCAAAGGAAGATAGATGCCATCGTTCATTCCATAACAGGCAAAAACAAAGTCAGGTTTGGTTTGCGTGAGTACCCGTTCGAGACGCTCATGCAAATCGGGTCGGGGAAATCTTCCGCCCGCGTGGTTGGGCTCTGAAAGTCCCGAAACGGTTTCGCTGGGCAAACCCACATTGATGAATTCAAAACGCCTGTTGGGATAATGCGCCAGGAGATAGGCCTCGATGTCGGTGATAAATTGCCCCGCATAGGTGATACTGTTGCCGATAAAGACAATTCGGTGGATTTTTTTGGGGAAGGGTTTGGGGCCGCTGGCTACGGTTGTTGAAAGAGAAAAAAAATAAAAGATAATATACCAAAACGTCTTTTGTTGATGGCGTTTTTTGAATGTTGAATTCATACCTAAAATAGTCAATTGGAAACATAATAAATAAAGTGATTATGGATGAAAACTAATCTTGCAATTCAGCAATAATTTCCGAACCTGTGGTATGAACTATTCAAATGTAATAAAAAGAGGCGTGGACACTTTTTTTAAAGAATGTAACTCTTTAAAATCCAAAGTGCTTCATTTTTCGTATATATACTTTCAATTTAGGATAAAAATGAGAATTCAAGCTAATTTTTGACTTTTTAACTTTAGTTTTTTGCTTGAAAAGTAAAGTTATATTAAAGAAGCAAGGAGCGAATTGAATTCGTTTAATAAAATCTTAACATATTGATATATAGCTTTCTGAGTTGAAGAATTTATTTTAAAAAAATATACCATTTGTCAAGTTTATATATACTATTTCATATTTTTACAGCTTAATACTTTACCCTAACTCATTCATGACAAATATTAAAGCACTCCTTCTTCAGGACAATACGGCCTGTACCCATCCGATTGAAAAGATGATAGAAGAGCCGGGATTCGAAGTACTACGTGTGTTGGCTTCGGCTTCTGACGAGCTTCTCAAAAGCATTTTTACGCTTCAGCCTGATTTGATTATCTGCGAAGACTCTTACAGTAAACTCATTTTGAGTGCCGAGCGGAGAATTAAAAAAAACATCCCTATCGTATTTGTGGGGGCTAATGAAGGCGGTTTTACGGAGATGCCTATTCCCAACCGACCGACGGCGTATCTAAAATGGCCTTTTACGGGTGGTGTTTTACGGGCTATGATTCATCTGCTTATTTAAGATTTCTGGTCCTCTACCTCATTTTTGGAAAAAACGAATGCCTCCGATTTTTGGGGGCATTCGTTTTTATGAGCAAGCCATACGGACGTCAAAAGGCCGTGAATTGATAAAAGTAAAGGCAGAATTAAGTAGATAGCTAATGATTGACCATTTTATGTTTTAGCACCTAATTCAAACCGATACATGAAAAATTACAAAATAATATTGATTGCTCTCATGCCTCTTTTTGCAGGAATAACGACCGTTTGTGCGCAGAAAGGGAGAGAAGTAAGTTTTAAAAAACAGGTACTTACCAAGATGTTCTTTTCGGAAGGCGTGGCGGTGGGAGATGTGAATCATGACGGAAAGAAGGACGTTATGGCGGGGGCATTTTGGTTTCAGGCACCCAACTGGGAACGCCACGAAATCGCCAAAGGAGATACTTTTACGGTCAATGGAGGCTATAGTAATTCGTTCTTGAATTTTAGTATGGATGTCAATCAGGATGGCTGGATTGATTTGATACGGGTAGATTATCCCGGAATTCCGGTGGTATGGCACGAAAACCCGCAGAATAAACCAGGTCACTGGAAAGTACATGTAATTAGCAAATCGCTGGGCAATGAATCTCCGTATTTTGGCGATATTGACGGTGATGGCCGCCCCGATATTGTGGGTAACGATTCTGAATCAAAACAGATTATATGGTTGAAATCTCCCACCAAAAAAGGCGATACCCAGTGGGAAAAAACGGTGATTGCGGAAGGGAATATTCCCGGCACGCACCGATTCACCCACGGCTTGGGGTTGGTAGATATGAACGATGATGGCCGGCTAGATGTGCTTATCAAAGAAGGTTGGTGGGAAGCACCTGCCGACCGTAAACAGCCGAATTGGGCATTTCATAAGGCAAATTTGGGTGAAGATTGCTCGCAAATGTACCTGCTTGATGTGAATCAGGATGGGTTGAAAGACGTTATCAGCACTTCGGCACACGCCTATGGCATGTGGTGGCACGAGCAGGGCAAAGACGGACAAGGTAACGCCACTTGGACGAAGCATGAAATATATAAAGCGTTTTCGCAGACACACGGATTAAGTTTAGTTGACATCAATGGCGATGGACAAAAAGATTTGGTGACGGGTAAACGTTATTTTGCGCACAATGGCAACGACCCCGGAGAGTTTCAGCCAGCGGTATTGTACTGGTTTGAGTTCAAGCCCGGCCCAACGCCTACTTGGACCCCGCACGAAATTGATAATAACTCGGGCGTAGGCTTGCACGTTGTGACGGAAGATATGAACAACGACCGCCTTCCTGATGTTGTGGTGGCGAATAAAAAAGGGGTACACGTGTTTTTGCAACAAAAAAAGTAACCATTTCGAGCGCATTAAATTTCTTTAACAGGTGTCCACAGGACAGCATTTTAACGGGGAATGATGTAAGTTTGTGTTATGAAAGTCGGCTTATTTATTCCCTGCTATGTAGACCAGTTTTACCCGCAAGTGGGTATTGCTACGCTTCAATTATTAGAGAGGTTTGGATGTCAGGTTTCGTATCCTGCCAAACAAACGTGCTGCGGTCAGCCCATGGCCAATTCTGGTTATGAGCATCTGACACATGATTGTAACCGTTTGTTTATCAACAACTTCTCGGAGTTTGATTATATTGTTTCCCCGTCGGGAAGTTGTGTGCTGCACATCAAAGACCACCTGCATGACGACAAACGCGAAGGCGAAGCAACGCACGTGCGGACGCACATTTATGAACTCACGGAGTTTTTGACTGATATCCTCAAGGTTGAAAATTTAACGGCCCATTTCCCGCACCGCGTTGGAGTACATCAGAGTTGCCACGGGCAGCGCGGGCTGCATGTAGCCCAGATGTCGGAGTTGGTGGCACCGCCATTTTCCAAACCCGAAAAACTATTGAAGATGGTTACTGGTTTAGAGTTAGTAAAGCTCGACCGGGTGGATGAATGCTGCGGCTTTGGCGGTACATTTTGCGTGGCCGAAGAAGCCGTTTCGGTACGGATGGGTATCGACCGCGTAGATGACCACGTCAAAAACGGCACCGAAGTTCTGACCGGAGGCGATATGTCGTGTTTGATGCACTTGGAGGGCGTTATTCGTCGTCGTCAATTGCCCATCAAAGTAATGCACATCGCTGAGATTCTAAATGCGAAATGATTTCGAATGTAGTGGTAGATTCTCAAATTTGCTACGAGATTGTTGATTGTGGTGAGAGATTCTCAAATCTGCCACGTGATTGTCGTATCGGGTTGTGAGCAACCTTTAATACCTGAAAAAAATGAACCACGCTGACGCCGCCGAAAAGTTTAATAAGGATTTTGACCGTACTACTTGGCACGACGAAACGCTCTGGTGGGTGCGCCAAAAGCGCGACCGCGCGGCTTTTGCCATTCCCGAATGGGAACAACTCCGCGAAACCGCCTCTCAAATCAAGCACAACGTGTTGTCTAACTTAGATAATTATTTGATTGAATTTGAGAAAAATGCGCAGAAAAACGGTATTACAGTGCATTGGGCGGCCGATGCCCACGAGCATAACCAAATTGTCCTTTCGATTCTGAAAAGCCAAGGCGTGACGGAAATCGTGAAGAGCAAGTCGATGCTGACCGAAGAGTGTCACCTCAATCCATACCTGACCGAAAACGGCGTGGAGGTGATTGATACCGACTTGGGTGAGCGCATCGTGCAGCTGGCCGACGAGCCACCGAGTCACATCGTTTTGCCGTGTATTCACTGGAAAAAAGAAGAGATTGGTGTCTTATTTCATAAACATTTGGGTACACCAGAAGGCTGTGCCGACCCCGTTTTATTGACGCACGCGGCCCGCGCCAACCTCCGCGAGAAGTTTTTGACGCGTCGCGTGGCCATTACGGGCGTGAACTTTGCCGTGGCCGAAACGGGCGAGTTTGTGGTGTGCACCAATGAAGGCAACGCCGACATGGGCGCGCACCTCGCTGATGTACACATTGCGTGCATGGGCATCGAAAAAATCATTCCCAAACGCGAACATTTGGGCGTTTTTCTGCGCCTCCTGACGCGCTCCGCTACTGGGCAGCCTATTACGACTTATTCGAGTCATTTTGGTAAACCACGCGAAGGGCAGCAAATGCACATTGTGTTGGTGGACAATGGCCGTACGGTGCAATTGGGCCGCGAGCAGTTCCGCAATTCGCTCAAATGCATTCGCTGTGGGGCCTGTATGAATACCTGTCCCGTGTATCGTCGCAGCGGTGGGCACAGCTATCACAATGCCGTGGCGGGGCCGATTGGAGCCATTTTGGCGCCCAATTTGGACATGACCAAAAATGCAGATTTGCCCTTTGCCAGTACCCTTTGCGGTAGTTGTTCAAATGTGTGCCCCGTTAAAATCAACATCCACGAGCAGTTGTACGAATGGCGTCAGGTGCTGACGAAAAGCGGACATTCGCCCACCGCCAAAACATTGAGCATGAAGGTGATGTCGGCAGTATTGTCCAATCCGACCGTGTATCATTTGTCGGGGAAAATCGGCCGGTTTGCCATGGCCAATGCCCCGTTTGTGGTCAATAATTCATTCAATCCTTGGTTCAAACAACGCGAAATGCCCGAGCCACCCAAGGAATCGTTTGGCGAATGGTACAAGAAAAACAGGGGTTAGAAGTGAGGAAGTAGGGGCAAGCCTTGCGTTTGCCCAGCGAGTTAGAAAGAGCCAAACATTGACCTAAATTTCTATGCTGCTTCAGTTGCATTTAGATGCTTCAAGCATGACAAAAATATATTAAAATGAGTCGTGAAAAAATACTGGCTGCCGTAGCCAAAAATAAACCAGCTTTGACGCCGTTGCCCGAAATTCAAAATTTTGGCAACCCTTACGCGAATTTGGTAGAACAGTTCAAGACCGTTCTGACCGCAATTGGCGGTGAGGTGGTGTACGTCAAAGATTGGGAAGAAATCAGGGCGTATATCCAAGCGCATTTCGGTGGGCGTCGCATTGTGACCAACATTGACCCGTTGGCCGATGTAGCGCAGGAAAGTTGGCTAAAATCAGACCCACATTCTTTGGAAGATGTGGGCTTGGCCATTTTGAAAGGTCAATTTGGTGTGGCCGAAAATGGCTCTATTTGGGTCACCGAGACCGAAATGGGGCAGCGCGTAACCCCTTTTATTGCCGAAACGCTCGCCTTAGTAATTCAAAAATCAGCACTCGTGCCCAAGATGCACGACGCTTACGTCCGTATTGGAGGAGAGCGTTATGGGTTTGGGGCCTTCATCGCGGGCCCTTCCAAAACCGCTGACATTGAGCAATCTTTGGTCTTGGGAGCGCATGGCCCTAAGTCTATGTTGGCGTTTTTGATGGACTAAACAAAAATCCTATAAAAAGTACTGGGGCGCAAAGAGATTATATTTCTTTGCGCCTTTTTATGTACAGTCGTTATTTCTCTCTTAGTTTGTGCATCATAAATCAAACTTCTGCTCCTTCCTAAAATGCGTTTTCTCAAAATTCTTCTCAAAATTCTCGGCGGTCTGGTCGCGCTGATTGCGGTTGTATTGGTGTGTATGTTGACTACCATCGACGATACGCCCTACCAAGAAATGCCCTATTATCAACAATGGAAGACCCAAATGAAGGAGCTGCCGGTTAGAAAGCAGCCATCGGGTGTTAATCAATTGAAAGCGGGTTGGGCAAAGGTAAATTTTACGCCAAAATCACCCACGCCTACGGCTGGATATGGCGTAAGGCGGGGGGCTTTGTACACATCGGTGCATGATTCTATTTATGTTCGGGCCGTAGTCATCGAAAATGGTGACACCAAAGCCGCCATCGTTGCCGCTGATTTATTGATTATTCCGCCCGCTGTTACCGAACAACTCAAAGAGAAACTCAAAGCAACGGGAATTCCGTTTGAGCAGGTTTATTTTGGCGCAACGCACTCACACAACAGTATGGGTGGTTGGAGTGAAGGAATTGTCGGGAAGTTGTTTGGGGGAGAATTTAACGAAGCAAATGTAACGTGGATTGCCGATGCGATGGTTAAAGCAGTGACTTTGGCGCAAAAAGACCTCCAACCTGCAACAGTGGCGTACAATCAATTGGCTGATACCGCGCGTGTTAGAAATCGGGCGTTTGATGAAGGGACTATTGACCCGTTTGTGCGTACCATGCAGTTTGTAAGAAACGACGGCCAAAAAGCCTTGCTGTGTTCCTACGCAGCCCATTCAACGATTATGAGTTCCGACAACATTGTGCTCTCGCGCGACTACCCAGGGGTGTTGGTAGATTCGTTGGAAAAAGGGGAAGCCAATTTTGCGCTGTTTATGTCGGGGGCGGTGGGGAGCATGGGGCCTAAAATTGGGGTAGAATCCGATTCTGACTTTGTTAAAGTGGGGACCGAAGCCGACAGTTTAGAAAGCGATGTTCAGAAGCAACTTACTCAAATCCAACCTTTCCCAAATCCAGCTTTTCAAATGGTAACGCTCCCATTGCCGCTGCGCCAGCCAGTTCCGAGAGTTACCACGGGTTTGAGCATGAGGCCTTGGGTGTTTCATTGGGCTTTTGGCGATTATCCCAATTATGTCAAGGCGATGCGCATTGGTAACGTTTTGATGGTGGGTTTTCCGTGTGATTTTTCGGGAGAATTGGTGGCCGAAATGAGCGCTTATGCCGAAAAGAAAGGATTGCAGTTGATGGTTACGAGCTTCAATGGAGGGTATATTGGGTACATTACACCCGATAAATACTACGGAAGAGATACCTACGAAACCCTCACCATGAACTGGTTTGGGCCTTACAACGGTGCCTATTTTCAGGAAATTGTGCGCGATTTGGTGGATAAGATGTCTGCATAAATTCAACGTTGGCGAGGACTGGGTCGCACCGGCGGACTGGTCCTCGCCAACGTTATTATTTACTTCTGTGGTCTTTTATAACGAATAGGCGCTTCGGGCTCGGGTTTGAGCGTCACGCTTTGCGTTTTCAACAATTCCAACGCTACCTGCACCGATTTTTCCAGTTGCGGGTCTTCGCCTTTGGCTACTTTGGCGGGGTCTTGGTGAACCTCCACATCGGGCGCAATGCCTTCGCCTTCTACCGACCATTTTCCGTCAATATCATAAAAACCACCGCGTGGCGCTACCATGCGACCACCGTCAATGAACGGCGGGGTATCCCATGTGCCGACCAGTCCTCCCCAGGTGCGAGTGCCTACCAACGGGCCGACTTTGGCTTGGCGGAACAAGAACGGCATCAAATCACCCCCAGAGCCAGCGCGCTCATTGATAATCATCACTTTAGGGCCCCAAAGCCCAGCCATCGGTGTGGTAAAGGGCTTATGGTCGTTGGCGCGGCTGTTGAAATATCCTTGTAATTTTCGGGCCAAAACGTCCACGATATAGTCAGCGGCCGAACCGCCACCGTTGTTGCGCTCGTCAATAACCGCTCCCTTTTTATCCTGTTGGGCAAAATAATAACGGTTAAAATACTCGTAGCCACCATTGCCCGTATTGGGAATCCATACGTAGGCCAACTGGCCCTTGGAAAGTTCGGATACCTTGCGGCGATTGCCTTCTACCCAAGCCCGCGTGCGGAGCTGTGCTTCGTTGGCAATGGGTACGACCGTAATCAGCTTGGCGGTTTTTAAGTCGGTAGTAGCACCTACCCGAATTTTGATTTGACGATTGGCCGTTCCTTCCAATAAACCATAAATATCCATTTCTGCCGTAAGGGGCACGCCGTTAATTTCCAGCAGATAATCACCTTCTTTGACGTCGATGCCCGGGCCAGAGAGCGGAGCACGTAACTCAGGATTCCAGTTTTCGCCCGTAAAAATGGTTTTGAGGCGATATAGCCCGTTTTCAATGCGGAAATCTGCGCCTAAAAGTCCCGCAGGATTGTTATTATCCAAGGTTGGAAAATCACCGCCTGAGGTATAGGAATGCCCTACGGCAATTTCTCCGCCCAAAATATCGACCACGTAATTGAGGTCGGTGCGGTGACGAACGTGGTCAATCCAAGGCGAGTACCATTGATAAACGTCGTTCCAAGGAGCGCCGTGGGTATTGTTTACGTACAGAAAGTCTCGCTGGTAGCGCCAGCCTTCGCGGAAGATTTGCTTATACTCGGCTTTGGGGTCAATCTGAATTTTCATGCCTGCCATGTTCAGCTTTCCGTCGCCTGGTTTAGGGGGATTGGCGGTGGCTACAATACCCCATGAACCTTCGCTGCGGTACAGCAGATTTTTGCGGTCGTGTGCCGTAACGGCATATTGAATTCCCTTCAAAAAATCTTCGTTTTTCTGGTCTTTGAGGGTGTATTTGTGGAGAATAAAACCAGGCTGGTCGGGGATATTTTCGGTAAAAAACAGCGAACCTTCGGGGCCTTCGATGATTTGGTCATAATCTTTTACCGCTACTTTGGGCAACGCCAGAATGCGCTGGTCAAGTCCATCCAAATCTATTTTTACCACAACTCCCTTTTTAGGTTCTGGCTTTTCGTCCTTTTTGGGCGCTTCTTTGCCTTTCTTGTCCGTTTTCTTGGATTTGTCGTCGGTGGTTGGCTCTTCTTTCTTTTCGGGTTTTTCTACGATTTCTTCGTCACTTTTGGGCAGAAAAGGAGATGCCTCGCCTTTGGCCAAAACAATCATGTATACCCCACGGGTAACGGGCATTTGATATGAGCTCATGTCAAGCCAACCCGTGTTTAGCGCAAAATTAGTACTTGCTAAAAAATACAGATACTTACCATTCGCGTCCCAGACGGGCGAAATCGCGTCTGACATGCCGTCGGTCAATTGATGCGTTTGGCCCGTTTCAAGGTTATAGACTTTGATGGCTTTGTGTTGATTGTCCAAAATACGGGCGTAGGCAATCCATTTGCTGTCGGGCGACCAAACGGGGTTCAGACTGCGATTTGGGTGCGCAAAACGCTCTGTATCAATCTTTTTGGGTTGGCCACCCTCAACTTCCATAACCCATAAATTATAATCCGTATCGGTGTATGAAATATATTTGCTGTCGGGCGACCATTGGGGTTTAAAGTAAAATGTGGGATTGGGTAAGGCCACGGCGCGTGGTTTTTCGAGTCCTTCTTGGTCCGAAATCATCAACTGATATTCACCGCTGGCGTCCGAAAACCAAGCAATCTTCTGACCATTGGGCGACCATACAGGCGAGCGGTCGGCCACGCCTGAACTGTGGCTGATGTTGCGCCAATCGCCGTTTTCTTTGGGAACGGTAAAAATATCTCCTCGGTATTCAAACAAAGCCCGTTTGCCTGTGGGAGAAAGCGACGCATTCAACAGGGCCGACGGGCGCACATCTTGCCAGCGGGGCAATGCCCACGTAAAATCTCCCTGAACGTTGATTATCAGTTGTTTGGTTTGCCCAGTTTGCGGGTCGAGCAGGTGGAGGTAGCCTCCTTGTTCATACACGATGCGGTCATTGGAAGCATCCAGACTTTTTACGTCAAAATCTTTGTGAAAGGTGACCTGCTTGAGTTCATTGGTTTTGGGGTTGAACGACCAAATATTGTTGGCATAGTCGCGCTCAGAAAGAAAATAGACCATGTCTTTGTACCAAATGGGGTCGGTATGGCGCTCACGGTCGGTTTGAGGAGTAGTTTTGAGCGTAAGGGTTTTTAAGTCCACAATCCAGATGGGTTGGGCCTGTCCACCGCGATAATTACGCCATTCGGGGTCCCAAAAGCCGATGGTTTGGTAGGCCGCCATTTGGCCATCGGCCGAAATCTCTCCCGCGTGGGCTTGCGGAATGGGCAGTTCTTCCTGAAATCCGCCCTTGATGTTGACTTTGAAAAACTTAGCAATGGCGGTTGGATATCCACTGCGCCCCGAACGAAAAACGACACTCTGCCCGTCGGGCGTCCAGCCCTGCACGGCGTCTTCGCCTGGATGCCAAGTGAGGCGTTTGGGTTCGCCGCCAGTGGCAGGAATAACGTACACGTCGGTGTTGCCAGCGTACTGGGCCGAAAATGCAATCAGGCTGCCGTCGGGCGAAAAATGAGGGAGGGATTCGGTGCCTTCGTGGGTCGTGAGGCGTTGAGCTTTGCCGCCGTCGCGGTCAACGAGCCAGAGGTCGTCGGCATATACAAAGACAATGGCGCGGTCGCTGACGGTGGGTTGACGCAGCAGACGAGTGCCTTGCGCCGAGGCGTGGCTACCGTTGCCCCAAAAACCAACCAGTAAGGCCAGAAAGGGTAGAAATCGCATGATGAAGGGTTATTTAGTTGTGCTGAAAATTACGCATATTTGCAATGCTCCCCAAATCTATTTGCCCGTTGTACGCTAGCGATTTATCTCTGCGGTTTCTCTGTATTCAAGGTTATCGTTATTCGATTTTATAAAGTACGGAAATCAACAAATACTGATTTTTCCAAAGGCACTACTTCATGGTGATTGACTTTGAGCAGTTGCGGCCCCGCTTGAAGGTATATTTTGTAGTGACTTCCTTCAAATACTACCCGTTTTACCACACTTTCTACCCCGTAAATGGTGGGCGAAAGGGAGATTGTGAGTTTTTCGGGCCGAATGGCAATGCGACCATCGGGAAGACGGGAATGTACATGATTTTTGAAAAAATCCGCATCCAATAGATTTATCTCTCCCGTCAGTTCGGCCACGTAGGCATCGGCGGGTGAATGATAAATGGCTTCTGGCGTTCCGAGCTGAATCAAATTTCCGTGGTGTAAAATACCCATGCGCGTGGAGAGGCTGAGGGCGTCATTGGCGTCGTGCGTGACAAAAATGCAGGCAATGCCCGTTTGTTCGGCCAGCTCTCGAATGGTTTCGGTGAGGCGGCGGCGGTTGGGTAAGTCCAAATGGGCAAATGGCTCATCCAATAGCAATACTTTGGCTTCTTCGGCCAAAGCACGGGCAATGGCGGTGCGCTGTTTTTCGCCACCAGAAAGCGATTTGGCGGGATGCTCAGCCACGGATTCCAGTTGACAAAGCTGGAGTAATTCGTCCACCCGTTCGTCGCGGTAGGCTTTTTCGTAGTACCGCAACGCGTAATTTATGTTCTCTCGGACCGTCAACGGTGCCGAAAGATTATAGTCTTGATGAACAATCTTGATGTCGGGATGGCCTGGAATGAGCTGGTCGCTGGCAAGGCGTAATTTTTGTCCCTGAAGCCAAATGTCCCCTTCGTCGGGGTCCAATAATCCCGCCGCAATGCGGAGTAAGGTGCTTTTGCCAGAGCCGCTTTCGCCCAGTAAACCAAAGATTTCACCTTCAAAAAGCGCAAAGCTAACTTCTTTGACGACCCATTGTTTTTGGTATATTTTTGAAACGGAATTGAGTTTAAAAAAAGACATTGTTCGCAAAACTATAAGTTACCTCTCTGAAATTTCGGTTTTTATCGCTCAAAAGTACAACAAACTATTGGGTATAAAATTTCTTAGCTAACTTGCCTTGTCAATGGTATGTAAGGGGAAGGATAAGAAGTACGGACATTACAATCTGTGACTTTAAACTCCTGTTTTCCTGCACCAGACTAAACACTAAAAACCAAACTTTATGATTCGTCAATTACTCTATGGAGGAGTACTGGCATTGGCGTGTGTTGCGCAGACTTTGGAAGCGCAAACGACGTACAATAGCCACGCACAACTCTCCGGCAGACTTAAAAACCTCTCGACAAAGTTCAACGCATTGGCTTCGGTGAGTTCTATCGGTAAAAGCGCCGGTGGTCGCGACCTTTGGCTTCTTACCTTAGGAAAAGGAGATGCCACCAAAAAACCAGCCATTCTCATTGTGGCTGGGCTAGACGGTACCCACTTGGCAGGTAGTGAATTGGCCATCCAGACGGCCGAAAAAATGCTCGGAGCAGCCAATGCTGACAGCGTTGCTAAGCTGTTGGAAACCAAAACCTTCTATTTTCTGCCCAGCATGAACCCTGATGCGCAGGAGCAGTTTTCGGCTAAACTAAAGTACGAACGTACAACCAATGACTCCAAAACCGACGACGACCGCGACGGCCGCGTAGATGAAGACCCGTTTGAGGATCTCAACGGCGATGGTGTCGTATCATGGATTCGCGTAGAGGATGCGGCGGGAACCTACGTAGCGAGCAAAGAAGACCCGCGCATTCTGGTCAAAGCTGACCCTTCAAAGGGCGAAAGCGGTAAATATTTGGTTTATACCGAAGGCATTGATAACGACAAAGATGGAGTATACAACGAAGATGGTGCGGGTGGTGTAAACCCAGAAAAGAACTTCACGTTTGATTATCAGATATTTACAACTGGTTCGGGCGAACACGCCGCTTCGGAGCCAGAAGTACGCGCTTTACTGGATTTCCTGTATCGTGCCCCCAATATTTTTGCGGTTCTTACCTTTGGCCCCAACAACAACCTGAGCGAAGCTCCGCGTTTTGACGCGGCAAAAGTGGCTCGTCGGATTTTGACTGGGCCACTCGCAAAAGATGCCAAAGCAATGGAGCAGGTGTCAAAATTATACAATGGTCGTACGGCTTTGAAAGACGCACCGACCATGCCGCAAACACGCGGAAATTTCTCCCAAACGGCCTATTACCACGCGGGTCGTTATAGCTTTACGACTCCAGGCTGGTGGACTCCCAAAGTAGAAGCCCCCAGAGATACGACCAGAAGAGCCGCCGCAACGGCCCCAACTACCCCTTCTCCAACGGCACCTGCTGCCACAGGCGGCCCCGCTGGTGGTGGACGCATGGGCGGTGGTGGTGCCGCCGCCGCAACAAGCACGGCCAATGCAAGTGAAGACGATGCTCGTTTTCTGAAGTGGGCCGACAAAGAAAAATTGACGGGTGTGTACGTGGATTGGAAAACCATTCAACATCCTGATTTCCCCGGCCAAAAAGTGGAAGTGGGGGGGATTGTTCCTTTCTCTAAATTGAACCCGCCGGTCTCTTATTTGACCGCCGTTGCCGATAAACATGTAAAATTCCTGACGGGATTGGGTGCGCAGATGCCCGAAATTCAATTGGTAAATGTAAAAACGGAATCCTTGGGCAACGGCCTGACGCGCATTACGGCAACCGTTATCAATAAAGGATTGATGCCAACCTACGCCGAAATCGGCGACCGTGTTCGCTTTGTTCAGAAAGTAAAAACCGAACTAAAATTGGGAGCTGGACAGGCCATTGTGTCGGGTAAACGCCTAAACCTACGCGCCGCGCTTGCTTCTGATGAGTCGGAAGAATACACGTGGTTGGTGTCGGGAACTGGTAAATTGACCATTGAAACGGGATGTCCTACGGCAGGCGTAAAATCAGCAGATGTCACGTTGAAGTAGGGCTTTCTGTTAATCGTTATTTGTTATCCGTTAATTGTAAAAACAATGAAAAAACACATTCACTCATTTATATATGCACTCGTTTGCTGCACTTTAGCGGTCAACGCTTTTGCACAAACTGCCCCCCAAACCGACCCAGACCTGAACGGTATGCGGGCGATTGGTACCCCCGCCAATCCTAAAGTTAAATGGGGTTGGAATTATTACATGGACTACGCTGGGTTCAACAAACTGATGCAAGAATTGGCCAAAGCCTATCCCGATTTGGTCAAATACGAATCCATCGGAAAATCGTTTCAGGGACGTGAGATGTACGTCATTACCGTTACGGATTTTAAAAGCGGAAAACCCGAAAATAAGCCTGCTTTTTGGATCGACGGAAACATTCACGCCAATGAGTTGCAGGGAACGCAGTTTGCCATGTACACGGCTTGGTACTTGGCCGAGAGTTTCGGGAAAATGGATTTTGTAACCGATATGTTGAAAGGACGTACATTCTACATATTGCCTTCACTTAACCCCGATGCGCACGAAAATTTTATCTATAAATCAAACACCACCAGCTCGTCGCGCTCAGGCATGATGCCGCTCGACGACGACGGCGATGGTTTGGTGGATGAAGACACTTACGATGATTTGGATGGTGATGGCAACATCGTGACCATGCGTCGCAAATCTCCTACGGGGCGGTATAAAGTAGACCCTGATTTTCCGGGTCGTATGATTTTGGCAAAGCCAGATGAGCAAGGAGAATACGAAATGCTTGGTTTTGAGGGAATTGATAATGACGGTGACGGTCGCGTAAACGAAGATAATCCGGGAGCATACGACCCCAACCGCGACTGGGGCTGGGGCTGGCAGCCTGATTATATTCAGGGTGGGGCGCTTTTTTATCCGGGAACATTGCCCGAAACAAAAAACGTGAAGAAATTCTTCTACTCACATCCAAACATTGCGGGTGCGCAAAGTTACCACAACTTCGGCGGGATGTTTTTGCGTCCTCCTGGCGCGGAAGAAGATGCCATGTACGTGCCGCAATCTGACATTGCCGTGTATGACGTAATCGGAAAAACGGGTGAGAAAATGATTCCAGGGTATAAGTACTACGTGCTTTGGAAAGACCTTTATACGGTGTATGGCGGTGAAATTGACTGGATTGGACTGGGACGTGGCGTGTTTATGTTCTCCAACGAAATCAATACATCTTGGCGGATGTTCAACAAAAACTCTACCGAAAACCGCAACCAAAACAGCGAGTTTGAGGAGTTTGATAAGTTCTTGTTGTTGGGTGACGGCTACGTCAAATGGAAGCCCATCAAACACCCACAATACGGGGATATTGAAATCGGCGGGACCAAACGCAACTACATTCGTAACACGCCGGGCTTTTTGTTGGAAGAAGAAGGGCACCGTAACATGGCCTTTACCATGCTTCATGCCTACCACATGCCTAAGTTGGAAATCATTGATATTAAAACCAAAGCTTTGGCCAACGGCCTGACGGAAGTAACGGCGGTGGTACAAAACCAACGGGCTATTCCGACCCACTCCGCGCATGATTTAAGATTCAAAATCGAGCGACCTGATTACATCACGCTCAAAAACGCGCAAGTATTGGCGGGAATGATTGTAGAAAATGAAGATCTGGGAATCACGAGAGAACAAAAATATAATCCGCAAACGATTGAAGTGGCCAACATTGCTGGTACTGTCGGCGGCGGCGGTGGAGGCGGTGGTTTTGGCGGTTTCGGTGGCGGCGGAAATTCCGTGAAAGTACGCTGGATTGTCAAAGGCAAAGCCGACAAATGGACCGTTGAGGTAGACAGCCGCAAAGGAGGCATTGTTTCCAAAACCCTGTAAAGTACCGTACATTTTACATTTATTATTTTTCTGTTCTTCGGTTTTGCAGTTCTATAAATCGGGCAGACGCTTCTGGGCAGACGCAAGGCCTGCCCCTACTGGTTTTTTAATTTTGCATTCATATGAACGAAAAATTGGCTGCCCGAAAGCGCAGCCAATTTTTTTTGCGCCGTTTTTTTACGTTCTTCGTTTAACCTAATATTAACCCCACTTCATGAAGCTTCTCTTTACACTCATCACGTTTGTTTTCTTCGCCACAACCGCAACTTTTGCCCAAGAATACGATGTACTCATACGCGGCGGTAAAATTGTAGACGGTACCGGAAATGCTTGGTTTTACGGCGATGTAGCCATCAAAAACGGCAAGATTGCGCGCGTCGGCCAATGGCCAAATGCCACCGCCAAGATAATATTGGATGCCAAAGGGCTGATTGTGAGTCCGGGGTTTATTGATGTACACACCCACATTGAAGAAGACGAATTCAGATTGCCTACGGCCGACAATTTCATTTATGATGGTGTTACTACTGTGGTAACGGGTAATTGCGGTTTGTCAAACGTAGATTTAGGGCTGTATTTTAAGCAACTAGACAGTGTCAAAACATCGGTCAACGTGGCGTCGTTGATTGGCCACAATGACGTTCGGAAAGCGGTGATGGGCACGGCCAATCGGTTTGCAACCACCGAAGAGCAACAGCGTATGGAAGTCCTCGTCGAAAAAGCCATGAAAGACGGGGCCTATGGTCTGGCCACGGGGCTGATTTACGTACCCGGTACCTATTCCAACACCGAAGAAGTGGTGGGATTGGCCAAAGTGGCGGCTCGCTACGGCGGCGTGTATGCCTCGCACATTCGTTATGAAGGTGATGAAGTCCTGACCGCCATCGAAGAGGCCGTCAATATCGGGCGGCAAGCCGCTATTCCTGTTCAGATTTCGCACTTTAAAGTAAGCGGACAAAACAACTGGGGACGCTCCAAAGAGACCATTGCGGCTGTCGAAAACGCCCGACGTGAAGGCATCGACGTCACCATTGACCAATACCCCTATACCGCCAGCAGCACTGGGCTAAATACATTACTGCCAAGTTGGGCGCTGGCAGGCGGGCTGGATTCTATCAAAGCACGCGTCAACGACCCTGCTACGCGTCAGCGTATGGTGAAAGAAATGGTGGCAACGCTCAAACGTCGTAAGCAAAATCACTTTACCTACGCTGTAGTGGCCTATTATGACGCTGATACCACGCTCAACGGTAAAAATATTGAAGAGATAAATCTCCTGAAAGGGCGCAAACACAAAGCAACCGTAGAAGCCGAGACCATCATGGAAATGGCCGTCAAAGGTGGGGCTAGTATGGTATTTCATGGCATGGGCGATTGGGACGTCGAAAACATTATGCGGTATCCGCAAAATATGTTTGCCTCTGATGCTTCTATTCGGGTGTATAACTTTGGTGTGCCTCACCCGCGCGGCTACGGCACCAACGCCCGCGTGTTGGGTTACTACGTACGTCAAAAAAAAATCATCCCCTTGGAAGAAGCCATTCGTCGCATGACTTCATTGCCCGCCCAAAAATTCAAGTTGGCCGAGCGAGGATTGCTTCAATCTGGTCGCGTGGCTGACGTACTCGTATTTGACGAAAACACCATCATCGACGTTTCTACCTACGACCGTCCGCATCAATATTCACGCGGGATGAAATACGTCATCGTCAACGGGGAATTGGTTGTAGAAAATGAAAAACATACGGGGCTGCGGGCTGGAAAGGTATTGCGGAAAGGGGAGTAAGTTTCTGCCCGATTTTGTTTGTCAAACCCTGCATTTTTTTCATAATGGTGAGGTTTTAATTGCTTCTCACACAGGCTAGAGGCGCAAATCTGGCACGTATGCGGCATTTTGCTAATAAGTCAGATAACTACTGTATCTTGATACAATTACCATTAACTAAATTGGTGTAGGTAAGATTTAAGAAAATTAGCAAATTCGTTCTTTAATTATGGCTTTCCGTTATTGCTTATGAAAATTAGACTGGCTTTTATTGCTTTGTTTTACGCGGTAAGCATTGGATTGACGGCTCAAAATCGCATGGTCGATAGTCTGCGGCAGTGGCTGGCCACGCATCCTGTCCAAGACAGTGCGCGTGTCGTGACACTCCATCGGTTGGCTTATCGCCTTTCTGAAATTGACCAAACTACCGCGTGGCGCTACGCCAATGAAGCTAACCAGCTCGCCAAAAAACTCAATAACAATACTAATATTGGTCAAAGTTTTATCAATTACGCCATTCTGGAGTCGTTGGAAGGGAATTATGCCAAAGGTCAGGAATATTATCTTACAGCGCTGAAGCTTTTTGAACAGACAGGGTGGGAGCGTGGCAAAGCGATTTGCCTCAACAATATTGCCGAAAACTACAAAAGCATGAATCAACTGGAAAAGGCGTTGGATTATACTTTTCGTGCCTTGGAGTTGAACAAAAAAAAGAATGAAATACGGGGAATGGCGGTCAATCACGAGCAAATCGGCGACTTATATCGTCGCATGGGCCGCTATGAAGAATCGTTAAAATACTTAGATCAAGGCCTGAAATTGGCGGAGCAAGCCGACCAAAATTACCAGATATTGCCCCAGATTTTACTAGGAATTGCCCGAAATTATAACGACCGGCGGGAGTTTTCGACGGCGCTTTGGTACATGGGGAAGGCTACACAGCAAAGTCAACAGCACGGCGAAAAATTACTCCAAATTCAGTGCTATGAAGAATCTGCGAAGACGTTCAGGCTTCAACAGAAACTCGACAGCGCCAAAGTGTATTTTCAAAAAGCACTCGACACGGCTACGCAGTTTGGATCCATTGTGGAAATCGCGCATATCAATCAAGAAATGGCGGAATTGGCAGAAATGAAGGGGGACTATCAAGGGGCATTGGGCTATTTTAAAGCGTACAAAATGCTGAACGATTCGATAGAACGGAAAAAGAATGTGGTTCGTGCCGAGTTGGTTGAATTGAAATATACCGCTTTCGAGAAAGACAAAGAAAACCAACGCCTCAAGCAAATTAAGGCCTCGCAGGAAGCGGAATTGAAGAGCCAAACCTATTGGATTATTTCGCTGGCGTCGGTTATTGTGGTGTTGATGGGGGTTTTGAGCTACGCATTTTACAGAAATCGGTTGAAACAAATTCGCGATGCCCAAAAAACACAGGCCGAAACCATTCGTCAAATGCAGTTGTCGGACCGAATTAGGAGTCAGATTGCGCGCGATTTACACGATGATTTGGGCGCAACGCTGAGCGGAGTAGCGATGCTAAGCCAAGCGGCCAAACGCCAACTGAAGGACAAAGACGAACAGTTAAAAGAACTGTTGGACCTGATAAGCATAAACTCGCAACGAACCGTGAGTACGATTCGGGACATTATCTGGACCACTCGCCCCATGAATGATAGCCTGGAAAGTATCACGACCAAGATGAAAATTTTTGCGTCAGAAATGCTTGAACCAAAGCACATTCACTACGATTTTTGTATTTCAGAAGAATTAAAAGGCTATAAATTGCCGTCCAATCAACAGTATAATTTTTACCTTATTTTTAAAGAAGCCATCAACAATGCCGCCAAATATGCGCAGGCACGGCATGTTTGGATAAAGATTTGCAGAAAAAACCAACAACTTCATCTTGAGATTAAAGATGATGGGATAGGCTTTGACAAAGAAGCCGTGAAAGGCAGCGGCAACGGACTTTTTAACATGGAAAAACGGGTGGAAGAACTTGACGGCAGCATGACTGTGCAATCAGCACCTAATCAGGGTACAATTATCGAACTCACTTTGCCCCTTGCTACGCCTCTGGTATTTACTGAAAGAGCGTTTGTTGAAGTGGGATAGAACTGCAAAAAAGCCTCCCAAAAAGCAATTGAGTGTATATCTTCCCCTAAAGAACCATTGACTTAAGAGGGGTATTATTTGTTGCATTGGGGAGAAAACAGTAGGTTGCGCTTTAGAAATGTATAAAAAATACGCCATGACCTCGCTTTCGGCCGTTATTATTACCGTAAACCAAGAAAAGAAAATCGCTAAAACGATTGAAGCCCTCAAAGCCCTCACCAATGATATTGTAGTTGTGGATTCTGGCAGCACCGACCTTACCCGGAAAGTAGCCCGGGCGGCGGGAGCCAACGTGCTCGAACGACCTTGGACGGGGTATTCTGAGCAGAAAAACTTTGGTAATCAGTGGGCAAAATACGATTGGATTTTATCCGTCGACGATGACGAAGTAGTAAGCCCAGAGTTAGTTGAAAGCATAAAGCAAGCCTTCACTCCCGCCCCAGAGGCTGATGCCTATGATTTGCCTTTCAGAACGGTTTTTGCGGGAAAGTTGATTCGCTTTGGTGGATGGAATCCAGAATCCCACGTCCGAATTTTTAACAGAAAAAAGATTCAGTGGAATACTGACGCGGTCCATGAAGGCTTGACGCTCAAACCAGAGCATACTGTAAAAAAACTAACGGGGTACGTACATCATTATACCGTTGATACACCCGAACAATTTATTGCTAAAACCGACCGATACAGTACACTTTTTGCCGAAAAAGGGCGAAAAATAGGCAAAAAAGCTTCTTTTGTTAAAGTCTACCTTAGTCCAGCGTTTCGGTTTTTGGTAGAATATATCTTCAAATTTGGCTTCTTAGATGGGTATTATGGCTGGTTTATTGCCAAAGAAAATGCCCGTTATACGTATTTGAAGTACAAAAAACTAAGGTAGAGGTGGGGCTCGCTTACACCTAACTTTTAGGTATTTTGAATTATAAGACAGCATAAAAAAAGCGTCAGACGGTTTGAACGGGGACGCCCAGTCCGTCTGACGCTTAGATAAGCTAAGAAATATGATGAATTTATGCCTTCACTACCCATCCAAAAGGGTCTTCGGTTTTACCCGTGCGGAGATCGGTTAAAAAGTTTTTAACCCGCGAAACAAATGAATCTTCGGTTACGGCAGGAAGTTCGTAGTCGGTTCCTTCAAAGCCGATTACGCCAAACGGCGACACCACCACGGCAGTTCCTGCCCCAAAAGCCGCCTCTAAACGGCCTTCTTTAAGCGCATCTATGATTTCTTTCACGGCTACTTTACGTTCTTCTACAGGTACTCCCCAATGACGGGCAATATCTACGATGCTTTTGCGGGTCACACCGTTGAGGATGGTATCGGAAGTAGCAGGCGTTACGAGTTTGCCATCCATGAAAAACATCACGTTCATCGTTCCTGATTCTTCTACATACTCGTGGTCGCGGGCATCTGTCCAGATAATTTGGTCGTAGCCTTGTTGTTGGGCCAATTTGGCAGGATACAACGAGCCGCCATAATTACCCGCACATTTGGCAAAACCTACGCCACCTTCGGCCGCGCGGATGTAGTGCTGCTCCACTTTCACGCGTGGAGGTTTTGAGTAGTATTTTCCTACTGGGCTGGTGAAAATGATGAACTTGTAGGTATCTGAAGGTCTTACACCAATATAGGCATCGGTAGAAAACATATACGGACGAATATAAAGCGAAGTATCTGGGGCAGTAGGAATCCAAGCCGCATCTGTACGGAGCAATTCGGTGAGGCCGCCCATGAAAATTTCTTCGGGGACTTCTGGCATACACATACGCGTGGCCGACTTGTTAAAACGCGCCCAGTTGTCCAACGGACGGAACATCAGCGGCTCACCTGCTTCGTTTTTGTAGGCTTTCATTCCTTCAAAAATTGCTTGTCCGTAGTGGAGAGCGGCAGTGGCGGGGCTGAGGCTGAGGTTGGCATAGGGGACAATTTGAAGGTTGGTCCATTCGCCGTTGATATAGTCGGCGACAAACATGTGGTCTGAATAATGGCGACCAAATACCAAATTGTCGAAATCTACTTCATGGATACGCGAAGCTTCTACGCGTTTGATTTCCATGGCCAATGTGTCCGTTGTCATTGTGTTGGTGGTTTTACTGTATGTAAGCAATTATTGTATCTGATTTCTAAGTATCAACTGTTCTGTATCAGCACTTAGTGTGCCGAAAGACCAAAATTAGTTGTCAATGCAAATATTTTTATTTTTCGGCGAAAAGACAAGAAAATATCAGTTTAGTTATCAAAAAAATGAATTGGGCTCGTAGGGGCAGGCCTTGCGTCTGCCCTTTTGTACCGTTGCGTCTGCCCTTACGAGGATTTACGGCCCGCCCATTTTATTTCTTCTATTCCCAATTCCTGTGCCATTTTTCGCGAAAGCACAAATAAATAATCCGAAAGACGATTTAAGTACCGAATCACCTCGGCTTCAACGGGTTCAGATTCATTGAGTGCAATGACCAAACGCTCGGCCCGCCGGCACACCGTCCGGGCTACGTGCCCAAACGACACCGAAGGATGCCCTCCAGGCAGAATGAACGAACGCATGGGCTCAAGTACGGTGTTCATTTCGTCCATGGCAAGCTCCAATGCGACGATGTCTTCTTGGTGGAGGTCAGGGATAAAGTGTTTTTTGTTGTCTGGCTCGGAGGCCAAAATGGAGCCAATCGTAAAGAGGCGGTCCTGAATGTATTTTAAAAAGTCGCGGCGTACTTCGTTCACAGGTTGGTCGCGGACTAAGCCGATGTAGGAATTGAGCTCATCTACCGTGCCGTAGGTATCGATTCGTAAATCTGCCTTACTGATGCGCGTCCCGCCCACGAGCGAAGTGGTGCCTTTGTCACCCGTTTTTGTATAAATTTTCATGTATTTTTGGTATGGCTGGTCAATCATTCTTTGTTCGACTTGCCTGTTTTTAGTGTTCCAACAAACTAATGGGTAAAACGGTTTAATTCTCCTTAAAACATGTAAATTGAAGATTGAAATAAAGAGACTTACCCCAATCGAAAATACAATGATAGAGACTGCTTTTCAAATCGCTAACGTGCTAGTATTCCCCCAATGGCTTCTGATGATTGTTGCGCCCCGTTGGCGCGTTACGCAGTGGTTGGTGCGCTCGTACCTGATTCCTGTTTTGCTGGCGTGCATGTACGCATATTTTATTTTCAGCGGTGGGCCGTTGAATTTCAATGACTTCAGTACGTTTGAGGGGGTCAAAAGTTTATTTTCTAAAGGCGGAGACGGCGCGGTGTTGGCCGGGTGGATTCACTACTTAGCGTTTGATTTAGTAGCAGGAAGTTTTGTGTTGAAAGACTCTCAAGAGAAAAATATCCCGCACGGGTGGATTATCCTCCCGCTGTTTTTTTGCTTTATGCTGGGGCCGATTGGATTGCTGGCGTATTGGGTTATTCGGACGGGGAAGACGCGGCAGGTAAATTGATTTTTTTGTAAACTACTGACAATGGCAATTTTACGTTTAGTGCTGGCAAATCAATGGTTTCTTTCAAATCGCTGTAGAAATCCACGTACCAACGTTTCCCTTCGCGGTTGAAAACTTCTACCAAACATTCCTCTTGTTCGATGATTAAGTAATATTGTAACGTTGGGATTTGGGTGTATTCAGCCAATTTGGTTACACGATCTGTGTTAATACTACTTTCTGACAATACTTCAACAATAAAAACTGGTTCGGTTGCGTATTTTTTTTGATTACCGCTTTCGTGAAAAATGAAAAAATCAGGAATTCTAAACGCCTTGCCCTCTTTCACTTGCAGTTTTACAGCATTTTGAACAAAAATAAAAGGTTGGTCTTCTAAAAGTCCACGCAGATAAAAATGAATATTACCCGCAATTTGATTGGCAGTTACTGATTCTCCTGACATTTCGATAATTGCTCCGTTTACGTACTCAAAACGCCCTGCATTTTGCTCACAAAAAGCAAAGTATTCTTCGACGCTATATGTTTTTTCGGCTATTGTTTCCATCACAACTTACTTTGTTTCTTCAAAAATACGCGTTCTTCTTTGAACGAGCAACTATTAGATTTTTCCACTTTTAGCCTTATTGTAATAAAATCGAAACAGAAAATTTCAACGAAAGATAATGGAAAATGAACTCCGCAGCCAGGACTGGTTTGGCAAAGAAGGTAAAGACGGTTTTATTTACCGCAGTTGGATGAAAAACCAAGGCCATGCGCCGCACCAATTTAAGGGAAAACCCGTGATTGGTATTTGTAATACGTGGTCGGAAGTAACACCTTGCAACGGCCACTTTCGAGACTTAGCCCAGAGTGTTAAAAACGGTATTTACGAAGCGGGTGGTTTTCCATTGGAATTTCCGGTGATGTCTTTGGGCGAAACCCTCATTCGTCCTACGGCCATGTTGTATCGCAATCTGGCGAGTATGTCGGTCGAAGAAAGCATTCGTGCCAATCCTTTCGATGGGATTGTCTTATTGACGGGGTGCGACAAAACCACTCCTTCGCTCATCATGGGTGCAGCGAGTGTCGATTTACCCACGATTGTATTGCCCGGCGGGCCGATGTTGGCGGGTCGTTTTCAAGGCAAAGCCATCGGCTCGGGCACCGACGTGTGGCGCTTTGCCGATGACCTCAAAACGGGCAAAATGACCCCCGAAGAATTTGAAGAGGCGGAGAGTTGTATGAGCCGTAGTATTGGTCACTGCTCCACAATGGGTACGGCCTCTACCATGGCGACCATGGCCGAAGCTCTGGGCCTTACGCTGCCGGGGCTGTCGGCCATTCCTGCCGCAGATTCTCGCAAGAAAATGAATGCCCACATGACGGGAATGCGTATTGTAGAAATGGTCAAAGAAAACCTGACACTTTCACAGATATTGACCCGAGAAGCCTTCGAAAACGCCATTATGCTCAATGCGGGCGTGGGAGGCTCTACCAATTTTGTGTTGCATTTGCTGGCCATCGCGGGTCGGATAGGAGTAGACTTGACGTTGGACGACTTTGACCGCGTAGGTTCACGAATGCCGTTTTTACTAAATGTGATGCCTTCTGGTAAATACCTCATGGAAGATTATTTCTACGCGGGTGGATTGCAGGTGGTCATCAATGAAATGAAGGAGCATTTACACAAAAATGTAATAACCGTAAATGGTAAATCATTGATTGATAATTCATTAAATGCCAAAAACTGGAATCCTGACGTAATTGCTTCGGGCGAATCGCCGATTTTGGAAGAAGGAGGGATTGCGGTTATTAAAGGCAATTTGTGCGAAAATGGTGCGGTCATTAAACCTTCGGCGGCTTCGGCGCATTTGATGAAGCACAAAGGTCGGGCTGTGGTGTTTGAGTCAATCGAAGATTATCATGCTCGAATCGAAGACCCTGAATTGGATATTGACGAGACCTGCGTAATGGTCCTTAAAAACGTGGGGCCAAAAGGTTATCCAGGAATGCCTGAAGTTGGTAACATGGCGTTGCCTAAAAAACTGTTGGAAAAAGGTGTGACGGACATGGTGCGTATTTCTGATGCCCGTATGAGCGGAACGGCCTACGGAACGGTTTTGCTACACGCTTCGCCCGAGAGTGCCATTGGTGGTAATCTGGGGTTGGTGCAAAACGGCGACATTATCGAAGTTGACATTCACGAACGCTATATTCACTGGCACGTTTCAGACGATGAAATCGCGCGTCGTCGGGCGGCTTGGACGCCGATTGATTTGGGCTACAACCGCGGCCACAACAAACTTTACATTGAGCACGTGACCCAATCGCATGAAGGTTGTGATTTTGACTTTTTGATTGGAAAATCTGGGCACAAAGTGAGTAGAGAGTCGCATTAAACAAAGAGACTTGGATAGTTAGGCGTCTGACAGTTTTAAACTGTCGGACGCTTTTTTTATCCCCTGCTCAAGCCTGTTCCTTATCCAGTGGGTGTAGTTCGGGCCGCAGCGGGTAAAAAAGGTTTGTAAGATATTGGTTTTCAATAGGCTTTGGTGAAAATCGTGTTCGTAGTGCGCTACTATGATATGCCACACCAGTAGAGCTAAGTGAGGGTCTTTTTGTTGGTATATATCTTATAATTCTCTCTGAAAAATTTTGGCATAAGTTGTATCTTTCTGATGGGCCTTACTGTATTCCTCAAATAGGACTAACTCCTGCCGCTATATAGTATCATCAAGGTAGGATGGTGAGTAGATTTGAAGGGTAGAAAGGTTTGATTATAAGCAGTTTAGTAAGTAGCAAACTTAAATCAAAACAGTATTATGTTCAACTACCGCAGTACGCTTTTGTCTGTTATTTTGGGGGCAGTACAGTGTGTCACTGTCACCTTCGGCCAGGAATCACAGTCCGCCAAATTGAAAGATTTTCGTCTGAATTTCCTGCAACGTACCGAACTGACAGAGGATGTCCAACAAGTCAAATTGAAAGATTACCGCCCAGTCTCAATTTACAAAACGCCCCAATCAAAAATTCCGAAAGCCAAATACCCAGCAATAGACCTTCACACCCACGATAATCCCAGAACCGATGCTGATGTGGATAGGTGGGTGCAGCTCATGGATGAAGTGGGGATTGATAAGTCAGTCATTTTATCGTACAGTACGGGAGCGGCTTTTGATGCCATGGTACGTAAATACGCCCGTTATCCCAATCGTTTTGAAGTATGGTGTGGGTTTGACTATACTGGAATGGATCAACCCGATTGGTCGCAGCGGGCGGTGGCAGAATTGGTACGGTGCTACCAATCGGGTGCACGGGGGGTGGGGGAGTTGGGCGACAAAGGTTTGGGGGAATTGTACTCTAAACCAACTCCGGGACGTGGTATGCACATTAACGACCCCCGTATGAAACCCCTCCTGATGAAGTGTGGGGAATTGGGAATGCCCATCAGTATTCACGTAGCGGAGGATGCCTGGATGTACTTGCCTTCTGACTCTACCAATGACGGTTTGATGAACGCTGCCAAATGGCGGGTGGATATGACCAAAGAGGGTATTTTGAACCATGATCAGTTGATTACTACGCTTGAAGAGGCTGTACGCGACAACCCCCGCACGACTTTTATCGCTTGTCACTTGGCTAACTGCAACGCTGACTTGAGTCAATTGGCGAGGCTACTGGATGCGTATCCCAATTTGTACGCGGATATATCAGCTCGATTTGCCGAATTTGCCCCAATTCCACGCTTTGCCAAGGCATTCATGGAAAAATACAGCGATCGGTTGGTCTATGGTACTGACATGGGTTTCTCACGCGAAATGTATCTTACTACGTTCAGAATCCTTGAGTCGGCCGACGAGCACTTTTACGAGCACAATCGGTTTGGGTACCATTGGCCTTTGTATGGGTTGTCGTTAAGTTCGAGAACGCTTAAAAAAATATACCAAACCAACGCCCGAAAAATATTAAGGAGATAGTGATTATGCTGACAAAACCCAAGCCATAATCCCTTCTTTCAACGCATAGGTCGAAGAGCGAATCTGTTGAATATTCAAACTTCGTAAAACATGGTCAATCAGCACCACACCCGGTACAATCATATCGACCCGTAACTCTATCATGCCGGGAATGGTCATGCGCTCATCGTGATTCTGGGTAGTGAGAAGATGGTAAGCGCGGTAGAATTCTTCCGTTGCAATCTCAAAACCTGTTTGTGAGGGGGAGGGCAAATGGCCAAGTCGGTGCATAAAATCCATGTCAACCAACGTATCGAATGAACCTGAAGAGCCGACCAGCGTTTGGGGGGCGTATTGGTGAGCGGCATTGACCAGCGGTAAAAGTTGTTCCTGAAAATAATCATTCATTCGCCGAATTGCCGACGGCGATATGGGGTCAGTAAGTACAAATTGCTCCAGCAACCGCTGCCCGCCTATTTCAAAACTTTGTTTCCAAAAGATGCGCGAAGCATTGCAAATGATAAACTCAACGCTGCCTCCGCCGATGTCCATGATGACAGATATTTTCTGGCCTAACGCAATTCCTTGTCGGACGCCGTGGTAGATTAATTCTGCTTCACGGTCGCCCGAAATGATGTCAATCGTGATTTCTGTTTCTTTTTTGACCGTTGCGCAAAATTCTTTCGCATTTTTTGCGTTTCGAATCGCGCTGGTGCCAATGGCCTTGATGTTGGAAAGCTCAACGCCAAATTCATCTATTCTTTGACGAAACTGACTTAGTACATTCAACGCACGTTGAGTTGCTTCTTCGGTGATAATGCCCTGATTAATACCTGATTTGCCTATCTTGGCGGGGATTTGAGTCTTAAAGAGGGGGATAATCCCGTCAGGATTTTGTTCAATAATTAACAAATGGAAAGTATTGGTTCCAAGGTCAATAATGGCGTACTTCATGGGTTGGGAAGGGATATTTTTGCGGATAATGTAAATAACTGAAACAAAAACACAAATAAAGTTGATTTTTTAGAAGCAGACTTTTATTTTTGCAATCCGTTTCAAAATAGATATAAACATAAACACATATGCTCGTCGTACAAATCAAAGAAAACGAATCAATTGACAAGGCACTCAAACGTTTCAAAAAGAAATTTGAAAAGACCGGAGTTTTGAAAGAATTGCGTTCACGCTCTGCTTTCGAAAAGAAATCAGTGAAACGTCGTCAGCAAGTGATTCATGCCTCTTACGTGCAGAAAATGCGCGAGGGCGATGAACTATAAGCGATTATAAAGTCATTTCATATATATCAAGGCACTGCGATTCGTCGCAGTGCCTTTTTCGGCTTCTATATATCGGCTTTTCTGAAGGGCTTTACATCTATCTTCTCCCATACTTTGCCAGTTACGTAGGGGTCGTTTTGGAGCCACTGGTTGAGCCCTGTTTCATCTTCAAAGTCAACCACCATCATTGACCCAATCATCTTTCCATCAGGGTCTAATAAGGCTCCGCCTAAGACAAAATTTCCAGTAGATTTCAACTGTTTTGCGCCATCAAAGTGATTGGGCCTGACGGCCATGCGGCGTTCGAGGGCTTGTTCATCGGTAAAATCGTAGGCATGAATTACGTAAAGCATACATCAAAAGGGGTTATATGTGAAGGTTTATTTGTGGTCAGAATAGAATTGAAAAAGGGTTAGAAATCAGGGAAAACCCATTTATTTCTAACCCTTTACGGTATGAGACTGAAATGCTTATTTTGCTTCGGTTTCGCTGGTCGCTTCTTCCTCTTTCTCTTCTTTGACCTGATCGTTGCTGTTCTCAGTGTTCATGTAGGCTTGATATACCGTCTCTCTTTCGAAAGGACGCTTGCCAATCAAACGCTCCAAGTCACTCTGGAACAGGATTTCTTTTTCCAACAATTCTTTGGCAATTACTTCCAGCGCTTCGCGGTGCTCAGAGAGCAAGGCATGGCAGCGGTCGTAGGCCTGCGCAATGATTTTCCGCATTTCTTCGTCAATCATGCGAGCAGTTTCTTCCGAATATGGCTTATTGAAAGAGTATT
Organism: Runella salmonicolor; assembly: GCF_024158025.1. Lineage (NCBI taxonomy): Bacteria > Pseudomonadati > Bacteroidota > Cytophagia > Cytophagales > Spirosomataceae > Runella > Runella salmonicolor. The sequence continues at coordinate 197,993 of NZ_JAMZEL010000006.1, forward strand.
CAGACTGCTTGGAATCGTAGTAAGACATGTTCCCGATTTTGTCGTTCAGACCGTATACGGTTACCATGCTGTGTGCCAATTTGGTTACGCGTTCCAAGTCGCTGAGGGCGCCCGTAGACACTTTGCCAAACACGACATCTTCGGCCGCGCGGCCCCCCAACGTCATACACATTTCGTCCATGAGCTGCTCGGTACGGTATAGATACTGCTCACGCGGTAAGTATTGCGCATATCCTAAAGCCGCTACACCGCGGGGTACAATCGTTACTTTAACCAATGGGTCAGCGTGCTCCAAGAACCATCCTGCTACTGCGTGTCCTGCTTCGTGGTAGGCTACGATTTTCTTTTCGTCGGGCGAGATAAGTTTGTTCTTTTTCTCCAAACCACCAATTACTCGGTCCATTGCGTCCTGAAAATCCTGCATGGTCACTTCTTCACGATCACGACGGGCCGCGATTAGGGCGGCTTCGTTACACACGTTGGCGATTTCAGCTCCTGCAAAACCGGGCGTTTGAGCGGCCAATTTTTTAGGGTCTACATCAGGAGAAAGCTTTATAGGCTTCAAGTGAACTTTAAAAATAGCCTCACGGCCCACGATGTCGGGTTTATCAACCGAAATCTGGCGGTCAAAACGACCGGGACGCAACAACGCTGGGTCAAGTACATCTGGACGGTTGGTGGCCGCCATGATGATGATGCCTGAATCGGTCGCGAAACCGTCCATTTCTACCAACAGGGAGTTCAAGGTATTTTCGCGCTCATCATTGGCTCCGGGCATCGCACCCCGACCGCGTGAACGGCCCACGGCGTCAATCTCATCAATAAAGATGATACAGGGCGCTTTTTCTTTGGCTTGTTTGAATAAATCACGCACACGCGCGGCACCTACTCCTACAAACATTTCCACAAAATCAGAACCTGAAAGGGAAAAGAAAGGGACACCGGCTTCACCCGCTACTGCTTTTGCAATGAGGGTTTTACCCGTACCGGGAGGGCCTACCAATAAAGCACCTTTCGGGATTTTTGCCCCAAGTTTGGTGAATTTGCCGGGGCTTTTTAGGTAATCAACAATCTCTTTGATTTCCTCTTTGGCTTCTTCAAGACCAGCAACATCATTAAAGGTTATTTTAACTTTGTTTTCGGCATCAAAAAGAGTGGCACGTGACCGACCAATGTTGAATATCTGACCACCTGGACCACCACCGCCTGTCATGCGGCCAAGCAAAAAATACATGGCCAAAATCATGATAATCAGGAAGCCCCAAGTGCTGAGGAAGCCTGTCCAGTCGCTGCGGCGATCAAAATCGTAGTCAATTGAATCGCTATCAGGTTTTAGTTTTTGGAAGTCATCCAAAAATTTATCGGCCGAGGTAACTTCAAACTGAAATTGGGGACCTCCGTTGCCAAAATAAGGCTTATCGGCAAACAAAGCGCGGTATTTGGGGTCTTCCATCGCTTTGGGGGTAAGCGTTACTTCTACAAATTCGTTATTGACAATGACGATATTTTGCACTTCGTGTGCTTGAACCATCTTCTCAAATTTCTTTTGGGTAATCGGCCTTACCGCAGTATTTTTACTGAAGAAGGTAATCCCCAAAATTGCTAACACCAATGCCGCAATAATCCACCCCTGATACCCGGAACGGCGCGGATTGCGGTTATTGGAGTTAAGCGGATTTCCATTGTTTTCGGACATAATAATTGAAACGTTAACGGTTAATGGTTAATAATTAATCGTTGAGCCGGTCAAAAACCAATGAAAAAGGGTTGTTGCTGCGGGGACGAAAAACAATTAACAAATGGATTATTGTAAACAGGTATGGTTGATTATACGTGCAAGAGCTGAGTTTTTCACGTACAATGAGAAAACACTATTTTTATCTCTAATGTTCAATCAGGCAAATTCCTCCTCGACGTGGGTAACTTTGGCATCACCCCAGAGTTGTTCCAATCCGTAGAATTCACGACGTTCTTTCTTGAAAACATGGACCACAACATCCACATAATCAATCAATATCCATTCTTTGGCTTCACGCCCTTCACGCTGCCAAGGCAATGAGTTCGTGATTTTTTGTACTTCATCTTCGACAGAATCGGCGATGGCGTCTACTTGGGTATCGGAGTTACCGGTACAAATAACAAAGAAGTCTGTAATGGAGTTTTTTATTTCGCGCAGGTCCATCACTACGATGTCTACTGCTTTCTTTTCCTGCATTCCCTTCACAACCAGCTGGCACAGTTCTTCTGAAGATATAATGTTTGATTTGCGTTGTTTCATGCGTAAGTTTTAAATTGCATCAATTCAATTCTAAAATTAAAAAATTTTGTACAAAAGTAAGCCCAAAACCCTGTTTATTGGAAAAAAAATACTTTATCTGCCATCTTGTCAGTCGACTAACGACGAAGCGGCTGATTTGTTGCGCCAAGGCCAAGGCTTGGAAGGGACCGTTGTCATAACCGATTACCAGACGGCAGGGCGCGGCCAACGCGGCAATCAGTGGCTTGCTAAGCCGGGCGAAAATTTTACGCTATCGGTGATTTTACGCCCCCATTTTTTGATGGCAAATGAGCAGTTTCGGTTAAACATTGCGGTGTCGCTGGGAGTTTTTGATTTTTTACTTCCTTACATGGGGCCTCTCCTAAAAATAAAATGGCCCAACGACATCTACGTAAACAATCAAAAACTAGGCGGAATCTTGATTGAAAATACATTACAGGGAAATCGCCTGGAAAGTTCAGTCGTAGGAATCGGCCTGAATATCAATCAGCTTGATTTTGAAGAAGGCCGTGCTACTTCGCTGCGGTTGATGCTCGGGAGGGAGTTGTCGTTGGAATCGCTTCTCCCTGAATTGTTGGCTTCGATTGAAAAAAACTATCTTTTATTGCGTAATCGAAAGTATGACCTCCTGAAAACACGTTATTTGCAGCATCTTTTTCGTTATCAGGAGCCGCACTTATTTCAACGGGCTGGTGAAGAGATAGAAGGGGTGATTGTGGGAGTAGCCGAAACGGGGCATTTGGCGGTTCAAATCAATAATAAACTCGAATATTTTGATTTTAAGGAAATCAGTTATGTATTTTAATCAAATGCGTTTTGCCGTTGAAAACGAAAAACGGAAAACGGAAAATGGGAACAGGAGAACAGGGCTCATTGGGTTTTTGACTCTTTGCGTTTTGCCGCTATATTTTTTGCTTAGTTCCTGTAATTCTTCCACGCCCGATTATGTTCCTAAGCCCAAAGGCTACCCGCGGATGGATTTGCCCCCCCAAACCTACCAAACCCTGAAGGAAGACCATCCTTACACGTTTGAATACTCCAAAAGTGCGGTGATTTTGCCCGATACCTTCCGCATGGCGGAGCCGCACTGGATTTTTGTGGCGTATCCTTCCTTGAATGCCAGTATTCAGTTGACGTACAAGCCGGTACAAAACAACCCGCAGCGCTTGTCAGGATTTATCAATGATGCATATCGACTAGCAGGAAAACATCAGGTGAGGGCCACCGGAATTAGGGAACAGGTAATCAAAACAAAATCGGGTCAAACGGCAGTGGTGCTTGATTTGGCGGGAGATGTGCCGAGTTATACCCAGTTTTTTACGACAGATTCTTCCAAGCATTACCTACGGGGGGCGCTGTATTTTACCGTTGCCGACAAGCAAGATTCTCTAAAGCCCGCCATTGATTTTCTCAGAAAAGATGTCATGCACCTGCTCAATACCCTGAAATGGAAAAAATAAGGGTTGCCGTTGGGCAACCCGAAGTGGAGTAGAACTGGTAGAACTGATAGTTTTTTTGATAAATTGTATTCAATAAAACACCCTCATCAGATTACTAAAATACTTTGGTCAGTATGCTATAACCCATGAGTTTGTCTTTGCGATACGTTTCGGAGCGTATATCCCACAACACATTGGGGGCGCGGAAACTGACCACTTGAAAATCAAAAGATATATTCATGATGGTTTTGGTACTTACGGTCATGTCGGAAGTTACCTTATAGGCGTTGAAAGTACCCGCTGGAACGGTAATATTTTCCTGAGCCACTACTTTCCGATTCTTCATCGACATCGAGTAGTTAAGCATCATTCCTCCGTCCATTTCGCCTTGTCCTTTCAGTTCGGCATCTTTCAGCGCTGCACCGACGGTGTAATTGTCGGTGTAGGTAAGGTCGGTAGAAGTAAAGGTCATTTTGGCATCTTTTAGCATGGGGTTTTCTTGGCCCGCCATCATTGCCGTCATATCAACCATCAATTCATTGCCTTTGCAAGCACACTTATAATTGTTGGTTGCTTGAAGTTTGTCTTTGGCATCGAAGTTTTGCATTTCCATAGACATAAGCGTGGTGCCATTTTCGGTGCTTATGTTTTTGACGGTATACACTATTTTTCCAGTGGGTTTGTCTTTGGCGTTGTAGGTGACCATTTCGTAGCCCATTCCTGCTTTCATGTTTACGCCCATGCACGTTTGGGCCTGAATGCGCGTACTGATTACCGTTGCGATTAAGATGAGACTGAACAATGCGTATTTTTTCATTGGAGAATTGGGGGGAAAGATGAATAATAACCCAAATTTAAAAAACTATCCATATCATACTAACCATCCCGACTAACGTAATGATTTTACATAAACTGCTCAACGCTCCGAACTCCCGTTTGGTATCGGCATAAACCAAGCGATATACCAACCAACTGATTAACAATGCCAAGCCCACAAACATCCAACCCAGACGCGCATTGTTGAGCCAATGCGCCACCGCAAAAAGACTAGGAATAAACAAACCAATGAGAACGTAAAGAAAAAGTTTGGTGCGCCGAATTCCCCAAATAATGGGCAATGTGCGGCAGCCGTGCGATACATCGCCCCTGACATCTTCCATGTCTTTGATGATTTCGCGAATCATCGTAATTCCGAAAGCAAAAAGGGCGTAAAGAAGGACCAAATTGCGATTTTGAGGATAGTAAACGGCCAGAATTAAAAGTGAAAGGGCGGTCAACAAAGAAACGATAAGATTGCCGATAAAAGGGCGTTTCTTAAAATACGAGGCGTAAAACCAAAGCAGTGTTACGGATAAAACACTGATTAAAAAAATCCATTTACCCGCCCATAACCCCAATAAACAGCCCACAAAACTCAGTACCTGATGGGCCCCCATGGCCACCCGACGCTTGAGGTAGCGGCCGATAATCACCCGGTCGGGTTTATTGATAAGGTCTATTTTTATGTCAAAATAGTCGTTTATGATATAACCCGCCGCTGCAATAAGTACGGTAGAAAGGCTAATAAAAAAAATAGTAGACTCGCCCAGAATCGACCGCCAATCTTGGGTTGGGCCAACCAGAAAAATCCGCGCCATGTACTGAGTTACTGCGATAATCAGGAGATTTGGCCAGCGGATAAGCCGCAGAAAACCAAGCACTACGTCTTTTATGGTTAGTCGTTTTTTCAATGAGAAATGGAGTATGGAGGATGATGAATTTGGGTTTCAACTCTGTACGAAACACCAAAAAAATTTGAAGCGTTTCGCGAGTTCACAAAATCTTTACATGCACTAAGGAGAAAAAGTTGGATTTTTTTTGTTGTAATTATAAATCAGTCCATCTAACGCTCCGTTTACGAATGAAAATAGGAATAGTTTGTTATCCCACCTTTGGGGGTAGTGGTGTAGTAGCCACCGAGTTAGGCAAAGCCCTGGCTGCGGTTGGCCATGAAATCCACTTTATCACATATTCGCAACCTACCCGCCTCGATTTTTTTGGCGAAAATATCTTTTACCACGAAGTTCATATTCCCAATTATCCGCTTTTTCAATACGCACCTTATGAATCTGCGCTTTCGAGCGCCATGGTTAATGTAGTAAACGACGAAAAACTGGATGTGTTGCACGTGCATTACGCCATTCCGCACGCTTCGTCGGCGTATTTAGCAAAACAGATATTGAAATCACAAGGAATTCATATTCCGTTTATCACAACCCTGCACGGAACCGACATTACGTTGGTAGGTCGTGATGCGGCTTTTGGGCCAGTAATTACGTTCAGTATCAATGCCTCCGACGGAGTAACGGCGGTGTCGGAATTTCTCAAAAACGCCACCAACGAGTCTTTCCCGATTACCAAAGAAATTGAAGTTATTCCCAATTTTATTGATTTAGATCGGTTTAAAAAGCAGAAAAAAGACCACTTCAAGCTGGCAATTTGTCCTAACAACGAAAAATTGCTCGTTCACACTTCTAATTTCCGTAAGGTAAAACGCATCGAAGACATTGTGTTGATGTTTGACAAACTGCGTCACATTGTGCCTTCCAAGTTGTTGCTCGTCGGCGATGGCCCCGAGCGCAGCCGAATCGAATACATGTGTAAAGAGATGAAATTGATGCACGATGTTCGTTTTCTGGGCAACCTAGACGCCATCGAAGAGGTGTTGTCGGTGGCTGATTTGTTTGTGATGCCTTCCGAAACCGAAAGTTTTGGTTTGGCCGCGCTCGAAGCCATGGCCTGTGAAGTGCCACTGATTACGTCAAATGCGGGTGGCTTGCCCGAACTTAACATTCAGGGTGTGACTGGGTTTATGAGCAATGTGGGCGATATCGAAGACATGGTCAAAAACGCCGCGTACATTTTACAGGAAGAAAATCTTCCACGTTTCAAAGAAAATGCGCTGGCAAGGGCCAAAGAATTTGATTTAGCCAATATCTTGCCGCAATATGAAGCCTATTACGAACGTATCGTGGCCGAAAGCCGGGAGGCCTTGGAAAAAGAGTTAAAGGTCGTGGGCTAAGAAGAATTTCTTAACTTTCGGCCATCAACATTCTTGACCTAACCAAAAAATGAAAAAAAATATCCTGCTGATTGCGCTGTTTGCAGCTTCGTTGACGGCCTGTACGCGTTATTTTATTGCCAAGCCCGTCCAACTGCGCCCCATCGCCGTCAGTGATACCGCTTCAGCCCCCTCGGGAGCGCTTTCGCAACAGATTGCTGCGTATTTACAGCCTTACCGCGATAGTTTGGAAACAAACATGAATACGGTATTGGTAAAATCGCCGCGTCGGCTTTCCAAAGGAGTGCCCGAATCTGAATTAGGGAATTTAATGGCGGATATTTTGCGCGAAATGGGGCAGGAACGCTTGGGTAAACCCGTAGACGTGGCCATTACCAACAACGGAGGAATCAGAACTGATTTTCCCGCGGGAAATATTACCCTCGGCAATGTGTACGAAGTCATGCCTTTTGACAACGAATTGGTGGCCATTACGCTCACGGGCGAAACCATGCAGAAGGTGATTGAGTATTTGGCGCAACGCAAAGAGCCCCAATCGGGCGTGAAATTGGTTATCGACAAAGCGACCAATAAACCACTGGAGGCTACAATCGGCGGTAAACCGCTGGATTTAAAGCAAACCTACACGCTCATCACGAGCGACTACATGGCCGTGAGCAGCGACATGGCGGCTATCGTTAAAAACAATCAGGGTTTTCAGATTCTTCGTTACCTGATGCGTGATGCCATTGCTGATTATTTGCGACGCAAAGGACAACAAAATCAGGAGCTTAACCCAACAAAAGACGGACGGACCACCGTAAAATAATATCAAGAAATGGAAAGAAGATTATTCCTCAGAAATATAGCAGGTATCGGTGGTGCGGTGGCATTGGGACAATGGCCTTTTGAAACCTGGGCGAGCACCAACGCGGAATCGCTAAAAATCACCATTTTGCACACCAACGACCAGCACAGCCGTTTGGAGCCGTTTCCTAAAACAGACCGCTTGGCCGGACGAGGTGGGGTGGTCAATAGGGCGCGTATTTTAAGTAAAATCAGGTCAGAAGAGGCCAATGTGTTGCTTTTTGACGCGGGAGATATTTTTCAAGGAACGCCTTATTTCAATTTCTACAAAGGCCGTCCCGAGATTGAACTGATGAGCCAAATGGGCTACGACGCGGTTACGATGGGAAACCATGATTTTGACGGCGGTCTGGAGTTGTACGTAAAGCAAATCAAAGAATACGCTAAGTTTCCCGTTTTGGTGGCCAACTACGATTTCAAAGGAACGGCCATGGAAGGCTTGGCGCAACCCTACAAAATTTTTACGGTAAAGGGCGTTAAAATCGGCGTTTTTGGCTTGGGAATTGACCCCAAAGGCCTCATTCCTGAAAAACTGTTTGGCGGCACCAAATACCTCGACCCCATCAAAACGGCCAATGAAACCGCCACGTTTTTGCGCCAAGAGAAAAAATGTAGTTTGGTGGTGTGCCTTTCGCATTTGGGCTATAAAATGAGTGACGGCGAGATGTCGGATTTGGTGATGGCACCGCAAACAAAAGACATTGATTTAATCATTGGTGGGCATACACACACGTTTCTGAATGAGCCTACCGCCTTGAAAAATCTAGCCGGCAAGCCCGTGTTGGTGAATCAGGCAGGCTGGGGTGGTGCGAGTTTGGGGCGGCTTGATTTTACCTTCGATCGGGTGTCAAAGCAAGTCTTTTTTACCAGTCATAGTGTATCAATCCAATAAACTGTGATTGTTAAATTGCCCTCAAAAATCCCATTTTTAATTTAATATATACTCCAAAATAGTTATTTTAAGCTATTTTGATTTGATAGATATTTGTTTTGCGTCAAAATTGTATTTTGCGAAAAAACAACTTTTTAGGTTCGTCTCCGAATTTCTCGGGATTGATTACATCCCCAATAATTCTACCAAAAACGAATCACTACAAACTTATTCTCATGAATTCAACTCATCAACTTAAGGTTTCTTCTGAAGTTGGCACGCTGCGCAAACTCCTCATTCACAGTCCTGACCGTGGGTTAGGAAAAGTGGTTCCTTCCAAAGCCCAAGATTGGCTTTTTGAAGATATTGTACACCTCGATACGATGCGGCGTGAGGAGTACGATTATTACGTCAAGATTCTGCTGTATTTCCTTGACCCTGAAAAAGTAAAAGGGAAGTTGAAAGAAATAGACGCCGATGCCTCGCGGTCGTTTTATAAACCGGGAAATCCTCAATATTTTAATTCGGATAAGGTGGTCGATATTCAGAAACTTTTGACCGAAATTCTGGAAAACGAAACCATCAAGACCAAATTGATTGCGTCGATTTGCGCGGTGGAGCGTTGTTCGTTCAAAATACAACACAAACTTAAAGAATACGACGCGTCGGAATTGGCTAAAATCCTGATTTCAGGGTCATTGCCCGATAAGTCCATGATTTTTGCGCCCGTTCCCAATTTCATTTTCACGCGTGATATTGGAATCGTCATCAACGATTATGTTTTGTTGAACAAACCTGCCAAAACGGCCCGCACCCGGGAGTCGCTTTTGACGCAATACATCTTTTTCTATCATCCGATGTTTGAGGTGTATCGTGACAATATCATCGAAATCCCCGACAACGAGCACCATTTTTTGTTGACCGACGATGAGCTTAAAAGTGATTATCTGCGGTCAACCCTCGAAGGGGGGGATGTGATGATGGTAGCCCCTCGGCATTTATTGATTGGTTGTAGCGAGCGTACCACGCTTTATGCGGCCCAGCAGGTAATGAAAGCGCTGTTTGAACGAAATGTAGTAGATACCATTACTATCGTCAAAATTCCCAAAAAGCGCGATTATATGCACATTGATACGGTATTTACGCAGGTAAAACGCAATATGTGGGTGCTGCTAGGAGCGATTGCGCGGCAAGGTGACGAAGCAAAAAAACGGGATGTGCTGCATTTTTTTGCACCAAAAGAAGACCCAGACCGCCTGCAAATTATGCAGTTTAATAAAGGTTGGGAAAACAAACCCACCGAAATCGAAAATTTGGAAGATTTATTGACCGACATCAGCAAAAATGACTTGGGATGTGCAGAGCCGGTGCAATTTATTTATTCTGGAAACAACGAATTTCCTTTTGGAGCACGTGAACAATGGACCGATTCTTGCAATTTATTGGCGCTAAAAGACGGCGTAGTGATTGGCTACGACCGTAACGATAAAACACTGGAGGCCTTCCGAACGGCAGGGTTCAGGACGGTTCGGGCCAAAGATTTATTGGATGAATTTGAAGCGGGAATTTCTTCTCCCGATACCCTCACCGATACGTTTATCATGTTGCCTTCGGCGGAGCTTTCGCGGGCGCGTGGAGGCTCACATTGCATGAGTTTACCGATTTTACGGGATGATTTTTAGTCAATTTCTTATTTTGATTCATCAGTTTTATGGCTAATTTTAGGATAAAATTAAGGAAGCTATGACAACCACATTAGTTCAAACTGAGGTATTGCCTACTGACCTTCAAACCGTCGAAGAGTTTGAAAATTGGCAGCGCCAACACGTGTCGGAAGGGAGTTTTGAATTTTTAGATGGCAGAATCATTCAAAAGGAATCTATGAAGCAAGACGAAATTTTTATTGCAGCTTTTCTGCAAAGAATTTTTACTACAACCGCAAGTTATCAAAGAGGGGATGTATTAATGCCTGAATCAGACTCTTATGTAAGCGAAACCCGCAAGCGAGTGCCTGATTTGACTTATTTTACTGCCGAAGAAATCCAGCAAATGCGCCAAAAAGTGCGGGTAAAATCTAAGTTTGCCATTGAGATATTGTCTGATTCTGAATCTTTTGAAGATGTGATTGAAAAAGTACAGGATTATTTTGACGCAGGGGGGCTGTTGGTGTGGTACATTGTTCCCAAGCAACAAAAAATATACGTTTATGCGAGCCCCGATGAATCAAAGGCTTATAAAGGTAACGAGGTAATTTCAGCAGCGCCCGTAATCGCTGATTTTCAGTTTGAGGTATCCCAAATGTTTTCCTAAAATCAGAAAAAGAAGTTGATATGTCGCACAAAATGCAACCCCAAGCCACATCGCACATTTTGATGATTCGACCAGTGCGATTCGCTTTTAATGAAGAAACCGCCGAAAGTAATGCATTTCAGAGCGTTGAGATTGCCGCTAAAACCAAAGAAGCTGCGCAACAGGAAGCCTTGGAAGAGTTTGAACACATGGTGTCACAGCTTACGGCGGCGGGCGTAGAAGTAACCGTCTATGAAGATACGCCTGAGCCTTTTACACCCGATTCGATTTTTCCTAACAACTGGATTTCTTTTCACCAAAGCGGCAAGGTAGTACTGTATCCGATGCAAGCCCCTAATCGTCGTTTGGAGCGACGGATGGATATCGTCGAAGACCTCAGGAAGCGTTTTCACGTTGAAGAAATCATTGATTTGTCGTCATTTGAGCAGCAGGGAAAATACCTCGAAGGCACGGGGAGTATGGTGCTAGACCGTCGTTATAAAATTGCGTATGCCTGCCTCTCGCCCCGCACGCACGAGGAAGTGCTGGATGCCTTTGCGCACGAAACGGGCTACAAAATTGTGAAGTTCAATGCGGTAGATGCGGGTGGAAAACCTGTATACCATACCAACGTGGTGATGTGCGTCGGCGATTCGTTTGCAGTAGTGTGTTTGCAGTCGATTCAAGACCCCGACGAGCGGCTCATGGTCCGTGAAGAGCTCGAAAAAACGGGTAAACAAGTGATTGAAATCACTTTGGAGCAAATGAATAGTTTTGCGGGTAATATGCTGTTGGTCAATAACAAACGCGGCGAAAAACTGTTGGTCATGTCGACGCAGGCATTTGAATCTCTTTCTGCTAAGCAACGCGACGAAATCGATGACTATGCCGTGCTTTTGCACTTCGATTTGTCGGTCATTGAAGGAAATGGCGGCGGCTCAGCCCGTTGCATGATGGCCGAAGTACACTTGCCTGAAAAATAGATTTTCCATACTTGCCAAGTCGTCTAGACGGGGTCGCCGAGACGGGGTCCTCCAGACTTGGCAAGTATCGTTTTTTTATCCCACAAAACGACGGGTAATATTCTTCGCCTTTTCGCGGGTTTCTTCGATGAGTGGGTGTAGGGGTTGCGAAACCATTTCCAACACATCTTCAATGGTATCTTTAAAAAGTAAACTTACTGGCAATTCGTATTTTTCTTCATCGCTGATTTTCAACACTGCTGTGGGTTTTACTTTACCAGAGGCCGAAAGTTGGCTGAAAGTACGACGAGCTTCCATATAAGCCTCCGTAGTAGCCTCAAATTCAACCGATTGGAGAGTAAGCTCCGAAAGTTTTTGTTCGATTTTGGCATCTAAAGCCGCCAGCAATTGCCGTAAATGCACCGTGTCTTTGCCTGTACGAATACGCTCGCGCAATGATTGCCGAATCAGGTACGTAATGGCGTGCGTAACGTCCAATCCGATTTCGGCCATTTGTTTGAAAATCAACGAAGTAGGCGACATACCGGGCAGTGTATTGGGGTCGTGAAGCAAGACACGCCCGTCGGGAGTGAGGAAGCCATCAATGCGAGCTACGGCGTTCATACCCAATTTCTCAAATACCAATGCAATGTTGTATTGAATCTTTTGGTTGTTTTCAAGTACCGTTCTCACCGGAATAAACTTACGGGTAACGTTGAGTTTGTATTTGGTCTTGAAATCAAACGTCTGATTTTCATCCATTTTGGCAATTTCGGTAGGAGGTAAGGCAATGACGGTGCCGTCGTCGTCCTGAATGACGCCGCACGAAAACTCCTGCCCCGTCATAAATTCTTCCAGCAATACTTGGTCTTCGGCATTAACAGAGAGCAGCGATACGCGGGAAGAAAAGGGCGACGAATCCAGTTTTTCAATCAAATCGATGGGGTGGTAAATGGTTTCGCCCGTTTGCTGAATCACTACGGGATAACCGATGCTTTCGTCGAGGTTGCCGATGCGCTGCGCAAAAGCGTGTTTTTCGGCTTCTGACCAACTCTTCCAATCGTCAGATTTTATTTCCAACGAGAAAAAACACTGATTCATTGCGGCAGCAAAGGCCGAAGCGCTGTCTTCTTTCACAATCGCTACCCCAATCGAAGAGCCTTGGTGGGGCGCTTTTACCACGATAGGCAATCCTACGGCGGCTTTGGCAGCCTCAAAAATGACGTTGACATCGCCACCGTTCCACTCTTCCCAGCGGACTACTTTCATTTTTTTCTGCTGACCATTGGCGCGGGCGATTTGCTCATTTTGCAAAATTTTATCAATACTTACGGCCGAACCGAGCAGACCCGGACCCATATACGGCATTTTGTGCCACTCCATTAGGCCTTGAATGGCACCGTCTTCGCAGTCGGGGCCGTGGAGGATGATAAAAGCAAAATCGAAATATTTTTTAAAATCCTGCGGTTGAATCGGCGTGCCAATACCGTGCATTAGGGCTTCCAATTCGGCCTGCGAAAGTTGTTGCTGTAACGACTCAATGTATACTTCAAAACCGCCTTCCCTGAATGCAGGCCCCGGATAAAAAGCGCGGATGCCAGCATGGTAAAGGGTGGACTCATCGGTCAGGATAAAATTGCCGAGGCTGTCTACAAATACCAATACGGGCGTAAACAACGCCTTGTCCATGTTTTCATAGGCCGTTTTACCGCCTGCATAAGAAATTTCGCGCTCACGCGCGGGGCCGCCAAAAAAGATTCCGATACGCACGATGTAAACTAATTAGAGTAGTAGTGAATGGAAAATGAGACAATGGGCAAAGGTAGCGACGCTTTTCGGAATTTGAAACGACAAATACCTAGTTCATTTGGCCGAAAAATAATCCCAAGCCGCTTTGGTTACTTCGGCAATGACTTTGTCGCTTTCTTTGTCGCTCAATTTGGTGTTGCCGTAGAAAATGGAGATGATAAAATGCTTGCCGTTGGGCAAGGTCACGATGCCGATGTCGTTGGTGGCCGCCGTAATGCCTTCCTTGTTTGCTCCCGAAAGACCCGATTTGTGCGCCACTAGGGTTCCTGCGGGTAGCAATCCTTTGATTTTTCCGCTTCCGGTGTTGGCTTCGGTCAATACTTTCCACATAAAGGCGTGACTGGTAGGCGAAAGAATTTTCTTTTGGTAAAACTTCTCCAATAATTGCACCGCCGACCAAGGAGTAGTCCAATTGGTGAACTGTGCACCTTCGGTTTTGTGCATTTCTTCTTCGGTAGTTCGGATAGAAACATCCGTCATGCCAATGCTCTTGATGTAGTTGTCAACCACTCTGGGTCCGCCCATAATTCTGAATAAAATGTCACAACCGTTGTTGTCGCTTTGGGCAACCGTAAATTGGAACAGTTCACTGAGAGGAATTTCTATGTTTCCATTGGGATATTTTTCGCGTAATGGACTCCACGTATCTGGCAGTAAATCTTTTTTCTGAATGAGGATTTTCTGGTTCAGTTTGAGATTTCCTTTATCAACCTGATTCAAAATGGCCAATCCTAAATGAAATTTGTACACGCTTTGCATCGCAAAATGAACGTGGTTATTGAGCGTAAGCGTGTCTCGATTTTCCAACCCTAAAATCCCCACGCCCAATGTGCCATCGGTCTTAGAGGCGATTTGCTGGATTTTTTGCTTCAATTGGTCGATTTGGCCCATTAAAGAATGAGACATTAGGGTAACGAAAAGAGCAAAGAGTGTGACTTTTAAAGTAGTGTTTTGCATGGATATTGGACTTGAAAAAAGAATAAAAACTTACATTTTACGAAAGCTGATGGCACACCCGCCACCTTTAGCTAAACGTAAATTCAGCGTTGTTTTGTTTGTAACGGTCATTTTTTCTATTGAATATGCCGCAGGATTGGTTTGCCAATCTGCATTTTCGGCATCTCGATAAATGGTGGCTTGATAAGTGGCGCCTTCTTCCAGAAAATTCAAGGGAAGCGCAGTTGTTCGGCTGTTTTCATCGGAAATAGCGCCCAGAAACCAGTTAGGTTTGCCTTTTTCCCGGCGAGCAATCGTGATATAATCACCCGGTTCGGCCTCTAAAATTTGGGTATCATCCCAATCTACGGGTACATCTTTGATGAATTGAAAAGCATCTAAATGTTTATTGAAGTTTTCGGGAAAATCGCCCGCCATTTGCAGAGGGCTGTACATTGTCACGTACAGCGCTAATTGCTTGGCGAGGGTTGTTTTGACGCGGGTGGTACGGGTGGCGTCGTACTGGTTCAATTGAAAATGAAAAAAGCCGGGTGTATAGTCCATGGGCCCGCCCATCAACCGGGTAAAAGGCAATATGGTTTCGTGCTCGGGCACGAGGCCGAGTTTGGGGGCATTGTTAAACTCATTGCCGCGCGCGGCTTCGTTGGCGAGCCAGTTGGGATAGGTGCGGTGCAGGCCCGTGGGGTGCGCAGGTTCGTGGGCTTCTACCATGATTTTGTACTCAGCGGCTTTTTCGGCGACGCGCTGGTAATGATTGACCATCCATTGACCGTCGTGGTGCTCGCCCCGAGGAATGATTTTGCCGACATAACCCGTTTTGACGGTGTTTATTTGGTGGTCGTTCATGTATTTGTAGGCTTTGTCCATCCAGCGCTCGTAGTTGGTGGCCGAGCCAGAGGTTTCGTGGTGCATGATGATCCGGACGCCCTTTTGCCGCGCGTAGGCCGTCAGTTCTTCCAAATTGTAGTCAGGGTAAGGGGTAATAAAATCAAACACGTTTTCTTTCCAGTTGCCAAACCAATCTTCCCAACCTTCGTTCCAGCCTTCCACCAATACACCATCAAAACCGTGTTTTGCCGCAAAATCAATGTACGTTTTTACGTTGGCCGTGTTGGCGCCGTGTTTTCCGCTTGCTTTTTCCCACGTGGCTTTCCCGACGTGCATTTCCCACCACATCCCGATGAATTTTTGCGGTTTTATCCACGAAACATCCGTGATTTTGGAAGGCTCGTTCAGGTTCAGAATGAGCTTTGATGCCAAAATGTCGGTCGCTTTGTCGCTGACGTTGATGGTGCGCCAAGGGGTTTGAAAGGGTGTTTGCAGGTAAGCTTTGTTGCCCACGGCGTCGGGTACTAAGTGCGATGTAAGCGTAAAAGTTTTTTTGTCCAACATCAAATGCATCACTGGATAGTTGACCAATGCCGCTTCGTGGAGGTTGATATAAAGCCCCTGAGGCGTTTTGAGCATCAGCGGTGTTTGTACGGCATTGGGGCCGATAACGGACTTGAGCGCGATGTCGGTTTCTTTGGCCGCCGCCGCTACGGCGTTTACTTCGCTGAGCTTGGTGGTATTATAAAGATATTCGTTGGTGTCATAGTCTCCTGGAATCCAGAACGCTTTGTAGTCTCCCGCCAAATTAAACTGGGTGAGCTCGTCGGCAACCACAAAATGCGTCAAATTTTCCTGTTTGGGAAATTCGTACCGAAAGCCTACCCCCTCGTTAAACACCCGAAAATGTACCTTGACCAACACGCCTGATTTATCTTTCAGGAGTAGGCTGAGGGCTTTATAATGATTTCGAATGCGGTTTACTTCGCCCCACACAGGCTGCCAAGTTTCGTCGGTCGTGGAGGAATCAACCGATACAATCGTGAATTGGGAAAGGGTAAGTTTGGGCCTGCTCAATGAAAAACCCAACGAAGATGGCTCGATAAAAGTATTGTTTTTGTAGCTGACGCGATACTGTATAGTGCTATTTGTGGCCAAGGTGGTGGTTAGGGCAACGAAGCGATTGGGGGAGGTGACGGAAATTGATTGCTGCGCATGCGGCAAAAAAGGGAGTAAAAGCCCCCCGACCACGCAGAGGACAACTTTAAGGGTAAGCGTATTCTTCATTTTATCATAGGTTTTGTTGGTTCATTCTAGGCCCTTACCTTGGGTTGGGAATGGTCGCTTTTAAGCGATAGCGCAGCACCACCTTTTTGCCCGATATTCTCTCTAATACGGGTTTCAGAATCAGGTTAGCATTCTGTTTTGTTTGCTCCAAGATGCCCAAATCCAGCGCTGATTTTTGGATTTGTTTTTCGGCTTGTTGGTAGGCTTCTTGTACCAGTTTTGCCTCTTCCGTAAAGGCATATTCGGTATTGTAGACCTTTGATTTTGTGTGGTCGATTTTATAGCTACACAACTCCGGCTCAGGCAAATGCACCACTACGGTGTCAGACGCACTCGTGATGTCGGAGGTGGTGATTTTGGTTAAATCAATGCAGCCGATGGCTTCGCCTTGCACAATCAAAATGGCTTTGGGATTGGGAAACCACTGGAGTTTTTGTTCGTGCTCTACAATGTCCTTAAAATTGTACCGCACCAGCTCCAGTTTTCCCATCGCTTGCACCTCTTCTAGCACCATGGCGTGGGTCGTTTCGGTCTCTCCAGCCGCTCCGAGTGAAAACCATTTGCCAGTCTTCATACCTTCCCAAACCGAAATGATTCCAACGGTAAAAATCGCAAAAAGAAACAGACGTAGCAACAGACGAAGAACAGCACTCATAGAGGACGGGGATTTGAAAAGTAAAAGTAAGAAAGTTGAACCAAATTGTGACCGACAAACTATTTTCAACTTTTTAAATTTTTTTTTAATATTGATTGTCAGTGTGTTACATTGAAAATAGAGGTGCTTTGTAAAATCTGATAGTGCCTCAGTGCCAAATTTTAGTACCTTTGTATCCCGTAACCAGTCAAAAACTCACTGCTAATCATGGCTGCTAACGGGCAAAAAACCGCAAAATATATCTTCGTTACGGGCGGCGTAACGTCATCTTTGGGAAAGGGTATCATTGCCTCTTCCCTCGCAAAACTCCTTCAATCACGGGGATTGTCGGTCACTATCCAAAAATTCGATCCGTACATCAATGTTGATCCGGGTACACTCAATCCTTACGAACACGGCGAGTGCTATGTCACCGACGATGGTGCCGAAACTGACCTCGATTTAGGGCACTACGAACGCTATCTGAACGTACGTACTTCTCAGGCCAATAACGTCACCACTGGGCGCATCTATTACGATGTCATCATGCGGGAGCGTCGCGGCGACTTTTTGGGAAAAACGGTTCAAGTAGTACCTCACATTACCGACGAAATCAAAAACCGAATGCTTTTGCTGGGCGAAACTGGCGAGTACGACGTAGTCATTACCGAAATCGGTGGATGTGTGGGCGATATTGAATCGCTTCCGTTTCTGGAGGCGGTGCGTCAGCTGAAGTTTGAATTGGGAGTCAACGACGCTCTTGTGATTCACCTGACGTTGATTCCGTATTTGAGTTCAGCGGGCGAGTTGAAGACCAAACCTACGCAGCACTCCGTTAGGATGTTGCAAGAGTCAGGTATTCAGCCCGACATTCTGGTGTGTCGCACGGAGCATCCGCTTCCGGTCGAAATGCGTAAAAAAATCGCGTTGTTCTGTAATGTTCAGCCCGCTTCGGTGATTGAAGCCATGGATGCTTCCACGATTTACGATGTTCCACTTTTGATGAAAAAAGAGCGACTCGACCAACGTGTACTTTACATGCTAGACATCTACGACGACAAAGACGTAGATTTGGATGCATGGCAGGTATTTGTTGATCGACTCAAAAACCCAAAAAGCACGATTCGCATCGGTTTGGTCGGAAAATACGTGGAATTACATGATGCTTACAAATCCATCACCGAGTCATTCATTCATGCAGGAGCGGTCAATGAATGTAAAGTGGAAATAGAATGGATTCACTCTGAGCATCTTACGCCAGATAACGCAGCCGAAAAAATGGCGGCGTTGGACGGAGTACTCGTGGCGCCGGGTTTTGGCGAGCGAGGTATTGAGGGCAAAATCGCGGCGGTGCAGTACGTACGCGAAAATAAAATTCCGTTCTTCGGAATTTGTTTGGGAATGCAAATGGCGGTCATCGAATACGCCCGCAATGTGTTGGGCTGGGCCGATGCGCATTCTACCGAAATGGACAGCGAAACCGACCATGCCGTTATTGGGATGATGGAAGAGCAAAAAAGCATTACCAACAAAGGAGGAACGATGCGTTTGGGGGCATACGCCTGTAAATTGCAACCGCTCACGTTGGCGCATAAAATTTACGGAAAATCAAACATCAGCGAGCGTCACCGCCACCGCTATGAGTTCAACAACCAGTTCCGCAAAGACTTCGAAAAAGCGGGCATGGTGTTGTCGGGAATCAATCCTGAGAATGACTTGGTGGAGGTGATTGAATTGCCGAAACACCCTTATTTTATCGGTGTGCAATACCACCCTGAGCTTAAAAGCACGGTGATGGCTCCGCATCCTCTGTTTGTTCATTTTGTAAAAGCTGCGTTGAACAATGCGAATCAAAAACGCGAAGTTGCTCAATTGCTCGTACCCGAAACCAACGAGTTGGTGGCCGAGCAATAGACGTTTTGGTTTTAAAATATCTTAGTACTAAAAAAGCCGATGATACCATCGGCTTTTTTAGTTGTATAAAATCGGCGGGGTGTCCATTCTATCCCTCTTTTTCAAAATAGGCCAGCCAGTCCACCCCAATTTTTTCTTGCGTCATGAACCTAACGCCTGGCGGCAAGAGGGGCGACGAGGTGCCTTTGCCGATGGGGTTAGGGCTTTTTACAATACGAATTTCGTCAAAACGGCCATCGTTCAGAAATGCTTGCAGTAATTGAGAACCGCCTTCTACCAGTACAGATTGAATTTTGCGGTGGTGGAGGTCTTCAAAAAAATGATCGAGGAACATATCATCAAAATTGATTTGCACAAATGTGGTTGCGCCTGCTTCTTCGTTGGTGAAGGCGTTGTAACAAATCGTTTTTTGTGAATTATCGAACAAATGAAGTTCACGCGGCAGTCGTAAGGTGCGGTCAAGCACGATTCGGACGGGATTGTGCCCCGCCCACAGCCGGGCGTTGAGTTGAGGATTGTCGTTGAGGGCGGTGTTGGTTCCTACCAAAATGGCATCTTCTTGCGTGCGCCATTGGTGGCTCAACGTGCGCGATTGTCGGCAACTGATGGTGAGCGGTTGTTTGTCTTCGTCGGCGATGAATCCATCGGCGGTTTCGGCCCACTTGAGAATGACGTAAGGACGTTTTTTTTCAAAGAATGTAAAAAAGCGGGCGTTGAGTTTGCGGCCTTCTTCGGTCAATACGCCCGTCGTAACGTCAATTCCTGCGTCTCGTAATTTCTGAATTCCTTTTCCTGCCACGAGCGGATTGGGATCGTCGTTGCAAATAACGACTCGTTTTACTTGCTTTTCAATCAATAAATCGGCGCAAGGGGGCGTTTTGCCAAAATGTGAACAAGGTTCAAGGGTTACGTATACCGTAGATTCTGGTAGGAGAAGAGCCTCGTTTCGCGTTAGTGCGTCATTGACGGCGTTGACCTCAGCGTGCCAGTCGCCATAGCGTTGGTGCCAACCTTCACCGATAATTCGGTCATTGTGTACAATCACGCAGCCCACCATCGGATTGGGACTTACGCTGCCGCGCCCAAGCGCCGCCAACTCCAACGCGCGGCGCATGTATACATTATCCAGCATTGATAGGGAATCGGTCATCAGACATCATTCGTTTTTGAAGGAGACAAATTAACGAAACAAAAAGCCGGATTAAAAACCAGAACTTTCTACTTTTGCATCCCAACAGGAGCGAGATACTTCCTGATTCTCTAATTAATTCAAAAATGGTTACCACAATTATCGGCATCGGTCTCCTTGGCGGCTCGTATGCGCTTTCGTTACGGGATAAATATCCAAAAATGCATTTTGTCGGGGTAGATGCTTCCGATGTTCACGGTCGTTTGGCGGTTGCCAAAGGCATTGTAGATGAGGTTCTTCCGATGGAAATGGCCATTCCAAACTCCGATTTGGTAGTGCTTGCCGTACCCGTCAATTATATCGTTGAGCTGTTGCCGACAGTATTGGATTTGATTTCTGATACCGCCACCGTGGTAGATTTGGGCTCAACCAAGCAACTCATCTGTGAAGTGGCTGATGCGCACCCAAAACGCCATCGCTTTGTGGCCGCTCACCCGATGGCGGGAACCGAAAACTCAGGGCCTTCGGCGGCGTTTCGCGAATTGTTGCCCGAAAAAAACGTCATTTTGTGCGATTGTGAAAAAAGCGATGCCGATAGCGTAGCCCTGGTCGAGGCGCTTTTCAAAGACATCGGCATGAAAATTCATTACATGACGCCCGCAGAGCATGATTTACACTTAGCGTATGTATCGCATTTGAGCCACGTAACGTCGTTTGCCTTGGGATATACGGTGTTGGAAAAAGAACGCGACGAGCAAAATATCTTCGATATGGCGAGTACAGGTTTCAGTTCGACGGTGCGTTTGGCCAAAAGTTCGCCCGCGATGTGGGCACCCATTTTTGACCAAAACCGCGAAAATCTTTCGCGGGCGTTGGGAGATTATATTGAGTTTTTGCAACAATATAAAACATTCATTGACGACCGCGACATTAAGGCCAGTGTTGACTTTATGCAGCGAGCCAACGAAATTCGGCGCATCCTGTCGGGTATTGACCGTAAATAATCGGGTTCTCTATAGTTCTTTAGCAAATGTTCGGCGCATAACTCATTAGATTAAGCTATAAACTCGCTTAAATTTGTGACGGACTTTTATAAACTATTCCTGAATCGAGCTAACCAACCGCTATGACGAATCAACCTGTGAACCGGAACCAAATCCTTGATACCAAAAACGAAGAAGCATTGCTCGGTGGTGGGGCAAAACGCATTGAGCAACAACATAAAAAAGGCAAGCTGCACGCTCGCGAACGGGTTGAGTTGTTGATGGATGCAGGGTCGTTTGAAGAAATCGGCAAGTTTGTCATGCACCGTTGTAAAGACTTCGGTTTAGATAAAGAATATTATTTGGGCGACGGTGTCATCACTGGTTATGGCACCATCGACGGAAGGTTGGTGTACGTATTTGCGCAGGATTTTACGGTTTTTGGGGGCTCATTATCGGAAACCCACGCCGAAAAAATCTGTAAAATCATGGATTTAGCCATGAAAAACGGCGCACCAGTCATTGGTCTCAATGACTCAGGTGGGGCTCGAATTCAGGAAGGGGTGTTGTCGTTGGCGGGCTATGCCGATATTTTTTACCGAAATACGTTAGCATCAGGCGTTATTCCGCAGATTTCGGCCATTATGGGGCCGTGTGCGGGTGGTGCGGTGTATTCGCCAGCCATCACGGATTTTATCATGATGGTCGAAAACACCTCCTATATGTTTGTGACGGGGCCCAACGTGGTCAAGACCGTGACGCACGAAGACGTAACTTCGGAAGAACTGGGCGGAGCCATGACCCACGCCACGAAATCTGGAGTGACGCACTTTGTGAGTGCCAACGAGGTGGAGTGCATTGCTGATATTCGCCGACTCTTGAGTTATATTCCCCAAAATTGTGAGGAAGACGTGCCCATGCTTCCGTACGTGGGTGGGGACGAAAAACGCCTTAAACTGAACACGCTGATTCCAGAAAACCCCAACCAGCCCTACGACATGCGCGAGGTAATTGACGAAATTGTGGACGCGGGCAGTTTTTGGGAAGTGCATAAATATTTTGCCGAAAATATAGTCGTCGGCTTTGCCCGTTTGGGTGGTCGTAGCATCGGAATCGTGGCCAATCAGCCCGCGGTTTTGGCGGGGGTTTTAGACATTGACTCAAGCACCAAAGGGGCGCGGTTTGTGCGTTTTTGTGATAGTTTCAACATTCCTCTGCTGGTATTGGAAGACGTACCCGGCTTTTTGCCTGGCACCGATCAGGAATGGAACGCCATCATCACCAACGGTGCCAAGCTGCTGTACGCTTTCTGCGAAGCAACCGTGCCGCGCGTGACGGTCATTACCCGCAAAGCCTACGGTGGAGCTTACGACGTGATGAACTCAAAACACATCGGTGCGGATATGAACTACGCTTGGCCAACGGCCGAAATCGCAGTGATGGGTGCAAGCGGAGCGGCCGAGATTATCTTCAAAAAAGAAATTGCGGAAGCAGAAGACCCTGCGGCCAAATTGCAGGAAAAAGTGCAGGAATATACCACAAAGTTTGCCAACCCGTACCGTGCGGCGCACCGGGGCTACATTGATGAAGTAATTTATCCCGAACAGACCCGAGAAAAACTGATGCGAGCGTTTAAAATGCTTGAAAATAAAGTGGCAACCCTTCCCAAGAAAAAACACGGAAATATCCCATTATAGCATTATGAGCAAGGGAAATCACTCCAACCGCTGACTGAAAATCAAACTTGCGGTTTCTTGGCCGTATGAAACTCGGTAGGGTATTTGGTTTTCAGTTTTCCGGGAGTGATTTTGTATCTCTTTTTAAACACCATGATGAATTTAATGGGTTCAGAGTACCCCAGCAACTCCGAAACTTCTTTGACCGAATACTCTTCATTTTCGATTAGTACCTTTGCCTGCTTTAGTTTTTGAGTCTTAAAGTATTGGTAATAAGGCTCTTGGTAAATTTTCTTGAAAATTGTCTTAAACTTAGAAGGGCTAAGCCCTAGTCTTTCAGAGGCTTCCTGGACCGAGGGGATTTTGTTGGTAATATGACTCGTGACCTCCTTATGCAGACTTGACAATTGTTCAATGATACTCAAATTTACCTTTTTAACAGGCGTAGGAAGGGATTTCGGAGAAGATGAAAAAATATTGTCGGCGTCTTTTTTGTCTTGGAAACAGCTAAACGAAATTTCCTTTTGTAAAAGAAGATGAAAGACGGTTTCGGCATCTTTTTTTAAAATTCTAATCTCTAACGTTGGAATCTCTCCATCGTTATTTGTTAATTCTTCAGAGGGTAAAGTGCTCATTCTAATTAGCGGCAGTTAGAGGTTAAATGAAAAATTACCATTTTCTTCATCATCGTTGAGTAGTAATTTTTTTTCATTCTGACTCGCTTGCGAATACTGTTTTAGGGTTGTTTTGTATTATACGAGGTATTTTAATGCTCTATTCAGTAAAAAGTTAGATATTTTTTATTGATTCAATCATCTGAATACATACAAAAACATTTAAAATAATCGGGTTATTAATCTTTTGGAATATCTAATGGGATATGATTATCTGTATTGCTGCGACAAATACCGTGAGTAAAAGATTGTTTTACTTATTTTTATGATGAAAATTTAGAACACGCCTAAATTTAAGCAAATTTGCTCAAATTTGTCTCAAAGGTATATTTTTTAATTGCTTTCAAAAAATGAATTTCCCCAAAATTGTAATTTTGTTTAACCCAGTTAAACATTTAGGGGAGAGTTGATTTTGCAAAAGAGAGGCGTTTCTGGGTGCTATTAAATGAATCTGATGATGGGATGAGTAGCATTAATAAGGTCTCCCAAAAAAAAGGAAGTAAATAATGATTGTGTTTGACACCCGGATGAATTGTTCAGCGTTTTACTAATTTTTCATCAATACGTTGCAATACATCAGCTCTGAGGGTGCGGCTAAGCGGAAGTTTTTCGTTGCCAATGTGTACCTCATTTCCTTCGATACGGTCAATCTTGGCAATTGGGACAAGGTATGATTTATGAATCTTGACAAATTGTTCGGTAGGTAAGTATTCCTCCAAGCCTTTCATCGTCAGGTAGGTAATGTATTTTCGTTGGGTAGTTTGAATGACGATATAGTTTTCTAATGCCTTGACATACAGCAAATCACGTAGTTCTATACGCTCAATGTTGCCGTCGCATTTTACAAAAAAGTAGTCAATTTGGGACGACGGAGTTTTGTTTTTTTGCTCAAAGAGCGCCTTGGCTTTCAAGGCAGACTTCAAAAAACGGTCAATAGAAATCGGTTTTAGTAAATAATCTAGTACATTCAATTCAAAGCCTTCAATGGCATAAGTTGGATAAGCCGTGGTGATAATAACCGCAGGTGGATTAGTAAGTTTTTTGAGTAATTCAAACCCGCTCATTTGGGGCATTTCTATGTCTAAAAATAGTAAATCTACGGGATGTTGGGCCATTAGATTAATGGCTTTTAAGGGGCTTTCTGCTTGACCAACCAGCTGTAGCCAGTCTAATTCTTCGACATATTCCCGTAGGATTTTACGGGCTATGGGTTCGTCATCCACAATGAGGCAGTTGATTTTCATAGGGCGATTTTTCGGAATTTATAACACAATGCTTAATTCAACACTAAACATTTCGTTCTCCTCAGAAATTTTCAGTGTGTGGTGCTGAGGATAGAGCAATTCGAGACGACGCCTTACGTTCGCAATCCCGATACCTCCAGGGCCATAAATTGGGTTTGAAGGGTGCTGATTTTTGGAATTCTCACACTTAAAAATCAAGAAATTTTCGTTTCTAAAAAGCTGAATGTCAATATAGTTGGGTTTATTTTCGTGGTTGCTGACGTACTTAAAGGCATTTTCTACAAAAGGTGAAAAAAGCAGAGGAGCTACTGTGATGCCAGAGATATTTTCATTGGGAGTAAAATGTACGTTTAGATTGTCATTTTTTCGTAATCTTTGCAGAATGACGTAATTTTTTAAGTAGTCTATTTCTTTTTCAATGGACACTTTTTCTACGTTACATTCATACAATTGATAGCGCAATAAATCTGAAAATTGCAGGACGAGTTGTCGCGCTTCGGGGTTTGTTTTGTGGATAGAACCGTAAATCAGGTTGAGCGTATTGAAGACAATGTGCGGATTTATCTGCGATTTTAGGTACTGCAATTCAGTGGCTAATTGTTCATTTTTGATTTTTTGGACTATTTCTCGCTGATAAAACCATTCTCGACTCAGCCATATTGCCATGCTGAAAATGGCGTAAAAAACGGCAATGGATACGTTATAAAACGCATTGGTGAGCAGCGACCGTCGCTCTATGTCCCCCAAAACGTATCCGTACAGGTACATATCGTGAAGATTTTTGAGTACTACATATCCCAAAACGACTATTGAAAGGGTTAGAAAATACAATCCGTATCGTTTGTTGTTAAAAAAACGAGGAATCAATACCCATAAATTGCCGTAGATAACCCCCGCCAAAAGAATGTTCCGGACCAATAACTCCCCTACAAAATCACCGAAGCTCAATTTATAGATGATATAACTCCGATTGTATGCATGGAAAGAAATGGTAGCTATCCAGAAAAGAACATGGTCGAGGCGGTATCTGAAGAATTTTTCCATGGTGAAAGTTAGGAAATTCGGGTATTCAGAAACAAAAAAGTTACATCAAACGATAAAAAGACGTGACATCAAGAATTTTCAACCTGTTACCAAACTATTTTCATTGATGTATTCAGTTTTTGTTGATTTGAATTGTCAAACACAGCGGAATATTGGAAACCAATCAATTGAATGTTGTTCATGTGGTAAAGTCTTAAAAATGAGCCCAATGAAGAAAGTATTTTTTTTATTTGTAACATCTTTGTCAATGTTTACTAACGGCTATTCACAAATATCGTCCACGTTTGGCTTTTTTGTGGGAAGTAGCCCGTGCGGCAACATAATCAGGCCGTTGCTCAATATGCCTTTGACGGCGGAATGTGAATTTACCAAATGGAAAATCACGCTCCATCAGGATTCTGTAACGAGGGCCCCCACCACCTTCAATATAAGCTGTGTCTATGGAATAGGGCAACCAAACACTTCTGGTTTTGTGGGAGGTGGAACCAAAGTAGAAATAACAGGAAAATGGGCTATCATAAAAGGTTCGAAGGCCAATCCAGAAGCGGTAGTGTATCAATTAAATCCAGACCAGCCTGAAAAATTGGTGTCGTTTGTGAAACTAGATGACAACGTAATTCACTTGTTATACAGTGACAAAAGTTTGATGATTGGCAATTCAGGTCAAAGCTATACCTTCAATAAAATCAAAAACAGACCATGAAAAAGCTGCTCTTTTTTTTCGTTTTAGGAATGGTGTCGACGAAGATAGATGCCCAAAATGTACCGTCGTCTATCACCTCAACGCGGGTTTTTGCGACGGGAGCGGGCGTGATGGGGATTTTTGAGGGAAGGTGCCCGTGTCAGGAATTGGCAATTCTTCTAAAGGCGTCGGTATCGGTCGAATGTTTTAAGACCAAATGGTCGCTTACGTTGCTTCAAGACCCGCAAACGCGGCAACCTACTACGTATGAATTGGACGGGAGTTTTTACCGGGCAAATCATCGTAGAGGAAGTTGGTCGATTGTAAAAGGCACAAAAAATGACCCCAACGCGGTGGTTTACCAACTGGAATCCGACAATCCCGACGAAACTGTTTATCTGATGGAAGGTGATGAAAATGTTCTTTTTTTTCTGGATAAAAATAAAAACCTGTTGGTTGGAAATGAGCTATTTAGTTATACGCTCAACCGTGTTGAACGAAAAATAAAAACGGACTAATTGCATTTTAAACTTCCTTCCTATGAAAACACAACGATTTGCGCTGTTTATGTGCCTGCTCAATGTAGGTTTGCTGTTTTTTCTTGCCGCTAAGCCGCGCCATGAAGTCTACGAAAAAATCACGGTTCGAGCGTTTGAACTGGTGGATAAAAAAGGCGTAGCCCGCGTCTCTATTCAATCTTACGACGATGGAGAGGTGGTTTTTAGAATGAAGGATGCCAAAGGTACCATCCGTGTAAAAATGGGGGCAAGTGAAGATGGCTCAGGCTTGGTCCTTTTAAACGATGCCACCGAACCGGGAATTCATGCCTTGGCCCAAAAGAAAGGCACTAGCATTACGATGACCGACAAAGACGGGAAGAAGAAAGCGCTGTAAATTTTATTTTGGTCTTCATGCAACACTTTAAAAAAATCCTACTCTTTGCTGTAACTAATTTTAAAAAGGAGAGTATCCACCATAAAGCCATCTCTCAGAACCACTAAATACAGCCATACCAACCCATTCACAGCCAACTACTCTAAACAATGAAACAGCTATTCTTACTAGCCCTTTGCATGGGGCTGATGGGGACTTCTTTTGCCCAAAAATCAAAAATTACGGGTTTTGTCTTGGATTCTACCGCCCGAAAACCCGTCGAATTTGCCACCGTTGCCCTGATGAAAGACACCAAAGTTGTGGAAGGTACAACGTCTGATGTAACAGGGAAATTTACGTTTTCAAAAGTACCAGCAGGGGTCTATCAACTGAAGATTACGTTTGTGGGGTACAAGGACAAAACCCTACTGAATGTGGCCGTTACCACCGACAATGACTTGGATTTAGGCGTTGTGCCGTTTGCGCTGACAGCCCAACAACTCAACGAAGTCAAGGTAGTGGAAC
Source organism: Runella salmonicolor (assembly GCF_024158025.1). Classification (NCBI taxonomy): domain Bacteria; kingdom Pseudomonadati; phylum Bacteroidota; class Cytophagia; order Cytophagales; family Spirosomataceae; genus Runella; species Runella salmonicolor. The sequence goes on from NZ_JAMZEL010000006.1 coordinate 225,998, forward strand.
AGAAAGCGTTGTTTGAAGACCGACCCGACCGTTTGGTGTATAATGCCGAAAAAGACATCACCATTAAAGGCGGAAATGCGGGCGATGTTTTACGGAAAATCCCGTCCATCGCGGTAGATTTGGATGGGAATGTGGAGCTGCGCGGAAGTTCCAATATCAAGGTCTTGATTAACAACAAACCTTCCAACCTGATGGCCAAAAGCATAGCCGATGTGCTTAAACTTATCCCTGCCGACGACATCAAACAAATCGAAGTAATCACCTCGCCCTCTGCCAAATATGACGCCGAAGGAACGGCGGGGATTATTAATATTATTACCAAACGGAACAATCTACAAGGCATCAACGGAAAGGCGAATACTTCCATTGGCCGTTGGAATGATAACTACAACGGCTCGCTCAATTATCGCAAAAAGAGCTTTGGGCTTTCGGCGCGGGGCGGTTTTAACAAGTGGCGAAATAAAGGAGAAAATAATCTGACGCGCCTGTCGACCGTGGAAAATTACCAAACAAAACTGATTCAGAACACTTATTTCAGGGGTGGTGGGGAAAATCTGAACGGAAATATTTCGGCCGAGTGGGACATTGATACGCTGAATCGCTTGAGTGCTGGGCTGAATTTTTACGACGGAAAAAATGGCATGAACTTCGATTACATCAACAATTTTACGAGCGGCAGCGAAAAGACGCTCTTTACCCGAAAGTTGTATCGCATCTACGACTGGGACGGCGGCACGCTGAATGTAGATTATAACAAGACGTTCAAAAAACCGAAAAAAGAGTTTAACGTGTTGACGATGTTTTCCAAAGAAGCCGAAGATAGTTATTATAACCTCGACCAATTGAATGCCGAAAACGTTGTTTATTACCGCGAAAAAAGCCCCAACGCTAGTCGAAACTACGAAGGAACGGTGCAGGTTGATTTCACCAATCCTCTCGACAGCGTCAGTACGTTGGAGCTGGGCGCGAAGACCATTTTGCGTAACGTAAAGAGTGATTACCGGGTAGCTGCCGCGTTTGATGGTTCTACAAATTTTGTGGATGTCCCCGCCCTTGCCAATGTCTTTGATTACAATCAGCAGGTTGCTTCGAGTTATATTTCGTACTCACGTACTTCCAAAAATAAATGGGGAATCAACGCGGGGGCAAGATATGAGCATACGTTTATTCAGGCGGAATTTTTGGCGGGAAAAGTACCTTTTTCTAACAATTATGGCAACATCATTCCCAACATCAGTCTGTCAAGAAACTTGCCCAAAAATCAAAAATTGAAGCTGAGCTATTCGCAGCGAATCCAGCGACCTATGTTGTGGTTTTTGAATCCATACGTCAATGCCAGCGAGCCAAAATCTACCTATTCGGGGAATCCCTACCTTAAACCAGAGCTGACCCACAGCGCCGAGGCAAGTTACAACGTATACATCAAAGAGTCGTCGATAAATACGACGTTTTTCATGCGGCAAACCAACAATGCTATCGAGCGAATTCGGACGGTTAATAACGAAGGCGTCAGCCATTTGAGCTTCCAAAATATTTCCCAAAATATCTCTTACGGCCTTACACTGAGCGCAACGACCAAAATCAAGAAGAAATTTTCGAGCAACGGCTCCATTAATTTGTACTACAACATCCTCAACAGCCCTGCTTTGCAAGCCCAAAATGCCAATTGGATGTACCGAATCAACATGAATTCAACCTACGATTTCGGGAAAGGATTCAAGGGACAATTTTTTGGTTTTTTCAACTCTCCGAGGGTGATGTTGCAGGGAAAAATGAGTGGCTATGCCTATTACAACATCGCTTTACAGAAAGAAGTACTGAAGAAAAAAGGCTCAATCAGTGCCGGATTGGATAACTTCTTTGCTCCTTTTATTGAACAAAAAATGTCGTTCTCTTCCCCCACCTTTGTGCAGGAAGGCAGCAGCAAATACTTTAACCGCGGTTGGCGGGTTAGTTTTTCGTATGAATTCGGTAAAATGACCAACGCGCCCCAACGCCAGAAAAAGAGCATCAATAACGATGACAAAAAGGGGGGAGAGAATTAAACTTCACGGCGACAGGCATGAGCCAACCTACCCAATGCGCTTAATTATGAATGAAGAGCCCAAATAGAGGCTCTTCATTCATGTCTCAGTAAGTCATTTACAGGGCAGGGGGTACCTAGTGGTAAATTAGTGCCTCAAAATTCGGAAATACACAGACTTATTTTCAATAGGCACAGAAAGTAAGTCATTTTATACTTCAATTTAAAAATTCTTCGTTGTAAACAAACAACTCTTTCTCTCCATGAAATCCATCCTTTACCTTTGTTTTGTTGGTCTACTTGTGAGTATAAAACCACAAGGGGTTTTTGCCCAACAAACAATTTTCAGCCCTTCACAAAACAAGAGTACTGCGAAAACTTGGCAAATTGGTCTCAAGGAAGGATATAGCCGAGGGAATATATTAAAAAGGCGTAATGGGCTTCAATTCCACACAGGGTACTCTATAGCTAATAACTTAATTATTGGATTAGGAGCAGCATGGTCTAAAGAGTGGATGGGATTTGGGCCTCATTATTATTTCAACGAAATTACTTTTGGCCCTTTTGCTCGGTATCAGTTTCTTTCTACTCGGATTTCTCCTTTTATTGAAGCATCCTATCAAGTGGGAAAACGCTTAGGCGGAGAAAACAAACCAATTGGAATCGCATTTGTGAATCCTGGTCTGACTATCCATTTATTCAGGCGTCTTCGTGCTGATGTGGGTTATAGTTTTCAATTTGGAGCTAAGAAATATTTAGTGGGAATACTTTCGATTAAAGGTCAAAATGTAGGTCAAGCTCAAATTGGGCTTAATTATCTGTTCAGTCCAAGGTAATAACTGTGTCAATCTCGCTCAACATAAATCCTATTATAAAGCTGTCTGTATCTCCCTCCAATGCATTTTGGCCAAAAACCTACCCATACTGATTTAAATAGCTGCATTTTGTGTTTTCTATCCCCGGGCAATCCTGCTTCAAAATTCGCTAAAACTAATTACGCATAAAGTAGCATGTCAAGGAGTTTTGACATCTCACCTAATAAATTAGCTCGTCTTCGGTCATTTTTTTTGGTTTGTACCAGAAAACCAACACGATACGGCCATGAAAAACCTGCTTATTTTCTCAATTTTGCTTTTTGTAGGTGTGCTTCCTTGTCAGGCCCAAAAAGTGGGCGACAGCTGTGAAGATTGCGAAATGATGTTTGAAGGAATGCCGAAAACACTATCTTGGCAAACCACCATCGCCGATGCCAAAGAAGCGGGCGAGCGCATGGAAATCAGCGGAACGATTTATCAAAAAGATGGCAAAACCCCCGCGACTGATGTGATTTTGTACGTGTATCATACCGACGTAAAAGGAGAATACACGCCCACCGCCACGCAGGTCCATGCCCGTCGGCACGGGCATCTGCGGGGCTGGATAAAAACCGACGCCCAAGGAAGGTATCAGTTCCGTACCATTCGCCCGGCGGCGTATCCGGGTCAAAAATTTGCGGCGCATGTGCATCCCATCATCAAAGAAACCGCCAAGAATGAATATTGGATTGATGAATATCAATTTGAAGGTGATCCCCTATTGACCCAAAAAGACCGCTCAAATGCCCAGAACCGAGGTGGGTCGGGTATTATCACATTGATCAAAAATGAAAAAGGAGTTTGGATTGGCAAAAGAGACATTATTTTAGGGAAGAATATCCCGAATTATCATTAAACGTTTTGCGTTACCAAAACAGTAAACCAAAACGCTTTTTGTATGAATCCAAACGAGTTTCTGCTTTTCGCTTTTGCGACATTAATGCTTAATCTCACGCCAGGCTCCGACATGATTTACGTGGCCATGCGCAGTACTACTCAAGGAACCCAAGCGGGTATTGTATCGGCTTTGGGTATCGCAGGTGGATGTTTGGTACATACTTTTGCGGCGGTTTTGGGGCTTTCGGTGCTGATTGCTGAGTCGGCGGTGGCGTTCAACATTGTCAAGTTTCTGGGAGTGGGGTATTTGTGTTATTTAGGAATTACGTCTTTATTGAGCAAAAATACCCTGTCAACCCAATCATCTCTGGAATCTACGCCTTTAAAAAAAATATTTTGGCAGGGAGTTTATACCAACGTGCTTAACCCCAAAGTGGCGTTGTTTTTTCTGGCTTTTTTGCCCCAATTTGCCGACGTTCATTCCGAAGATTTTAAGTGGCAGGTGTTGATGTTGGGTATTTGGTTTAATATTTCAGGAACGCTGGTAAACGCGGCCGTGGCGGTATTTTTTGGGAAAGCAGGAAGGTATCTAAACCAACTACCTCATTTTTCGCGCATTCAAAACAAGGTGACGGGAGCTATGATGTTGGGTTTGGGCGTGTATCTGGCCTTTGCCAAACGAAAACTGTAGGGGTAGGCCTCGCGTCTGCCCTTATCGCGTGAGGGTATAAAAAAAGGGCGGAAGTTCATCTCCGCCCCTACAATTTTGTGCTTTTGAAAAAGACTAATCTTCGTCTTCTTCGTCGCTGGTGAAAGAATACAGCGTTGTGTCCAATTTCAGACGACCGTTGTTAAAGTCTTCGATGAATTTCGTAATCACTTCGTCGGTAACGGCCTCGATGTTGAGACATGCGTCTAGGCCTACGCCATATTCAAATTCTGGCTCAATTTCCAAATGTTCTTTGACCTTTACTTCCTCTTCTTCCTCAATGGATTCGATAAGTTCGGTGATGAGTTCTTCGGCTTCTTCTTCTACCGCTGGGCTGATTTTGTAGCCGGGAGCGCGTTCATCCAACGGCAGGTAATCAGGATATACTTTTTGGGCTTGTTCTACCGCTTTTTCGTAGACTAAACTGCTATGATGTAGGCGCAACGTATAAATGATGGCATCATAAATAACTTCCTGACCTTTATAACTACCTACAAACTGGACGTGGGCCAATTCGCCATTTTCGGAGGTACTGACATCTTCATCGTCGCAATGAATGAAGTTGGTGCCTGCTTCTTGGCACTCTTCCTTTAATAATTTGATTTCCTCGGGGTTATATCCTTCATTCATGATCGCAATCTGATTTAATGATGAGTAAGAGTTGGTAAAGTAACCGAATCATTACTGAAAATCAAAGAATAGTTGGCAAATTTGGGACAAATAAGCCGAATGTATGACCGAACAATTTTTCAAAAACCGACTCAAAGTAGTCGAATTGGCCAGCGTTTTGGCGGGGCCTGCCGTGGGGATGTTTTTTGCCGAATTGGGTGCAGAAGTGATAAAAATTGAGAATAAAAAAACGGGTGGCGACATGACGCGTTCTTGGAAATTACCCACCGAAGATTCTTCTTCCCCGTATTCAGCTTATTACGCAAGTGTCAACTGGAACAAAAAGACCTATCTGCTTGATTTAGAAGATACTCGCGACCGTGAGCAGGCTTATGCATTGCTTCAGAATGCCGATATTGTGATCAGTAATTATCGTACAACCGTCGCCGAAAAATTGGGGGTAGATTATCCAACGCTTTCCCAAATCAATCCAACCTTGATTTTTGCGCAGCTCAATGCCTTTGATGATCACAGCGAACGTCCCGCATTTGACGTGGTACTGCAAGCCGAAGCGGGTTTTCTGTACATGAATGGCGAAGCTGGTGGCCCACCCGTCAAAATGCCCGTTGCGCTGATTGATGTGTTGGCGGCCCACCAGTTGAAAGAAGGGATTTTGTTGGCGTTGTTACGCCGTACCCAAACGGGAAAAGGGGCTTATGTAGCAACTTCTTTGTTTGAATCGGCCGTGGCGTCGTTGGTCAATCAGGCCACTAATTGGCTCATGGCCAGCCATATTCCTCAACGGATGGGCACGCAGCATCCCAATATTGCCCCTTACGGCGATATGTACACTTGCAGCGATGGGAAAGCGATTTTATTGGCCGTTGGCACCGAAAAGCAGTTCAGAAATTTGTGTCAAGTGCTGGACTTATCGGAAATTTTAATGCAGCCCTCATTTAGTTCAAATGTGGAACGTGTCAAAAACCGAGCGGTATTGAATGCAATACTGGCCGAGAAAATTTCGGTTTTTGAGGCCACCTCATTGCTTCAGCAATTGGAAGCGGCCAATGTGCCCGCCGCCGCCATTCGTACCATGCAAGAAGTATTTGAATTGGCCGCGGCGCAGTCCATGATTTTGGAAGAAACGCTGCCCGACGGCACGGTCAGCAAGCGGGTAAAAACGGTAGCGTTTGAGATAGATGAACGTTGAAAAACGTAGCCAGAAAATTATTTCTTAAACAGCAAATGCAGTTTCCACACCTGCGGAATCAGCAGTTGGCTTTCATCATTGTAGATGACAAAATCGGCGATTTTGTGGCGCTCTTCGTCGGAGATTTGACGGGCTATAATGTCGCGGACTTCTTTTTCGGAGCGCTGAGGGTCACGTTTCAACACGCGGGCTACTCGCAAGTCGGCGGGGGCATCAACGACAATTACTTTATCCAAGTCATTGTTTTGGCCCGCTTTGGCCATAATGGCCGCTTCTTTGATGAGGTAAGGCGCGTTGGTGTTTTGCTCGACCCATTCCTGCGTGTCTTCACCCACCCGAGGATGGACAATGGCGTTTAGTTTTTGCAACAGCGGAGGATTCTGAAACACTTGGCTCGCCACCCAAGCGCGGTTGTAAATGCCGTTTGGTAAATAGGCTTCGCTACCCAATAATTGTGTAACGGCGCTTTTGAGACTAAGGTCGTGATTAAGCAACCATTTGGCGCGGTCGTCGGCGGAATATACGGGGATGCCCAAAGCCGAAAAAATCCGACAAACAATGCTCTTGCCCGAGCCTATACCGCCTGTGACGCCTATTTGGAGCATTTGCAGTGGAGGGTTGATTTACGATTTTAAAAATCGAAGGTAGTCAGTCTGCCGTTTGAAATAAGCCTATTTCTTCTTAGATTTTTTGCCGTCCGACTTAGGTTTTGGCGTTGGAGTCGTTTTTTCTTCCGTGGGTGGGGGAGGAGTTTGGGGGATGTTGCCGAATAACTCCGCTACTTCAAAACTCACAAAAACACGGTCGGTGCTTGCTTTCAAGAGGGGAGATTGGGGATACCGGATGGGGAGTTCTTCATCGTAATTACCCCTTATTTTTTGGGCGGGCACCCGTACCAAAATAGTGTCTGCAATATCGCTTACCAACGAAGTCGGGCCGTCAAACGTGACCGTTGTTGGGCGGAGATTGATGAAACTTGATACCACAAATCGCGGCGAGAGTTGCAATCCAGCACTGTCTACTCTCAGCACCGTAGTTTTGATCATTCGTTCTTCAAAATCCAAGCGATTTACATCCAGCATCACGTTGCTGATTCGCACATCTTTCACTTGTTCGTGCATGATGGCGGTCAATGCCGCAGGATTGAGGGTTTGGGTGGCAAGCGGGTTGAGAATGGGATACTGAACGGGCGAAACCGTAAAAGAAAGGGATTTTCGCAGCAACATCCAGCCGTTTCCAGTGAGCGTAGCGCTGACGCTTTTGGGAAGGGGAGTAATCGGAATATAAAGCGAATCGTTGTAGGTCAAATTAATGGGGTACTGTACCCGAAGAGTATATCCATCTTTGTTAAGCTCATTGAAAAGCCAAATAATCGTAGCCGCCACCAAACTAAACAGGATGATGCGGCTACGAGAAGGTTGGGATGAAAGGGGAATCTGCGCCACTTGATGTCAATTAGGATGCACTTGTACCTGCCAAACGCGAAATGGACGATTTCTCGAATTTCATTTTTGTGCCTTTGCTGCCGTCTACTTCAAGCGTAACGGTAGTTTCGTATACGGATACTACCGTACCGTGCAAACCGCCGATTGTTATTACTTCGTCTCCTTTTTTTAGTTCTTCCAAAAATTTCTTTTGGTCTTTCTGCTTCTTTTGCTGAGGGCGAATCATGAAAAAGTAAAATACACCAATGATACCCGCCCAAAGAAGGAGTTGGTAAATCATGGAAGATTGGCCGCCGGCCTGTAAAAAAATGCTGTTGAGCATAGGTTTATGATTAGGGTTAAATAAAAGGTTTGTGGTTGTTTAGAGCGAACTAGTGGTCACTGAATCTTTAGCGGCTTCAACGTCGGCTTTAAACTGAATATCCGTCGTTGCGGGATTGGTATTGGCATAAATCGTGACGGTTTTAAATTGTTGCCCTTGCTTGCCTTTACTGTTGAATCGAACCAAAATGGCACCTTCATCGCCTGGGCCGATGGGCTGGCGGGGCCACTCAGGAATGGTACAACCGCAAGAAGCGCTCACGTTGTTGATGATGAGCGGAAAATCTCCTACATTCTTGAATTTGAACGTGTGTTCGACCTGAGCACCTTCTTTAAGAGAACCGAAGTCAACATTTTTGATGTCTTCCGCAAATTCAAACTTTGGAAGTTTATCATCCAGGTTGCTCGTGGCGTTTTTATCCTGATTGCTTCCGCAGGAAAAAAGAACCGTACTTACTAAAACTAATAATAGGTATCGCATGGGGGACTGAAATTAAGCAGTTTGTCCTTTGATTTGGGCCATCAGACGATCTACATCTTCCAAGAGCCGTTCGGCTTTTTCGCGCGCATCGGTGACTACTTTTTGTCCTTCTGCTTTTGCCAGACTTTCGGGTAAATCTTTGCCTTCTAGCAAATCAGAGATAAGGCCCTGTAATTGCTCACGGTATTTTGAAAGACGATACGACAGTTTGTCACGTGTGATTTCGCCTTTTTCGGGGGCGTACAAAACACCCACGGCAGCGCCTGTAGCGACGCCCGCCAGAAATGCGATCAATACTTTTGATGAATTGCTCATGTTGTGTTAAATGTTTATTGTTTTCAGTGACTATGCCCGCGCTAAACGCTTACAGTCAACTCGGATTTATTTATTATCCAACAATCCCCTTCCGCTTTTCCGGATTTTTCCTTCTTTAATCAGCGTTTTTGAAAGGGTATCTAAGATTCCATTGACAAATTTACCACTTTTTGGCGTACTATATTCTTTGGCCATTTCAATTGCTTCGTTTATTGTCACCTTGACGGGGATTCCGGGAAAAGACATCATCTCGGAAACGCTCATTTTCAGGATTAAATAATCCATCGGGGCTAAGCGGTCCAAATCCCAGTTTTTGAGTGGCTCGGCAATGATTTGTTCGATTTCGTCGTTTCTGGTGGTGGTTTGCTCAAACAACTCTTCCATAAAAAAGCGATCTTCGTCCCAATCGTCGGTCAAAGGAGTGAGCTGAAGTCCGCTGTCTTCGATGGTTGATTTGAATGTTTTGTTGGCCATTTTACGGGCAAGGTCGCCGTTTTCGCTCCAGTACAGGTCTTTGAGTTCAAAAAAGCTTACGACATCCTCATTTTTCAGAACCACATCTTTGAGCGCATTCAAAATGAGTTGCAGGTCTTCTTCGGCGGTGTGTTCTTTGGTTTCACAGTAGGCCCGGTAGGCATCGTCGTTCCGAAAAACATCCCTGAACAGCGTACGCACAAGCCCAGTGGTTTCTTGCCCCCAGGTGATTCCGCGACGAATAAACTCGTTTTCCAAGGTTTTGCTTTCACTCAGCGCAACCACCACTCGATTGGTATCAAAACCCGCAATTTTTGAGAGTGGTTTGTTGTCTGGATCGTCATACTGACGTTCGCGTTCAGCTTGAGATAGCGAGCCAAATTCAATGAAAAGCTGTAAAAGGAGCAGGTACGTGTTGTAGATGGCCTCCACTTCGGGAGTTAGTTGCCGAGCAATGCGTTGCTTGTCTTTTTTGAACAAATCTTGGTAATACCGGAGGGCATTTTTGGCCGTGACCAAAGCCGTGGGCGGGGTATCATCATCGTGTGGGATTTCTCCTTTGCGATAATTTTCCTCCAGCAAAAGAGTGGTCATTTTTCTCATTCCTTCCAACTTCAAGGGGTCTTGGGGTGTCATGGAATTGAGGTCTGGCTTGAAAGATTCCGTGATGAAATCTACCGCCAATTGATAGTCTGCCTCGCGGGCAGCTTGCAGAGCGTAAAGGGATTGCAGCACCTTTACGCGCAGGTGTCTTCGACTTAACATTCAGTCTTGAAATTTGTGCAAATAAGCAGCAAGGAAAAGAACTTGCTTGTGTTTCCAGCCGCAAAGGTACGTTAAATAACCCAAATTTTCCAAGAATACTCGTGACGTTGACCGCAATTAACGTCCAACAGTACCGTTGATATACAGAATTTTTGCCCTTATTTTTATTGTTCCAATAAAGACAGAAACGGGTGGGGTTTGTTCAAAAAAAGAGTTTGTAATGTCACAGAAAAACCGTAATTTTACTTCTATAAAGGTGGCTGCTCAAGGCAGCAAAATTTCGATAATTTTAACATTTACAATTAGCTGTAAAGCAACAATTTAATCCAATGGCAGACAACAAAGAGCAGAAATTTAAAGCCTTGCAAACAACACTTGAGAAGCTAGATAAAGCCTACGGAAAAGGCACAGTCATGCGTCTGAGTGACAAAAAAGTAATGGACGTAGAAGTCATTTCAACGGGTTCCGTTGGGTTGGACTTAGCGTTAGGAATTGGCGGATTGCCACGCGGCCGGGTCGTGGAAATCTATGGTCCTGAGTCATCAGGAAAGACCACCCTTGCCATGCACTGCATTGCCGAAGCGCAGAAAGCAGGCGGATTGGCCGCCTTTATTGATGCCGAGCACGCTTTTGACCGCAGTTATGCCCAAAAATTAGGGATTGACACCCAAAATTTATTGATTTCACAGCCCGACAACGGGGAGCAAGCACTCGAAATTGCCGAACATTTGATTTCTTCGGGGGCCATTGACATTATCGTGATTGACTCCGTGGCGGCCCTTGTACCAAAGGCTGAAATCGAAGGTGAAATGGGTGACAGCAAGATGGGTTTACAGGCCCGTTTGATGTCGCAGGCTTTGCGTAAATTGACGGGGGTAATCAACCGTACCAATTGCTGCTGTATCTTTATCAACCAGTTGCGCGATAAAATCGGCGTTATGTTTGGTAGTCCCGAAACCACCACGGGTGGTAACGCCCTCAAATACTACGCTTCGGTTCGTTTGGATATTCGTCGTATCGGTCAAATCAAAGAAAGCGCCGACAACATCACGGGTAACCGTACCAAAGTGAAAGTGGTGAAAAATAAATTGGCACCGCCGTTTAAGGTTATCGAATTTGACATCATGTACGGAGAAGGAATATCCAAAGTGGGTGAAATCATCGACTTGGCGGTGGAGTTGGAGATTGTGAAAAAATCAGGTTCATGGTTCAGCTACGACGGCAACCGCCTATCGCAAGGCCGTGATGCCGTAAAACAATTGCTGAAAGACAATCCTGAATTGACGGAAGAACTGGAAGCTAAAATCCGGGCCAAAGTCAACGAAGATGAAAATGCGCTCATCGATACCCTTGAGCCAAACATCGCCGATGACGGAAAACCTGAATAAGGTTTAAATACAAATCGTAGGGGCGGGGTTTACCTCCGCCCTTTTTTTGTGCCGCCCTTTTTTGTAAAGATTGGAATTTTACTTAGGTCCGTTGCCCTGCAGAGGTGTTTGCACTTTCGGGCAGACATATCGGGCGCTTTTGGGCAGACGCAAGGCCTGCCCCTACGGATGTTATTTCAAAATTTCTCTTGAAATAACCAGTTTTTGAATTTCGCTCGTTCCTTCGCCGATGGTGCACAGTTTGCAGTCGCGGTAAAATTTCTCTACGGGATAGTCTTTCGTAAAACCGTATCCACCGAAAATCTGCACTGCTTCGTTGGCTACGCGTACTGATACTTCAGAAGCGTAATATTTGGCCGTTGCACTTTGCAGCGTAACGGTTTCGCCCCGGTCTTTGCGGTCGGCAGCGTCGTAAACCAGTAATTTAGCGGCTTCAATTTCGGTGAACATATCGGCCAATTTAAACGCAATGGCCTGAAACTGTGAAATCGCTTTTCCAAACTGATGGCGTTCTTTGGAATACGCCAAAGCAGCTTCGTAGGCACCGATGGCGGTTCCTAAACTCAACGCGGCAATGGAAATGCGTCCACCATCCAATATTTTCAGTGATTGAATAAACCCTTCTCCCACTTCCCCCAACACCTGACTTTCGTGAATCCGACAATCCTGAAAAATCAGTTCTGCCGTTTCGGAAGCCCTCATGCCGAGTTTATCTTCTTTTTTGCCAGCCGAAAATCCTGGCGTATTTCGTTCGATAATAAAAGCCGTCGCTCCTCGTTTATCGCCTGGCGCACCTGTCCGCGCAATCACGACGGCTACATTGCCGCTTTTGCCGTGGGTAATGAAGTTTTTTGCGCCATTCAATACCCAATATTCTCCGTCTTTGACGGCAACGGTTCGCATATTTCCAGCATCCGACCCCGTGTTGGGTTCGGTCAAGCCCCATGCGCCAATCCATTCGCCCGAAGCAAGTTTTGGCAGGTAGTTCTGCTTTTGGGTTTCGTTGCCAAACATTAAAATGTGATTGGTGCAGAGCGAGTTATGGGCGGCCATCGAAAGGCCGATGGAAGGATCAACTTTGCTCAATTCAACAATGGCGGTTACGTATTCGCGGTAGCCCAATCCTGCGCCGCCGTAAGACTCAGGAACCAATATGCCCATCACGCCCAATGCCCCAAGCTGATGAAAAATTTCGACGGGGAAATACTGACTTTCGTCCCAAGCTCTAACGTGAGGTTGAATCAGACGCGCTGCAAAATCGCGGACTGACTGTGCAATCAATTCTTGGTTTTCTGCAATTTCTGCCATCATAGTCGTATCAAGTGAAAGGTATAGTTGTTGATTCCGTTTCTCTAATGTATGCTTACTCAATGATTCTGCCAACAACCGGTTAGCATTTCGTTGGTTGGCCCGATTTTGGATTTGGTGTGGATTGAATAACAGTTCAAAGGTATTTGGAAGCTAAGAGTAAAAAGGCAAAGAAAATTTGTCTTAACAACGAATTTTTAGGTAATATTATTTCTTGAAAAAATTGGGTGTTTGCCGTAAAATCAATGATGCATAGACAAATATGAGTTTGATTTAGAGGGATTGCCAAAATTCTTCTAATTTTGAGGCGATTTTATAAGCTAAAAAAAATACAATTTTTAGATTTCTTAAATTTATAGAATTCCAAAGCGGAATAAAATAACAACCAACAAACAGCGATTTATGAAAATAGCAGTAGTAGGAACCGGATACGTAGGACTTGTAACGGGAACTTGTTTTTCGGAAACAGGGATTCAAGTGACTTGTGTTGATATTGATATTAAAAAAGTTGAAAAGCTGAACAACGGAATCATTCCGATTTATGAACCTGGGTTGGACGTGCTTTTCCATCGCAACGTGGCAGAAGGCCGGTTGAAGTTTACAACCAATCTGGCTGATGGAATCAAAGATGCACAGGTGATTTTTCTGGCATTGCCTACGCCTCCCGGTGAAGATGGCTCGGCCGATTTGAAATATATTTTAAAGGTAGCCGATGATTTAGGAAAAATCATGGAAGAATATGCGGTTATCGTTGATAAAAGTACCGTACCCGTCGGGACCGCAGAAAAAGTGAGCGCTGCCATTGCCAAAAATGCAAAAGTAGAGTTTGATGTGGTTTCCAACCCTGAATTCTTGAGAGAAGGAGTTGCGGTGGAGGATTTTATGAAGCCCGACCGGGTGGTGGTAGGAACGCGTTCGGAAAGAGCTAAAAAAGTAATGGAAAAGTTATACGCGCCGCTGGTACGTCAAGGCAACCCCGTTATTTTTATGGATGAGCGCTCGGCTGAAATGACCAAATATGCGGCCAATTCTTTCTTGGCGATGAAGATCACGTTTATGAACGAAATTGCGAACCTTTGTGAATTGGCGGGTGCTGATGTAGACAATGTTCGTAAAGGAATCGGAACGGATAGCCGCATCGGAAAACGCTTCCTGTTTGCGGGTATCGGGTACGGTGGAAGCTGCTTCCCGAAAGATGTTCAGGCCTTGGCCAAAACGTCGGAGGAATATAATTACGAGTTCAAAGTGTTGAAATCAGTAATGGAAGTCAACGAGGCGCAAAAAACCAAAATGATTCCGCTGGTAAAAAAACATTTTGACGGAGACTTGACCGGCAAAACCATTGCGGTGTGGGGATTGTCATTTAAGCCATATACTGACGATATTCGCGAAGCACCAGCCCTAGAAAATATCAGCATATTGCTCGAACAAGGCGCCAAAGTGATTGCGTACGACCCCGAAGGAATGGAAAATGTGCGCAACTACGTATTGGGCAACAAAATCACGTACGCCCATACGCCCTACGCTGCTTTGGACGAGGCCGATGCGTTGATGATATTTACGGAATGGCCGCAGTTCCGTACGCCAGAATTTGAGAAAATGGCGTTGTTGATGAAGAGTAAAGTAATTTTTGACGGTCGTAACGTGTACGAACTCGACCAAATGAAAGAACTTGGATTTACGTATTATTCCATTGGAAGAGCAACGGTTGGCATTTAACATTGACCAATTAATATTGAGCATTTAAATGGCAAAATCAGATAATGTAACATACGAAAAGGGGTATGCTTTTGCTATTAGAGTAGTAAAAGCGTACCAGTTTTTAAGTTAAGATAAAAAAGAGTTCATTTTATCAAAGCAGTTACTAAGAAGTGGTACGTCTATTGGTGCAAATATTGCGGAGGCCAATGGGGCAATATCAAAATCAGATTTTTCTGCTAAAATGTCGATTGCTTACAAGGAATGTCTAGAAACGAAATATTGGCTTTCTTTACTGAAAGATACGGGTTATATTGAGCAAAAGGCTTTTGAAAGTATTTATAACGATGCTGATGAACTAGCTAAAATCCTGTTCTCAATTCTTAAAACCACCCGAATAAACCCTATCAAAATGTTTTTGATGTGGTTCTGGTAAAATTGTTAAATGATAAATGTTTACTGATAAATGAAAAGAGTTTTAATCACCGGCGCAGCAGGATTTCTGGGGTCACACCTTTCCGACCGTTTTATTAAGGAAGGCTATTATGTCATCGGGATGGATAATCTCGTCACGGGCGATTTGCGCAATATCGAGCATTTGCGTTCAAATCCTCATTTTGAATTCATTCATCATGATGTTTCTAAGCACATCGTGATTGATGGCGACTTGGATTACATTCTCAATTTTGCCTCTCCGGCAAGCCCGATTGATTATTTAAAAATCCCGATTCAGACCCTCAAAGTAGGCTCGCTGGGTACGCACAATTGCCTTGGTCTGGCCAAAGCCAAAGGTGCTCGTATCTTGGTTGCCTCTACTTCAGAAGTGTACGGTGACCCGTTGGTTCACCCCCAAAATGAAGAATATTGGGGACACGTAAATCCGGTCGGATTGCGCGGTTGCTACGATGAAGCGAAGCGTTTTCAGGAAGCAATAACGATGGCCTACCACCGCCACCACGGTGTAGAAACGCGTATTGTGCGGATTTTTAACACCTACGGCCCCCGTATGCGCCTAAACGACGGACGGGTATTGCCTGCGTTCATCGGTCAGGCTTTGCGCGGGGAAGATTTAACGGTTTTTGGTGATGGTTCGCAAACGCGCTCTTTCTGCTACGTCGACGACTTGGTGGAAGGGATTTATCGTTTGCTCTTGAGCGACCACCCCATGCCAGTCAACGTGGGCAACCCTGCCGAGATTACCATCGGGCAGTTTGCCGAAGAAATCATCAAATTGACGGGAACTTCGCAGAAAGTGATCTACAAGCCGCTTCCGCAAGATGATCCCAAGCAACGTCAGCCAGATATTACGTTGGCAAGAAAGGTGTTGGGTTGGGAACCGAAAGTGTCCCGCGAAGAAGGTTTAAGAATTACGTATGATTACTTCAGAAACTTGCCCGAAGAACGCCTCTACGAAGAGTCAAATCACCGGCAGTTCTAGGTAGGAATTAACTCCTGAAAATATACTCACGCTGAGATGCGGAGCCACCTAGAAAAACGGTGCTGCTCTGCATCTCAGCGTGGTTTTTTGTTAAAACGCTAGATAAGGCGCTATCTTATTGACCAGCTTTTCGTCCAAAATCTTGATATTCAGCAAATCTTGCGGTGTTTTGTAAGCCCCATGCTGCTCACGGTATCGCACGATGATTTCAGATTGACGTCTGGAAAGGTAGGGGTGCCGGTCCAATTCTTCTGGCGAAGCAGTATTGATGCTGATTTTTTGTACAGAACTACGTACTTGCGCAAAACGATTTAACTCACTCAGAGCCAACGAATCCAGCCCGAAAACTTCGGTGTACTGTGTCGTAGAAGCAAAGCCGCCCAAGCCATCCCGAAATTTCACAATCCTAGCGGCGAGTTTGCTCCCAATTCCTTTCAAACGAATCAACTGACTTGTATCGGCCGTATTTATGTCGAAAGTCGTCAATGCAGGTTTTGTAAACGCAGGTTTAGGAGCCGCAAGGGGAAAAGATGGTTCCGCTGCTGGGGAATTTGAGGTAGCAGCAAATGGTTTTTTTTCGGGAATATTGATATAGGGTTCGAGACGTTCGTACAAAGCAGGAGCCAAGCCGTAAATTTTCTGTAAATCTTCTTTTTTTCGAAATTGCCCGCCTTTGGTGCGGTATTTTATAATCCTTTCGGCAATGAATTTTGGCATCCCTAACTCTTCAAATTGCGTAGCAGAAGCGGTATTAGGGTCAAAATAAAACAACGACAGCGGCTGTTCTGGGTTTTCTTCTATTTCTTTTGTGGAATATTCAGCGCGATTTGACTTTGTATAATAGGGTTTTTCGGGTTGTATCTTTTCTAAAATAGCCAGCAAACTGTCGGCTTTTCGGCTATCAGTTTCGGGAATGACGGTCGATTCTTCGGACGTAAAACGGTCGTAGGTCAACGGCCCAAACCAACACAAAACCATCATAACCGCAACCACCAAAAATCCCCGCGCCTGACTGCGTGAAAGGCCAAATTCATCGCGAATTAAGTAGAGAAGGCGTTTTAGCATAGAGAATTAGAAGCTTGTCTAGCGGCTTTTTGACTTACATTGCATCATTACGTCACAAATTCCCTAATTTTGCGCGCTTATATCATCTTGAACAATAGATAACAAACGAATAACGTACCCATGAGTCAAGCACCGGCTACTTCTTTACAGGACATTGTGGCGCACGCCAAAGAATACGGATTTGTATTTCCTTCTTCTGAGATTTACGACGGTCTACAAGCAGTTTATGACTACGGTCAAAACGGCGTAGAACTGAAAAATAACCTCAAAAATATCTGGTGGAAAGCCATGACCCAGCTCAACGACAACCGCAGCGGCGGACCAATCGTGGGCATCGACGCGGCGATTTTCATGCACCCGCTTACGTGGAAAGCCTCTGGACACGTAGACGGCTTCAACGACCCGATGATCGACAACAAAGATTCCAAAAAACGCTATCGTGCCGACCAATTGCTCGAAGGCAAAGCGGAGCAATATGCGGCCGACGGACAACCCGAAAAAGCGCAGGCGCTGTTGAATGAAATGGGCCGTTTGTTGGGCGATAACGACCTTGAGGCCGTTCGTGAACTCATCATTGCCGAAGGCATCAAGTGCCCGATTTCGGGTACTACCAACTGGACCGAAGTGCGTCAGTTCAACCTGATGTTCAGCACGCAGGTAGGCTCCGTGGCCGAAGATTCAAACTTGATTTATCTGCGTCCTGAAACGGCGCAGGGAATTTTTGTAAACTTCCTGAACGTACAAAAATCAGGTCGGATGAAGATTCCGTTTGGCATTGCCCAAATCGGAAAAGCCTTTCGGAATGAGATTGTTGCGCGGCAGTTTACGTTTCGGATGCGGGAGTTTGAACAAATGGAAATGCAGTTTTTTGTGCGCCCTGGTACTGAAATGGAATGGTATGAAAAATGGCGCGATACCCGTTTGAAATTTCATCAAGCCGTGGGACTTCCTGCCGAAAAATTGAAATTCCACATTCACGAAAAACTCGCCCACTACGCCAACGCCGCCGTGGATATTGAGTATCAGTTCCCGTTTGGTTTCCGCGAGATTGAAGGGATTCACTCACGCACGGATTTTGACCTGAAAAACCACCAAGAACTGTCCAAAAAGAAACAACAGTATTTTGATAACGACCTCGACGAAAATGGTAAGCCTTTCGGAAACTACATCCCGTACGTGGTTGAAACGTCGGTAGGAGCTGACCGTCTGTTTTTGGCGGTATTCTGCAATGCCTTTACCAAAGAAACGGTAGGAGAGGGCGATGCCCAAAAAGAGCGTACAGTGCTGAAACTGCATCCGGCGCTGGCTCCTTTCAAAGCGGCGATTTTTCCGTTGGTGAAAAAAGACGGTCTGCCCGAAAAAGCCGAAGAAATCGTCAAAGCACTCCGGGGCGAGTTCCGCGTGTTTTACGAAGAGCGCGATGCCATCGGTAAGCGCTATACCCGTCAGGACCTCATCGGTACGCCTTTCTGCATTGCGGTCGATTATCAGACCTTGGAAGACGATACTGTCACCATCCGCCACCGCGACAGCATGGAGCAGGAGCGCGTGCACATTAGCGAGTTGAAAGCCAAGATCGGCTATGCCGTGTCGGAGCAGCGGATATTGGAATTGATTTAAAGTATAAAAGTTCTTTAACCACAAAGAACACGAAGAATAACGCAAAGGACACAAAGCATTGTGAACTTAGCGGCCCGCCGCAGCGGTGTCTTCTTTGGGTTCTTTGTGGTTGTTTTTTTACGCCATAGTTACTTTAAACCGCTCGCGGTAGAGTTGGTAAAAGCTGAGGGAATAGGCGATGTAAAAGCACAGTAAAAAGGCTATAATGAAGAGTGGGCCTTCTTTGAAAACGTTGTAATCAAAAAAAGCACGAGGCAAGTTCAGCATAATGTTAACTAAGGCAAACAAGAACCCAAGCCGTGTATAGATGGCATTGCATTTGAGTGAGTTAACGAACTTTTGCTTTCCAAATCCATATCCCCAAATTTGCTTGGCTATTTGAGGCAGTACTATTAAAAGGGGAAAGAAAACACATGCTGAAATGACCCAGATAAAAAATGTACGTGGCACCAAATAGGCAAATTGAAACGTAAGTAATCCTACCAAAAGCGTGGTGACAATCGTAGGCCAGCGAAAATAACTTTTTATTATTTCCCAATGTCTTTTAGTAATTTCTTTGTTAAGCTTTTCTTCGTATTCGGATTGAAGTCTTGCCAATCCAAAATTGGCTTTCTGAACTGTTGTGAATTTTCGGGAATCATAATAGCTCAAAGACCCCAAATGTAATTTGTAGTTTACAAATTCGGAATGCACCTCCCCAAACGCTTCTCCAAACGTCTGCCCTTGTTCTACACGATCTTCGATAGCCAAAATATAATGGTCCAACAGTTCTTCGTACAGGTCTTGGTATTTGATGCCGCCTGCGATGATTTCCTTGCTTATTAGGTCAAGCTGTTCGGTTGTTAGCTTCATCCGATTGAAGGTTTTAGGTGTAAGATTTTTTGAAGGTTAGACACAAAATCGGTCAATTCCGACACGGCACTTTGGGCCTGTTGGTGGCCGTTTTCGGTGAGTTTATAATATTTTCGGTTACGACCGTCTACCAACGCATTTTCGGTGGTCAATACGCCTTCGGCTTCCAGTTTATGCAGGGTAGGGTAAAGGGCCCCCTCGGTGAGTTGGAGTTCTCCCGCTGTGATTTCTCGCACTCGTTGCGTGATTTCGTAGCCGTACATACGCTTGTTGTCCTGCAATAATTGCAGTACGATGGCACTCAGGCAGCCTTTGAGGTAGGTTTGTTGTTGCATGCCGCAAATATACATGAGATTTCTATATACCAAATTTTCTTAGGTATAAAATTTTTAACTTTTTCTGTATTTTTGTACTGTTAACTTCAGGCAAATGACGGCATTACCCAAAAAATACTATACCCCCGAAGAATACCTGGAACTGGAGGAGCAAGCCGCCTACAAAAGCGAGTACTTCAACGGACATATCTACCCGATGGGTGATTTTGAAGGAGATACCCCCGAAGCCATGGCAGGTGGCAAACCGGCACATAATGCCATCCGGGAGAATCTTTCGGGAGAACTGCACGCTCATTTTAAGAAAAGAAAAGGTTGCCGTTCGTTTTCAAGTGATCAACGGGTGTTTATCCCTTCCAATGGATTGTATACGTACCCTGATTTAGTGGTGGTTTGCGGAAAACCAGAGTTTTCAGACGTTCAAACCAACAGTTTGACCAACCCTGTATTGATTGTCGAAGTGCTGGCACAAAGTACCGCTAACTACGACAGGGGCGAAAAATTTGAACTTTTCCGTGATATTCCAACGTTTAGAGAATATCTTTTGATCGATTCCCGCCGAGTTTGGGCGGAGTTGTGGCGAAAAAGCAACGAGGGAATTTGGTCATTGGTATTTGAAGGAAAATCATTGGAATCATTACTCTGTTTAGAAACCATCGGGATGGAACTGCCGCTGTCAGACCTGTACGTCAACACGGAAGATTTGCCCGAAACTGTTTTCGAAATAAGATAAACAATCATTAATAAAACATGAGAAAGGACTGAAAGATACCCCAAAAGCGTCTTTCAGTCCTTTCTTTTTTCATTCTCCACCGTTATTTTCGTTATGTACAACCTTCAGTTTTGGCTTCTTTGCATCAGTAACTTTCTGTTTTCGGCAAGTTTTCAGATGATGATTCCTGAATTGCCCGATTACCTGACTGCCATGGGCGGCAAGGAGCACATTGGTCTTATCATTGCACTTTTTACACTCACTGCTGGCCTGTCGCGGCCTTTCAGTGGCAAACTCACCGACACCGTCGGGCGGGTACCAGTGATGGCCTTTGGGTCGCTGGTGTGTTGCGTGTGTAGTTTGTTTTATCCCTTTGTGCATGTAGTATGGGGTTTTCTGTTGTTGCGGTTTTTACACGGTTTTTCAACGGGAACTAAACCTACGGCGACGGCGGCCTACGTGGCCGACATTATTCCCGAAAATCGCCGGGGCGAAGCAGCTGGAATGCTGGGAATTTTTACGGCTACGGGGATGTCCATCGGCCCCTCCATCGGTAGTTATCTGACGTTGTGGTTTGGCATCAATCCTATGTTTTACGTAGCGTCGGCGTTTGCGCTGATTTCAATTCTGATATTGGTCAACATGAAAGAGACGCTTGTTGACAAACAGCCGTTTAGTTTGAAGCTGTTTAAAATTTCTCGTCGCGATATTTTTGAGCCGAGGGTATTGAGTGTGTTTATCGTGATGTTTTGTGTTTCGTTTTCGTCGGGGGTTATTTTAACCCTCGTGCCCGATATGAGCAAAACCTTGGGCGTAGCCAACAAAGGACTGTTTTTTACCGTCTATACGGTGGCGTCTTTGTTGATTCGGGTGTTTGCGAGCAAGTCGTCCGACATTCACGGGCGAGTGCCCGTCCTGATTATCTCTACTGTAATTTTAGCGATTGGCATGACCATTTTGGGTTTGACCCAATCGCCGTTGGGTTTTTGGGCCGCCGCAATTCTTTTCGGCTTTTCGTGGGGATTGAATACGCCAACGCTGACTGCTTGGGCCATTGATTTGAGCCATCCAGATTATAGAGGTCGTGCCCTTGCTACAATGTACATTGCGTTGGAAGCGGGTATTGGTGTAGGGGCTTGGTGGTCAGGCTGGTGGTACCAAGGAGATGTGCATAATATGCCCTTTGCTTTTTTTATTTCGGCGGTCTTGGCGGTGGTCTCATTGGGATATTTACTTTGGTGGAAACGTACGAAACAGGTACTGGCCTGATAAAAATTAAAAACTAATGACTTCCCTCAGTACAACGCGTTGGTTTGTGTCGTAATTTTGACGCGCCAACGACCTATCACTATGATAGTGACGTTGTAACTAACACCAATGCAAGAACTTCGCACCCTGATTGGAAAGGAAATTACGCTGGAATGGCGGCAACGCTATGCCCTCAACGGCATGTTGCTGTACATTGTAAGCACTGTTTTTGTGTGTTATTTGAGCTTTCGGCTCAAATCCAATCAACTCAATCCGCTCACTTGGAATACGCTTTTCTGGATTATTGTGCTTTTTACGGCGGTGAGTGCTATTTCTAAAAGCTTTACGCAGGAGCGCGCGGGTCGATTGCTCTATTACTACACGCTGGCGAGCCCACGGGGCATTATTCTTTCCAAAATCCTGTACAATTCGGGGCTTATGATTGTTTTATCGTTGGCGGGTTTTGGATTTTATGCGTTTGTAATGGGAAATCCAGTAGGAGATATACCGATGTATCTGCTTACCATTGTATTGGCAGGTATTGGGTTTGCCTCTACGCTTACGATGGTAGCGGGCATTGCGTCGAAGGCAGAAAACAATGCCGCGTTGATGTCCATTCTGAGTTTTCCTGCCATTATCCCAATGTTGTTGATGGTCATGAAATTAGCCAAAAATGCCCTTGAAGGCTTAGACCGGAGTGTCAGCAGCGAAGAAATCGTGGTATTGTTAGCATTGGATGCGATTGTAGTCAGTTTGTCATTAATTTTGTTTCCGTATTTGTGGAGAAGTTAATTATGACGGCTGTTTTAAGAACTTTTAAAATAATAAAAACAGAAGGAATGCTGATGTTAAAACATCGTTCATTCAGCGCATAAACTATGAAAAATAACTGGTGGAAAGTACTGGCCGTTGTTTTGTTGACGTACGGGTTTTATTTTGGCTTGATGGGCGAGGTACCTCGTCGCAATATTTTGAACGAAAGTATTCGAAACGTGTACTTTCACGTCTCTCTGTGGTTTGCAACGACGCTGTTTTTGCTTACCTCGGCTATTTATTCTATTCGTTACCTGCGTTCAAATAACCTGACCGATGATATTAAAGCCGTAGAATTTACCAACGTTGCGTTGCTTTTTGGCGCACTCGGTTGTGCTACGGGTTCGCTTTGGGCACGCGTAACTTGGGGAGACTGGTGGCCCAACGACCCCAAACTAAACAGTGTGGCCATCAGTATGTTGATGTATTTTGCATATACCGTGCTGAGAAGCTCGCTGGAAGATGAGCAAAAAAAAGCCCGAATTTCGGCCGTATACAACATTTTTGCCTTTGCGGTTTTTATTCCGCTGATTTACATCCTACCCCGTATGACCGATTCGCTCCACCCGGGCAACGGCGGTAATCCAGCCTTTGGCGAATACGACATGGACAATCAAATGCGACGGGTATTTTATCCCATCATTATTGGTTGGATGTTGCTCGGAACTTGGATTGCTACGCTGCGCATTCGGGTACGGGCGTTGACTTCAAATGATTAACCATTCACAACTTGATAAACCGATGAGAACTATATTTTATTTTTTTCTTTTTACACTGGTTACGAATGTAAACCTCTTTGCCCAACAATCTGTTGTTGAGGAAGTAGCGATGGCCGACCAAATGCGGGCCGACGGCAAGATTTGGGTCGTTGTAGCGGTAATTTCGGTGATTTTTGCAGGAATTATTGCGTTTCTGGTGAATATAGACAGGAAAGTGTCGAAGCTTGAAAAACAATTGAAGAAATGAGCATCTTAGACTTAGTAGCAAAAATCGAAAAGCTGCCACCAGAAAAGCAGGCTGAAGTAGAGGATTTTGTGGAGTTTTTATTAAAAAAAGAACCCCCGATAACGCGGAAGAAACCGAAATTTGGAAGTGGGAAAGGAATGGTAATTATGAAGCCTAATTTCGACGATCCAATTGATGATTTTAAAGAATATATGTAGTTGATTTATGCCGTTTTTATTGGATACTCATGTTTTAATATGGTTTGTAGAGGGGGATAATAACCTTCCTAAATCGGTTAGAGAAGCTATCGAAACATCGAATCAAAACTTTGTAAGCATGGCAAGTTTTTGGGAAATGGCTATTAAAGTCAGCTTGGGGAACTTAGAACTGACGACATCTTTTGTTAAATATTTTGAAACAGTAATTAGTGAAGGATTTATCATTCTTCCAGTTGATTTCATTCATACTGTAAAACTCTCAGAACTTCCATTTCACCACCGCGACCCATTCGACCGCACTTTAATCGCACAGGCTTTAAGTGAACAATTAACCGTTATTACAAAAGAAAAACTTTTTGAAGAGTATGGCGTAACACGCCTTTGGTAGAATCAAAAATCAGTACAACAATGAAAAAAATACACATTTTCGGATTAATCGTCATTGCCATTGCCATCGGAATCATCGTGTCCACCTATGGCAGTGCAAGTACATACTCAAACTTCACGGAAGCTGAAGAACTGGCTAAGGAAGGAGAAACCTCGGAGGTGCACGTGGTGGGGAAATTGACCAAAGATGCCAACGGGCAAATCGTGGGCATGAAATACGACCCCGTCATGGATGCCAATCGCTTTGAATTTATGCTGGTCGATACCAACAAAATTGTTAAAAAAGTCGTTTATCTGAGTCCTAAACCGCAGGATTTTGATAAATCGGAGCAGGTAGTGGTGATTGGACGGATGCAGAAAGATTATTTTGAATGCAATAAGATTCTGATGAAATGTCCTTCAAAATACACCAACGAAGCGCCTGATTTTAAGGAAGCTACGGCGGAGAAAATATAATTCATAGACAAAAAATGACGGCGGTTGAGATATACCGACTGGCATTTTTTGTCCAACAACCCAACTCATGACTCTCGGAAATTTAGGACACCTTCTCGTAATTTTTTCCTTCGTAACGTCGTTGGTCGCTACGTATGCGTATTTACGAGCCACTCTTTTATCGACTGATAACCTACAGGTAGAAACCTGGAAGCGCTTCGCTAGAGGTGCTTTTTATATTCACGCAGCGGCCGTTATCGGTGTGTGTGCCACGCTGTATGTCATTATTTACGGCCATCATTTTGAATACCACTATGCGTGGAGCCACTCATCTAGGGCGCTTCCGTGGTATTATATGCTGTCTTGCTTTTGGGAAGGACAGGAAGGCAGCTTTATGCTCTGGATGTTTTGGCAAGCAGTTTTGGGCGTGATTCTGATTCGCACCAATAAGCTTTGGGAAGCGCCCATGATGACGGTTTATGCGTTGGTACAGGCTTTTTTAACTTCTATGATTCTGGGTGTTATCATTCCAGGATTGGATTTTAAAATAGGGAGTACGCCCTTCTTGACCATTGCCGAAGCCAACCCTGGCGCTCCGTTTTTACAACTCAATCCTGATTTTGTGCCAAAAGACGGAAACGGCCTCAATCCGTTGCTGCAAAACTATTGGATGGTAATTCACCCACCTACTTTGTTTTTGGGCTTTGCCCTCACCTTGGTGCCTTTTGCGTATCTGATGGCGGGCCTTTGGCGTAAGCAAGTGGTGGAATGGTTGCGGCCTGCCTTGCCTTGGACGTTGCTGACGGGTGTTATTCTTGGGGTCGGTATTTTGATGGGCGGCTATTGGGCCTACGAGACGCTGAGCTTCAATAGCTATTGGAGTTGGGACCCCGTTGAAAATGCCGTTTACGTGCCTTGGCTCATCGTGATTGCGGCCTTACATACGATGATTATTGCTAAGAAAAACGCTACCGCACTCAAGACCTCGGTCATTCTGATTATTGCGCAGTTTATTCTGATTCTTTATTCTACTTTCCTCACGCGTAGCGGGATTTTGGGCAATGCCTCCGTTCACTCGTTTACTGATTTGGGGCTTTCGGGGCAGTTACTACTGTATCTGTTTGCCTTTATTATTGTAGCAACTATATTGACCGTTCGGGTGTGGAAACTCATGCCTTCCGACAAAGACGAAGTATCAACTTACTCGCGTGAATTTTGGCTTTTTATGGGGGCTACGGTGCTGTGTTTGGCGAGTTTTCAGGTCATTATTCCGACTTCTATTCCCGTTTGGAACAGCATTGTGCAGGCTTTTGGCGGAGTTTCTAAATTGGCTCCTCCCACGGATGCTATCTCGTATTATACCAAGTTTCAGCTTTGGTTTTTTGCCGTGATTACCATCCTGTCGGGTATTGGCCAGTATTTTTGGTGGAAGCGGGTGCAGAAAGGAAAAATGCAAGACTTGCTTACTCCTGTATGGATTTCGCTGTTTATCAGTGCTTTGTTGATTACATTTGGAGGTATCAATAAGCTGCCTTATATCGCTTTGTTAACGGCGGCGGTGTTTGCTTTGGTCTCCAACATTACCATCATTATTGGTGTTTTACGCGGTAGTTATCGCGTATCGGGCGGGTCTATCACCCACATTGGAGTGGCGTTGATGCTGATTGGTATTTTGTGGTCATCGGGCTATCAGAAAGTGGTGTCGCTGAATGCGTCGGGCTTATTGATTTCAAAAGATGATTATTTTACGAAGGAGGATAACAAAGAAAATAAAGAAAATGTCCTCTTGTGGCTTGGCCAACCGACGCGTATGGGCGATTATTTGCTGACTTATCGTGGGCCTCGCATCGAAATCCGTGATGTGCCTGAGTTTGTTCCTAATACTTGGGTAGATGTAATTGAAGGTGATTTCCACGCGGTTTGTTTGCGTGACATTACCATCGGCGAAAAAACCTACCACAAAAAAGGCGACACAGTGGCGGTTTACGCCGAAAACGCGCATTACGAAGTTGAATACCGCGAGCCCAACGGCCGTATTGCAACGTTGTATCCACGGGTGCAGTTCAACGAAAAAATGGGATTAGTGACATCGCCCGATATTAAACGCGAGCTTAATAAAGACCTGTATTCGTACGTAACGGTAGGAAGTGACCCCAAGAAAGCAGAAGAGTGGTCGCCCACTGAAAACTTCCGCGTAGCGATGCAGGATACCTTCTTTGTCAACGATTTTGTGGCTGTACTCGAAAGCGTAGGCCGTACCGATAAGGTAGAAGGAATAGCGCTTACGCCCAACGACGTGGCAGTAAAAGCGCAAATTAAGATATTGGATAAAGAGCGTGAATACTATATTACGCCAACTTTTGCCATTAATCAAGAGCGTATGGTGATGCGCAAGCCCGAGGTAAATGAAGATTTGGGTTTACGTGTTCAATTTATGGAGATTGACCCCAAAACGGGCACGTTCAGTTTTGCCGTCAACTCCAAACAACGCGACTATATTGTGATGAAAGCCGTCGAAAAACCGCTTATCAATGTGTTATGGATTGGAACCATTGTCTTGGTCATCGGTTTTATGATGTCGACTATTCGGCGGTTTCGAGAGTTTCGCCTGGTGAGAGATAAGGGCGTGGAATTGGAGAAAGTTTAACCAAAACATAAATAAAATTAAAAAAAGCGGCTTTTTGGCCGCTTTTTTGATAGTAGTTAATTATTAATTAAAAATAGTTAATCTCAAACTTTCGTTAAGCTCTGCAAATCATCGGGTTTAGTGCATAAAAAGTCACAAATAGCCTCAATTTCAGTACTATTGGTTGCGATTTCCGCACTGGTGGGATTTTCACGTTTTAACGAAACCGATATTCCCGCTTTCGACAGTTTTAAGAAAACCATTGCCTTCCAAAAGCATCAATTCGACATCAGTACCACTGAATCTGGGGCCATCAGGGAATTGGTCATTAAAGTAAGCCGCGACGACAAGCAGTTGATTCTTATCCGACAAAAAACGGACGGATGGGTGGTCAATGCCGAAGCGGCTGATTTGAATCGTAACGGTTCTCCTGAGGTATACGTTTATTCCAGTACTTACGGGAGTGGCTCATTTGGAAAGATTTACGCCTTTGAGTTTCTTCCTACGTCGTTTGATGCTATTCGTATTGAGCCCTTTTTGCCGATGTTGGCCGAAGGCTACATGGGGCATGATTCGTTTAAAATTGAAAACGGACAATTGGTGCGCGAATTTCCCATTTACCGCGCTGGCGATACCAACGCCCGCCCCACGGGAGGTACGCGCAAAATTTGGTATGAATTGCGGGAAATTGAGAAAAAACTGGTGCTGAAAGCGGTGGAATATGAAGATTGAAAGGGGAATAATAAACCGAAAACTGGTAAACCGAAAAATGTAAAAGGGTTGAATTTTGCCCAATGCAGTTGATTCAGGAGTCTTTATGCGCCTTAAGACGTATGGTCGCTTACAATCAGCCATTTTCCTGCGATTTTCCTGAAAACGAGTGTATAATGTCCTCCAATATCTCCTTTCTCTGGGCGGGTAAGGTGCCATTTACCGATGACAAAATAGGCGTTTTTATCCAGCGCATTCAACCGTAAGATAGTGAATTTTAGGGTGCCCATGGTGGCGCGATCGGGGTAGCGTACTTTGTAATTTTCTAGGGTGTTTTTCCATCCGTAAGTAGGGCCTTTTGCGCCGATAAACGCCAGGGAGTCTGATTTCCAATAGCCTTCCATGAATGAATTAACATCGCCCGCGTTCCAGTCGGCTTCTTGCTTTTGGAGAATTTTTAAAATCGCTTTTTCGTCGGCGTTTTGTTGGGAAAAACCAGTGATTCCCGTAAATAAACAGACGGTAATTAAAAACAATACGAAGATTTTCATGTCAATGCGGATAAAGGTTGAGTTAGTAGCCACGGGTTAAATCAATCTGATTTTCAAGGGGTTGTGCATTTAAAAAGCGTTGGAAGTTTTTGACGAAAAAAGCAATTTTTCCTTCATCTTCACTTGCCTGTCCGCCGCCTGTGTGCTGGGTAAGAATCACATTAGGCATATCCCAAAGCGGGTTTTCGGTGGGTAAAGGTTCAACTTCGGTCACGTCCAAGACCGCCCCAGCCAGTCGTTTTTGCTGCAAAGCGGCAATGAGTGCTGGCTCGTCTACCGTGGTTCCGCGCCCTACGTTGGCAAAAACCGCCGTAGTTGGCAAAGCATCAATCATTTGGGCCGTAAAAAAGCCCTTAGCGGTGCCGGGAAGACAGTTGATAACCAAATCTGTTTGGGGCAATACGACCAATAATTCTTCGGGCGAATGAATTGACGCACTCGGGTGAGAACGCGCAACCATTTGAACGGAGCAATCAAAGCCCGAAAGCATTTTTTTGACGGCTTGGCCGATGCTGCCCGCGCCCAAAATCACTACACGTTTACCAGTGAGTAAATTGAGCCGAAAACGAATTGGCGCTCCAACCCAACGTTTTTCGGCTTTGAGTGAGGTTAGTTCGTCTACACCGCGATAAAAAGCCAGAATCCCCGCCACTATCGTTTCGGCGCAAGGAATGGAGAAATAGTCGGCCAGATTGCATACGGCTACGTTGGGTAAATTTAGGTTTTTGTAGCCGTCAAAACCTGCCGAATCCAACTGCCAGTATTTGAGCAGTGGCGGGGCGGGTGCCAACCAAGCAGCGGGTGGATTGCCCAAAATCACCTGTGATTGTTGGAAGGCCGCTGCTTGCTCGGCTTCTGACCATTCATTCTTGAAAAATACCGAATGCCCCGCGGGTAATTGCTGTTTCAATGCTTGGCGAAGCGATTCATTGAGGGACGTATTTACGAAAATTTGCATTAGATTTGCTGAAAATTAGTGCGAAAAAGTCAGTAGCGAAAGACCATTTTACGTAGTTCTTTTGCCTGACATTCTACATTGAATAATATTATAATACGTGGTAAAGATATGTTCTCTAAATGGTTAGATAAACTAAATCGTCAAGATTACCCTTTCATTGATTTGTTTTATTATTTAATCGTGATTGTGGTCTTCTTTTTACTGGTCATCATATCCAGCATCTTCTTTGATTAACCTTACCACGCAGTAAGGTTATTTTCCTTTCGAAAACGCCGGCAACTCCCAATCGCAGGCTGGCGCTAACCAATCATAACCTGATTCGATAGGTTGGCCGTCGGGAGGGGTCATGGGCGTGGTTGTGTTGAGGTCAGAAGGGTTTGACTTTGCCGTTTCAATTTGATGCGACGCAAATAAATAATGGGCTTTTTGTTTGATATCGGCTGTCATTCTATTTTGAACCCAATAGCCTAAATCTTTCAATTTTAGCATTACTACGGCTCTCACTTGAGGAGTCACTTCTTTGTTGTTCGACAACTCCAGCAGTTTTTCGAGCGTCATTTTTTCCACTAATCGCGCGATTTCCCCCTCGTATCCTGCCCGTGAAGCGTTTGACTTCCACGTAGCATTAATGAGTTGGTCGAGGGTTTCTTCCAAGCTCAGCAGCGAAGGATGAAAGGACGATTGAATCACTAATCGACTCAAACGCTCAGGATTGAGCAACATGCGCAGCGTAAGGCCTGCCGAAGCCTCAGGTGGCCCCAGTGGGTCGAATACTAGCCCTGTACGGCGTTTAAAGGTCTCGCGGGGGTTGGCATCGTAGCCAAAAGCGCGCGGTGGTGTAAGTTTCAAAACCATTTCGGGTACTTTCAGAAAATCGGCTTGGAGGGTTTGCAACAGCGCCACCAATGCGTCACGTTGCTCTTTACCATTGACAGGCGTGGTAGTGAGTTCTTTTTCGCCTTTGACCGAAAAACGGTAATTCACCCCAGCGATGGCTTTGGCGGTGGCTTCCACCTGAAAGCGATGAAACATGTACATCGGCACAAAAACCTCTTCCAATGAGCTCATTGGTGTGCCCGTGCGGAGTTTTCGTTCGTCAAAGTTAGCCAAGGTCAGCTTACGAATTTCCGAAATTCGTTTTAACTCTGCGGTGGCATTCACGCCGTTGTCCCAGAGGTGTGTTTGCGGGTGGGCGCTGCCTTCGGGGCGTGCGTCCTGGTCGGTGAGAAAGTACAGGCCTTTGCCGTACATTTGGTCCACAATCGCATTCAAAGCCTTTTTCTCATCAGTACCTTTCGGAAAATCTTGGTAGCCCCAAATGATGGACCATTTGTCGTAATCGCCAATTTTTTTGTCATACGCGTTGGACAAATCTACTTTGCCGTTTTTTAATTCAACCTGCATGTGCGGATAGTCCATCACCGACGCGCGGTCGTGCACGCTCGCCACGTAGTTGTGGGGGAGTCCCAATGTGTGCCCGATTTCGTGCGCCGACAGTTGTTTCAAGCGGTCGAGCGACATGCCCATCATTTCTTCGGTGTTGGTAGAATCGGTTTTATAATCGCCCACCAACCCCTGTGCGATGAGGTAATCTTGACGAACACGTAATGAACCCAGCGTGACTTTGCCTTTCAAAATCTCGCCTGTGCGCGGGTCGATGATGCTGCCACCGTACGACCAGCCGCGCGTAGAGCGGTGTACCCACTGCACCAGATTGTACCGTACATCCATCGGGTCGGCATCGGCGGGAAGGAGTTTGACCTGAAACGCATCTTTGTAGCCTGCCGCCTCAAACGCCTGATTCCACCATTTGGCCCCTTCGACCAAGGCCGAGCGGATAGGCTCAGGCGCGCCGGGGTCGATGTAGTAAACAATGGGTTTTACGGGTTCGCTGATGGCGGCGTTGGGGTCTTTTTTGTTCAAACGATGACGTACAATGTACCGTTTCGTAATCGGCTCACTCACGGGAGAGGCATAATCGTAAAAAGAGGTAAAAATATATCCCATGCGTGGGTCAAAACCGCGAGGTTGGTAGTTATTGTCGGGCAATTCAACAAAGGAATGGTGCTGACGCATACTCACCGTCGTGGCTGTTGGGGCTACGGCACGGAGGTAAGCCCCGGGAGCATCTCCAGTAAGCGTAATGGTTACTTCAAATTCGGTGTTTTTGGGGAAATTTTTGGTATTGGGCAAATACAAAGCCGAGCGCGAAGCGTCCAGTTTGAAGGTGCCTTGTCGAGTGCGTGAAATATCCTGAATGGCTCCCACGGCATCTTGCAACAGAAAAGGCGTCAATTCGACGAGCACCGTTCCGGCATTTTCGGCGGTGATTTCAAATCCCCAATGTACCGACTGCGCAAAGGATTCTTCCACGGCACGGCGTTCGAGCGGGTCGTTGCTAAGGGCGCGGTAGCCGTAATTGGGTTCCACCATCAAGACTTTATTGCCAGTACGTTGAAATTTAATGACGTGTTCCTGCCCTAAGCGGCCACGGTCGAGGCCGATGTCGTTGGAGCCGATACCTTGGGCTAAAGTTGGATAATACAACAATTCGGTATCAAATCGGTTGATTTCCAAATAGATTTTTCCCTTTTTAGCGTCCCAATAATAGGGCATGAAACCGTCCTTCTTTTCCATGTCTTTGGTGAAGGTTTCGATGGGGTTTTGGGCAAAAAGTGAATAAGAAAAAAGGGTTAGGAGTAGTAGTTTCTTCATAAAAAGGGAATATGTCGGTTTGTTGGATGAAAATATACCTCGTTATTGAGGTTCTTTACAAAGAAACCAATTTTTTGGGGAAGAGAGAAAAATTTTAATGGCTGCCCGTAAATATCTATTTGTATCGGATGCCCTTGGCTGGAGAGGGGCCAAGACCGTTGATTTTTATTGCTGATTAAAGAAATTCAATTTCATAAAATCAGGAGGATGTCAATATATTTGAGAAAAATAAAGGGGCATAAACTTTATGATAAAACTCAAAAAACTACTTTGGATTGATGCCTTCGCGGGCTTGAGTGTAGGGGTAGCGGTACTTTTGTTGAAAGACCTTGTACAACCTTATCTTCAACTTCCCAGCAGTTTATTGGCCTCTTGTGCCGTCATTGCTTTATGCTATTCCGTATATGCTTTTCATTTGGTCTTGAGAAAAGCCCAATCGGCACGGTGGGTACAGACACTCATCTACGCCAATGGTGCTTATGCAGTTTTCTGTCTGGGGCTGCTTTGGTTTTTTTTTGATAAAGCCTCGTGGCTGGGAAGAGGGTACTTACTGTTGGACTCAGTGGGTGTGGGTGCACTGGCCTTGGTGGAGTGGAAAGTATTTAGCCAATGGTTTAAAAATTGAAAGAGGAGTTGTTGGTGAAAATAACACCAACAACGGCATAAATAGGCTACGAATTTCGCAGGATTTTTTCCAACTTTTTCCCCTTCGCCAACTCATCCACCAACTTATCTAAATACCTGACTTTTTGGGTCAAAGGATTGTCTATTTCCTCTATTCGATAACCGCATATCAGCCCCTTAATGAGATGGGCATTGGGGTTTAGGGAGGCATTTTGAAAGAATATTTCAAAAGACACTTTATCGTCAATTTGGGCTTGTAGTTGTTGGTCATTAAAACCCGTCAGCCATTCAATGACCTGATGTAATTCTTCTTTGGTTCTTCCTTTCTTCTCCACTTTGGCGATATAGTGCGGATACACCGACGCGAAGCTCATTTCCGCGAAACGTTGGTCATGTGTTTTCATTGTTTTTATAATTTTTGCCACTGTCGGTCTTATGACTAGCTCTTCAATTCAGTCCCATTTTACGTATTTTCGCCAGTTATGCTGTTCTTGAAATCCCAGCACTTCACGGATTTTGCGATTTGAAAACAAGGCTTCATGCTCCTCCAATTCGCGCGTAATGGGCACGTTGGGGAAGAATCTTTTCGCTAATTCTTTGCTTGGGATAATAGCCCCGTTGTGGTTGTTCCCGGCATTGAAAACCTGATAGCCAAGGCCGTCTTTTTTCAAACACAAGTCCACAATTTGCCCCAAGTCGCGGGCGTCGATATAGCAGAAAGCATTGCGGCGGCGCACTTCGGGGTGTGTGAAATAATGGGGAAAGAGTTCGGCGTATTCGTGTGGTTCAATCACATTGCCGATGCGGAGGGCGTAAATATCAAATCCCGACCGTCGCTGAAAGCTGCGGGCCGTTTTTTCATTGACCACCTTCGACAATCCGTAGCTATCCATGGGGTCGACGTCATAATCCTCTTCCAGCGGCAGCACACTCGGGTCGGTTTGTCCATCCGAAAAACAGATACCGTAGGTGGTTTCAGACGAGGCAATGATGATTTTTTTAATACCCAATTTCACCGCCGCCTCAATTACATTGTAAGTGCCCACGGTATTTACCCGAAATGTTTCATTGTCGGGTTTGAGTAAGATGCGGGGTACGGCCGCAAAATGAACGACCGCATCAAATTTGGGTACGCCGGTGCCCGGTTCCAATTCGTCAAATCCCGTATAGGACGTCATGGCATTGAACATTTGTCCTGAATCTGTAATATCAGCCGTCAGATTAGCTACCCCCGGATGATGCAAGGGCGTCAGGTCTACATTCAGCACTTTATGGCCTTGGTCGAGCAGGTACGGAATAACGTGCTTTCCGGCTTTTCCCGAGCCGCCCGTAAAAAAGATTCGCATTGTAGTGAGTGGTTAATGATTTTATGGGTAACTGACCAAATCGTATTTGTGTTGCCTGTTCCGGGCAATTTTACCCGTAATCTTTCATTTTGAAAGATTCTCTGCCGCTGTCAGTCGTATGGCCAACATTTCTCAAAAGAAATTTTTGATGGAAAAATACCTGAAATGCGATTGCTCATGGTAGCACGGAGCATATAGTGCTAATTAATTGATGAAGTGACTTTTGGAGCATTTGCCGTGTTGCAAACACGCTGCTTATTTGGCGTTCGCAGTCATCCTGTGGGAGACTGCGAACAACGG
Source organism: Runella salmonicolor (assembly GCF_024158025.1). Taxonomy (NCBI): domain Bacteria; kingdom Pseudomonadati; phylum Bacteroidota; class Cytophagia; order Cytophagales; family Spirosomataceae; genus Runella; species Runella salmonicolor. The sequence continues at coordinate 260,331 of NZ_JAMZEL010000006.1, forward strand.
GGGGGGCGTTGATAACTTGCTGTTGATATGGTTTTAATCCCAATGCTTATTTTTCAAAAGTTAAAGATTTGGAGAGCATTAAAAGAAACGGAATAGATTTTTCGTAATCCAATGCTTCATAAAACAAGCCCAATCGTGCCAGGTTTTTGTAATAATCGTTTACGTTTTTATAATAATATTTTTCTGATTTAATATACCAAGCCCGTTCGCCTAATTTTTCAGCTAAAAACCATTTCTCTAACAAGCGTGCAATTCTGCCGTTCCCATCGCTAAAAGGATGAATGTTTACAAAGGCCAAGTGTATAAATGCAGCATAATAAAAAATCTGTTCAATGCTTAATTCTTTCTTTAATAACGCTTCTATTTCTTCCCATAGTTGGTGGTATTTTTCGTTTACAATTGCCATCGGTGCCGCTTCGTATTGTATTCTTCCTGTTTTGTGTTCCATTACCAACATTTCTGTTTTGCGAATTGCACCTTGTTGATCTTTAGGCAGTAAGTGAGCGGCAATAAATAAATGAGCTTGCAAAAAATTCTTTGGTGTCAATTTATTTTCTTTTGCAAATAAGTAGGCATTGTATAAGTCGTTGGGTTTTTCAGTTAGTTCAGGAAGGTATTCAACGTTCAGCATCTTGTGCTTTACATAGCTGTCTAATTCGAGTTGTTCGCCCTCAATTTTTGAAGATGACATCACCGAAACCGAAGTATAAAAGGTAAAACTATGTGATTCCAATTCCTGCGTTTCTATTTCAGTAAACTCTTTTTGGATGTCAACATCCAACATTGATTTCCAGATTTTGAAATAGTCAGGTTTTATTAATTTCTCCATTTGATTCTCTATTAATTCATAGCTCAAAACTTAGGATGTCTCTTGGTATTTTCTTGAAAATGATATGGCGCTTGGTCATAAACTCTTTGGTAAGCAAACAACTATCGGCATAAATTACATACTGCTCCGCTTTGGGCTAATTAATTGATGAGAATAGCTTTTGGAGCATTTGCCGTGTTGCAAACAGGCTGTTTATATTATGTTTGCAGTCATCCTGCGGAAGAAAGCGAACAGCTCGGTGAACAGTGGGGTGGGTATAAGTGGCTTTTGGAACATTTGCCATGTTGCAAAGACGCTGCTTATTTGGCGTTCGCAGTCATCCTACGGAAGACAACGAACAACGGTGAGGATTAACTATGATTTATGAAATCACCATTTTGATTAAACAAATAGCCTCGTTTGCCTAATCGAATGCTTTCGAGAACTTCATTTTTACCATCAAATTCACTCATAATGTCCTTAACATAAAGATGTAATAATGTGCCTATTGAGATTACTTCATTTTCACTTTCTATTAATTCGACCTGCTTAGGTATTTTTGCTTTTATTTCGTAAGTACCGTTTTCCGTAAAAGATGAATAAAATGTAGGTCTTTCCTTTAAATGAAGGTTAATATAAATGAGGTGGGATATTATCTCTCTTTTCTGAAATGGTGAAAGAGGTCCTGTGATTCTCATAAACATATTTTTCCACAATGTAAATCCTGCACAAGCATCATTAAGTACAGCAACAATGCAAAAGTCATCAATTTGTACCATAACAACTTTTGCTGCTGAATTATCTATATAATCAAAAGTGTTATTTTCTTCTAAATTTAAGGCAGGGAAAATAAATATTGTTCCAAAGACATTATAGTCAATTTTTGCTTTAGTATAATGGCTTCGAGCTATACAATGAATATGATGGATGTCTTCCCAAATATGTGAGTCTCCTATTTTTTTGCTTCCCGTTCTTGTGCCCCTGTCAGCAAGTAGAAATTTGTCTTTCAAATTAGTTTTTAAATAAATCAGCGATAACCAACGAAATATTAAATAAACTAAATCATTATCTAAATGAATCCGCTCTATTATTTCTTTATAAGATAGGCTAAGGAGTTCACTAATAGGTACTTCTATTTCTTTTCCTAATAATGAATTACAGTCTTCGCAACAAGGAATAACATATTGTCTATAATAAATATAAGAGCCGTTGGGTAGTTTGATTTGCTTATTGTATAAATCAAACCTTCGGAGAATCCAATCGGGTATAATATGCTCATTATTGAACTTTTTTTCAGTTGGTGAAGCGCCACAAATAAAACAGCAGTCACCCTTTGCTATATCATTTATAAATTTTTCTAATGAAAAGAAAATAATCTCTCCCTGTGAATTTATAATTGTTGAATCTTCTAATACATATAGGGCTTTCATGTTGTTTTTTCTTACAATTTGAGGTTTATTGAAGCGGTGGAGTGTTCAAATTTAACATGATTTTGAATTAAACTTTAAGAGAAAATCATGTTGAAAAGAAAATGAAAGACAGATTTTTTTTTGTAGAAAAAACAGAACCCCTCTACCGCAAAAACTCCACCTTCTCCCCAGCCTTCAAAACCGCATTCACCGCCAGTTCATGCACTTTTTTATTGCCAATCTGTATGGTTTGAACGGGTAATTGCCCGTGCAAAACGGTCAGGGTGGTTTTGAGTTGGGTGCCCTGTTTTTGCTTGGTGCAGGTGCCCCACGCGTAGCCGTTGGACCAGAAAAACGTACCGGGTTGGTCGTTGAAATGAAGGGTTTTTTCTACGCCTGAGTATTGAAAACCGCTCAGGGCCAGCGTGGAAGCCCAACTAATCATGGCGCGGGCGTAGTGGTGGCCGCACTCGGCTTCGTCGAAGGGGCTGCGCTTGGCACCGTCGTAGCGGTAGCGGATGTTTTGGATGCATTTTAGGCCGTCGTCGGTCATGTTTTCGTAGAGCATTCCGATGGCGGCGGTGTATTCAAAGCCCGTCATCACTTCGGCAAAGTATGGGAATGGCACGGTGGGGCGGCCTTTGGGCCAGCTTGCCATGAGCAACGCGGGCTCGTCGGCCAGGGCGTAGGAGCGCATGTTGTTGAAATGCTCCGTCAGCGAGGCGCGGTAATTGTATTTCAAAATGGATTTCAGCGAGGTCTGCACGTTTTGCGGTTTCACCAAATAGCCCAAGCCGCACACGTGCGCCATGAATTGCCCCACCAATTGGTCCACCAAACAGCCCTTGGCCAACTGAAACGGCGGAAAATCACCCTGCGTGCTGTTCCAACCCGATACAGTTCCCTTGGCAAATTTGCGTCCTACGGGCGAAATCACCTGTTGTTCGTAATATTCACCGTTAAACAAATGTTGGTCGGCCCAGGTGCTGCCGCTTTGAAACAGGGTCTTGCATTGCTGCGCAAAAGCGGCATCGTGCATGGCTTCGGCCATTTTTTCGGCGGCTTTCAACGCGCCCAAATACCAGATCTGCATCTGCGGATTAGGCCCGAAATATTCCACATCCATCGTATTATGTTGCGCTCCGTCCATGACGCCGTCGAGGTTGCCGTCCCAGCCGTCGGGCACCCACGCGAAGGCCAAGGCGCGCTTAATTTTCGACCAGTTTTTTTGCAAAAAAATGGTGTTGCCCGACAGTTGCCAATCGCGGTAAAACTTCATGATCGTGCCCATTTGCCCGTCGGCGGCGGCCATGCCGTTGCCCGCGCCTTTGTTGAGCGGCAGTCCCACCCGAAACTGCATGATGCCCGAGGTGCTGTCGAGGGCGTAGTTAAACTCCACGTCGCGCATGGTTTGGGCCAAGTCACCGAACAAAAAGGCCGTGGCCTGTTCGTAGTTCCAGACGTGCGTACACGAACCCGCGCACGAGCCTTCGCTGTCCATGACACCCTCCCAGCCAAACATCCGCCCGTCTTCGGTGCGGAACACGGTTTGCGAGCGCAACGTGCTGAGATTGAACAGCGCCGCTTCTTTCACGGCTTCGGGATAATCGCTTTTTAGGAAGCTGTTGACAAAGAGCAACGTCTCGTTTTCGAGTTGGGGCAATTGCGGCACGGCCTTTTCGGCCACGTCCCACGCGTCGGTGTAGCGAGTGGTGTAGTAGTTGCCCACGCGCTCTTTCGACCACGCAAAGCGGTTGGGAAAATGCCACGTGATAAAGAACGTAAACGACTCGGTTTGTTTGGGTTGAATCGTTTTCTTCACGGCCAACGACGCCATCGGGTCTTCATCGGCGACTTTGGTTTTTTCGGTCAATTTTCCGTCGTCCGTAAAATCATCCCAAAAATCCAGCAACGCATTTTCCCAGGCGTTGGGCACGGAAGATGTGCGGTAACTGACGTCGCCAACGGCGTTGGTACTCAGCGCAATCGTTCCCCAAGCGGGGTCGGCTTTGTCCACGCCATCGGAATACATAAAAATGCCTTGGCCTGCTTTTCCCTGCCGAAATTGATTTTTATTCTGCTTCGCGCCCGACGGATTAAACTCTCCTTTCCAGGATTTTGAGCCTTTGGAGCCATCTTTCCCCACAAAATTACGCATCGAACCCGCCACTGAAACCGTCAAAGGTTGGTTGGACGTGTTAGTCACTTCGTAGGTCAACGCCGCCATCGGAATGCCACTGCGCTCGGCATCGCCGGGAATGAGGGGATTGAAGGCTTTGATTTGAACCGTAACGGGCAGTTTTTCGTCCGACAGATTTACCTGACCGAACGGATAAGCGGCGTCGAAACTCGCTTTGGCAAAGCGCGGCAAGCCGTGATGGTCCACGGGTCGTCCTTCCATGTGCTGGTACTCATGCGTTTCGAGCGGGCCGATGAGGGCTTTGGCTTGGGCGTTTTCGGTTGGTTTTTTGACGTAAATGGCGAAAAACGGAGCCATATTGCCCGGCAAGGTTGTACTGAATCCTTTTCCGGGACGGTTCATGATTTCCCAGTCCTGCAACTGCCCGCGTCCTCCCAACGATACCGTGCCCGTACCGATGCCACCGATGGGCATGGCAATACGCGTAAGATGCTGTTGGTCATAATGCTTCAAAATGGGCCACTTTTGCGGTTTCCAAGGGGTTTGGGCAAGGGCTTGGGTAGCGAGGCAGAGGAGAAAAAGGAGTTTTTTCATTTTGGTTTCATTTTTTATTGTACCACGGAGTTTCACAGAGTACCACGGAGTTTTTCTCTGTGAAACTCTGTGTCTCTGTGGTTAGAGAGTTTTAATGCTTCGCAATCTCTTCCAAACTCACGCCGGGCATTTTGCGCAGTAGTTCCGTTACAGAGTGTCTTTAATTTCCTTTTTACGTATGATTGAATAAATATCCGTTCTGCGGTCTTTTAGATTTCGGACACTTCCAAATTGATTTAATTCCCGCAGCATATCAATATCCACGTCGGCAATTAAAATCATTTCAGTATTTGGGGTAGCTTCCGCTTTTATTCCGTTGGTGGGAAATGAAAAATCGCAGGGGGTAAAAACCATGGATTGGGCATATTGAATATCCATGTTGTGCACTTTCGGTAAGTTTCCGACACTGCCAGCAATGGCCACATAACATTCGTTTTCGATGGCTCTTGCCTGAGCGCAGTTTCTCACCCTTGAATAGCCATTTTGGGTGTCGGTCAGAAAGGGCACAAACAGAATGTGCATTCCATCATCGGCTAAAATGCGGCTTAACTCCGGAAACTCAACATCATAGCAAATAAGAATGCCTATTTTTCCGCAATCGGTATCAAACGTTTTGATGGTGTTGCCGCCTTGCATGCCCCATATCTTTGCTTCATCGGGGGTTACGTGCAATTTTTCGAAGCGTTCAATACCTCCGTCTCTTTTGCATAAATAACCCACATTGTACAAACGGTTATCAACAACTTCCGGCATACTGCCAGTGATGATATTGATATTGTAGGAGATGGCAAGTTCAGAAAAGCGATTTACAATGCGCTCCGTATATTCGGCTAACTTTCTGATGGCATCTGGCTCGGAGAGATGATTATAATCAGACATCAACGGCGCATTGAAAAACTCAGGAAACAGGGCAAAATCAGACCTGTAGCCTGATACTGCATCCACGAAGTATTCCACCTGCTGCATAAGTTCCTCAAAATTATTGTATAACCTCATTTGCCATTGTATCAGGCCCAATCGGATAATTGACTTTTTAAAGGCCGCCTGATCGGTGATTTTCTCGTAGTAAACATTGTCCCACTCCAGCAGTACGGCATATTCGTTGGAGTCTTTATCGCCTTCCAAATACCCTTGCAGGATGCGGGCAGGGTGAAAGTCGTTTGACAATTGAAAATTCAAAACAGGGTCGTGGATTTCTTTGTTTCGTACTTTTTCAATGTACTCTTTTGGGGAAATGGTATCGGAATATTGATGGTAATTGGGAATGCGACCCCCAAATACAATTCCTTTAAGATTTAATTTTTCACAAAGCTCTTTTCGGTAATCATACAAACGCCTTCCCAATCGCAGGCCGCGAAACTTGGGTTTTATAAATACGTCGATTCCGTATAAAATATCTCCTGCGTTGGTGTGGGTCTTAAAACTATAATTTCCCGTGATGGCTTTGTACGTATGTTTAGAGTCAACTTTTTCGTAGTCTACAATAATGGATAATGCACACCCAGCCAGCTCATTATCTACTCTGATGCCCACTTGCCCCTCGTGAAAAATGGTGATCAATGTTTTGATGTGGTGTTCTTTCCAATACGCATTCGGCATACTGGAATAGGTCTCTATCATCATTTCTTTGATCTCTTGGTAATCTTCTGGTTTCAGAAAAACCAACTCAATATTCTCAATTGATTTTGTGTCTTTGTTTGTCTCCATAGTGGATTTCTCTCCGTTTTACCTGCCTTTCGCAGGGGTACTACGGTGATTGGTTTTAGTTTTAACTAATTGATTTTAAGGCGATTGATTTGTTAATTGCCGTGGATGAACAAACGACGACTTCAGGCTTTTCTGCGCTGTTATTCGTTAAAATTGCGAACAATATACAGAAGAAACAAAGAAACAGTGGGGAAGTTTTCGTAAAAAAAGGCTGAATCCCAACGTGAATAAACAGTGGCAGCAACTTGGTGAGCTGCTGCCACAATAAATAAGTTGTTGGAAACAAAATAGGAGTGAATTTGAAGAAAATTACCCAATTTAATGCTTCGCGATTTCTTCCAAACTCACGCCCAGCATTCTTCTTGCCACGGCATTCAGCGCCATTTTATCGCCTTCAAAGTGGTAGGTGCGGCTGCGGTGAGTGAGACTTTCGCCCTTTTTGAGGGCTTTGGCGGGAGAGGAAGATTCCAGTTCATAAAACGGCCCCATTTGCGTACCGTCTTCTACGGGGCCGTCGTTGTAAGAGTTAGCAGCGTCGCCTTTGAAGGGTTCTTTCTGGATTTCCCACATGGCGTTGACGTAGTCGCCGGTGGGGTCCAAATCGTAGCTGACAATCGTTAATACGCCTTTTTCAGCATCATAGCTTCCCATGACGGGCTTGGCAATGCTCGGCGGCAGGCCGATTTTACTGCGGTGTTTGCCGTCGGCTTTGAAGTATAACACGCTGTCTTCAACGATGAGGCGCTCGGCGGGGACTTTGCCAAAATAGCTGTCGTTGATTTTGCTTTTGTGGTCAGCGCCTCCCACAAATGGCACCACCACGGTGGTTTTGGGCGTAGGATTAAACATCCCCAAAATCCAAATGGAAAGCAGCCCCGTTTCTTTGTTCCAGTCGGCACCTTGATTGGTGATGGTATTGACAGTTTCGTAGGCTACTGTTTTTACGTCTTTGAGCGGAAAGTTAATGGCGGTTTCGATGGCTATTTTACTGAGCGCTTCCACGCTGCGGTCGATGACAAAGTCGAATTTTGTGCCTGAGTAATTGATCAGCGAGGCAGCTTTGCGAAAAACCGCTTTGGTTTTATCGGAAGAAACCAAATCAAACGGCTCAGAATCAATGACGGGAGGTACTTGCCAATCATCGAATACGAATTTCTTGCCCTCCTGAAAATAAATGGAAAACTGCCCGCCTTCGGGGCCAATCCAAAAGCGGTCTTCACCGCCGAAGGCGCTCATGTGCGGCGTGAATTTGCCCGATTCGAGGAGTTTATAATTAATCCAGCCGTAGCTGTTGCCAGAAGTGCCGTTGGCTGTGGAAGTCATGACGCGGCCTTGTAAAGCCCCAACGACGGCCACTTGGGCAGAATCATCGTCGGGAGCGGTAAGAACGATGGTTTGTTGGTGTTTTTTTAAGAATTCGAGATCGGTGCCGAAAGAGTTTGCAGTAGAAGACATGGTATCATTGTTGGAGGATGAACAGCTTGACATAAACGTCAATACTACCGAGGCTATTCCTAAAGTGACTACGGCGCGGGCCGAACAAATGGTTTTTGAAGCTAAAAACATAGCGTTTCAGAAGTATGGTTGATATGCTCAAAAGTAGTGAACCCCAGCCAACATACTCATAACAAACAATAAGGCCAAAACACCCCTGTTTTGGCCTTATTGGGTTACGCTCATAAAAGACTACAACTTATCAGGCGTAATCGGCTCAGGGACTACATTTTTGACGGGCTTTGTACTTTTTAAATACGCAAAAATGGCGCGTAAATCCTGATCCGTCATTTGGATATAATTGGGCCAAGGCATGGGTGGCAGCAAAGGGCGTGCGGTTTTGAGACCCTTGTATTTCCCTTCACGCATGGCTGTAAAAAATTGCTCCTCGGTCCATTTGCCAATGCCCGATTCGTCTGAACTGATGTTGCCCGAAAAAGACACCCCCCAAGGCCCTACGGCAGCGGTATTGGTCATGTTAAACAAAACCCACGATGACAATTCTCCCTTGTTTACTTTAGGTAGCTTCATGGAGGCAGGATGCCCACCAAGCCAGTGATTTGGGTCGGGTTCGGGGCCTTGCTTACCCATGATTTTGGGCGTGTGGCAATCTCCGCAGCCCGCAATGGTGACAAGATATTCTCCTTTTTTGATGAGCGCTTCGGTATTGTCGAGCGAAATTTGAGCCGTGTTTTTGGAGAGTGGGTTTTCGGTGGTGGTAGTTAGGAATGTTTCTTTCGATGGTACGTTAAAAGCAGTGGCTGCGAACATACACAGCATCCCAGCAAGCGTTGTTTTCATGGTTGTGATGGTTGTTAATGGAAATGATTATGACTGATTTTCGAAGACAAAACAACCTGAAATTAGTCCTGAAATCAATTCTATGGGAGGTGAATTGAGCGATTTTGGACATCAATTGTAAAAAAAAAGCAGTGACCGGTAGGCTATACGCAGCTGATTAAGACCAGGAGGAATAAGTAAATACTCCGTCTATAATCCTCTTGTAAATAGTTTTGTTACAACTATTTTTTCGTTCATAAAAACAACTCAGCCTTTCATGAAATCCATTCCATCACTCGTTTATCTTGCGCTTTTCGGGGCCATTTTGGCCGCCTGCAAAACCGACAAAAAAGAATCGACCCGAACCACATTTTTTGACACAGCAGGCATGGATACCACCGTAAATCCAGCCGATGATTTTTTTAGTTATGCCTCGGGCAACTGGATGAAAAATACCCAAATTCCCGCCGACCAAACGGGTTGGGGCTCTTTTTATACCCTCTACGAAGAAAACCTCAACAAACTCCACGGTATTTTGGAGGAAAGCCTCAAAACAACGCATCCCAAGGGGAGTTTGGAACAAAAAGTGAGTGATTATTACCGGTCTGGGATGGATACCGTCACCATCGAAAAGAAAGGCATTGAGCCAATTAAGGCTTATTTGGCCGAGATTGATCGGCTCAAAACGTCCCAAGAAATCATGGATTATACGGCCAAACTGGAGTCGCCGGGGGGCGTATGGGTGGGGTATTATGTGGCAGCCGACGAAAAAAATCCGGGCTACAATGCCTTGCAGCTTGCTCAAACGGCGCTTTCGCTGCCCGAAAAAGACTATTATTTTCGCACCGATGCCGAAACCAAAAAAATACGAGACGCCTATAAAAAATACATCGCAAAACTGTTTAGCCTTTCGGGCGTAGACTCGACGACTGCGAAGAAAAAAGCCGAAACGATATTGGCCCTCGAAACCCAAATCGCCAAGTCGCACCGTAGTCCGGTAGAGCTGAGAAACCCCGAGCTGAATTATAACAAGTTTGCCATTAAAGACTTCTCCGCCTTGACACCCGGTATCGACTGGGCGCGGTTTGTGAAAACGATGGGTGCCCAAACGGATACCCTCATCGTGGGTCAGCCCGATTATTACAAAGCCCTGAGTGGATTGCTAAAAACACAACCGTTGGAGGTTCTGAAAGACCGAATGAAACTGTCGGTGCTGTCGGGAGCGGCGTCTTCGTTGACCAAAGCGTTTCGCGATACGCAATTTGAGTTTTACGGCAAAACCCTCAACGGACAGCAAGTGCCAAATGCCCGTTGGAAACAAATTACCAATGCCGTCGACGGAGGATTGGGCGATTTGTTGGGGCAATTGTTTACGCAAAAATACTTCACCGCCGACGCCAAAGCGCGCATGAATGAGCTGGTCAACAACTTGCAGGATGTGTACCGCGACCGCATCAAACGCCTCGATTGGATGTCGGACTCGACCAAGACCGAAGCCGTGAAAAAATTGGATGCGTTTATCAAAAAAATCGGTTATCCCGACAAATGGAAAGATTATGCCGAAGTGGAAATCGTCAGCGATAACTATTTTGCTAACAAAAGGGCGATTGCCATTTACGAAGGAAAACGCGATTTGGCGAAAGTCGGCAAACCCGTTGATAAAACCGAATGGGGCATGACGGCCCCCACCGTCAACGCCTATTACAACCCTACGTTCAACGAAATCGTGTTTCCAGCGGGGATTCTTCAGTTTCCGTTTTTTGACAATGCCGCCGACGATGCCATCAACTACGGCGCCATCGGTGCCGTGATTGGCCACGAAATGACGCACGGATTTGACGATCAGGGACGCCAATATAACTACATGGGAATGCTGAAAAACTGGTGGAAACCCGCCGACGGCGATAAATTTAAGCGCAAAGCGATGGTGGTGGTGAAGCAGTACAGCGGCTATAAAGTGCTGGACAACATGAGCGTAAACGGAGAGTTGACTTTGGGCGAAAACCTCGCCGACATCGGTGGGCTTTCGATTGCTTATGAGGCGTTTATGAAAACAAAACAGGCCAAAAGTGGCGAGAAAATTGACGGTTTTACGCCGCAACAGCGCTTTTTCTTGGGGTTTGCGCAGGTATGGCGCATCAAAACCCGCGACGAAACCATGCGGATGCGCATCACCATGGACCCGCACTCGCCTGAGTTGTTTAGGGTAAACGGTCCGTTGGCAAATATGCCCGAATTTTATGAAGCGTTCAACGTAAAACCAACCAATAAACTGTACCGTCCAGATAGCCTGCGCGTGCGTATTTGGTAGTGACTAAAAAAAACGCCCGTTGATGAAAAACGACGTCAGCGGGCGGTTAATGTGTCTTAAATAACAAACTCCATGTTCAAAAAATTAGCCCTTCTTTTTATCATTACGGTGTCGTCGACGCGCGCACAACAGGCGTTATTTTCCACGAAAGGCATTCAGCCTGCGATGTGTGTGGGCGAGAATGAATCCATCGAAATGGTGTTTGGAAAAGGGAACGCTTTTTATTATTCTTTTTCAAAAGACAAAGGCGTTTCTTTTTCAACGCCTGAGCTAGTAGACAGCCTTCAGGGGCTGCATTTGGGCGTATCGAGGGGGCCACAGATTGCGTCTTCGCCCCAATCGACGGTGATTACGACCGTTGACAAAGCGGGAAATGTCTACGCTTATGTGCGCAATCGTACTACTGGTAAGTGGCAGAATCGCCTCATGGTCAATGATGTACCCGAAATTGCCAAAGAGGGTTTTAATGCGCTGGCAAGTGATGGGAAAGGGGCTTTTTGGGTGATTTGGCTTGATCTGGGAGACGACAAACAAAACAAGATTTTTGGGGCTTCCTCCAACGATGGCGGCTTGACTTGGGGTAAAAATAAGCTCATTTATCGCTCCCCCGATGCCACGGTTTGTGAGTGTTGTCAGCCGTCCATTCTCATGCGCGACCGGCGCGTGTATGTTATGTTCCGAAACTGGATCAGTGGCGCTAGAGATATGTACGTCGCTACGTCGGAGGATGCTGGAAAAACCTTCTTACCTGCCCTAAAAATGGGAGAAGGAACTTGGAAACTCAACGCTTGCCCGATGGATGGTGGCGGTATGAGTGTGGATGAGAAAGGGGGCTTTACTTCGGTTTGGCGACGTGAAAATCAGCTTTTTACCTCAAAAATGGGAGGCCCAGAACAACTCTTAGGCCAAGGCCGCAATGCTTCTATTGCCACGAGTACGCAACATACTTTTATCGTTTGGCACGACAAAGGGCAAGTTTGGCTCAGTTCGTCTACGCAAGCACAACCCCTGAATTTGGGAGCGGGGCGGTATCCGCGCGTGGTGATGCTCAATCCGCGCTTGGCTTTCTGCGCCTGGGAAGACAAAGAGACCATCAAAGGAATGATATTGAAGGGGGAATAGAATTAGAATGTCTTTTTGGTATATCTTTATTGTGGTTTGTCGCTATATGAGGTAACTGGTATGCTTGTAATGAGGTATTTGGTGATGGACCGCTTGATAACTTTTTTTGGCATTAATCTTCAAAATGGTATATCTTGTGCCTATAAATAATTTTATAGGATATTTTTCTTTTAGCACATTGTTTGTCCTTGTGCTTTTTGAAGTTCGTATGTACTTACTCAACGTTATGATATATTTCCAATGGTTTTCCCGAAAAGAAACTACTTTTTTATTTTCAAACTTGGTTTTTTTGCGCTGATTATTTCTGTACTAAATGGGTGTAATGAAGCCGAAAATGGTAAGAGTCGACGAAAGGTGTATGTTGAAAAGAAAAACGGTAAGTATGCGTTAATCAAAGACGGAAAGCCTTTTTTTATCAATGGTGCTTCGGGGTATTCGTACTGCTCGGTTCTGAAAGAATCGGGCGGTAATACCCTGCGGACTTGGGATACGACCAACCTAGCCGTGATTCTGGACAGTGCGCTGGCCAATGACCTCAGCGTGATTGTGGGGCTATACCTGCCCAACTACCATGAAACTTCGTTTTTCAATAATCCAGTGCAAGCGGCCAAAATGCACAAAGATTATCAAGCCGTGGTGAAGCGATTTAAGTATCACCCAGCTCTGCTGATGTGGTCAATCGGGAATGAAGTCATTTTTCCGTACAATCCCTCTTACAACAATTTTTACAAGGTATTTAATGGCTTGGTCGATATGATTCATCAGGATGACCCCGACCATCCGATTACGACTGTTCTCCTCAATTTTGATAAAAAATCGATTCTAAATCTGGTGGTTCGTTGCGACATCGATATCATCTCATTCAATATTTATAACCGAATAAACACCCTCCGCGATGATTTGGATTGGTTCAGATGGTTTTGGAGTGGCCCCTATCTACTGTCGGAGTGGGGTATCGACGGCCCTTGGGAAGGGACCAAGCAAACCGCTTGGGGGGCGTATCTGGAACCTACTTCTGGGGAGAAAGCAGAGTTGTGTCTGACTCGCTACCAGCAATATATGCCCGTTGAAGATTCACGTTTTTTGGGTTCGTGTTTGTTTTATTGGGGGCACAAACAGGAAGGTACGCATACGTGGTTCAGCCTTTTTGATGAGGCGGGTGCTCACTCCGAAACCGTGGGTAAGATGAAATCCCTTTGGAGTGGGAAAGCTTACAAGCACGAATTTCCCACGGTCAAAACCATGTTACTTAATTCGAAGAAGGCCAAAGATAATATTTTGCTTACGGCCAATGCCCCAGCTACGGCGGAGGTGTTGTTGGATTCTTTGGGAGGGGGCATTAAAACAATAAAGTGGCAATTGTTCAAAGAAGATTGGCTGCGAATAAACAATCAGGCCAATACCAAAAAGCTCACGCCGCTGTCGCAACTCAACAAAAACTCGACGGAGCTCAAAGTCAATTTTACGGCGCCAGAAGAGGAAGGCCCCTACCGAATTTTTGCTACCATTTATAATACTCAGGGAAATTTTGCGACTTGTAACATTCCCTTTTACGTAGTGAGCCAGCCATGAAAAACCAGCCATTGATAAAACCACCCACCAAGCGGGAATTGCTCACCCTGAGGCTCATGATTCTTTTGGGGGTGGGGTCGATGGTGTTTTTTATGGCTAATCTGTTGGCGGAGTCTGTTCGGGGAAACGGGGCGCTATACGCGATGTTGATAACGGCTTTCTTCTTTACCTGTCTCACAACCCTTTATGAATGGTACCACTATTTTAGCATCACAATTCCAAAGGTCCCACCTGTCAATAAGACCTATACCGTCGATATTTTCACCACCTTTTGCGCGGGGGAGCCTTATGAAATGATAGAGGAAACCCTGCGGGCGATTGTTGCCATAACCTATCCGCACACTACCTACCTGTGCGACGAAGCCGACGACCCTTACCTCAAGCGTCTTTGTGCGCAGTTGGGGGTACACCACGTTACCCGCCTTGACAAAAAGAATGCCAAAGCGGGTAACATCAACAATGCCTTGCGCCAATCATCGGGGGAGCTTTGCGTTGTTTTGGACCCCGACCATGTCCCTGCGCCCGATTTTCTTGACCCGATTGTGTCGCATTTTAATGATCCTTCCATCGGGTTTGTCCAGATTGTTCAGGCTTATAAAAACAGCGAAGAGAGCTTAATCGCCAAAGGTGCCGCCCAGCAGACCTACCAGTTTTATGGCCCGATGATGATGACCATGAACCACTACGGAACGGTGCTGGCCATTGGGGCCAATTGCACCTTCCGGCGCGCGGCGCTCGAATCCATCGGAGGCCACGCCGCGGGCCTTGCCGAGGATATGCACACCGCCATGCAGCTCCACGCAAAGGGCTGGAAATCAGTCTATGTGCCTGCTGTGCTGGCCCGTGGGTTGGTGCCTTCTACCTTGTCGGCGTATTATAAACAACAACTGAAATGGTCTAGGGGGGTGTTTGATTTGTTGGTCACTGTCTACCCCAAGTTGTTTACGCAATTCACCCTGCGCCAGAAGATTCATTATGCGCTGATTCCGCTTCATTATCTTTCGGGCATTATATTCTTTCTCAATTTTTTGATTCCTATCCTTTCGCTCTGCTTTCATACCAGTCCGATGAAGATGGATATTACAGAGTTTGGTCTAATCGCCTTGCCTTTTCTGACCGTGGTCGTTCTTATCAGGCAATTCGTGCAATGGTGGGTAATGGAAGATACCGAGCGAGGGTTTCATGTGATAGGCGGGCTTTTGATGATTGGCACTTGGTGGGTGTTTATTCTGGGTTTTTTGTACACCCTGTTTGGGGTAAATGTACCCTACGTACCCACACCCAAAGATGGTAAAGAGGCAAACAACTGGCCTTTAAATATCCCTAATCTTGTCATTTTGTTGCTGTCCTTATTTTCCATCAGTTATGGATTGTACACCGATTGGAATCCCTACAACCTAACCATGTCGGTATTTGCGGGGCTGAACGCCGTGTTTATGGGTTTTACGGTTCTGATAAGCAGACAGCCCCAATTTCGAATCTTGGCCGTTCGGCATAAACGACTAAACTCTGGGTTGCTGTTTCTTCGGGAAGCCAAGGGACATTTCTGGATTATCAGGCGTCGTATCTACACCGTTGTCAGACGTACTCCGCTGTTGTTATCAATCCTCTTGACCTGCCCCATTATTTACATGGTTCAGTTTCGACAGAAAGGACTGCCGCCGACGATTTACAAAGACCATCGGGAAAACTTTTTTATGACCGGAATAGACGCGCGGTCGGTCAACACCATGGGTACGGCTTTCCCCTTGAGCGGGGAGAATAAAACCCATTTTGACATCCTCTCATTTCATGTTCGCTGGGCGAGTGGCTTTTTGTCCACCCGTACGTTAGATTCTGTTTATCGCAATGGCTCCTTGCCCATGATTACGTGGGTACTTCCTTCGCGGCTTTCTGACAATGCCAACGTTTTTGAACGAATCACAAACGGAAGTGAGGATGCGTATCTTTTGCAGTTTTGCCGTCAGTTTAAAGCGCTGAATCGCCCTGTTTTTATCCGTTTTGCTCCCGAAGCCGACAATCTGCCGAATCCCGCGCCAAACACCGCTGAGGCGTTTAGGACTGCGTGGAAATACATGCACGATTTTTTTCGCAATCAGGGATTATACCGGGTAATTTGGGTGTGGAATCCAGGGACGCCCGACTCAATCGACGAATATTTTCCGGGCCGTCAGTACGTTGATTGGATGGCGGTCAGTAGCCTAAACGAAGCCCATGATTCTTTACCCATCAAAAAGCAGTATTGGGCTTTTCATAAACATCCCGTTTTTCAATCAGAACTTCCCGTAATGCTGATAGAAAACGAAAATCAGTCGTTGTCCGACAAAGAGGCTAAATCCATCCGTGCTTCTTTTTCTGAAATCAAAGCCGTGGTCATTTCGGGCAGGACGGCGGGGCCATTTGGTAGGCTCCGACGAATCAATGACCTAACCGATGAGTCGGGCAGGTTGGTAAGAAAACAAAATCGATTTAATAAGGAAAAGATTGAGCCTATTCCCAAGCTCCTGACATCGTACGGGACGGCACCCCAAAATGTAGCGTCAACAACAATCCAAAGGGCCTTTTTTGTAGGAACTAGAGGTATCAATTACACCAAAGCCCAAGATTGGGTCAAGAGTCCCAATCCATTCAGAATGAGTGAATTGCTGGAGGATTTCTACGAAATGAAAACCTTGGGCATCAACACCGTCAAACACAGCGGCCCGGGCATCTACGACCGAAATATCATCAGGGCCGCCGAAGAAACCGGCATGAAGGTGCATTTTAGTTTTTGGATTGACGACCACCTCGATTTTGTGGAAGAAAAAAATAAATTGGAGCAAGTCAGGGCGGATATTCTTGCGGTCGTCAGTTCGTACAAAGACAATAAAAATATCATTGGCTGGAACATCGGTAACGCTGTTTTTCAAGAGCTTCAGTTTCGATATTTCAAACCTGATTTGATTATTCAGCGAGATGCGTACCTGTTTTTTGTTAAAAACTTGGTGCGCAGTATCAAGCAGATTGACCCCTCGCGTCCCGTTACGATTGATGTCACGTTGGCGGACGATTTGCCCAAAACGGTTCACCAAATGCACCGACTGATGCCCGAGGTAGATGCATTCGGAATCAAAGTGAAGGCATCTCGGGCGGCTGATTTTAGTTTGCTTAAAGAACTAAGCGTTCCGTATTTTTTTAGGAATATAACAGTGTCCCAATATGCCACTTTGGAACCCCAAAAAATGGGGGTATTTATTACCAATTGGCAGGACATAGTTAATAGTGGATTGGTCAATTTTGACGGAATAAAAGATTTTCGACGACGCCAAAAAACGCCCTTTATGCAGCTGCGTCACCTCTGGAAAGGCACCAAGGCTCCCGCACCGCCGCCGATGGTGAAAATCTTAAAGCCTGCATTGGCCACCATTCCGGCTACTACGCTTACGTATTACGCCTTGGTACACAAAGAATCTCAATGGTACTTGGCCGATTCACTCCCAGCAAACGTAAAGTTTGAGTGGAAATTGGTTCAAATCGGTCGGTTTGAGCAGGCTGTGTCCTTGAAAGAACTCGGCAGTGGTCCCAAAATACAGGTCAAAATTCCAGAAAACCCTTCAATGTATCGACTTTATCTTTACGTCGTTGAGGGAACGACGGTTGTTGATATTATCCAAACAACTTTGAATACCCCCTTGATTGTTAACAAAAAAACGCCCGATGAACAGAAGTCTTTAAGCGTATACAATAAATAAAATACAACATTGGTCGATTTCTTTGATGGACTCATTTAGGGCTATTGGTTTGATACATAGCGATTTCCTTCTTTACGAACAGATTTAAAAACCATTTGCAGTGATGAATACAATATTTTGGTAAGGGGGCTGGCATGAGTTTAGTGATAATAATGGTACACAAAACTCTGCTTGACATGATTGTAGATAATATACTTATTTCGGCCCCAGAAGTCGAGTATCTCACCTCTGTCTCCAACTACACTTACATCTATCTGAAGGATGGCACGCGGCTTCTTAGCTCACACAACTTAGGAAAGATAACTACCCATTTGGCGCTTACCAGAGTACACAACAGAGTTTCGGTCAACAAGACATATATTTCCAAGGTGAAAGAAGGGGAAATTGTGATGAAATCGGGATTTGTTATTGCCCCGTCGCGCCGAATGAGAAGGGTTCTTTTGACGCTTGAAACTAAAAAAACGCCCCGCCGTCGTAAATTGCTCAGAGATGGAGATGAGGCAGCTAAACCAAAAAAGCGAAGCCTGGCCATTGAAGATTCAAACTAATAGGCGGAAATGCACCGCACCGACAGGGGCGTGTTTTTGTATGCTTGGCGCTACGTATATCCTGAAACTAGTCGAGATAGACGCTTAAAAAAAGTGTGATTTATGTAACTATTTCCTGAAAATATGTAACATGAATCGGATATTAAAGCCTGACTTTTACGCTGTGCTTATTTGCCTCTAGCTAATGGTATGAACTTACTCAAAATTAATGTTATGAATTTACTCACAATAGTATAAATACGAAACTCTTGTCATACAAATTTTCGACTCTAACGTAGGTTGGCGATCATCTGGAGCTTGCCCAAATGCATCAGTATTAATCAAATACAATTGAGGTATAACTACCCAATCCTTTAGACATATATTCTATAAGGATGGGAAATTAGATGTATTTGATTTTTAAGGGATATGCCATGGCCCATTTTTTATCATGGTACTTTTTTGAGGGAGTATTTTAGGGTATTTGATTTTTTGTCAACCAGTTTTATTGAATCACCATTTAAATTAGAAACAAATGAAAAAAAATGTATTACTAATTCTGAGCATAGCCACCTTGGTTTGTTTGAAAAGTATAGTTTTTGGACAGGCCCCAAATCTGGGAACAGCCTTTGATTTTGCGTTATTTACGGCAAACGGGGCTTTTACGAATACGGGGGCATCAATGGTCGTCGGCGATATTGGTACCAATGTGGGGGCTTTTAGTGGCTTTCCTCCTGGTATGGTTACCGGAAACATTCGTTTGCCAGGTTCACCCGAGGCTGCGCAAGCTGCCATAGATGTGGTGTCGGCCTATAACTCGTTGAACTCACGTCCGTGTGGTACAATTATAGCGCCTGAATTAGCGGGGCAAACATTGGTGTCAGGGGTGGTTTACTGTCAGAATACGGCATCTCCTACTACATTAAACGGAACCTTAACTTTAAGTGGGTCGGGGATTTTTATCATTAAATTAAGCAGTGCTTTAACGACCGCAACTTCTTCATCGATTGTTCTGATCAACGGTGCTACCGCCAACAATGTGTTTTTTCAGGTAGATGGAGCTGTCACTTTGGGGATTGGTTCAGTTTTTAAGGGTACTATACTTGCACAGGGGGCTATTTTTCTGAGTACTGGGGCTTCCCTTGAGGGTAGAGGCCTTTCAGTTGCTGGGGCTATAACATTAAATAATAATTCAGTGACCAATGTAGCGCGGCCATTACCAGTTACTTTGGTGTCTTTTACTGCCAAACCCCTTTCAAATCAAACGGTTGACTTGGCATGGACCACGTCGCTGGAAACGAATAACAAAGGGTTTCTCGTGGAGCGTAGTAAGGAAATGAGAAATTTTGAAAAGGTAGAAGAAATAAGTGAAATTGCCGCAAACAGCAATTCCCTGAAAACCTATCGTCTTATAGATCGAAAAGCGTATGCTGGCACCAGCTATTATCGATTAACGCAAACCGATCTTAGCGGTAAAGTAACGGTCTATCCGGCTATCTCGGTTGTTTTACGGGAAGACGCCTACGGGGTATTTCCCAATCCGGTTGTTAGTGAAGGAAGGTTTACCCTGCGTTTAGACGAGCCAGAAACCGCTTTGGTCAATCTTTACAGTATGGAAGGACGTTTGCTTCCCCTTCAGAAAATTGGAGTCCAGTCTGGTAATCTTATGTTAAAAGCTACTGGTAAGATGGCCACTGGGGTGTATATTCTCTCAGTAGTGGAGCGAGGACAAACGCGGAATCATCGCGTGGTCGTCGAGTAGATGTTATAAATGCTCAGTTCAATTTTTTATCCACTATCCACTACTAATAAATCTCAACTATGAATACTAAAGGTCAGTATATATCAGCTCCTGCCTCTAAAAAGGCGTATAAAACCCCAAAACTAAAAGTTTTGGGTAAAGTAAATAAAATGACTCAAAAACTTGGGTCGGCAACCGATGGTTTTGGCGGTTCTTTTGAAGGTTAACAAGATGTTTAACTGAAGAAGTTTTACACTTGATATATTATAATCCACTAACTACCTAGCACTCTTGGCTGAATCCAGCCAGAGTGCTAGGTAAATAATACGACTCAACAGCCAATTGTACCGGGTTTTTCTTTGCATCGGCACGTGCTGCTCAAATACAACGTTCACAATTTTTAAAAATAGAGCGCGGTCAATCACCTCCCAAATGGCATGGCTTGGCGATATAAATTGCTGATGCGCTGCCAAATAGAGTTGCTGGGCCGAAATCGTACCGTATTCCACAAAGTTGGCTTTGGTAAGTCGAGAAACAATTTGAGAAGGCAGAATCGTTTGTAAGCCATTCCGTATCAAACCCCGTCCACGCCCATCATCAAAGCTGATTTTGGCGGGGGTTGACAGTCCTAACTCTACGACATTTTTGTCGAAGAAAGGAAACGTATATTGATGGCCGTAATAAGCGCCAATGTGATTTAATTGCTCATTACAGATTACATTGGTTGTATTAAGAATTTGATTGGCCGAAACATGAAACTCCGACGAAATAGAAGCGCTTAATGCTTCGGTAGATTGCTGGAGTCTTGGGGGTGTTTGCTGTTTAAACTCAACACTAAATGCGTTGTCAAGAAGGTTTAGATGAACAATTTTAGCTTTGATACGCTGAATGCAATACGCAATAATGGCCGATGTAGAGAGCCCAAGCGCCTGTTTTGGGATGGACAATGCCTTTAAAAAAGTACTAAATGGATGGGAGCGGAACCGCTTCGTTATATCGCCTCCAATGATGCGCAAGGCGTATTTTTCGTATTTTGAATGAGTGCTTAAGTCTTCGTTGTTAGCCCCTAAAAAAGCCAAATTTCGCTCAGAGTATGAGGTATATTGCAGGCAGGCCAACCGCAATTCTTGCCAATCACTGGTGTCTATTAAGTAATCCAAATACTCAAAACCAGTGGTGATAACACTGTCGCCGTCGTGCCCCGTGAGCATACAATCACAGCCCAGTTGTTGGGCTTTTATCGAAACACTCAGATGAAAGCTGGACGGAATGATAAAGTGGTCGGGGCGGTCAAATAGCTGATTGATGTTCAGTACTGCATCGAGCACGTCGACGGTGGGATGTACGGTGTGGTGTTGAGTATGGTATTGCTTCACGACGGCTTCCACATACATAGATTCATCTGTCGAAGCCAGTTTTGTATCAATGTTGAAGGTATGGAGGGAAGGGCGTTTTTGCGCTTTAAGCAAGGATTGGGCGAGGCAACTGACCGATGAAGAATCCAAACCACCGCTCAAATGAGCGCCAACACTCATTTTGCCTATCATTCGGGTGTCTATGGCAGCGGTAAAATGTTCTTTAAACAACCTTGAATATTCTTCGGGGTGGCTCAATTGACAAAATTTTCCAAGGTTTGGGTTCCAGTAAGGGGCTAAACGCGCTTTTTCATTGTTTACCTCAAGATAATGCCCGGGCAGAAGGCTGTAAATATTTTCGTAGAACGTTTCTGAACTATAAGGGATATACGTGGTGCTCCACGTTAGATATTCTCTGAATTTATACCTATTGGGAACAACTACTATCTCCTCAAGCCCAATCAAGGCTTTAATTTCGGTGGCAAAGGCAAAAAAACGACCCGGCTGATGTACATAGTAAAAGGGCATGACGCCCAAAATATCTCTGGCACAAACCAGCGCCTGTTGGCGAGTATTCCACAAGGTTACGGCGAAATCAGCATTTAACTCATTGAACGCAGCAGGGCCATTCTGAATAAAACCGGAAATAAAAGGTTGATTGATAGACGGGTTGGGAATGTCAGTATGCGCCACGGCGTAAAAACCAGCGGCAGTGTTTGCTTCAATCGTATTCCCAAACGCTAGCAGTGCTCCTTGGTCAAAGATTTGAGTCGACACCTCTCCCCGGTGCCTGAGCCTTTGTTTAATATGTGTGAGGTCGTGGGCAGAAACCGCCTTACCATCAAACCGAATCATTCCCGCAATCCCACCCATATTCATTAACGAAAAAATAAAGCCAACTCGTGCGCTTTTAGCTCTTCAAGGTACTGATTATCGCCACGGCAAACAATCTTCTGCTGGATTATGTCCTTGTAATATCAGCATTACTTTGTTATCTTTACCCAAGGTCGCTTTTAGTGGCTGTTTATCAATTGTTTAACGATGTTTAAGAAACACAATCTTTGGTTTTTTTTCTTGCTGTTTTTCCTTGGCTTGTGCCAAGGATGTCGGCAAAAGAACCATGAACCCACCCCTGATGACGCGGCTTTTTTTCCCCTACAAGTTGGTGATTATTGGGTGTATCAAGTAACGCAGGAAAAGCATTTGGCCGTTAACTCATCCCTAAAAAGCAGTTATCAATTTCAGAAAAAAATTAGGAGTTCATTGGTTCAAAATGGTCAATTGTATTATCTGGTTGAAGAGTCTACCCGGCAAACGGAGCAGTCTGCTTGGAAACTTACGGGTATTCACACGGTTTATGGAAGCCTTTCGGAGGTTGTCAGTCAGGAAAACAACGTGTCAGTCATTGAATTGGTCTTTCCTATCTTACTCACTACTTCTTGGAACCCTAACTTATACAATACCAACCCTGAAGCAGCACTGCAATATCAAAATCAAGGTCAACCGTATGCAGTGGGGCCGCGGGCGTTTGATCATACTATTTCGGTGGTGGGGGCCAATGATTCTACCTTGGTCAATCAATCAAAATATTTGCGGGTTTATGCCCCAAACATTGGTTTGGTGTACCGTGAAGATGTGGCCGTTGCCTTTTGCCAATCGTCGTCTGACTGCATCGGTAAGGGCATCATTGCGTCGGGTACCACATTCAAATGGGCATTAATTGCGAGCAATCGACTGCTTAATACAGCCAAATAAGTTTTCCCGTATGTGTTTCAGCTTGCCCGTTTTTTCGGATTAATCGTAATTTGTAGATGTAGTGCCCGGGGGCTTTTGCCTGCCACAGAAAAGTGTTTTTACCCGCTTCGATGGGGTAATTGCCATCGAAAACCAGTAAGCCCAATAGGTTATAAATGGTCAGTCGCGACTCGGTCGGCAGTTCCTCTCCGTTCAGGTTCAACTCAAACTTGACGTATGAAATGGCTGGGTTGGGATAAGCCAAAAAAGTAATGGGGGCATTGGAAACTAAAGAGTTGAGCCATAGGGTATAGGGGTTTTTTGTTCGATTGCCAGAGGCGTCTTTCCCAAAAATGATGAGCTGGTAAGTGTTGCCTTCTTCAAGGTCTAAATGGGTAGTGGCCCGCAGCTGATTGCCAGCAATAGCGGTAATTTGCAGTAATTTGGGAGGGATTTTTTGGGGGCTACAAGTACTGCACGCCACTAAATAAACCTCAAAAGCACTTAAATCATTGACTGATAATGGGTTCTCATCTATGAGGTAAATAGCTATTTTGGGTTTTGTGTCAACAATGGCGTAGTTTTCTTTCATGGCCCCGTTAATAAAAACACTCAGTACTGGACTGACCACATCTGGCAATAGATTGGGCGGAAAACTGCTACCAGTTGCTTGCGTCCAATCAATCAGGAGGGTTGCGTTATTATTGGCTTTGCTCAGTTCAATAACTTGGTTGTTGGGGTCAATGCTTACTTCAATTTTTTGTAATGCTGTATCTGTCGGTATGGTATGATACACCGTATCGCGGTAACGAAAAGCGTTTACGGACAGAACTTTTTCGGTGGAGACTTTTCCCGTCGTTTTCAGTAACAATGAAACAGGTTGCTCAGGTACAAATCTGCCTAAATTACTAATTGGAATGACCACTCGAATCGAATCACTGTTTTTGAGCATACTACCCCTGACCGAAGATTGAATATAGACATCCTTTTGTTCCACGGCAAAATCGGGGCTTGACAATGGATAGGGGGTATATGCGGGGTCTCCCTGAAGCACCATTTGCAACAAAACAGATACGTCAAAAGCAGTAATGCTCTCTTTTTCAATGGTTTGGTTGAGTAGTTGTTGGGTTTTGCCCAGCGACAACCCAAAGGTGTTTGCGTTGGTAAATAAATGGCCGTACAGTTTAGTTAAGTAGCGGGTGGTGGGTGCTTCGTAGCTGTAATAGGAGTGGGCGAGTACTGCGCCTGCGCCTTTTTCGGGGGCCAACAGCCAGTCGGTGGAGAGGGTATTAAAACGAGAAAAAATCTCCCCAACCCCACAACCGTTAAAAATCATGAGGGGATAAAATCGGTTGCGAAGCCCGTTTTCGGGCGGGGAAGCAAACCCAAAATTCATGTCGGTAATAGCGGGGCCCGCGTGGCCAATAAAGGTGATTAGGCTGGTGCCTTCGTTAACAACTGGTACAATATCAATGGATTCTACCTTTTCGTAGGGGTTGCTTTTGTGAAAGGATGTTACCTTTCCCCCCACGAATCCATTTCTAAATATATCTCCCAAACGTTGGATTGTGGCTTGCAAACTCTGCGCTTCGTCGTGGGTTTTTCCTCCGCTGATGTGTACGATGTGTTTACGCCTCAAATCCTCAAATTTTGTCCCCTCAAACTGTTTGAGTTTGGCCAGATAGGACAAAACCTGCTCGTTGGTGGTTACGTTGAGTCTACCCGTGGGTATAGCGGGGGTGTTGGCCGAAAAACCTTTTAAGCCTGCCGTCAACAAAATATCGGAGCCTGGATAACCGATGGTGGGCACTAAATCATCGGTGGCTGTTTTGACAAAATAGGGGTAACTACAGGCTTTACCGATTAGCAGTAAATTTTTTGCCGCCGTATTTGCCAGCATAAAGTCCGCAAAACGTCGTAGGGCCAACGGACTCCGCTCGCCGTAGTTAAAGGCATCATAGAGAGAATCAGCTTCTACAATCAGTAGCTTGTACCCTCCCCCTGGCGCGGAGGCCCGGTAGTCGGCATAGGCTTTGGCTGATTGTTTGAGCGAAGCGTGGGTGATAATTACGTAATCCGTTGATGCAGAGAAGGTCAAATGAAATTTGACTGGCGCAATCGCCATTGGTTTCAACGACTGAGTCGTCAACAGAATGTCGCGGTTGCGGGTTGTTTCATCAACCACTATCTGCGCTTGGCCGTCACGAATGTCCGAAATTAAGAGACGGCAATCGGTTTTGTCAGTAATATCATAGGCCGTGGCGGTCGTGGGCACATTTTGTACCAAGAGTAAAGCAGACCGACGGGCGTTGGCCAGCAGGTGAAATACCTTGGAGGAGGCCCCCGCCATGTCGAACGCCTGCGGATAGGATAACTTAACGTAGGTAATTGAAAATTGATTTTTAATGTTGGTTTTTTGGGGCTCAAAACGTACGCTAAGGCGTTGGTTGCGCACCGAACTTGCCGCAATGGTGGTTTGGAATGTTTGGCTCATATATCCCCAAAAATCCAAAGAGGCTAGGGTGGTTTGGGGATTGGTGTCTACTTGAATCTCAATCTGATGAAACAGATTATCCCGACCGTTGATCATGCCTTCTAGTTTGATGGGCCAATTGGTCACGATTGGATTCATCAATTTGAAATGAACCACCCCCACGGAGTCGGTTGTCAGGAGGTTTCCGGACCATCCTTCTCCGGGCTCAAAATAACTTTGTTGGAGCGTAGGTTCGATGCCTTTCAGACTGTTAAAAGTATATTCTTTTGTAAAAGCTTGGACGGTCTCTTCAAGGTGGAATTTTTCGGGAATAAGGCCTTGTGCTGAGGTATTTAACTCCAAAATTCGTTTGCCAGCAGAGGACGGATGGATGGTTAGGAAATAGGCGGCAACGTCCGAAAATAGCGTTTGATAGGGGTGTAGCCTTTTTTGGGGCCGATAAAGCAGCGAATCTTGGCTCCCGTCGTTGCCTTCGCCGTAAAATTCAAGGTAATCAGGGTCGTCAAAAATCCCGTTTTGTTGGCCTACAATGCGGATGGCTATTTCCTTTCCTCGCCAGAATAATTGCCAATGCGTAGGGTCTGTCTGGAGAAAAGCAGGGTCGGCGTTTTTAATATCCTGATAACTGATACGATAAATTCCCGATTGCGTAATTGAAAATTTTAAATATTTCTGATTGGGCTTAATCCATTCGTTAACCAACTGACTTTGAGCATTCAATGTCAGGGTATTGAAACACAACCACGCCAGAAGTATTGTTTTTACAATTACTAAACGCAACACAGTTTTAGGCATAACACAGATTTGTACGGTAACGTGAGAGAAATTATAGCTGGTTGAATTTGAGCATCTTTAATTTGTTATTATGGAATGCTTTATTGGGCCGGAATATAAATATCGAACTGAGCACCTTTATCTGGTTTGCCCGTGGCGGTGATGGTTCCGTTGTGATTCTCAACGATTTTTTTGACAATGGCCAGCCCAATACCTGTTCCATTGTATTGTTCATGTTCATGCAGGCGTTGAAAAACTTCAAAGATTCGTTCGCTATATTGGGGGTCAAAGCCGATACCGTTGTCGGTGACCGTGATGTGGCAATATTTTTTTTCGGGCAAAAGTTTTTCGTTCTTCAATTTATCCCCACTTACAACCCTACTTTTTATCACTACGTGGGGGGGGCGATTAGGATTTGAAAATTTAAGGGCGTTGCCAATGAGGTTTTGCAGGAGTTGACGAAACTGAAACGCGATGACGGGGGCGGAACCGAGATGGACTAGGTCGAAGGTGGCGTGTTTTTCTTGGATAGTTTCGCTTAGTTCGGTCAGTACTTCCTCCACAATGGGGCGGAGATTTGTACTTTCAAATTTTCGGGCTTCGGTATTAAAACGGGTAAACAACAGTAAATCATTGATTAGTTGTTGCATTCTTTCGGCCGAATTCAGGATGCGTCTAAAATAATCTTTGCCGCCAGCGGTTAAGTTTTGGCTTTCGTGGTCGTCGAGGTACCGGGCCAGCAGTTGTATTTTGCGCAGCGGTTCTTGTAGGTCATGGCTTGCTACATAAGAAAAAGATTCAAGCTCCTTGATGAGTTTCTGAAGGCTGTTGTTTTTTTCTACGAGCTTTTCATTGGCCTCTTTCAACTCGGACGTTCGTTCGATGACGGCCTTTTTTAGTTCGTCTTTTAGTTTTTTATGCTGTTGAATTTCCGTGTGGGTACCTACCCACAGCATCGATGGTTTCCCGTCTTCGGCTTTATACGCTAATCCCCGGCTCAAGTGCCAGCGGTATTCGCCTTCCTTATTCAATAATCGGTGTTCGAGTTCAAATTCAGTACCAGTAGCCAGCGAGTGCTGCCACTTGCTTTTGTATTCTTCCCACTCGTCGGGGTGGATTATTTTTTTCCATCCCCACTCTTTGAGTTCATCCACCGAAAGTCCCGTGTAGTCGAGCCAAACGTCATTAAAAAAGTTGAGGTTGCCTTCTTCGTCGGTGGCCCATACTTTTTGCGGAATCGAATTGGTAATGAATTGGTAGCGTTTTTGGATTTCTATCCGAGCTTCTTCGGCGCGGGCTTGTTCTGTTATATCTTCAATTGCGAGCAGGATTAATTTCTCCGAATTTCCCTCTTTTATTTCACGGGCATTGAGCCGCATTCTTCGTTCGCCAATGTTATAAAATGTATGCGTCAGCTCTAAATTGTCGAAAGTTGATTTTTCGGGAAGGATATTTTCAAGCAGTTCTTTCAAGACTGGGATGTTCCAGTCCTTGTGGCCTATTTCGTAGATTAACTTCCCTTCGGTATCGGCGGCGTTTACCTTGAAGGCATGGTAATAAGAAAGGTTGGCGGTTTTTACCCGCAGGTGTTTATCCAGCACCAGCAGGGGCTCGCGTATGGTGGCAATGATACCTTCGGCATAATCCCGGGCCGTCGTTATTTGCTCATTCAAGCTGCTTAGTTCGCGGTTGACCACCGTCAGTTCTTCGTTGGTGCTTTGGAGTTCTTCCTTACCCGTTTCCAATTCTTCGTTGAGGCTTTGCAACTCTTCGTTGCCACTCAATAATTCTTCGTTGGCGCTTTGAAGTTCTTCGCTCAAGGCCTCTTGGTCTTGCGTTATGGCGCGCATATCTTCGCGGGTTTGGATGAGTTCCTGCTCAAATTGCCGAATGCGAAGGTCTTTATCGTCTAAGACTGTTTTGGTTGCTTTTTTGGGGCGGCCTGTTGGAGGGAGGGAGTCAACGGCGTTTGTTTCATGAAAAAGAATCAAATAGTGTTGTTCAGGCGTGCCCGGCAGGGGTAAAATTTCGATAGAAATGGTACGTAGGCTGCCATCGGTCCGGAACGGAATAATCTCTTTGATTACGCGCGCTTTGTCTTTTTTTGCTTTGTAGAGAAGATTGCGCAGCTCAAAGGCCAGTCCGTGTTTGGCCAGAAGCAACAAATTATGGGTAGGTTTGCCCGATGTCTGTTCTAAATAGGGACCCGTAATGCCGCGAAAATGCACAATGTCCATGTCTTCATTGATGACCACTCCCGCGGGAGTATACCGGCTGAGAATAAGGTCGTCGGCAATTTTTTGAAAATCGGTGCGCATGTTTTCGTTTTTGGAATGAGCAAAGCTCAGATTCAACTCGCTTCGTTGGCCAGCCATTGGCATAAACCGACCAGGGCCTTCTTTGCGGGTGAACACTTTATCATCTTTGGCAGCCATTGAAAAAAGGTCAGGGACACTGCTGACCGTTTCTAATTTACCGAGCAATAAATATCCTTTGGGGTTTAATGAATAGTGAAATGTGGTAAATGCTTTTTTTTGGAGGTAGGGTTCGAGGTAAATCATCACATTGCGGCAACTGATCAAATCCATTTTGCTAAAAGGGGGATCTTTTAAAAAATTGTGCGTGGCAAACACGCACATATCCCGCACGGATTTATTGATTTGGTAATTGCCGTTTTTTTTGACGAAGAATTTTTGCAGGCGTTCGGGGGTCAGGCTTTCTATTTCACTTTTTGAATAGGTTCCGATGCGTGCCTTTGCAATGGCAGGTTCGCTCAAATCGCTGGCAAAAAGTTGCACTCGTTCGGTGGTATTGCCCAAAAACTCAGTCAAACACATGGCCATGGAATAGGCTTCCTGTCCGGTGCTGCAACCTGCTATCCAGATATGAATGGCCTCTCCTGCGCTTTTGTTTTTCAAAATAAGCGGAAAAACCGTTTCGCATAAATTATCAAATACCTGCGGGTCCCGGAAAAAAGAGGTGACGGGAATCAGTAAATCTTGGTATAAAGCATCCTGCTCCTGTTTGTTGTCCTTTAAAAAAACCAGATAGGCCGCGGTATCTTCATTTTTGTTAATGGCCATTCGGCGCAGGATTCGGCGGCGGACGGTCGTTTGTTTATAATACGTAAAGTCAGTTCCTTTCCGGATGCGCAGCACTGCAAGGATTTGTTTGACCAGCTCCTTTTCAGTTTCTTCGGCGTTGGGGTCTTTGGTGCTGTCTGAGCGAAGAATCCGAATGATGTCCGACAGTTTTTGCGGGATTTCGTCGGGTGGGAGAATAAAGTCGACCACCCCGGCCTGGACGGCGCTTTTGGGCATACCTTCGTAGGCGGCCGAGGCCTCATCCTGCGCAAACGTAATACCTCCGTGGTCTTTAATGGCCTTCAGGCCCCCTGTGCCGTCGCTGCCCGTGCCCGACAACACAACGCCGATGGCGTGGCTTTGGTGAACTTCGGCCAGAGAGGTAAAAAAAATGTCGATGGGGAGATTGAGCTCGTTTTTTTGGGTAACGCGCGGACTCAGTTGCAATATTCCGTCGTTGGCCACCAGCATCTTATTGCTGGGTAAAATATAAATATGGTCAGGCTCCACCTTAATGTCGTCGGAGATTTCTACGACGGGAATGGTCGTTACTTTTTGTAGCAAATCAGGCAGTAGGCTTTCGTGGTTGGGGGCTAAATGCTGCACCAGTACGAAGGCAATTCCTGATTTTTCGGGAATGGCTTTGAGCAATTTCCGGAAGGCCTCCAATCCGCCTGCTGATGCACCGATGCCCACTACTGGAAACAAATTGGTGGACAATACTTTTTCGTCAGCTTTCATACGCTCATTATCTTGCTCTGCATAAAATAAAATCTTTTTTGGCGGGTTGCACCTGCCTTTGTTCCTCGGGCATGAGAAGCAACTGCTCAATCACCTGAGTTAGCTTCTTAAAATCGGTTGGTTTTTGGATATAATACTGCGCCCCTTTATGGTACAGTTCGTCTACCTGTACAGGATAAATCGAAGTAGAGAAGATAATAACGGGTACGGATTGCCACTGAGGCGTTAGTTTCATTTCCGTTAAACATTCATGCCCGTTTTTTCGGGGCATATTTAGGTCTAAAAAAATCAGGTGGGGGAGGTTGCTTTGATGTTCTTGTAGCCACTCGATGAGCTGTTGCCCATTTGTGACCGTAGTAAGCTCAACGGAAACAGGGATTTGGTCCAGCGCTTCCCGAAAGAACAAACGATCGTCGGCATCGTCATCAGCCAGTAAAAGACGTAACGGTAGAGTAGTCATAAATTGAGAAAAGGTAAGTTGAAGCGGGGCAATGCAGGAGTTACAAATGGCTTCATCAATTTACGTTGGTGTGGTATTAATCCCAGAACCTTAATTCCCGTTATTGTATAAATGTAACCTTTTTATTTGATTTTCAAAGATTAATCCGATAATAGTTTTGAGTGATTGGTCTCAATCTAGCTTTTAAAATACAAAAGCACTTAACATTGCTGCTAAGTGCTTTTGTGATGTGGGCCCAGTAGGCAAGTAAAACTTGCTGATAATCAATTAGTTATGTCTTGTGATATTTCATATTGATGATAAAAGCATTTTAAAATTCACCCCTAATAAATTCAACTTCCTTATAATCAGATAATTACCTGTTGGTATTAAACCAAATGTGTTACTATAATTGTATGAAAAGGCTCAGGGAAGTTTAAGACCTAAAAGGGATTCGTCTTTAAGTTCAAAACCTTTTTCTTTGAGATTAGCTAGTAAAGAATCCCTATCGGGGTTTTCTATAAAGGTTTTTGGGTCAATATTTTTAAAAACACTTAAAATAGTTTTTGCAAATGGCCACACTGCATCAAACATCTCCTTAGTTCTATCAAGGTCTGCTTGTAAGTCTCTGTTTTTTTTCTCTATCTCCTCATTGATTTTTTCCAATTCAGCTATTTTTTGGGCGTTACCTACATTTTCTTCAAGCAGGGTTGTTACACTAACTCCCAGAATATCAGCAATTTGATATAGTCTATTTACGGTTAGTTCCACTTGGCCGTTTTCGACTTTGCCATAGTTGTTTTTGGTAAGTCCTAAACGTTCTGACATATCTATCTGTGTCAGCCCTGCTGTTTTGCGGATACGCTTTATATTCTCTAAATAGTTCATACTACAAATATATTACTCCTAAAATGATGTTAAAACCCTGTTTTGAAAATATAAATACTCCCAAAGGTTAATTTATATTCATTTTAAGAGTTTATTTGTGAAAAATATTCTTAATATGAGTCATTTAATAACTAATGTGCAAAACCGATTACAAGATGTAATACGGCAAAGGGAAAACGAGGGATTCCCGTTTAAGCCCTCAAATCAGTTTTATCGTGGGTTAGGT
The DNA here is from genome assembly GCF_024158025.1 of Runella salmonicolor. Taxonomy (NCBI): domain Bacteria; kingdom Pseudomonadati; phylum Bacteroidota; class Cytophagia; order Cytophagales; family Spirosomataceae; genus Runella; species Runella salmonicolor. The sequence goes on from NZ_JAMZEL010000006.1 coordinate 292,001, forward strand.
ATCCACAAACGGCGTTTTGGGCAATTTCTACGCAATGAGAAACAACCCAATTTAGAAGAATTGGCACGTTTAGCCAACTGCTTTAATGTTAATCCCAAAGACCTTTTTTAAACTAAAAGCCCTACTCGTTTGGCATGGTGTCGGAGCCGGTTGCCAATGAGATAGGGCTAGTTAGTTTCACCTCAAAACACAAAGTAAAACAATGGTAAAAGTAACAAAAAAAGCCGTTAACCATCATCAAGTTAGGGCTAATTCGTTTAGTGTCACCTGTTCCCAAAGGGGGATAATGGTTTATTTCACTATTAGGGATTCCAAAGAAGAATTATTCTTTAGTACGGGTATTCGTGTTACTGGCAAACTGGATAAAGCCAACTTCTCTATCCATAATAATGTGGAAGCTACGAACCTTTTACAAGACCTCAAAAACCGCTTTTATTCAGAGTATTATAAGCTAGAATTAGCAGGTTTGAAAGTGAATTTGCAAAGGCTTAAAGCACTGGTTTTTAACGAGTCAGGTGTATTAAATGTCCCTACTCTTTTTGAGTGTTTAGAGAATTTTTACACCGAAAACTATCTAAAATTAGAGGGGAAAGGATATAAGAAAGGCACTGTTGTAAAGTTTAGAACCATGACTGATAGCATAAAAAAGTACTTTGTTTCTGCCTATCAAACGGAAAAACTACAATTGTCAGAAGTCCGCAAAATTGACGGTCAAAACCTTATAAATTTCTGTAAATCAAAGCTTAATCATCAGCATAACCACGCAATACGGCACGTAGAAATGTTTAAGCGTATTTTGAATTATGCCGTTGATAATCAATGGATTGACAAGAATCCTTTGGGGTCTTTAAAAACCAAACGGGGAAGAAAACCAGTAGAAGCCATGACGGAAGAAGAATTAGAAACGCTTATCAATGCTAAATTGGAAGTGCCCCAATATGAGTACGTTAAAGATGCTTACCTTCTGGCTTGCTTTACTGGACTCTCGTATATGGATGTCCGAGACTTCGCCATTGAAAGAATTAAGACAAGAAAAGATGGTCAAAAAGTGTACGATCCAAACAGGGGGAAAAATGAGAACCGTTCGTTTATACCATTAATTCCGCAAGCCTTAGAATTGATTGAACGCTATAAAAACCATCCCTTTTGTGTAAAAAGAGGGAGGGCATTGCCTGTGTTCTCAAATGCTTACATGAACCGTATTTTGAAGGAAATTATGGTCATTACAGGCATTCAAACACTTCTTAAAACGCATACAGCACGAAAGACTTGTTCAAGCTACTTTCTGAACAATGGCGTACCCATTCAATCTGTATCGGCCATGTTGGGACATAAGAGTATTACCACTACTGAACGTTTTTATTTTCAACGTAGTGACGATTCAGTAGTAAAGGATTTTCAAAACTTTATTGAGCGAAAAAAAGGCACAAAATAGCCGTTTAACCCATTCAAACCCATAAATAAGTAAAACCATGCAAAATTCAACCATAAACCTAAATATACCCCAAATAAAAGCCTTAGATGAACTATACGAAGACCTTAGAGGGTTTCTACCCGAATCGGTCATGGAAAAGGTTTTAGACGTTCATTTTGAAGTTACTGAACGGTTTAGGCTGCAACTTGAAATCACTGAATTCCTATCCGCCAAATTGATAGCAGTATCAGACGGCCTTTAGGTTACAGAGAAAAAGCGATGCCATTGGTATCGCTTTTTCTGATTTAAAACAAATTTTCAAAAAATACTCCCTTAATAAGTATGGACAAAGGTACACAAAAGTTTGATAATCAGAAAGTTAATACAAGAAAAGCCTTAAAAATAGATGAAATTGAAGGGCATCTTTTGGGTAATTATGATATTCGTATTAATGTCATTACTAATACCATTGAAAAGAGGGCAAAGGATACAAAAGATTCCTTTGAACCAATCAATGAGAATGATTTAAAATACGAACTTCTAAAGAATGGTTATACCCGTTTTGACGGTGAATTAAAAGCTATTTTAGGTTCATCAATTATACAAAAATATGACCCTTTTAAAGAATACTTTGAAGGGTTAGATAAATGGGACTCCTCACAACCTGACTATATCAAACAATTAAGCACTTTTATAAAAACCGATGACCAATATTGGTTTGAAATAATGTTTAAAAAAATGTTGGTTAGGGTCGTTTCTCAAGCATTAGGCAACAACCAATTTAATAAGCATTGCTTCACGTTTGTAGGTAAACAGCACGACGGGAAAACATCTTTTTTTGATTTTTTAGTACCTCCTGCCTTAAAGACTTATTATAAAAAGGGGTACGACTTTCACGGGGGCCGGCAAAGTAAATTTTCTTTGGTTCAAAACTTCTTAGTAAATCTTGACGAATTGGCGCAATTTGACAAAAGAGATTTGAACAATGAATTTAAAGCCACTTTATCAGAAAGTACCGTAAAGTACGCCCCTTTATTTTCAAGTACTGAGGTACTTTTTTTTCGTCGAGCTTCATTTGTAGCAAGTACAAACCACTTTGATTTTTTGACCGACGAAACGGGTTCAGTTCGTTGGATAATATTTAACGTACTAAAAATCAACCACGATAACGGGGGTAAAGACGGGTATAGTCAAATTGATATTAATAGAGTATGGGCGCAAGCCTATGCACTATTAAAAGACGGATTTAAGGGTGAACTAAGCTATGATGAAATTAATCAAATGGAGTTGTTAAACCGTCGATTTATGCGTGTTACTGCCGAAATGGAATTAATTGCTAAGCATTTTAAGAGTGCCGAAAGTACAAGTATAGATGCTTCCTTTTATACTGCTACTACCTTAGAAAAAAACCTAAGAGAGAGGGGTTATAAAGTTACTCATATACAAATAGGTCGTGCTTTAAAAATGTTAGGATTCCAACAAACACAAAAGTATAACTCACAACTTAAATACCAAGATAAAGGGTATTGGTTACAGGAAAGTTGATTTTAACATACTTAGTTGCTTAGTTATTTATAAGTATCTAATAATTAAATATTTATAAATAAAAAAACCAAGTAACATCAATCTTACTTAGTTCTACTTAGTTACTTAGTTTTTTGGTGTTTCTGATAGTCTACTAAGTAAGATGGTTATTGTCCTACTTAGTACTATTTTACTTACATTTCTTTATATAATCACTTGATAGTCAGGTATTTTTTTGTAAGTAAGTAACTAAGTAGGTAAAAATCAAAAATTCTTATAGCCGATTGCACAGAACCAATAACGGTTAAACGCACAAAATTGTATTTATCTAATATTTAGGCCGATAAAGAAAAAAGAAATGATACCACAGCAAACCATCGAATCAATCAAACAGGTAAGCATTGTAAACTACCTGTATAGCTTAGGCGTTATGCCTGTCAAACTTTCAGGCGTTCGTGTCGTTTATTTCTCTCCCAAAAACGATGAACGTAACGCGTCGTTTTTTGTGCATCCCAAAGAAAACACCTTCCACGATTTCACCAGTGGCGAACGTGGTGACATTATCCGCTTAGTCCGTTACCTAACCAACTGCACTTTTATCGAAGCCGTTGATATACTACAAAAATTCGCCTCTATCGAACAAACCGCAACCTTTTCTTTTATCGGCCAAAATCCCGTATCAACTCCCAAAGAATCAAAATTTATCATAACAAGCGTGACACCCCTAAAGAGCAAAGGACTTTTTAAGTACGTTCACGACCGTTGCATTTCTACTACCCTAGCAACGAAGTATTTGAAGGAAATACATTACCGACGTGGCAACAAAAGGGCTTTTGCCGTAGGGTTTGAAAACGACAAAGGAGGTTTTGAAATTCGTAACCCTTATTGGAAAAGTTCGACCTCTCCCAAATGGATAACAACCTTTCCAGTTTCAAACTCGAATACGCTCAATTTATTTGAGGGCTTTTTTGATTTCCTTTCTTCATGTTGCTTTTTTGGTATCACAGAGCCACGAAACACTACTGTTGTGTTAAACTCATTGTCAAACCTCAATCATGTCTTAGAGGGCATTAAAAGCTACAAACAGGTAAACATCTATTTTGATAATGACAACGCGGGTTTAAGCGCGAAAAGCGTCATTACAGAAACAGGAGTCAAAGTATTTGATGGTAGCAAATACTACCCAAACCATAAAGACTTTAACAACCTCATTACAGGGGGGGAATATTAGAGGGTATTTACAAGGGTTTTTACAGGGTTATTTACAGTTTTTGCCATTGTTCGCCCCCTTTAACCCGTCGTTTACTAATCAATAATTGATTCACAATTCGTACCGATATGAACCCAAAACGAACAACAAACCCCGTATTTAAAAAGGTGAGAACTATCAAGTATTTGGATGATGGTTCTTATATAAGAGGTTTATTTTATACAAAACCATGCCTTTTTTGTGAAAGTGAATTTGAAGCCCAAAGGCAAGAAACGGCCTTTTGTTCGCAACGTTGCCAAAAAGCCTACCGTAGAAAAATGATTTTACAATCAAACAATCTCGAACCATGAAACGGCTGTTTATAAAACGAGATGAAATCATGCAAATAACGGGTTGGGGAAAGACCAAAACGGGGGAAGTGTGTCAAAATATCCGATTTAACTACGATTATCCCCCAAATCGAAAAGATATTTTGGTCAAAGATTTCGCTAACTACTTAGATTTAAACGAATTAGATATTCAAGAATCCCTTCAAAGTAGTACAAAACGATAAACAAAAACCCTGATTTTTCCGAATCAGCCCGAAAACACCGCCAACTAAAAGCGGTGTTTTCGTCTTTTGTAGGGTTAAATCAACTATCAAACAAAACATCTAAGACAATGGAATCAAGAAATTTTTCGGAATCATTTAGAGTAAAATCAACGGGATACGTAGAACAGTTTTCCAGTTACAACGCGGCTCGTCAATCGTTTGACCGTCTCAAAAAAAAGAAGGAAAAAGAAGGATTAAGCAGTTTTAAAATTGTCCTTCAACACAAATCAAAAGATGGTGTTTGGGAAACAATGGATAGTATTTCGATAAAAGACTAACTACCATGCAATATTTTCCTACAAATCTTGTCAGTGTCCAATATGTCTTTAACACCCTAGAAAACTTCAAAGGTCAACCCGACGAAGTTTTATTGGTTGTTCGTCAAGAGGCTATTCAAAAGTTAGGGGAATTGGCTATTGACATTAGTAATGACATACAAAAAGTAGCAGACCGCTATCAATTGCAAATCAATCGCGCTAAAATCCTTACCAGTGTTGCGGCTATTACAGGGGCTTTAACAAGCATTGTTTCCAACGCTATACCAAGTACACCGAAGGCACAGGACACCGAGAATGCCGACTCTGAAAATGCCAACAAAGCACAAGCCAAAATTCAGCTTGTTAATTCTGTGGGAACAATTTTAACCTTGATTAGTGGAACACTTGCCGTAGTAAGTAGTCAAAATTCAATAAAAGCACAAACCGAATTGCAAACCTTACAATTGAAATTACAAAATGTCTTAAATGGAATTAAATCTATTCAGGACATTCAAGATAAAGCCAATTCGTCTACTTTGTCTCCTTCTACGGTTGGCATTGGTTTAGTTGTCTTGGTTTTACTTTTCAAATGAAGTTAATCAACCTATCAATTATCAAACTATGGCTAATCAACTCGTTTATATCGAAAGACTACCGTTAAGGTATTCACACAAGCAGCAGTTTGAAGCGGCGGTTATAGGCATTGCTCTAAAATATGACTTCAACCCCAATTGGTTAATGGCCTTAATGTACCTTGTCACAAAAGGCCAACTTAGAACGGGGTATTATTCGACTTCTGGAAATGTTGGCTTAATCCAGTTTAGCCAATCTACCGCGCAACTATTGGGAACAACACAGGGGGTTTTAGCAAGCTCAACCCATTTTGAGCAGCTTAATTACGTTGACAAATACCTAAAATACCGAAGGGCTAAAGGTCAAATTAGAACCATTACCGATTTGTACATGGTGTTATTTCACCCATCATTATTACACAAACGGCAAGATGGTATTATTGTCTACAAAAAGCCCTCCAAAGAATACGAAGACTTAAAAGAGTTTGATTATTTGGGCAAAGGATATTTTACACTTGAAGACGTTTCAAAGCTGATAGAGAGTTATCTTCCTGCTACAACTCATCAAGGCTACCCTATTCCAGTCGAAAACCCGCGCAAAGGTTATCCGAGTCCTAAAAATGAGAACCGTCTTTTAAATTGGCTCTCTCGAATGGTAGCGGCCTATTTAATACACAAATAGAAGCCATTCCAGATTAAACCATGCCCCAATCGTCATAAACTGAGACGGTTGGGGCATGGTTTAATCTGGCATAGTCACAGTTTGTGATTGACATGACACTAATAGAGGTCGAGTAATCATAACTCATAAGCTAAACATAGAGAAAAAATAAATAGAAATTAAGTACCTTCGTACAACTGCTTTATTGTAAAAAACAAATACTATGCCTATACGAAAAGGAAGAAATAATCCAGTATTTAAAGACTTATTATCAAACTTTGATAAAGGGGAAATAATTAAATTTTTAGGGTATTTAACTCCACTTATTCTCTCAGTTGTAATCGCATATTATACTCATTTAGATGTAGCAGACCAAATAGACCTTGCATCTAATCAATTCAAATATGGTAAAGATAAAGACAGTTTGGATAACGTCGACCAACAAAGGAAAGACAAAATAAGCTTTACTAAAGATAGTTTATCGCTTGAATATGCTCGCCGAAGTTTAGACTCTATTAGTTTAGATACAAAGGAAATACTAAGGGCTTCTGAAAAAAATAATCAATCTTATTTGCGGGAAATAAGTAGATTGTTAGCTATTCAGGCAAAACAAGCCGAAGCGTTAATATCAAATTACGATCTCCAAAAGGATTTGAATTCACCTGTACTTGAAATTGAGTCTTTCCAATTAGATAGTAGCCAAATGAGGCAAGACGGAAATTCTACGGATATTACCTTGAAAGGGAAATTTAAACTTTCAAATATTGGTAATATAAATATAAAAGATTGCTTAGGGAGTTTGTATGCTTCTTACGAATGTTCGACTAATCAAGCTGAGAAATACTACTCTTTTACTCTTGGCGGGCCTTCTCAGATTTCTGGTATGTTTACGAATAAAAATCAAGAATATATTGATATAATGTTGAAAACTTTAAAAATCGCTAATCAGATTGAAGTAGGATTTGAGATTTCAGCTCACAACATTCCCACAGCTTTTGTGTATAAAGTTGATATTCTATTTGCTTTTTCATATTCAAGTGATGTATTCAATGATGCCAATAAAAGCTTGTATAAGCCGTATAGCGTGTTCTTAATGCCAATTAATGGTAGTTACCATCGTACAATATATAATATTCCTTTAACTAAAGAAACCTTAGGTATAATGTTTAAGTATGACCCAAATAAAATAAAATCTATTGATGAAATTTTTCAGAATCAGAGTTATACTCGTGACTCTAACAGCCCTTTTCTACCTAAAATTTTCAATTAGTTTAACTTTTACAAGCTGTTAAATAATAAGTCATTCTATAACTTATTTCCATTATATGTTTTATACACAACAAAAACCCGCAAAACAGCTTGTTTTGCGGGTTTTGTACTTTCTGTGGACTCCACTTAGGTATTTATGAGTCATTTGATATTTTAGTATATCCGCACTTATAAAGGTAAAAATGCTATTTCAATAGGAGATTTGTGATTAGTCGCTCGTCATTGTATGCAGCTCAATCACAGTATAGAATAATCTGATTTTTAGCAATCAGATAAAAGACTATTTATCAGCACGTTAGGAGTAAATAAAAATACAGTTTTAGAAGTGTAGTGAAATAAAAAACCGTAACTAATTAAAAATCAATTAGTTACGGTTAAATTGTGGGCCCAGTAGGGCACGATCCTACGACCCCCTGATTATGAGTCAGATGCTCTAACCAACTGAGCTATGGGCCTAAGTTAAATTTATATACACAACTCCCTCTCTATAAGCTACTTACAAAAATTACTAATTCTCTCTTCTTAACAGGTATGAGAGCTTTAGATGATTTCTGTGTATCAAATTGTGTATCAAATTTTAGCTATGTTTTTAACACTATGAAAGCACACACTCCTACGGCAGAAGTTGTATTGGATAACAGAAAAGCCAAGCAAGATGGCACATACCCCCTAAAATTGAGAGTTACCTTCAATAGAATAAGGAAGTATTATAATGTAGCAATGCCCTCATTAAGTGAAGTAGATTTTAACAAACTAGACTCCTCAAAGCTGCGTGATCCATTTCTAAAAGATGTCAAAGTCAATATCACTGCCACAGTATCTAAAGCCCACAGTATCTTTACCCAACTAAGCCCCTTTTCCTTTAATGACTTTGAAAAGCTATTTTTTCCAAAAGAGGAAGGTGCAAATCCTGCCAATGTTTATTCTACCATTGAGTTATATGTCAAAAAATTAAGGGAAGAAGGCAGACTCGGTACAGCCAGTTCCTATGAGTGCACCCTAAATTCACTTCACAATTTCAAAAAGAAGCTTAGGTTTGAGGATATAACTCCTGACTTTCTCAATAGTTATGAAAGATGGATGCTGACCAATGGTAAGTCTTCTACTACAGTGGGTATCTACTTACGCAGTTTAAGAACCATTTTTAATCAAGCAATTGAAAAGGGGCTGATTGAAAGAGAGAAATATCCCTTCAAAAAATCAAAATATCAGATACCAGCTGGGCAAAATATCAAAAAAGCACTCACCATGAATGAGTTAAAGAAGATTTTTGAATATGAAGCCCTTACTGACAGTATGGAGGCCAAGGCAAAAGACCTTTGGATGTTCTCCTACTTATGTAATGGTATCAACATTAAGGATATTTGCAGGCTAAAATTCTCAAACTTGGATGGTGATAGATTGGTGTTTTACAGGGCTAAAACTGAAAATACCAAAAAGAGCAACCAAAAGCCCATTGTTGTTTATTTGGGTGCAGATGCCAAAGTGATTATTGCCAAATGGGGTATTCCTGACCAATTGCCCAATAATTACATTTTCCCTATTTTGCATCCCAACATTACCCCTGAGAGGGAAAGAGCATTGGTCAAAGATCTGACAAAGCAGATCAATAAATACATGAAGCGTATAGTGGAGAAATTAGGTATAAATAAACCTGTAACTACTTATGCTGCAAGGCATAGCTTTTCAACAGTGCTCAAAAGGAGTGGTGCTCCCATTGAGTTCATTTCTGAAAGCTTGGGGCACAACAGCCTCAAAACCACAGAACACTACCTTGATAGCTTTGAGGATGATGTAAAAAAGCAATATGCAAAACTTTTGACCAATTTTAAATGACATGGATTTTAGCACTCTAAATGAACTATTTGACGGTACATTCCAAAAGAATTTTTTGAAGCACCTCCAGAAATTACCCAAGGAGTCCTTAAGCCAAGAAGTAATTGATATTATAAACAAACATACTAAGGGAGGGGGCTTACCAAAAGAATTTGAGGAGGATTTTTCTCTTACTATATATGTCAATATGTCTTTGGAAGATGATAGTTTGCCTGATTTCAACACTTTTCAGGCACTAAAACATAAATACTACACAGGAATCATAAATCAAAAAAGGGCAGTATTATTAGATGAATTTAATAAATGGCAATTCCAAGTTGCCTCCACCCCAAGTAATCAACCCTTGGCAGAAAGAATAGAGTTATTATTGGGTCAGCTGAAACTCATTGAGCATCAGCTGCTCAATAATCTTTCACTTGCTTTCTATAGAGATGGTATAATAGATGCCTTGAATGACATTAAACAGGGGCTGGGAGAATTTCAGCATATTGCAATTAGATACGAAAAGCCAACTAAAAAGGAAGATTTTCTAAAATTTTACACTGATATTTTAGAAACAGAGCAAGGATTTGAGGAAAACATACTGGATGGCTTCTTCAAAAAAAGGGTCAAAATCAATTCTTTAACATTTGCCGAAGACCAAGATGTCTTGACTAATGACCCTTTTGAGCATTCGTATTATGTAATACCCTTCAAAACTTATTTTCAGCAAAAAACCTCAGCCATTTACTTTAAAATGAGTATGTGGCTTAACACTCAACCGGCAGAGAGTCAAATAATGGAAGCTGCTGCTTTCATTAACCAGATCAACTCCTACATTAAAAAAGCCCAGCAATATACAATTAGGCAGCGGTATGCAGAGATTGAAAATGTGTTGCTGAAAGGGGATGATGGAATACCTTACTCACTTGAAGTTCCTGCTTTTTTCACCCAAGAAACTTCTTTAGAGACAAGGTTTCCATCAGTCAGGCAATCACTTGAAGAAATTTCAAAAAGCATATCAGAAAAGCACCTGCCTGAATCAGAGTTCATGCATGAAAATAGGGGTAGAGGAGATAAAAAGACATCAAATTCAAGGAATTCAGTAACAAAATATGGGTTTTATATTGATAATAATAGTAAATCCATATCTATAATAGATTCTATATGGAATGCACTTAAAAGTGAAAATCTGATTCATAATCGTACAAAATTTTCAATTTTTAGAAAGGTTTTTAACCAAGGAATAATAAAAGAGAAAATAGATTGGCTTGGTGATATAAACCAACTGTATTATTTTGTCAAGCTACTGACTGAAAATACAGAATATAATAACACGTCCAACAAGAATAAATGGCAGATAACTGTAGACTGTTTTAAAGTTAGGGGTAAAACCATTGAAATAAACCAACTACAAAGAACTAAAAACCCATCAAGTAAAAATAGACGGCCAATTCTTGAAATCATCAATAAATTTAAGAAAATGAAGTAATTCTATACGTAGTCATTTCTACATAATATTATACCTTTATCAGCTATTTTAAAAATTTTTCATTTGTAACTCACTAAAAAATAGATAGTTACACACGTACTGTTCTACCATTATTCTACCTTTACTACAAAAAATACACCTATCTGGTACATGATATATGAGGAATAGTCCTCAATATATTTTAACTTTTTTTTAGTAATGAGTACATACCCAAACAATTCTTCATCACCTGTTGGTAGCATCATGAATGAAGAGCAGGCAGTAGTTAAACCCCTACCAACCACTGCCCCAAATGAACTGCTAAAATCGCTTTTAGCCAAAGAGAGTGATTTAATGGAAAGGGCTGCCAAAGAGGTTGTGTTTTCAAAGCCATTGGTAAGTATGGATGAAACTCCCATTTTTCGTAGAGGCACAATCAATCTCATTCAAGGAAAACAGGGTAGCCATAAATCAAGACTTGCCGAACTTATTTGCAGTTTTTTACTGAGTAAATCAGAGGAGCATCAGGCTAACTTCCTCAACTTAAAAAAGACAGATGAACCAGTTACCGTAGTCTGCATAGATACTGAAAGGAATACAAAAGAGGAATTACCAGTAGCTATTCAATCTATTAAAAAGAAAGCAGGATTTAAGATAACCGACCATCCTGCAAACTTTAGATATACATCATTTAAGACAGTTCCAAGGAAGCAAAGATTGCTGGCATTACGAGCTTACATTACAGAAGTGCAATCAAAAAACAGTGATCCATTGTTTGTCCTGCTGGATGTAGGAACTGACTTTGTTTCAAATTTTAACAATGAGGAAGAAACATTGGAGTTTTTTGATTACCTCAATATGCTGTGTGAGGAGTATGAATGTACTTTTCTTATAACTATTCATCAGAATCCAGGTACAGATAAAGCCAGAGGACATTTTGGAACTGAGGGGACTAATAAAGCTTCAGGAATTATGCAAATCGGATTTGTAGATGGGAATGAGGAGCTAATCAGGTTAAAATTCCTTAAACTCAGAACAGCAAAACGACACAAGCCTATGTATTTGTTTTTTGATGAAGATTTACATGGACTGGCACTTGCTACAGATGACCATATCAAAAAGAACACAGCAGAAAGAAAAAAAGTGGCCGATGTAGAGCTTGTGGCTGAAAAGTTAGGAGAATTATTAACGACTTCCATGCTCCAAAGGGACTTGTTGAAAGTGTTGACATCATCCTTTGATTGCTCAGAAAATACCCTTAAAACCAGATTGCAGGAAATAGTTGACCAGCAAGTTGAAATTATCAATGAGCAAGGCCAACCCTGTACTTTACAAATAAAAACAGCTAATGGTAAACCTACTGTCTATGAACTCCAAGAGATAGAATAAAATATTAGCAATAATATAAGCCCAACCAAAACAGTATGTAATATAGTCAGTTGTCTTGGTTGGGTTTACTTTAATGCTTTAAGGGTTAGTATAAAGTCAGAAAAGCTATTCTAATTTTTTACCTTATACACCAAAAGCAGGGGGGGCTATCGCCATAGCTTGTCAGGTAAAATAGGGCCTTTTACATATTACAAAATTCAGAAGCCAGCCAACCTAACCAAACGCTTTTATATACAATTGTTTTGGCTGGGTTGCTCCTGCATAAAGTCAAATCCATTCTGTACAAGGCAACAAAGTTTTTATGACCTACTTACATAGTCAGAATTACTTAATAATCAGGCCAACTATACAATTATGCTTTTTGCCTTTTACAAGAAAGAATCTGTTTCTTGCCATAAAATCAGCAATACATCACAGCAAAACCCAGCCAACTAATATAACTTCCTATAAAGGGATTGTTTTGGTTGGGTATAAATTGATGTGTATATCCTTCTCAAATTGATTCTTATATTGCCGACTGAACCAATCAACCCAACAATGGCCAACCACCAAGAAATCTCTTCTTTTATCTGGAATGTGTGTGATGATGTACTTAGAGGGCTGTTTAAACAGCACGAATATGGTGATGTTATCTTACCTTTTGTAGTGCTTCGCAGGCTGGATTGTGTGCTTGAACCACAGAAAGACAAAGCCCATGAACTTTATAATCAGTACATAGGTCAGATTGAAGACCCTAGCCCAATCATTCAAAACCATATAGGGCTGGACTTTTTTAATCATTCTCAGTATGACCTGTCAAGACTTACTCCTAATAGCCTAAAACTCAATTTTCAGAACTACCTGAATGGCTATTCTAAGAATGTCCATGAAATCATTGAGAATTTCCAAATGGATAAGCTGGTAGATAAGCTTCTGAAAAACAACCGATTATATCTACTTATTTCTAAGTTTAAAGAAATAGACCTGCACCCCAATGTTGTTAATAATCACACAATGGGGCAAATTTTTGAAGAGCTGCTTCGCAAGTTCTCAGAAATGAGCAATGAAACCAGTGGAGAGCACTACACTCCAAGGGACGTGGTAAAACTACTGGTAGCTTTGGTGTTTTCAGAAAACAAGGAGGACCTTGAAGGAGAAGGCAAAATCAGGTCTATTTTTGACCCTTGCTGTGGTACAGGGGGGATGCTCACCATTGGCAAAGATTGGATTCTGGAAAACATCAACCCTGATATTGACATTAGACTGTTCGGGCAGGAACTAAACCCCCAAACCTATTCCATCTGTAAGTCTGATATGCTCATTACAGGTCAAAATCCAAGTAATATCCATCTAGGCTCTTCTCTTTCAGAAGACCAACTACAAGGAAAGACCTTTGATTATATGATTACCAACCCTCCTTTTGGGGTGTCATGGAAGTCTGAGCAGGAGTTTGTAGAATCAGAGGCTCAAAATCCACAGGGTAGATTTGCCGTAGGAACCCCCAGAAGTTCTGATGGCTCTCTTCTCTTCTTACAGCATATGATTTCTAAGATGGAGAGCAAAGGCAGCAGAATTGGTGTTGTCTTTAATGGCTCTCCCCTTTTTACTGGTGATGCAGGTTCGGGGGAGTCAGAGATCAGAAAATGGATCATTGAGAATGATTGGTTGGAAGCCATTATTGCCCTGCCTGACCAACTGTTTTTCAATACTGGTATCAGTACCTACATCTGGATTGTAACCAACAAAAAGAAGAAAGACAGAAAAGGTAAAGTGCAGCTCATCAATGCCACAGATTTCAGCCATACCATGAAGAAATCCTTGGGCAGTAAGCGCAAGTATATCACCGACAGCCAAAGGGATGAGCTCATTCAAACCTATCTGGCTTTTAAAGAAAGTGATGTTTCAAAAATTTACCCCAATGAGTTTTTTGGCTTTACCAAGGTAACCATTGAACAACCATTGGTAGATGAAGCAGGCAATCCTGTATTAGATAAGAAAACCAAACTCCCTAAAGTGGATGGCAGTTTGAGGGACTTTGAAAGAGTGCCATTGTCTACTGATGTGGATACTTACTTTGAATCAGAAGTTAAGCCTCACTTGCCCACCGCATGGATGGACAGGAGCAAAGACAAAATAGGGTATGAAATCAACTTCACTAAGTATTTCTACAAATACAAGCCCCTACGAAGCCTGAAAGAAATCACCACAGACCTCATCAAGTTGGAGGAAGAAAGTGATGGCCTGTTTCAACTGATAATGGAAAAGCAACAATGACACAGGAAGATTGGCAAAAGTTTGAAAAACTGGTACAATGGGATGAGCTCAACAAACCCATCAAGAAGGAAGAGCCTACTCTGTTTAAGATTGCAGGCTTTCCTAATTATGAAAATGTAATCAGTAATTTTTACAGTTACTATTTTGATGTTTCTCAGCCTCATGGCTTTGATAATCTGTTTATTACCTCCCTGTTAAACCTCATTGCCAAAGAATCAGGCAAGGAATTCAGCTTCAACATAAAAGCATTTAATGCTTACCGAGAGGTTAGGACAATGAAAGGTGGATTTATTGATATTCTTTTGACAGAGGGAGACATAGGAGAAGATTACAGGCCACTAGAGGATTATGGAGCTGCCATAATCATTGAAAACAAAGTAAAGGCTGAGGTTTACAATGACTTAGCAGATTACTACGATTCAATAAAGAGTTCCAATAAGATAGGGGTTATACTGACCATAGCACCCTATAAAAGCCCTAATAAAAACTATGTATCCATCACTCACAATATGCTCATCAGTGAAGTGACAGGGCAAGCTATCAATCATCTGTTGAATGCTTCCGAAAAGCAGATCATCATTTTTAAAGACTTCATCAAAAACCTCCAATCCTATTACCAAAACCAACAAATGAAACTTGAAATGGATAAGCATGTTGAGTTCTTTTTCAACAATGGGCATGAAGTGACACAGCTTTTCAAGGAGTACAACAATTTTCTGTTGCACCTGAATGAAACCATTGACCTAGTTGCTCAAAATATGCAGTTTGAGTTAATGAACAAAAAAAGCTCAGCCAGAAAGACTTCTGTATTTGGCCTTTCCTCGGCTTCTTTAAGTTGGTGGGTTTATTTGGATGAAATTGTTGATACTAAATCATTCTTGATTGAATTTTGGATTCAGCAGGATAATGAGGTAGTTAACCGGTGGAAAGCCCTTACGGATGCTGATTTGGCACTATTCAAAAGCCATACTAATGATGCAGCTATCATTACAACTACAACAAATTCTGATACAGGGAAGAATGTTTGGAGAAAAATTGGTGCAAAAAAATACACTAACCTAAAATTAGAAAACCTCACCAACTTTCAGGAATACTTTGATGGCATCATGAAGAAAGATTGGCTACCTGTCAAAGAGGAAGTAGTTCGACTGCTTGGAAGTAAATAATAATCAGTATCTTAATTTTAGCCAAATAACCATGTTAGCGATACAGGAAGAAATAGATAAAGCCTCCGCATATCCTGCTTACAAACCTTCTAATATTGAATGGATTGGTGAGATTCCTAAGCATTGGGTAAAAAGTAAGTTAAAACTTCAAAGTAAAATAGTTAATGGGTCTACACCTAGTAGCACAAATGAAGAATTTTGGGATGGTGACATTATTTGGGTTACACCTTCTGATATTAGTAAGTTAAGTTCATGTGAAATACATGATTCAATCAGAAAAATAACTATCGAAGGTTTAAATAGTTGCGGAACAAGTTTAGTTCCTATCAAGTCAATTATTCTAACAACTCGTGCACCTATTGGAAATATAGCAATTGCGGAAACAGAACTGTGTACTAATCAAGGTTGTAAATCAATCATTACAAAAGGGGAGTCTAAGTTTTTATACTACTATTTAAAGTCATTTACTGAAATTTTAGAATCATTAGGGGCTGGAACAACATTTAAGGAATTATCAACAGAGACCTTAAAAAATCTTGAATTTGCTCTTCCACCCCTGCCAGAACAACAAGCCATAGTCACCTACTTAGACCAAAAGACAGCTTTAATTGATGAACTGATTGGCAAAAAACAAAGGAAAATTGACCTGCTGAAAGAACAAAAAACTGCCCTCATCAATCATGCAGTTACAAAAGGGCTTAATCCTGATTTTAGCTTTAAGGATTCAGGAATTGAATGGATTGGGGAGATTGCTGAGCATTGGAACAAGTCAAAGTTGAAGTATAAAGGGAGTTTTTTTAGTGGGTACTCATTTGATAGTAATGATTTTCAAAGTGAAGGGGATATTCGGGTTATCAAAATTTCAAATGTTCAGAACAATGGAATTTCATGGGAAGATTTAAGTTATGTCCCTGCAGATTTTTTTGAAAAGTTTAAAGATTTTAGAGTCTTAGAAGGAGATTTAATATTTGTTTTAACCCGTCCCATAATTTCAACTGGAATAAAAGTATGTTTTTATAATGAAGATTATTTGGCATTACTAAATCAAAGAAATAGTGTTTTTAGACCCCATGAAAGCTCTATTATCAAAAAATTTCTTTTCTATTTAGTTAGAACATTTTATTTTATTGAAGAATTTAAACAGCAATTAAAAGAAACGAATCAGCCTAATATATCAACAGAACAAATTTCAAATATTAATATTTTTTTACCATCACTTTCAGAACAACAAGCTATAGTTAGCTACTTAGATGAGCAAACAGCATTGATAGATACAGCCATAGCCTTAGAAATTCAAAAGATAGACAAGCTAAAAGAGTATCGCCAAAGCCTCATTTCAGCAGCAGTGACAGGCAAAATATGTGTGTTGCCTTTTACTGAAAAGAGGGAGCCAAAGGCAGTTTAACCAAGTTTTATTAAAGCCTCTTACATCACATCTACCGTTTGATAACTTTTAATCATTTTTCATTAAAAGAGCATAGGATTATTAGTATTTTTCTATTAAAATGCCACTCTGACTGATTAATAGTAATACTCAACATGACTGAAAAGCGGTTTGAAGAGCACATTGAAAGTTATCTCACTACCCATTTACATGATGGCCTGAAATATGACTCTGTACATCACAGTCACTATGACCGAACCCTCTGCTTGGTCAACCATGAAGTAATTGAATTTATAAAACACTCACAGCCTGAAAGTTACCAACGCTGGCAAATACAGTTTGGGGAGCAGGCAGATGAGAAGTTATTAAAAAGGCTATCCTCCGAAATACAAAAAGAAGGGGTAATCAAAGTGCTCCGCAATGGCATCAGGGAAAGAGGAGTGTATCTGGACATGGTTTATTTTGAGCCAAAAAGTAGCCTAAACCCAGAACATCAAACCAAATACCTCTGCAACAGATTGAGTGTGGTCAGACAACTGCACTACTCCACCCAAAATGAGAAGTCAATTGACATGGTGTTGTGCATCAATGGCATACCCATCGTCACCATTGAGCTCAAAAACCAGCTTTCAGGCCAAAGTATCATTCAAGGCATCAATCAGTACAAGTTTGACAGAGACCCCAAGAATGAGCCCTTGCTTCATTTTAAAAGGATGCTGGTACATTTTACAGTAGACAATGATACCGTAGGCATGACCTCAAAGCTAAGTGGTGCTGAAACCAAGTTCCTGCCATATAATCGTGATATAGTCAATCCCACAGTGGATGATGGCTACAAAGTATCCTACCTCTGGAAAGAAGTACTTACTCCCAACTCAATACTGGACATCATTGAAAACTTTGTGCTAGAAACCACTGAGTCTGAAAAAGAATGGGATGATAAATCAGGTAGAGTCATTGAAAAAAAGAAAGACCTACTGATATTTCCCCGGTACCATCAGTTGGATGTTATCCGCAATCTTAGAAAGCAAATCAAGGCAGAAGGCATTGGGAAATATTACCTTATACAGCATACCACAGGGTCAGGCAAGAGCTACAGTATAGGTTGGCTGGCTCACACCCTTACTTCTCTTTATCAGAATGCTTCTGACAAAAACAGGATTTTTGACACAGTAATTGTAGTAACTGACAGGAAGGTACTGGACAAGCAGCTTCAAAAAACACTGAGGGATTTGGAGCAGACAGCAGGGGTGGTAAAAGCCATTGACAAGAACTCCGAACAGCTCAAAAATGCCCTTGCCAACGGAAATGACATCATTGTTACCACCATTCAGAAATTTGGGGTGATAGCAGATGCCATGTCTAAGCTAAAAGGCAGAACCTTTGGGGTAATCATTGATGAAGTACACTCTTCCCAAACAGGTGAAACCTCCAAAAAGCTAAAGAAATCACTGTCTGTCAATGAGTTTGAAGAAGAAGAGGAAGAAGATTTTGAAGACATTCTTGCCAGAGAGATTTTGAGCCGAGGCAAGCAAAAACACATTTCCTTTTTTGGCTTTACTGGCACCCCAAAAAACAAAACCCTTGAGCTTTTTGGTAGGAAAAATGAAGCAGGGCAGTTTGTTCCCTTCCATTCTTACACCATGAAGCAATCTATTGCAGAAGGCTATACATTGGATGTGCTCGAACACTTCATGTCCTACAAAAGGTGGTTCAAACTCAAGCAGGAAGAAGGTAAGGAAGATTTGGAGCTGCCAGAGGGTAAGGTAAAGAAAGAGTTGATGAAATTTGTTGACTCCCACCATGAGACTATCAGGCAAAAAGTAGCCATTATGCTCAATCAGTTTGTGCATCATACCCAAAAGCAAATCAGGGGAAGGGCAAGAGCAATGGTAGTAGTAAGGTCAAGAAAGCACTGTGTATTGTTTCAGCAGGAAATGGTGAAGCAAATGAAGGCTTTGAGACTTCCCTATTCCTGTCTGGTAGCATTTAGTGGCAGTATTTCCCATGAAGGCACTGACCATACTGAAACTACCCTAAACACCGAGAATGGCTCACAGAACAATGTTTCTATCCCTGATGCTCTCAAAGACCCAAGATTTAGGATTCTAATTGTGTCTAATAAATTCCAGACTGGATTTGATGAACCCCTTATTCATACCATGTTTGTAGATAAAAAATTGGGAGGAGTTCAGTGTGTACAAACCCTATCAAGACTCAACAGAAAGACCAATGGCAAAATAGACACCTTTGTACTGGACTTTGTGAATGAACCAGAAGAGATAGTTGAGGCTTTCCAACCCTTCTATACCTCAACCTTGCTGACTGGAGAAACAGACTCATATAAGCTGTATGAACTAGAAACCCAGATAAAATCCTTCCATTTATTCACCAAATACGAAGTTGATGAGTTCTGCAAGCTATTTTATTCCGAAAGGCAAAGTGATGAAGTACTACAACCCTTTCTGAATCGAGCTGTGGATAAATGGGCAGAAATTGAGGATGATGATAAAAAGGAAGAATACAGGTCAATTATCAATTCCTATTGCAGGTTATACAGCTACATCTCCCAAATCATGGACTTCCAAGATGCTGAGCTGGAAAAGCTGTTTATCTTCTTGAAATACCTTAAAAAGAAGCTACCCAAGCGAAAAGGAAGTAACATTGATGTCTCTGACTCCATTGATTTAGACTCTCTCAGGATTCAAAAGATTGGGGAAATGAAACTTGCCCTTGAAGATAAGCAAGGTGAACTTGACCCTATTGCAGAAAGTGGCTCCAATGGCAAACCCCAAGAAGAGATTGATTTGTTGTCATCAATCATTCAAAAAGTTAATAATGTACATGGTATACACTTGAAGGATGAAGATAAAATCCACCTCAACAATGTATACGTAAGGATGAGCCAAAGCCCGGAAGTGCAGAAAGTGATGGCAGGCGATAATTCAGAAGCCAACAAAAAGCAGTTTTGGACAGAAATGATGAGCAAGTTCTTTTTGGAATACATCAATGACAACTTTGATTTTTACAAAACAGTTGAGGCTGCTTCCAATAAGCCTATAATTTCAGACATGATGTACCAGCACTTTAAAAAAAGCTGCCAAGCCCAATAGTTACGTATATAGGATATTGTTTTGGTTGGCTGGGTATTCAATTGGTTATTCAAACTCAAGCCGTAAAAAGGACTCCTCAGAAAGACAACTACCGTTTGATAACTTTTTTATAGTTATTTTGAATTGTTTTTGTATAATGCAACAAAATTAATTTCATAGCTTAAATATATGTATTACTAAACCTTTAGCTTGACAAATATTTTTATATTTCTTCAGTATAAGTATCATTTTCAATTTTGTAATTCATAATTTTAATTAATCCTATTGTTCTTTATACATTGGGATTGTACTAAATTATTTAATATCAAAAGTACATTTAAATGCCTCTAAACAACAAATCAAGTTTCAAAATTTCAAAAATAACAAAATGGAATTACCAACAGCTACTGAAACCTTTCAACAAAAAGTTATCAATAATAATGTCGAAATTTTTGAAACAATTAAATATGAATTATCTAATGCACAAAGTGAAATTTTAATTGCCTCTTCATGGTTTACTGACAATGAGTTATTAGATATACTTATTTTACAATTAAAAAAAGGGGTCAAAGTTAATCTTATAATATCAGATAATTCAGATAATGAAAAGCTGCCATTTGATAATATTACTACGTTAGGAGGAGTATATATAAAAATAAAAAATGTAGGGTATGGAATAATGCATCAAAAGTTCTGCGTAATAGATAGGCACTTGGCAATTCATGGCTCTTATAATTATACCAATAATGCAAAAAAGAACAATCATGAAAGTGTGATTTACACAACACATAGTGAAACTGTAAAATCATTAATAGATACCTTTAATAGTATTATGGACAAGGCTAATGAAATTGTATTTGGTTTGAATGGATTAGAGAAAGAGCCCAGCAAAAAGGAAAATTTGCTGGACAACAGTCTAACACCCCCCAATATTGTACAAGAAAAATTGGATTATAAACAAGAGTTTGAAAGAGTTTTAAGTACTTTAATTGAAGCAGAAATAAATCATTTTAATCGTATTGAATTATATGACAATGGCTATAAACGTTCAGAGTCCTGTGGAGGTGACCACAATATCCTCCCTAATGCATTAGATACCATATATTACAACTTTATAAATGATATAAATATTTCTGAAGAACAGAAAAAAATGTTGTTAGTGAAAATAAATGAGCATAAATCCAAAAGCATACAGCTTTTAGATACAGAGTTAGCAAATCGTTTAAATAATATAAAAATTGAATTTCAAAACAATAAGGATATTTATAGTCGTACAATTAAAGAAAAAATTGTTGATATTGAAAAAGCAGAAAAAAAAATAGAAGGAATTAGAAATATTGAAATTGAATCAATTAAAAAGAGTATCACTGAAATAAAGGAAAAAATAAACAATTTAAAAAGAGAGTTTATAAAGCCCCAAATTAAGAAGTTTGAATTCTACCCATTAGTAATATTGTCAGGTTTCTTACTTATTTATCTTTTTCTTTTCTATTCGTCAGCTGCTTACATTTTAGTTTTTAGTAAAGTTGACATCATGCAAAAGATAAAACAGGGGCTAGAAGTACCTGCACATACTGTTTTTGAACCTCATGCACTTTCCTTGGCTTTCAATCATGGTGCTGTATCATTAATAATGATACTAGTATTTGTATCTCTCCCAATTGGCTTTGCCTTAGCGCATAGATATGTTGATAATAAGTTAGTAGCAAATATCTTATCTTATTTCATAGGAATATTTGTAGTGGATACACTAGTTGCAATATTTATTTCTAAGGCTATCCAAGAAGCCAAGAATCTCACAAATGAATCACCTGATAAATGGTCATTCACAGGAATGGCTATAACGGATGTGAATTTTTACTTAGTTTTTGTAATGGGAGCCGCAGCTTTATTAGTATTTAAGTTTGTTTTTGACAAATTAATGAAACAATTTGAAGAGAGAAGTTCAACTATTCATATTCAAAAAGCTAATCTTGAAATTGAGCAAAAAACTGAAGAAATTTCTATTTTAGAAAAAGAAATTGTAGAGAGAGAAAAGAATATTGAGAGTTTACAGATTGAAACTATGGAATACAAAAAAATCATAAATGACCATCAATACAATCTTGATTATCTTCCTACAACTGAAAATAGAGAATTAGAAAAATCTCAAACAGAATATCTTTCTAAAAAACAACACTACGAACATATCAGCGCTATTTATATTAATAAGGTTGAAACTAACAACCCTAAAATTTCAATTGATGCACTAAGAGATAGAATTAATACATTTTTAGAAGGGTGGAATGACTATTTGCATAAGTATTTTTCATATACAATTGCTGCTGATAAATCTAAAAATGCAACATCAACAACCTCTGACTGGCTAACACAAAAACTTTCAAGTAATAAAATTGACCCTCGAATTAATAATTAAATGTAAAATTTATTATAAAATGGGAATTAAGCTTCTTATTTCACTATTCTTTGCTTTTATTGTACTAGGATGTGACACAAATAGCAAGAGTAAAAAGTTTGAAATTATAAGAAAACATTATAATATTAAAATTGCTGTTGACTTATCAAATCGAATAACAAACCCATCCTATAAGTGTTCTATATCTGATATTGATATAGTAAATTCAATTTTAAACTTGATATACCCAACAATTACAAATTATCAGCGCAAAATCAACCAATATGACAAGTATGAACTTGACTTTATCAACAAAAAGCATATCAATGACTATAGTGTAAATACCCAAAATTGTGTAATTGATTTAGCAAAATTTAAAAATAACCAGCTTTTACGAAATGAATATTTAGGTGTATTCAAAAGCACATCTCAATTTAAAACAGAAAAATTAAATTTTTTAAACGAATTTACTAAATTAATACAAGCTGTTAATGCTAACAATGACCATGGTTCTGATTTATTTACTTATTTACAAAATTTGACTGAGCAAGATATTATAACAAAAGAATTAGTAGTAGAAGATGAAAATGAAAAGCTAATAAATAAAACTGAGAATATTATTATAATACTTACAGATGGGTATATCGAAACATCTAATATAAATGATAATAATAAGATGTCGAAAGATCTTTCATTTGACAAAATTAACTCATTTCGCAATGATTTTATTGCTAATGGGCATGGAGAAAATATTGATGTTTTTTTCAAAAATAATAAATATGGCATAATCCCAACCAAAAATGCTTTATTAGCCAACACTAAAATATTAGTAATGCAATTATTTGACAGAAATGCTACGAGTGGGAAAAATAAGTATGAACCATCAGATATGGAAATAATAAAATTATTTTGGACTGATTGGCTATTAAGGTCTGGGGTTAAACAAGAAAATTTTAAACTTATACAGAACACAGAGACTACTTCTCCAATAAAAGCAGAACAAATTATTTGTTCATTTTTAGGTATTATTTAATTTATTGAAAAAATTATTTTTTTTCTACTATTTTTTAGGCTTTGTTGCATGGATAGTCAGTAAAGGTAAAATATAATATTAAACTCGATATGTACAATAAAGAATTGAGCTAAACCACCCAAAGTAAGCTATTGAGGCAGGTAAAAGCCTCGTTTTTGACACTGTAAGCCCATTAAATCTCTATTTCATGCGAACCATGCAACAAAGCCATTTTTTAGAATAAAAAGTCTAAGTATTAAATAAATAGATTAGTATATCAATACTTTATTTTTCTGAACTAAAACACCAGAGAGAATTAAATTAAGTTACTAACAATAACGTAATAGTTTCATATGACAGAAGACAAACTAATTTTAATTATTATTTCCATTTGCTGTGGCATAGGAGTATATGCAATTCTAAGTTTTCTTGTAACAGCTTGGGGATATGAAGAAGGAGCGCATCCTGTCTGGGTAATATTTGGTGCTATAATTGCTTACAATTTTATTAAAAAAAAGTAATTGCTTAAACAAAACCCTAAAGATCATTTTTGATTTTATTGTTTTATCCTAAATAAAATGAAAATGTTGAGCCTAGAAGAATATAATCCAATAAACACAGTTGAAAAAGTCGATAACCTTCTGGAGTTGTTAGATAAACACTTTTCCAACAATTTGAATAGAAAAGAATTAAATGAAATAGAAGTAAAAATTTTAATAAATATCAGGAAAATTAAAATTCAAATATATTTTAAAGAACAATTTTTTAAAAAAATACTTGTAAAATACAATACTAATATACTTGAAAATCCCAAATCAAAAAGCGATGATTCACTGGATTATAAAAGCACAAATACTGATATTAATCCACAAGCTTTAAAATTTATTATTGAATTAGATGCTTTTAATAGCAATCCTGTCTTAGACCACAATGTAATTAAAAGGTATGAAAAGACTCAATTAGAATACTTTAAAGTAGTACGTGATAAAAGGCTAAGTGCAGAAGATTGGGGGAAAATTAGGAGTAAGTTTGAAATCTATACAAATATTATTCGTGACTACATAAAAAATGACAATAGAGAGCCAACTTTAAAGCAAAGGGTTGAAGAACTAAAAGCTCAAAAAAATACAATTATAGATTCTAGTTTTTTGAGTAAAAAAGCTATAGATGTTTTGCCTACAGATACTTCAGAAGATCCAATCCATAGAAAATAAGATCTTTCACTTTGCCATTGTTTAGATTTGTAAAGTTCTGACATCGCTATATTCATATATATTCTATTTAGCCTAGTTATTATACCACCTTTTACCTTTTACAGAAAGAGGGGTATATCAGCTATTTATTTTGAAAGCCAGACTCGTTCAGAAACTACCTCATAGCTTGCCTTGAAAGTAAAGCCCACACACAGCCAGTATAAATAGGGTATTTTAAGCTACGGAATGGATTGTATGGGCTTAGTTCAAAACCAAGCCAACCAAAACAAAAGCCCTATATACATATTTGTATTGGTTGGGTTATAAAACAATAGCTTCAAATAGAGAAAGATATTCTTTTCTGTATAAGGTAAAAGAGTAGTTGTATAACAAGTCGAAGCCAACCAAAATAATTGTATTTATAAGTATTTTGTCTTGGTTGGCTGGGTTTGAAATTGCTAAAATAGTTCTAATGAGAGCCAAGATTTACAGATGTAATTGCTTTTTCCTTATACAGAAGATGGTGATCCCATCACTAGCAGCAAGCTATTCTAAACCTAGCCAACCAAAGTAATGTGTATATAGAGATATTGGTTTGGTGGTATGCTGTTAGCAAAACTATTGACTTACTTGTTTTGTATAAGGCAGAAAGTAGTCTGAGCAGTGCGAGTCTTTTATCTTGACTGGTTGGAACGGTATAAGTGATTAGCCAGCCATTTGGGAACACTTGTTAGGCACTCACTGGTATCTAATCTATCTTGTTTAAGAAAAAAACTACCAAAGCAACCTTTGTGCCTTATACAGGAAAGGGGCATGCAGTATTGCCAATCTTTTTTATTCTATTACCCAACTAAACCCTCAGCATTTTGATTTGGGCTTGGTATTTTCAAACACCCAACTGAAACACTACCCTATGTCAATATTGGTATGCCTTTAATAGAAAATTACCAATCCTGTATCACTGGTCACAATATCCTGTTGAGGTTTGTATTTTTTCATAAAAATCCTTCAAAAAACCATCTTTTTTGATTAAAAAATAGCTGATAATGAGAGTTCTACTGCTTGCCCTGCTTCTGCATCCCATCCAAAAAGTATGTACTGAGGTAAAACTGCCCCCTTATCACCTCTCAAATTGTGTGCAATCAATGGTGGTAGTATTGCAGCAATCCACTACCATCAAATTTAGCCAAAAAGACCTCAAAGAAGTGCATATCAACTATCCTGATGCTTGGCAAATGAGGCAACAAAATGACCCCCGTATCAAAGGAGTAGTGTATAATTTAGTCAAAAGAGGAATTGCTAAGGAAGTAAATATCAATGAATTACAGGCAGGTGACATTGTTCAGTTCTGGAATGAGAGCTGGGGTCATTGTGGGATTGCCAAGGGGGCTAACTACCCAAAACGTTTGCTCTGGCTGTATTCTTCCATGCCTTCTACCAATTTTTCACTTAGGTCTTTTCCCTTCCCTGACAAGTTTTATGCCTGCCGTATCAAAAAACAGTTTCTAAAATAGCCCCCCCCTGCCTTTAAAATGGGTATCTGAGTGTGAATCAATACCCAAACCCTCCCCCCTAGCTTACTGTTGAAGCTCTTACTCCCCTTATTGCTTAAGATAAGAATATTACATTTCTGAGGAGTGTGCTTCAAGGCAAATCAAAACAATCACACTAAAACATTTACAATCATGCTTACAGTAACAGGTTATGTATCACGTACAAGTCAGGAAGGGAAAATGTTCTGTGCTCTGGAACTCACCAGTGATGATCCAGAGATGGTTCTGTCTAGGGCCACAGGTAAATATTACATAACTGCCCGAAAATGCTTCATGAACAGCACTTTTAGTGAAGTTATCTGCAAAAACTTTATTGGTAAGCAATTCCCGGGCTCCATTGCCAAGGTAGAATGTGAACCTTATGAATTTACTGTTCCTGAAACAGGTGAGGTAGTCACTCGTCAGCATCGCTATGAATACAGTCCTGTAGACAGTGGCACTGTGGAAGAGGCTGTATTTGGCAAGCAATTAGAAACTGCCTGACAGTCATTCAAACAGCATTATCAAAGGGGTAGGGTCTTTCTAAAGGCTCTACCCTTTCTTATGTTCTTTTTTTCACTAAAATCTACACTTGTCATGCAATTACAACCAGCACAGCGTAAAAATGTCAAAATCAAATTAGGTCTACAGGGGAGCTCAGGAAGTGGCAAAACTTATTCCGCTTTACTTTTAGCCTATGGGTTTGTCAATGACTGGAAGCAAATAGCTATCATTGATACTGAAAACCAAAGTGCTTCGCTCTACGCTCATTTGGGCAATTTTTATATTCTACCCCTAAAGCCCCCCTTCTCTCCTGAACGCTACATTCAGGCCATTAAGGTTTGCACTGAGGCCCAAATACGGGTGGTTATCATTGATAGTTTGAGTTTAGAGTGGGAGTATATCTTGGATGCTCATTCACAGCTGACTGGCAACAGCTACACTAACTGGGCTAAATTCACTCCCAGACATCAACAACTGATTCAGGCTATTCTACAAGCAGATTGCCATATCATCTGTACCCTCAGAGCCAAACAGGATTATGTATTGAATGAGAAAAATGGCAAGCAAGTGCCTGAGAAGGTTGGAATGAAACCCATCCAAAGAGAAGGTACTGATTATGAACTCACTTTGGTCTTTGAACTGGATAGTAAACATCATGCCATTGCTACCAAAGACCGTACAGGCTTATTTGCAGCACAACCTGAATTCACCATCACTTCTCAAACTGGACAACTCATATATGATTGGTGCCAATTAGGACAGTCTGACAAACCTTTCCATGAGTATGTCAATGAATGTCAAACAGTGGATGAATTGAGGGAGCTGTATATGTCCCATCCTGAGTATCAGCAATCCCACCTGAGCTACTTCAATCAGCGTAAAGCCCAACTACAGCCCCCTGTTTCTACTATTCCATCTCAAATTCTCTCTTCCAATGGAACTGCAACTCGTCAATAACCACTCTTTAGTACCTGTTTCTAAGCAGGAAATCATCACCTCTTCAACAGAAGTAGCTTTTATACAGGCCAATACGATTCCCATGTCTTTAGCAGAATTGGAGCACCAACACCTGATTCCTGTCTTTGTCAAGGACAATGAGCCCGTGATTTCTCATCAGGATTTTATCAATTGTGCTTTAGAAATTGTCCATCAGGTTTTCCCCAATGAGACTATCCTATCTCCTGCCATCAGGGTATCCCACCCAATAAAAGGCAGGATTCCTGAGGCCAAAGATAAAAGGGCCAAAGACCTGCTACCTCATGAAGAAACCATCTACTTTGAAAGAATGATGTTTGTGATTGAAGTGGCCAGCATTAGGGATAGAATCAATGGAAATGAGTTATGTCTGACCATTGGTGGTGTGAAGGCTTACAATCTTGATAACCTCTACAACAGAAAAGGAGCTGATGAGCACTTTAAAATCTTCATTGGTTTTCAGAACAAAGTGTGCTGTAACCTATGTGTTTGGTCCGATGGATTGGTTCTTAACCTGAAAGCAAAACACCTATCACAGCTGATGAAGGGGATTTATGAACTGGTATTGGGCTACAAAATGAACAATCATCTCAAAGCCATGCAATCTATGACGGAAGCCTATCTTACAGAGCATCAATTTGCAACTATGATTGGTAGGGCAAGATTATACCAATTTCTGCCTGCTGAGGAAAAGAAGTTGGTGCCAAGACTCCATTTTGGTGATTCTCAAATCAGCTCAATAGCCAGAGACTATTATCAGGATGTATCATTCTGTAAAAGGGACAATGGTGACATCAGCCTCTGGAAAGTATACAATCTCTTCACAGGAGCCAATAAGCAGAGTTACATTGATTCTTTTTTGGGCAGGTCTGTCAATGCTTTTGAACTTGTGGGTAGTATTAGCCATGCCATTCAACAGCAGGAGTACCATTGGTTTTTATCTTAACTTTAAACATAGGGGCTGGCTTTTTCCAGCCTCTTACCATGAATCACTATGGAAACACCTCAAATTTATAGTCATGACAGACCTAATTATTT
Organism: Runella salmonicolor; assembly: GCF_024158025.1. Lineage (NCBI taxonomy): Bacteria > Pseudomonadati > Bacteroidota > Cytophagia > Cytophagales > Spirosomataceae > Runella > Runella salmonicolor. Next base: position 320,719 of record NZ_JAMZEL010000006.1, read on the forward strand.
AGACCCCTTCTCAGTGATGATAGTAAATCAAAAGGGAGTGCTGTGTAGATTACACTGTCCATTTATTGTAATATGCAGTTACAATAGTGAGGGATTCTTGGCGGGAAAATACTATAGAGTTGATATGGTAAAATTAGAACCAGCTGAGCTTTTGTACTATGTAATTTCAGGAAAAAACTACCCTCATTCTTGGTTCAGTATTTGCCTGAAAGAATAGAATAAACTAGAGAATAAAAGAGAGTTGTGTATCAAAGTGTGTATCAAATAAAAAAGCACTTACAAGTTTTATCTCATAAGTGCCTGATTATCAAGTGGGCCCAGTAGGGCACGATCCTACGACCCCCTGATTATGAGTCAGATGCTCTAACCAACTGAGCTATGGGCCCGATTTTTATTGAAATCGTACTATTTTCAAACTAATTTTTGATGCAAAAAACGGCTTTTCTCAAAGAGTAGATGCTTATTTGCTTATCAAAAACTCAATATACTTTCTACTTTTTTTCTTTTTGATTTCTATTTCTCTTTTTCTAGCCTCTGAAAGCGAATTCAGTTGCTCGAAATATACCCTGACCCAAGGTGTCCATTTACTTGTAAAACTAGATAGCCCCGCATTGTGTTCTTCTAATCTTTTTTCAAGATTTTCTGTACAACCTATATAGTATTTATCAATTCTTTGAGAATACAAAATATAGATAAAATACATAAAAGAGCTGATCTTGATGAGTCATCCCGAACTTGCTTCGGGATAACCAACTGAGCTATGGGCCCGAAATACCTCTCGATATTTTGTGGGTGCAAAAGTAGGATAATGTGACTGTATTTGCAAAATTGGTCGGTGATTTTTATGTGACCAACCCCCAAAAACGACTTCTTCGCAGACTATTACGTCGATATGTGCGTTGAAAATTGAACAAATGTTGAGGCTTACCGCAAGAAAATTGCCTTATTGCCCGATGTAAATGGAAATTTCCTTAGTTTAGCACCTTCTTCAACCTGTGATTGCAACGTAATTATGGCTAAAAAACTTCCTTCAGCGTATGCCCATCCGTACGTGATAGACCCCCGTTTCAAAAAATCGGTTGCTTATTTTTCGATGGAATTTGCCATTGACCAAGCCCTTAAAACGTACTCAGGAGGACTGGGGTTTCTGGCGGGCTCGCACATGAAAAGCGCCCACGATTTGCGGCAGAATCTCATCGGTATCGGTATCTTGTGGAAACACGGATATTATGACCAAGTGCGGGCCACCGACAACAGCATGGTGCCGCAGTTTCGGGAAAAAATGTATAGTTTCCTGAAAGACACTGGCATTCGATTTCAAATCACCATCGCTTATCAACCCGTTTGGGTGGCGGCTTATTTTTTGGACCCGAAGCTGTTTGGAACGGTCCCGATGTTTTTTTTAACGACCGACACCGACGGAAACGAGCCGTGGGCCCGCCAAATATCCTACCATCTTTATGATTCGGATGCCGCCGTAAAAGTGATGCAATGTATGCTTTTGGGCATCGGCGGAGCCAAGTTTTTGGATGAAATCGGTTACGAACCCGATGTGTATCACCTCAACGAAGCCCACGCGGTATCGTCGGTATATTATTTATATAAGAAGCTAGGGAAGAAAGAGTCGGTCAAAAGAAGATTGGTCTTTACGACACACACGCCCGAAGAAGCAGGCAACGAAAAACACGATATTCACTTTTTGGAGAGTTTAAGTTTTTTTGCGGGCGTTCCGCTGCACAGTGTTCGAAAAATAACGGGTATTGGCCCGCACGACACCGTTTTTAGTCATTCGTTGGCGGCGCTGCGGTTGAGTCATCAGGCCAATGCCGTTTCCAAATTGCACGGTGAAGTATCGCGAAGAATGTGGAGCGCGGCGGGGGATATTTGTGAGATTACACACGTTACCAATTCGCAGCATAAAACCTCTTGGGTCGACGCTGAACTCGAAAAAGCGCGCGTTAAAAGCGATTTGGACGGATTGGAAAACCGCAAAAAGGAACTCAAACGGGAGCTTTTCAAAACCGTTGCCGACCAGGTCGGTAAGTTGTTTGATCCCAATATTTTGACCATAGTTTGGGCCCGTCGCTTTGCCGCCTACAAGCGCCCCGAGCTCCTTACCCGCGACCGCGAGCGCTTTGACCGACTTATGCGAAATAAAGATTTCCCGATTCAGTTTATCTGGGCAGGAAAGCCGTACCCAAAAGACGAAGGTGCCATTTATACTTTCAATCAACTGTTTTATCTGAGTCATTTATACCCAAACATGGCGGTGTTGACGGGCTACGAATTGGCGTTGTCGAAAGAGCTAAAACAAGGCTCTGATGTGTGGCTCAATACCCCGATTGTCCCGCGCGAGGCGTCGGGAACGAGCGGTATGACGGCGGCTATGAACGCCAGTCTGAATTTTTCAACTTACGACGGCTGGGTGTGTGAGTTTTCGCGGCACGGCGAAAATTCTTTCATTGTGCCCGTGGCGTCGGAATCGGCCCGCGACTGGGAAGATATGTCGAATATGTTGGATGTGCTGGAAAATGAGATACTGCCGCTTTATTACGAGCGTCCCAACGATTGGCAAGAGATGGTTTTGCGAAGTATGAATGAAGTCGGGGGCTTTTTCAACTCCGACCGTATGGCGGCGGAGTATTATGAGAAAGTGTATAAGTAAAACGGTGAATCACGCAAAGGCTCAGAGATGCAAAGAAAAGGAGTGTATTAGTTCCTCTGCGCCTTCGCGTCTTTGCGTGATTTATTTATTTTATAGATACAGATCACAATTGATTTCGGTGTCATCTACTTTTGCGCCCATTTTTTTGTAAAATTCGATGGCTTCTTTGTTCCAGTTGGAGACTTGCCAGCGGACTTTTTTGCACTGTTCCGCGTTGGCGTAATCAATCAGTCGGTCAAGCAATTGAGTGCCGATTTGGTGGCCTCTAAATTCCTTTTTTACGTACAAATCATCCAGATACAGCGCCTTGCCCGACCATGAATAATAGGCCATGAAAAAAGAGGCAAAACCAATGAGTTGGGCATCTTCTTTCTCAACCACAAGACACTGAAAAAGGTCTTTGTTTTCCAGCATTTGGTCGAGGGTAATGGTTACTTTTTCGGGCGTTTTTTGAAACACCGCGAATTCCTGAATCAGTTGGAAAATAGCAGGAAAATCCTCGGGCGTTCCTTTGCGAATCACAATGTTCATGCGAGTTGTTAAATTGATTGTACAAAATAAAGACTTTTACGCACTTCTTTTGCGATAATTCAAGACCGCCAATCCATTAAACAAAATGGCAAAACCGACCATGGCAAAAAAGTCAGGTAGCAGGTCGGTGAAGGTACTTCCCTTGATGTAAACAGCCCGAATGACTTTGATAAAGTACGCGGGCGGGTTGGCTTTGGTCAACCACTGCGCCCAGTCGGGCATACTTTCGATGGGTGTGTACAGGCCCCCCAACAAAATGAACACCATCATGCAGAAAAAAGCGAAAAGGGTGGCCTGTTGTTGGGTATCGGCAAAGGTGCTGATGAGCAGGCCAATTCCCAAAACTCCCAATAAATACACCGCCGAAAAAACATAGACGGTCAGGTACGAGCCTACGGGCAGAATTCTGAATACGACAAATGCTATCAACATTCCGAGCGTGATGGAAACCATGCCCAATACCCAAAATGGAATCAGTTTTCCCAAAATAAACTCGTGTTTTTTGAGAGGCGTTACGTTGATTTGCTCAATGGTGCCTACTTCTTTTTCGGCAACGATGTTGAGTGCCGTCAGAAAAGCCCCCACCATTGTGACCAGAATTGCCATGATGCCCGGAACCATAAACAGGTGATAATCAAAGTGCTGATTGAACCAATTGGCCGAAGTGATTTCAATTTGCGGGATTTCGTTAAACTTTGGCAATAGCATCCATTCCTCCCGAATTTCACGGTTAAAATCCCCAATCATTTGGGAGGCGTAGGCCGTACCCAAGCCCGCCCGAACGCCATTGACGGCGTCGGCGGCCAAATACAATTGACCTTTGTTTAACTTAATCAGGTCGCGCTCGAAATGGGGAGGGATGGTTAAAATCAAATCGGTTTTGCCATCGCCTACGGTTTGGGTAGCCTGCGCGTAAGATTGGGTGTATTCGACCAACTGAAAATAGCCCGAAGCCGTCAGCTTTTGGACCAACTTCCGAGCGTAAGGAGAATGGTCTTGGTCGACGACGCTGATGGAAATCTGTTTGATTTCGTAGTCGGCGGCCAACGGAATGACGATGAGCTGAATAATGGGCATCAACAAAATCATCCGCAGGATGGTCGGATTTCGGAAAATTTGCCGAAACTCTTTTTGCAGCAAAAAGAAAAGATTGTTCATGATTGTAGTGGTTAAGCCTCACCCTGTCATTTCGTCCTTTAAGTTCAGAAATGACACCCCTCTCCAATTTGGAGAGGGGACGAGCGAAGCGAGGGGGTGAGGCATTTTATGCCAGCCGAATTTTAAATTTACGAATGGCAATACCCAGAAAAAAGACGGTCATACCGACCAAAATCAAGGTTTGTTTGATGACGTACGAGAAGCCCAAGCCTTTGACCATGATGGCCCGTACGATACTGTAATACCATTTGGTTGGCACGATATTGCTCATGATTCGCAACGGTAAGGGCATGTTTTCGATGGGAAACATAAAACCGCTGAACACCAACGCGGGCATCAGAAAACCCACCAACGACAAAAACATGGCCGTTTGTTGCGAATCAACCACCGATGACACCAGCAGCCCCAACGAGAGTGTAGTGAGAATAAACAGGAGACTTTCGGCCAAAAGCAAAAACAAACTGCCGCGAATGGGCATCTCCAACAGAAAAACCGCCAAGAGCAGAATGATGACAACATCAATAAAACACAGCACCATGTACGGAATGGCCTTGCTCAACACCACCAACAGCGGTCGCATGGGCGATACCAGCAGAATTTCCATGGTACCCATTTCTTTTTCTTTGACAATCGAAACCGAGGTCATCATGGCACCCAACAGCATCAAAATCAGGGTCATTACGCCCGGAACGAAGTTGTACGAACTTTTTAGTTGTGGGTTGTACAGCATTCGGGTTTCGGTCTTGATGCTGTACGGCAGTTTTTTGTTATTGCTTAGTTCGTTCTGGTAATCCCGAAAAATACTTGACGCGTAGTTGATGACGATGTTGGACGTGTTGGGGTCGGAGGCATCGCCGACGAGGCGTACCTGCACGTGATTGCTGTGGAGTAAGTCCTGCTGAAAATGTTGAGGAAAAATAACCACTAAGCGCACTTGCCCTTTACGAAAAACTTGTTCAATCTCGGCCTCCGAATGCAGTTTTTGGTGCACGCTGAAGTACTGGCTTTGGTCGATTCGGTCAATCAGCAGGCGCGACGCATCGTCTTGGGCGTAATCAAGGATGGCCACGTTGGAGTTTTTGACTTCGCTCGACAACGCAAACCCAAACAGAATCATCATCACGACGGGTAATCCAAACAAAATCACCAAGCTGCGTTTATCGCGCAGTACGTGCCGAAATTCTTTTTGGATAAAAGCGAAAAAGGTTTTCATGTTGTTACTTCAGGTTTATTTTTTGTCATGCATTTCTTTGTCATGCTGGCATACCGTGCTTTATTTTTATTGCATTTCAACGCGGTTTTAGGTTTTTTCAGAACGACAAAGGGCTTTCCCTAATCTCCTCTCTTCGCGCCGCGCGCCAATTGCAGAAATACCTCGTCCATATTGGTGGCATTGAACTGTTTTTTGAGTCCTGCAGGGGTATCCAATGCCGCAATGGCCCCGTCTACCATGATAGAAACGCGGTCGCAGTATTCGGCTTCGTCCATGTAGTGTGTTGTGACAAACACCGTGATACCATCGTGGGCGGCCTCGTAAATCATGTCCCAAAACTGCCGACGAGTAATCGGGTCTACGCCGCCCGTGGGTTCGTCGAGAAAGACAATTTTGGGGCGGTGAAGGATAGCGACCGAAAAAGAGATTTTTTGTTTCCAGCCCAACGGCAAGGCACCTACCAGTTTATCGGCTTCGTTGTGCAGGCCGAGGCGGTCGATGAGCACGTTGGTTTTGTCTTTCAATTCCTGGCGCGAAAGGCCGTAAATGCCGCCGAAAAACTGAATGTTTTCGCGCACGGTCAGGTTTTCGTACAAGGAAAACTTTTGGCTCATGTAGCCGATTTGCTTTTTGATTTCTTCGTTTTGGCGATACACATCAAAACCCGCAACAGTGGCCTGCCCTGAGGTAGGTGTGAGCAGGCCGCACAAAATACGCATAGCGGTGGTTTTTCCGGCACCGTTGGCTCCCAGAAAGCCAAAAATTTCGCCCGGCTGTACATCAAACGTAATGGCATCAACGGCCACAAAATCGCCGAATTTGCGGGTAAGTTGGTGGGTATAAATGACCGGTTGCGGCATAGGTTTTATTGGTTTTCGAGCATGAGTTTGATGAAAACATCCTCAATAGTGGGGTCGATTTTTCTCACCGTAATGTCCGAATGTCCCGTTTGGGTAAGGTAGTCGATGAGGTAATTTTCACCGTTTTCTGGGGTACGGAGCGTTACGTGTTGCTCTTCGCCGAAGGCAAAAGAACTTTCGATTTCGGCGGGTTTTCGTAGGTCGTGCATTAGCTGGTAACGGTTGTCAGCATTGACGGCGTACAGGTTTTGGGCGTGGCGTCCGATGATTTTAGGCAGCGTGTCCAATTCCAAAATCTTTCCTTTCTGAATCAGGGCGATGCGGTCACAGCGACTGGCTTCATCCATGTAAGGGGTGGATACCACAATCGTGATGCCCCGGGTTTTGAGGCGGTCGAGCATATCCCAAAATTCTTTGCGGGATACGGGATCAACGCCCGTGGTGGGTTCGTCCAAAAACAGCACTTTGGGCTCGTGAATGAGAGCGCAACAAAGCGCCAATTTCTGCTTCATTCCGCCCGAAAGTTTGCCCGCCAAGCGTTTTTTGAACGGCTCAATCTGTACGTAAATGTCTTCAATCAAGTGGTAGTTTTTCTCGACCGTTGTGTTGAAAACGGTAGCGAAAAACTGGAGATTTTCTTCAATACTCAAATCTTGGTATAACGAAAACTTTCCGGGCATGTAGCCCACGATGCGCCTGATTTTCCATAAATCGTTGACCACGTCTAGCCCTGCAACTTGGGCGTGGCCGCCGTCGGGGAGGAGGAGGGTGGTCAAAATCCGAAAAAGGGAGGTTTTACCCGCGCCGTCGGGGCCGATGAGGCCAAACAACTCGCCCGATTTTACGTCAAAACTGACGTTGTCGAGGGCCAAGACGCTGCCTTTATCGTACGTTTTTTTGATATTTTCTACGTGGACTGTTGCCATTTTAGTTATAATTTAACTTCCCCGTACATGCCGATTTTGAGGTAGCCGTCGTTTTTGACCTTGATTTTGGTCGCATAAACCAAGTTGGCACGCTCGTCTTTGGTCTGGATGGTCTTGGGCGTAAATTCGGCTTTGCTCGCAATCCACGTCACGGTTCCGCTCATTTCTTTGTAGGTCTCTTTACCGTTGTCCACAAATACCTTCACTGGTTGGTTAAGTTTGATTTTGGCGAGTTGGTCGCCCGTGATATAGGCCCGTAGCGTGAGCGTCGAAAGATTGGCGATTTTATACAAAGCTTTTCCCGTAGCGGTCATTTCGTCGGCGGTGGCGTATTTGACCAACACCGTGCCATCAATCGGATTGGTGATGCTGCAACGTTGGAGTTGGTCGTCCATCTGAGCAATGCGCTCTTCCAGCGGTTTGCGTTCGCTCAACACGCCACGATTTTGAATCGAAACCTGTTGTTGCTGTGATTTAATCTGTTGATTCAGCACGCTTACCTGACTTTCGGTGGCTTCAATTTGCTTTTTCAAGACGTCAATTTGCCCCTCGACATCGTCTAACTGTTTGGCTGGAACGGCTTCGGCTTTGACGAGATTTTCAATGCGTTTGCGCTCGCGTTCAAGAATCCTTAATTGCTCACGTTGGGTGGCAATTTGGCGTTGTTGCAAAACAAGTTGCTCACGGATAATCTGCGTTTGGGGTGCGGCGTCGTTGGTTTTTTGGCCTAACGCATCAATGCTGGCTTCAATTTGGGATTTTTGGAGCGAGAGATTTTTACAATCAACGCTCCCGATGACTTGACCTGCTTTCAGCTCGGTGCCTTCTTCCACCTCAAAGCGGAGGATTTTTCCGACTGATTCGGACGAAATAATCACTTCGTCGGCTTCAAAAACGCCGCTGGCGTCAAATTCTTGGTTGTCGCCATTGCAAGCGGCCAAGCCAATGAGAAGAAAAAGAGAGAGGTAAGTGCGATTCATAATGATAAGATTGTTTTAGTTTCCTGCCGTCAGGCGCAGGTTATTTTGGGCTTGTAGTAGTTGCACTTCGTGCAATATTTGATTTTGGCGGGCGGTATCTTCGTTGTTTACTTCGGTCAGATAGTCGCTGGCGGTGATGATGCCGTTGTCGAGTTGTGATTCGGAGGCTTTGCGAATGGTACTTCGAATGTCGATGAGCTTACGGTCGCTTTCGACCAGTGCCTGTATGCGCTCCACTTCCCGGCGCTGATTGGCTAATCTAACCTGCGTAGCGAGCAAAAAACTTTCGCGTTGCCGTTCTATGCGTTGTTGGTTGGCCCTCAACTGCCTAATTTCCATCCCCTGACTTTTGGTGTACCAATGCGTGAGCGGAATTTGCAGTTGTACGCCCCCGATGAAATAGGTTTGGAAGCTCGTTGCCAAAAAATTGAGCCCCGGTCGGCCGTACCCACCCGTGGCAAATGCCGAAAGTTTGGGGGCATTTTTGGCTTTGATTACTTGCTCGTTGACGGCCAAGGTTTGTTTTTGGGCGTCAAATAAGCGCAATTCAGGACGAACAATTTCTGAATTTTGCGTTTCTACGGGGGGGGGCACAAGTGGCGTGTTCGTATCAATTGCCGTACCCGTCAACAGCGAAAGACCTTCCAGAGCGGCAGTGCGTCGTTTTTGGGTTTCCAACAATTGCTGTTCAATTTCCAGCAATCGGGCTTCTAAAGACAAAACATTGGAACGAATCGCGATGCCGTTTTGCACTGAGGCTTGGGTTTTGGTGAGTTTGGCCCGCAATTCTTTTTGGAGAATCTCGAAATTATGGAGCTGCCGTTCGGCAAAAAGCGCCCCAAAAAACAGATTGCTGACTTGTTCGCGAATCTGATAGAGGTCCACCGCTACTTTTTGTTGTTCGGCTTGTTGATTGGCCAAAGCCACTGATTTTTGTTTTTGGATTACGCCGCCGTCCCAGATGGTTTGGGTCACGTCAAGTGTCAATTTGTACTGGTCTTTGGGCGGGGGCGAAATTTCGAAATTGGGTAATTTGATGGGTAAACTCGTAACATCCGACTGCCAAGTGGCTTGTCCGTTGAGACGGGATTGGGGTACGTAGCTGCTGCTTAAAATCTTGATTTGTAGTTCGGTGGCCTCTTGAATCAAGCGCGTTTGAGCCGCCAGCGGGCTGTGCATTTCGGCTTGTCGGTAGCAATCTTCCAACGACAGGGGCGTTTGCGCATGGCCGATGTGATTTAAAACCAACAAAAGGCCCATGTATAAAATAAAACTTCGCATAACCTGAAAGTTTAACTATTTGGTTAAAAATGGGGTAAAAAAATTAAGGGGTTAAAATCAATGTTACATAGTGTTTCAATTCCTGAATGCGCTCTTCCATCAACTTGTCAAAAGTGTCATTATCGGCCTTGAACATGTCGAGCAAAATGGGTTTTGCCAAAAATGGAAAAATACACATCCCCATCAATGACATGATAAACTGAGCAGGATTTAACTCTCTCACATTCCCCTTTTTGAATTCAACATAATAGCTTTGGGCTACTTGCCGGCTCAGTTCAATCGGCAATTTTTTTATGAATGCCGATTTGTCTTTGTTATTCACGGTATTGAGTACAAACAAAGGCAGGTACGGATTTTTAAGCAACAGATCCATGTACCCTTCAATAAAAATGTGAATTTTATCAACAAAAGGAATGTCTTGACTAAATTTTTCGCCCATTTTTGGAAAAAAACTCTGGATTTTTGCGTCAAACACTTTCTCAAACAACTTGTCTTTGGAACGAAAATAATAATGCAAAAGCGCTTTATTGATGCCGGCTACATCGGCGATGTCCTGCATACGTGAGCCGTCGTAGCCGTCACGCATGAAGACTTCTTCAGCGGCTTTTAAGATTTTTTCTTCGGTGGATAGTTCTATTTCTGTCATGTTTAACTTATAAGTTTAACCAAATGGTTAAATATGTTACAAAGGAATTAATTACATTTTTGTTTTCCAAATAAAAAGGAAAAATAAATTCTTGAAAACAAAAAAGGAAGACCTCTTAAAGCCTTCCTTTTGAATGTGTTTATTTCTTCAGCGATTCCGAAATCTTCTCATAATCAGGCTTTCGGCGGAAGAAGACAAAGCCGTTTTCTTCTTTAAGCAGTTCCAGATTTGGGTGGTTACGGAATTGTTCGGCACGGTCGAGGCGCGAAATCAAAAACGTAGGTTTATCTACGGGGCCATTTAGCAGCCAGTCTTCGTTGCTTGCTTCGAGGCGCACACCAATGGGCTTTTTGAAGTAAAAAAACTGCGCATAACTCTTAAATCCAATGGGCCAAACGTACACATCCTGACCTCGTTTGGACTGGTAAAAATCAATGACGGTCCGCTGGGTATAGCCTTCAATTTTGGGTACAACTACGGCACCGTAAACAAACAATAAAAGCGCAGTAGCGAAAAATAATATTCTGATTGCCAGTAACTTGCGGTTTTTCCATAGAATGGTTGAAAACACAATTGTTCCGAAATACAGTACGCCAAACAACCATTCATGCCCTGCCCACTCCACGGGAGCTTGCAAATTGGCCACCACAAATACATCATCTATGTAGGGCGTAACCGCCGCCGAATACATCCCAATGAGCGGTACGGCAGTGAGCACCAGCGACAGGATAAACCCAATGATGAGCAATAAAACGGTCATCCAACGCGGCCACGTAATTTCATTTTTTAGCCAACGGTACAACCACAAAGCCGCCAAAAACGACAGCGGGAAATAGGTCAGGGAACTATAATGCACAATTTTGGTCGTGACAATAGAAAACACAATCATCACCACCCAAAACAAGCAAAGCATCATCAATGTAAAGGAAGAAAGCTTTTCAGAAGTTGTCACCTCCTCCTGGGGAGCCTTGCCTAATTTTTGGAGCAGAGGAGTAAGAATTCGACTCACATACGGCAAGCCAAGCACCGAAATAGGGAAGCAACCAATCAAAACCACCACAAAATGATAATAAAACGGTTGGCCGTGGTCGGCTTCGGAGGTAGCACCGAGGCGATATAAATACTCCAAAAAAGCCACAAATGTAGCCCAGCCGCTTTCCCAAATAATGGCCAACATCCAACCTGCCGTAAGTACGCCCGCAGTAATGCCATAGATGAGGATGTTTTTGAGGGAGAAGAACCCGTCCGACGGTTTCGGACTGTTAGCATATCCGTCCGACGGTTTCAAACCGTCAGACGGATGTAGGTCAGACGGGCGATGCTGAAAATAACGGATGAGCCAAAATGCGCCCAAGGTTAACGTGGGCACGCCCACCCCCACGGGACCCTTGGTCCATACCGCCAACCCCGCAAAAATACCCGCAAGAAAAAAGCGCAGGCTACTCGACTGGGTTTCTTTTTTCAAAGGAGCGATGAGGTATAGCACGCTCAAAAACATGAAATAGTTGAATAATGGGTCGATAATTCCTGACTTAAAATACAAATGCGGCGTGACCGAACCCAGATAAGCCAAGGCCCATAAAAAGCCGAATCGGGCGTCAATTAGACGTTTGCCCACAAAATAAAAGGTCAATAAGGTAATGATTCCGACGACGGCATTGGGAAAACGGGCGGCAAATTCGTTGACCCCAAACACTTTCATCGACAATGCCTGTATCCAGATAAACAAAGGTGGTTTTTCCCAAAAAGGTTGATAATCAATCTGTACGCGCAGATAATTGCCCGTGGCCAACATTTCGCGCGCCGATTCGGCAAAGTTGATTTCGTCCCAGTCAAATAAATGGACGTTGCCTAAATAAGGAACAAAAAAAACAAAAGCCAGCAGGGCCACGACCCAGGGTTTTTCGATTGAGATGGAAGATTGGTTTTTCAATGGTTAGTGAGTTTATCAGCCAATAAAATGGATTTTATGCGTATTGTGTTGATATTCAGTATCTAAAGCCTAGATGTTAGTCTGAATCGGTGACTGTTTAAAACCAAGGTATAGGCCGTCAGTGTCCCCAATAATGACCCAACGTACACATCAATCAGAAAGTGTTGCATCAAATACATTCTGGAAAAGCCGATGGTTGCGGCGGTTATCAAACATAAAAATTTCAAAAGCGGAGATTTAATCCAAATCGCAATTAAGGCAAATAATGCAAACGCCGAGGTTGTATGACCCGATGGAAAGCTATTCCAATGACTCAATTCAACCCCCTCAACGGTGTGTAGATGCTGCATCATCCCCGAAAAATATTCTGCGGGACGTGGTTCTTTTGGAAATCCGAAATTCTTAATCAATTGCGCAATAATGCCCGAAATGGCGTAGGAAGCCAAAACCAGAATCCCTTTAGGGCGCGACCGATACAGCATGAGCAATCCTAGGCCAATCACAAAAGCTCCGTCGCCCAAATGGGTAACGTATTTGAAAAACACGTCGGCCCAAGGATGATAAAAATGATTGACTTCTAAACTAATAATGCCCTGACGATAAAGGAGTTGGTAGCTGCCAAGTCCCAGCAGAAAGAGACCGTATGGAAGGATAAAAGCCCAATTGATGCGCAGTAATTTAAGCAGGTTCATGGGGCAAAGATAGCCTGTCTGAAAATAAAATCCCCATTTTTACGTTGTGTATCCGCTTACAACTTTTAGTTACTATGAAAAAAATATTCCTCTTTAGTCTATTGAGCGCGTTTTTGATGACCATCAACGCTACCGCCCAGAAAATGCTTCAAGAAGTCATTGTGGACTACGTGGTTTTTCGCCCTAATAATATGGTAAACAAGGTTTTGGCCAAAAATAAGCCGATTAAAGTATCGCTCCCCAAAGGCACAAAAACGGCATTTTACCGGGTTACGGTTTATCAGAACGATAAAGTAAATACTTCCGATACTTTCTATAAAAGCCTGCGCGTCATTAATCCCGACTCATTGTCAAAAGAAAGATTTGATTTTACACCTTACCTCGCCGAACCCAACGGTGAAGTGGGGGTAGAGGTGTATTTCTTTGCCGACAAAAACGCTGCTGGCCGATTTGATTCTGGAAAAGATGCGGAAGCTTGTCAGAAAATCGACAGCACCAAAAGCACCGTGGGAGTGCTGAGTACAACCTGCGCGGGAGAAGAATTATACGTGGGAATTAAGAAAAAAGGCAAAGGGCCTTTGGTGACGGTAAAAGTAGAAATCGTGGCCTTGGCCGACGTGGCCGAAGACCCCATCAACGACCGCTATCCGTTTTCTATTCAAAACGAATTGAGCGGTGAAGTTTCTTATGAAGTAAGCGGCGACCGTAGCAATTGGCAGGCCTTTTTTCTTCCATCCAAAAAGAAAGCGGAGTTTAAATTGGCTGATAACCAAGTGTATATGCGTGTGAGCACCCTCGACAAAGCCAGCGAAGAATACAAAATAGATTCTGGCAAAAACTACCGTCTCTACTGGAACAAAGACACCAACAAGGTTGATTTGGGAGAGATTCCTGCTAAAAAGTAGGAATCTCCCGTTGAATTTTACTTCAATAATTTCTCTTTAAAACCCGCCCCCAGCTGCTTCGACCAACGTTGCAGAATGGGTTCTTCGAGCTGTTTTTCGCGGTATTCGTCGGGGTTCATGATGGGGATTCCGTACACGATGGGATAATACCGCCGGCAGGTTTCGCAGGTAAGCAGCCCTTCAATGATGTTTTGGTCGGTATCTTGCTTTATAATCGTGAGTTGGAGGTCTTGCTTGTCAAACGGACAGCAGAGTTTATGGACGAGGGTTGGTTTCATGGGATGATGTTGAAAAATGATTGTTGAATTGTTGGGTGGTTTCAAACGGATTGGCTGACTTCATGATGGCCGAGATAAGGGCCACGCCATTGATGCCGCAGTCTTGCAGCGTAGCAATATTTTCTAAGGAGATTCCTCCCGCGACGAAAATGGGCATTTTAGTCAGCTTTCGGGCTTTCTGTACGGTGGCTTTGGTCACAATTTCGCAGGAATCAGCCGAGGACGACGGGAATAAGGAGCAAAAAGAAACGTAATCAAATTGGTGGTCATTGGCCCAATGTACCGTGGTCAAATCATTACCGCAGGTGATTCCCTTCAAAAATGAGCGACCGATGAGGGTTTCAATCTCCTCAATTTCGGCGCGTGGGTGGTCAAAATGAACCCCGTCCAAAGCGGTTTCTTTTACTAATTCCCAGTGATTATTGATCAAAACGGGCACTTCTGCCGCGTGGGCCAACGCCGTAATTTCTTGGATAAAAGCGATTTTGTTGGTTTTCTCGGACCAATGGTCCCAGATTTGCACCGTGCTGATGCCCGCGTGGAGGGCCTGCGCCAATCGAGGTAAGGTAAATGCACTGTCCCAACTTGGGTCAATGACCAAATACACCCCGCCCGTTATTTCGTTACGTTTTTTCATGTAAGTCCTTGGGTTAAAGCATTGAAAAAAGCCGCCCAGTACGGGTCGGTTGCGGGTGGAATGATGCGAGAATACCCTGCTTGGGTACGTTGTCGAATCCCTTTTTCGGAGGTCGTAAATTTGCCGACGCGGGTTGCGGGAATCCCTTCTTCTGTTAGTTTTTGAATCAATTGGGCCGTTTTTTCGGGTTTTACGGCCATAATCATTGCACCAGCTCCTACCGAATAGGCGGGGTCAATGGCAAAAAAGTCGCACACAGTTTTAACAACGGGGCCGATGGGTAATGAATCGGTTACTACTTCTGCACCGCACTCAGAAGCCACGGCCATTTCGTAGATAGCACCTAAGATGCCGCCTTCGGTTACGTCGTGCATAGCCATCACGCTCGGCCCTTCCTTTTCGTTGAAAGCCGACGCAATCAGCCCTTCTTTCAGGCTGGTTGTTTGGTAAAACAGTTCCGAGGCTTCCTGAAAAACAGCCACACCGCATTCATTTTTGACCGTATTGGGAAAGCTACGCGCCAAAATAGAGGTGGCAATCAACGCGGCTTGTTTGGTCACGATGATGTCGTGGCTAGGTTGCGCCCATTGGCTGCACAGCATTTTGCCTTTTTCGGCCACGGCAATCATGGTGCCACCGCCCGCAATGGTTGAGTTGATGCCTTCAAACCGCCCCGTATGTCCGCCCGTGATGGCGACGCCGATTTGCTGACAAAAGCGGTGGATATATTGCCAATACGCCTGAAAATCAGTCTCTGACACCTCCGTAGGAAGGTTCAGTACAAACTGCGCATATTGCGGCGCTACGCCCGTAGTAGCCATGTCGTTGGCCATCAAATGCACCGACAACCACGCCGATTCTTCCAGCCCGAGGCTCGGAATATAAGAAAGTGGGTCGCTGGTGAGGGCCATTTCGTACCCGTTGGGTAATGTAATGAGGGAAATATCGGTGCCGAAATACGGGCCAATTTTCACCTCTTTGCGGGCGGCACCGCAGTAAGGGAAAATATGATTTTTAAACGCCTCGTCCGTTATTTTCCCCGTTTCGTTTGTTTTCATGGTTTACAGAAGTTTGACGTACAACCCAAAAAAATCGCCGTACGGCACGCTCCATTGCTGCACTGGAAACCACTTAGGCAGGCCAGTACAAGTCCATTCAATGCTGTATTCGCGGCCTTTTAGGGCTTCATCAATGACCGAAATGAGGTGATTGGGGGTGTAGAAAGTAGCCGTGACGTAAAAAGGGTTTTTGCCGAATGCCTGCTGAATACGCCGACGTGCTACCTTTGGCGAATTGCGGTTCATCATTCCAAATACAATGCCGTGTTTGCCTACCCGCGCCGCTTCGCGAATCACCCGAACGGGGTCGCGGTAGTACTCAAAAGTGGTAATAAACGCCACGGCATCGAAGGTGTGGTCTTTGAAGGGCATGAAGTGAGAGTCGGCCATGACCAAATCGCCTTTGAACAAATGCACAGCTTGGGACAACATAAAAGGCGAAATATCGCCGCCTGAAGCCTCAATGCCGATTTGATGCCACCACCGGGTAAATCGTGTAGTACCGCAGCCAAATTCCAAGAGGGTGTTGATGCGAGAGTCCTTTTTGACGAGTTGTTCGATGACTTTCTTCTGCCACACTTCGGCCCGTTTGTAAGGGCCTTCGTACCATTGTTCGTAGGTATCGGTAAATTCCCGATTAAAGAACCACTCCTTGCGGTTTTGCCAGTTGGTCAGGTCTTTTTTGACGATTTCAAAGCTCATAGTTGTAACAAAAAAAAGCCACACCTCCCCCAAAAAGGGGAAATGTGGCTATGGATGATATGAATGTTTTCAGTGTGACGCATTTCCTACGCCGGTCCTAACCGGTTCAGGTTCACGGGTGTAATCTCAGCCTCAAATGAAGCACCCCGATGCAACTATTTATTTTATGCCGTAAATCTAAAGGATTAATTTGACAATCGCACGATTTGTCCTTTTGAACCGATGGCCCAACAGGTATTGCCCACGCAGGTCAGGGCGTGGAGGCCGTTGGAGGCTCCCGTGAGCGCTTGCCAGGTTTTTCCGTTGTCTTTGGACCAGCCGCTTCCCGCAGGGCCGACGGCGACCAACGTGCCATTTTTTAATTTATAAACCGCTTCTTTGAGCCCATCGGGGGTTGTTGGGGTGCTTTTTTGCCAAGTTTTGCCACCATCGTTGGTTATGATTACATTCTCAAAAGCTTGTTTCTCGGCTTTATAGTCGCCGCCCACGGCGATGCCGTTTTTTGCGTCCCAAAAATGCAACCCAAATATTCCTGAGGATGCATTGGCTTTCATGGGCGTATCGGTTACTTGCCAAGTAGCGCCCTGGTCGGTAGAGCGAAAAACGCGGGCGCGGTCAGCGCCGCCGGTGCCAACCCAAACATTTTTGGTGCCTTGCATTACCATCGTCGAATTGCTGGCGGCAAAAGAAGCCTCGTTGGGTAAATTGGCGGGTAGCGTAGCAGGTGAGAGGCGCTCCCAGGTTTTGCCGCCGTCGGTGGTTTTGAGAAGGTATAAATGGCCGTCGATGGGGTCGCCGAAGATGAGTCCGTTCTTTTTGTCCCAAAAGGCAATTCCGTCCAGAAAAACGCCTTTTTGGTCAGTTTGCCAAACTTGTGTCCACGTTTTGCCCGCGTCGTCGGTGCGATAAATACGCGCTTGTCCTTCCTCTGCCAAGCCTGCACTGACGGCCACGGCGGTTTTTTCATCAAGGCCCTTAATGCCCCTAAAATCCAGTTTTTCTGCGCCGGGCACCTGTAAAACAGTCCAATTTTCGCCGCCAGTGGTGGTGCGCAGCACCGTTCCTTTGCTACCGCCTGCCCAAATGGCTTTTTCGTTAATGGCCGAAATGGCCCTGAAATGCGCTTCTGTATGGCTGATTTGCGGAACCCATTGGGCCACGAGGAGCGTGGGCAGAAAAAATGTTAAAAAAATAATGGTTCGTAAAAACATTTGAGTGTACAATTTGTCGTAAATAATAAATGAAAGATGGTAAAGTTGGGCTTGTCAGGGATTTAAAATAAATTTGAGTTTATCACGTTTTTCTACGTCAAAACCTTCTCAACAAATATGCAGAAATTAATTTCAAAAACACTTCTTTTTGCCATCGTTGCGTCATTGGCGGGGATGAGTGCGTGTAAGCAAACCGACGTAAAAGCAGGGGATGAGTTGGTGAACGAATTTATCTCGGTCAACATGGATTATTGGTACTACTGGAAGGACAAAATTCCAGCGGGTGCTTTAGAAAATAAATCATTGGCGCCCGAAACATTTTTTAATTCGTTGCTTTATACGTTTGATAGAACCGCTCGTCCAGACGGCGACCGCTTTTCTCGTTTTTTAGAAAATGCGGAAGAAACGGAATCTTCGTTGTCGGGTGAAAGCAAAACGACGGGCGCGCGATTGGCGTTGTACAACAGCAACAATACCATTGCGGCTTTTGTGATGTACGTATTTCCGGGCTCGCCAGCGGCGAAGGCGGGTATCAAGCGCGGGGATGTTTTCAGTAAGATTACGGTAGATGGACAGCTCGCAACGGTGGATAATTACGGGCCACTCTTGGCAGAAGGGACGAATTATGTGTACACGATGGGGCGTTATGAAAACAAAGCCTTTGTATCTGGCGACCAGACCAAAACGGTAGTAGCGCAACCGTTGCAGGAAGACCCGATGCTGTTGGATACGGTTTATACAAAAGGAACAAAAAAGATTGGGTATTTGGTGTATAATCGCTTTTATTCCAAACCCAATAACAGTGAACAGCCCTTGTACGACCAAAAGATGGCGGCCATTTTCGGTAAATTCAAGGCGGCAGGCATCAACGAATTCATCCTTGATTTGCGCTACAATGGAGGCGGATACACGTCTACGGCTCGTACGTTGGGCAGTTTTATCGCCAAAGGCGTAACCGACAAAACGGTTTTTTCGCGTGATGAGTACAACGCAACCGTGACTCCCGAACTGGAAAAGAAGCAAGGGAAAGACTTTAATGTGAACTATTTCCAACCTAAAACCGAGAACATCGGTGGAAACGTACAGCGGGTGTATGTATTGGTGAGTAGCCGTACCGCTTCGGCGAGTGAGTTGGTTATCAATGCCTTGAAACCTTTTATGGATGTGTTTATTATTGGCGATGTTACGGTCGGCAAAAACGTGGGCTCTATTCTTATCAAAGACCCCAAAAATCGGTTTCCGCAGGGAATGATGCCGATTGTGATTAAGGTTTTCAATTCGGCGGGGCAATCTGATTATACGGCAGGCTTTACCCCGAATGTGGTGATTAAAGAAGATTTTTCTCAGCCGTTATATGCGTTCGGAGATTTGCGCGAGCCACTTTTATCGGAGGCCTATTATCAAATTACGGGCAATCGTAATGCCCGCCGAGGAGTTTCAGAAACTCCCGATAGCGACCGCCTCAGAATTGCGCCTTCGTTGATTGAAACAGAAATGGTTGTCGATAAACCTTTTTTGAAGTGAGTTGAAGGCTTAAGAAATAAGAAAAAGCAAAGGGGGTAAGAAGTTGAGTCTAAATCTCATCACTTCTTACCCCCTTCATTATTAATATCTAAATGCCTTCTTAGCTTTCTAACCCCTGCGGTGTTAAAACGACTTTGGTGGGATTGGGATTGACCATGTCGGACTCTACCAAACCATCACGGAGACGGATGATACGGTGGGCGTATTTGGCGATGTCGTCTTCGTGCGTTACCACTACGATGGTGTTTCCCTTAGAATGCAGTTGGTCAAACAAATCCATGATTTCGTAGGAGGTTCGGCTGTCTAAGTTTCCTGTGGGCTCATCGGCCAGCAAAATACTGGGGTCGTTGACCAATGCCCGGGCAACGGCTACACGTTGGCGCTGCCCACCAGAGAGTTCGTTGGGGCGGTGACCCGCGCGGTTTTCTAGTCCCACGTTTTTGAGGGCAAGCATTGCTTTTTCGGTGCGTTGCGCTTTGGTGTATCCTGCATAAATCAGGGGCAGGGCCACGTTTTCGAGCGAGGTCATGCGGGGCAGGAGATTAAAGGTCTGAAACACAAACCCAATTTCTTTGTTACGCACTTCGGCCAATTCATTTTCGCTCATGTCACTGACGTCCTTGCGGTTCAGGACGTATTTGCCCGAAGTAGGTGTGTCCAAGCAGCCGATGATATTCATCAGGGTAGATTTTCCAGAGCCTGAGGGCCCCATAAAGGCCACATATTCACCTTTGTTGACCGAAATCGTTACGTCTTTGAGGGCATCTATCACTTCGCTACCCATGATGTAGCGTTTGGCAATGTGGGAGGTTTCGATGATTTTCATGACTGAATGATTTTCGCTAAAATAAACGTCCGTGCGTATAAATGGATGATAAAGGCGTGTTAGTTAAGTTTTTTTAGAATAGACAGTATGTCTTTGTTTTTGGCGTCGTTGGTCAATATTCTTTGGATAAAAACCTGAAACTCAGCTTGCAAAAGGGTTTGCTCAAAAACGCCTAGGTTGTTGGTAAAAATAACCATCTCGGTTTTATTCCCTTGTTTGTCAGTGGCATATAAGGCATAATTTAGCACAAATGCCGTAGAGCCGCCCTTGGCTCCAAAATGGACAAACTTCTTTTTGTTGTCAGGATGCAATCGCATAGGCCATTCCATCAATGTATCCAAAACCGTTTGGGCGCTTTTGCTAAAATAAGTCCGACTGTTTATTTTTTTCATCAATCCCGCGTATTCCCGAACGGTTGAGCCAGGAAGGCGGTCTGACCAAATGCGCTGCACTGGAAGCGGAACATTGGCCATATTGAACTTGGCTTTGACCGTAGTATCCACTTTAAGCAATTCAAAGTACTTATTGGTGCGTTGGAGGTACAGCGACAGGGGCATTTTTTTTAGCCCCGTGGCGGAGTGCTCATCCGAACACACGTACAGCGCCGACACAAATGGATACAGTGGTTGGTGCTTACCGAGGCCTAGTTTTGGGAGGTTGGCATTGATATTGTTCAACCCCAATTTCCACATTAAAAACTCAGTATTGGCATTGCTACTAAATTGCATCATGCCTTTGGCCACCTCCATCAACGACGCGGTATTGTTGTCAGTTGATTTTGACGTTTTCAAACTTTCTAACCAGGCACGGTGCGCACCGCCGTCAGTGTCAGGAATATAGAACCGTGCCACCTCGCTCAACGGAACTCGTTCGGTAAGGCTAACTTTTCCTTCGGCCGACTGTTGAGCAAACTCAACAGCAACGATGGTCTTGGCCGTGCTCGCTAACGGCATCAGGGTGTCTGACCGATGCCCAACTAATAATGAGTCATTGCGTACCCAAAAGACTGCGCACTTTTTAGGGTTTTTAAGCAAAAATTCAGCTACAAAATCCTCTTCATAACGCAAGTATTTAAAATAAAAGTAAGCAAAAACGCAACTGAATAATACAGCTAAGACACCTAAGCCAGTGGCCAGTACTTTCCACATAAAGAGTGGGTTATTTAAATTTGAAAGCGTTTATAGGGCAAAATGAATGGGTAAAAGTACAATTTTCATTGAAAACTTCCACGTTCTTTTTCGATGAGTGCGCGTTGGGACTGATAGATTTTCAGAAATGATTGATAGTCGGTAAATGAGGTGAGCGCAAACAGGTCGCGAAGACCCTCTTCGGCGAAATCTGTTAGGCGTAAATGAAGGCATTGAAGAATGTACGTTTTTACCAATTCTGGAGAATCCCGCCGAAACCTGAGGGCGTTTAAAATGAATTGGTATGCGGTTTTGGGTTGTTTTTGTTGATTGAAAAAAACGGTGGCTTTTTGCAAAATCGGTAGGCTAAACGGGTGCTTTCGGAGGGCCGTCAGAAAGTCGGCTTCGGTGGTTAAACTTTTGGCCATATTAGCGGCGGCGTCCTCTTCGGTTCGTTCTCTCAACAACCAGAATTGAAGTGTTTGGCGGGCTAGGGCTACTTTTTTGGAGGTGTCTGCCACGGTTTGGGCGGCTAGGATGTCGAAAGCCGCAATTTTATCGCGATTGTATTCTGAGTAAGCGTAGGCTACCTGCAACTCATTGTAAAAATTTCCGTTGTTGCCCGTATTGATTAATTTTCTGAATAGATTAGCAAGGCTAGTGTCTTGCGCGTATTGATTGGTGTTGTACAGGTACGCAAAATTATTGACGCTCAAGGCCGAATCGCTGGCTAGGGCGAGTTGCGTTTTTTCAACCTTTGTTTTTTCGCCCACCAATTGGGCCAACGCAATGCGGTTGGCTTCGTGAGAAAGTGACGTTTTGACGCTTTGCAAAAGGTTGGTTTCCCGAAAATCAGCTTTTGTAAGTCCAAGGGCTGCTAAAGCATTGGCAGAATCGACGGCGGCCAAGGCTTTTCCCCAAAATGCCAAGAGGTTTGTTTCGGCCACGGCGGTATTGACCGCGTGCTGTCGGGCCAGTTCAAAATAATAATAGGCCGAATCTGCGATGGCCGTACGGGTGTAGAGATAGCCCAAATTATTGTGCAACTCGCCGCTGTGGGTGAAGGTTTGCAGGCCTTTTCGTAGGTTAAAAACAGCATCAAAAAACAGATTTTCGTTCAACAGCGCCTGACTCAGACCAGCATATGCTTGTGGTGTGGGGTCTTTGTGTAATGCTTGTTGAAAGTACGCCCCCGCGCTGAGGCGGTCGCCCTGACGCAACGCCAGCGAAGCCAGCGAAAACCCAGACTTATGATTTTGAAAATCCAAATCAAGCGCCAATTGATAATATTGCTCCGCAAGCAGGTATTCTTGGGTAGCCGTGTGCAAATCTCCCAAGGCGTTGTAATGCCCCGCACGGGCTTGGTCAATGCTGTGGAAACGATTGAGCGATATGAGTAGTACAACGCCCATCACGCCAATCAGCCAAACTTGCGACTGCATAATACGCATAGGCTTGTACATGACTTTATAGACGGCCTTGCTTTGTTTGAACAAAGGCCAAAAATTGAGCCCGATATAGCCCACAAACACCGTCCCCATCGCCAGTTGGGAATAAATAACGGCATCTTCAAACACTTCAATTAGCGGATTATTGTCGGTAAACAACACAAATGCCATGACGCCCGTGGTGACTAATCCTAGCCCAGCATACAGCCAAACGGCCACTTCCCGGAAAGGTATGGCGGTTTCGGTTCGTTTGGCAAGACTCCAAATGCCCAGCACCAAACTGACGCAATACAGCACAAAAGGACTAAGATAGAGGAAGTTGGTTTCGGTCTGCCGCGTGATTTTGAGGTACAGTAGCAAAACACTAAAAAGATATAAGCCCGTGATAAACAAAAAGTTGGGCAAGCTGCTCTTTCCGAATCCCGTGCGTGGATGCGTAACGATGTACACAAAACCAGCGATGATTTCGATAGACAACCATCCGATAAAAATAACGGCGATTATCAATAACGGTACTAAAGAATAAGAGGTAATCGTGAGGGCGGTAAACGGTGTTTTGGAAAAAAAAGAAAAGAATACCGCCAGCGAAATTGTCAGCGCCGTAAAGATAAATATCCGGCGCTCAATCGTAATATCGTCGCGGAAAGCGTGTAGATAGTAGCTGACGCCGCCGAGCAAAACCGCCGCAATGCCGAAGCCCAGGGCTTTTTCAGAACCAAAAAGTTGTAGTACCTCTAAATGCAAACCCGCCAACAGGCCGATAAAAATCATCATTGCACCAATGTACCACCGACCAGTAAGCACCGTAACGGCACTCAAAAGCAACACCACGCCCGCCAGCACGATGCCCCAATAGCCCCAAACCAACCAAGCGGGTAGGTCGGTCTGAAAGGGTACAAATTGTTCTTTCAATAAATAGGCTTTGCCAGGGAGGAGGATTTGTGATTTGGCTGCTTGCCCCTTTGTTGCCGAACTATCTTGTGTTGCATTTTCAGAAAGCGTCAGGCTGTCTAGCGGTACGGGCACCTCGTCCAATTCGCTCAAAACCTCCCAGCGGACGGTGTTTTCAAGGCCTCTATAATGAAAAAATAACAATGCCATTAGGCCCAGAGCGAGCAGGCCCAGCGAGGTGGTGTATAAAAAACGTTGAACGGGATTCCAGTTTTTCCAAAAAATAAGTGACGACATCAAAAGTATATAAACAGAAAAATGATGAACAGAAAAATGTAAAATACATAAGCTTGAAGAAGATATCCTTCTACTTAAAAGTTGCTTATGAATAGAATGCTAACGCGGCGTACCACTATTTTATTCAAATTTATTTCTACTAACCATTCAAAAACAGGTTTTAGACTAAGTTATTTTTTGGATATTGGAAATCAAAATACCGCCTAATAGCGATTTTGAGGGTGCCAATAAGGCTACAGAATAAGCGCACCTAATTCTTCAATTCCTCCAAATTACGGTAGGTGGTCAAGCGCCCAGAATTGGTTTTTGGGGTAGGTGTTGGGGGCGGGGTAGGTTCGGGGCGGGATGCTTTGGGACCGAAGAATCTGAAATTGTTGAAACTGCGCGTAAACAAATAACTCGCTCCGTACGAAATGGCATTAGGCCCGCTGGCAGTGATTTGGTTCTGGATGTTGCGGTTATACATTCGGAGGCGTTGGCTGCCGTCGTCGGTGAGCCAATATTCGAGGGTCCAGTCTAATAGTAAACTGGTGGCATCGTATTGGTTTTGGCCGTACGACAGTCGCCCATCGCGGGTGATGCGGAAACGGTCGTTGAGGAATCGGTACGAAAAACGTAATTGAAGGTTATTGATGGCGTTGGGGTTTGCTTCGTTAAAGTTAAGGTTCAGTCCCGAAACGCCGAGTTCTAAGTTTTCATTGATGGATGAGCCCCATTTGCTCAATTGGCTCGTGACCATCTCGCTGAGGCTGTTGGTCAGTCCCGAAGCCGATTGTAACAAAATGTTGTTTTGGTCGGAAATCAACTGCCCAAAGAGCAGCATACTACTTACCTGCTGCGACAGATACTGCTCATCGCGCTTGAGGCGCTCTTCTACGGCCGTGATTTGGTACGACAAAGTAGAAGGGTATTCTTTGAACTTCAAGCCATACGAAATCTGCGGAGAAAGCATTTTTTCATTTAACGAAATCATCACTTCTACGGGATAGCGCCGGGTATTGAGTTCGTTGGTGGTGGAGGTGCCGCTTGTTTGAAACAGCGGTGAAAGTAAAGCACTAGAGGTATAGTTTGCTTTTACGTCGAGGGTGGCACCGTAGGGGTCGCCCGTCCACGAAATACGACTTCCTTTCTGAATCTGAAATTTCTTATTGATAACGTTTTGGAGGGTAAAGAGGTAGTCTCCGTTTTGAATTTCGTAGGCACCGCTCATGTTGAAATCGCCGCGCGTATCTATTTTAAGGTTAATCAACCCGCGTCCGTAGGCCTTGATGGCATCGCCCGTTTGGCGGTCAAACTGGATTTCGCAATACGCATCGGGCGTCATGTTTAACCGAAAATCCATTTTAATAATGCTTTCTTCGGCAGGTACAATCTTGTCTTTATTTGCGGTCTGTTTGTTGGCGGTATCGGGTAGCGAAGAGACAAATTGCACAAAATCCTCCGATGCTACTTCGGCGGCACCGTCGAGTGGAATGTAGATTTTTGTGCCCCGGTTGCTGGTCAAATCCGCGCTGATTTTGAAGTTGTTTATAGGGCCAAAAATCTCCATTTTTCCCGTGGCGTAGGCACTCCCATAAAACAGTTCATTGTCTCGAATGGTGGTATTTAGGATTTTGAAATTACGCATATCAGCATCAAAACCCAGCGAGAATTTATTAAAACTATCGTGGTATACACCGCCTCGCAACGTAGCGGTATTGCCTTCGGGGTCGGTCAGGCGTAAATTCCGGACGCGAATATCGCTTTCGCCGAAGTACACTTTGTCTTCAAAGGAAAACACCGCTTTGAGGTAATCAAACGTAAGGCGGCCCTGCTTTACATCAACCGTTCCATCCAGTACCGGCGCAGTGACAGGGCCTGTGATAGAAACGGCCCCCACGGCGCGTCCGCTCAAATCCGAGACCAAACCGCGCGCAAAAGGTTCAAGCAGTTGCAGGTTGGTTTCGCTGAAATTGGCCCTTAAATCTAATTCGTTGTTGGCTTGGTTTGGGGTGTAAGTGCCAGTAATAGAAAGTTCACGTTTGGCTTTTGAATCCAGATGAATATCCACGTGGAGGTGCTTGTCGATGGGGTCCCATTCGCCGTCGCCGGTGAGGTTGCCCATCAAAAAGTTATTGTAGGTCAGCTTCTGTACGTCGGCCTTGGTGTCAAAAATTAGCGTCCTGTACAAATCCCGCATCGTAACAGTTCCGTTGACGGTACCTGCCAGATTGACGTTGATAAGGGGCGTTAGGTTAGTGAGTTCAAAGTTACGGGTTTCAAACGAAAGTGTTTTGGTTGAGTCGGTCGAGATTTCACCGTTCAGCGCTAGAAGTTGGTCCTTTCCGTTGGGTTTTAGATTAACGTTGCTCAACGTGACGTTTGGCCCCATGATGGTGATGAGATTGTTGGGGTCTACGTTCCAGTCTTCTTCGAGCAAACGGAGTTTCGATTTTCTGAATTGTAAATAAAGATAATCGCCCACAAACCGAAGTTCGCCGTTGAGTGTAGCGCGGTTAGACATGTTTTGCTGGCGCAGACTACTTCTGAAATTGATGTGGTCGGTTTCCCACGCGGCCTCAAGGGCCAGTTTTTCGGTGGGGGCAATGCCCACCAATTGTTGTTTCTCCGAATTTATAATGGCCGACGCCAGCACCTCGGGGCTATTGGTGAATTTAGACGTGTTGAGGTCAAGCTCTGAATTATAAAAGGAGTTATTGCCGATTTTGAGGGTATCAAACTGCCCCGTCATTGAAAAAATGGACGTATTGTCAACGGTGAACACCCCCTCGGCCGTAGAGCCGTTGGATACGTAGCCGTCGGGGTAGAGAAAGGCCAGCAATTGATCCATTTTTTTTGCGCGGATGCGGTAGTCAATGCTGTACCGTTGCCAAAAAGGCTGCTTGCGCTTTTTGTCCTCGTAGTATTGGAGCCGCGCGCCTTCGTCGCCGAAGAAATACATTTGGTATTCATCAAACAACTGTGCCAAATCGGCCACGGCTTTGGTCGGTTGGAAAACGCCCTGCGCCTGAAAATTAAAAAACTCGGAAGAGATAAACAGACGGCGGAGGCCATCGGTCAGGCGAGAATCAACCAATAGGGTATCTACTACAATGTTACGCTTTTTGAAAGTGGCGTAGCTATTCAGAAATTTAGCCCGTCCCACGATTTCATCCATCGTGTTTCCTTCCAAATCCACGTTTAGTTCGGTATGAATCATGAGCGAGTCGTTCATGAATTTGAGCGCCCGAAGGTCAGCCCGCTGAATAAACCCCTCGGCGTGGTAGACGTATTTGGGTTTTGAGAAATCAAATGCTCCGTCTACATCCGCAATAAGGTTGGAGTCTTTGACGATGACCGAGCCCTTGAAAAACTTATTTTGAAGCGTTCCGTTGAGAAACACATTGCGGTAGTCATAATTATTGTAGCGGAAGCGTGGCAAGCGTCCGTTGAGGTTGAGAGAGGCGGTTTTGAGCGAGAAGCCTTTGCCGCTGATTTTGCCGTTGAGGTCTATCTCCGAAAAATCGTCGTCGTCAACTAGCTTGCCTAGGTCAAAATTATGCGTGTTGATGTCGGCCGTGTAGGTCGGGATTTTGGCGGCTAGGTTCATTTCCAGTTCTTTCACCGTCACTTGTCCTAAGGCCGTTTTAAAATCGCCGTTGAGCTTAAACTTGTCGTAGGTACCGTTGTATTTTCCCGAAAAATCAACTACCCCAAATTTCTGAACCAAGTCATTGAACGATTTTTCGGGGTAATATTGGCGTAAATCGGCGGCGTCAACGCGGGTATTTTTGAGGTCAAAGGCCATCACCGATGTTTCAAACTCTGTCACGCCCTTAAAGCCAATGTCGCCGCGCAACACGCTATTTTTTCCAAACCGTAAGTTTGTTTCGGACAAACGGAAATTGTTGACCGTGCCCACAAAATTGCCGTTGGCGTGCCAAGTTTCGTCGAGGGTAAAAAGATAATCGGCAAACCAGCCCAAATCTTCGGAGCGCACGCGGGTACTGTCTAAGTGTGCCCGCATCAGGATTTTTTCGTTAAAATCGCCAAAAGCGGCGGGCGAATCGTAGTTGAAAGAAATATAGTTGCCAATCACCGAATTGCCGATGCGTGCGTACAATTGGGCCAATTCCAACTTGGTACGACAATACAACACTTTGCTGTCCAGCTCTTTGATGGTGAGGTTGGTGCGTTTATCGAAGGTGCGTAAGTTCTGAACTTTCAAGGCGATGGTGTCCCCCAAAACTAGAAAATTCTTGGCTTCTCCGTTGATACTTTTGAGGGTAAAGTGGTTATAGTCAAAGGTTTTGCCCTGCATTGGTTTTTCGCGCGGGTCGTCCCACCGAAAAGAGCCGTCGATGAGGTGAACCTGTTTGATGACAAAAGGTACGTTTTGATCTTTTACGCCAGGGGCATTGGGGTTGGCTGTTAGCTCTTCAATACGGGCAATGAATGCATCAAGGTTTAATTCTCCCGTTTTAGGGTTCTTTACGAGCCATACCGAAGGTTTGTAAAGTGTGGCTTCGTCGAGGGTGGTGCCAAAAGTCTTCTTACCTTTGCTGAAAATAAGGGACCAAAAATCGTGATTAATATCAATGCGGGCTACATCAATCATCGGGCGACCGTTACGGTCCAAGATGGTGACATCTTCCAACGAAACGGCATCAAACCACTGGACGTTTACGCGGCCTACGGACGTGGGGTGTTGGAGCTCTTTGGAAAGCCATTTGGCTACGCGGTTGACCACCTCGGTTTGTATCGCTGGAAACTGGATGCCCAATATCACTACTTCTGTCAGCAGCATAACCGCGACAAGCAGGATAAAAATGGCATTGCCTATGTACCAGAGGAAACGTTTCATGGCCGCGCTGCGGATAGTCAGTTAAAAGCTTTTTTATGAATAACCCATTCACACTTAACCCTTAACGGATAACAATTAACAAATATTCAAGCGAAATGACAACTATATTAGCCATAGAATCTTCGTGTGATGAAACCTCGGCGGCCGTAATTTCTAACGGACAACTACGCTCCAACATTGTAGCCACGCAGGTGATTCATCAAAAATACGGCGGAGTCGTGCCCGAACTCGCCTCCCGCGCGCACCAGCAGCACATCCTGCCAGTGGTCGAAAAAGCACTTGAAGATGCAAAAGTAAGCAAAAAAGACCTTAATGCCATCGCCTTTACGCGCGGCCCAGGGCTTTTGGGGGCATTATTGGTCGGTGCTTCCTTTGCCAAAGCTCTGGCTTTGGGGCTAAAAGTGCCCTTGATTGAAGTACACCACATGCAGGCGCATGTGCTGGCGCATTTCATTGAAGCGCCTTGTCCTGCCTTTCCGTTTTTGTGTTTGACCGTGAGCGGAGGACACACCCAAATTGTGTTAGTACGTGACGCACTCGACATGGAAATCATCGGCGAAACGCAAGACGATGCCGTGGGGGAGGCTTTTGATAAAACCGCAAAGCTGCTCAATCTTCCATATCCGGGCGGGCCATTGGTGGATAAATACGCCCAACAGGGGAACCCGCTCGCGTTTCCGTTTCCTCTCTCTGAAATGCCCGGGCTCAATTTTTCCTTCAGCGGAATCAAGACCTCCATTTTGTATTTCTTGCAACATAAAATGAAAAACAATCCGCAATTTGTGGAAGAAAACATGGCCGATATTTGTGCGAGTGTGCAGCATACCTTAATCAAAATGCTGTTGCAAAAACTGCGCAAAGCCGCTAAACAAACGGGGATTTCGGAAATTGCCATTGCGGGCGGAGTTTCGGCCAATTCTGGCCTGCGGAAGGCGTTGCTCGAAACAGGGGAGAAAGAGCATTGGAAGGTATACATCCCGCGTTTTGAGTACTGCACCGACAATGCTGCCATGATTGCCATGGCGGCCCACTTTAAATATTTAAAAGGAGAATTTTCTGAACAAACCATTAGTCCGATGCCAAGAATGGCATTTTAGTCCATTTTTAGCAATTTTTTTTCGGGGAGAGAAATCAATTTTAATGGGCCTTGGGCAAGAAAGCGAATGGTACAGCGTTACTACGGCAAGACTTGAGTTTACTTCTTGTCTATGTACAATTAGTTGAAAACCCCGCAGTTTATAATCACTGCGGGGTTTTTTGTGCAAAATACTTTATGTAAGTAGAGGGATAAAATAAGGGCATAGAAAAAGATTGACGTTTGGGTATATTATACCTTTTACACTGCCATTTTTGGCCGTGGCACACTAGGTTTGCTTTTTGATGGCTTGACGATTTAATATCCAAATAAGTCAACGTATATAGTATAGAGTTAGGTTGTTGTTGTTTTCAAAAAAAACTATTTCAGTGTGGTATACATTGAGTACAAACAAAAAGCTTAAGAGGGGGGAAGACGTAAGAAGCATGGTATAGTGACTATTTGCCAGTTTGGGTAAATATTTTAAATACAATGTTTTAAAGCAATGGCTTGACAGTATTGTGGATAGGTAGTTACGATAGAATAATAGAATGTTTGAAGTGTAATTTTAGGGTAAGCTTTTGATGGTCAGGATATTTTCCTGACATAACTTCAAACTTAAATTTTGATAACTTGATAAATTATTGCGTTTAATGTACTAATTTTAGTTCATTAGTTATGTCCTATTATAGGCGCGTTCGGGTTAAAGAAAGATTATACGTATAATACTCAACTTGTTATGAAAAATGAATTTGTTTGTTTGCCAATTACCGATTTATTAAAATACGGGAGTCATGCTGTAAATCGTGGTAATTTGTCTGGAAAAGACGTTTGGGTGTTGAAAGATAATCAACAAAACCCCGTTGCGCATCAATACATTGAAGAAGGAAAACTTCCTTTTCAGGATGTATATTGTGTACTGGAAAAAGATGCCTTAACGAGCCATAAAAGTCATAAATTATTGATAAAAGCTTTTCTGGCAGGCTGCTTGTTTTAGACTAATAAGGTAAAACCTAAGCGGGAACCTAAAAGACCTCATCCATAAACTACATCTTTTTACCTACTCAGGTGAATCATTCTTTGGGTATTGGTGGTATGGTCGTTACCGAGTTGATGATAGCTAATGTAGGGTTCAAGATTGTTTGTTAAACAAAAGTGGGTCAGTAACCCGACATAAATTTTTCAGGAAACTTATTAGAAATATATCTTCTTGTCATTACTTTTGTCTAGCCACCCAATATCATGAATTGTAATCAGTATATTTGAAAATGCGGCTTCCCATCATTTTTAGATTGGCTCTTTTTTAATTCAAATTGTTTTTTGGAATAATGTCAATCAGTCTGGTTGTGCCCCCAACTCTTGATGACGAAATCTAACTTGCGAGAACTCAAAAACCATAAATGGAGAACTTACCAGTACCCTTAAACGAGAGTGAACGATTAAAAGCACTTAAGAATTATCGAATCTTAGATACACTACCCGAAGCTGAATTTGACCGGCTCACCGAGTTGGCCTCTATGATATGCGGTACTTCGATATCGCTTGTTTCGTTAATTGACGAAGACCGACAGTGGTTTAAGGCTAGGACTGGCCTTGGCGTAACCGAAACGGATAGAAGTCTAGCTTTTTGTCAGTATGCTATTATGGGTACTGAGATTTTTGAAGTCGAGGATGCAACACTCGATGAGCGTTTTAAAGATAATTCGCTGGTAACCTCCGATCCCAACATTCGTTTTTATGCTGGATATCCACTGACAGACCCCAATGGTTATGCTTTGGGGTCGCTTTGTGTAATTGATGATCACCCTGGGAAACTTACAGAGAAACAACAACGTTCTCTGCAATTGTTGGCTGAGGTTGCGATTTCATTGATTGTGGAGCGACGAAACAGGGAAGAACAGGCGCATTTTGAAAAACTTTTTAACTCTTCCAACGACCTGATTTGCGTAGCGGGCACAAATGGCTATTTCAAACGGGTTAATCCCGCTTTTCAACAAGTGCTTGGCTGGGAAGATCGCTACCTCTTAGAAACTCCTTTTTTTGAATTTGTTCACCCAGACGATGTAGAAACCGCGCAAGCACAATTAGCTAAATTGGCGCAAGGAGAAATGACGGGGAGTTTTAGCTATAGATTCAGGACCAAAGAGGGGAACTACAAACACTTGGAATGGGCTGCTACGCCCGAACTTTCTACCGAAAGTATTTTTGCCATCGCGAGGGATGTTTCGGCGGAAAAAGAAAAGGAATTAAAACTCAAACTTAGTGAAGACCGATTCAGAGCATTTTTTGAGAATTCGCAAGGGTTGATGTGCACCCATGACCTAAAAGGTAATTTTATCTCGGTCAATGAAGCGGGGGCGGGTATTTTGGGCTACACTGTAGCCGAAATCCAAAGCATGAGCCTGTATGATATTGTGCCAAAAAATGCCCAAGAAGCCCTGACAAAATACCTCCAAACCATTGCCAAGGACGGAAAATCCAATGGATTGATGCATACGCTGGATAAAAACGGCTCGCTGAGAATATGGATATTTAATAACATCCGGGAGAAAGGCGCAGACGGTGAGTATTATGTGATTGGCAATGCGCTTGACATCACCAAAAGGCATCAATTGGAAGTAGATTTAAAACAAACCAAAGAAATGCTCGAACAAACCAACCAAATAGCCCGAGTGGGTGGTTGGGAGCTTGATTTGGTCAAAAATAAAATATTCTGGTCGGATGTTACCAAAGAAATCCATGAAGTAAGCCCCGACTTTGAGCCTGATGTAACCACGGCAATCAATTTTTATAAGGAGGGGATTAATCGAACTAAAATCATCGAGGCATTTACGAAAGCAGTTGAAACGGGAACTTCCTACGACCTCGAATTGCAAATTATTACTGCAAAGGGCAACGAGCGTTGGGTCAGGACATTAGGGAATGCTGATTTTGAAAATGGGAAATGCCGACGAATATTCGGAACGTTTCAGGACATTGATGTTCAGAAAAAAGCCCTTATTGAAACCAAACGTTCCCAAAAACTCCTCAATGATGTACTCCAGTCGGCGTTGGAGGTGGGTATTATTGCAACGGATGCCAATGGAATGATTACGCTTTTCAACCGAGGGGCCGAACAGATGTTGGGGTATAAAGCTGAAGAGTTGATTGGTAAAGTGACTCCGTCTGTACTGCATGATTTTGAAGAGGTTCAGCGCCGTTGCGACGAACTTAGCGTGGAGTATGGGCAGCCAGTTGGAATGTCGAGGGTATTTATCCATAAGGCAGAACTTGAAGGCTCCGAACAACGAGAGTGGACGTATATCAAAAAAGATGGTACACGAATCCAGGTTTCTTTGGTCGTTCATCCTATCCGCGACAATGAGGGAATCGTCATTGGTTTTCTGGGCGTCGCTATTGACATCACCGACCGTAAAAAAACCGAGCAAGCCCTATTTATCGAAAAAGCCCGGCTGCTTGCGTTTGTGGAGCACGCTCCAGCAGCGGTAGCCATGTTTGATAGAGATATTCGTTACATTGCCGTGAGCAACCGTTGGATGGAAGAGTATCAACTAAACGGTCGGAATGTGCTGGGATTGAGTCACTACGAAGTTTTTTCAAATATATCGCAAGAGTGGAAAGACATCCACAGCCGCTGTCTTTTGGGAGCGGTAGAAAAGAATGATGAAGACCGATGGCGGCCCGAAGGATGGGACCACGACCAGTTTTTGCGTTGGGAGGTGCGGCCTTGGTATCAGTTTGATGGCTCGGTGGGCGGAATCATGATGTTTACCCAAGATATTACCGAGATATGCCTACAACGGGAAGAATTGAAAAAGGCCAAATGGCAAGCAGAGCAGGGAAGCGTGGCAAAGTCGGAATTTTTGGCCAATATGAGCCATGAAATCCGGACGCCGCTTAATGGAGTCATTGGTTTTACCGATTTATTACTCAAAACAACACTCAACGAAACCCAGCAACAGTACCTTTCGATTGTCAATCAATCAGCCAACTCGTTGTTGTCGATTATCAATGATATTCTTGATTTCTCAAAAATAGAGGCTGGAAAGTTGGAGCTTGACATTGACAAATGTGACCTCTTCGAAATTGGTAGCCAAACGGCCGACATCATTACCTATCAGGCCCAAAGTAAAGGATTGGAGATGTTGCTGAACATTTCGTTAGACCTTCCCCGCTTTATTTGGGTTGACGAAGTACGACTAAAACAGGTACTGGTGAATCTGCTGAGCAACGCCGTTAAATTTACCAAAGATGGAGAAGTTGAGCTAAAAATTGAACCCCTAACCGACGTAAACCAAGAGGAGGTAACGCTTCGGTTTGAAGTGCGCGATACGGGCATCGGGATAAAGCCAGAAAAACAGGAGAAAATATTCGAGGCCTTTTCGCAGGAAGATGCCTCCACCACCAAAAAATACGGCGGTACTGGATTGGGATTAGCCATTTCCAATAAATTGTTGGGATTGATGGGCAGCCAACTTCAGTTGATAAGCACACCCGGCCAAGGTTGTACATTCTATTTTGATTTGACCCTAAAAACGGAGCCCGGTGAGTCTATCAACTGGGAAAATCTTGACTTGGTCAAAAATGTCCTCATTGTGGATGATAACGACAATAACCGGGTGATTTTGAGGCAAATGCTTTTGTTGAAACAAATCAATTCTGAAGAAGCCCAAAACGGTTTTGAGGCACTTCAGCTGCTGGCTCAAGGCAAGAGGTTTGATGTAATCATGATGGATTATCACATGCCTTACATGGATGGGCTGGAAACAATACGAAAAATAAGAAATAGTTTCAATAAACTTCCTGAGGAGCAGCCCGTTATTCTTCTACATAGCTCTTCCGATGATGGTACCATCATCAAAGGCTGTGAAGAACTGATGGTGAATCAGCGTTTGGTGAAACCCATCAAGATGCAGGATATGTACGATACCCTTTCGCGTTTACATCGAAAAACCGAAACGGTTCCCGTGGTGTTGGAGACTGCTCCCGCGGCCGAGCCTGCACACGAAAAGGAGGTCATTCGCGTCTTGATTGCCGAAGATAATCCTGTCAATATGCTGCTGGCAAAGACCATCATTCGACGAGCCGCGCCCAATGCGGTGATTATTGAAGCCATAAATGGAAATGAAGCGTTGAATTTCTGTCGGACAGAATTGCCCGATATTGTATTTATGGATGTTCAGATGCCCGAAATGAACGGCTACGAAGCCACGCAGAAAATCAGAGAGTTGCAGCAAGAAGCCCACATTCCCATTATTGCGGTGACGGCAGGAAACCTGAAAGGCGAGAAAGAGAAGTGTCTGGAGGCAGGGATGGATGATTTTATAGCCAAACCCTTTGTTGAAGAAGCTATCATTGTTTTGTTTGAAAAGTGGACGGGCGGAGTCCGCAAAAAAGGCGAAAAGGTAGGTGGAGGTTCTGTTCAGGATGCCCGTATTCATTTTAATGTTGAAACCATAAAGTCATACGTGGGTGATGACAATGAAATATTGGAAGAGTTTTTGGGTTTGACAATCAGCGAATTAGAGAAATCATGCAATGCGCTTCTTGAAGAAGCCGATAAGAAAGACCTTGTTGGACTCAAAAAAATTGGACATAAATTGTACGGAACTGCGGTAACGGCGGGTACGTTGGCATTGGCCGAGCTGGCTAGAGAAATAGAACTGCTGACTGAATTTAATCCTGAGGTGGTGGCGAGGTTGTTGCTCCAAACCCAAGACGAGGTTCTGGTGGTCAAACAACTGATCACTGACATTATGATTACGAATGAAGGGTGAGGCATGGCCCCACCCTTCATCTGTAACTCCAAAACTATGACTCTTTTGTCGGGTTAGACTTTGGCTGGGTCGGGGTGTTTGTACGGCTGGCGATAAGGCCGAATCAGGAGGCTGTTGGCTTCCCGGTCACCCACGATTTCGCGTTTCTTGGGGTCATACACCACGGGGCGCCCTACCTTCATGGAAATGTTGGCCAAAATACAGCTTGCGGTAGAAATATGCCCTTCTTCAATGTCGGCTACTGGTCGGCCGCCGTTTTCGATGGCCGCTATAAAGTCAAGCATGTGTAGGCGTGTAGCGGGGGCGGCGTTTAGTTCAATACGCTCTTCGGTATTGTCTTCTGGGTATTTTTCTTTTTCATATACCACATCTTTGTGGATTTTCTCGCCTTTTCCCTGCGGGATAAAATCGTACGCCATGGTGCTTGCCCAGAGGGTGCCTTTGTCACCATAAAGCGTAAACGACCACGGATAGGCTGGGTTGTTGGGCGTGCCCCAAGTACGGTGTTGCCACACACAGTTTAGCTCGGGATATTCAAAGACCGCCGATTGTGTATCTGAGATATTGGATTTGCCTTCTTTTTGTACATAAATACCTCCCTGTGAAGATATTCTGGTAGGCCATCCTAATTTTAGCATCCAACGAACGGTGTCAAACATGTGGACGCACATATCGCCCGTGATGCCGTTGCCGTATTCAGTGAAGGTACGCCACCAACGGATGTGTGGCAGGCCGTCGTAAGGCCGCATGGGGGCGGGGCCAGTCCATGATTCATAATCCAAAAACGCGGGTACGGGTTCGGTCGGCGGATTACCGTTGTTGCGCATGTGAAAATAGCAACACATTTCAACGTGCGATATTTTGCCCAGCAGGCCAGCATCAACGATGTTCTTTTTGGCGTCGATGAGGTGAGGGGTGCTTTTGCGTTGTGTTCCTACTTGTACTACTTTACCGTATTTGCGGGCCGCGGCCACCATGGCTTCTCCTTCCATTACGTCAACGCTGATGGGTTTTTGCACGTATACGTGCGCGCCTGCTTTTAGGGCGTCGATGGTTTGGAGGGCGTGCCAGTGGTCAGGAGTGCCGATGAGCACAATGTCCAACTGATTTTCGGCTAGCATTTTTTTATAATCGCCGTACAGCTTGGGTACTTTTCCTGATTTCTGACGTTGGCTCACGAGTTTTCCAGCGGCTTCTAGCATATTTTTATCCACGTCGCAGAGCGCAACGACATCGACGGAGGCAACCTGAATGAGCCGAAACAAATCGCTTTTGCCGTACCAGCCCGTACCAATCAACGCTACGCGGTAGGTTTTTGCCAATTTTAGGTTCGTCACTCCTTTGGCATTGACTGCCGTAAGGGCCAAAGAAGCAGAGGTTCCGAGTAAGAAACGTCGACGGTTGATGTGAAAATTATCCATTAGAAATTAAAGGTTTTCGTGCGACAGCCGTCGCGGTTTAGTAGTATTACTCTTCTAAAAGTGGCTTCCATGCGGCAAATACTTTTTTATCCGCCATGATTTTCACAGGTACTATTTTTTAGTGGTTTCGTCAGGTTTTTTGGGACGAAAAACCTGACGAAAAGTTATTCAACCCCTTTCACCTGCATTTGGAGGGTGAAAACGGCCTTAGAGGCGGTAATAAACAATACATCACGGTTTTTGCCGCCAAAACAAACATTGGCCGTCCAGCCCGCTGGTACGGCAATGCTTTCTATTTTCTTTCCGGTGGGGTCATACACGGTCACCCCTTTGCCGGTGATATAGAGGTTGCCACGATTGTCGAGGGTCATTCCGTCGGAGCCTTGCGAAAGGTGCAATTGGCGATTGGAGAGCGTACCATCGTCGTTGATTTGGTATTTGTAGGTTTTGCTGGCCCGTATATCGGCTACGTAGAGGTACTTGCCGTCGGGGGTTCCCACAATTCCGTTGGGTTGTACCAATGCATCGTCCACAATCACGGCTTCTTTTTTTTCTTTTGGCAAATAGTATACTTTTTGACCTTCAATTTCGGGCTTTTTACGGGTCCAGTAGTCGCGCTGATAGTACGGGTCGGTGAAATATATGCCGCCCTTCGCGTCGAGCCATAAATCATTAGGGCCGTTGAATTTTAGCCCCTGATGGCCATCCAATAGCACGGTTGTTTTTCCTTTCGGGCTAATGGACCACAGCTGGTTGTTTGCGTCGGCACACGAAATAATGTTCCCTTTTTTGTCAATAAAAAGTCCATTGGAACGACCTGCTTTCTCCATAAACAGGGATAATTTTCCGTCGGTGTCGTATTTCCAGATTTTATCGTTGGGTTGGTCAGTAAAAAAGATGTTTCCTTTTTTATCGACCGCTGGCCCTTCGGTAAAAGCGAACTGCTCCGAAACCAATTGAATTGTGGCGCCTTCCGCCACCAATTTAGGGGAGTCGGTTGATTGGCTATGGGCGGATGAAAGAGGCATCAGTAAGACAGAAAATAGAAAGAAAGTTTTGGGACAACGAGTCATAGCATTGGGAGTTATACAACGCAAGTATAAATGCGGTTTGTGGCCATTTCTACTTCTTTCCCAATACACTCTTCAGTAAGAAAAAAAGAAATTAATCAATGAAATCGGGTGGGAGTTGGTCGCAGAGCAGAGCGGCGAGTTGGGCCGCAGGCAGTTTATCGGCCTCTAAACTCATCGAAACTGATAGCTCAGACAGGGGTTTCCAACGCTGACCCGTAGGTTCGGAAAGTAGGGGAAAAGATTGATGTCCTTCGCGCAGGCGTTGGGTGTCGCGTTGGCGGCAGGTGCGGGGAGATGCCAGCAGCGCCACCGTCAAAATATTGGTACCTGGCGCCCGCCAAAGGCGGTCGAGCATCATGCTCAGTTGGGGCGATGTGCCGGTGCTTTCGAGGATGCAGTAGTCGGCTTTTAGGGCAGCCATCCAAAGTTGATTCCACGCGGTATTTTCTTCTTGGGGCGTGGTGACCTTCAATCGTTGGCGAAAATCATCAATCGCCAGTACCTCATAAAATGGAAGGAGTCGTTTAAATTCCTGAATGACGGTGGTTTTTCCTGCCGCAGGTGGCCCGATGAAGTTGATGATGTGTCGCATAGCCAAAGGTACTTCCGATTTAACACACCAGCGAGTGCTTTTTTCAGAGGGGCCTTCTTATGAAATCAATATTGTTCCAAAAGTAAAGTTGTCCAAATCAAAAATACCTTTTTTGATTTGGACAATAGAACATTCCCAGAAAATCTTTATTAAATGAACAGTGCCCTGAAATGACGCTCGGACAATGCTGAAATAGTGTGTATGCTTAAAAAAGTAGGGTAAAATGGTATAAAAAGAAGTAAGGTAAAGTTTGTTTTTTACAGACGTTTGCTAGTTTTGTATATCCTTATCTGGTATTTATACCATTAAGTTTGATTATTAAAGGATATGCAAAGATATAACCCGAGGTGCGTTTGACAAAGCCCAAAAATAGAAAATGGATGAATGACTCCTTTTGGTATGTGAATCCTTAATTATGGTAAATGAAAAACAAACGAGCCTGTATTTATTCGCTCTATTAAGCTATGAAAATAAACACGTTAATTATTGATGATGACATCAATTGGCAAAAAATCTTGGGCAAATTTGTGCAGATGAACCCCCTTCTCGAACTGGTAGGGGTGTGTGGTTCGGTGATGGAAGGCTACGCCAAAATGGCCGAAAAAGAGGTGGATTTATTGATTTGCGATATAGAAATGCCCGAAATGTCGGGGCTTGATTTTATAAAAAGTATCCGCTATGCACCCTGTGTTATTTTTGTGACTGCCCACCGCGATTATGCCTTGGATTGCTACGATGTATCACCTGTTGATTTTCTGTTGAAGCCCCTTGACTTGGATCGTTTTTTGCAAAGCATCGAAAAAGTACGGCAGCGCTTGGCCGTTTTGCCCGAAGCTGCCTTTGTCTCCCCCTATTTTTTCGTGCGTGAAAACCTAAACTATGAGCAGATTGCGTACGATGATGTGCTCTACATGAAAGCGCAAGACAATTTTCTGCAAATCGTGACCAAACAAAAAAATTACCTGCCGATTATTTCGATTACCAAAATGGAAGAACAACTCAAAGGTGACGCATTTTTGAGGGTTCATCGTTCATATTTGGTCTATCGAGGTGCCATTAAGAGCATTACTAAAAATGATATTGTGCTTAACTCGGGTGAATTCATACCCATCGGAGACCAATACCGCGCGCAAATCAACCGCAAGCACATTGAAGGATATTTGATCAGTAGGAGCAGTTAGAGCAGGCTTTCAGGGTTGGATAAACGCTGTTCTTTCTTCCAGAAATAATGCTGCATTTGTTATTTGTGTATTTTATTAAACAGAAGCTCTTTTTTGTATTTTGAGAGAGAATCTGGGTTGGCTTTGATGGCTTGAGATAAGATAGGGCGCAGAATTTTTATGTACTTACTGACTTTGGGTTGGTCGATGCCGAAAAAATCGGCCAATTGAGCCTGCCGCACATTGCCATTTACATACGCCAAAATAAAAAGAAGTGAGTCGCGGGTGTCGGTAAAGATGGCGTTGCCATGAACAAACGGGCGACGATTTCGGGGAGTGCCTTCTAGCGTAAATTCATTAAAATAGTCATTCAGGCTGTTTTCAAAAAATGGATGGAGTGATTCAAATTGGCGGCGGTTTAATCCTGTAAGACGACGCAGCATCGACTCATTGTTTTGTAAGTTGCAATAGCGCCAAGGAGAAAAGTCGGGCATGTGGGTGAATCTTTTAATTTAAAATGAAGTGTTGAGTAAAAACGGTCTTGGAAGTAAAGACCTAAAGACAACCAAGCATGTTACTTGATTGGTTAAGTATGGGCATTAGCTCAGTGCTAAAAAACCATATTTTTTGTTTAAAATTATGTATACCAAACCCCATTTTAAAATTAAAAACCTTGAAGTTGGCGAATGGGCTTGTTTTGTATTTAAAGAGGCGTAAATTTTACGTAAAATGGAAGGTGTTGGGAGGTCTAAGTTTAATAATTATCAACTCATTGTCACATGTTTTTTTGGGACAATTCAAGGTTGGTATTATAAGGGTGCTTAATTTTTAAAAACGTTGATGAAAAACAATTGTGTTTTTGTTTTAGTGTGTAGTTTGTTTTACGGAGTTATCCAAGCGCAGGTTTCGATTCCAGCGCTCCGACAACAAGCCGCCACCGCCCATACCGACAGCAGCCGTAGTCGATTATTTTACGAATTGGGGCGGCACTATGGGGAGCAAAATCTCGACTCTGCTTTTTATTTTTTGAACCAATCACTTACGTTGGCCCAACAGGGTAAAGATTTATATGCCACCGCGCGAGCAATGTACGGGTTGGGGTTTAGTTATTTGTATTATCAACAGGATGAGAATTTGGCCATGCAATGGCTAAAAAAAGCAGTGGGTGTTGCCCAAAATAACAAAGATTACGTGTATTTGGCCAAAGGCTACCAATTGTTAGGGGTAATTGCCATGCACCAAGGTATCGGAAACCCTCATGATTTTTTTGAAGAAGCAGTGACCTACGCCCAAAAGTCGAAAGATTGGCGGACTATCATGGACACCTACGAAGTGATTTCTAATGTATACCAGAATCGAGAAAAATACGGAGAGGCGGCCCAGTTTATATTAAAAGCCATGGACGTGTGCAAGGAGCACGACATCGACAGCTGGCTTTCGAGTGGTTTGGATTATTGTGATATGCTCGAAAAACAAAACAAACGGGCCGAAGCCCGGTCGTTTGCTAAAATGCTCTACGCTTATAAAGATAAGCTGAAACAAACCAAAGGGTATTTTGTGTACATGAACGACCTTGGAAGGCTCGAAACCAAGCTCGAAAAATACACCCAAGCCGAGGCTGTTTTTGAGAAAGTATTGGCGTATGAAAAACAAAAATCAAAGGTAGATACCTTTCATCTGTATTTCATCTTTCGGAATTTAAAAGATTTGTACGCTGAGCAAAAGGCTTTTGAGAAGGCATTTCGGGTGGGCAATGAACTCACGGAAATTCGGCTGTGGTTGGCGCAGAAAAGACAGACCCGCGACAGCCAGCTCCAAATGACTCAACTGAAATCGGCCTATGATTTAGAAAAAAAAGAAAGGGAAATAACCCTTCTGGCCCAACAAAAACGCGAACAGCAGATGGGGCTCATTGCGGCGGTGGTGGTGGCGGTGCTGCTGATTAGTTTTGTGGTGGTTTTGCAACGAAACAACCAGCGTATCGAACGTCAAAAAACGGAGCTAACGGCACTCAATACCACAAAAGATAAACTTTTTGCCATTTTGTCGCATGATTTACGGTCGCCCGTGGCAGGACTCAAAAATTATCTGATGCTTACCGATTGGGGGGTGTTGACGCAGACTGAATTTGCGGATTCGACCAAAAACCTGACCGTTCAGCTCAATAATGTTCATACCATGCTCGATAATGTATTGAATTGGTCTCTCTCTCAAATGCGGGGGATTCGCCCCAAGCGGGAGAATGTGGAGGTTGCGTCCATTATTGAAGATGAAATTGAGTTGCTGCTGCCTATGGCCCAAACCAAAAATATTCAAATCGTCAATGAGATTTCTGCCAACGTCCAAATAATGGTTGACCGAAACCACGCCGCCGTTATTTTCAGGAATTTGCTGCAAAATGCGCTCAAGTTTACCCATTCGGGCGGTAAAATCAGGCTCAGTTATTCTAAAGAAAAGGACATGCACCAGTTTGTGATAGAAGACACGGGCGTGGGAATGTCGGAAGAGCGGCTTCAAAATTTGTTTCAACTCAACAAAACAACATCCCAAATGGGTACGGCCCGCGAACAGGGTACGGGCGTAGGGCTGGTTTTGGTGAAAGAGCTCGTGGGGGCCAACCAAGGTACATTATCGGTAGTAAGTGAGTTGAACCAAGGCACAATTTTTACGCTTGAGTTTAGACACTGAACTAACGTTTATCGGTACTTCTTTTGCCAGTTCAGTCGCCCAAAATGACACTTCAGTCGGTTTTAAATTGGTTGTGCGCCCTCTTAGGGGCAATATTTACGGCGTCAACGGGCCGTGTTTAGGCTTTGCTGATATACAGTTACAACCATTTTAAAAATAAAAAACAAAACGCTGTGAAACGAATGAACTCTTTTGTGGTGGCCGCAATGGCCATCCTACTCATGACTGTGTCTGGGTGCAAAAAAAATGACATCGAAGTGGAGCCTGGAGCCAATGGATTGCCTTTTGTTGGCAAACGTCTTATGCTTTCTTCTTTCATCATGGATCCCGCCGTGGACTTTGACGGTGATGGTAAACTCGACCCTGATTTGATGTTTTTATTGCGTGATTGTGATAAAGACAACATCATTATTTTTGAAAAAGGAGGCCGACTTGGAGGAGAAAACGGCGCCAAGCGCTGCGACGACGATGACCCTGCAGGAGGAAATCCAAGTGCATGGACTTACAATGAACAAACCAAAATGCTCCGTATCGTAGACGGTGACGATAAAAATGACATCTCGGAGTGGAAAGTAGTAGAGGCTTCCTCAAAACTGCTGAAAGTGGAGATTGAAGAAGAAGAGGATGGAGAGCCCGTAAAAATAGTGATGACCTGGAAAGCGGTCTAGCGCCCGTTTGTAATTGGAGTGTAGGAAGCCGTGCCCTGCGAGGTGCCCAAACTGGATTTCAGTTCAGGCGCTTCTGGGGGCGCGGCTTATGTATGTTTGCTCAGGGGCAAGGATGGAAAAAAAATGAGTTGTTTTGTCGAAATTCGACATTTTGTACCATATTCGCTTCCAAAACTCAGCAAAATGATTCCAACTCTATCTATTATCACGGCGGCTCATGACCGCATTCGGCCCTACATTCATCATACGCCCACGCTGACCTGCCAAACTTTGAACCGTGTCAGTGGGGCTGATTTATATTTTAAGTGCGAAAATTTTCAAAAAATTGGGGCATTTAAGGCCCGGGGCGGGGTCAATGCCGTTTTGTCGCTGACGCCCGAAGAACTTAAAAACGGAGTCACCACCCACTCTTCCGGCAACCACGCCCAGGCCATTGCCTACGCGGCGGGGTTGGTCGGAACCAAAGCCTACATTGTGATGCCTCGCACGGCACCTCAGGTGAAAAAAGATGCCGTACGCGGCTATGGGGCCGAAGTGATTGAGTGTGAGCCTACGCTTGAAGCCCGCGAAAGCACCGTAGAGCGGGTCATTGCCGAGCACGGGGCTACCATGATTCACCCGTTCAATGATTATCGGGTTATCGCTGGCCAAGCCACTGCCACCAAAGAACTTATCGAAGACCACGGCCCTTTTGATGTGATTATGGCACCCGTAGGCGGGGGAGGACTGCTGAGCGGAACCG
This sequence comes from Runella salmonicolor, assembly GCF_024158025.1. Lineage (NCBI taxonomy): Bacteria > Pseudomonadati > Bacteroidota > Cytophagia > Cytophagales > Spirosomataceae > Runella > Runella salmonicolor. The sequence goes on from NZ_JAMZEL010000006.1 coordinate 364,547, forward strand.
CGCTGGCGGCGCATTATCTGGCACCCAAAACCGAAATCATCGCGGGCGAGCCAGAAGGGGCGGCCGATGCCGTACTTTCTTTTAAAACTGGAAACATAGAGAAAGCGCCTTACATTGACACCATTGCCGACGGCCTGCTGACGAATTTGGGCGATAAAACCCTCGAAATCATCCGGCTGCATGTAAGGGATATTCTACTCGTAAGCGACCCCGAAATCATCGCTGCCATGCGCCTGATTTGGGAACGTATGAAAATCATTATTGAACCTTCTTGCGCGGTGCCATTTGCGGCCTTGCTCCGCCACAAAGAGCGCTTTGAAGGTAAAAAAGTAGGCATCATCCTCACGGGTGGCAATGTCGACTTAGGTAAATTGCCCTTTGGTAGCAACTAACCTCTGGGTCTCTCGTTCTCTCCGTGGTTAATAAAATAAACCACAGAGAAACAGAGAGCCACAGAGACTGAATACTGATAAATGTTGAATGATAACTGTTAACTGTTAAATGATAACCACGCTCGGACTCGAACTTCCCACCGACCCGCGTTGGGTCAATATTGCGGAAATGCAGCTGGAACAAATCCTAGTAGACCATGCGTATTGTGAGCAAAAAGCCGCGTCGGCCTGCATTTCGATGATTGTGCATTTTCCAGAAAAAGAAAAACTTGTTGAAGTGATGACGCCCGTGGTGGCCGAAGAATGGGGGCATTTTCGAATGGTGCTCAAAGAACTTCATAAACGCGGGTATAAACTCGGACGCGCCCGCAAAGACGAATACGTAAACCGATTGCAAGAAATCGTAAAGAAAAAAGGTGACCGTGACGAAGTGTTTCTCGACCGCCTGCTGGTGTGTGCGCTGATTGAAGCCCGTAGCTGCGAGCGTTTTAAACTTCTTTCTCTGCACATTGCCGACGAAAGCTTGCGGACATTTTACCACGAGCTGATGGTTTCGGAAGCGGGGCACTATCGCAATTTTATCGAACTCGCCGAAGAATACCTGCCCGCCGAAAAAGTACGCGCTCGTTGGAAAGAACTCCTCGCCGCCGAAGCCCACATCATGAAAACCCTCGACCTACGCGGCGACCGAATGCACTGAGCAGGGATTTTAGAAAATGGTACCCCATAAAAAAGCACCCAAGTAGGACTCGGGTGCTTTCTGTTTTCTTAACCTAAACTACTATTTCATTTCTCTATGGCTGTATATAGGAGATAAATAAATAGCTTCAAACTTAGTGCCAATGCGTTAAGTTGTTGATTATCAATAAAGTGAAAGTGTATTTTTGTCCGTTTACGGACAGTGGAAGATTGGTAGCGGACACGCGACGAAATATGCACACGTGGGGGTATTGTTTTTCTTCGTTGAGGGTTTTTGTATCCTCAACCAATTGTTGTATTTCTAGCGTTAAAGTACCGTTGTAGATATCGCGTATTTTAAGTATCCCTGTAATGCAGATAGTTTAAAATTAGATATTATATAATTTTCATTAATGCTGAACTGCTATGAAAAAAACGAAGTTTACCGAAATACAGATAGTCTCTAGCCTTAAACAATAGGAGAACGGTATCCCCTCCAAGGAGATTTATCGTCAAAATGAGATTTCTGAGGCTATATTCTATAATTTGAAAAGCTTCCTGCAAAAATGATACAAGTAATTCAGTGTCTTTTCTAACCTCCTCAATTTTTTCTTTCAACACTTGAGCCATACTCTGCTAGCGGGCTTTCTTGACCAGTTTCTGAAGGCTCTATCCCAGCTTCCTGAGGATGTGGCCTACCTGAGTCGGATCATGGCTTACACCAAATAGCCTCTCACTCCATGCATTCACTCGCTGACGGGTCCATACCTCTCCGCTGAACCCATGATGTTGTGCACCCTGTTCTAATTCCTCCCCCAGCTTCGCCAGTTGGTGCGACCAGTTACTTTCCGAGCCAAAAGCCCCTGCATACCTGCCTCCTTGTTCTTCTTTAAAGCCTGGCTGACCTAGTTTTCGCCAAGTCCAAGGGCCATACAAATATCTTTTTGACGCCAGCTGACTTCTTTCATCTCTACATCGCGTTTTCGGAACACTTCATGGTCGCTTGGTTTGTAAAGGGATCAAAACCAAAAGTTGTGGAGTAACTTAGATTAAGCATATATCTGAGTTAGCCGATACAGGAAGAATTCTACGTTTCTTACCCCTCTGAACTGACTTCTGAACGCTTTGATTTTGGCGTT
>NZ_JAMZEL010000007.1:0-319581 GCF_024158025.1 Runella salmonicolor
TCGCAAGGAAAGAGTTTGGCGCTTTTTTACACGTTCCACTAAATTCATCAATACTTTTGTCAGACGTTTATCGGGTAAGTTCATTCCCCTAAGATAATCAATACTTGTGTATATACTTTAGGTACTATACACATCTGACTTTAGCTCCCAATTGTTAAAGTTCGTATTGTTGATAAGCACCAACCCTGTATTATTAGCAGCCTGTTTTATTTCTAACGTATATTGGGGGTTACCTGAATTTATACCGAATTTTCCGTTTCCAGCCCCCATAACAACATTGCCCCCAGGGATGTCATTCAGCACGACCCGACTGTTGTTTTTGCCCGCCCGTATGTAGGTATCTTCAGCTACATCAAAATGAAAATGTGAATTGTGGGTAGTGCCCGATACCACCAATGAGCCAGTTGTGTTGGCAGCACCGCGTGTTATCCACATACCAGTGGTGGAACTACCCCCGTTTCGCACTCCGATATTGCCATTGCTGAGTAATGTAAAAACCCCAGTAGGAATACTAAAAGAAGACGTGGAGTTGGATGAACCATAATTAAATGTATTGATAAACATCGCTCCGGTGGTGGGGTCAAAAAACTGCGTAGCGGCATAGCCTTCTCCAATACGTCGTTGTATATTGCTGCCATCACGGTATTGATTGAAGCCAATCGTGGGCCAATTGCGTTGCAAAGAGAGCCCTGTCCCGTCGGAGCCAAATACGGCCGACGTAGGGCCGTTGCCCAATGCACCAAACACCTCAAATTTTCCGCGCGTAGGTACTGAAATGCCCACGCCCACGTTGCCAGTGTTGGTGGTACTCAAATCATTTCCTATCAATTGCCAGCCCGTTCCCGAAGCGGCGGTGCTGCCAAAGTTAGCCCAAAGCGTACCCGTCCAGTAGCTGAATTGCTTCAAGTCTGAATCATACACCATCATGCCTTCCGTTTTGTTGGGCAAAGCATTTTTAGTAACGGTGCTCATTTTGGGTATCGTCACTCGATCAGGGAAAATACCCTGCGCAAAAGTGGAAGTATATACCAATACCACCAGCCATAAACTTGCAAAATTTTTCATAAGACAGAGTGCGTTTTTATCAAATTTAGTGTAAACCCATCAATAAAAATCCCACGACTCCCTAAACTTAGTATTCGGCAACGCCACAACCAGTAAAGCACTGATTATCTGAATCCTGAAGCACTTTTCTCTCCAATAAAACTCGAAAATATAAATGATAAAAGACCCAAGCGACTGTATTAAAAAAGGGCAGACTCTTTTTCGTCTGCCCTTCCGATTTTTTATTTCGTTCGGCTATAGATTGCACGGAAGTTTTTTACACTTTCGGCAATTTCGGGGCCGTTGTTTTCCCAGTGATATTCGTATTCAACCGAGATAGGGCCTTTGAAGTTTTGGCGTTTCATTTCAGCAATCACGGCTTCTACTTTACAGTCGCCCATGCCCCACACTACGTCGTGATAACGACCTTCGGGTGTGTCTTTTTTCACGTCTTTAAAGTGCATTCCCAATACGTGCCCGTTCAGTTTTTTAAGACATTCGACTGGGTCAAGACCTGAGCGCACCCAGTGGCCAATGTCGGAGCAGGAGCCTACATATTTACTGCCGCCAATCGCCGCCAAGACGGTATCAGGATGCCAATAACGTGAAGGCTTGGGGTGGTTGTGCAAGGCCACATTTATCTTGTATTGGTCGGCCAATTTCCGCACCAACGGCATTTGGGCAGGCGAAGGCTCGGTGTTGATGTTCAAAACACCCATGTCTTTGGCAAATTCAAACAAAGTAGTCCATTCGGCATCGGTTTTGGGGTTGACCACCCCGTACGCTACAATCGTCAGGCCTTTGTCTTTTACCAGTTTCTTCACCGCCGTACGCGTAGCAGCATCCATGCTGAAATCCATTTTTCCTTCCAGCCCACCGCCGATGGTTTGCCCTGGGAATGCTTCTACGTATTTGAGACCGCAGCTGTCTATTTTGCGGATGGCTTCGGCAAACGTAAACAACCGAAACGAGTAGGCCTGAGAACCGAGTTTCCAACCTGCCTTGTCTTCGGGCGTTTTCTGAGCCTGTACAGATAAAGCCCCCATAGAAAGCAGCAATCCGCATAGGAGGTATTGTGTGATTTGTTTCATAGAATCAATGATTTGTTTTTTTAAAAAGGGTTTGGTTATCTGCCTTTACCTATACGTCGAATTTTTTAACCACAAAGAACACTAAGAATTCATAAAGCGCACAAAGTCTCTTTGTCCCAAAGCGTACAAAGTTGTCCGATTATGGACAATCAGTACAATCGTTTCTTTTTTGTAAGACTCTAATAATCAATTATTTAATAACTAAATTTTTCAATGGCAAACTATTTGCTCAGCAAAAGTAGAAATAATACAAACCGATGAAACGGACGTATCTAGGAGAATTTGAAGAAATCGTTTTACTGACCGTTGCCGTGCTAGATGGCCAAGCCTACGGCGTAGTGCTCATGCACGAAATCATTGAACAAACGGGCCGGAGTGTTCGACTGAATCAGGTGCATTCGGCCTTGCAACGTCTGGAATAAAAAGGGATGGTCAGCTCAGAGATGGGCGAACCTACCAACGAGCGCGGCGGACGCCGCAAACGCCTGTTTTCAGTTACGGCCTACGGGCACCGCACCTTGCAAGAAATTCAGGAAGTGCGGGTCAGTTTTTGGAGCAGATTAACGAGCCCCTTGAAATTATCTGTTTAACGCAGCCTTTACCGATGAAAACCCAACCGCCCATCTTAGCCGATAAGTTACTCAAATGGTTTTGCGCCCCGCATTTGTTGGAAGACATTCAACCGGGCCGCTGGAGCGGGCGACCTCCACGAAGAGTTTGCTTTCCAAGTCAAACGCATCGGCTTACGGGGTGCGCAGTGGCTTTACTGGCGGGAAGTGCTGGGATTTATGAAGCCCAGATACATTAAACGACTCCCTCAACAATATCCGACAACCTATTCATACAGCCCCGATATGTTACAAAACTATTTCAAAATTGCGGTTCGAAATCTCCTTAAAAACCGTACGTTTTCAATCATCAATATTTCTGGATTGGCCATTGGGCTGGTCTGCTGTCTGGCCATTGGACTGTACGTATGGGACGAATACCAATACGACCGCGCCGTGCCGCAATTTGAACAGATATATCGGGTGACGGAAAGGCAAAAACAAGCCACTGGGCTTTATGACATTGCCGTAACTCCCGGCCCGCTGGCTCCGGCGCTCAAAAATGATTTTCCCGAAATCACCGAGACAGTCCGTATCGGGGCTTGGTCGGGATTGCTTCAATACCAACAAACTGCGGTGGAACCCGAAGCCATGCGGGTAGTTGACCCTTCTTTTTTATCGTTTTTTGGGTTCAAACTCTTAAAAGGGAATCCGCAAACGGTTTTATCCTCGCCCGACGAAATCGTTATCAGCGAAGCCGTGGCCGAGCGTTTTTTTGGCAAAGACTGGCGAGCTCAATCCGTTTTAGGAAAAACCATCCATTATAATCAAGAACGTCCGCTTCGGTTGTCGGGCATTGTTGAAAACGCTCCTGCGCGTTCGCATCTTCAATTTGATGTATTGTTGCCCTTTAAATATTTTGAATTAAATGATAAATGGAGCTACAATTGGGACAGCAATAATTACCATACCTACCTCAAAATCAGACCAGATGCCAACATTGCCACTTTCAGTCAGAAGCTGGTAGGCCAACTAAAAAAATACAATAAAGGCAACGAAACACCGCTTTTGCTGCAACCCCTGCGTGATATTCATTTGTATTCGGACTTCGATTTCGGCACCGATTGGGGCAAGCACGGCGACATCCGCTACGTCCGAATCTTCATCATTGTGGGGTTGATTGTACTGCTCATTGCTCTATTCAATTTCATCAATTTATCTACCGCACGGGCCACGCAACGGGCACGGGAAGTAGGAGTTCGCAAAAGCGTGGGGGCGTTACGCTCCAGCCTGATTGCGCAGTTTTGGGGCGAGTCTTTGTTAATGACCTCGTTGGCGTTGGGCATTGGATTGGTACTGCTTCACTCATTAATTCCTTTTTTCAACGAGTTATCTGGTAAGGTAATGACGGTACCTTTCCAACAACCGCTGTTTTGGGTTTCCATGGTGGGCGTGTTACTATTTATCAGCTTTTTGACTGGACTGTATCCCGCTTTTTATCTTTCTTCTTTTCGTCCGGTCAGTGTGTTGAAAGGCGTTTTCGATAAAAAATCAGGTGTCGGCTTTCGGAAAACATTGGTCGTGACCCAATTTGTGATGTCCATCGTGTTGATTATCGGCACTATGGGGCTATACCAGCAATTGCAATTCATGCAAAACAAAAAATTAGGTTTTGATAAAGAACAGTTACTCTATGTACGCCTCAAAGGTGATACTCGCCAAAAAGCCATGACGCTGAAAGAGTTACTGACAAAACAGAGCAGTATTGCATCGGTTTCGGCTACCACGAGTACGTTGGTTAATATGCAAAACACTTCGTATATCGAATGGGACGGAAAGACCCCCAAAAATGAATTTTTGATCACCCAAATGAACGTGGACGCTGATTTTCTAAAAACAACTGGCATGACGCTGGCCGCGGGGCGCAACTTCTCTGCCTCCATAGCAAGCGACAGAAGTAACAAGTTCGGCACCTATCTCATCAACGAAACCGCCGCTCGCCGCATGGGGTGGACACCGCAAAAAGCACTGGGTAAAAAAGTAAATTTTTGGGGCTTGGACGGAGAAATTGTAGGGGTATTACGCGACTTCCATTTCCGCCCGATGAATGTTAAAATCGAACCATTCATCGTCCGCTTTCGCCCTAAAGAAGCCTATTTCAATCTATTAATCAAAACTCGCCCCAAAACTGCGCAACAAGCCTTGGCCGACATTGCCCGAATCTATAAAAAAATTGAACCAAATCAACCGTTCAGTTACGGGTTTGTCAATGATGATTTGGAACGCCAATATGCCCTTGAGCAACGCACTGGACAGCTGCTTTTATGCTTTTCTCTTCTCACGATTTTGATTGCCTGCTTGGGTTTGTTTGGTTTGGCCACTTTTACCGCCGAGCAACGCATCAAAGAAATCGGTATTCGAAAAGTAATGGGAGCCTCCATTGCGAGCATTACTACCTTGCTGTCCAAAGATTTTATCAAATTGGTGTTGATTGCCAACGGCATTGCATTTCCGTTGGCCCACTACGGCCTAAACCACTGGCTACACGATTTTGAGTATCGTATCGGTATTGAATGGTGGATTTTTGGCGTGGCTGGTATCTCGGCCATTGGAATTTCCTTGCTAACGGTGAGTTTTCAGGCGATTAAAGCCGCGCTGATGAATCCAGTGAAAAGTTTAAAAACGGAATAAAGTTTGAAAAAAGAAAAACGGAACCCGGAGAAAAGAGAAGAAGCGACGCTTGCCGATAAAATTGGTAGAAGGAATTTCACGTCATGAAAAATCCTAAACTCATTGTACAACAAGGCTATGACCGCCTAGGCAGTCGCTACCGCGAACACTATGAAAATGCGAACCCAGAACGGTATGTTGATTGGCTAACAAAATTAGCTCAACTATTGCCATCCAATGCCAACCTCCTTGAGCTAGGCTGTGCCGATGGGATTCCAACGGCCCGTTTTCTAAGCCAAGGTTTCAAGTACTTAGGAATAGACATTTCTCCTGTACAAATCGAACTGGCTCGCACAAACGTTCCTAATGCTCACTTTGAGGTCGCCGATATGTCTATCTTAAGCTTTCCTGCCTCTTCGTTTGAGGGGATTATTGCCCTGTATTCGATTATTCATGTTCCTCTGGCTGAGCAACCTGCGCTAATCAAAGCGGTCTATCAATGGCTTAAGCCCAACGGCTATTTTCTCTGTGTGGTGGGGGCTGATGAGTGGACAGGTACAGAAGCAAACTGGATTGAATCTGGTACGCTTATGTACTGGAGTCAAGCGGATGCGGCCACGTATCAATCATGGTTTATTGAAAGTGGATTTAAGATTGTTGAACATTGCTTTGTGCCCGAAGGTACCAGCGGCCACGCCTTCTTTTTCGTACAAAAGATAGCATAGATTTAACAAAAATTGCCTAATGGCTCACCCCCTTTATGATTTCGTGTTTTTTTAGGTCATTAGAGCTTTGCCAATCATGCCAAAATTTGTATTTTTACCATAACATTCTCTATTTTGATTCGGTGTGCAAACAATAATTACCGACGATTCTCAACGTGCTAAACCCAACGACAAATGGTTTCGACTCATCGGAGTTCCCGTGTCGGTTTTGCCATTTGTATTCTTTTACATACGAGAATATGGTTTTGAGTGGTCATTGGTGTGGCTGACCTTTGGTTGGGGATTGATAACAACAGGCCTAAGTTGGGAATTGCTACGCTGGTGGGTATTTCAGGCGAGGGCCAAGTATTTCCAAATTGATAATACTGGTCGGCGCGTTCTACTTACGTTTATCGGTTACGCGGTATTAACCTCCTTGATACAGCCCATCGAAACTTGGGGGCTCAGCCAGATTGACCCTACGGGTCTAATTGCTGATCCAACTCCCCGCGTGTATCTTACCCATATTGCGATGGCCATTTCGTTTGCTTTCATTGTGGGGGGCGTCTATGAGGTCATTTACTACCTAAAATTGTACCGATTAGCCCTGACGGACGCCGAAGCCCTCAAGAAGGCAAAGATGCAAACCGAGTTAGATGCGCTACGCCAGCAAGTTAATCCACACTTTTTGTTCAATAGCCTGAATTCGTTAACGGCCCTAATCGGCGAAGACCCGCAGAAAGCCGAAACCTTTAGTGAGGAGCTGAGTTCGGTATATCGATATCTACTCCGCTGCAACGACGCAACATTGGTGCCGCTGTCGGCAGAACTAGACTTTCTTAACTCCTACTACCACTTACTCAAAACTCGTCATGGAGATTCACTTATATTAACCGCAAATGTTTTGCCCAACGGTGAGGAGCGGCAACTCCCCCCCTTAACGCTGCAACTATTGATTGAGAACGCCGTTAAGCACAACATCATATTGCCCGAACAGCCACTAAACATCAATTTGTATCTTGACGAATCAAACTGGCTTGTGGTCAGCAACAACATACAGCGTAAATCTACTCGGGTGTTGAGCAACGGCGTGGGCTTGAGTAATATATTGACCAAGTATCGAATGCTAGGACAACCCGCGCCCATCATTGAGGATGACGGGCGCGAATTTCGCGTTACCCTACCACTGGTGTGATTTTCTATGCCATGCCCCTTAATAGATTTTAGTTTTGAGCAAGTTGTGGGGTTGTTTTAGAGGTGTTTTACTGGTTCGGGGGCATCTTTAAAATGCTCGTATTTGTTAAGTAGTTTACCGATTCGATACACGACGGGCAGAATAACTTTCCTGACAAAAACGGGCATTTCGTTCATCTCATATTCGCTTGCATAACGGATGATGAGATAAGCTGCATCAAAAACTTCAGGTTGGGCTTTGCCTGATTTTTTTTGAGCGGCAAAAATACTGCTCAGAAAAAAAATACTGGTGTTGGCAGGCTTCAACCACCCTTCACAGTGCAACACATCTGGGCCAGCGTTCCAAAAACGGTGCGGGGTACCTCGTTTGAACACAATCGACTCTCCCGCATTGGCGTACTGCTCTGGCTGTCCAGCCAACTGATACCCAATTCGCCCTTTCAAGACTGTAAAACCTTCATCTTGTAGCCAATGTGTGTGCATGGGTGGGCCACTACCGGGTTGCACAAAATTCTCGGCGACCAAAACGTCCCCGTCTGGTTCGTGTAATAAACGCTTGAAAATCAACTTTTCACCAAGGAAATTATCGATGGTATGTGGCAATAAATAGTTCATAGCTGTAATAAAGTTTATTGTTTATTTGAAATTTATCATTGATGCATCTTACACATGAATACACCGTTAAGGACTGTTTATAATAAAAACTTTCAATGGCATACTTGACTACTGTACCATGAAGTATGGGTGCAAAGATGGACCTTGGGTTAAGCGTGGCCAATAGTGAATGAAATAGAACGGAAAAAGTTGTCATTAAAGCGACTTAATAGGGACATAAAACAACTCCTATTAATAATCAACAAATGATATGCAGCGCTTGAAACGGCCCGATGAAGCCCAAAAAAATAGGTATCTGTTGTAGGTATTCTAATGAGAGACAGAACTTTATTGAGTAAGTCCGACTAAGTCATGAAAAATCAGTTTAAGCTACTTTATCTATCCATTCTGTCGTTGGCGCTGTATTTACTGTATAGTTGTGTTCAACCCTATATGCCTCCAGAAATAACGCAGGCGGCCAACTTTCTGGTAGTGGATGGCTCGTTGAATGTCAGTCCTTTGGCTACTAGCCAAATCAAGCTGAGCCGTACTCAAAATATAAATGAGAAGGAGCCACCCAAGGTGGAGCGCGAGGCCACGGTCAGTGTAGAAGGTGACAAAGGCAGCAATTTTAGATTTGCAGAAGTGCAACCGGGAACTTATACATTGGGGGCCGTTGCTTATGTAGATAACGAAAAATTCCGACTCCATATCCGCACAAAAAATGGCAAAGAATACATCTCTCAGTATGTACCAGCCATGCAAACGCCTCCCATTGATAGTGTCACTTATCAGGTAAGTCCAGACAAAACAGGCGTACAAATTAATGTTAATACGCACGACCCATTAAATAAGACGCGCTTCTATCGGTGGAATTTTGAGGAAACTTGGGAGTATCAAATGCCGCTGTATACAGGCTATGAAGTAATCGGTAAACAAATTAAGGGGCGAACAGAAGATGTTAATAGGTGTTGGGATAATCGTAAATCATCGCTGATTACGGTTGCCTCTTCCATTAAACTCAGTGAGGATGTTATTCGAGATATGCCGATTACGTTTGTCCCTGTCCTTGGCGACAAGTTGCGGATTAAATACAGTATTCTGGTAAGGCAGTATGGAATTTCGCAGCAGGAATTTGAGTACTGGAACGCACTATCCCGAACCAACGAAGTGACGGGTGGGCTGTTTGATTCTCAGCCATCGCAGGTAACGGGCAATATTTTGTGCATTAACGACCCAAATGAAATTGTTTTTGGTTTTTTTAGTGCCTCCTCATTAGAAGAAAAGCGGCTGTTTATTACAGAAAATCTGGGCGGACTTACTTTCTTGGACAAATCCTGCGAGCCCCTTGATACGTTGCCCGCATCTGAGGCTATAAGAATGTTTGAGATGTTGTCTCATCTGATATTGGTAGAATTCCCCGTTCCTGGTTCCCAAGAACTTTGGTATACCACTGGCAGTGCGGCCTGTAGTGATTGCCGAGAACTGGGAGGAACAAACAAAAAACCAACTTTTTGGAAATAGTCGGTCAATGGTACGACCCTGTTACGAATGAGTTTTCTGAGGCTAAATTGCTAATCAAACAAGGAATCATTAAAGCCTCTTCTCCCCAAAATGGCGATACAGTATTGGGGCTGAAGAAAAAATACATTTCCATTCATCGGTGTGTTTTTTGAGCCCATCTACTAGAACAGTCGATTAGTAGATTAGACTAAAAGTGCGTTAAACGTTGGGTTTCCGTTTCGTTCTAACCTTCGTAAACCAACAAAAAACAAGCAATTAAAATAACAGCAACCATGAAAAAGACCATCTTAGCCATCGCCGCTTTCGCTCTTTTGAGCATCGCAACTGTCAATGCCCAACGCGGCCAATATCCAAGCCAACGTCCTAATCAGGCACCCCAATTCGACAATCCTCGGATTGATAATGCCTACGAAGAACTAAAAATCAACCGATTGGATAACATCGTCAAACTGACGCGCAAGCAGGAGAATGAGTTGAAAAGAATTGAGAACCATTATGACCGCATCCTGAGAGGAAGACGCCTGAGCGGCCGAGATATTCAGCGTTTGGAAAACGAAAAACAACGCGAAATTTGGTCCGTTTTGACACCCGTACAGCGTCAACGTTTAGCGGCCCACCAACACAATCAAAAGTTTGACCGGCCCTATCGCAGAGGTTAGTCGTAAGAGAGTAAGCCATGAAAATAACCTGTTGAATAACCCGTAAATGCACAAAGCCGCCCCTTTCGGAGCGGCTTTGTGTTCAACACTTCTCTTCTTACTTCGTTGGCTTCTTAAAAATAGCTTCGTCTACCTTGGCATTGACCGTCACTTTGTTGGTGATAAAAGTCAAAGCACCCATCTGACTGGTCATATCCATGGTATTGGCCATCTTGATGCCTTCTACCTCTTTATAATCTGAAAACATAATTTCGCCGTCTTGACCATTTATCGTTGTTTTCAGCTTGGTCAACATAAAGGTGTTAGCATCAATGTATTGCTCCATCACCTGACCGTCTTTCGTCGTAACTTTGAGGTGATAAGCATCGTCTTTTTCTACTTTTTCTTTGCCTACTAGCTCTACTTTGCTACCTTTTTCTTTGTAATTATACAACTCGCCAAATGGGTCTAATTGGCCCGCTTGCTGCTTCACCATTTCAGCAGGCATATCTTCTGGGTCGCCCGTTCCACCCATCATGGCTGGGCGTATCATCCAACCCGTAGCACCCTCCACCACCTGCACCATAGAATTACCCATTACCGACGATTCTGTACGTAAGGCCTTGCCGACCACTACCGTCGTTTTGTTAGGAATTTCCATGTTTTGAACCGCGAGTGTGCGCTCAATCACTATTGTACTTACCCCTTTTAATTTATCCGCACCGCCCATTGCTGCAATATGCTTATCCACGATTTCATCCACCGTTTGGGCGTACGAACTGATTGAAACGAAGGCGGCCAAGGTCGCAACCAAAAGTTTGTTTGTTTTCATTTTGTTCGGATTTTTAAGTTATAATGCGTTAATTATGAATAGGTTAAAGATATTCTACTAAGGTCTTGAGGCACCGCCTGCGGGGGCTGCACTGGGAGCCGCTTGGCCGTTGCCTTCCGTCTTTACATCGTCATTGTTGACCGAGCGGGCTTTCTTTTTGGGCGCCTCCATAGTCATTTTTCCAATTTTGTAGGTGAATGTCATACGCACCCCTCGGTTGTAAAGGTACACATCACTTACCTGATTGAATTGAGCAGAATTGAGCTCGGTATGGATGTTGAAACGACGGCTCAGGAAGTTTTCTCCCGCCAACCCGATGCTACCTTTTTTGTTTTTAAACTCTTTCTTGATTCCTACGGTATAAAAACCGAACCCTCCCTGCATTCCCTGCAACTGCACCTGCGAACCTTGCAAAAATCCAAATGCCTGTGCCCCCCAACCATTCTTAAATTGCGCCTGTGAAAACATCCCCCCACTTACGTTAAAACCATCGTTGGTTAGATTTTGCGAGACCCCGTTTTCTCCCATTGCTTGTCCGCTCAGGGTAGTGTAGAATACATTGGAGAAAATGCCCACGTTGATTTTGGAGGTAACGGCAATGTTGGCAAAAATGTTGGTCCCGTAAGCGTGTTGACGGCCAATGTTTTCAAACGTAGTCACAATCGCACCTGCAAGGGTATCAGAAGGGCGTCGTACCTGCGATATGGCGTTATTGGTCACGCGCCCGAAAAAGGTAGCATTTACAAATACTTTTTTGATGGTTTTGCTCAATCCTAATTCAAAATTATTGGTCAATTCAGGCCGTAAACTTGGGTTACCAATCGTGATATTTTGGGGGTTGGCGGCGTTGAAGTTAGGGTTCAACTGCTGCAATCCTGGGCGCTGAATCCGTCGGTTGTAGCCCAATTTTAAGGTCGTACCTTTAATGGTTTTAGAAGCATTGACGCTCGGCACCAAGACGCCATAATCACCGATTCCGATAGGACCTCCTTCGCGGGTGCTAGCGTCGATGAATGTGTGCTCATAGCGCAAGCCTCCTTTGAAGGTGTAGCGCTTTTTAGTGGTGTAGGTGTAAGATGTGTAGCCCGCCGCTATGTTTTGGTGATAAATCAGCTCGCCAGAGGGTTGATTGATTTCTTTGGTAAATTCACCCGTTGGGCCCGCCAATAAATAGCGGTAATCGCTGGTTACTTCCCGAAAAATCCCTTTCGCGCCAAACTCAAGCAACTGGTTTTTCTTAATCGGTGTTTGATAATCCGTTTGCAACGTAAATTCCTGATTTACGTTAGCGTTAAGGTTCCGTTGGCGGCTCGTCAAACTACCTTCGCCGTTCAATAAATTGGCGTCAAAATCATTGGTCAAGCCATTGCGGCTGTAGAGCGTCGAAATGCTCCATTCTTGCTGAGGTTTTTTGTAAGTATGCAGGTAATCCACGTTGATATCAACCGTTCCTGACAGGTTTTTAGCATCTACATTGCGGCTAGAAGCCAATCCTCCCACACCGTTGGTAAACAGTCTTGTTACCAAATCTTGTTGGTTCACCATGTTTCGAACCCCATAACGTACCCCAGCGGTGATGCTTTGGTTTTTGGCCAAGTCGTAGTCAAAACCAAGGTTGTATTGCCCAAACAACATGTTGCTGCTACCATCGCCCGTTTGTCGGGTCAGCGTGGTGATACCATTGACGATGCCCGTTTGTTCCAAGCTCGTTTTGGTAATTATGTTGTAATTGGCGCGGCCAAATCCACCGAGGGTAAATCCTGCTTTCCCCTTACGGTAACTTCCGTTGAGCGCCAGCGAAGAGCCTCGGTTGCCCACGCCACCGTCTATGTTCAGGTTCATTCCTTGAAGGCTGTTTTTCTTGGTAATGATGTTGATAATACCTGCCGAGCCTTCAGCATCGTATTTTGCCGACGGGCTGGTAATCACTTCTACGGTTTTGATTTGGTCGGCGGGAATTTGTTTCAACGCGTCAGAAACACTGCTGGCAATAATGGTGCTGGGTTTATTGTTAATCAACACCCGAATATTTTGACTACCCCGCAGCGATACGTTGCCGTCTAAATCTACCGTGAGCAAGGGCACTTTACGCAATACATCGGCCGCATCTCCCCCTTTGGCGGAGATGTCTTTGTCGGCATTGTACACCAAGCGGTCTACTTTTTCTTCAATCAAAGCGGCCTGCCCAGTCACGACTACTTCACTGAGGGTCTGCACATTAGCCCCAAGTTTTATCACCCCAATATCCAGCTCTTGGCCTTTGGCGAGCGTTATGTTTTCAATCGTTTTGTTCTTAAACCCCAGAAAAGAAATGAGCAAACGATACTCTCCTTCCACGATTTTGTTCAAAACAAATTTCCCTTTTTCGTCAGCAACAGTCCCATCTACTGCTTTGCCAGTGCTTTTGTTGTAGAGCGCAATATTGGCAAATTCGACAGCTTTGGTAACCGATGAATCCACCACAAAACCCGTGATTTTAGAGCTACCTTTCGGCGTTTGGTCACCCGCCGTTCCGGGTAGAGCTTTGGTCGGAGCGGCTCCCCCCATCGGAAACTGCGCCATTGCGGGCGTCAGGAGGGCAGAGGCAAGAAGTGTAATAGCGAGAAGAAAATAAATTTTTTTCATGGTTGCGTGATTGATGCAACAAAGGTGAGTCGGAATTAATCACGCAGAAAGCAAAATAGGATAAAGCCCGGAATCGAAAGGATAGACAGGCCTTATTGACTGATGGAAAGCAAACCCGATTATTATATCTACCCCCAAGACTCGGGCTTCTGCAAAGCAAAAAAAGGAGACCTGAACAAACGTTCAAATCTCCTTAATACTGATAACAATTAACGGATAACCGACAACTCCTTAGTTCACGTCCTTCATCAACCCCCGACGGCGCAGGAGCGGTTTAATGTCTGGCTCGGCACCACGGAAGTTGAGGTAAAGTGCCATCGGCTCGTCGGTTCCGCCTTTTTCGAGTACATTTTTACGGAAAGATTGAGCCGATTTGGGGTCAAAAAGGCCTTTTTGCTTAAAAACTTCAAACGCATCGGCATCCAACACCGCCGACCAAATGTAGCTGTAATAGCCTGCCGAATACCCGCCCGAGAAAATATGCTGGAAATAAGTGGTGCGATAGCGCGGCGGAATTTGAGAAATCAGGCCGATTTTGTCCATCGCTTCTTTTTCAAACGTCAGCACATCCGTTGGCGTTTGACCAGGTTTTAGGGTGTGGTAACTCATGTCGAGTAACGATGCCGCCAAGTATTCCGACGTTTCAAAGCCCTGATTGAACAAACTACTTTTTTTCATTTTTTCAATAAGTGCCTCAGGTATCACCGCGCCTGTTTGGTAATGTTTGGCGTACAATTTCAACATTTCTGGCTCGGTGGCCCAGTTTTCCATGATTTGTGAAGGCAACTCCACAAAATCACGCGGCACCGACGTACCCGACAGGCTTCCGTAATTGACGTTGGAAAGTAGGCCGTGCAATGCGTGCCCAAACTCATGAAAGAACGTCTGCACTTCATCCATGCTGAGCAAGGCGGGGGCATTGCCTGAAGGGCGGGAAAAATTACAAACGATGGAAACTACGGGCGCTACGCGCTTGCCGTTTTCCATTTCTTGCTTGCGGTAACTCGTCATCCAAGCACCGCCGCGCTTGCTCGCGCGCGGATGAAAATCCATGTATATGACGCCCAAGTGTTGCCCATTGGCCTCTTTTACTTCATAGGCTGTGGCCTCTTCGTGGTACACGGGAATATCGGCACGCGGCTCAAATTTCAGGCCGTAGAGTCGTTGGCAAAGCGTAAAAATACCCTTGCGCACGTTGTCCAACGAAAAATAAGGACGTAATTCCTCTTCGTTGAGGTCATATTTTTGCTTGCGCAATTTTTCGGCATAGTAGCGCCAATCCCAACTTTCTAGTTTTTCGTTTTTGCCGTCTTTGTCCATCAAGGTCTGCAACTCAGTCGCTTCCTGTTTGGTCACGGGCACGGTGGCAGTCCACAATTGGTTCAACAACTCGCTCACTTTAGCGGGGGTTTTCGACATGCTCTCTTCCAACACGTAGGCCGCATGGTTTTCGTAACCAAGCAAGGCCGCTTTTTCGGCCCGCAACGCCACGATGTTTGTCATGATGGCTTTGTTGTCGTAAGCGTCGTTGTGGTTTCCGCGTTCGAGGTAGGCTTTCAAAATCTTTTCCCGTAATGAACGATTATCGGCATATTGCAAAAAAGGCATAATGCTGGGGTTTTGTAACGTAAACACCCATTTACCTTCCATTTTTCGCTTTTTGGCATCATCGGCAGCGGCGGCAACCAGCGACTCGGGCAAGCCACTCAAGTCTTCTTTTTTATCAATGACCAACGTATAATTGTTGTTTTCGGCCAACAGATTCTGACCGAATTTTAAAGTTAGCAGCGACATTTCGGCGTTGATTTTACGCATCCGTTCTTGCTTCTCGGCCGAGAGGGCCGCACCGCTACGCACAAAGCTTTTGTAGGTTTTTTCGAGCAACATCAGCTGTTCTCGCGTTAATTTTGCGGTACTACGTTGGTCATAAACGGTTTTTACCCGCTTAAACAATTCTGTATTCAGTTGAATATCGTCGCGGTGCTTAGACATTTTTGGCGATAGCGTCTGGGCAATTTTCTGAATACCTTCGTTGGTATTGGCGCTGTTAAAATTAAAAAACACGCTTCCGACGCGGTCTAGCAAATCCCCGCTGTTTTCCAGCGCCAAAATCGTATTGGTAAAGGTTGGCGCTTCTTTTTGGGCGGTAATGGCCGCAATCTCCGCCGCCTGTTGTTTCATGCCTTCGATAAAAGCGGGTTCAAAATGCTCATTTTTGATTTGAGCAAAGGGCGGCACGCCAAAAGGCGTGTTGTAGTTACTAAAAAAAGGGTTTTGAGAAGCAACATCCATCGATACAAGCGCAGTCAAGTAAATTACTGATAATAAAATGGTTACGGTCTTTTTCATCGCAGTACGTTAATGAAGTTTAAAACAAAAGGCCAAAGGTAGAGGCAGATTGGCAAATATCAAACGATGGTTATTTTTAAAAAACTCATAAAAAAACTCGTCGGATAATATCCGACGAGTAAAGCAATATTGACAGTGGTGGTTTCTAATAACGATATTCATACAAAACATCTGACAATGCATCTCGTTTAATCAGCATTCTAGAAACACGGCCTTTAATGTCAAAAGTATATTCAAAATCAAGCACAAAAGTACTGCCACTTAAGGAAGGGACACTAATCACTGCCTTTTTCAACAATTTACTGCTGTATTTCCCTAAAAAATCACCTCTGAAAGTTAAATGGGTAGTCGTCCAATAGGTAACTTCCTGACGAATGGTATTGGGATAATTAGTGTATTCATATGAGATATTCACTCTTTCCCCTTGATGGGTTGTACCTTTCCACTCCAATAAATCTCCGTTTCCACTGTATTTTAAGGTTGTCAGGTAAAGTTTATCCGTCATGGCCACCAAATAGCCATTTTTATAAAAATATTGATTATTGGCCTCCTTCCCACTTGGAAAAAAACCTACGGCACTTTCAGCCAAGCCGTTCTGATTGAGTTGAAAATTGAGTTCCTGCTTACCAAATTTACCAGTAGCTTTCCGAGCCGTTTGGTCAAGGGTAATATCAAGTACCGGACCTCTATCCGTAGAGATTTGCACTAATTGCTCCTGTGCATTGTAACCAAACTTAAAAGTATCAATGAATACAGTACCCAGCGCAACATTTACCGATTTAGGAAGGGCATTAACTATCAAGGGAGACTGAATATCTGGATGTTCATCGGTATATTTTTTCGCTTTTTCGGCAAGCGTCAGTTCTGGTACAGTGGGGATTGGCGGTTCTTCGGAATCTATTTTTTCACAAGCCGACAATCCCATTGCTAATACAAGGCCAAAAAGTAGAACGTTGGATTTCATGGAAATAAAATAGAAGTTTGTGATTTATAACGCATTACACCTAAGAATGTAACGTTCGTCACCCTTTTTTAGTACGTTTTTCAAACATTTTCGACGGCTAACTGCCTCGGTACATCATCGTTTTCTTTAACAACATAATCCAATGAGTATGGCAAATAAAAAAACACCCCTCCGGCATCGCCAAAGGGGTGTAAGACTATTATCTATCTACTTAAATAAATTAAGCAACTTTAAAACTACTATTCTGCGTCAATAACCACAATAAAAATCAGCCAGAGAGGATGAATTTATCGACATACGCACGCTCTAACCGTGGAAATAAGCTCGGGCAAACAAGCCCCCTTTGTCTCCTGTATAAACCTAAATTCTCCTATACGCCCATTAATTCCTTAAAAGCATCCTTGTACAAATCGCCCACCGAAAGCGTTGTTTTTCCGATAGAAACGGCATTTCTACTAATAGAATCCACTTTATGAATAGCGACAATAAATGAGCGGTGTATCCGGAGAAACCTTGAGGGAGGTAGCTTATCTTCGATGGCTTTCAGGCGGCTCAGCGTAATGATGGGGGCGGCAGGCGCGGTGAGATGAATCTTGACGTAATCCTTGAACGATTCGATGTACAAAATAGAATCAAAATCTACCCGAATCAGTTTGTAGTCAGATTTCACAAACATGCAGTTGTCTTGAAGATTATTTTCAGCCAACTCAAAATGGTTTTTGCCCTTGGTGGCGGCCCTTAAAAACTCTTCGTAACTGAATGGTTTCATCAGATAATCTAGCGCATCTACTTTGTAGCCTTCGACCGCAAACTGGTTGTAGGCCGTGGTGAATACAATGCGGGTCTGCACCAATGAATTTGTTTGGCTGATAATCCGCGCCAGCTCCATTCCGTTTAAATCTGGCATCTGAATATCCAAAAAAACAAGGTGTATTGGCTGATTATGAATGGCTTGTAGCGCTTCTACCCCGTTGGCATACTGGCCCGTTAAGTTCAAAAAAGGAGTTTGCTCCACAAAAGTATTGAGCAGCCCGAGTGCAGGTGGTTCGTCATCTACGGTAATGCAATTTAATTTCATGGCTTTTTTGATTGGAATGGTGGTATCTACAATTCTACTTTCAACTCAACTTGGTAGGTTTTGTTTTCAAAGTCTTCATCAATCATGAGCGAATGTCGACCAGGATAAAGTAAATCAAGCCTTCGTTTGGTATTCACCAGCCCAATGCCTCCGTTGGTATCCCCAACGGCATCTTTATTGGCATGTATTTGATTCTTTACTTTTAGGGTTAGGATGCCATTTTGGGCGTTGAGTGCAATCAAAATGGCGGTTTTGTTCAGAGAACTGGTTCCGTGTTTGAAGGCATTTTCAATGAATGGCAGCAGAAGCATGGGCGCTACCGAATATTCATGATCCGACTTAAACTCCTGAACCTCCAAGGTTGTACAGGCATGAAGGCGTAATTTCATCAATTCAATATAGTCATTCATGAAAGAAATCTCCTGACTTAACAACGCCCTCTCCAACGGGGTTTCGTACAATAGATAACGCATCATGCGGGAAAGTTTCAGAATAGCCTCTCTCGACACTGGAATATCTGAATAGGTCAGGGCATAAATATTGTTGAGGGTATTGAAAAAAAAATGAGGATTTATCTGCGCTTTCAACAACGCCAATTCAGAAGCAATGTGCTGTTTCTCAATCATTTCATGCTTTTTGGCTTCTGCCTGCCACCGTTGAGCGGCGGCCAAACCTGTACTGACCACCATGACCAAAATAGCAACCATAAACAGGTGCACATCAAGTGTATATTTACTCTTAACGCTTTTACTGCCTTTTAAGGCCGCCATTTGCTCGTTTACATGAAGATTAATTTCTATGATTCGGGCCACTATTAAAAAACAAACGATGGCCCCCACAAACCACCCAATAAACACCGTTTTTTTTTCATTGACTAAAAACGCGGGGACCATGTAAAGTGCGTTGAAATAAAACATCCCTGCCAACATAAAAAAATTCAGTATCTGCTTGACCCAGAAGGCCGTAGGGACGGTCATATCCCAAGTAAGAGGTGGATAAAAAAGGACAATAAATCCAAGCAGCAACCACACCATTAGGTGCACAAAAACGGTTAAACTGCTGATTGATTTTCCTAATTCCATTGCATTAAGTTTGCTACAAGATTAGAACGAATTAGGGGAAACCTCAAACTTAATCGACAGAAAGACCATTTTTACGGGCGTATCTTAAAACTTTATCGGGCAAAATATAGAGGGAAACCCGCTTCAATGCAGTTTAGCAGTATTAAATCAGACAAAAAATCAATCGTTGGCATGTCCGCAAACGAAGCTAAACCTGTCCGTTTGCGGACATTTTTTTTAGAAACCAAAAACACAAATCTTTATTTATCAACCACTTACTCTTCTGGTACATCATTTGAACAATTCTCAACGGGCCTTTTCTTCTTCTTTTGTTATGATACGGAATTATCTCAAAACCACATTGCGCAACTTGTGGAAACACAAGGCATTTACATTCATCAATGTATTTGGTTTGGCGGCGGGCCTGACGGCCTGTCTGCTGATTGGCTTGTATATCCAACACGAACTGAGTTTTGACCAATTTCACCAAAACGGTTTCCGCATTGCACGGGCGGTGATGCATTACAGCATTGAAGGAACCTCCAACAAAACCGTTATGACGGGCACCAAAGTCGGGCCAGCGTTTCGGCGCGACTTTCCCGAGGTAGAAGGCTTCGTTCGGGTCTCCGACCCCGCCCACTCTCAAAGTACCGTCGTGGTCAAACAAGGTGATTTGTTGTTTAACGAGCCTCGCTTTTGCTGGGCCGACTCGTCTTTCTTCGATTTCTTTTCGTTCAAATTATTGAAAGGAAACCCCAAAACAGTACTCAACGCTCCAAATCAGGTGGTTTTGACGGCCTCAACCGCCCGAAAATACTTTGGAACAGAAGAACCCGTGGGCAAAATCATTCGGTTAGAAGACAAAGTGGACTATTTAGTGACAGGCATTGCCGAAGATGCTCCCTCCAATTCTCAATTACAATTTGATTTTGTGGCGTCTTTCCACTCACTTTCGGCCGCTAAAACCGAGACGTGGTGGAACGCCAATTACGTCACTTATTTACTGCTACGCCCTTCTACTTCGATAGCTGCGCTTCAGTCAAAAATCGCCTCGTACATGCGCCAGCAATCGGCCGAAACCGAAATGACCGGCAACAATTTTGTCACTTATCTGCTCGAACCGCTCACCGATGTTCACCTCTATTCTGAAGCCCAAGGTGGCATGAGCGCCGCTGGCGACATCACCTATGTCTATATTTTTCTGGTTATTGCCTTGCTTATTTTGGTCATTGCCGCCACCAACTACATGAACCTCACCACCGCCCGCGCCACCGAGCGCGCCAAGGAAGTAGGCATGAGAAAAGTACTGGGAGCCTTGCGCGGGCAGTTATTTTGGCAGTTTTTGAGCGAGTCGTTGGTGCTTACCTTGGTTGCCTTGGCGCTGAGTTTAGCGGCGGCAGCGGCGTTTTTGCCGTTGTTTAATCAACTTTCTCAACGCCAACTTTCATTCAACGTTCTCTTTCAACCCGTTGGAATCTTGTCATTGACGGGCATTTGGTTGTTGGTCAGTTTTGTAGCGGGAAGTTATCCTGCTTTGGCGCTGTCGTACTTCCAACCCATCAAAGTACTGAAAGGCGCGTTTAAAAATACGGCTTCGGGGTTATTGTTGCGTAAATCCTTGATTGTGTTACAGTTCATCATTTCCGTTTTTCTGATTGTGAGTACACTCGTGGTCAACAATCAGATGAATTATATCCAAAACAAAAAACTGGGCTACGATAAACAGCACATTATTGCTCTACCCACGGATGGACGCATCAACAAAAATCTGAAGGCGTTGAAAAATGAATTTACGCAAAACCCCAACGTCAAAAATGTAGCACTGGCGTACGAAACGCCCACGTTTATTCAATGGGGCGACGGTGTGGAAACCGTAGGCACGTCCAATCCCGTTCAGAAGATGATAACAGCATTTCCGGGAGATGAAGATTTGGCCAAAACCTTAGATATAAAGATTATTGCGGGCAGCGACCTTACCGAGGCCGACATGCAACTGCTCAACGCCGAAGATGATTCCAAGAGCGATTATCGCTTTTTAATCAACGAAACACTGGCCAAACAACTAGGCTGGAAGCCGCAGGAAGCCGTTGCAAAAAAAATCAAATTAGGCGGTCGTTTGGGAGAAATCAAGGGCGTTTTTCGCGATTTTCACTTTGCTTCGATGAAACAACCCATCGGTTCTTTGGGTATTTTTCCAGTCACTTGGGGCAACGTATTGTTGGTTAAAATGACGGGAAATAATATTCCGCAAACGCTGTCTTTTTTGGAAAGCAAATGGAAAACGCTCGCGCCTCATCGTCCATTCAGCTACACCTTCCTTGACGAAGAATACCGCCAAATGTACGCCAACGAAAACCGCATCAGCCGCGTGTTTACGGTGTTTGCGGGCTTGGCTATTTTATTGGCCTGTTTGGGCTTATTCGGCTTGGTGGCTTACACTACCGCCCAACGCACCAAAGAAATCGGCATTCGTAAAGTGCTGGGGGCTTCGGTGCTAGGAATCACGGCGTTGTTGTCAAAAGATTTCTTAAAACTCGTGTTGATTGCCATTGTCATTGCCTCACCTATCGCGTGGTATGCCATGAACGAGTGGCTCAAAGACTTTGTCTACCGCATGGACATCCAATGGTGGGTATTTGGGTTGGCGGGAGTTGTTGCCGTCGGTATTGCTTTATTAACGGTCAGTGCGCAATCCATCCGAGCCGCTCTGATGAATCCCGTAAAATCATTGAAATCGGAGTAAAAACGGACAACGGAACAACGGAGAACGGGCTTCTTTCTTCTTACTCCGTTTTCCATGTTTCAAACAAAAAAACCATGTTACGCAATTACATTCGCATTGCTTTTCGGCAAATCCGCAAAAATAAACTCTTTTCCTTCGTCAATTTTGCGGGATTGACACTGGGACTGACGTTTTGCTTCCTGACGTTCATCTGGTACCGTTTTGAACACTCCTACGACCGTCACTATCCTACCACCGACCGTCTGTATCGCCTAAATTATGAGCTTAATTTTACGGGAAGTGCTTTTACCATCACGCGCTCACCAGCGCCTTTTGCGCCAATGCTCACTAATTATTTCCCCGAAATTGAGCAAACTACGCGGTTTTATCCCCGTAGCATCAGCGTACGAACCCCCGGCCAAGACCAGGGCTTTGAGGTAGAAAATGCTTTTTTTGCCGATTCAACTACCATGCAGGTCTTTGGTTTTGAAACCCTCCAAGGCGACCCTGACCGCGCACTACACACTCCATTTTCGATTGTATTGACCGACAAAACGGCTCTGCGCTTTTTTGGCAAAGAAGATTGTATGGGCAAACAGTTAATGCTCGCCAATCAGGGGCCTTTCACGGTGGGCGGCGTGATACGCGCCCTGCCCGAAAACGCTCACTTTACCTTTGATTTTCTGGCTCCTTTCCGCAATATCGCCGATGTGGAGCCAGATTTTGCCCGTGAAGGCATCCTTGACGTTATCCAAAACAACAAATTGGCCTCTTATGCCACTACCTACGTATTGCTAAAAAAAGGGGCAAAAGCCTCCTCTGTCAACGCGCGCTTCAAGGATTTTGTCCTTAAAAACGGCATGAAAGAAGTACGGGACAAACAAAACTTCGCCCTCTTTCCCGTACGCGACATCCACTTGCAATCAACAGCGGAGGGCGAAGTTGTTCCTACCGCCAACCCCGATTTCTTACAAATATTCTCCCTGATTGGAGTACTCATTCTAGCCATTGCGGTGGTTAATTTCGTCAATCTCAGTACCGCCGCCCAGCTGAGTCGCGCCAAAGAAGTGGGCGTCCGGAAAGTACTTGGCTCCCAGTCGTGGCAAATCGTCCGACAATTGTTGACGGAAACTTTTTTATTGGGTCTTCCCGCTTTTTTGCTGGCCTTACTACTCACCAAACAGTTTTTGGGCCAGATGGAAACCTTTTTTGGGCGAAAACCTGACTTTTCTTTCGTCCAAAATGCAGAAATGCTTTTGCTGTTTTTTGGCGTATTTACAATGGCTTGTTTATTGGCGGGAGTATACCCAGCCGTTTTTGCTTCGCGCTTCAAAGCCACCGACATTTTTCGTGGCAAAGCCAGCGGCAAAGGCCAAGGGGGCAATTGGCTGACCCAAGGTCTCATTACCCTGCAATTCACGGTAGCGGTGGCCCTGCTTGCAGGTGCCGGAATAGTCTTGCGGCAGATTGACTATTTGAAAACCCGCCCCTTGGGATTCAACCGCGACATGACACTGGCGGTGCCGCTCTTCAGTCAAAATATGAACAACCTGTTTTCGCCTGGTGACCAACAACTGCGCAATCGGACCAATGCGTTTGAGGAAAAATTACTGCAAAACCCTTCCATTAAAGCCGTTACCTTGGCTTCAAACCTACCGGGAATGGGCGGTGCGCGTCACCCCATCGCAACCGAAAAAATCAGAATTGAAGACGGTGTGGTTCTTCCGGGCATCTCGGTAGACTATGACTTCATTAAAACCTTCGACCTGAAAATAATGGCAGGTCGCGATTTTGACAAAACCTACGGCACTGATCATTTAGAGGGTTTTATTATCAACAACGAAGCGGTAAAAGCCCTTCATTTTGGGTCACCGCAGGCGGCTATTGGGCAGAATATCCAACGCGGCGGCAAAAAAGGCCGAGTGGTAGGAGTGGTCAATGATTTTCACTCCGAAAACCTTCGTACGGGCCTAAGCCCCTTATTCATGGAGGTAAGTCCGGGAACATTTTCTCAATTTGGCATTAAAATTTCATCGACCAACATACCCGCGACATTGGCTTATGTGGAAAAAACGTGGAAAGAATTTTTCCCAGAAAAAGTTTTTGAACACCGCTTTTTGGATGAGTCGCTCGCTGATAGCTATCGGGAAGAAAGTCGATTTGCGTCGCTCATTGGGTTGTTTGCAGGGGTGGCTATTTTCTTGTCCTGTTTTGGTTTGTTTGGTATGATTGCGTTTGTGGTACGGCAGCGTACCAAAGAAATCGGCATCCGAAAAGTGTTGGGCGCAAGCGTAGGGAGTGTCGTAACGCTCTTGTCGGCCGATTTTATCAAACTCATCTTCGTCGCCATTTTGATTGCTAGTCCGATTGCTTATTTTTTCTTGAATAAATGGCTGGCCAATTTTGCGTATCGCATCACTATTCAATGGTGGATTTTTGCGGTGGCTGGACTGGTCGCGATAATCGTTGCCCTATTTACCATCAGTTTTCACAGTATCAAAGCCGCATTGGCCAATCCCGTGAAGTCATTAAAAACGGAGTGAAAAATGGAGAACGGTAAAAGGGGAGAACGAAGAACGTATTTCCGTGCTCCTTTTCCAAAATTCCGTTCTCCAGAACTCCGTGTTCCCTTTTTCCTATAAAAACTATGTTACGCAACTACCTCAAAATCGCTTTTCGTAGCCTTTTAAAACACAAAGGTTTTACGTTTATCAACATTGCAGGTCTCAGTTTGGGCCTGACGAGTTTTTTGGTCATTGCACTCTACGTGCAGGATGAGTTGGGTTACGACCGTTTTCACCAAAAAGCCGACCGTATTTACCGGGTTTCGCGGTATTTCAAGTCGACCGATGGCCAAATCAGTCTGCGACTGGGGACGGTAGCACCCGCTTTTTTTCCGCACTTCAAGAATGATTTTCCCGAAGTAGAACAAATAACACGCCTGTTGGAATACGAGGGAACTATGCGATTGCCCGATAATTTGGAGAAAAAATACACCGAAGACAAACTGTTTTTTGCCGAAGACAATGTCTTTAAAGTCTTTGATTTCAAGTTGTTGGAAGGAAATCCTGACAAAGCACTTTCAGACCCATTTACGGTAGTTTTGTCAAAACCGATGGCTGAAAAATACTTTGGGAACGTCAGCCCCGTTGGAAAACTCATCAAGTTTGATAGCCAATATGACTTTCGAATTACGGGGATTTTTGAACCACTTCCTGCACAGTCGCACATTCACCCCAACGTTTTGTTTTCGGCGGCTTCACTCAACGACGAACGCCTGTACGGTGCCGAAGGTTTACGCAGCGACTGGGGTGGCAACAACTTTGCTACCTATTTTTTACTCCCTGCCAACTACGACCCCGCCAAACTAGAAAAAGCCTTTCCAGCGTTTCAGGACAAGCACCTGCCCGAGCACAACGGTACCAAGGGCTCCAAATACTCTGAACTTCATTTGACCAAAGTCCCTGATATTCACCTTTATTCACACTTAGACTACGAAATTGAGCCAGGCGGCGACATCAAATACGTCTACATTTTCTCGGCAATTGCGTTGTTCATTTTGCTGATTGCTTGCATCAATTACATGAATCTGGCCACGGCCCGCTCGGCCAGTCGCGCCAAAGAAGTAGGAATGCGGAAAGCAGTGGGGGCATTGCGTCAACAGCTCATCGGGCAGTTTTTGAGCGAATCTGTTTTGGTGACGTTTTTTGCGTTGCTATTGGCATTGATTGCCACGGCGGTGTTGCTTCCTACGCTCAATGATTTTACCAACAAAAGCCTCTCTTTCACGCAATTATTCAGCGGACAGTTTCTATTGACGGCCACCTTAGCGGTGTTACTCACGGGTTTGGCCGCGGGAAGTTACCCCGCTTTTTTCCTGACGGCCTACCAGCCTATTCAAGTACTGAAAGGCAGTATTGTGAATGCCCTCAAAAACGGAAAACTGCGCCAAGTACTCGTGATTACGCAGTTTGCCATTGCCTGTGCCTTAATTATTTGCACGAGCGTAGTTTACAATCAACTTGATTTTATGATGAACCAAAAGACGGGCTATAAAAAAGAGCAGATTTTGGTCATGTCGGGCGTGGGAAGTTCGGCGGCTGATTTTGAAACACTTAAACAACAACTCAAACAACATTCAGGCATCACCAACGTGACGCATTCTTCGCGCGTACCCACGATTCGGCTGTTGGATTCCATGGGCGCGTCCGTTGCCAAAGGTGATACCACCACGCCCGTCAGCACTGAAATCAAGGGACTTTCGACCGATTATGATTTTATCAACACTTACGAAATACAACTCGCCGCGGGCCGTGATTTTTCACGGACTTTTGGAGCCGATACCACCAATTTTATTCTCAACGAAGCGGCCATAAAAGCAATCGGATGGAAAAACAACGAAGCAGCCATTGGGCAACGCTTCAAGTATGGTAACCTCGACGGACAAGTCGTGGGCGTAGTCAAAGATTTTCATTTTGAATCCCTGCACCAGAAAATTGCCCCGATGGTGATGTTTATGCGTCCAAGCTGGCGCAGTCGGCTGTCGGTGAGTGCCAAAACGGGCGATTTGCCCGCGGCCATTGCGCACGTTGAAAAGGTATGGAAGCAGTTTTTCCCAAACAATCCGTTTGAATACACCTTCTTAGATGAACGCTTCAACGACCAGTACCAAGCCGAACAAAAGCAGCGCACGCTCTTTCTGATTTTTGCAGCTATTTCGATTTTCATTTCCTGTTTGGGCCTGTTTGCTTTGGCCACCTACACTGCCGAGCAACGTGCCAAAGAAATCGGCATCCGGAAAGTGCTGGGAGCCAGCGTGGGCAGCGTCGTAACGCTCCTTTCAACTGACTTTATCAAACTCGTTGTTATCGCTCTCCTCATCGCTTCGCCAGTTGCTTGGTATGCCATGCACCTGTGGCTCAAGGACTTTGCATACCGGATTGACTTTCCGTGGTGGGTTTTGGGTGTTACTGCCTTTCTGGCGGTTGGCATCGCATTTCTGACGGTCAGTTTTCAGAGTATCAAAGCTGCATTAATGAATCCTGTAAAATCTTTAAAATCGGAGTGAAATTTGGAATATGGAGAAAAGGGAACACGGAGAGCGTATTTGTTCCGTAACTCCATGTTCCATAACTCCATGTTCCGTAACTCCGTTTTTCCGTATTCCCTCATTTAACCCAAAAAGCCATGTTAAAAAATTATGTCACAACTGCCCTCCGCGCCCTCAAGCGCGACTGGAACTACTCGCTCATCAACATTGCCGGACTCACCTTCGCGCTGGCCTGCTGCCTCATGTTGTTTTTGGCCATTCGCTACGAATTAAGCTACGACCGACACAACGCCAATGCCGACCGCACGTACCGGCTCATTACCTACAACAAAATCTCCGAAGGCGATGGCCGCAACACTGGCCTTCCGTTGCCTGCTTTGGCAGCACTGCGCAATGATTTTCCCGAGCTGAAAAACCAATTGACGATGGTTTATGACCTCTACGGCGCATTGGTAAGGGTCAATGACCAAAAAGCGAATAAGTTTCAGGAAGAAGGCAGCGTTATCGCTTTTATAGAGCCTGAGTACTTTCAATTATTTGATTATCAATGGAAAGCGGGAAATGAAAAAGCCGCCTTGAAGAATCCAAATACAGTTGTATTGACGGAGCGCATTGCAAAGAAATATTTCGGCGATGTAGACCCTATGGGCAAATCCATCAAAATTGAAAATAAAATGGATTTCGTCGTCACTGGCATTGTAAAAGACCCGCCAGCTACGACCAGTTTGCCATTTGAGGTTCTGCTATCGTTTGCTTCGCTCAAACAATACGGTGCCAATGGAGACTGGGATTCTTGGGGCTCTACCTACAGTGGGGCTCAAATTTATCTGGCTTTACCCGAAAAAGTAGCCGCCGCCCAAATGCAGCAGCGGTTGGTGCCGTTTGTCAACAAATACCTCGAACCCGACGATGCCAAAGAGATTCAATACGAATTACAGCCCCTGACTGACCTCCATTTTGACACCCGTACCGAGAACTCTGCGGGCCGTACCGTCAGCAAACAGATGATTTGGGCCATGGCGCTGATTGGGTTGTTTATCCTGATTACGGCCTGCGTCAATTTTATCAATTTGGCTACGGCCCAAGCCCTGCGCCGCGCCAAAGAAGTGGGAGTACGTAAAGTATTGGGCAGCTCCAGATTTCAGTTGGTGCGTCAATTTTTGAGCGAAACGGGCCTGATGACGGGCTTCGCCATTGTATTGGCCTTCTTGGTGGCGTATTTATCCATGTCCCACGTAGCCGAATTGCTTGACATCAAAGCCGCTGCGCTCGTGCTGTTTGACCCCATCGTTATTGGTTTTGTATTGTTGTTGGCTTTGGTCACCACCGTGCTGGCGGGTTTTTATCCCGCATTGGTTTTGTCTGGTTATCAACCTATTCTGGCACTAAAAGGCAAAATGCGCATGACTGGGGGCAACCAGTTATCGCTCCGCCGAGGGCTGATTATATTTCAGTTTGCCATTTCACAGATGCTCGTTATCGGTACCATCATCGCCTACAACCAAATGACTCACCTTCGGTCGGCGGATTTAGGCTACAACAAAGAAGCAGTGCTGACAATCAATATCCCCGAACGCAAGCCGGGCCAACTCGAAACACTACGAGCCCAATTGGCCGCCTTGCCCAACGTTAAGTCGCTGAGTTATGGTATTTCGGTTCCCTCTTCAGACGGCAACTGGTGGTCAAGCTTCCGATTTGAAAACGCTGAAAAGCCCGCCGATTTCAGCATCGTGATGCGCATGGCAGACACCTCCTATATCAATACCTACGGCCTGCACTTGATTGCGGGGCGAATGTACCTACCCGCCGATACCATTCGAGAAATCATTGTTAATGAATCATTTGTAAAAAAAATGGGCTTTCAAAACCCGAACGACATTATCGGCAAGCACCTAATTGTCGGCGGACGCAGCAGAGTCAAAAAACCGATTGTTGGGGTGGTCAGAGATTTCAATACTTTTTCGCTCCACCAAGAGACCAATCCGTGTATACTAACCACCCGGCGCGATTCGTACCAATCGCTCGGCATTAAACTTTCGACACAAAAGGGCGGCACTGAGGCCATCAGTCAATTAATCGGTCAAGTAGAAACTACTTGGAATGCCACTTTCCCTGATTTTGCGTTTAAGTACGAGTTTTTGGACGAAAAACTCAATAACTTCTATAAAAACGAAGAACGCATGTATGCGCTCTTCCGATTGTTGGCAAGTATTGCCATTTTTATTGGCTGCTTGGGGCTATACGGCGTAGTGGCCTTCATGGCCGAATCGAGAACCAAAGAGGTGGGAATCCGCAAAGTATTGGGCGCTTCTACGGGTCAAATTGTGAGCCTATTTTCCGTCGAGTTCATCGGTCTTGTATTAATTGCGTTGATTGTTGCGTCGCCCGTTGCTTGGTACGTGATGAACAAGTGGCTGGCTGATTTTCCGTATAAAATCGACATTGAGTGGTGGGTTTTTGCGGCTACGGCGCTCATTGCGGTAAGTGTTGCCTTTCTCACGGTCAGTTTTCAGAGTATCAAAGCTGCATTAATGAACCCCGTGACGAGTTTGAAGTCGGAGTAAGTATTCGGAACACGAAACAACGGAAGTAGTACGTTTTCCGTTCTCCTCTCATTCCGTGTTCCGTTCTTTAGGTTTACGGAATATCCTAAATTTTCTTTGTCCATAAACGAACTGAAAATGTCCGTTTATGGACATTTTTTTACACTGACGATTTTTTTATTCATTGATTACCAAGTACTTATATTTTTGGTACGGATTTGGAAATAAGATTAGAAAGCATTTAAAAGAGGTTACTAACAGCCATTTACCACCTCTCACTCGTTATAAAGCATTTTCCGTTTCATACAGCCATGAACGAATTTTGTATTTTAATCAACCCATGCACGCCATCGTGTAATCTGTAAACAAAAGCCTGTGAAGGAAAGAATGAATCTTTGTTCTTTCCTTCTTTTTTTCTCGCCCAAACTCCCGAAACCATGCTCCAAAACTACCTCAAAATAGCATTTCGTAACCTGCTTCGCCACAAGGTGTACAGCTTCATCAACATCGCTGGGTTGGCCATGGGCATTTCGGCTTTTTTGTTGATACTCCAATACGTCAGCCACGAAAAAAGCTTCAATCAGTTTCATACCAATCTGCCAGATATGTACCGGCTGCTCAATGAAGACCCCAAAGGAGTTACTTGGGGCGAAGTGGAGCCCGGTTGGGCTTCGCGGGCCAAGCAGCGCTTTCCCGATATTCAATCCTACTGCCGTTTTGCCGACGGCATGGCGCAAGGAATTGTCAAAAAAGAAGGCCCCGCCAACGAATCATTTCGTGAAACAAACATTTCTTACGCCGAGGGCAATTTCTTCTCCTTTTTTAGCTTTCCGCTTAAATCTGGGTTGCCTGCTGCACTGGCCAAACCCAACGTAGTTTTTGTGTCGGAAACAAGCGCAAAAAAATACTTTGGAACTGAAAACCCAATGGGCAAAGTGTTGATGTTGTCTAATCAATTTGGGACGATGCCCTTTACTGTCGAGGGCATTTACGCCGATATGCCTACCAACTCCGACATTCGGTACGACTTGGTATTCTCCTTAGAAACCTTAAAAATTCCCGCCAACTTGATGGGCAACGACTGGGCCGACACCGAAAACATTGATTCTCAATACATAAATATGTTTTTTTTGCTCAATAAAGGTATAAACCCTAGCGCGTTTGAAGCCAAATTGACGGCCATGCGTAACGAATTGAGCAAAGAAAACGACGGGGTTCGTTTTCGGCTACAAGCCTTCAAAAACACCCATTTATCGGCATCGCTCAATGATACCCTTCAAACCTTGGGCAATCTCAAATACGTATACATGCTCGGCGGAATCGCCTTTTTGATTTTAATCATCGGGTGGTTCAATTACGTTAATCTTTCGACCGCCAATTCGCTCAAACGCGCCAATGAAGTAGGTGTGCGGAAAGTTATCGGAGCCACCCAGTGGCATTTGGTAAAGCAGTTTTTGGGCGAGTCCATGTTGGTGAATCTATTGGGTTTTGTCTTGGCGCTTGTGCTGGTATCGGCACTACAACCTTTCTTCAATGAGCTACTTGACAAACCACTGTCTCTCAAAACATTAGGCTATACTCCCGTGTGGATATGGGGATTGGCCGTTGTATTGTTTGGGTCATTGGCATCGGGTGCATATACCGCCTTTGCACTCTCCAATTTCAATCCCATCAAAACAATGAAAGGACAGTTGAACAAAACCTCCAAAGGGGTTTTTCTCCGCAAATCGCTGGTGGTGGTACAGTTTTCTATTTCAATTACGCTGGTGTTGGCAACGATAGTGATTTACAACCAGTTGCACTTTATGCAAAGTCAGAATCTGGGCATGAACACGCAGCAGTTATTGGTTATTCGCGGGCCCGAAATCGGCAAAGACAGCACCTACGCCGCGCGTAAAAACGCTTTTTGGAACGAATTGACGCAGCTGAGCTTCATAAAAGACTATTGCACATCGGGAACGATTCCCAGTGGTTGGTACAATTTTTCTACGGCGGGCTTTACGCAGCCCAATTCAAAATCGGGCGATGAGTTCAAAACTTATTCGTTTGCCATCATCGGCGAGCGTTTTCTAAAAACCTACGAAATTGGCCTCAAAGCGGGTCGGAATTTTACCGCCGAAGAATGTAAAGTGGAGTGGAATCAAAACAGTAAGGTTCTGATGAACGAGCGCGCCATTCAGCAACTAGGATTCACCTCTGCCGAGCAGGCAATTCGCACCAAAATCAAATGGGATGAGCGCTACCTCGAAATCATCGGCGTGGTCAAAGACTATCACCACACGAGCTTGCAAAAAGCCATTGACCCCATTATTTTTTATCCCCAAAACAACAACGCCTACTTCACCATTCGCTTAACTGCCGACCGGATGCCCGAAAAAATAGCGTCGTTGAATAAACTCTATAAAACGTACTTTACAGGTAATCCGTTTGACTACTTTTTTGTCGATGAGAATTTCAACAAACTCTACGTTTCGGAGCAGCAATACAGCCATATTTTCACCACAGCTTCTTTGTGGGCCATATTCATTGCCTGCTTAGGCCTGTTTGGCTTGGCTACGTTTACGGTAGAGTCGCGCACCAAAGAAATCGGTATCCGCAAAGTACTGGGCGCTTCGGTGGCAAGCATTACGGCGTTACTATCCAAAGACTTTCTGTTGTTGGTACTGTTGGCCATTTTCATTGCCTCGCCCGTTGCGTATTATTTCATGGACAAATGGTTGCAAGATTTTGCATACCGCATTTCTATTTCGTGGTGGGTATTTGCTGCTGCGGGCGGCCTGGCCGTACTGATTGCATTTTTAACGGTTGGTTTTCAAAGCATTAAAGCGGCTTTGATGAATCCAGTAAAATCATTGAAATCGGAGTAAAATTGGAACAAGGAGTACGTACGTTTTCCGTGTTCCGCTACTCTGGCTTTCCTTTTTCTGTGTTTCCTCTTTTCCTACATAAAAATTATGCTACGAAATTACCTTAAAATCGCCTATCGTACCCTTGTCAAAAATAAGGTCTATTCGTTTATTAACATCTTCGGCCTAGCCATCGGGATAGCTACGTGCTTGGTCATCAGCCTGTTTGTGCAGGATGAGCTGAGTTACGACCGCTTCAACGAAAATGCTGACCGAATTGTACGGGTTGTTTTTAAGGCCAACATCAACGGCGGAAAAATCAACGAATCGTGTGTGATGCCTCCCACAGCGCAAGCATTAAAAAATGATTATTCGGAGGTACAAGAGTCCACTCGACTGCGTAATTTCGGCACACCGAGGGTAGTTATAGGCGAAAAACTATACAACGACGCCCCCATGGCCTACGTTGACGCCAATTTTTTTGACGTATTTACCATTCCTTTCTTGCAAGGAGACCCCAAAACGGCCTTGATTCAACCCAATTGCGTAGTGCTTTCCAAGGCGGCGGCTCAAAGGTATTTTGGCAACGAAAACCCCATTGGCAAAGTCATTTATTTTAGAAAAGGCGCCGATGCGCCAGCGTTTAGAGTGACGGGGATGTTTGATAAAATTCCGTCCAACTCCCATTTTCATTTCGATTTATTGGGTTCAATGGCCTCAGATGACGAGGCAAAATCAACCTCTTGGCTGACTTCCAATTACTTCACCTACCTGCTGTTGGCCGAAGGGACCGACTACAAAAAACTGGAAGCCAAACTACCCTCTACCGTCGAAAAATACATGGGACCGCAAATCCTTCAAGCCATGGGCATGAGCTTGTCGCAGTTTCGCACCAAAGGCAATGAACTTGGTTTGCACTTGCAGAAATTGACCGATATTCATTTCTATTCAGAGGGCACCAATGAGTTGGAGGCAAGTGGGGATATAAAATACGTGTATATTTTTGGGGCCATTGCTCTGTTTATGTTGCTCATTGCCTGCATTAACTTCATGAATTTGGCCACGGCGGGGGCTTCCAAACGCGCTCGCGAAGTGGGGGTCCGGAAGGTACTAGGCTCCGTTAAACTTGAATTAGTACGCCAATTCTTGCTCGAATCTATTCTGCTGACGTCGTTTGCGGTGGTACTCTCAATGCTTTTGGTTCAAGTGGCGTTGCCTGTTTTCAACGATTTGTCTGGTAAAAACCTGCACCTTAACTTCATGGCTAATCCGCTCACGTTGGCAGGACTGCTGGCCTTTGGTCTGGTGGTCGGCGTTTTGGCGGGGAGCTACCCAGCCTTTTTTCTTTCTTCTTTTAAGCCCGTTGCGGTGTTAAAAGGCCAGTTTACTGGTAGCAAAAAAACCATTGGCCTACGGAGCAGCTTGGTGGTGTTTCAGTTCTGCATTTCGATTTGCCTTATTGTGGGCACAACGGTGGTTTACCAACAGCTTTCGTACATTCAAAACAAAAAGCTCGGCTACGATAAAGACCAATTGTTAGTGTTGCAAAACTCGTGGGCGTTGGGTAAAAACGAAGCCATTTTCCGAGAAGAACTCTTAAAAGATTCGCGGGTGGTAAACGTAACAGCTTCGCCATATCGGCCCGCTGGCCCCACCAACTCCAACAATTCGCTGGCGTATCCCGAAAACAACGAAGCGCAAATCATGCGTACGTTGCAATACGGCATTGACGACCAGTACATTCCCACATTGGGCATGAAAATCGTTGAAGGTCGTAACTTCTCGAAAGCGTTTGCTTCCGACTCCGCGGGAATCATCATCAATGAGGCCGCTGCAAAAGCCTTTGGTTGGGGCAACAACGCCGTAGGCCATCATATCACACGTAACAACAGCTTCAAGAAAGTATATAAAGTGATTGGCGTCGTGCAAGACTTTCACTTTAAATCGCTCCACGAGTCAATTTCACCGCTGTTGATGGTCTATGAAAACAACTGGGGGCTTATCGTAAAAGTGAAAACCCGCGACGTGTCTGGACTGCTGACCTCTATGAAAACCCGTTGGGCAGCGTTTCGGGTGGATGAGCCGTTTGAGTACGCGTTTATGGATGAGCTTTTCTCGAAAACCTACGTCGCCGAACAAAAAACAGGTACTATCCTGAGTCTTTTTTCGGGGCTAACCATTTTCATTGCTTGTTTGGGATTGTTTGGCTTAGCCACTTTTACCGCCGAACAACGCACGAAAGAAATCGGCGTACGCAAGGTGTTGGGGGCCAACGTGGGACAAATCATCGGTTTATTGTCCAAAGATTTTCTGAAACTGATTGTCATTGCTTGCGTCGTGGCGTTTCCATTGGGCTACTGGGGCATGAATCAATGGTTGCAGGATTTTGCTTACCGCATCGAAATCAGCGCGTGGGTATTTGTATGGGCAGGAATCGCGGCAATTGCCATTGCCTTGCTGACAGTAAGTTTTCAAAGTATCAAAGCCGCATTGATGAATCCCGTGAAATCATTAAAATCGGAATAACCGTAAGGGGTGCCTTACAACATAAAGCAGGAAACATAAGAGTACAAACGCAAGGCGGCAAAATTAAGAAGACACAAGGCATCAGAATTAAAAGGGCAGACGCAAGGCCTGCCCCTACATTTTTAATCACCTAAAATCATGCTGACAAACTATTTCAAAATCGCTTGGCGAAACCTGTTAAAAAACAAGATTTTCTCCTTCATTAACGTGGCAGGTTTGGCCATTGGGCTATGCTGCTTTATCATGATCGCCCTGTACGTGACCGATGAATTGAGCTATGACCGTTTTCACGAAAAGGCTGATCGCATTTACCGTGTTCATGCCGATATTCGCTTTGGCGGCACCGATTTGAAACTTGCCGTGAGTTCTGACCCGATGGGCGCTACACTCAAAAAAGACTACCCTCAAGTGGAGCAATTCGTACGTTTATATACATCCGACGGTTCCAAATCCATTAAAAAGGGCAAAGAATACATTGTTGAAAATCGGGTAGGATATGCCGATTCGACGTTGTTTGACGTGTTTACCCTGCCAGCCATTGCGGGAGATACCAAGACGGCTTTGGATGACCCCAATACGGTGGTAATCAGTGAAAGCGCCGCCCGAAAGTATTTTGGTACGACCGATGCGGTGGGCAAAACGCTGGAGGTGGGCGTAATCGACAAAACCCTGTATAAGGTAACGGCTGTCATACAAGACATTCCGACCAATTCGCACTTCAACTTTGATTTTATCTTTTCGATGGACAACGTTCGGTATGACTTTGGAAGTTACCTCAGCAACAATTTCTACACGTACATCCTTCTCCGTGAAGGAACTGATTACAAAGTATTTGAGAAAAAAATGGACGAGGTTTTGGTACGCTATGTTCTCCCACAGGCCAAACAGTACATGCAGATCAACTCCATGGATGAGTTCAAAAAAGCGGGTAATAAACTCGAATACAGCCTGATGCCGCTGACCGATATTCACCTGCGATCCGATCGTTATCCTGAAATAGGCGTCAATGGCAGTATCCAGTATGTCTATATTTTTTCGGCGGTGGCGTTGTTTTTGTTGCTGATTGCCTGCATTAATTTCATGAATCTAAGTACGGCGCGTTCGTCCAATCGCGCCAAAGAAGTGGGAATTCGGAAGGTAATGGGTACCGAGCGCCAAACCTTGATTGCGCAGTTCATTGCCGAATCGACCCTGACGAGCTACATGGCTTTCCTGTTTGCGCTGTTATTGACCATCATTTTGATTCCTTATTTCAATGATATTTCGGCGAAGACCTTCTCGATCTCGTCGCTTTTTCAACCTCAGCTTTTGATTTTCCTGTTGATTTTACCCTTTGTCGTAGGGATTTTGGCTGGTTATTATCCCGCCTTTTTTCTTTCTTCGTTTCGGCCCATTGAGGTCTTGAAAGGGAAATTTAACGCCGGGTTTAAGCGCAGCAATCTCCGCAACATGCTGGTTACGTTTCAGTTTGTTACTTCGTTGGTGTTGGTCATCGGGACGATTATCGTATACCAACAACTCAACTATATCCAAACCAAAAAACTGGGTTTCGACAAAGACCAAGTACTGATCATCAATGGTACCGGTGCTCTGACTGCCAACAGAGACGCCTTCAAGAATGAGGTGGGTCAAATGGCGGGCGTAAAAAGTGCGTCGTATGCGGGATATTTGCCCGTTGCCAATTCTTCCCGCAGTGACAATACTTTTTCCAAGGAAGCTGTCATGGACATGAAAAACGGCTTCAATATGCAGGTTTGGAACGTTGACTATGACTACGTTCCGACGCTAGGCATGGAAGTCATTAAAGGGCGAAATTTCTCAAAATCATACGGTTCGGATTCTTCGGCGGTACTTATCAATGAAACCACCGCCAAAGTGTTGGGCTACGATAATCCGATCGGCAAAAAAATCTATACGTCTACCGGTTCTACGGCGGGCATTAACACCGCCTATGAAATCGTGGGAGTCGTTAAAAACTTCCACTACGAATCGCTGCGCCAGCAGGTAGGGCCTTTGTGTATGCGATTGGGAAACAACAGTTGGACCGCCGCCTTCAAGATCAACACCAAGGATGTGCCGGGGTTGGTGAGTCAAATAGAAGCGAAATGGAAATCAATGGCTCCCGAAATGCCCTTTAGCTACCAATTTTTGGATGAATCGTTTGACCAAATGTACCGCGCCGAGCAGCGTGTCGGAAAAGTGGCATTGACCTTTGCCATTCTCACCATTTTGATCGCCTGTTTGGGGCTATTCGGTTTGGTGACCTACATGGCGGAACAACGCACCAAAGAGATCGGTATACGGAAAGTATTGGGAGCGAGTGTTCCTAATATCGTGAGTTTACTCTCCGGCGAATTTCTTGTTCTGGTAGTTATTTCGGTATTAATCGCCTCTCCTATTGCCTATTACGCCATGAGTCAATGGCTCACGGAATTTGCGTACCGCATCGAAATCTCGTGGTGGATGTTTTTGACAGCGGGCATTTTAGCGATATGCATCGCCTTACTGACCGTCAGTTTTCAGGCCATCCGAGCGGCATTGATGAATCCGGTCAATTCACTGAAATCTGAATGAAATTTGGAGAAAGGAATAAAATTGAAACACGGAGAACGTACGTTTTCCTTACTCCGTGTTCCGTTTTTTTCCCTATTCCAATAGACAAAACCTAAAACCCATGCTGCAAAACTATTTCAAGATCGCCCTTCGTAATTTGTTGAAAAACAAGACGAATACGTTTATTAACGTTACGGGTCTTTCCATCGGCATGACCTGCTGTATGCTGATTGTGCTGTACGTGGCCGACGAACTGAATTTTGACCGTTTTTGGCCGCAGGGCGAGCGCATTTATCGCATGGCGTTGGAGCGTAAATACCCCGACCGCAGCACCAAATACGCCATCATACCCGCGTCTTATGCGCAGTCGGTTCGCAAGGAAATCCCCGAAATAGAGCAATCGATTCGAGTCTTCAATTTTAACGGAGAAGGCGCCACGCTCCTACGTCATAACAACAAAACCCTCGAAGAGCGCGCTTTTCTTTTTGCTGATTCGGCCTTTTTTCAAGTATTTCAGATTCCCCTCCTCGAAGGCGCACCGACCAAAGTATTATCTCGGCCCAATACGGTCGTGTTAACCCAACGCACCGCACGGCGTTTATTCGGTACAGTGAGTCCCATCGGAAAATTCGTCGAACTCGTGCAGGGACCGAAACTGGAAA
Organism: Runella salmonicolor; assembly: GCF_024158025.1. Taxonomy (NCBI): domain Bacteria; kingdom Pseudomonadati; phylum Bacteroidota; class Cytophagia; order Cytophagales; family Spirosomataceae; genus Runella; species Runella salmonicolor. The sequence continues at coordinate 37,819 of NZ_JAMZEL010000007.1, forward strand.
TCTCTGGGGTTTGCGAAGATGTGCCCACCAATGCGCATTTTACCTTTGATTTTCTGGCTTCTACAGTCAACTTACGGCCAGCCGACCAAATTAACCACATTGGTTTTTCAGCCTATACGTATCTGTTATTGAAACCGCATACGCAGGCCGCCGCCGTGGAAGCGAAGTTTCCGAAGGTGGTCGAAAAATACGCTGCCGGGGAAGTTGAGCGCAATTTCGGGGTTTCGTACAAAGATTACGTAAAAGCAGGAAACGGCTATTTCTATTTCTTACAACCCATCCGCAACATTCATCTTGATTCCAACATAGAAGCGGAACTACAACCCAACGGTAGCCGCACGCTGGTTTATTTATTTTCGGTCATAGCGCTGTTTATTTTGCTGATTGCGTGCATCAATTTCATGAATTTGGCCACGGCGCGGTCATCCGAGCGCGCCCGCGAAGTAGGCATTCGCAAAGCCATGGGCTCCACGAAAGGGCAATTGGCGGCGCAGTTTTTGACCGAATCGGTTTTGCTGAGTCTGTTCAGCTTTTTGGTTTCCGTTGGTTTGGTATCGTTGTTTCTTCCTTCTTTCAACAATCTAGCAGGCAAGCAATTGGCTCTCGGCTATTTTCTCAATTGGTCTTTACTACCGTTCTTACCAGCATTGGCCGTTTTTGTGGGGTTGCTGGCGGGAAGTTATCCAGCGGGAGTGCTGTCGGCGTTTGAGCCGATTAAGGTTCTAAAAGGCAAATTTTTATCTACTCGTCAAGGCTATTGGCTGCGCAATGGTCTGGTGGTTTTTCAATTTTCCATCTCCATCATTCTCATTATCGGCACCATCATCGTGTACAGTCAGTTGAACTATTTGCAGGAGAAAGAACTCGGTTTTACCAAAGAATCCATCATCAAACTACAAGGCGTTGGTTTTCTAGGGAACAAAACCGAGACTTTTAAGCGGGAAGTGGAGCAGATTTCGGGGGTAGAAAGCGTAGGAGGAACCTCGTCAACGCCTGGCGAAAAACAAGGATTTTTTGGAATCACCTTCCGCAAAAATGGCGATAACGAGAGCGTGACAGGACGAGGTACGCTCGTGGATGAACAATATCTACAAACCATGCGCATGACCATGCTGGCTGGCAGAGCGTTTGAGCGCACCTTCAACGACTCCGTATCGGTCATTCTCAACGAAGAAGCCGTCACCAAACTAGGCCTAACCAACCCCATAGGCAAGCAAATCATCAGCCCCGACAATTTTGCGCAACAGGACGGCCCACCCGTTTTTTATACGATAGTGGGGGTGGTTAAAAACTTCCATTTCAGTTCATTGCACGAAAAAATCGTCCCTTTATTTATCCTTAACGACCGCTTAATCAGGCGATTTAACAATGAAATTGTGGTGCGGGTCAAGTCGCAAGACCCCAAGCCATTGGTCAGTCAAATGGAAAACATTTGGAAACGCTACCAACCTGAGCAGCCGTTTCATTATTCCTTTTTAGATTCTGATTGGAATGCCCTGTACCAATCGGAGCAGGTGTCGCAACGTATTTTTGGAGTATTTTCGTTATTGGCCATTTTCATTGCCTGCATGGGTTTACTGGGCTTGGCTATCTACGTGATTCAGCAGCGCACCAAAGAAATCGGTATTCGAAAAGTGCTGGGGGCTTCGGTGTTGAGTATCACAACGCTGCTCTCCAAAGATTTCATCAAGTTGGTACTGATTGCGATAGTCATCGCATCTCCCATTGCGTGGTATGCCGTGGATAGATGGCTGCAAAACTTTGCCTATCGCATCGACATCGAATGGTGGGTATTTCTGACGGCGGGTGTGTTGTCGATGGGAATCGCCGTTTTGACCGTGAGTTTTCAGAGTATCAAAGCCGCTTTGATGAATCCCGTGAAGTCATTAAAATCAGAATAGCCGCCTAAAACCTCCCCCAAATCATGGGATTTTAGCGCAACTTAAACACGCTGGTTCGCTAGGTGTGAGGGTTTATGATTAAATTGCCTTTAGCAGACGCCCTTTAATCATAAACCTTTTTACACTTCATGAAAAGAATTGATTTTTTACAGAAAATAGCCTTTGGAACGGGCCTTGCCGCCGCTCCACAACTGATTCTGGCCCAACAAGAAAAGCCTGCTGCCTACGCTCCAGACTTGGTGCGCGATTTTGTGGGAGCAGGACACAAAGATTTGACAAAAATTCAGACCATGCACAAGGAGCACCCCAATTTACTCTTTGCGGCATGGGATTGGGGCGGCGGTGATTTTGAAACAGCACTCGAAGCGGCTGGGCACGTGGGCAACAAAGAAATTGCGAATTATCTGCTCGCCCAAGGCGCACGTCCCAATATTTTCGTCTTGACCATGCTGGGCAAAACTGCTTTGGTCAAGCCGCAACTGGAAGCTATGCCTCAACTTATTACCTCCAAAGGAGCGCACGGATTTTCGTTGCTTCATCACGCCCAACGCGGCGGCGAAGATGCTAAAGAATTACTCGATTATCTGCAATCAAAAGGATTAAAGGAGGTCAGATTTAAACTTTGGTAAGTGAGTCCAATGCATAAAATCTTCTTTTTTCTTCTTCTGGCGTGTGGCGGGAATACCTTTTCGCAATCCCCTGATTTTGATAAGCTTCCTTCACTGGCTTGGCAATTCAAAGCTGGACCCATTGTTTCTTCCCCCGTCATGGATGGAGATTTGGTCTACTTTGGCAGCCTCGACCGCAGCCTGTACGCTCTTGAAACAAAGACGGGTATCCTAAAATGGAAATACCCAACCTCGGGCGTGATTCGCTCCACCGTTTGCCTCGAAAATGACAATTTATTTTTATACAGCGGCAACGGCGTTTTGTATTGTTTAAACAAAAAGTCGGGCAAGCAAAACTGGAAGTTTCAAACGGCAACGGGCTACTTGGGTGACCGCCACAACGACTTTGCCGACTATTACCATTCCTCGCCCATCGTTCAAAATGGAATCGTCTATTTTGGCTCGGGCGATGGCTATGTCTACGCCCTCAAAAGCAGCAATGGTGAATTGGTTTGGAATTACAAAACCGATGACGTTGTGCATACCAAACCATTCCTGCACCATAACCGACTTTTTATTGGCTCTTTTGATGGCTATTTATACGCTCTAAATGCTCAAACTGGGGCACTGCACTGGAAGTTCAAATCAACGGGGCAACGTTATTTTCCTAAGGGGGAAATCATGGGAAATCCTGTGGTGGCGAAGGGCTTGGTATTGGTTGGCTCGCGCGATTTTAACTTTTATGCCATTGACGAAAACAGCGGGTATTGTCATTGGATAAAAACCTTCCCGCGTGGCTGGGCACTGCCAGTTACGCCCAATGATTCAGTGATTTACCTCGGCACTTCCGATGACCGACAACTGTTTTCCGTTGACATTGCTTCGGGCAAAGTTCATTGGAAAGCCGATGCAAATTTTAATGTTTTTGGAGGAACGGCTTTGGGGAAAACAATGGGTTATTTCGGTACACTGAAAGGCCAATTGGTTGGGATAGAGCTGAAAACGGGGGCCGTTAAATGGCAATTTACCAACGACGCCTCGCGCACCCACCAAGCCAAGTATTTCAAAGAAAACGGCGATTACCGCGACGACATCGGGCAACTGTTGCCCTTTCCCGAAGACCAATTAAAAATGTACCAACAACTAGGCGCGATTTTTTCCACTCCTGCACTGTCCAACGATTTATTGGTCATTACCTGCTTTGACGGGACCGTTTATGCGCTAAAAAAATAGCGCTACCCTCATTTCCCAAAACTCACAGCCACCGCTCATCATTTCTCGTTTCGTCATTTCTGAAAGTTGTGTTATTTTCGTTTAGTCAGAACGACACGCAGCCTTTAAGAAAACAGCATGAAAACGATATTATTTTTAAGCATTGCCTTGCTGGCAATGCAATTACGAGCGCAGCATGGCTTGCAAGGAGAGTACTTCAATGGCCAAAATTTTGAACGCAAGGTATTTACCCGCGTCGATCCTCAAATCAATTTTTCGTGGCGTGGCCGCAATCCAGGCCCCAACATGGACAACAGCTATTATTCCGTACGGTGGACGGGTAAATTACATCCTCCCACGACGGGCGTGTATCAGTTTTCGGCCAAAGTAGACGATGGCGTTCGAATATGGGTCGGCGGAAAGCTAATCATGGACGCGTGGGGCTTGCATGATTCGGGCAATTTTCGGGGAAATGTAAAACTTGAAGGAGGGAAATTCTATGATTTAAAAATCGAGTACTTCAATGCGATGCTGGAAGGCGAAGTGCAGATTTATTGGCAAATGCCCAATGCGTCGGAACCTCAACCTATCCAAACCAATTTTCTGTACAAAGCCGGAGCAGCGATTCCAAAACCTGTTGTCGTCCCCGATAAACCAGAAACAGATTTACCCCCTATTGTGGTTAAATCAACCCTGAAACCAGGCCCCAAAACCTCTAAATCACCCACTTCTTTGCCCCTAAAAAGAGAGGTCAATACGCCACCCATCAAAACCCCTGAGCTACCCAAAGCCGCTGTTGAGAAAGTGGGTTTCCCACCCGAAAAAGGGCAGCCAATGGTTTTGAACCACGTTACATTTGAGCAAAGTAGCTACAATCTCCTTCCAAGTTCTTATCCAGAATTGGATAAATTGGCCGATTATTTGAGAAAGAATCCTAACCTGACGGTAGAAATTGTCGGCCACACCGACAACGTCGGCGACCCACGCCTCAACCTAGCGCTGTCGGAAAATCGCGCCAAGGTAGTTCGTCATTATATTATTGAAAAAGGAATTGCAGAAGACCGAATTACGGCTCAAGGTTACGGTGGCACGCGGCCGCTCACGTCCAATGCCAACGAAACGGAACGTGCCCAAAACCGCCGCGTCGAATTGATTCTTCGATAGCCTTACAACTTCAAGTTATCGCTGTCCGTAACCGCACAAGCATGTCCAAAATCGGACAAACAAACGTTTTTTCTATTCAATAAACCACTAACAATCAACACATTAATTTCTTGGTACGAGGTTTGAGCGAATAAAAGTAGTAATCAAAAAAAGTTCTTTTAGCAATTATCCGATATGCTCTACAACTACTTCAAAATCGCCTTTCGTAATCTTCGAAAATACAAGCTGTTTTCTTTTATCAACATCTTTGGGCTGGCGTCGGGAATGATGATTTGCCTATTGGCGCTGATTGACATCAAAGGCTCCTTTGATTATGACAATTTCCATCCGCATCCTGAGCGCACGTATCGGCTACTGACAGATGTAGTCAGCAAAAACAACGACCGCATGGCTTTTGCCACAACACCACTGCCGCTGGCCGATGTACTAAAAAAAGACTATGACTTCGTGGAAGGTGCTACGCATTTTATTCGGGCTTATGGCGAGTTTGACGACGGCCGCAAACGCCTCCAACCCATGACCTTTTGGGTAGATGCAGATTTTTTTAGGTTATTTGGTTACCCGATTATTTCAGGAACCGCCGCGACTGCACCTCAAACGGCGGTTCTTACCAAGAGTATGGCCGAGAAGTTTTTCGGAAAAGCCAACCCAATCGGGAAAGTGATTCAATATGATGGAGCTGGGGCATTTACCGTGACTGGCATCATTGACAATACCACCCTGGGAAGGTCGCACCAAAAGTTTGACATGCTGCTATCGGCCCAAAGCCTGAAAAGCGAAGCCCTCACAGACTGGAAAAATCATCAGGAAGGCTACACTTATATTCTGCTCAAGCCAGGTATAACGCAGGAGACATTCGAGAAAAGTCTAGCATCGGTGGCGGCCCGTACAACCAAAATTATTCAAAATACTAAAATTAATTCCTACCACTTTCGCGCTCAGGCGCTATCGGCCATTGCGCCCTCACATGAAGAGTTGATGCGCGGCACCTACGAACCGACCTACGGCAAATTGGCCACGGAAATGGGCGTCGGTTTACTGACCCTTTTACTGGCCGTTTTCAATTACATCAACCTTACACTGGCCCGTTCGCTGAGCCGGGCGCGGGAGGTGGGCATTCGCAAAGTAGTCGGCGGGCTGCGCTGGCAAGTGATGGCACAGTTTATGGCTGAGTCGGTGATTTTGTCTTTACTAGGATTAGCGTTGGCTTTTGTAGGGCTGAAAATGGTAGAACCCATGGTATTTGTGCAGCGTTGGCTCATCGGCGGCGTGAAATGGGGTTGGGAAACGGGTCTGTTGTTTGTGGTTTTCAGCATTGTAGCGGGCCTGTTGGCAGGATGGGTTCCTGCCCGTATTCTTTCCAATTTTGAACCCGCTCAAGTACTCCGCAGCCACACTGGCCTGAAGGTTATTCGGGGAATTTCGTTGCGAAAATCGCTGATTGTGGTGCAATTTGCGGTGTCTTTGTTAGCCATGATTACGCTGTATGTACTAGATCGTCAGCAAACCTACATGGCAGAAGGAGATTATGGTTTTGTGCGCCAACAAGTTTTGACGATTCCGCTCCTGCCCGACCAACCCTACGAAAAACTCGCCAGCGCCATCGACCAACAGGCAGGCGTAGCACACGTGGCGGCCACTTCTGCTCTTTTTGGCTCCCATCCCGATAACCAATGGGCGTATCGCCAACGCGACAAAAACGATTCAACCCTGATTTATTATTTCTCTATCAACCATGAGTTGATACCTGCTTTGGGGTTAAAGCTGTTGGCAGGAGAGAATTTAAAGCCTACTGACGCCTCTAAAAACCAGGTCATTATCAACGAAGAAGCGCTCAAAGGCTTCGGGTTGGGAACGGCCAAAGAGGCCATTGGAAAAACAATTTTACTGACCGATAACCGCGAAGTCAGTGTTGCGGGTGTAGTGAAAAATTTCAATTATGCCAGTTTTGTGTGGGCCCTAAAACCATTGATGCTTCAGTATCAACCCGCGCAATTTCGATTTCTGAACGTAACCATAACGGCTGGTTCCACTACTACCGTTGCCGCCATTGAGAAAGTCTGGAAACAGCTGTATCCTTACGAACCCTTTGCTGGGCAGTGGTACAACGACTACCTTCTGGAGCGTCATTCTCACGACGATGATAATAATTTTCTGGGCGTTCTGACGGCCATTGCGTTTTCCATTGCCTGCATGGGTTTACTGGGGATGGTGACCTATAACACCGAAACCCGCACCAAAGAAGTGGGTATCCGGAAAGTAATGGGGGCCGCTGTTCACCAAATTATTTGGAGCCTATCCTGGGATTTTGTGCGTTTGCTGCTCATTGCGTCGGCCATTGCTATTCCGTTGGGGTATCTCGCGGGCATGGCTATTTTACTCAATTTTTCGTACCATGTTTCCATTGGTATTGAGACCTTTGGGCCTTGTCTTGCGCTGTTGTTTCTCATCGGCGGCCTGACCATCGGCCTTCAAACGTACCGCTCGGCCATTGCCAATCCCGTCAAAGCACTCCGTTCAGAATAATAAAACGATTATATTCTCCGCCCTATTGAATTTACACCCTTTGTCCGCTGTCCATCAACGAACAAAGGGTGTCCATATTCGGACAATTATTCATTTTTTGTCCACACACAAAACACTGTTAATCAGCCACATTTAGGGTTTGGTACAAGGTTTGAGCTATTGTAAAAACAGCCATTTTAAAATCATTATTATATTCAAACGTATGGCACACATTGCGATTCCAATTCCTTCTCAGCTCGGAAAACAGGATATTGAAGTGGAGGTTTCCATCAATGGTCAACGGCAGGCGCTGCACTACCGCGTTGAGTTATTTTATTGGAATGAGTGCGGTATGCCAACCGTCGACCGGGCGGAATGCTTGCGCCATATTCTTTCTGAGTATGACAAAGACTGGACGCTTTATTATATGGGTTCGCCCACTGAGCAGTTCATTCCGATTACGTTTGTTCGAAAAAAAGAGACTTTGCTGTTATCTCCTTTTTTATACTCCTTATTAAACCTTTAAACACATGGCACATATTGCAATTCCAATTCCGACCCAATTGGGGAAGCAGGACATCGAAATCGAAGTCACCATCAATGGCCAAAAACAGGCCCTGCACTACCGTGTAGAGCTTTTCTACTGGGAGGATTGCGGTATTCCGACCGTTGACAGAGCCGACTGCCTTCGTCATATTCTTTCCAAGTACGACCAAGACTGGACGCTCTATTACATCGGCGCACCGACGGATGAATTCGTACCTATTACGTTCGTAAAAAAAGAAGATTTAATCAAACAACGACAAATTTTGACGGGCGCAAATTAACCCTCGTAGGGGCATTACGTCTGCCCCGAACGCCAACAAACATACAAATGGGCAGGCTTTACTTCTGCCCCTACATTTTTTTTGTTTTTATCTAACAACCATGATACGCAATTACCTCAAAATCGCCTTCCGCAACTTGTGGAAAAACAAGACCTACCTTTTTATCAATTTGATAGGTCTTTCGGTTGCCTTCGGCATCAGCACCTTATTGCTTTTGACGGCATTCGGATTATTGACTTTTGACCAATTTCACGAAGAACAAGGCGCTGTATACCGCGTTTACCAAAAAGTAATCGAGCCGCAGGGTGAACAATACGGCAACAACATGCCTCTACCCATGCGCGCCGCCCTGAAAGCAGAATACCCAGAAGTGAAACTAGCGGCACGTATTCTGACCGGAAATGCGCAATTGTTGAAAAGCGACAAGCTCATCAACGAAGTGATTATCTTCACCGACCCCGAATACTTTCAGGTTTTTGGGTATAAACTGCTAAAAGGCGATCCCAATAACGCACTGAAGGATTTAAGCAATGTAGTGTTGCGCGAAGACATCGCCAAGAATATTTTTGGGGACCAAGACCCGATGGGCAAAACCCTCACCATTAATCACGGCAACAAAGAGCAATCATTTTTGGTGACGGGCATTCTGGAAAAAGGCCCAGAAAATACCAGTATTGACAATGAAATTCTGGTTCGTATCGAAAATGTCAGTGATTATGGTCTCAATAAAGACCGGTGGGACAACGTTCAACACGCACTTTATCTTAAACTTGACGAAAAGACATCGTTGGCCGCTTTTGAAAATAGCCTGAAACCTTTCACGGCCAAATATTACAAAGGCAACATCGAGCAACTGAAAAAAGAAGGAGCCAAACCCGATGCCCGAGGCGAAATCATTAGCACCAGAATTATGGGATTGGCCGACAGCCATTTTGACACCAAAGTAGGCGGGCGCGGGCAGGCCATCAACAAAATATATCCCTATACGCTGCTCATTGTCGGTATCGTAATTTTGCTGATTGCGGCCATCAACTTCATCAATTTGTCAATCGCTAAGTCGTTTACCCGGGCCAAAGAAGTTGGAATGCGCAAAGCACTCGGGGCCTTTAAGTCTCAGATTGTAGGGCAGTTTTGGGGCGAAGCTTTTCTGATTTGCGTGGCCGCTTTTGGGGCAGGAATCGTCTTGGCCTATCTGTTTATCCCCCAATATAACGCCATTTTCCGCACGACCCTCTCGCTCGAAATGCTCAAAACTCCCGCCTTGATTGGCATTGTTTTGTTGTGCTTTGTCCTCATTACGCTGATTGCGGGTGGTTATCCCGCTTGGGCCGTAACACGGTTCAATACGGTGGAGGTATTGAAAGGAAAAATTAAAGTAAGCGGCAGCTCGGGGGGGATTCGTAACATGCTCATTATCTTCCAGTTTACGATGTCAGTCTTGCTGATTGCTTGTACGATGATTGTCTGGACCCAAATCAAGTACCTGCGTTCCAAACCGTTAGGATTTAACACTACCCAAGTATACAGCATTCCGATTGGCCACGAAATCTCGGGCAAGCGTCTTTTGCAACATTTCCGCACTCGATTGGCCAATCAGCCGCGCATCTTGAGCATGACCGGCTCCGATGTCAATCTGGGACGCGGACAAGACGGCTCTTTTTCTAAGTCGGTCTTGAGTTTTGAACAAAATGGCAAAAGCATTAAAACCAACATGCGGACGGCAGATTATGAATACGTAAAAACCCTCGATCTGAAGCTGATTGATGGACGGGATTTTTCGGAAACATTTGCCACCGATACCGCAGGCGCCGCCGTCATCAATGAAACAATGGCCAAACAATTGGGCGTAAAAAATCCGATTGGGGTGACGCTCAATACCGAAGAAAAACACAAAGTCATCGGCGTGGTCAGAGACTTTCATTTTGAATCGCTACACCGAGAAATTGAAGCCGTTTCCTTTTTTATGAATGGTTTTCCCATCAATTATATTTTCGTCAAAATTGCCCCCGACCACGTGGATGAGACGATTGGCTTATTGCGAAAAACCTACAACGAAGTGGCCCCCAAATCTGAATTTTTGGGTTCATTCTTGGACGAAAACACCAATAAACAATACCAAAAGGAAGAGCGCATTTCCCAGATATTTTTTAGCGCCGCCACCTTGGCCATTATTTTATCCTGCTTGGGGCTGTTTGCCATTGCCATCATGGTTATCTCGCAGCGCACCAAAGAAATCGGCGTGCGCAAAGTGTTGGGGGCGTCGGTCATGAGCATTATGACGCTGTTGTCGTTCGATTTTCTCAAAATGGTGGGCGTTGCCATTCTCATTGCGTCGCCGGCGGCGTGGTGGCTCATGAGTCAGTGGTTGTCCGATTTTGCTTACCGCACCCCAATTCAGTGGTGGGTATTTGCCCTCACGGCGCTTATCGCCATCGCCATTGCATTTTTGACCGTTAGCTTTCAAGCCATTCGCGCGGCCCTGACCAATCCGACCACTTCTTTGCGCTCCGAATAAGGCTCAAAGAGAAATTCTACCCATTCCATTCCAAGTCTTGATTTCTCAGAAGTCAGGCTTGGAATTTTTTTTATAGAAATTACCCATCGATTGGCTTTCTTTCTTCGGATTACAACTTTTTATTCTCCAATTTCGTCTTAGCTAAAAAACGACTAAGATGAAACCGATTACATTTCTCAACCTATTGCTGTTGGCGGTTACTTTTGGCTGTTCCTCCAAAGTTCAGCCTCAGGAAACGACGATTGCCAAGGCTAAACTGGTCAATGCACTAGCCGTTGATGGCTGCGATTGGCACTTTACCGTTGACTTGAAGGATGAAATGGTCTCTTACTTACCGAGCGACTCGTCGAAGGAAAAAGTAAATTCTATCATTCAGGCCGCCACTGCCCAGTACGGAGTGTATTCGGTGGAGGTAGAAATGAAATACACGCTTACGGGCAAAAAACAAACCGTCAAATGCGGCTGGGGAAAAACCAATGAAATGGACGAAATTGAGATTTCAGAAATACGCATAACACGCTGATGACATAGATTCAAATAATTCCAAAATCCCATGAAAAAAGTATTTGCTACCGTTTTGATTGCGGCCTTGGCGGGTTGTCAGAAAGAAGAAGTAGCCAACGAATGTGTGGAAAAACCAGACAACGGAATGGCATGTTATACCCTGTATGACCCAGTTTGTGGGTGCAACGGCAAAACTTACGGAAACTCCTGCGAGGCAGGCCGGGTAGGTATTGCCATTGTTTCAAAGGGAGAATGTAAAAAGTAATTGCTCCCCTCAATGTAGGGGGCATTACGTCTGCCCAATTTTACGCAGGAAGAAGGCAGAAGCAACCAGACGCCGTGCGGCCCTGCCCCTACATTCCCTTTAAGGTTTTTTAACAAACCCCAAAAACGTTTTGTACGTACCTTGCAAGGCCATTTTAAACGTACAAAACTATGCTTCAAAACTACTTCAAAATCGGTTGGCGCAATCTGCGTAAAAACGGGATATTTACGTTTATCAATATTTTCGGCCTGTCGGTCGGGCTGACCTTTACGCTACTGATTGGCAGTTACGTATGGGACGAATGGCAGGTCAATGCCGACTTACGGAATATTGAGAACCAGTATATTATTCAAAGCAAGTGGAAGCAGCCCAACATGGGCATAGAGATTACGTCTTTGGCGCCGTTGGCCAAAACGCTGAAAGAGCAATATCCCAATCTGATTGAAAATTATTACCGCTTTGACGGGGTTTCCACCACGGTTTCCAAAGGCGACAAACATTTCAGGGAAGATATTCAAATCGGGGATTCTACACTGCTGACCATGTACGGGATTCCGCTCCTGCACGGAGATGCCCGCACGGCTTTGAATCAGCCCAACTCGGTCGTTCTGTCAGAAAAAATGGCCCTCAAGTACTTTGGAAAAACAGATATTGTTGGCCAAACCATTCAAATAGAGTCGTTTTCGAGAGAACGAAAAGATTTTATGGTTACGGCGGTATTGGCCCCGATTTCCTTCAACTCCATCACCCATTATGTTAGTACCGAAATTCCAGTGTTGCTGCCGATGAGCAGTCTGGCATTTTTTGGCCGCGATGCCGCCATGACGGTTTGGGACAACGCCTACGTCGTCAATTATATAGAACTAAAAAAAGGCATACGCCCCGTTGATTTACAAAAGCCCATTAGGCAACTCATCTCAACCCACGCTTCGGCCCAAATCAGAGACAACCTTGAAGTAATGCTCAAACCCTTGAGCACACTGCACCGTGAAAGCAATAATGGCTTAATCAACAAAACACTTCTTACGCTCGGCTTAGTGGCTCTATTTATTGTGTTTATGGCGGTGGTTAACTTTGTCAACATTTCCATCGGCAGTTCTTCAGGACGTTTAAAAGAAATCGGCGTCCGGAAAGTATTGGGCAGCAAAAAAGGGCAAATGATTGGGCAATTTTTGACCGAATCAATCCTGATTGCGTCTTTTAGCACGCTTTTTTCATTGGTTTTATACGAAGTTTCGCGAACTTATTTTGCCGAAATTCTTGGCAAAGAACTACGCTCTATCTTTAGCGCTCTTCCGTTTTTTGTGGTCAGCGCGGCATTTTTGGGCGTTTTGGTTGGGCTGGTGGCTGGAGCCTATCCAGCATTTGTGCTGTCGGCGTTGCCCTCCATTGATTCCATGAAGGGGAAATTAAAAACCGTCAACCAAAAAAGCAGTTTGCGCTATTCGTTAATGACGGGGCAGTTTGCCATCGCGTTGTTTGTGTTTGGGGCGGCCGTGGTCATTGCCCGCCAAGTCAACTATTTCTTCGAAAAAGACTTGGGTTATTCCAAAGAATCCATCGTTTGGGCACCCGTTCCGCGCGACTGGTCGGTGAAGGGCGTTGAAAAAATGGAAACCATTCGCAAAGAAATGACGCGCCTGCCCGACGTGCGCGAAGTCAGCCTTTCGTTTGAAATTCCAAACGGAAAAACGGGATTTCAAACGGGCCTTTTCAGCACAGGTCAGGACTCCACGCAAGCGTTCTTTGTCCCTGTTTTACAAACGGACGAACATTACGCACGTACTTACCAAATCCCCGTACGCAATGGCGTATTTTTTCAGAAAGCCCAACAGGCTGTAGCCCCCAACCTCATTGTGCTAAACGCCAAAGCGGCCAAGATGCTCAACTTTGCCACAGCGGCGGCGGCAATCGGACAGCAAGTGAGGTTGCAGAGTTTCCCACAAACTTTTACCGTAGCGGGAGTAACCGATGATTTTCATTTTGACTCCATGCGTCAAAGCATTGGTCCTCTGGCATTTATTCACCTCAACACGCTCAACAACTACCGTTTTCTTTCCTTCAAAATTCAATCAACATCCTTAAATAAATCGGTTGCAACACTCGAAAAAAAGTGGAATGAGCTCCTACCGGGAGCGCCGTTTGAGTTTACTTTTTTGGATGAAATGCTTCAGAATTTATACCAATCAGAAGTAAGACTCAAAAAAGCGGCACAATTGGCCACCGTTTTGGCAATGATTATTGTCTTATTGGGGGTTATCGGTATGGTGTCGTTGAGCGTAGCGCGGCGTACCAAAGAATTGGGTATTCGCAAGGTATTGGGCGCTTCGGGCGCGGGGTTGGTGATGCTGTTTTTGAAGGAATTTTTGATTGTCATCGGCATTGCAACTTGCATTTCTTTTCCGTTGCTACTAATGGCCATGAATCAATGGCTCCAAAACTACGCTTACCGCATTGAGGTAAGTGGGTTTTCGTTTGCCGCTGTCGTTCTGAGTTTTGGAATTATCATCATTTTTTTGGTTGGTTTTCAGACGTTTAAAGCCGCTTTAATGAACCCAACCCAGTCGTTACGCTCCGAATAACAAACTTTTACATTTCGTTTACATTCTTTTACGGGCGTTTTTCTTTTTGTTGGTTTTGGTCTCCTACTTTTGCTTACATCAAAGTAAAGCCAAAAACAACCAACAAAAATGAAAACAGTTAAAACACTAATGGGGGGTCTCTTGCTTTGTGGCCTCGCACTCGTAAGCCACGGTCAGCAAGTTTGTTCCGCCGCTTTTTTAGACAATAAAATGGTCGTGGATGAATACACCCCTAAGGGCAAATGCAGTTTATCCTTAACCGCCAGAGGCGAGCTGACGGTAGCAACAGCAGAGCTATCTTCTAATGAAAGCAAAGCCGTTGATATAGTTCCCTTCAAAATTGCCATCCGTGATGAAAACACGCGAACGCTGACGATGTATTCTGGCGACGATTTCCGCAAAATTGAAATTCAAAAGGTATTGGCAAAATGCAAGAAAGGTGATTCTATTGTGCTGCTTACCTTAGAAAAACAATATGCGTTGCCGCACAATGAGATTCTAATCAAGTAATTATTTAAACTACCAAAATAATGAGATACACTAACACCTACCGACTAGCCATTGTCCTGATTTTATTCATGGTTGGCACCACTACCTTCTCCAAAGGCGGAGAAAACTACTTTTATGGTAACCCGTTGGTGCTGAACGGCAAAGCATTGGATTATCAAACTTTTTGGAAAGGAAGTAAAGGCCTATTGGCGTTGGTCAAAGGAAATCCCAATTCGGCAGACGCTACCAGAGTTCCATTTAAAATTTATCTCAAACACGAAGGCCAGGTGGTCAACAAGGGTTTATCTTCTGATTCACGAGAATTGTACGAAGTAGAGGTCGCCCACGTTTTGGCATTGGCGCGTTTTGGCGATGAGCTGGTCATCGAACCCGCTCTAAAAAGTGATGTAAAGGCCAAACGGGTTATTAAACTGGCAAAAATTGACCTAATGTACATGATTTTGGGCCCGTTGTTGGCAAAACAAAAAGGCGGAGACGGGTGCTAAATTCCGATTTATCGTTTTGGAAGAAATGAACAGCCATGAAATTTAAACCTATAAAAACATGAAAAAAATCATTTATGCGCTGCTATTACCGCTGGTTGTGGTAAGCGGAGCGGTATTTGCTAATCGCGAAATCAAAAATGAAACTTCTAAAAAATCAATCCCAAAGCCTTCGGGCGGCGTTCCGTCGGGCGGCGTTCCTCTCTCTACTGCTGAAAGGAACGCCGCATTGAAAAAATGGGAGACTACCCCTGATGGTGTAATGTTCAAAAAATGGGAAGCGTCTCCCGCAGGTAAAAAAGTGTATGCCGGTGAAACTAAAATAAGGAAGCA
Source organism: Runella salmonicolor (assembly GCF_024158025.1). Taxonomy (NCBI): domain Bacteria; kingdom Pseudomonadati; phylum Bacteroidota; class Cytophagia; order Cytophagales; family Spirosomataceae; genus Runella; species Runella salmonicolor. Next base: position 53,227 of record NZ_JAMZEL010000007.1, read on the forward strand.
TATAAGTGCTTTTACCAATATGGAGGCTGTTGTAACCTCTCGTTCTCTTCCGCCAGGCTCAAGATTAGGTTTCGGAGTGATGATAAGGATTAATGGTGACGATTATATTCTCAGTTTTGGGTTGGAAAACAACAATGAATTTGAGCAATTACACAGGCTGAAAGTTAACGACAAAATAATTATAAGAAGTCATAGCGTATCGCACGCGCCCAAGTATGCCTATCCAATAGTATCGGGCGAATATGTAGAGCGAGATGGTAAAATAATTTTTAAACGTGCACCTCGCAAAGGCGGTTGCTGAGAAAATAAATTATGAAATACGCACACGTATATGCTTTGTTGTTGATGCTTGTTTTTCACACATCCTGTGGACAAGACCAAACAAACACATCAAAAGATAATATCAAGTCTGAAATCACAGACACACTCACTTCTAACATTTGGGATATCGAGCAAGATAGAAATGGGAATATTTGGTTTGCAGCGAGCGATGGTGTTTTTCGATATGATCCCAGACGGGCAGTTGGAAAATCGTTTACCAAAATCACAGGCCAACTAATCTCAGAGCCTTTTTTTTCTGTTTTTGAAGATAGAAAGGGAAATTTTTGGTTCGGCACGTATGGCTCAGGTGTTTTTTATTACGATCCCAGACGGGCAGATGGAAAATCCTTTCAAAATTTTACAACAAAAGACGGACTTGCCAATAATTCTGTTATGCCTATTTATGAAGATAAAGCCGGCATTATTTGGCTTGGCACTGCAGGTGGTGTAAGCCGCTATGATGGTAAATCGTTTCGAAATTTTACAACTGCCGATGGACTGTCCAATAATGATGTTCACGCTATTGTTGAAGACAAAACAGGCAAAATTTGGTTTGGATCACGGGGTGATATTTCCATTTATGATGGAAAATCATTTACCACTCTCACCGATAAAGACGGCAAAACTTTCAGTAACGTATGGTCTATGATTAAAGACAAAAAAGACAATATCTGGTTCGGCGCCGATGGTCTTTGGCGCTATGACGGCAGTTCCTTTACCCAAATCGATGAGATTGGTGCGGGTGTTATAATCGAAGATAAAAAGGGAAACGTTTTGACTAGTATAGGTGGGCCTATTCTCCGTTATGATGAACAGTCATTGTCTGATAAAAAGCCACATGTAACAGTAATAAAGACAAAATATGAAGGGCGTAGGAATCTGCCTTTTGGGATGTTATGGGCTAATGATGAAAGTATTTGGATTGGAGCTGACCGTTACCGTTATGATGGAAAGACCCTCACGGACTTTAAAAGTGGAGCCGGTCAGAAATAAGTGCTTTTTACGAAGATTTTTACAGCAAAAAACAAAGGGAAATGGCAAAATATGCGTTTCGCAACCTGATTTATAACTGGCTTTTGGTGGGGATATTTCTAAACTCTTGCAATGGTCAGCCGAGGAAGACGACTGATGCGTCAAAACCAAGCCCAACAGTAATAAAAAACTTTAAGTCCGCCGCTTTAGCCCCCGATTTTGACACTACCTTAGTCAGTCAATATATCCGAAGTATTTTTCAGGATTCGAAAGGGAATTTATGGTTTGGCACCATAGCAGAAGGCGTAGTGAGGTATGACCAAAAAACGCTGACCTACTTTTCCACTCCAGATGGTTTTATCAACAACACTGTTTATGCCATTAATGAAGATAAAGAGGGTAATCTTTGGTTTGGCACTGACCAAGGCGTTTATAAATATGACCCCAGACGGGCAGTCGGAAAAAAGTTTAGAAATTATAATCAAAAAGATGGACTAAACCATTTAGACATAACTCGAAAAGGCATTCTTGTTGACAAATCAGGCACTATTTGGGTAGGCACCCATAGCGGCGTTTACCAATATGACCTGGCTGCCGATAGCACAGGTGGTCAACCTTTTTCATTATTTAAGGAACTTCCTCCTATAAACGTTGCTGGCATCATGGAAGACAGAAGTGGAAACATTTGGTTTGCGTCTTCGAATAAAGGAGTTTTTCGCTACGATGGAAAAACGATTGTAAACTTCAATGAAAAGGAAGGTTTGGGAGAGAACTATGCCGGAGGCATAGCGCAGGATAAAGCCGGAAATATGTGGTTTACCATGAAAAACGGTATTTGTAAGTACGACCCCAAACGGGCAGTTGGGAAAACGTTTACCGAGTACACCGCCAAAGGCGGATTGGTCGGAACTGAATTTTGGGGACTCATTATAGAGCAGTCGGGTATCATTTGGATTACAACCCGAGGCAGTACTACACGGTTTGACCCTTCCGTTCCTTTACCAAATCCCAAAGCATTTACCACGTTTACAGTAGCCGACGGACTTAATTGTTGTGTTCAAAGTATGTATCAAGACAGGTCAGGAAATATGTGGTGGGGTACCGGACAAGGACTTTATCGATTTGATGGAAAACGCTTTTATCAAGTTAAGCAGAAGGGCCCTTGGTAGTATTTTACGAAATTATAAGCTATTTCTGCTAAATTTGATAAAGAACTTATGGAAATCATGGTAGGGAAATTGGCAATCGTGGCTTCGTTTTTAGCAATCAGCTTACTGTTTGGGCAGTTTGCCTGGATATCTCCTGACACTGATGCCACCAACTCGCAACGATTTGAAGAAAAGACGAACCTCGCGCTTCGCCGCACAGGCCACCGCCTGTTGTTGGCAAGCGGCGATTCCACTTCCCGCATCCCTGCGGTCAGAAAATTGGATGATGGAACGTATGTGCTACAATTGAGCAAATCGTTCGATTACAATCAGTTACCTTCATTATTGCAGGAGTCATTCGACCTTCATGGCATCAAAAACAATTATGATGTAGCAGTCATGGACTGCAAAACCAACGAGTTACAATTGGGCTACAATTTTCTGGATTATTCCAAAAGTAAGGAAGTTGCCTGCATCGGGCGCGACCAAGTCATAGATTGTTATAATGTAAAAGTAACTTTCTTGACTACTGCAAACAACCCTAAATCCAACCCTGTTTGGTGGACGTTGGGGTTGGGTATTGCCTTTATTGGCGTTTCGTATGTGGTACTTTCTCGAAGAAAAACGCCCCTCGCTCCGCTTATTGAAACACCTGATGAAAAGCCCATTGAAAAATCTACCCGAATTCGTTTCGGCGAATCAAGCATGGACTTGGACAATCAAATGTTGTATACTTCCCATACACAACACAATCTTACTTTCCGAGAAGCCAAATTGCTGCACTTGTTCATCAAGCACCAGAATCAAGTCTTAGAACGAGATTTTATTCTTAAATCGGTTTGGGAAGATGAAGGCGTTACGGTAGGACGCAGCATTGATGTTTTTGTGTCGCGCCTGCGGAAGTTGCTTCAGGAAGATACTTCGCTAAAAATCGCGGCGGTACACGGCGTCGGGTATCGATTGGAAGTCAACAACGGCAATCCCGCCCCCAAAAAAACGTAATTCTATTTTTTCTATGAAATAAATAAGGCCGCCCCAATTGGGGCGGCCTCGTGGTATGACAATTATGCCTAAGCTGAAATTAAGCAGCTGGCGTAGTGTTCATTACTTCTGTTTGCTTACGGATAGAAGCCATGTGAATCAATTCAAACAACTCTTCCACAAAATCAGGGTACAAATTCATTTGTTTACCCAAATCGGCGCGGTTTTTACGAAGTTGTCTCCAACGATCCATTTGTAAAACGGCCACGTTGTTATCACGCTTGTATTCACCCAATTGTTCCACCAACGACATACGCGTGCCCAAAATCTCTAACAATTCACGGTCAAGATTATCGAGTTTACTGCGCAGTTGTTCCAACTGATTGATATAATCTGTGCCGTACTCAGGCTTACGAACGTGCAGTTCGTGCAACATTTCGCCCAAAGCAGCTGGCGTCAATTGTTGAGCCGCATCCGACCACGCTTTGTCTGGGTTGCAGTGTGACTCAATGATGAGACCATCGTAGTTTAAATCTAACGCCCGTTGGGCGATTTCGAACAAATACGCACGTTTTCCGGCCATGTGGCTAGGGTCACCGATCATCGGCAACTCCGGAAACATCGTTTTGAGTTCGATGGCAATATTCCACATGGGAGAGTTGCGGTATTTTGTTTCCTGCGCATTCGAAAAACCACGGTGAATGGCCCCGAGTTTTTTGATGCCTGCACGGTTAATACGCTCAAATGCTCCAATCCACAATGCCAAATCTGGATTGACTGGGTTTTTGATCAACACAGGCACATCTACCCCTTGCAACGCATCCGCCAAATCTTGCACATTGAACGGGTTAACGGTGGTACGGGCTCCAATCCATAAAATATCGATTCCGTATTTAAGGGCCAGTTCAACGTGCTGAGGAGTAGCTACTTCAACGGCAATCGGCAAACCAGTTTCTTTTTTTACGGCAGCAAGCCAAGGCAACGCAGCCTCGCCCATTCCTTCAAAGCTTCCTGGACGGGTACGCGGTTTCCACACGCCCGCGCGCAGTACGTTAGCATATCCTAACGCTTTAATCTGGGTCGCGGTTTCCCAAACCTGCTCTTCTGTTTCGGCACTGCATGGGCCTGCAATGACGAGGGGTTTCCCTCCCGTATCAACCCACGAACTCATCGGTAAAATTTCTAAGGTGGCACTCATAATCGAGAAAAATTAAAAAAATTAATTAAGTACAACAATCTGATATTAACAATTTGATAGCTAAGGACAACTTTTGTAATTTTGCATTTGTTTTATTGTTATAACAACAAACGCACGTTAAAATTATGTCTATAAGTGTTGCTTCCCCCCAAGTAGGGGTTTCATTTGATGACACTTCGGTTGCATTCTCATCAAAGTCAAATTTCCAGTTAAAGAAAACTTACTGGCTATTTGCATTAATGAATCAACCTTGGCTTGTAAAATTAGGAACTTTTTTTATAAAACTCGCGCTTTTGTTACGACTTCCCGTCAAAAACCTCATAAAAGCAACTTTATTTGGCCAATTTTGTGGAGGTGAAGACATCAAGGAGTGCAACAAAACCATAGATAATTTGGCAAAATCTAAAATTGGGACAATTTTAGATTATTCTGTTGAGGGGGAAGACAATGAGCAGAGTTTTGATAAAACTGCTAGCGAAATTCTGCTAACTATCGAAAAAGCGAGCCAAACCGAAGGGATTCCGTTTTCAGTTTTTAAGGTAACTGGAATTGGTTCAACCCCTCTGATGGAGAAAATTCAGGCAGGAGAGCCCCTTACTTCCAACGAGCAGGCCGCTTTTGAACGCCTCAAAGTACGCGTGGACCAATTATGCCAAAAAGCCCATGACCTAGATGTTAAAATTTTTGTCGATGCTGAAGAAAGCTGGATTCAGGACGTAATTGACCAACTGGCGTACAAGGCAATGCAAAAATACAACACCAAAAAGCCCATCGTCTACAATACATTTCAGATGTACCGCCGCGATATGCTGGAAAATTTGAAAAAAGCCACTCACGAAGCAAAAGTAGAAGGGTATTATTTAGGAGCTAAATTGGTAAGAGGTGCCTATTTCGAAAAAGAACGCCAACGCGCTTACGAAAGCGAATACCAAGACCCCATCCACGCTACCAAAGAAGACACCGACTCCGACTACAACAAATCCATTTTGTTTGCCCTCGAAAACCGTGACGTGATTTCTATTTGTTTGGGAACCCATAACGAAAGCAGTTGTTTTTACTGTATCGAATTAATGCAAAAACTCAACATTCCGCACAACGACCCACACGTATGGTTTGCGCAGTTGCTCGGAATGAGTGACAATATTTCCTACAACTTGGCCAATGCAGGCTATAACGTAGCCAAATACGTGCCTTATGGCCCCGTTGAGACGGTTATGCCGTATTTGTTCCGTCGTGCCGAAGAAAATAAATCCATTGCGGGACAAAGCAGCCGCGAGTTTTTGCTTATCAAACGTGAAGTGGGTCGTCGCCACACCATGAAAGTTGTTCATTAATCCCCATTCCATGACTCAATCCCCCAAAGGCCCTCTCAAATTCTTTTTGTTCGCCCTGTTGCTTATCGGTGTAGATCAAGCTTCAAAATTGCTCGTACACCAGTATATGTCTCCGGGATTTGCTGGGCAAATCAGACTCATCGGAGATTGGTTCAAGCTGTATTATGTAACCAACCCGGGCATGGCGTTTGGGATGCAAATTGACCACGAATACGGCAAGTTGTTTCTGACGGTATTCAGGCTAGGAGCCATGATTTTTATTGCTGGCTATATGTTGCGTCTTGCCCAAAAAGGAGCCTCCAACGGACTCCTCTGGGCTATGGCCATGATTTTGGCGGGAGCCATCGGCAACTTGATTGACAGTATTTTTTACGGAGTACTCATTGATAATGCCCCTTACGGCTCTCCTACTCCGTGGTTCCACGGACAGGTCATTGACATGGTGTTCATTGATTTTTGGGAAGGGTTTGTACCCGATTGGGTTCCTGTTTGGGGTGGTCAATACTACACAACGCCTATTTTCAACTTTGCTGACGCCTGTATTTTCATCGGTGTTTGTATCATTTTGATGTTCCAGGGCACTTTTTTCCCGCGTTTGGATGAGCACGAAGAGATTGAAGAGGCTCCGAAAACGGATGAAATCGCTGAGGTTCCATCAATCGTTGCATCCGAAGGCGAAACCGAAACACCCGCATCAGAAACGGAGGTAATCTCAACACAAGATGTCACCGAGCCTACTTCAACGTTGGAAGAAGAAACACCCGAATCTGCCTTGGAGGCCCTGCCCCCAACCAATGACAACACTAGCACTCAAGTGCCTACTAAAGAATAGATTACTTAACCAACTATAAAAAAAAAAGAGAGGGCCGCAGGGCCTTCTCTTTTTTTTTTATAACGGACAAAATCAAGTTTTTACTTCATTGCTGCCGCATACAATTCGGCTACTTTGTCCCAATTTACTACATTCCAAAAAGCGTCTAGATAATCGGGACGTTTGTTTTGGTACTTGAGGTAATATGCGTGCTCCCACACATCAACGCCCAAAATCGGCGCACCTTGTACATCCGCTACGGGCATCAATGGATTGTCTTGGTTTGGCGTAGAGGTGACCACCAATTTTTTGTCTTTTACAATCAACCACGCCCATCCCGAACCAAAACGGGTAGTACCTGCTTCTTTAAATTTCTTTTTGAACTCGTCCAATGAACCAAAATCTTTGGTAATGGCATCAGCCAATGCTCCTTTGGGCGCACCGCCTTTGCCAGGACCCATGATGCTCCAAAAGAAGGTGTGATTCCAATGTCCTCCACCGTTGTTGCGCACTGCGGGAGCGGTTTCTTTCGTAATTCCTTTTACGAGCGCATCAGGAGTCAATTTTTCTTCTGGTTTACCCGCCACGGCCTTGTTCAAGTTGTCGATATAGGCTTTATGGTGGCGACCATAATGGATTTCCATGGTAGTCTTGTCAATATTTGGCTCAAGTGCATCGGATGCGTACGGAAGTGGAGCCTGCGTAAATTGTGCCATAGCCTGCAACGAACCTGCGGCCAATGCTATTGCAAATGCATTGCGGAGAAATTTAGTTGTCATTTTGCGAAAAAGAGTTGATTAATGAATGATGTGCAATATTACGTAGAATACAACGCAAGAAAAGCAGCGAAAGTTATTTTCTGCGTAAAAATAAAAAAACCTTCTGCGCGATGCAGAAGGCTTTTTAAGTATTTGTAGTAGAGGTTTAGAAATAATCGTTGCAAAAGTAGTAGATAAATTGATTAAATGAATTATTTCAAGAAAAAATTTAAAAATTCACTTAGCAACTATTTCTAACCCCTTAAATCTGTTCAAAATACCGTTTCCGCTCCCAGTCCGTCACGGATGCATTGTAGGCCGCCTGCTCTGTTTTATAAAAATGCGTGTAATGCTCCACTACTTCAGGCCCAAAACTCCGCTTGGCAAACTCGCTATTTGAGAAAATCGCAATGGACTCGGCCAAGGTGTACGGAACCCTCGGCAAATGCGCCGCGGCATAGATATCACCCTCAAAAATGGCTGGTGGTTCAATTTGCTTTTCAATTCCTTCCAATCCACACGCCAGCAATCCCGCAAAAGCTAGATAAGGATTACAGTCTGCCCCTGGAATCCGGCACTCAATCCGTAGGCTTTTACCTTGACCTACTACCCGAAAACCAGCGGTGCGATTGTCATAACTCCACGCCAGACGCGTAGGGGCCCACGAACCGTCTACATAACGCTTGTAGGAGTTGATGGTTGGGGCATAAAATACCATAACATCAGGAGCGTGGGCAATACAACCACCTAAAAACCAACGGAATGTATCTGAGCATTGCACGGGTCCCAGCGTATTGTTGCCTGCAAAGGCGGTTTCGCCATCTTTCCACAAACTGATGTGAATGTGGCAACTAGAACCTGCGCGGTCGGCGGCAAATTTGGCCATAAACGTAATGCTCCAACCCATGGCATCGGCTACTTCTTTTAGGCATTGTTTGTACACTACGTGGCGATCGGCCATGTCCAGTATTTCGGCATAGCGTACATTGAGCTCATGTTGGCCCAAGCCCCACTCTCCTTTGGAGTTTTCAACGGGCACGCCCGATTGCTTCAAATAACGCCGCGCCGCCGCGTTGAACGGCTCGGTACGGGTACCTTGCAAAATATGGTAATCTTCGATGTACCAGCCTACCGGGCGCAGCTGGGCAAAGCCCGTTTCGTGCGCTTCACGAAAACTGTTTTCAAACAAATAATATTCCAGCTCAGAAGCAGCCAGCACGTCAAACCCGTGTTGAGCGGCTTTATCAAGCTGTTTTCTCAGGATAGAACGGGGCGCTATATCAACGTATTGGTGCGATTTTTCGTTTTTAACATCGCATATAATCATCGCGGTGCGGTCAAGCCACGCCGCTACCCGCAGCGTAGAAAGATCGGGCACAAGATGAAAATCACCGTAGCCGAGTTCCCAATTGGCAAACGAAAACCCTGGTACTGGGTCCATGGCCATATCGGTGGTGAGGAGGTAATTGCAGCCGTGGGTGCCATGCTTATAAATATCATCGACAAAAAAATCAGCGTCGAAACGTTTTCCGACGAGCCGCCCGTAATGGTCAGTAAAGGCTACAATAATGGTTTCAATGGTTTGTTGGTCTACAGCTTCGCGTAGTTGGTCAATAGTAAGGAGTCCTTGGGGTTTAGACATGGTGTCGTTTTTTTGCCTTAAAAATAGCAAAAAGGCAACATCCTTGCTTGAGATAATTCGACATACCACAAAAAAGTCCTTATCTCCTCACCTCTTCTGGTTTCTTTCTACCTGCAACTCAATGCATTTGAGAACGATAACCCATTATAAAAAATACGTTCAGGACTATGCCTTTAAAGGGCAAAATCACGCCATTCACACCAGTACACCCATTATTCCCAAATAACATTCTCTTTTCCTTCGTACCAAGGCTCCATCATTTGGCCGTAGGTTTTTTCAATCACATTGCGTTTGGTTTTCATGGTGGGTGTCAGCATATTGTTATCGACTGTCCAAGCTTCTTTCATTACAACAATTTTTTGGACGCGCTCGTAAGACTTAAGTTTGGGATTCACATCTGAAAGTGTAGCAGCTAGACTTTGGGCGACGGCGTCGCGTTCAACGGACCGGGCAATTTCGGACAAAACCACCAGTGCAATGGGCTGCGGTAAACTTTGGCCTACTACGCAAATTTGTTCAATCAGCTTATTGTCTGCAAATCCAAATTCTATCTGCGACGGTGCCACGTATTCACCTTTAGAAGTTTTGTACATTTCTTTTACCCGGCCCGTAATTTTGATGTAACCTTCACTGTCAATTTCGCCCACATCACCCGTATGAATCCACCCTTCTTCGTCGATGGTTTCCGAAGTCATTTGGGGTTCTTTATAATAGCCTAACATGTTCCATTCAGCGCGCGTCAGGATTTCGCCCGTATCGGGCATTATTTTTACTTCTACCCCTGGATACAGCTTTCCTACCGTTCCATCCTTGGGCGCATCGGCGGGGGCCATACATACCGCTCCCATGTTTTCGGTCATTCCGTAGGCTTCCTGAATTTTTATTCCTAGGCGGCGAAACCACGTAATCAATGACACTGGCATCGGAGCCGCCGCCGTCAAAATAAATTTCGCGTCATTGAGGCCCAACCCCTTACGGATTTTTTTCTTGACAATACCACTCAGAATAGGGATTTTGAGCAACATATCGAGCTTTTTCTGGGGCATTTTTGCCAAAATTCCCAATTGGAATTTGGTCCAGATGCGTGGAACCGCAAAAAAGTGCGTAGGCTGTGCAGCAGCCAGATTGGCCGCAAAAGTATCCAATGACTCTGCAAAGTAAATAGTCCCTCCTGTACCCACCGCCGTTACTGCCACCACATTCCGCTCGGCAATATGGCATAGTGGTAAATACGAAAAAAAACGGGTCTCGGGCAAATGATAGAGCATCATATCTTGGGTGACGTGCATGACCTTGGCCATCGCTTTGTACGTAAGCATTACTCCTTTGGGGTTACCTGTGGTTCCAGAGGTATATACAATGGAGAATAAATCCTCCAACTTCGGTCGGGGCGACTCAGTCATCGGTTTGCTGTAAACAAGAATATCATCCCACTTTATATGTTCAGGGTCAGGATTGTACGTGGGGAAAGAAATACAGCTGACGCCTGCGGGAACACCCTTTTTCATTCCCTGCCAATTATCGAGTTTTCCAACAAAAAGCACCCGACAACCGCTATGGGTTAATACTTGGTTTAACTGGTCGCTCGTGAGGGTGGGATAAAACGGCACCGAAACATGCCCAGCCATCATGATGGCGAGGTCGGCAATAATCCATTCCGCACAGTTTTTTGAAACCAGACCGATGTTGCTTTGTGGATCTAACCCCAACGAAACAAGGTAGCCAGCCAATCGCCTCACCTGCTCTCCCGTTTCAGCCCACGTAAAGTCTTTGAATTTTTTACCAAAAGGCTGGCGCAAAAAAACCTTATTGGGTTGTGTCTTTTCCCATTGATAAAAATAATCTATGACCGTTTTCAGCTCCGACCCGTTAGAAGTTGCCGTTGTTTTCATCGTTTATAAAAATTTAGGGTTTACAACAAAAATATAATTTTTTCACTAAAAAATTGTTTTTGTTCGATGTATTTATTGGGACAAAAAGTTGGTTTTTGAACACTAATTCGCTAAAAGTGACCTATTATTACGTAATCTCCGATTGTTTTCACTGATTCTTCCCATTCTAAAGGTTCATTCATACTTATTTGCGTTATCGGATTAACTTTGTACCGATTGATAAATAGAATACGAATGATTCAGTTATTGGCAAAAGTCGGCATCAACGGATTTTTCTTCGCGTTGCTTGGAATGATAGCATTGGCCTATTTTTTTCCCTCTTTCGGCACCGAACAAAGCCCCTTACACTTACCCGACATCGCCGAATATGGCGTCTCTATTATCTTCTTTTTTTACGGCCTGAAACTCAATCCTGAAAAACTAAAAAGTGGTTTGAGCAATTGGAAACTTCATTTGGTGATTCAACTGACCACCTTTGTTTTGTTTCCATTCATTATTCTTGGCATTGGAGAAGCCTTCAACGTTGATACTTCTTCGTTGACGTGGTTGGGTATTTTTTATTTAGCCACGCTCCCATCCACGGTTTCTTCTTCGGTGGTGATGGTGGCGATTGCGGGCGGCAACCTCCCCGCCGCTATTTTCAACGCCAGTATTTCCAGCATCATTGGCATTTTTATTACACCACTGTGGATGAGCCAGTTACTGGAAAAACAGGACGCCAATTTTGACATCTCGTCCATCATCCTTCGCCTATGTTTAGAAGTTTTATTACCTGTTATCCTCGGTTTTTTCCTGCACAAAAAATGGGGCAAATGGACCGAGCGCTACAACGGCACGCTGCGGATGTTTGACCAAGTTATTATTTTGTTGATTGTCTACACTTCTTTTTGCGAATCGTTTGCCAACAACATGTTCAGCAACCAATCCTTCGGTGAAATCGTAGCGCTGGGCCTGTGGATGTTATTGTTTTTTGCGGTCATGTTCGGAATCATGTTTTTGGTCAGTCGTTGGTTTGGCTTCAACCGCCCAGATACCATCACGGTGTTGTTTTGTGGTTCTAAGAAATCGCTAGTTCAGGGTGCCGTAATGGGCAAAGTGCTGTTTCCCAACCCCGTCACACTGGGGGTGGCGTTGCTGCCACTGATGATTTATCATGCGCTACAATTGCTGGTGGGCAGTATGATTGCGCAACAAATGGGGAGAAAAGAAGTAGTTTAAGCCATTACGTCGTCTCGCTTGCCATTACGATACATTAACGTTATTTTTGGAAAACTTTGGTTAGCTCATCTTTAGCATACATTTCATCATTCCAAGCCCCTTTTCCCTTGAAAAAAAACGCTACCCTCGCCCTTGCGGCAGCTTTGGCCGTTTGTCAGGCCCTGGCCCAAAAACCCAAAGAAACCTGGGACGTATCCAAACCCCAAGGCCCTTCTAAAGAAGTAAAATTTACCACCAATGAAGGCACATGGATGAACCTCGACGTCAGTCCCGACGGCAAGGAAATCGTCTTTGACCTACTCGGTGACCTCTATACGCTACCCATCAGCGGCGGCGAAGCTAAGCTACTCTCGGGCGGATTGCCGCTAGAAATCCAGCCACGCTACAGCCCCGATGGCAAGCGCATATCATTTACGAGCGACCGAGGCGGCGGCGACAATATCTGGACCATGAAACGCGATGGCTCAGATTTGAAACAAATTTCCAACGAAGATTTTCGATTGCTCAACAATGCCGTTTGGACGCCCGACGGGCAATACCTAATTGCACGTAAGCACTTTACGGCGTCGCGCTCATTGGGGGCGGGCGAAATGTGGATGTATCACGCCAGCGGCGGTACGGCGGGATTGCAGTTGACCAAACGCAAAAATGACCAACAAGACGCGGGCGAACCCTGTGTTTCACCCGACGGTCGCTACGTGTATTTCAGCGAAGACATGAGCCAGGGCCCTTTTTTTCAGTACAACAAAGACCCCAACGGACAGATTTACGTCGTTCGTCGTTTTGACCGCCAAACAGGCGCGCTAAAAAATATCGTGACGGGCCCCGGCGGTGCGGTGCGGCCGCAGATTTCGCCCGACGGCAAGCAACTGGCGTTTGTGCGCCGGGTGCGCACCAAGTCGGTGCTGTATATACATGACTTAAAAACGGGCGAAGAATTTCCCGTTTTTGACCAACTCAACAAAGACCAACAGGAAGCCTGGGCCATCATGGGTCTTTATCCCAACTACGACTGGACACCCGATAGCAAAGACATTGTCATTTGGGCCAAAGGTAAATTATTTCGGGTAAACGTTGCCAGCGCCAAAGCCACCGAAATTCCGTTTACGGTCAATGCCACTCTGACGGTTCAGGAAGCGGTTCGTTTTCCGCAAAATGTCTTTACACCGACGTTCCAATCTAAAATGATTCGCCACGCCCGGACCTCTCCCGACGAAAAAACCTTGATTTTTCACGCGGCGGGCTATCTCTACAAAAAAACATTGCCCAACGGCACGCCCGAGCGCCTCACTGCCGCCACCGATGTATTTGAATATGAGCCGACATTCAGCCCCGACGGGAAGTTTTTACTTTACACCACTTGGAATGACTCGTTGACGGGCAGCATCCGAAAGTTGAATCTGACCAACAATTCCGTTGAAACCCTGACGACCGAAAAAGGCTTTTACCAAACACCTGCGTTCTCGCCCGACGGCACCAAAATCGTTTATCGAAAAGGAACGGGCAACGGCTACATGGGCTATGCCTTCGGCAAAGAACCCGGATTATACCTCATGCCCGCCACGGGCGGCGAAGGAACCTTGCTCCGCGACAGCGGCGAAGAGCCACTCTTCAACGCCACTGGCGACCGCATTTTCTTTCTGGAAGATGGGCAAACCAAATCCTTTAAAAGCGTAACCCTCAGCAATACCGACGAGCAAACCCATTTTAGCTCCCAATACGCCACCAAGTTTGTTCCTAGCCCCGATAATAAGTGGATTGCGTTTCAGGAATTATTTCATTTGTACATCGCTGCCTTCCCCGCCACGGGCAAAGCCGTTGATTTGTCAGGAAACACCAAAGCCTTTCCCGTTTATAAAGTCACGCGCGACGCTGGCGATTATTTGCATTGGTCCAACGATAGCCAAAAACTACACTGGACAATCGGCCCTGATTATTTCACACGCTCGGTACAACAAAGCTTTTTGTTTGTAGAAGGTGCGCCCGAAAAACTGCCCGCTATTGATTCAACGGGCATTACGATTGGGCTCACGCTACCAACCGATGTCCCCAAAGGCATGGTCGCTTTTAAGGGGGGTACCATTCTGACCATGAAAGAAAACGCCCAAGGGCAGTTGGAAGTAATTAAAAACGGAACACTGGTTGTTGAAGGCAACAAAATTGTGGCCGTCGGTGCGGCGGGCAAGGTCAAAATTCCCGCTGAAGCAAAAGTCATTGACGCTACGGGAAAAACCCTGATGCCCGGAATCATTGATGCCCACGCGCACATCGGCACAGGCAACGAAAAATCGGCGCAACAGCAATGGTCATATTTTGCCAATTTGGCTTACGGAGTCACCACCGTTCACGACCCCTCTTCCAACACCGAAATGGTCTTCAGTCAATCGGAGATGGTGAAATCGGGGCGGATGATTGGGCCACGTATATACTCCACAGGAACTATTTTGTACGGAGCAGACGGCGATTTTAAAGCCGTGGTGAATAGCCTCGACGACGCCCGCTCGCATTTACGTCGGATGAAAGCAGTGGGGGCATTTTCGGTCAAAAGCTATAACCAACCGCGTCGCAATCAACGCCAGCAAATCATTCAGGCCGCCCGCGAACTGGGCATGTTGGTCGTTCCAGAAGGTGGGTCATTCTTCAACCACAACATGACCATGATTATGGACGGTCACACCACCATTGAGCACAATATTCCCGTTGACCCCGTTTATAAAGATGTGGTATCTTTGTGGAGTAACAGCAAAACGGGCTACACGCCCACGCTGATTGTGAGTTTCGGCAGTGTTTCGGGTGAATATTATTGGTACCAAAAAACCAACGTATGGGAGCAATCACGTTTGCTGCGCTTCACTCCCCGCTCAATTATCGACAGCCGTTCGCGCCGCCGCGAAATGCTCCCCGACGACGATTTTGGTCACTTTGGCAATTCACAAACGGCAAAAAAACTAACCGATACGGGCGTCAGCGTTCATTTGGGGGCACACGGTCAGCTGCAAGGCTTAGGTGCGCACTGGGAACTCTGGATGCTGGGTCAGGGCGGCATATCTAATCTGCAAGCACTCAAACAAGCCACCATCGGCCCTGCTAAAACCTTGGGCTTGGACAAAGAAATTGGCTCGCTAGAAGTTGGCAAATTAGCTGATTTGCTGGTGCTTGATAAAAATCCGTTGGAAAATCTTCGCAACAGTGAAAGCATAAAATACGTAATGGTAAACGGACGCTTATACGATGCTGAAACCATGACTGAAACGGGCAATTATAACCGCCCTCGACAGAAGTTTTTTTGGGAAAACAATCGCTACAATGCCGCATTTGAATGGCACGCCGAAACCCGCAGTTTCGGGGCTATTCGCTGTATTTGCCAAGGGCGTCAGTGATAAGTTAAAAAGGCAAAAGTATTCTTTACAGGAGTGTTGTCAAGAATACTTTTGCACCTCTTAAAACCGTGATAATCAAAGGAGTAAAATATACCATCAAAGTACTTTCTGTTTTTGTTAAAACTGCATTATTCACACCACATGCAAAAATCTTTATTCCTTCTTACCGCCTCTCTTTGGATAAGTTTGTTGGGTCGAGGTCAAGGCGCAGATACAAGCACCGTTGCTAAAAATGCGGCAAACGCACCATTGGCCCTTTATCAAGCGGCAACGATTTATTCGCCCCATTTATACAACGGCCCCCGCTATCATATTTATGACAGCCGCTCAAAAGAGCACCAGTTTTTTCAGGTCGAAGATTGGCAAAAAGGCTCCGTGCACTACGACGGGCAGTTGTTTGAGAATGTTTCCCTGCTTTATGACATTGTAAAAGGCTACGTAGTGGCCCGGCATCCAGAACGCTCGGGACTGGTGCAGTTGCAAAGCGAACGAATCCGCCATTTTTCGGTCGCTGAAAATCATTTTATCAGAATAGAGAAAAATGAAGAAAAAGGGATAGAAGTACCTACGGGGTTTTATCAGCTCTTGTACGACGGAGAAACGCAAGTGCTTGCCCGGCGCATAAAAGAACGACAAGAGCAGATTGAGAACAATAAAGTCACGGTTTATTTTCCTCCAAAAAACTTTTTTTACATCAAAAAAGACGGAGTATATCACCTCATTCGCTCCAAAAAAGCCGCCCTCAATCTCTACAACGACCGTAAAATTGCGCTCCGAAAAGCGCTCCGTGAAGACCGAATCAATTTCCGAAAAGCCCGTGAACAGGCGCTGGTACAGATGGCCACTCAGTATGATAAGCTACGCCCATGAAACACTCTTTACTCTTTACAACCCTCCTTTTCACGCTCACATTTTCCGCTTTGTTGGCCCAAACAAAGGCAGAAAAACGTCTAACCGTGGATTTAAACGAGGCGCGGTTTGGCCAATTTGTCAAAGAAGCCGAAGCACAAACTGGACACTATTTTTACTACGATGCCTCGCAGCTCGACAGCCTCAAAATCACCCTGCAAGCCAAAGACCAAACGTTGGTATCGGTGTTGGTTCAGGTATTTAAAGACACCGAGTTTAAGTTTTCAATTGATAACCAACAACGGGTGTTTGTGACGTCGGGGCAACCAATCATTACGCAACTCTCCGACGACTTGTTTAACTTGAATACGCCCAACAAAGAGTCGGAGCAAAACCAATACGTAGCGCCCACTTCAGAAGAACAAGACAAACTGCTATCGACCGCCGAGAGCAAACTGTACAATATCGGCGCCCAACGACAACGCATCACTGAAGGCAAATCGACGGTTTCGGGCTACGTCCGGAATGCCGTGACGGGCGAGCCTGTCATCGGCGCGGCGGTCTATATTGAATCGCCTTCAGTGGGGGTTTCTACCGACGCACTAGGGTTATTTTCGCTGACCATTCCGCGCGGAAAGCAAACGCTGAAAATCAAAAGCATTGGAATGCGTGATACCTACCGGCGCATTGTGTTGTATGGCGACGGCAAGCTAGACATCGAAATGCAGGAAAGCGTGACGGCCTTGAAAGAAGTTTCTATCACCGCAGGCCGCGATGTCAACATCGCAGGAACTCAGATGGGGCAGGTGAAGCTCAACATCAAAACCATGAAACAGGTACCGACGGCGTTTGGCGAAACCGATTTGCTACGCACCGTGCTTACTTTGCCCGGCGTAAAAGCGGTCAGCGAAAGTAGCGTAGGGCTCAACGTTCGCGGGGGATCCACCGACCAAAACCTCATTCTTTTCAACGACGCCGTGGTCTACAATCCTTCGCATTTGTTTGGGTTCTTTTCCGCCTTCAACCCCGACGTGATTAAGGAAGTAGAACTCTACAAAAGTACCATCCCGTCCAAATACGGTGGGCGGCTTTCGTCGGTATTGGAAATCAATAGCCGCGACGGCAACAAGAAAAAATTCGTCGGCTCTGGCGGTATCGGCCTCCTGACGGGGCGTTTTGCCATCGAGGGGCCGATTATAAAGGAGAAAAGTTCGTTCATTCTGGCCGGACGCTCTACGTATTCTAATTGGGTGCTCAAAAAATTGGAGAATGCTTCGTTTAGTCAAAGTACGGCCTCTTTTTATGACGTAAACCTCCACGTTAACCACGAAATAAACGAAAAAAACAGCCTTTCGCTGATGGGTTATTTGAGTAAAGATAAGTTCCGCTTTTTTGGCGACACGGCCTATTCGTACCAAAATCAATTGGCTTCGTTGAAATGGAAACATACGTTTAATCCTAAGTTTTACAGCGTTTTTACGACTGCCTACAGCCGCTATCAATACGACATCGGCAGCCAACGTGTACCCACCGCCGCGTTTGATTTAAAATTTGACATCAGCCAATCCACCGCCAAAGCCGACTTTACGTATTTCTTGCACCGTCAGCATACGTTGGATTTTGGGGTCAACACGGTTTATTACAAACTATACCCTGGCTCGTTGCGGCCATCACATCCCGAGTCGCTGCTGATTCCAGACGTGATGGAATCCGAGCAAGCCATCGAAAGTGCCGTGTACCTAGAAGACCGATTTGACGTAAATGCCCGACTTTCTTTGAGCGGCGGGATTCGTTTTTCGTTGTTCAATTACCTTGGCCCCAAAACAGTCTACACCTATACGCCCGGCCTCCCGATTGAAAAGATTTACAGCGACGGTAGCCAAACCTATACCGCAGGCCAAAACATCAAAACCTACCAAGGACCCGAATACCGGGTTTCGGCGCGGTATTTGGTTAATAACAGTACTTCGGTCAAAGTCAGTTACAACACCACGCGTCAGTACATTCATTTGCTGACAAACACGATGGTGATGTCACCGACCGACATCTGGAAATTGAGTGATTCGTACATTAAACCGCAACTGGGCAGTCAATTGGCCGCAGGTGTGTACCGCAATTTGCGGGGCAACAAATTGGAACTTTCGGTCGAAGCCTATTATAAAAACATTCAGAATTTTCTGGACTACAAAGGCGGAGACTCGCTTATTCTGAACCATCGTGTTGAAACCGCCGTGATTTCAACCACGGGAAAAGCCTACGGAATCGAAGTGATGCTGAAAAAACTAACGGGAAAGCTCAACGGTTGGGTAAGCTATACATACGCCCGCTCACTGTTGCGCGCCAACGACCGCACCTCTTCCGACGCGCCCAACAAGGGCAATTATTATCCGAGCAATTACGACAAACCGCACGATTTTACGCTGGTCAGCAATTATAAGTTTTCGCACCGGTTCAGTCTTTCGTTCAATTTTACCTACAGCAGCGGCCGACCTTATACCCCGCCCATCGGCAAATACATTTTGGAAGGCGTGCCGCGTATTTACTACGCCGACCGCAACCAATTCAGAATTCCTGATTACTACCGCGTTGATTTCTCGATGAATATTGAAGGAAATCACAAAATCAAAAAGCTGGCGCACAGCTCTTGGACCTTTGCCATCTTCAACGTGTTGGGCCGTAAAAATCCCTCTTCCGTTTATTTTAGAAGTCAAAACGGCGTCGTAAAAGGCTACATGCTGTCCATTTTTGGGCAACCGATTCCGACCGTTACGTACAATTTTAGATTTTAGCCCACATCGTTATTGATACTTATGAAAACCCTCTTATCTCTTATCGCAGTGGTTGTCAGTCTGGTGATGTTGAACGGCTGTGTTTTGCCATTTACCCCACCTGAAGTTACGGCGGCCGACCGTTTTTTGGTCATCGATGGATTTCTGAACACGGGCGGCAAAGACAGCAGCCGCATTACGTTGACCTACACCCAATTGGTGTCCAATAAAAACTCCTTCACGCCCGAGCTACGCGCCCAAGTGATTGTGGAGGGCGACAAAGGCAGCACTTTTCTCTTTACCGAAATCGGCAAAGGGCTTTATCGATTGGCTCCCAGAACTTTTAACCTCAATGAAAATTTTCGAATCAGGGTTAAAACTACGGGTAAAAAAGAATTCCTTTCTGACTTTACAACGCCTAAACAAACGCCGCCGATTGATAGCATTACGTACAAAATAGCGGCCGACCGAAGCTCGCTCCAAATCAATATCAACACCCACGATCCACTAAACAAAACGCGTTTTTATCGCTGGAAATTTGAAGAAACTTGGGAGTACAACATGCCACTTTATTCGCTTTTTGAAATAAAAAACAATGCCATCATTGACCGCGTTCAAAACATTAATACCTGCTGGCGTACCGAAACTCCTTCCACAATTTTGCTTGGCTCTACCATCAAACTCACCCAAGATGTGATTCGGGATGCGCCCATCACCTACATTCCCGCCTCGTCGGGCAAGTTGCTCGTCAAATATAGCATCATCGTTAAGCAATTCGGATTGACGCAGGAAGGCTATGAATATTGGAACGCCCTCGCCAAAACCACCGAAACAACAGGCGGATTATTTGACTCACAGCCGTCTCAAATCACTGGAAACATTAAATGCACCACCAACTCACAGGAGCTTGTTTTCGGTTTTTTTAGCGCAGGCGTACCGCAAGAAAAACGCATTTTTTTGTCGCCCGCTCTGGGGAGACCTCAGTCGTGCCAACCACTCGATACCCTGAGCATTGCTGATGCCATCAAAGCCCAAAGCTTTCTACTTACGGAATACTGGGCCGACGGTGCCCGGGTTCCTGAGTACATCACTGGTGACCCTGGCTGCGGAGATTGTCGCACCAAGGGCGGAAATACCACCCGTCCAAGTTTTTGGCCATAATGTTGTCATGATAAATTTCCCCGCCTCCATGAATCCATTTTCATTCTTAAAAAAAACAGCACTTTGGATGAGTCTTTTGACTCCCACCCTTGGCGTTGGACAAAGCAAATCATTATCTCAGCGGCTTGTTCAACATAACCAACAGGCCGTGCAGGAAAAAGTGTTTGTCCACCTCGACCGACCGCTGTATTTGGTAGGCGAAACGATATGGTTTAAGACTTTTTGTCTGGATGCTTCGTTGCATACTCCGTTGGATATGAGCAAAGTAGCCTATCTGGAAGTACTCGACCGCGACCATAACCCTGTGTTACAAACAAAAATTGCATTGGACGGCGGCAAAGGTTTCGGCTCGGTTTTTATTCCGCCTTTTATCGCAAGTGGGCAGTATTCGGTGCGTAGTTATACCCACTGGATGAAAAATTTTAGTCCCGATTTCTATTTTGAAACCACCATCAGCATCGTTAATCCGTTCAGCAAACCTAGCCTTTCGTCCCCTTCGAAACCCACGCTGGCTTACGATTTGCAGTTGTTTCCCGAAGGTGGGAATCTGGTACAGGGGCTGGAAAGCAATGTAGCCTTTCGGGCCGTGGGTCAAGATGGCAAAGGCATAAAATTCAAGGGAAGTATCGTCAATCAACAAAATGATACGGTTGCTCATTTTGAACCTTTGAAGTTCGGAATCGGCACTTTTTCCTTTACGCCCAAAGAAGGCGAAGCCTACCGAGTACTGCTCTATGATGCAAAAAGACAATGGTTTACGTATACTCTACCAACCGTCAAAACGCAGGGCTATGTGATGCAGGTCAAAGAATCGACGTTGGCGCTGGAAGTCACAGTTTCGGCACCTACCCAAACTAGCGCTTCGGAAGTTTACCTCTTGGCGCATACCAAATCTGTTCCTAAAGTGACAGAAAAGAAGGCTCTTACCAGTGGCAAAGCCACCTTTACGCTTCCTAAAAACACCTTAGGAGACGGCATTACGGCCATTACGATTTTTGACGCAAACCAAAAACCCGTTTGCGAGCGACTTTATTTTAAGCGCCCCACGCAATCCCTCATGCTGACGGCCCAAACCGATAAAAAGCAGTACAATACCCGCGAAAAAATCAATCTTGAACTCACGTCTTCCCTCAAGTCAAACACGCCCACCGTGGCCGATTTGTCGGTTTCAGTGTTTTTGGCAGACTCCCTCCCCACCGAAGACCCGCTCCTGATTGATACGTACCTGGCCCTGACCTCCGACCTGAAAGGAACCGTTGAGTCGCCCTCCTATTATTTTATAAATTCAGGACAGGAAGTTGACCAAGCTCTTGATAACCTGATGATTACCCACGGATGGCGTCGGTTCAACTGGGAAGATATTGATAAGAAAGCAATCTATAACTACCTCCCTGAGCACGGTGGACATTTTATTTCAGGCAAGGTTGTACATGCCCAAACGGGCTTACCCGCCCCGTATGTTGCCACGTATCTTGCCGCCCCAAGCAAGCGACCTCAACTGTTTGTATCGCGCAGCGACACCGCTGGTCGGATTTCGTATGAAGTGAAACACTTTTTCGGGCCAAAAGAAATCATTGTCCAAACCAACACCCAGTACGACAGCACCTACCGCATCGAAATCAATAGTCCTTTTTCCGATAAAATCTCGTCGTATTCGCTCCCTCCGTTTGCTTTTGATGCTGGTTGGAAAAACCACTTGCTGACCAGAAGCATCAATATGCAGGCTCAAAACGCGTTTTTGCCCAAATCTGCTCTGCAAACCACAACGGGAGAAACCGACACGCTGGCTTTTTACGGCGTCCCCGACGAGAAGTATTTCCTAGATGCTTTTACCCGTTTTCCGACGGTAGAAGAGGTTTTGCGGGAATATGTACCAGGTGTGGGCGTTCGCAAACGTCGCGGCAAATTCTACTTTTTAGTCTTTGATAAACTGCAACCAAGCGTTTTTTTTGAAGAAGACCCACTCATGCTGGTTGACGGCGTGCCCGTATTTGATACCGACAAAATCATGGCGTTTGACCCGCTAAAAATCAAAAAACTGGAAGTAATTAGTGGGCTTTATTACTTAGGCCCAATGGCGTTTTCGGGCATTGTGAGCTTTTCTACCTATAAAGGAGATTTGGCGGGCTTTCCGCTCGACCCACGGGCCTTGGTGCAGTCGTACGAAGGCGTTCAGGGGAAAAAAACATTTTATGCGCCCGTCTATGACACCCCCGAACAACTGAAAAGCCGCACGCCTGATTTCAGGAATCTATTGTTTTGGGCACCGCAGGTCATCACAGATGCTCAGGGTAAGCAATCGCTCAATTTCTATTCATCCGACCAACCAGGTACGTACAAAGCAGTCATTCAGGGTATAACTGAAAATGGTTTAGCAGGCAGTAAAACGCTTACATTTGAGATAAAAAAATCGTCATTGTGAGACATTTTAAGCTTAACACAATGAGATGAGACTTGCCAAGTGTTGAGCCAAATTCCATAAAAAAGAGTCGGGCAAGTGCTCGACTCTTTTCGTTTCAGATTGTTGTGAGTGTAAATTAACGGTTAAAGGTATCAGATTTTAATCAGTTTATGCTTATTTGAGACTTAATTCGCGCGTTTTTCCTTTTTCAACGGCCTTCATCACGCGAAAGAAATTACCACTCCAGATTTTTTCAATGTCTTTTTTAGAATAGCCCCGGCGCACCAATTCGATGGTCATGTTTTCGTATTGGCTTACATCAAAGCAATCTGCCAACGCGCCGCCGCCGTCAAAATCGGCCCCCATACCCACGTGGTCAATGCCGATTAGCTTCACGATGTGATCAATGTGATCAATGGCGTCTTTGACAGTAGCCAACTGAATCGGGTATTTTTTATTCAATTCCATAAAATCAGCCCGCGCTTTTTGTTGCTCCGCCTCTGGCAGCGTCATCATTCCCCGACGGTCTTTGATGCTATATTTTGCGTACAATTCTTTCAGCGCACCTTCTCTTTCGGGGCTTGGCGGAATGGTCTTGATATAATCGCTCAGCAAGTTTAATTGAATCACCCCGCCATTTTTAGCCAAAGCTTTGAGCATATCGTCGGTGAGGTTACGTGGGTGATTGCAGATGGCCTTTGCCCCCGAATGTGTTGCCACAACAGGCACTTTTGACTGCCGAATCACGTCATAAAACGTAGAGTCTGACACATGCGACACGTCGATAATCATACCCAAACGGTTCATTTCTTTGACCACTTGCTCTCCCAATGGGCTTAAACCTTGGTATTCGGCGCCTTTGGGGTCAGTGGAAGAATCGCAAATATCGTTGTTGCTTGAATGGCAAAGCGTCATGTAGCGCGCACCCAAATCATAAAATTTCTGCAACATTGGTAAATCATGGCCCATGGCGTAGCCATTTTCTACCCCGATAAAAATCACCCGTTTGCCTGTTTTTCCAATGCGGTAGGCATCTTCGGGCGTGGTGGCGAGTTCGGCCAATTCGCTCGTTTGTTTCAACGTGGTATTGACCGCATCAAAAATCCCCAAAGCGCGTTTTTTGGCCGCTTCGTGCGCTTCGGGCGTACGCGGTCCTTGTCCTAAATAGACAGCAAAAAAAATAGCATCCAATCCGCCGCGTTTCATGCGCGGATAGTCTACTTTGCTGTTGGTGGTGCGGGCGTCGTTGTCTTTGGTAATGTCAAACCCACCGCGAGAGAGCAACATAGGCGTGTCGGCGTGGGTATCTACGGTAAAAGCTTTCTCGTGAATTTTCTTCGCTTTTTTCAGCAAGGCGGCATCGTCTTGCGCTGTCATCGACAACGCCGTGAGCGCAAAACAGGAAATGAGTGTAGACCGAAGCGTGGTTTTCATTAGCATGATTGGTATAGTATAACGATTTATTACAAAAACCTAAACAACAAGGCTTTACCCATGAAACTCCACAGCTAAAGCCTTGTTGTTGAATAAGGAGTTAAGTTATTTTGCAATCCAGAGCTTCAACTTCATGTCGTTTGCTCCTCCTTGCTGCTTAAGCGCAGCACTAAAGTTAGTGTAGTTCAACGACTCCTCAGAACCTGGGTACGGCAAACGCGTTGGAATCACACCTCCGTTTACGTTAATAACCGCAGGCTTCAAAGCAGGAATTCCCGTGCGACGAAACTCCGTCCAAGATTCAATTCCTTGTCCAAACAAAGCAATCCATTTTTGTTCCATGATTTGCGTATACCCGTCTGCGCCCGTTTTCAACGCATTGGCCGCCAAATAATCAGCCCCAACCGTCAGTTTATACTGCGTATGCGAAGCCGTAATGGCATTGGTATAATTGGCCGCGACATCGCCCGCCGCCGCAATTCCTTTGTAAGCCATTTCGGCTTTGATAAACAGTAATTCTGAGTAACTCAAGATAACACCCGGAGCGGTGGCACTCACAAAATAAGCGCCTACTTTAGAGGTTTTAGAAAGGCCTAACGCGTTGGCATCGGCATTGGAAAGGCCATTCGGAACGCCTTTATAATCACCACCATCGGCGGGCCTGTCGGCATACACGCCCAAACGTACATCTTTCATGGCCGCCAATTTATTCACAATTGTAGCACTCACGCGGTGGTCGTCGCGGGTTTTTCGGTTTTGATTGATGGGGTTGTTATTGTTGGTGGCATCCAAATAATTAAGTTGAATGTTGTCGGCATTAGATTCAATGACTGGGTATTTGGTGGGGTCACCCAAGATACGGGCGATTTCGGTTTTTACGTCCATTGCGGCATCGGCTTTACTTAGCATCCGGTTAAGCAGCCGCAAACTCAACGAATTAGCAAATTTCTTCCAGCGAGTCAGGTTATTGGCAAAAAGAATATCGCCCGCAATGGCTTTGGATTTGTCGACGGCGTCAATCATGTCATTGGCCACTTTCAACTCCTTGATGATACCTGCGTATACTTCCTTTTGGGTATCGTATTTGGGTTGTAAAACACCTTCTAATCCTTGAAGTGACTGCGTATAAGGAATATCTCCGTAAATATCGGTCAACAACGAATAAACCCAAGAGCGCATAATCATGGCTACTGCCTGATAGTTAGGATTTTTTGTATCAACGCCTAGTTTATAAATCCGCTGATAATCGGGCAACGCCTCCACGTGGAAGGTTTGCCAAGCGTTGCTGTACACATCGCTGGAAATCGAATACTGGTCGATGTCGGTGTATTGGATACGCGCCCAATATTGGGGAATCAAATTGCCAATATCCATTCCCAACGACCCGCCCCAATAGGCATCAACGGCACTTTGGATACCGTGCGGCAAAAACAAGTCGGCTGTGGCCACCGAAGGCGCATTGGGGTTGGTATTGATTTCATCAAATTTATCCGTACACGCCGTAACGCTGAGCATCAGTGCGGCCGTGAGGGCTTTATAGCGAAAAGAGTGAAATATATTTTTCATGTGAATGTTCATTTTGAGATTTATTAGAACGGAATTAACAAGACTTGGAAAGTTTGTAGACTTTCCAAGTCTGAAACAACTCGTTACAGATTAAAACTGATGTTGAAGCCAACGCTGCGGGTGGTTGGAACCTGTCCGTTCTCAATTCCTTGAAGGTTTCCATCGTTATAAAAACTGGTTTCGGGGTCGATATGCGGCACATTGCTGTGCAACAAAAGTAAGTTTCTACCCACCACCGAGAGCGAAATATCACGGAATGGGAGTTTTTTAAACACCTGACCACTAATCACATAAGTCAGTTTTACTTCTCTCAGTTTCACAAAACTTCCGTCAAAAATGGTTCCTTCGTTGTTGGTCAGCGCGTAGTATTTGTGGTGCCATTCTTCCGAAGAAATCCGCGTGGTATTGGGTACGAATACTGGCTCCGTAGCAGTTCCCGTGTTTACAACTCCCTCTCCAACAATACCTCCTTCACGGCCCAGTACCGTTTCGGCCAATACACCCGTATAGCGGCCGATGTTTACCGATTGCGAGAAAATATCTCCGCCCTGTTTGACATCAATCAGGGTACTCAAAGAAACATTTTTGTAAGTGAAAGTATTCTGGAAACCACCAATCCACTTAGGGGTGAAATTCCCCAAAATGCGACGGGTAGGATTTAAGGTAGGATAACCGCTCTTATCGTAAATGATATTTCCGCTTGGATCACGAGCAAAACCTTGCCCAAAGAAAGTTCCGTATGGCTGTCCTACCCGCGCTTCGATGCTCATTCCCCGCACCGTTCCTAAAGTATAGGTAGTCAAGCCTTCGGCCAATTCAATGACTTTATTCTGATTACGCGCCCAGTTGACCGCAATGTCCCACTGAAACGGCCCCGCTTTTACAGGAGTGGCGCTCAGTTGAATCTCAATACCTTTGTTTTGCAATTTACCCGCGTTCAAAAGTTTAGAATTGAAGCCCGTCGATTGCGAAATATTTACGTCAAGAATCTGGTTGAAAGATTGTTTGTCATAGTAAGTTACGTCCAATCCAACACGGTTACGCCACAGTTTTACCTCTGCACCAATCTCATACGAATTGGTCAACTCTGGCTTTAAATTTGCGTTCAACATGGCGTTGTTTTCCGACAATGAAGGTGTGCTGCCCCACGGGTTTTCGTACTTGTATGCCTGAATCAAACGGTAAGCATCGGTGTCGTTTCCTACGCGGGCTATCCCCGCCCGTACTTTGGCAAATGATAATACCGTAGACTTGATATTAAACATATCGGTCAATACCGCACTCAACGACCCCGAAGGATAAAAGTACGAACGGTTATCGGAAGGCAAGGCACTCGACCAGTCGTTACGAGCCGTTAAATCCAAAAAGAGGTAATTTCTAAAACCGATGTTGGCGGCCGCGTATACGCTGTTTACTTGTTTTTCGGTAAACGAGTTTTCGGCAACTTTGGCTTGGCGCGAGTTACCCAAGTTCCACACACGAGGAATTGCCAACTCCGTAGCACCCATGTAGTTGCGTTGATAATAATTGCTTCGGTGGTTGGCACCAAAGTTGGCGGCTACGTCAAACTCACCGAATTTATGCGTAGCGGTCAACAGAACGTCAGAGTTAGATTCGCGAATAAAAATTTGCTCTTCGTTGTAGCTATCGTACTGTTTAGAGCCGTTGAGGTTATCAATCCGCGCGGCATTTTTGGTTTTACGACGGTCAATGTATACGTCGGTTCCTGAGCGTGCCGTCAGCGTCAGCCAATCGTTAAATTTATACGTAGCGGCTAAGTTGCCATACACGCGGTCACGCTTGTTGTATTTGGTACTCAGGTTCAACACATAATACGGGTTGGTCCAGTAGTTGTAGTTCCAGTTGTATTGATAAATGCTGCCCAGTGCCTGATAATTCTGCAATTTTTCCATGTCCACCTGACGGCCGAACCAGATAAAATAAAGGCCCCAGTTCGTACGATTGTCGCTACCATCTACTACGTAGTTACCCGTTGCCCGAATGCTCAATTTTTTGGTCAGATTCCAACCCGCGTTCAGCGATACCGTGCGGCGCTTGTAGTCGGTGTTGGGCAAAATCCCCGTTTGGTTCAAGTCAGTATATGAAAGACGAAAATCACCTTTTTCGTTTCCACCCGTAATGGCAATGTTGTTGGTGAAAGTCTTACCTGTTTGGAAGAATTGATTGACGTTGTCAGGATGCGGAATAAAAGGCGTTGGAGTACGAGTACCGTCGGCGGCAATCGGCGAGTCAAATTGCGGCAAAAGTCGGCCGTCCATTTTTGGGCCCCAGCTTTCATCTACACCGTCGTTTACTCCTTTTCCCGTTCCATCCACAAATGAGAACAGGCCTTTGTTGCCTTGTCCATATTCATTTTGCCACTCAGGCAAACGGAAAGGGCTGTCAAATGCGGTGTTTGAATTGACCGAAACACCAATGCCTTTCGAGCCTTTACCGCTTTTGGTCGTAATCAAAATAACGCCATTCGCCCCTCGTGAGCCGTATAAAGCCGCCGCGCTTGGCCCTTTCAGAACGCTTACGTTTTCAATGTCGTCGGGGTTGATAGATGCCGCGCCATTGCCGTAGTCTACGCCCGTTCCTGAGCCATAGTTACCATTATCAATAGGAATCCCATCAACCACAAACAAAGGCTGGTTGTTGCTCCCGATCGAACTTGCGCCCCGAATCAGAATCCGAGAAGAAGCACCCGGCGCGCCGTTGGAGCCAGTGACCTGCACCCCAGCGATTTTCCCCGAAAGCGCATTTACGAAGTTGGTGGTACGCGCTTGCGTCATTTGTTTGCCACTTACTTCCTGAACCGAATAGCCCAAGGCTTTTTTCTCGCGGGTAATTCCCAAAGCGGTTACGACAACTTCACTCAGAATAGAGGCATCTTCATCCAACGAAATATCAAAAGTTGTTTGATTGCCCGTAGCAATTTCTTGCGGCTTGTAGCCGATAAACGAAACGACCAAAACGGCGTTAGGAGGGCCCGATATGGAGAAATCTCCCGTTGAATTTGCGCTCGTTCCGCGGTCGGAACCTTTGATGACGATACTGGCGCCGGG
This sequence comes from Runella salmonicolor, assembly GCF_024158025.1. Lineage (NCBI taxonomy): Bacteria > Pseudomonadati > Bacteroidota > Cytophagia > Cytophagales > Spirosomataceae > Runella > Runella salmonicolor. The sequence continues at coordinate 82,129 of NZ_JAMZEL010000007.1, forward strand.
TAGGCTTGAACCGTCTTTGGAAAGGACACGGCCTTTCAACAGTCGATCTTGGGCATAGCTCGCTAAAGAGACAAGCATAGAGGCCACTAAACAGGTTGTGGTAAAAAACTTCCTCATGGTTAATGGATATTAAGTTATTGGGCAATATTTGTATTTTTCCAATTTAAACAGCACATTTCTTTTCAGATTTATGCCATTGAATATTCTTAATAGTTTGCGGCCATTTTCGAATAAAACTTAATTTTAAAGAGCGAGGAGCTTTTCTTACTTGGCAGTAATAAAGATGCAATTTTAGATTTATTGCACCTTTATTCCAAATATTATTTTAAATAAATTTATTTATACAAAATAATAAACTTTTTATTTTCAAAAATACCTAATTAAACTACTTAAATATTTTAGCTCAAATACTTATTATTTTGTTTAAAACTTATTTACTTTTTATTAAACAACAAAAAATATAATTATTCCTATAATTTCTCACAAATGCACGTATATACCTCAATGTAGCCGCTACATTTAAAAAAATCAGACGCCACCAAAAAAAAGACGCCAGACAGTTACGTCCGACGTCTTTGAAAAAAGGGAATTAAAATATGTTTCTTTAATCGCGGCTAGAAAGCTTAGCTAATAATCTCAGTACTTCGATGTACAGCCATACAATGGTCACAATCATGCCGAAAGCACAATACCATTCCATGTATTTGGGAGCACCGTGTTCGGCTCCTTGCTCAATCATGTCGAGGTCCAATACTAAATTAAAAGCGGCTAAACCCACCACAAAAAGCGAAAAGCCAATACCAAACCAACCATTGTCGTAGATAAGGGGCATTTCAATACTGAACATCCGCAATACCATTGCGACCAAATAAAAGATGGCAACTCCTGCCGTAGCCGCCAAGATAGTCCGCTTAAATGTAGGCGTGGCGCGAATCACACCCGCTTTGTACAAACCAACCATTCCTGCCAATATCGCAAACGTGAGCAACACCGCCGATAGGCCAATGCCTGGATACATACTTTCAAAAACAAGCGTAGTTGCACCCACAAAAACCCCTTCCACTACTGCATACAAGGGAGCAAGCGTTGGGGCCAGGTGTTGTTTAAAAGCCAGAATTAACGCTATCACAAAGCCCGCAATGGCTCCGCCAATGGCCAAAGGCATAATCAATGCTGGATTGGAAGCAAACAAAAACCAGCTGCCCAACGCGAAGGCGAGTACAAGCGCCCCCATCAGGATGATTTTATTGACGGTACCCTGTACGGTCATTGGGCCCTGCCCAACACCTTCCCGCGCGGCTTTTATAAATGATTTTTCCGATAAGGTTGGATTTGCCATGTGATGTAGGAGATTTTAGGTTTTTCAACTGATTTTACAGAATAATAAACGCAAAATGCCATATAAAATTCAAAAAGTCAAGGCAAAATCCTTTTCGGGGTCATTCCTCAAACTTTCGCTTTTGTGGTACCTCCTTTGGTCATCGAAATATCAACGGGCGCGTTGTTTTTCCACGAGCCGCCCGTAAAGTCGGGTACATCAATGGAATTGGAACGGTGGGCGACCGACCATCCACTCAAAGGTGCAATACAGCTCCACAATGCTGCATCGTAGACGTCTTGGTCGAGTGGGAGGCCGTTGCGAAGGCAGTCAATCGTGCGCCAGTCCATCAGAAAATCCATGCCGCCGTGCCCGCCGACGTTTTTGGCGATTTCGCCCATTTTTTTCACGATGGGCGGCAGGTATTTTTGCTCCAAGGCTTTGTATTCTTCGGCGCTCATCCATTCATGTCCGGTTGAATACCGGGCAGGTTCGGGGTATTTCAAGCCCACGGCTTTGGTACCGCTTACCAATTGAATCCGTGAATAAGGTCGTGGCGACGACACATCGTACTGCACCATAATGGTTTTACCTTTATGGGTCTTGATGGTCGTCGTACTCATGTTTCCGTTGAATTGCTTGTCCACGTAAGGTTTGTAAAAATCATCCTTAGCGGCAAGTTCTTTGGCTAAATTGCCCAATACAAAATCACTGCTCGACATCGACGTAAGATACTCCATTTTATCGCCGCGATTGATGTTCATCACCTGACAAATCGGTCCCAAACCGTGGGTTGGGTATAGGTTTCCTTTGCGCTGATACATCTCGTGAAGTTCCCACAATTGATAGAAATGTGTTTTTGAGAATATGTACTCCTGCAAATTGTGGATATAGGCGGCCTCACCGTGGACAATTTCTCCAAAGAAACCGTTACGCGCCAAATTGAGCGTGAGCAATTCTGAAAAATCGTAGCAGCAGTTTTCGACCATCATGCAATGCTTCTTCGTCCGCTCGGATGTTTCGACCAGTTGCCAAGCTTCTTCAATGGTTTTGGCGGCAGGAACCTCCACGCATACGTGCTTGCCATGTTCCATCGAAAATACGGCCATTGGGGTATGAAACGCCCAAGGCGTGAGGATATAAATCAGGTCAAGGTCGGTGCGCTCAGCCAATTTTTTCCAGATTTCAGGACTGCCTATGTAGGTTTCGGGGCGATGCCCCGAGGCTTCCACCAACTTTTTAGCGGCATTGACTTTTTCGGCGCGAAGATCGCAGAGGGCTTTGATTTCTACGCCTTCGATTTTGTTCATCCGCTCCACGGCCCCCATGCCGCGATTGCCCAACCCGATGAATCCGATGCGCACTTTGTCGAGTTTGGGAGCGGCGTAGCCGCTCATGTTGAATTTTTGGACGCGGGTACGATTGGCTTGTTCGTAAACTTGCGCCATTTCTTCGGGGGTATTGGCGTAAGCGGCAAAAGGATTGGAAGCAAGAAGCCCTAAACCTGTTGCGCTTGCTGTTTTTAAGAAATTTCTGCGGTTGTTTTCCATGTTTCTAGCGGTTTATCCTTCTTCTGTGTATGCCCTACATTGAGTTTGAAACTTTGCAGGTCGCTCCCGGCCTGGGTGGCCCCGCCGCCGGGCCTCGCCTTCTCCTTCAACGCTCTGTAATTTCGGGCGCGTTGCGCTTTATCCGAAATTACAAGGCGTTTCACGAGAAGGCTGGAAATTTAAAAAATCAGAGATTTTATTGGGTTCTGTGGTAACTTTATAGAGTCATTTTTCAAAAAATACAATCTCCTAAAAATGCAGGTTGGTAGCCTTTTTGGGTAGCCCATTGAACGCAGGTGAGGATGCGGTCACGGAAATCGGGTTGATAGGCTTCGTAAAACGGATAGAAATATTGCTCGTGCACCAAAAAATCAACGTACGGCGGCAAGCCTGAGGGCAGATTGGCGTAATTGTCGAGGTGCGGTACAATTTCGGGCAGCTCTTTTTTATCAATCACAATACTGCTACGGATAAACGTAATTCCTTCCTGCGTATCGTGCCATACAAAGCGCTTTTTCAATTGGCGGCGCTGCTCCACTGTTAAATAATACGACACCGCGAACAGACCATCATCTACGTTAAAATAACCCAATTGCCCCACATAACCCGCATCACGTAAAGCCCGGGAGCCTTCAACGGTGGCTTCGCCCCAATGCAGCGTAGTGACAGGCCCCATCACGGCCTCGCCCGCAAAGCGCCGAATCTCGTTTTTGACCAATTCGCAATCTTCGGCCACTTGTTCATACCCTGCCGTGCGGTAGGGCATATCGGGAAACTCACCGCGTGCGTGAAAGCTCAAACGAAGCCAATCAGCATTGGAGGTCCATTCAGATTTATATTTATCAGTTAGTTGCGACAGGTTAAAACCGTCTGTTTCGTAAAAAAGATTCAGGTGGATTTTGGTACCGTAGGCATCGTGAACCTGCTTCAAAAAACTTAAATACTCGTTATCAAAAATAGAATTGTAGTGGGCTGAGTTTTGGTGAATATCGCGCAAAAACCAAATATTATCGTCAATCGAAAGGCGGTAGTGACCTGCGAAATTGGGTAACCAAAAAACCGTTATTTGTTGGCTTTCGCCCGTGGTTCTGTTTTGAACTTCCACTAAATTCCTGTATTCAGTAAGGACGATTTCTGCTTCAAAAACACCTTCTTGTTCTCTTGCTTCTACGCCGTTAATCACAATCAAATGCTGCAAAGGTGCTTTGACCTTTACAATGGTTTGCAAGGCTCCCTTTTTCACCAAACCATCATACGAATGGAGCATATCACCGTTGATGGGGCTAATAAATTCTATGTTGTTCATTTCCTAAAAATCGGGTTTAAACATTGCTTCAAATGACTGTACAGGTTCTTCTTTTTTTCGTTGAATCTGAAAATCCACCACTTTGAGATGCAGTTTTCGCCAAAGACTATATTCCACATCAAACCGCCCCAAAATAGAGTTCAGTCGATAGGGCATATATTCCGAAAGCCACGTTTGAGCGTAAATTTGTTTTAGTTCTCCAGTTTCGTCCATCGCATCCACCAATAAACTGTGACATGGATACGTCAAATCATAGATGACGTAATCTTCCTTTTTTTTGACGAGCATGGCATAATTCCAACGGTCAACGATGGCTTTGGCCCAAATAAATCGCGTGGCCGAATAATTAATGAGCCGCGCCGACACCAGCAATGAATTGATAAAAGCGCTGTCAGATTTGGAGGCTTTTTTTAGAGCAGCTATCAAATTGGCCTGCGCCTCTTCACTATATTTTCTAACTTCCCTAAACTCTGCCGCGTGTGCTTCGGTATTGGCCAAATAGTACGCAGAAAAAGGATTTGACCAGGCTTCTACCAACGTGCCGCGCGGCATACTTTGGGTGTTTTTTCCTAGGCATTTCTTCAAATATTCGACCGAGTTAGCGATATTATCAAAGGCATCACCCATTTCTTTGCCAGCATTAGGATACATCACCGGCGCGTAGTTTCGGGCAAACGCCTTTTTATCAGGAGATTTTCCCTGCCACGCAGAAATGCAGCCGTAGGCCATAAACATCCACGACGAGCGTACAAACGGCTCAACCGAATCTGTCCAAACAGAGGTGATAAAGCCTAGTGTTTTATGGCGCAAGCCAGCTCGTAAACACAAATCAATGTTGTCGTAAGTATAATCGGCTTCGGGATAAATATGTCCCCAACCCGAAACGGCAGGTTGAATAAAAAAAGGCTTCTTTTCTTTCAGAACGGGATTCAAATAATGATACGTAGCCGCCGAATCGGGCGAATATTGCCAAATGACAGGAATGACCTCCGCAGGAAATTTCTTCATGATTTCGGGGTAAAACGAATTCATGTCCGTCCACGCCATGAGCGTTTTACCGTATTGCTTGAGTTCGTCGCTTACAAACGTCAGTTGCTGAATAAATAGCGCTTCGGGATTCAAAGACATTTCGCCGGTGCTGTTTAAACGTTTGGTTTCCCAAGTTTCATCAAAACCCACGTGAATAAATGGGCTTTTGAACAACGCGGTATATTGTTTTATCCAATTTTTGAGCAACGTCTGCACACCAGCATTGCGCGGGTCAAGCTCGTGCCCGTAGCGCCCAATGGCCAGAGAGGCGTATTTTTCGTTTCGAATCAGTTCGTGCAAATGCCCGTAAAAATTCACAAACGGAATGACGTCGATGTGCCGCTCGCGAGCGTAGGCAATGATGCTTTTGATTTGGTCTTGGGTGTAGCTTGCCTTGTAATTGAGCGTAGCATAGCCCTCCAGCTCAATGCTGACTTCGTTGTAGAAATAATATTGGTTGGTTTTCCAACGCGCCAAAAAGTCAATCTGTTTTTTGATTTCTTCTACGGTCAACAAACCACCGTGCGCAAAATCCATCATCACGCCCCGAAAAGCTAACTGAGGTTGGTCTTGAATCGTCACAAACGGCAAAGCCGCTTTGGCCCCCGAACCCTGAATCAACTGACGAATCGTCTGAACGGCGTAATACAGACCCGTTGAGGTTTGAGAGTTGATTTCCAAGCCTTTGTTATTAATGGAAATTGAATAGTGTTCACGCGTGCTTCCCACCTGCGCTTCGTTGGTTTCGGGCAATTCCCGTCCGGGTGTTTTGACCGTAAAACGAATGTTCGCCGTATTGGCCGCATGGGTCATTTTGAGCGCTTTTCCGCTCCGCTCCCGAATCGTTTGTTTGAGTTCGTTCAGGGCGAAAACAAGGTCTTTGGAAGCCGTCGGCGCTACATAAAGTGTGAGATTTTGCAACAACAGTTCGCCTTGTTCGTATTGAACGGAAGTCGGTTCAGGGTATAAAACAGGGCGATTTTGGGCAAAAATCCCTGCAAACGCCCAAAAACAGGTACAAAAAAGGGTCAAAAGGGATTTCATGAATAAAAAATTAAGGGTTTAGTGCAGTCGCTCGCATCCTGCGACGGGGCGGCCCGAGCCGTGACGACAATTAGTAAGCCTCCGGCTTACATTAAAGCAGAGGCCAGAGGCCTTATAATAATCGTCACTCGCGAGACGCGAGCGACTGCACAAACTGTGTGGCTAATACGTGGCTCTTCCTCCCGACAAATCAAATGTAAAACCAGTAGTAAAGCTATTTTTAGACGATACGATGTAGGCGACCAAGTTGGCAGCTTCGTCGAGCGTGCCGCAGCGCTTCATCGGAATTTTATCGGTCATGTATTTTACTTGCACTTCGGGCATGGCATCTACCAACGGCGTTTGAATCACGGCTGGGGCCAAGGCATTGACCGTGATGCCGTACTCGGCGTATTCTTTGCCCTGCACTTTGGTCAGCCCGATGACAGCCGCTTTGGAAGACGAATAGGCCAACATGCCCGCGTTTCCTTCCTTGCCCGCAATCGACGCAATATGCAATATACGTCCGTATTTCTGCGCCATCATGGAAGGCAAAACGGCTTTTGAAGTATAAAAGCAACTCATAAAGTTGACTTCAAACACTTTATGTAAATTCTCGCTGCTTACTTCGTGGCTTTTGAGGTTGGTTATACCCGTGATTCCCACGCAGTTGACGAGAATATCAATTTTGCCAAAATGCGCCAACGCCTGACCAATCACCTCCTGCACCCGTGCTTCGTCGGTGATGTCAATGCCGATGAGTAACGCTTGAGCCCCGTAGCTTTCAAATTCCTGTTGCAACCCTTTTTCGTTAAAATCAAGTAAAGCCACTTGGGCACCTTCGGCAAGAAGTTTATGGGCAACCACCAATCCGATGCCCGAGGCCGCACCCGTTATCAGCGCCACCTGTCCGCTAAATTCATTCATGTTTTATATCTGATTAAAATTGGGGGTCACAGAGTTACACAGAGCTAAACCTTGCGTACCTCTAAGCTCAGTGATACTTTATGACCGATTCATTTATACCGCCACTGCCACCGCAGGACGAATGGCGTAGGTTTCGTCGTTGAGTACGTCAATCACGCGTTGATTCAGTTCACGAATGTAACTGATACTCGACGCATCGGGAATGTAAGCTGCTTTACGAGCAATACTGTTGCTCAATACGCCACGGGCAATGAGTAATTCTTTTTCGGCATAATGGAACAGTTCCATGTTTTGTAACGAAAAGAAAATTTGAGGCATCACTTTCTCAAACAAATCAAACGCTTTGCCATCTTCGCCGCTACGACGCAAATCAAACACACGTTGAAGAATATCCGACACCGCCAGCCCTGGCATCACCCCTCTGATACCGATAGGAATCAATTCCAGCATGTACAAACCACCCCAACCTTCAAACAGGCCAACTTTGCCTTTGGTAGCGTTGATGATGTTTTCAAATTTAGGTGCGCAAAGTGGCTCTTCGAGCTTCAGGTATTTAAAATTAGGATTTTCGTCCATCAATTCTTTGATAAACTCCACGCTGATAGACGAACCGCCGGGGTTAAAATCCTGAATCAGAACGGGGGTATTGGGAATGGATTGCAGAAATTCCGATAGGTATTGTTTCAACGAAATTTCAGGCAAACTGAAAATACGAGGCACGGCCAACGACACCACGTCAGCACCCGCTTTCACGTTGGCCTGCGCCAGTTTTATGGCCACTTTCAAAGAAGGATGATTTGACTGCGCCACAATTTTGAGGCGTCCCGCGGCGTGCTCAACCGCTACACGTACGACTTGCAGTTTTTCGTCGTCGGTCAATTTGTAAAACTCGCTTGCGTAAGCGGGAAGGCAAACGGCTTTGATACCGCCCGCAATGGCGAAATCAATCAAACTGCGGAGGGCATCTTCGTCGATTTCCTCGTTTTCGGTAAATGGAGTGGGAATAATCGGAACAACGCCGAAAAGTTCGTTTGTTAGCTCTGACATAACTTTACTGATTATGGATTGTTATTAACCAATTTTTTTTGCTGTACTCTACTATCAACAATGGAGAGAATAAGGGTAGAAACCAGAACCAATATCCCTCCAATAATGGCCTGTGTGTTGAGCTTCTCACCCAACCAAAGGGCGGCAATGGGCAGTCCCATAAACGTAATAAGGTAATTTGACAACGCGACCTGCGTAGCATCCAAATACTTCAAAGCCCTGAAAAACAACACCATGGAAAGAAAATTGTGAAATACCGTCAGCGAAATCATGCCTATCCAGGTGTTGGTGGTGAACTCAGGAATTTTACTAAACATTTCGGGCTCGTAATACAGCACTAGCGGCGTCAGCAAAATACACATGACCAAGTAGGTGTAGAACACCATTTCGATTTCGGTGTATTTCTCGGCAATTTTCTTGCAGCCGACGTTGTAATACGCATTGCCCAAAATGGCCAGAAAGATCAGGATATTGCCCAAAGCGTAACGCGAGCTCAAATCCGCCCGTTTGATGTCGTCGGTAGAGCACAAAGCAACCCCGATGATGGCAATGGCAAAACTTACCCAACGGGCGACATTCATTTTTTCTTTTAAAATGAGGAACGCAAACACGGCGGTAATGACGGGCAAGGTCAGGACCAAAATAGCGGCATTACTGGCCAAAGAATACTGCGTACCCCAAGTCATCAATACCTGCGACGGAAACGCACCCAACGCCGCCAACTGAACAAAAACCAAAATATCTTTCAACTTTTTGCCGCCTTTTTTAAAGTCCCGAATCACAAACGGAGCCAGTAAAATCGTCGCCAACAGCATAGGTGCCCACACCGTAAAATACGGCCCGACCTGATCCTGAGTCAGCTTGATGCTCGTAAAATGAAACGCCCACATGAAGTTACAGGCAAACAAAATGGACCAGGACACAACCGATTTTTTCATAGTTTGTGGGTTTACTAAGCGTTCATTTCACTGATTTTATACTTCGCCAATGCCTCCCTGTCCAACTCAATCCCAAGGCCGACTCCCTGCGGAACAAGGGCCGCGCCGTTTTCAAATCGAATGGGTTGAACGAGCAAATCATCTTCTCTCACCAGCTCTCCAAAAATATCGGAAGGAATTGTGCAATTGACGCTTGCCGCCGCAATGTGAAGGCCCATTGTTTCCGAAATTCCCAGATCCACTTCTGAACCGCGCCAGCAGGATTTGCCTTCCAAATGAGCGATTTCGGCCAGTAAAACGCAATTGTACGCCGAGCCGTTGAAATTATACCCGTCCACCGCATCGGCCCGTACAAAAGCGATCATATCGCGAATGTCTTGGGTATAGGGCAACGAAATGTGGCGGTACATCGGAATGCCCAACTTCTCACGCAAGTACTTAAAACCCACCACATCGGCGTGCAAAATCGGGTCTTCTAAGCCGAGCATGATGTCTTTCTCCACACCTTCCATCAGTTTTAGGGTCGTGTCCACGTCGGTCCAGCGTTGGTTGGGGTCGAGCAGTATTTTGATGCCATCGCCGCACTTTTTCTTAATTTCTTCGGTCCACAGTCGTACAGGGTCTTCGTCGGAGCATTTGAATTTGAAGGCTTTATGCCCTTTTTGCATGGCCTCAAACGCCTTTTGGGCCGCCTCTTCCGGCGTACGGCGGCCCGTCCAACCAAAGCAATCAATGCGGTCGCGGTAAGCGCCGCCGAGCAATTGAGCGACCGGTACATTCAGTAATTTGCCCACCACATCCAGCACTGCCGTCTCAAAAGCTTCGTAGATCCGTTGGTCGTTCACGGGCAACCGCCGCCAGTTTACTTTTAAAACATCCTGTCCGACAAAGGTTTGCATGGCTTCATACAGCAATTCTTTTGAAGCACTGCGGTAGGTTTCGCCAATGCCGGTCAAGCCGTTTTTAAGCGTAATTTCAAGAATCCATTTGGGCTGGTTGGCAAATTCCGTCCAACGTTCCCCCGTCAAAAATTTCTGCGCAAACGCTGCGTCTTTGTCAATCACCTCCTCAGAATTCAAACTGCCGGGTTTGGCCGGCACGACAACTTCAGTGGCTTTTATGGAGTGGATAATCGTCATTTCTCGTTCTCTGAGGGATTTTGTGAATACTTTTTCGCCAATTTTCGGATATCATAGCTAAACTCAATGAATTGTTCTTCCCAATGCTCGGCACTTTGGGGAGTATATGGATAAAAGCCTTGGGCATTGCTCACGCCCTTTGCCCCGGAAGCTACCAATTCTTCCATCAATTTGGGAGCCTGAGTAGCATTGCTGAGTTCGGGAAACAGGTCTTTCATCACGGTGAGGTACGCCGGTATTCCCGTCAGATCCATAAAGCGGAACGGCCCCGCAAACGTGATCCAGTAGCCCAAATCATTCCTCAGTGAGCGGTCCACGTCTTCCATGGTGGCGTAGCCGTTTTCGACCAAATGAAATGCTTCGCGCAGCATGGCGTACATGATGCGGTTGGTAATAAAGCCGCGAATGTCTTTTTTGAGCAACGAAGGTTCTTTGCCCCAACTTTCGGCCAACGCCACGATTTGGTAGGCGTATTGTACGTCTGACTCGTTTCCGCAAATCACCTCCATAAACCGCGTAATGTGGGCCGGTTCAGCCCAATGAATCCCCAAAACACGCTCAGGATGTTGGAGCCCGCTTTGCAGCACGGTAACGGGAATCGCCGAGGTATTGCTGCCGATAATGGCCGTGGAGGAAAGCACCGTTTCGAGTTTGTGATAGACGCTTTTTTTCTCATCGATGTTTTCGGTAATGGATTCAATCACCACTTCATGGTCACGCAACAGCGCCACGTTATCCGTAATGATGTGGCGTTCCAATACATCTTCGGGGGTTTCCGATAAAATCCCTTCGTCGTAGAGTTGTTTCAAAAAACCATGAATTCGAGTTCGCGCTTCATCGGCAATGGCAATATCCTTGACCAAAGACGTTACCTCATGGCCCGCTGCCAAAATACAGGTGGCAATGCTGCTGCCCATCAGGCCCAAGCCTACCGTACCGATGCGTATTTTTTGATTCATACTACCTTAATTTTTTTACACAGAGGTGCTCAGAGATTTGAAATGAGTTTCACAGAGTAATACAACCGAACGCTCTGCGAAACTCTGAGAAAACTTTGTGGTTCTCTGTGTCCCCAAAAGTGAACTCACCTACCCTTTTTTAGAAATAATCGCAATTGCGTCAATTTCAATCTTTATCCCATCCGACAACACCGATTGCACCGTGGTACGGGCAGGCTTAACGCCCTTGAAAAAGGAGGCATAAGCGGCATCGTAGCGGTCAAAATCGTTGATATTTTCCAAATGTGTTGTGCACTTGACAATGTCTTCAATCGTACCTCCGGCGGCTTCGACTACTTTTTGGATGTGCGACAGCGTCAGCAAGGTTTCTTCCTCGATTGTACCGTGAATGACCTCGCCCGTAGCCAAATCCAACGGGCCCTGTCCGCTGATAAACAGCCACTCGCCTACCAATACGCCCGCCGAATACGCCCCTGTATTGGCGGCTTTGTCAGGATGTTTTATTTCGATTTTCTTTGACATAATTATATGATTTTTATTCAGGCAAAGTCGCTAAGGAGCAAAGACACAGTGTGCTTTAAGCAGACTTTTTGCACCTTTGTGTCCATCTTTTATACTTGCAAACGCTCCGACAAAGGCCAATTTTTGAACGATTCGATAAAGGTCACCAAGGCTTTTACAGCATGGTCAACTAAGTGCTTGCCTTTTTCGGCCGTGCCGAGCTGCGGTTCACCGCTGCTGCCATTGCTCGAAATAAATTCCGTTTGCTTAAAAACCGTCACCCCTCGATACGGCTCGTCGTCTTCCCACGGAATGTAGCCGTTGCTTTCAGGGCGTTGAGCACGCTCCACGCGGTCCATCCATACTTTATCCGCAAAAAGGTGCAGCATCATACTCGTCTCATACTCACAGGCATGGCTGAGCGCCGGGCTTTGCATCGGAGGCTCTCCCGCAAATGCTTTCCCGCCCACTTCCCAATACGTTGCCAAGGCAATCGTTGGCTGATGACTCGCGTCAAACCGTTTGCTCAATACCGCCAACGCCTGCTTGGCAGGAGTGATGTTTCCTCCGTGACCGTTGAGTAAAATGATTTTTTGAAACCCACTGATTACCAATGAATTTACTAAATCAATCAGCACTTGTGTGTACAATTCGGGAGCAATGCTAATGGTGCCACCAAAGGACAAATGATGGTGGCTCGACCCAAACGGCAAGGTCGGACAAAGCAACACCTCGTTAGGTAAAATTTTTTCTATCTGCTGAGCAACTTGCGTCACTATATCGGTATCAGTCGATACCGACAAATGCGGTCCGTGCTGTTCTATGGCCCCCAGAGGTAAGATTATTATTTTGTCTTTTGCTGCCTGATTGAGGTCAGCATAGGTGGAGGCATAAAAGAGCATACTTTGTAAGTTTAGGAACGCACTAAATATAGTTTTTTTTGATAATTTCTTTGCCATCCCGAAAAAGGATTTCTTCCAAATCCGGAATGACAAAGAATCCTAATAGCTGGTGTGAATACTAACTGTTCATTTATCTATAACCTAATAATTTGGATTCTGCTTCAGGACCGAATTACCGTCTACCACGCTCAAATCAATTTGTGCTTGAGGAATTGGGTACAGTTCGCTTTTTCCTTTCTTGAAAGTTGCCCCTTTCATGTACGTAAAGTCGTAGCCGGGTATAGAGGTTTCGTGCTTTACGTACGCATTCAGGATGTTAGCCATGTAGCCCGTTCCATTGTCCCAACGGCGCAGGTCAAAGAAGCGGTGGCCTTCCATTCCAAACTCGATTTTACGCTCAAAACGAACGGCTTCGCGGGCAAACTCTTTGCCTTTGGCCACAAATTCTGTAGTATATAAACCTACTTTATAATTGGCCGCTGGCTCATTGGTGAAGCCTTTCAGCGGAGCAGTATTGTCCAAGTATTTTTTCACCCAACCCGCAGGATTGGCCGCCCGGGCACGCACTCGGTTTACATACTCTTGTGCTTTTGCCAAACTTCCGATTTCAACTTCTACTTCGGCCGCCCAAAGCAATACATCCGCAAAACGAATCATGTTGTAATTGTTGGAAGTCCAACGCGAAGAAAACGAAGTGGTTGCCGCCGCTGCCTGATAATAAATATTTTTGATAGGGCTGTACGGTCCCGCCACCGCCTGAACGCGAATCCACGCCTTGCCTGGGTGCAAGCCCCAATCCAAATACGGTATTCCACGACGGCCAACTGTCCAGTCAAGACGCGCATCCAACGTACCCGTATAAGGTGCAAACGGCGTGCTACTTTCAATGCCCTGGTCATTTTTAACGTCTGAATCATTGAAGGTATCAATCAACGGCAGGCCCGTTTCAGCGTCGGTTTTAAAAGAATTCACTAAGCTGAAAGAGGGCTGGTAAGCTCCGCAGCAAGTAGCGGGGCCACCCATCGGGAAGTTGAGGGCGTCGCCGTAGTTTCCGTTTTGGAACGATTCGGCAATCGACATCTGCACCGCAAAAACCGACTCCGGACCGTTCTTTTTGGAAGGATTGAAGTTGTCGGCATAATTAACCAACGCATACTTTGCGCCCGAAGCCGTCACCCCATTGGCAATGATGTCTTCCAATATCGGTTTGGCGTCGGTGTATTTGTCTTGAAATAAATAGGTTTTTGCCAAAAATGCTTTCGCGGCCCAGCTATTAGCGCGGCCTACTTCTGTTTTGGTAGCACTCAGGTTTTCGGCGGCAAATTTAAAGTCCGCTTCGATTTTCGGCCACACGGGCGTTGTGTTGCTGACGTTGTAGTTTCCGTTGGAATAACTTACGTTTTCATCCAAATAGGGCACATTCTCCCACATTTTGGCTGCTTCCAAATGATACACTGCACGCAAAAATATCGCTTCAGCTTTGAATTGTTTGGCTTCTTCGGCCGACATTGATACGTCGGTGGTTTTGGCTAACACACGCAATACGTCGTTGGCACGCTGAACTCCCGCGTATAACACCATCCATTTATTGTTGAACGGCAACATCGACGCGTCGTAGTTGTAACTTTCGACAGACTCCATCGGTGGCAAAGCCGAAGCTTGCGTGCCAGTGTGGGCATCGTCGGAGGTTACTCCACCAAAAATCCAATTGCTGACCCCCACAAAATAGTAGGTTGTATTGGGCACACCCCAGCCGTCGAGCAGCGAATACGCCCCCGTCAGGAGACCTTTCACCCCTGCTTTATTGGTCAATGTGGCTTCACTCGTAGAGCCCAACGCTCCGATTTCGAGGTAATCTTCTTTGCAGGAGTTGGTGGTCGTTACCAACGCCAAACAGGCTATGAATAAAAAATAATTAAATCGTTTCATGTGAGTCAAAGTTTTTAGAAGGAGAGATTAAGTCCAAGGATGAAGTTCTTCTGGTTGTTGGGATAGTTGGCGTAATCAATCCCAAACGCCGAACTGTTTCCACTCAATTCGGGGTCTAAGCCAGTGTATTTGGTCAGCGTAAACAAATTGGCTCCCTGTGCGTAGACCCGCAGCTTGTTCATTCCGAATTTTTTCAGAACGGCTGGTTGTACCGTGTAGCCAATCATCAACGAGCGCATTTTGAGAAACGAGCCGTTTTCTACGTAAAATGAATTGGAAACCCCCGAAGAACTGAACGAACCCGTTGACTCAATTTTAGGAATCGAACTGTTGGGATTTTCGGGCGTCCAAGCATTGAGCAGGTCATTGCTTTTGGCCCCTACGTAGGTACTGAAAAAGTGCGTAAACGACCGAACGGTATTATAGATTTCGTTGCCCTGCGAGCCGTACAAAATCGTAGAGAAATCAAAGTTGCGGTAGGTTACGCCCAAATTGATACCATACGTAAATTCAGGATTGGGACTGCCTAGGAATGTACGGTCGGTCGCGTCGATTTTATTGTCACCGTTGATGTCAGCATATTTAAAGCGCCCGGGAGCCGCACCGCTTTGGGTAGGAGACGCCGTTACTTCAGCATCATTTTTGAAAATACCCAGCACCTGATACCCAAAATAAGAGCTGACAGGCTGACCCACCTGATTTCTGACCACATTTCCCATATTTTGGGTGTTGGCTCCGTCAAAATAGCCCGGTCCGGGGATGTGAACCACTTCATTTTTGTAGGTGGTGATGTTGGCACCGATGTTAAATTTGAGGCTCGGGTTGATGGTTTGACGATAGTTGAGCGCCAAATCTCCCCCTTTGTTACGAATGTCACCGATGTTGACCGTAGGAGCGGTGGCACCGCCCGCCGTAGCCGGCAAAGGTTGGGTAAACAACAATCCGTTGATGGATTTTTGGTAGTATTCAAACGAAACGTCCAGTTTGTTGTTCAAAATCGTTGCGTCCAAGCCAGCGTTGGTCACGATGTTTTCTTCCCATCCCGTATTTGGGTTTCCGATACTGGTTTGCGCAAAACCCTGTGCAAGAGAGGAATTACCGCCGATGTCATAATAGGCGTTGGCAAATGTCCCGCCAAATAGGGTGTAGGCATTTTGTGGACTCACGTTGTTTTGAGAACCCAATACCCCGTAGCTGGCTCTGAGTTTCAATTCATTCAGCCAAGTCACATCCTTCAAAAACTCCTCGCCTGTCAAACGCCAGCCTACCGATACCGATGGGAAAGTTCCGTAACGGCGATTTGACCCAAAGCGCGACGACCCATCGCGACGCACCGTGACGCCCACTAAGTATTTGTCGTTGTAAGCATAATCCACACGACTGAAAATAGAAAACAGCGTGTTGTTGTATGCGCTACTGGCGTTGGTGATATTAGTGGTTCCGTTAGAAAGGCTCAGGTAGTCAAAATTGGTAGAAAACAATCGGCTGGCTGAGCCAATCATGTAGCGTCCGTAGTTGCGAATAGCTTCCGAACCGACGATTACTTTCAGGTTATGTTTGCCAAATGCGTTGGTATACGAAAGCGTATTGGTCCACATGGTATTGCTGTTGTAAAGCGCAATTTCCGAGAAAGAATTGGGGTTGGTATTACCTTCGGAGTTGTTATATGGCGTAAACGTAAAGTTGGTAGCGTACTGATTATCAATACTTCCGCCAAAACTGGTGCGTGCCGTAAAGTGCTTCAAAAAATCGACTTCTGCGTACACATTTCCTACGGCATTCCAGGCGTTGGTTTTATTATTGATGGTATTCATCTGCACCGCCACGGGGTTGGAAGAGCTTCCTAGCTCAGGCCCCGCGAAGGTTCCAGCAAAATTGCCTTTGATGTCATAGACGGGAATCGTCGGCATGGCGCGGTAGGTCCATGCGATGGGGTTTCCAGTACTTAGGTTATCAAAACCAGGGTTTTTCTTGTAGAAAATATAAAGATTTTCGCCAATCCGAACGTTGTTTTTAACCTTAAACTGCGTATTTATTCTTGCCGAATAACGCTCTAGGTAGCTTTTCAGCATTGTACCCTGTTGGTTGAAATACCCCAACGAAACCATGTAGTTAGACTTGTCGGTCCCCCCGCTTGCCGTTAGGTTGTGGCTGGTCATGGGTGCATTTTTGAACAATTCATGAAACCAATCGGTCCCTGTTTTGTTGACCGATTGAATCAGATAATTGGCCCCAGGATTAGCGGCGTCAAAATTATACTTGGAAGGGTCTACGGCTGGGCTACCAGCATTGCCCACGCCCGTGGCACCCGGGCCTCTATACGTAAAGTCAGGAAGACCATTTTGAAACAGCCCGGTGCTTGGATAAGCGACTTTGGTTAAACGGGCAAAATCCTGCGAATTGAGCAAATTGAAGACATTTCCCTGCAACGGCTGCTGATTGCCGTAGTAGGCATCGTACGAAATCGTCGGCTGTCCTGACTTACCTTTTTTGGTAGTTACTACGATTACGCCGTTAGAACCGCGCACTCCATAAATGGCTGCCGCCCCCGCATCTTTCAGGACTTGGATAGACTCAACGTCGTCGGCACTTACGTCATTGAGTTCAGCCTGCACCCCATCTACCAATACTAAGGGCTGCGTATTTCCGAAAGACGTGATGCCTCGCACAAAAATATTGCTCGGGCTTCCCGGTGCTCCCGAACTCAGCACCGTTACACCTGCCGCTTGGCCCTGAAGGGCTTGCACCGCCGAACCCGCAGGAATTGACTTCAGTGCTTTCACATCAACGACCGATACAGAGCCTGTAATGTCCTTTTTTCGTTCCGACGAATAACCCGTCACCACCACTTCGCCGAGCGTAGTGCTCGATGGAATCAAGGAGATGTTAAAGGTGGTTTGATTCCCTACGGGGATTTCCTGAAGTTGGTAGCCAATGTACGAAACGACCAATACCGCATTCGGGCCCGCCGATAATTTAAACGTACCGTCGGCGGCCGTGATGGCTCCGTTGGTCGTATTTCCTTTGATTAAAACAGTAGCGCCCGCGATGGGTTGCGAGTCATCAGAACCCACCACTTTCCCCGTTATGGAGGTTTGAGCGTACACCGCAATGGACGTAAGCAAGCAAAGCAATAGCATACTTACCCCTTTTTTTCGGAGTAGGAAAAAGTTGTTCATGTGTAGAATGTTGTTTAAGGAAAGAGTTACTACTGAATAGGGTTTGTGCGAATGTAATTTTAGTGAGTTGATTATTCTTGGCAAATCCACCAGAGCGCATCAAGTAATCCGATCACGACACCCAATGAATAGTTGGTGAATTTGTTTACAAAGAAACTATATTTTTGTAAACAAAAAAAGATGTTGTTATTTTTTTTGCGAATACCAACATTTCAGCGATTTCCAACAACTACGTATTGCACCCTGAATACTTATCATCATAAAAGAAAAACCCGCGGCGCTGAAATAGCTTCAGCACCGCGGGCCAATCAAATCAATGTCAAAATGAGGAACAAATTAATCCAATTCCAGCGCCTCTACTTCACCGCGAAGGAGGTGCTTGGTAAGCGTTTCTTCGGCAAGTTTAACGTCTTTTTCTTTGATTGCTTTCAGCAACTGTCGATGCTCTTGGTCCGTCAGTTCATAATCATCCATGTGCGTTTGCGACTTCCCGAGTTTCTGGTGAAAGAGCGGAATGTTGCTTATTTCGTAAATATCCTTCAATTTATCATTCTGTGCCGAATCAATAAGGGTTTCATGAAACTTAACATCTGCCTCACAGGCGCCTCCAAAATATCCGCGCTCCACCATTGAGGTAAAATCATTGCATATTTCTTCCAATTTTTGAATTCCTTTTTCGTCAATTTTCTGAATCGCTAACCGAATAGCTCCCAATTCAAGAATCTCCCGCAGTTCACGTATCTGCCGTACATCTTCTACACTCATTGATTTCACAAAATAGCCGCCTTTTTCGCCCGTTTCAATCAACTGCTCCCCCAAAAGCCTCGTCAACGCCTCGCGTACCGCCATACGGTTTACATCCAGTCGTTTGGCCCAGATATCTTCTTTAAGCCTCGTGCCCGACACCAGTTGATTCGACAGGATTTTTTTTCTAAGTTCACTGTATACTTTGTTGGCAAGCGAGTCTATTTTCATTTTTTGTAATCTAATTTTAGGCAAAAATGTAAACAAATTTTAACTAACTTTGTAAAGTTAAAAAATTTCTCTTTTAAAATTTCGTTGCGATAGTACGAAATGACTTACTAAATATAGATATATTGATTGTCTATTTCTTAAACCTCAATCGTTTATCATGCAAAATTCAATACAAGGCCGAAGAAAATTTGTCAAAAATGCGGCACTTGGCAGTTTAGCGCTGGGCATCCTGCGCCCCGAATGGGCAAACGCTCAATCAGCGGCCGCTGGAAAACGCGTCGGCATCATCGGCTTGGATACTTCCCACAGCACAGCTTTTGTGAAAGCCCTCAATGCACCCGATGCAAACGCTGATTTTTTAGGGTATAAAGTAGTAGCTGCCTACCCACAAGGCAGCAAAGACATCGAAAGCAGCACCAAACGTGTTCCTGCATACACCGAAGAAGTAAAAAAACAGAATGTAGAAATCGCCGACTCCATCGCTGATTTACTCAAAAAAGTGGACGTAGTTTTGCTGGAAACCAATGATGGCCGCCTTCACCTCGAACAGGCCCTTCAAGTGCTCAAAGCGGGTAAGCGCGTTTTTATTGACAAGCCTATTGCGGCTTCGCTTTCCGATGCCATCGCTATTTTTGAGGCTTCCAAAAAATACAACATCCCCCTATTTTCGGCCTCATCACTTCGGCACATCAAAGGCGTAGAGAAAGTGGATAAAAGCATCGTCGTCGGAGCCGACACATTTAGCCCAGCGGTACTCGAAAAAACGCACCCAGATTTGTTTTGGTACGGCATCCATGGCGTCGAAACACTATACACCGTCATGGGGACGGGGTGCAAGCAAGTTAGCCGCGTGCACAATGAAGGCACCGACATTGTGATTGGCACTTGGGCCGACGGGCGCGTGGGCACATTTCGCGGTACACGCACGGGAAAACACGACTACGGCGGCACAGTTTACACCAAAAACGGCAACATTGTATTGGGGCCCTACGGTGGCTACGAACCTCTGTTGAAAGACATTGTCAATTATTTTGAAACGGGCGCGATACCCGTCTCCCCCGAAGAAACCATCGAAATCTTTGCCTTTATGGAAGCCGCCGACGAAAGTAAACGACAAGGCGGAGCAGTCGTTACACTCGAAAGCGTGATGAAAAAAGCTCGTAAATAGTCATTCAATCTATAAACAACCTTTCCAAGGTTTTGAACCTTGGAAAAGCTAAAATTCACCGATATGCCTTCCAACCATTTTTCAAGACGTGAATTCCTGAAACGAAATTCATTGACGGGCTTAGGGGCAGTACTGACGCCTACTATTCTCTCCAGAACTGTTGCAAATCAGCCTACCAAACCTTCTATTGCGCCTTCATTTTCTTTGGCCGAGCCACCAGCCTTATTGGGTGGCAAGCCTGTGCGAACCCAAGGTTGGCCCATCTGGCCGATATGGAAACCCGAAACCGACGAAAAACAACTTCTCGAAGTCATAAGAAGCGGCGTATGGTCGCGCGCAAACGTGGTCAACGAATTTGAAGCCAAATGGGCCCAAACCGTCGGAACAAAACGCGCACTGGCGGTCGTAAACGGCACCAATGCGCTCATAACGGCCTTGATGCAGTTGGATATTCGCGGCGGCGACGAAGTACTGATTCCTCCTTATACTTTTATCGGCACGGTAGCACCCGTCATTGCGACTGGAGCCATGCCTGTTTTTGTAGACGTGGACCCCGAAACATTTCAGATTGACCCCGCCAAAATTGAAGCCAAAATTACCCCTCGCACCAAAGCTATCATCCCAGTGCATATTTTGGGTTTACCCGCCAATATGCCCGCGATTTTAGCCATTGCAAAAAAACATAATCTGGCGGTGATTGAAGATGCTTGCCAGGCGCACTTGGCCGAAATTGACCATAAACAAGTGGGCACGTTTGGGGATGCGGGCTGCTTTAGTTTCCAGAATTCCAAGAACTTAGCCATCGGTGAAGGCGGCGCCATTGTCAGCAACAATGATTTGTTTATGGACCGCTGTTTTTCGTATCATAACTACGGCAACCCTTTCGGGATGGCTTCAGGGGTGATTGGTGCGGGAACAATCATTCAGGGAAATAAACAGCGACTTACCGAATACCAGGCGGCCATCGGATTGGCCCAACTCAAACGATTGGACGCCGAAACCTCGCTCCGCAACGAAAATGCAGCGTACCTGAAAGCCAAAATCCAGAAGATTCCAGGTATCGTTCCTTATAAATTATACGACAACGTGACGCGGGCGGCATTTCACCTTTTCCCTTTTCGTTACAAAAAAGAAGGATTCAAAGGTTTGTCTCGTGATACATTCCTGAAAGCGTTATCAGCCGAAGGGATTCCCTGCTCGAAAGGCTACGCTACACTTAATAATATGCCGTACCTGAACGACGCGTTTCAGTCGAAAAACTTCCAAAAAATGTACCCGAAAGCGCAGCTTGATTTCAAAAGCTACGTAGAGCGCAACTATTGCCCCCAAAACGACCGACTTTGCAACGAAGAGGCCGTGTGGTTTACGCAAAATATGCTGTTAGGCACGAAGGCAGACATGGACGAAATCGCCAACGCCATCGAAAAAATCTACACCCACGCTGATAAACTATTGAGTGTCAAATGAGAAAACACCTGTGGCTGATTGGATTTTTGATTGTTTCGTCCACGTGGGCAAAAGGCTGGAAGGCAGGCGTTGCCAAGGTAATTATCACGCCCCAAGAATCTGTTTGGCAAGCAGGCTACGCGTCCCGCACCCACGCTTCTGAGGGAAAATTGCACGATTTGTGGGCAAAAGCGTTGGCGTTAGAAGATGAAACTGGCAAAAAATGCGTGCTTGTCACGACCGATATGCTGGGATTTCCCAAAGCCATGTCTGACCGCATTCGGACCCAACTCAATCGACAGTTTGGACTGACCAACGCGCAGATTATTCTCAACAGCTCGCACACCCACTCTGGGCCAGTGTTGGACGACGCCCTGCTTGACATTTATCCATTGGATGCCAACGAGCAAGCCAAGATTAACCGCTATTCGCGCCAATTAGAAGCGCAGGTCATTGCTCTGGTAGGGCAGGCGCTAAAAGATTTAGAAGCTGTCGAGCTGTTTGCTCAAAACGGCGTGACACGGTTTCAGGTGAATCGTCGAAACAATAAAGAAGGTGCTTTGCGTGAGCAAACCGAGCTGAAAGGCCCCAACGATTATGCCGTGCCCGTCATCAAAGCCCTGACACCCAAAGGTGTGCTCAAAGCCATTGTCTTTGGGTACGCCTGCCACCCAACCGTACTTGACCTCTATCAATTTTCGGGCGACTTCCCAGGTTTTGCCCAACTGGAGTTAGAAAAAGCCCATCCGGAAGCAACGGCGCTGTTTTTTCAGGGAGCGGCGGGCGACCAAAATCCCTTGCCCCGCCGCACCGTATCTCTGGCGCGCCAATACGGGCGCGAGTTGGCGGCAGCCGTGGACCGGGTGCTTGAAGAGCCCATGCGACCTTTGTCGGCCGCGTTGACAACAGCCTATTCGGAAATACAACTGCCGCTTTCGGCTCCGCCTACGGAGGCGGAGTTACTCAAAACTCAAAACGAAAATATTCCCTATCTCAAACGTTGGGCCACCCGGGTTTTGTCAGAAATGAAGCAAGGCAAACCCTTCATCACTTCGTATTCGTACCCGTTGCAAGCGTGGAAATTGGGCGAGCAATCGATGTTTATTTTTGGCGGAGAACTCGTCATTGAATACGCCATTGAATGTAAAAAACGATTCGGACAAGACACATTCGTGATGGCCTACTCCAACGATGTGATGGGCTACATTCCGTCGGCTACGATTTTGAAAGAAGGTGGCTACGAAGGTGCTTCCTCGCAAATGGTCTATGGGCTTCCGAGCGTTTGGGATGCTTCGGTGCCAGACTTGATCTATGCTGAAGTCAACCGATTGGCGGAACAACTTAGCATTCCAAAAATAAAAAATAATTAACCGCACGGCCGGCACCGCGCAAAGGGCCCAAAAAAATGCATTACAAAGAGCGCAAAGAACAATTTAGTGCCCTCTGCACTCTCCTTTGAGTTCTTTGCGTTTCAAAAAAATCTATAAAACATGAATTCTTCACTAACCGCCAAAGCTTATTTCTCTGGCTTCGAATTAGCGCACGACACCTACAATGCCATTACAGCCGCAAGCAACGGCAAAATATACTACGTACTTTGTTCGGAATCTTATGAAGTCGGCGGGCAAATGTACGCTTACGACCCTGCCACCGACCAAACGCAATTTATAGCCGACCTGACCGAAATCTGCGGTGAAAAAAGCGCCAACGCCATCCCACAGGGCAAAAGCCACGTTCGTTTTTACGAAAATAA
This sequence comes from Runella salmonicolor, assembly GCF_024158025.1. NCBI lineage: Bacteria > Pseudomonadati > Bacteroidota > Cytophagia > Cytophagales > Spirosomataceae > Runella > Runella salmonicolor. Next base: position 105,218 of record NZ_JAMZEL010000007.1, read on the forward strand.
TGGCAAGCTGTACTTTGCCACGCACATCGGCGTATATGAAATGATTGAAGGCATGGAACGTCTGCCAACTACCACTCCCAATGGCAAAAACCTCTACCCCGGCGGGCATTTTTTATCGTACGATTTAGCAACTGGAGAGTTTGAAGACCTCGCCATCGCGCCCGAAGGCGAAGGCATATTGACCATGACCATTGACCGCGAACGAGGTCATTTATACGGCATTACGTGGCCGTTGGGTTATTTTATTCATTACGATATTTCTGCTAAAACCCTCAAAAACGTCGGTTTGGTTTCGGCCAAAGGCGAAGCCGGAATTCCGGGTGAAGATTACCGCGTATTGTGCCGTTCGATGGTGGTTGACCCACGCAACGGAGCGGTTTATTTTTCTACTTCCGAAGGCGATATTTTTACGTATCATCCTGATAAAGAAGGCTTACAAAAAGTAGAAGGGATTGATTTACGGATTGACTATTTCGGAAAATACGACCCCAAACACCCCGGTAGCATGGGCTACAACTGGCGCAAGATTTTCTGGTACGCGCCTGAGCAAGTCGCTTATGGCATTCATGGAAATTCGGGCTATTTGTTTCGTTTTGACCCCAAAAACCCTAAAATTGAAATCGTAGAACGGCTTACGTCGGAGCCTTCGCGCAAAAGTGGCATGTTCGACCAGTTTAGTTACGGCTACTTGGGCTTTCAGCCTGGCCCTGATGGCGAAACGATTCATTACCTAACGGGTGGCCCGATATACATCGACGGCAAGCGCTTAAAAGGAGCCGACCAAATTGCCAAAGGCGCGGCCAAAGGATTGGAAAATCTGCATTTAATCACGTTCCATATTCCGACCCAAACCTACAAAGACCACGGTCCTGTTTTTTACGCTGACGGCAGCCGTCCAACCTACGTAAATTCAATCGCTATTGGAGCCGACGGTGCGGTTTATACTTTGGCCCGATTTGACCATAACGGGCGCGAAGTTCAGGATTTAGTCAAAATTGCTCTTTAAACGAAAGAATACTATTTATAGAGGTGCCCGAGACAGTAGCTTACGCCAAATGCTGGGTTTGAGAACCCAGCATCACACACCTAAAATTGAATTGCATAACATTGCAGCATTATGAGTAGGTAAAAATCAAAAAAGTCTTCTCCAAAAAGAACTGTTTCGGTAGCCTACTTATCTTCAAATAGTGTAGTAAATTGGCTCCTCAACAGACCCATTTATTTTTTTATACAAAACACCTTTCATGAACACTCCAGAAACTTCTACAAACAGCGAATCTCGGCGCAATTTTATCAAAAAAACACTGACAGGAACCGCTCTATTGACCGTCGGTGGTATCTTACCGGGCTTTAGTGCCAAAAGTTACGGTCGTATTTTGGGCGCTAACGAAAAAGTCCGACTCGGCGTGATGGGCGTCAATAGTCGCGGGTATGCACTGGCGAGTAATTTTGCCTTGCAACCCAACTGTGAAGTCGTTTCGATTTCAGACGTAGATTCACGGGCGGCTGAAAAGTGTATCAAAGCCGTTGAAAAAATTCAAAACTCCAAGCCCAAAGACGTCCCCGACTTTCGTAATGCACTAGAAGATAAAGGCGTAGATGCGCTCATCATCGCCGCACCCGACCATTGGCACGCACCGGCGGCTATTTTAGCGTCGAAAGCAGGCAAACACGTTTATTTGGAAAAACCATGCAGTCATAATCCGTATGAAGGAGAACTGCTTGTGGCGGTGGCGGCCAAGTACAAAAATGTGATTCAAATGGGCAATCAGCGTCGGTCGTGGCCGAATGTAAAACAAGCCCTGAAGGATATTCAGGATGGTGTTATCGGTCGGCCATATTTTGCCAAAGGTTGGTACACCAACAACCGCGCTTCCATCGGCATTGGGAAAGAACAGGCCGTTCCGTCGTGGCTTAATTACGACTTGTGGCAAGGGCCTGCGCCGCGCCGCGCCTATAAAGACAACGTTATTCACTACAATTGGCACTGGTTTTGGCATTGGGGTACGGGCGAAGCCCTCAACAACGGCACCCACATGCTCGACCTCATGCGTTGGGGATTGGGCGTGGAATTTCCTACCAAAGTCTCCTCCTCGGGTGGGCGCTATCGCTACCAAGACGACTGGGAAGCTCCCGATACTCAAGTGATTAACTTAGAGTTTGGCAAAGACAAATTTATGACGTGGGAAGGCCGCAGTTGCAACAGCCGCAATATCGAAGGCAGTAGCGTGGGTGTTTCTTTTTACGGAGAAAAAGGCACATTGGAGTACGGCGGCGGCAATGCTTATAAGATTTACGATTTGGACAATAAGATTGTCAAAGATGTAAAAAATGATTTGGTGATTGACCCTCGTAATAAAATGGACCCTTCACAAGCCTTGGATGCCTTCCACTTCCAAAACTTTGTATCGGCCATCAAAGAAGGAACGCCGTTGGCCTCAGGAATCGTCGGCGGACATCAAAGTACGCTGCTTTGTCAATTAGGAAATATCGCCTTGCGCTCCAATAGCATTTTGGAGATTGACCCTACCAACGGGCACATCAAAAATAACAAAGCGGCCAAAAAACTCTGGAAACGCGAGTACGAAAAAGGCTGGGAGCCAACTTTGTAGTTTTTTCAACATCGAACGAACGTCGGCGAGGTTTTGAACGGGGACACGGTACGCCGTTGCGGCCCAGTCCTCGCCGACGTTGAATCTACCACCGTACTATTATTCCGGCTACTCTCGCCATCAACAATAATATGAAAGCCAATACCACCGCCGTTGACGTAAGTAGCCTTACCAAACGGGAAACCAATATTTCTATTTTTTTAGTGGGAGTCATGTTTTTTATGTTTGGCTTCATCTCATGGGTCAACGCTATTCTGATTCCCTATTTCAAAATTGCCTGCGAGCTCACCAGTTTTCAGGCCTATCTGGTGGCATTTGCCTTTTACATTGCCTATTTCATCATGTCGGTACCTGCATCTTATTTGCTCAAAACGCAGGGATTCAAAAAAGGAATGATGATTGGTTTTTGGTTCATGGCATTGGGCGCGTTCATTTTCGTGCCCGCCGCCATGACCCGCACTTACGGCATTTTTCTGATGGGATTGTTTACGATTGGCATTGGGTTGTCCATCCTTCAGACCGCTGCTAATCCTTACATCACGATTTTGGGGCCGAAAGAGCGCGGGGCGCAACGCATCAGTATCATGGGGATTTGCAACAAAGCCGCGGGGATTTTGTCTCCTTTGGTCTTTGCCGCCGTCATTTTGCGCCCGACGGATACTGATTTATTCGCCCAACTCAGCACCATGAACGACCTGCAACGCAGTGCCGCTTTGGATGAATTGGTACGGAGGGTGATTACACCTTATACCGTACTGGGGGTATTTCTGTTTGTATTGGGTTATCTGGTTTACCGTTCGCCGTTGCCTGAAATCAACACCGAACACGAAAGTCCCGAAGTAGCTACGGCCAATGCAGGAAAAACGAGTATTTTTCAATTCCCGCATTTGATTTTGGGGGCAGTTGCTATCTTTCTGCACGTAGGCACGCAAGTGATTGCGATTGATACCATCATCGGCTACGCCAACTCCATGGGAATTGATTTATTGAAAGCCAAAACATTTCCTTCCTATACCTTGGCTTGCACCATTTGCGGTTACATCATCGGCATCATTACGATTCCAAAATTTGTGAGCCAAGTGAATGCCTTACGGTTTTGTACGCTGTTGGGGACAGCTTTTACCCTGCTCATCATTTTTGCCAAAGGCTCCGTTAATTTCCTCGGACAAACCGCCGACCTTTCCATTTGGTTTGTGGTGTTATTGGGTTTAGCCAATTCATTGGTTTGGGCTGGGATTTGGCCGTTGGCATTAGATGGATTGGGGCGTTATACCAAACTCGGGGCTTCTATTCTGATTATGGGTCTTTGCGGAAATGCCCTCATGCCGTTACTCTACGGCTATGTTGCTGATTTGTACGATGTTCGCACCGCTTATTGGGTCTTGTTACCCTGCTATTTGTATTTGGTTTATTACGCTTCGTATGGTCACAAAGTAAAACGCTGGGGATTGTAATGCGACAAAAACTCACCAACGGCACCATTCTTACACCCTTCCGCGCCATCAAAAACGGAACCATAGTCATAGAAAATGGCCAGATTATAGGCATCCATGAAGCAAATGTAGAAGTGCCAGATGCTATCGAAATTGATGCAAAAGGCCAATATATAGCGCCAGGCTTTATTGACATCCACGTACACGGCGGTGGCGGTTTTGACTTCATGGACGGAACGGAAGAGGCTTTTCTGAAAATCGCCGAACTCCATGCGCAATACGGCACCACTTCTTTGGTTCCGACCACACTCACGGCCGAGAAAGAAGATTTACTGCAAACCTTAGATGTTTACGAAAATGCAAATCGTCAAAACACAAAAGGCGCAAATTTTCTCGGAATCCACTTGGAAGGCCCTTATTTTGCCCTGAGTCAACGAGGAGCGCAAGACCCGCGCTATATCCGCAATCCTGACCCTGCCGAATACGAAGAAATTCTCAGTCATTCGTCGTCCATTGTGCGGTGGAGTGCTGCTCCCGAATTGGAAGGCGCGATTGCGTTCGGACAGCGATTGCGTCAAAAAGGCATCTTAGCGGCCATCGCTCACACCGACGCGTTTTACGATGATGTGTTGTCAGCGTATGAAAACGGCTATTCGCTCGTAACACACTTGTATTCAGCCATGTCTGGGGTAACGCGCAAAAATGCGTTTCGGTATGCCGGCGTGATTGAAAGTGCGTTTTTGTTGGATTTAGACGTTGAAATCATCGGTGACGGCATTCATTTACCCGCGCCGCTGCTCAAACTCATTTATAAAATCAAAGGTGCCGACCGCACCGCCCTCATCACCGACGCCATGCGCGGAGCTGGAATGGCCGAAGGCGAAAGCACGTTGGGTTCGTTGAAAAACGGCCTCAAAGTCATCATCGAAGATGGCGTAGCCAAAATGCCCGACCGCACCTCCTTTGCCGGCAGCGTAGCCACCTTCGACCGATTGGTGCGAAACATGATCAATATGGCCGACGTATCACTTTTGGAAGCTGTGCGCATGGCAAGCACCACCCCCGCCCGCATCATGGGCGTCGACCACCGCAAAGGCTCTCTCGTCAAAGGCAAAGATGCTGATATTGTCATTTTTGATAAGGATATTAATGTTTCTTTGACAATGGTTGAAGGAAGAATAGTTTATGATAAAAGTTAACCACGGAGTTTCACAGAGTGACACAAAGTATAAAAACCCTGTGCAACTCTGTGCCAACCTTCGTGAAACCCCGTGGTTATAAAAAAATAACAGTATGGCTCATCTACACGAAACAACAATAGACAACTTAGAAGTAAAATTATTCAAAACCCGTCAGGAATTAGGCCAAAACGCGGCTGAAATGGCTGCAGCTAAAATCAGAGATTTGCTGCAAAGCCAAGACGTTGTCAACATCATCTTCGCCGCAGCACCATCGCAGAATGAATTTTTGGATGCTTTGGCCCAACAGCCAGAGATTGACTGGCAACGCGTCAATGCCTTCCATATGGATGAATACATCGGCTTGTCGGACGACGCCCCACAACGGTTTGGCAATTTTTTGAAAGACCGTTTCTTCGATAAAGTACCGCTTCGAGCCGTGTTTTATATCAATGGCAACGTCAACGACCCGGACGCTGAATGCATTCGCTACGAAGCTTTGCTGAATGAATACCCAACCGACATTGTCTGCATGGGCATTGGCGAAAATTGCCACATTGCCTTCAACGACCCGCATATTGCGTTTTTTAATGACCCTGTTTTGGTTAAAAAAGTGGATTTGGACTTAACAAGCCGCCATCAACAGGTACATGACGGTTGTTTTGCCTCGTTAGAACTCGTTCCTGAATACGCCCTCACGCTCACCATTCCGGCATTGGTCAAAGCACCGACGGTGTTTTGTATGGTTCCTGCGGCACACAAAGCAGAGGCAATTTACCACACGTTGGTGGATGAAATCAGCGAAATTTATCCATCCACTATTCTGCGAAAACACCCCAACGCGACGTTGTTTATTGATCAAGACAGCGCCCGCCAATGGACGAAAGAAGCGTCATTTGCAAGTAAATAAAACCTAACGGGTGCTTATTTATCAAAAACATACCCACAATTACGTCATTTATGAAAGCACGCGTTTTAGGCTGTCTGCTGGCGGCCGGCAGTTTAACCCTCCCCGCCATGGGCCAAGAGAAGAACAAATCAGTCAGTTTGATTGTATTGGAGCCTGGGCATTTCCATGCGGCATTGGTACAAAATACCCGTTACGACAATGTAAACCCTGTCGTACATGTGTATGCATCCAAAGGCCCAGATGTAGACTCTTATCTTGACAAAATCAAAAAATATAATTCTCGCCCCGAAGACCCGACTCAATGGGACGAAAAAGTCTATACGGGACCCGACTTTTTCCAAAAAATGCTTTCAGAAAAAGCAGGTAATTTGGTTGTATTGGCGGGAAATAACCAGAAAAAGACTGATTACATCAAAAAATCAGTGGATGCTGGTCTGAACGTATTGGCAGATAAGCCCATGGCCATTGATGCCGCTGGATTCTCGTTGCTGAAAGATGCGTTTGCGCAGGCGAAAAAGAAGAACGTGCTACTCTACGACATCATGACTGAGCGCTACGAAATCTCCAACGCGCTCCAACGTGAATTGGCGTTGTTACCAGAGTTGTTTGGAACCCTACAAAAAGGTACGCCCCAAGACCCCGCCGTGACCAAAGAAAGTGTTCACCACTTTTTCAAATACGTTTCGGGTGAGCCGCTCATTCGTCCAAGTTGGTTTTTTGATGTCAATCAACAGGGCGAAGGCATCGTAGACGTGACTACGCACTTAGTGGATTTGATTCAATGGAGTTGTTTCCCCAACCAAGTTATTAATTATCAAAAAGATATAAAGCTTTTATCAGCTACGCACAACGCCACAACGCTGACTCGCGAACAATTTAAACTGGTAACCAAAAGCGATACCTATCCTGAGTATCTAAAAAAAGATGTGAAAGGAAAGAATCTGGAAGTATACGCCAATGGGCAGATTGACTACACTTTGAAAGGAGTTCACGCTCGTGCATCGGTAATCTGGAATTTTCAGGCACCGCAGGGAACAGGCGACACGCATTATTCAATCATGAAAGGCAGCAAGGCCAATCTGATTATTCGTCAGGGCAAAGAGCAAAACTTTAAACCAGTGTTGTACATTGAGCCAGTAAATGCCACGCCTGCCTACGAAAAAGCCGTTGCCGAAGCCTTCAAAAAAGCACAGGCTGCCTATCCGGGCATTGAATTGAAGAAAAATGCCAAAGGCTGGGAAGTGATTGTACCCAAGAAATATGACATTGGCCACGAAGCGCACTTTTCGCAGGTAGCCAAAAAATACATGGAGTTTTTGAAAGCAGGTAAACTCCCTGCGTGGGAAGTTCCTAATATGATTGCCAAATATTATACCACAACCGAAGCATTGAAATTGGCGAAATCGAAAAAGTAGTTTTAACCACTAAGAACACTAAGTTTTTACACAAAGGGCCTCAAAGATTGTTTCTTTGAGGCCCTTTGTGCAATTCTTTGCGACCTTTGCGGTTAAAACTTTTTACACCAACTCCCCGTACAAATCAAACTCCTCGGCATTGGTAATTTTTACGTTGGCAAAGTCACCCTGACGCACAAACTGACTTGCGGGCAATAACACTTCATTATCAACTTCTGGGGAGTCAAATTCCGTTCTTCCAATAAAATACCCACCCTCTTTCCGGTCAAAAAGCACTTTATAAGTGTTGCCGATTTTGGCTTGATTCAACGACCACGAAATATCCTGTTGCACGGCCATGATGTCGTCGGCGCGTTGTTGTTTTACTTCGGCAGGAATATCGTCGGGCATGGTGTGCGAGAAAGTTTGCTCTTCGTGAGAGTACGTAAATACGCCCAAGCGATCAAAACGCGTGCGCTCTACAAACTCCAATGTCTCTTCAAAGATTTCTTCAGTCTCTCCCGGGTGACCCGCAATCAGTGTGGTACGCAAAGCAATATTTGGTACTTTATCACGAATAGTTTTGATCAAATCCTCCGTTTTTTCGCGCGTGATACCGCGACGCATCAACTTCAATAAATCCGTACTGCCACTTTGAAGCGGCATATCTAAGTATTTACAAATATTGGAACGCTCACGCATTACGTCCAAAATATCCATCGGAAAACCCGACGGGTAGGCATATTGCAAACGAATCCATTCAATGCCTTCCACGTCGGAAAGGTGATTTAATAATTCAGACAGATTACGTTTTTTATAAATATCTAACCCGTAATAGGTCAAATCTTGGGCAATCAAAATCAGTTCTTTCGTGCCGCGACGCGCCAATGATTTTGCCTCAATCACCAAATCATCAATCGTCCGCGAAACGTGCCCGCCACGCATGAGCGGAATCGCGCAAAAGCTACAGGGACGGTCGCAGCCCTCCGCAATTTTAAGATACGCGTAATGAGCAGGCGTAGTCAATAAACGTTCGCCGACGAGTTCCTGTTTGTAATCTGCTTTAAGGGTTTTGAGCAAACGAGGCAGTTCGTTGGTGCCAAACCAAGCGTCGACGGTTGGGATTTCAACCGCCAATTCATCTTTATAGCGGTGTGACAAACAGCCAGTTACGTACACTTTGTCTACCAAGCCAGCATCCTTGGCATCGGCATAGCGTAAAATGGTATCGATGGATTCCTGCTTGGCGTTGTCGATAAATCCGCACGTATTTACGATCACAATGCTGGCGTCGTCTTTTTTAGATTCGTGCGAAACGTTGTAGCCGTTGCCTTTGAGTTGGGTGAAGATATTCTCGCTGTCGACCAGATTTTTACTGCAACCCAGCGTCACGATGTTGACTTTATTTTTCTTGGTTCCTTTGGTTTTCATTTCTCCTAAGTATTGGGTACTGAGTAATGGGAATTGAGTGAAATAATGATACTCAACACTTTATACCCACTACTTACTACTATTTTTTACGCCACAAAGTTCGGCAACGTAATCGGAAGCACCAAAATTGATTTATAAGCAGGAACGCTTTATTTCCTCAAATTCAACAAATAAGCGCCCATCAGTCCGTTGCGGGCCCATGTACCACGCATCCGTCCGGGTGTGAGACCCAGCGGGTGACTGCCCAAGGCGAAATCAATATCTCCATCGCCGTCGATGTCGCCAGTATCTAAGGTAAGCCAGCGGCCCATACGGCCAATCGGGATAGACCACGGCTTGAATTTTCCTTTCTGATTTTCAAAATATAGAACGTTGGTTTGGGGATTGGTATCTATATCATCGTAAAATGCAATGCTGACTAAGTCCAAATCTCCGTCGGCATCTACATCCGCGGGAGCCACTTTGTAGGCACCGTCGATGGGATAAAAATAGCTTTGCCTAAATTCCTCTTTACCCTGATTTTCAAAGATATACAACCCATGATAGGGTTTAAAAATGACCGAAAGATCGGCATTATCACCGCAGGTATAGAGAATATCCAACCGACCGTCTTTATTCATATCGACCACATCAAAATAGCTAGAACCAAACACCGGCGGGAAGCGCAGCAGTGTTTTTTCTTCAAACTTCAGGTTGCCTTTGTTGAGGTACAGCACAATACGCTCGTCACCTTGGGCAAACAGCGTCATTAAATCTGACATACCATCTTTGTTCCAATCCACGACCACCGTACGCAGCGCTCCTGGGGTAGCACTTAGCACGTTGGCCTCATAAGTACCCGCCACATTTCTCTTCCAAACAGAGAATTTTCCTTCTATGACCCCAAACTCACAGGTAATCAGTTCGGGCTGGCCGTCGTTGTCCATATCATGCTGAAGGGTTTGCGTGGGACGGAGCAACTTGGTGAGCAACAACGAGGCGTTATTCGCACTTTTTTGGCCCATGTTGACCGTTTGCGCGTAGCCGTTGGCGTTGTAGGTAACCTTGACGGTTTCGCCAATATAGGTCACCAAAAGATTTTGATGGGAAGCATCCAAAAACTGCAAATCACTAACTGCCGGCTGACCGCCAAAGCGTTTAACGGCCTTTCCTTCGGCATCCATCAGCCATACCGTTTGGTTTACTTCATCGGCTACATATACGCCTTTGTTGGCTTCGTCGATACGAACGCAGGTGACATTGGCCATTTCTTGTTCGATGGGCGAAAACAAAGGGCGAATTTCAAACTGTTTCTCAATTAATGTTGCTTTTTGGGAAGAAACGAGCGGGGTCAGGCGCTTGGGAGCCAAGTCCAAATAATAGTCTTTTATTTTTTGCCAATCCTCCTGTGAAATCAGGGGGTGAGCGGCTTTTACTTTGAGGTCGTTGGCGTTCAGTTTTCGGATTTTCTTCAAATCTTCATCCAACCCTAACCGCAACGCCATATAGGGTAGTACATCTTTTTCCCAAACAGTTTTGGGCAATAAATTAGGGTCGGGGAACAAATGGCATCCACCGCAATGCTGCCGCGCCAACGGTTCATGTTGGGCAGGGTCTTTTTGACAGCCTACAAAAAAACAGAACAATACCAATAACGAAAGGGCAAACGCAGAACGAAGCATCATAGGTTTGGGAAATAAAAGCCAAACTTAACAGCAATGAGGCTATTCGCCAAGTTTTAAAGCACTTACCTCCTTTCTATCCCAACACCACGCAACTGTAAGGCTCCAATGAAAGTGTTTCTGTTTTCAACAACTTAGTCTCGGGATGAGTACTGAAAATAAATTGGGAAGGCTGATTAGCGACAGAGAACTTCACGCTTTTGGCCGAAAGATTGTGAATTACCCAAACCGCTTGGCCATTGGACTTTCTGATGAAAGCCACCAAGCGCGGGTCTTCATTGGGGAGCGGCTCAATGTCTCCGTGAATATCGGCCAACGCAGGCTGTGATTTTCGTAATTGAATCAACCGTTTATAATGGTTGTATAATGAGTTTGGGTCGTTGATTTGCCCCACCAACGGAACGACAGTATTGCTTTTGTTGTATTTGGGCTGCATCCACCGCGCTCGGTGACGGTCTTTTTCGCGATAATCCCATAAAAACGGCTCTCGGATATACTCATCGGGCTTTTTACCCAACATTCCGAGTTCTTCCCCATAGTATAAATAAGGTTGCCCGGGCAGCGTCAGTAGTAAATTCGCCGCTACTTTGAGGCGGTTGAGATTGCCGCCCATCACACTTCCGATGCGCACTTGGTCATGGTTGGTGAGCATGATGGCGTCGATAAATTGCGGGCTTGTTTGAAAAAAAACGGCCCGAGTACCCGCCAAAGTGGCCACCAACTGCACCGTATCACGTTCTTTGGCGACTATTTTTTGAATGGCCAAACTCAAGTCGAAGTTAAAATTGGCCGTCAGTCCTTTGAAGTACGGGGCGATGTTTTCGGCGGCGGTCCATACTTCCCCTACCAAATACACATCAGGATTCGCCTTTTGCATTTCCGTCCGAAATTCTACCCAAAAATCGTAGTTTTTGTGTTCCTCCCATTCGGGATAAATGTGCCGGGCGGCATCCAAACGAAAACCGTCTACACCCAGGTTGAGCCAATAACGGCCTATTTCGTAAATTGCCTGACGCACAGGCGGATGGTCGCAATTAAGGTCGGGCATTCCTTTCCAGAAAAGTCCGTAGTATTTTTCGGTGTTTTGCCGCCACTTATGCCACGGATTCCGATCCCAGGTATCGGGTGTCACCTCGCGGGTGGCAATGCCCAGTCGCTCAATATCCTCGGGACTTTTCCAAGTATAAAATGACCGATAGGGGCTATCCTTTCCCTTCACCGACTCCTGAAACCACGGGTGATTGGCGCTGGTATGGTTAATGACCAAATCCATAATAATCCTGATTCCCCGCGCATGGGCTTCGGAAAGCAGGCGCTTAAAATCATCTAACGTGCCATACTCTGGGTCAATGGCATAATAATCAACGACATCGTATTTATGATAGCTGGGCGAAAGCAAAATGGGCGAAAGCCATAGCGCTTCGACCCCCAAATCTTGTAGATAGTCTAGTTTTGAGGTGATACCGTTGAGGTCACCGATGTTATCTCCGTTTGAATCACAAAACGAGCGAACGAAGATTTCGTAGCAGATGCGTGGGAATGCCAATGTTTTAGAATATTTTAATCGCTACTAATTCTTCTTCGCCAGAATCTTCTGCATATACTTGCCTAGTATATCAAATTCCAGATTGACCACGTCGCCCGCCCGAAGCTGGTGAAAATTGGTATGCTCGTAGGTATATGGAATGATGGTTACTCGAAAACCATCGTCCTGCGAATTAAAGACCGTCAAACTCACGCCATTGATACAAATTGAGCCTTTTTCGACGGTAATATTTCCCACCGACGCATCGTATTTAAAATCATACAACCAGCTCCCGCCGACCTCTTCTACGTAAGTACAGATGCCCGTTTGGTCGACGTGCCCCTGCACAATATGTCCGTCGAAGCGGCCATTGGCGGGCATACAACGTTCAACGTTGACTTTTGTACCCACTTTCCAATAACCGAGATTGGTTTTTTTGAGGGTTTCGTCCACCGCCGTTACGGTGTAGGTATCTTGCTCCAGGCTCGTTACGGTCAGGCACACCCCGTTATGGCTCACACTTTGGTCGATTTTGAGCTCGGAGGCCAAGTGAGAATGAAGCTTAAAAGTGATATTTGTCCCCTCAAAGATAATTTCAACTACTTCGGCGGTCGTCTCTACAATTCCTGTAAACATTATTCTAGGTTTTTAGATTTTAGACGACAAACGTCGGAGAAAGCGCTTCTTTTTCTAACGTCTGTCGTCGGCTATCTTATTTCAATATTCCTAATAAATACCGGCCATAACCACTTTTCAGAAGCGGTTGGGCAATTTCCCGCAATTGTTCGGCATCAATAAAGCCCATCCGGTACGCTACTTCTTCAATACAACCGATTTTCAGTCCCTGACGTTCTTCAATCACTTCCACAAATTGACCTGCCTGCATCAAGGATGCAAACGTACCTGTATCGAGCCACGCTGTTCCGCGCGTGAGTACGCCTACTTTCAATTTTCCACGCTCAAGATACACGCGATTAATGTCCGTAATTTCTAATTCTCCACGCGGGCTAGGTTTAATATTTTTAGCAATTTCAACAACCTCATTATCATAAAAATATAACCCGGGCACGGCATAGTTTGACTTGGGATGTTCAGGTTTTTCTTCAATGGACACTACGTTAAAATCCTGATCAAACTCAACGACGCCGTAGCGTTCTGGGTCCTGTACTTGGTACGCATACACCACCCCTCCGTCTGGGTCGTTGTTGGCCTGTAACAATTTACTGAGGCCACTTCCGTAAAATATATTATCGCCCAACACCAGCGCTACTTTGTCTTTTCCTATAAAATCGGCCCCGATAATAAAGGCCTGCGCCAATCCATCTGGGCTGGGTTGTTCGGCATAGCTAAACGCGCACCCGATACGGCTGCCATCGCCAAGCAATTTCTGAAAATGCGGTAAATCGTGCGGAGTTGAAATAATAAGAATTTCGCGAATACCCGCCAACATCAGGATTGACAATGGATAATAAATCATCGGCTTGTCGTAAACCGGCATCAATTGTTTGCTTACAGCCAGCGTCAGAGGATGCAAACGAGTACCGGAACCTCCGGCAAGAATAATTCCTTTCATGATGATTTGATTCAAATTATGTTGAGTGAGTGAAATAATACTTTCAAAACACATTTAGTGCCATAAAAATAGAGAATCTCCGCGGGAAAGCCATAGTATAGCCCAAAAGCCCTTTAATCTAAATGACTTAAAATTAGTTTAGGGCAGAATAGACACAAAAAAGCCCGACACCGAAGCATCAGGCTTTCACGTTGGAAACCTTTATAAACTAAATTACTTTTCTAATCATTCAGCGAAATAGAACCTGAACTAGCACGCATGGTCACCAGCGTACCGCCGCCGTTGAGTTTACCATTGACACGGTCTTTTTCCATAATACCGTTGAAATTATTTAAGGTGCCAACGTTGACCCGGTTGGCGCGCAAATCCAAATCAAGTCCTTTATTCATCGGCATCTGCACATGAATCCCCCCCGCTGAAGTGGAAAGGTCAAGGTACTTGCCCAAAGAAACGATTTCGGCACTGATGCCACCTGCGCTGGTTGAGGCTTTGAGCGCGGCGGCTACACCAGTCAAGCGAATAGACCCACCTGAGGTCACTGCCGTCAATTCTCCTTTAATGTCACCGCCTTTGATACTACCGCCGCTAGTGGTGGCCCGGACATTGCCACTAAGCCCATCCAATTGAATACTGCCACCAGAGGTTACCAATTTGATGTCGCCGTTGCAGCCTTCTGCTTTGATGCTACCGCCGCTAGTGGCGAGGTCTAACTGCTCTTGGGAATTAGTTAAATGAATACTACCGCCCGAGGTACGGCCTTTCACATTCCCGCTCAATTGCTCTAATCGTAAACTACCTCCACTCGTAGCAAAGTTTTGATTTCCCGACAGTTTCGCCAGTTTTATACTACCGCCGCTGGTGGCCAAATCAGTCGTTGTTTTTTCGGGAACTGTAATTTTAAACGAAATACTCAGGCCTTGTTTCCAATCCCATTTGTCGTTTTCGCTTTTACGTTTTGATTTGCAAATAAGGGTCTCTCCGTCCATTGCTACGGTCAACTCATAGTCTTTGAGGCGCTCGGTGATTTCTTCTTTGTTCAATTCTGAGCTGCCATTCCAATTGTTGCCCCGGACGTATATTTCCACTTTGGCGTCGCCGCTTTGGCCAGTTACGGTAATACTCCCCCCCGAAGTACGCACGTTAAGTGCTTTGACAGAACCCGCGTTGAATGTTTTTGTAAAATAAGGTTTTTCGTCTTCTTTCTGGGCAAAAACGAGCGTGGCAACAAAAAGGAAAGCAAAAAGGAGGCTGTATGTTTTCATGGTCTGTAAATGTTTAGGGCGGATTATGATTTTCCGCGGTGTTTTTTTTACAAGAGATGAAAAACAAAAAAGAAACGTTGCACGTTGCCCAAAATATTTATCAAAAAATCAGTGCATCAAATAATAAACCCCGATTCCTGCCAAATATCCCAACAGTGCATAGCCTGAAATGCGCTTGAGATACCAAAGAAAATCAATTTTCAGAATACTCATAGAGGCCACCCCTGCCGCCGAACCGATAATGAGTATGCTTCCCCCCGTACCCGCGCAGTACGCCAATAAATTCCAAAAATCGGCATCAGGGGGAAACTCAGTCAATGGATACATTCCCATTGCCGCCGCCACTAGTGGAACGTTGTCGACAATCGCTGACAGAAGTCCGACTAACGTGTTGATTATGTAAATGTTGCCAAAAGTCTGATTAAGAAAAGTCGCCATTAATCGCAAATGCCCCGATGTATCTAAAGCGCCAACGGCCAGCAAAATTCCTAAAAAAAACAAAATACTGGGCGTGTCAATCCGGTGCAACATCGCCGCCACCGAAAAGCCCTGTTTGGTTTCCAGGGCTTTGTCTCGGTGCAAAAATTCGGTAAAATACCACAAAAGGCCCACGGCCAGCAAAACACCCATATACGGTGGATAGTGCGTAACCGCCTTAAATACTGGCACCGATAGAAGGGCAGCCCCTCCCAATACAAACATTATATTTTGCTCCAAAGGGGTCGTTTGCGTATGTTCGTTCGACTCTTTTACGGGCATTTTGGGCAACGCCCCACCACCGCGCAAAAAATACGTTGCCGCTAAAAGCGGGACCAATAGACTCACAAACGAAGAGATAAACAACGATTGCATAATCGCAACCGTCGTAACTTGTCCTCCAATCCAGAGCATAATGGTCGTCACATCCCCAATGGGCGACCACGCACCGCCAGCATTGGCGGCCATCACCACAAATCCGCCAAACAGCCAAATATTTTCTTTTTCTTTGATAATCCGCCGCAGCAGAGCACACATGATGATGGCCGTCGTCATGTTGTCCAGTCCTGCCGATAAGAAGTACGAAATCCAAGAAATAACCCACAGAAGCTTTACCCGATTGGTGGTAGAAATTCGGTCGGTAATGGCCCGAAACCCTTCGTGAACATCCACCAATTCAACAATTGTCATGGCTCCCAACAAGAAGAACAGAATCCCAGCTATCTCGCCTAAATGTTCAAAAAGCGCTTCGTCGAGTACTTTATGAACATCGGGTTGGGAAGATACCCCTTCAAAAGCGGGCATATTTTCGAAGCCAAACAATAAGATTATCCAACAAAAAACCCCCGTTAATAACGCGGAGGCAGCTTTGTCAATTTTCAGCGGATGCTCAAAGGCAATCAGCACGTATCCTAAAATGAATACGGCAGCGAGTAGAATAGCCATAATTGACCAAGATTAACGGGTAAAAAGAAAAGGATTAGGGGAATATCTACGCATTTGTAATGTAACTCTCCAAAAATTGGATGTGATCGACCTGTTCTTTCATGATCGAATTTACAATGTCTCCGATACTCAATACGCCTATCACTCGCTCCTCTTCCATCACTGGCAAATGGCGAAATTTTTTCTCACTAAACAACTTCATACATTCCCTAATATCCATTTCGGGAGTAACGGTAAACACTTTGGGTGTCATCACTTCGGAGATAGGGGTACTCTTTGCTTTTCGTCCCTGCACGATTCCTTTTCGGGCATAATCGCGCTCTGAAAATATTCCTACCAATTGTTCTCCGTCAAGCACAACGACCGCGCCAATATTTTTTTCCGCCATTAAAAAGAGCGCTTCAATCACCGTTGTACCGGGCGAAACACTCCAAATGTAAGATTGAGGCTTATCGGCAAGCAATTTTTTTACGGATTTCATAAGCTTTTCATTTTTAGTGAATTAGCAATCTCTATCTCTAAACGAATTTATAAAATCAATGACTTATATCCAAATAAATCGTCGAAAAATGTTATTTATTCTTTGGGGATGTTAACGCCTTCAATTATCTTTAATAAAAAACAATCATGGGTACCGTAATCGCAGCTTCCATCTTGCTTGTTCTGGTGAGTGTTGCTCTTTTGAGCGTTCGTCTATTGCTAGTCAAAGGAGGCGAGTTTAAAGGAAGTTGTGCCAGCAACAACCCTTTTCTGCAAAAAGAAGGGGCCGTTTGCGGGGTTTGCGGCCGAAAACCAGGCGAGCCTTGCGCCGACAAAGCCTAGTTCGGGGGTGAGGTCGAAAAGAAATGAGCAGTAGCAAAAGTCTGCAATTTTCCTTCGGGAGTAGCATAAATACCGTACAGCTCTAAACGTTGCTGCTTTGCAATGGTTTTTGCTTTCTCCAGCCCCATCACCAAAAACGCCGTCGCAAAGGCATCAGCCGTCATGCAATCGTCGGCAATCACCGAAATACTCAGCAAATTGTGCGTAATTGGGCTTCCCGTCTTGGGGTCGATGGCATGGCTATATTTTTTCCCTTCACGCACGACAAACTTCCGATAACTCCCCGACGTAGCAAGGGATTTCCCGTTCAACGAAACGATGGTTTGTAAGGGGCGTTCCGCCTCTTCTTTTTCGGTGGGTTTGTCAATACCGATTTGCCATATTTGCCCTTTTTCGTTGTATCCTTCGGCCCGCACTTCTCCGCCTATTTCTACCAAGTAATCGTTGATTCCATGGGCTTTCAGAAACTCGGCCATTACATCTACCGTATATCCTTGCGCAATGGCGTTAAAGTCTATTTCTATCGCTGGATTTTTTTTTACCAAAACGCTATTTTCAATACTGACGTTTTGGTAGCCAACCCATTGCAAAAGAGAATCTACCTGCGACGGCGTGGGCAAGGGTAATCCCTTTTTATAGCTGAATCCCCAAGCTTTTACCAAAGGACCCACCGTAATATCAAACGCGCCTTCGGTCAGTTTGGCGACTTCCTGAGATTTATTAAACACTTTTTCAAAATGCGCATCTGCTATTGTTCCAGAGCTATTTCTATTGAATCTACTGATGATTGACGTACTGTCCCACAGGGACATGCTATGGTCAATAGCTCGAAAAAGGCTGTCAATGGCCTTGGAAAAATCACGGCTATCAGCGTATACGATTCTAAACGTTGTCCCCTGCGCTTGGCCTTCCAAATACGTAAACGCTGGCTTACTTTTACAACCTACCAAGGCATACGCCAACCCCAACAATCCCCAAAAAAGTTTTTTCATTGTTTAGCTCCCAAAATCATCAAAGGCAATATTTTCTTTAGAAACTCCGAGATTATCCAACATAGTTTGAACGGCCGAGAGCATCATGGGAGGGCCACAAAGGTAATATTCAATGTCTTCAGGGGCAGGATGGTCGTCCAGATACTCATTTTTTACCACTTCGTGAATAAACCCAACGTAACCAGTCCAATTATCTTCGGGCAGCGGAATGGAAAGCGCAATCTCGAAGCGAAAATTAGGAAATTCACGTTCGATAGCCCGAAAATCTTCCTCATAAAAAATCTCTTTTTTACTCCGCGCCCCGTACCAATACGACACTTTACGCCCCGTTTTCAACGTATGGAATAAGTGAAAAATATGCGAACGAAGCGGTGCCATACCTGCCCCGCCGCCAATATAAATCATTTCTTTTTCGGTTTTTTTAACGTGAAATTCGCCGTAAGGCCCACTAATGGTTACTTTATCGCCAGGTTTACGCGAAAAAACGTACGAAGAACACGCCCCCGGATTCACATCCATAAAAGCATTGCGGGCTCTGTCCCACGGCGGGGTAGCCAAGCGAATATTGAGCATAATGATATTGCCTTCGGCGGGGTGATTGGCCATCGAATACGCCCTGAAAAGTGGCTCGTCAATTTTTGCTTTTATATCCCATATTTTAAACTTGTCATATTCATCTTTGAAACGCTCGGGTATGTTGTAAAGTTGGGTTTTAAAATCAATGTTCAATTCAGGAACATCCACCTGAATATAATCCCCCGATTTGAATTTTAAGTTTTCACCTTCGGGCAGTTTTACCACAAATTCTTTAATATAGGTAGAAACGTTTTCGTTGGAAATCACCGTACACTCCCATTTTTTGATGCCAAATACTTCATCGGGTACCCGAATCTCCATGTCATCTTTCACTTTTACCTGACAGGCCAAGCGTATTTTATCCTGCACCTGCCGCCGATTGAGGTGATTGGTTTCGGTTGGCAGCACTTCCCCTCCTCCTTCAAACACTTGGCATTTACACATGGCGCAGGTTCCTCCACCGCCGCAGGCCGATGCCAAAAATAAGTTCTGCGCCGCCAAGGTTGATAAAAGAGAGGACCCCGGTTTAACGACAAACGGGTGTTCTTGGTCACCGTTGATGATGATGGACACGTCTTTTTGGGGTAATAAACGGTCTTTGGCTTTTAGAATAAGAAACGCAAAGAGCAAAACAACCAAAATGAAGACGGCAATACTGGCAGTAAGTACGGGTAGCATAGCGTTTTACAGTTGGATTCCAGAAAAACTCAAAAAAGCCAAACCCATCAGGGCCGTTACAATCATCGCGATTCCCAAGCCTTGTAGAGGTTCGGGGATATTGGAGTATCGAAGGCGCTCACGGATAGCTGCCAACAAAACAATAGCCAAGAAAAAGCCAATACCTGCCCCCAACGAAAAAGCGGTGGTTTCGGCAAAATTGTATTCACGCTCCTGCATAAAAAGCGACGCCCCCAAAATGGAACAGTTGACGGTAATAAGCGGTAAAAAAATGCCCAAAGAAGTGTACAACGCGGGCAGGAATTTCTCCACCACCATTTCTACCAATTGTACTGCACCAGCAATGGTAGAAATAAAAAGGATAAATGACAAAAAGGTTAAATCAACCGAAGCAAGTGAAGGGTGTATCCATCCTAATGCACCTTCAAAAAGCAAATAACGCAAAATGAGGTAGTTGAGTGGTGTGGTAAGCACCATCACAAAAATCACCGCTAACCCCAGTCCAAAAGCGGTTTTGATTTTTTTTGACACCGCCAAAAACGAGCACATGCCCAAAAAGAAGGCAAAGATTACATTTTCAACAAAAATAGTCTTTATGAGGATATTGATGAGATGCTGCATAACAAGTGTAAAGGTTAAAATTTAACATAAAAACCTGACAACTAAACACATAACTACCTACTTAGGAAGCATTGATGAGTTTACGATTGCGACTTCGCTGCCACCAAATAAATATTCCAATCAGAAACAGCGCTGCGGGCGGTAACATCATCAATCCATTGTTGACATATCCCATGTCATAGAGCCATTGCGGCACTACTTTGAAGCCAAGCACCGAGCCCGAGCCCAACACCTCTCTGATGACCGCCACAATCACCAAAATAATTCCGTATCCCAAACCGTTGCCGATACCATCCAAAAAAGAAGGCCATGGTTTCTGCGCCAACGCAAAGGCTTCTAGGCGACCCATGACGATGCAGTTGGTAATAATCAGGCCCACAAAAACGGATAGTTTTTTGCTCACATCAAACATGTAAGCCTTCAGCAATTGATCAACAATGGTGACTAGCATCGCCGCCACAATCAACTGCACAATGATGCGAATACGGTTGGGAATGGTATTGCGAATGAGCGAGATAATGAGATTGGAAAAAGCCGTAACGACCGTTACGCCCAAAGCCATGATGATGGCGGGCTTTACCTGAACCGTAACCGCCAGAGCCGAGCAAACGCCCAATATCTGTACCGTGACGGGGTTGGTATCATCCAAAGGGTCGCGGAGTACGCGCAGGTTCTTTTTGGAGAACAATCCTTCTTTCTTTTTCTCCTCTACAACCGCAACAGGGGTGGTTTCTGTACTCATCGTTGATGTGCGTTTATAAGTTGTCTATCTCACTTTTTAATTTTTTCAAAATACGTCAAATACGGAGCCGTACAGTTTTTGAGCATGGCATCGGTGCCGCGGGAAGTAATCGTCCCGCCCGAAATGGCATCTACGCGGTGTTCATTGCCGAAACTTACTTTATCGGTTTTTTTGACCACATTGACCGACACAAACTGCCCTTCGTTCGACATGATTTTCTTGCCCTGAAACTGTTGCTGAAATGGCAACTCCGCTATTTCAGCGCCCAAACCAGGTGTTTCTCCTTTGTGGTCAAAAAAAGCGCCGTAAACCGTGTCAAAATCATCCTGCAACGATATATACCCCCATATTGGCCCCCAAAGCCCTGTGCCTCGCAGAGGCACGATATAGTATTTTTTTCCTTCTTTTTCGGTATAAATATACAGCGGAAGGCGGCGATTTTCGGGGGTTTTAGCCACCTCTTCTTTTAAATCTATGTCGGTAGTTTTAACGCCGCTCACTGGCTCACCCGCGGCGTTTATGACCATTTCCTGCACCCGTTCGGCATAGGTGTTTTCTATTTGGGTACGTTCGTCGTACGCCAATCTGACCGCCCGCAGAATATTGGACTTTTTGTCCAGCGCAATATTGGCTTCCTGTGCAGGTTTAAGCCCTTCGGCAGCCACGGCCAGCACGATTGCGGTAATGACCGACAAAACGGCGGCATAAATCAGGGTGTATTGGTTGCTATGCACGTTTTTTGCGGTTTTTGATGTGTTGTTCTACGACAAGATGGTCAATCAAAGAAGCAAAGACATTCATCAACAATATACTCAGCATCACTCCCTCCGGATAGGCGGGATTAAATACCCGAAGGATGACGGTAAACATTCCAATCAAGAGGCCATAAATCCATTTACCCGTTTCTGTTTGAGCGGCACTTACGGGGTCAGTGGCCATATAAACCGCCCCAAACGCAAAGCCGCCCATCAACAAATGATAATACGCGGGTGTATGCATGGCGTGTGTGGGCATATCGGCTGGCGCTAAGGCGTTCAGAAACACCCCCATCACCAACACCCCAACCACGCAGGAAACGATGATTTGCCAACTGCCAATCCCCGTACCAATGAGAATCAAAGCCCCAATCAGACACGCAAATGCGCTAGTTTCACCAATAGAGCCCTGTTCAAATCCCCAAAACATATCAGCGGCTGAAGGGAGTTTTGTAAAATTGGCATCAAAAGTCACTAAATTCGTTGCCCCCGAATACGCATCGACCAGCGCATGACCCGCCTCGGGCGACAGGTCGGTCCAAATATCTCCCGACATATACGCGGGAAAAGCAAAAAACATGAATGCCCGCGCCAACAACGCCGGATTCATAAAGTTCATGCCCGTACCGCCAAAAATCTCTTTGCCCAATACCGTACAGAAAATAGCCCCTAAAGCCACCATCCATAAAGGTATAGTGACAGGCATGGTGAGCGGAATCAGCAGGCCCGTCACCAGATACCCCTCACTGACTTGGTGGTTTCTGACAATGGCAAAAATAAATTCCACCCCCAACCCAACGGCATAAGATACAATAATGATGGGCAGCACTTTCCAAAAACCAAACAGAAAATTATCTACCAACGAAGCCTCCATTCCGTAGGCCAAATGATGTTGATAGCCTACGTTCCACATCCCAAAAAGCAGCGTCGGGACCAACGCCACAATGACCGTAAACATAGTTCGTTTTAAATCAATGGCGTCGCGCACGTGCACACCCTGAGACGTAGTATGCCCTGGCACAAACAAGAAGGTCTCCAAGGCATCAAATGCTGGATGTAATTTCTCAAATCGTCCCCCTTCTTTAAAGTGGGGCCTTACAGAATTCAGGAGTTTTTGGGCTATTTTCACGGTAAAAGGGTTGAGGAAAGGTTCAACAATTCTTAACTACCCATTAGCCTTCCTGACGAACATACGCCAGACCGTCGGCAATGATACGCTGTACGTCAATTTTGGAAGTGCAAACAAACTCACACAGGGCAAAATCTTCTTCCGAAACCTCATAAATGCCCAACTCTTCCATGCGCTCAAGGTCTTTGGCCAAAATAGCTTTCAGTAAATGCACGGGGTAAATATTCATCGGTAGCACTTTGTCGTATTGGCCAGTCATGACAAATGCCCGCTCTTCACCGTTATTGTTCGTATTTAGATTGTAGGAGCGATTGGGAGTCAACCACGAGAAAAAAGTACGCGAAAGGCTCAATTTATGAAATCCTGGCAGTAGCCACCCCAAAAACTCGGGTTGGTCGCCTTCAGGAATCGCCGTCAACTGGTTTTCGTAGAACGAAAGAAAATCATCTTCAGCAGTCTTTTTTCCCGTCAGAATAGTACCCTGAATCAGTCGGAAGTTGGTAGAATCCAGTTTATTCCCCGTAATACTTTTTATTTTTTGGCCCGTAATGACCTTAAAATACTGCGGTTGTTTTACGCAGCTACCCGCTAGGGCTACAATGCGCTCGGCCCGATACCGATATTCTGTAAACAACCTGCCAATAATAATCACATCTTGGGGCTGCACGTACCAAACCACTTCTCCTTTTTGGATAGGATCAATATGGTGGATTTGAATACCCACATTACCGGCTGGATGCGGCCCGCTGAAGTGGTGAAATTTATGGTTGGCAATTCCCCGGAAGTCGCTCTCTGAGAGGCGCTCTCCCACTTCCGCGTGTAGAGATATGTGAAGGTGGCCATTGGCCAGTTTGTCCAGAACTTCCAGTCCCGTTTGAAAATGTGCCCGTTGTTGTTCGATAATAAAACCCAAATCAGGTGCTAAGGGAGAAGTGTCAAAGCAAGAGACAAAGATAGCTTTGGGAATATCGTCGGGATTGGCAATCAGTGAATAAGGGCGTTGACGAATATAACTCCAGCAGCCGCTTTCGAGCAAATACTCAATCACTGCATCGCGGTCTGCATTGGGCAGATTGATTTCGGGAAAATATGCGTATTTGGTAATTTTATCGGGAATAATCCGAACTTCGAGAATTCGTCGCTTGTCGCCGCGAACGATTTCAATTACCTCACCGCTTACGGGCGAAGGCAGCCGGATTTTGGGATTGTTTTTATCGTGGAAAAGCGATTGACCCGCGACCACCTCTTGGCCCACTTCGACCGATAATCTCGGAACAACAGATGGGAAATCGTGGGGTTTAAGGGCTACTACATCCGAAAGTGCAAGGTGAGTAATGGTTTTTTGGGCCACTCCATCCATCTTAATGGTATAACCCTTCTTAATAGTAATTACCTTTCCCATATTACTATTTATTCTTTTAATAATACAAAACAAAGGATTATTTCTAAATATTCTAATAATTCTTCAAAACATTTTTTGGAATATATTTTTCTGATGATGAGGCTATTAATCCCGAATAGACTTCTGTACGTATAAAATTATCCAAATTCGTTTTTCGGTTGTTTAACTATCGGGAATTCATCTCAAAATCCGTTCTTTTGGTAGCATTCTTTCGGCTTAAAATGGGTTTTCCTGTATCTTTGAATAACCAAATTTTTAACCCATGCGAAAATTATCCTTCATCAACTCATTGCCGATGATTGTCTGCGCCCTACTTCAAGGTCTATACGCAGCCAAAGCTCAGGCTCCCACCCCTCAAAACTACCACGCCAACGACCGGTTTGAACAACTCGGCACTGGACTACCCACGCCCAACACTTATCGCACTGCCTCTGGTGCGCCTGGAAAAGACTATTGGCAACAACGCGCCGATTATGACATCAAAGTAGAATTGGACGAGGCCAACAACAAAATTATTGGCACCGAAACCATCACGTACTTCAACCAATCGCCCGACGCGCTGCCGTATGTATGGATTCAATTAGACCAAAATCTATTTGCCAAAAACTCTCCCGGCCCCGTCTCCCGCACAGGCGATTTGGGCACCCAAACCAGCATGGCGAGTTTGGCGACCATTTCCGACATGAACTATTCAAATGCAGATTATGGCTACAACATTACGTCGGTACGAGATGCCAAAACTGGTAAGCCCCTCAAATACACCATCAACCAAACCATGATGCGTATTGACCTGCCGCAACCCGTGCAGTCTAAGCAGTCGTATGCGTTTGCGATGGACTGGAATTATCGGATTGTAGAATTTTCCAAAGGTGGTCGTCGTACGGGCTTTGAAGCCTTCAAAGATGGTAACAACGTCTACGAAATTGCCCAGTTTTATCCCCGTTTGTGCGTGTACGATGACGTGACGGGCTGGCAACACAAACAATATTACAGTCAGGGAGAATTTGCGCTATCATTTGGTAATTTCAAATTGGCCATCACCGTACCCGACGACCATGTATTGGGCGCTACTGGCGAGCTACAAAACGCCGCCCAAGTGTTGACACCCAACCAATTGAAAAAATTTGAACAAGCCAAATCTTCCGATAAAGTGGTCGTAATTGCCTCGCAGGAAGAGCGCGAAAAAGCCGAAAAAGGCAAGCCAAGCGGCAAAAAAACCTGGATTTTCAAAGCCGATAATGTACGCGATGTGGCCTTTGCCACTTCCCGTAAATACATCTGGGACGGAAAAATGCAGGAAGTAGCGGGCAAAAAAGTGCTTTGCATGTCGTTTTATCCCAAAGAAGGAAATCCACTTTGGGGCAAATATTCAACCGAAGTCATTGCCCATACCATCAAAACCTATTCGAAATTTTCGGTAGATTACCCCTATCCCGTCGCCATTTCTTGCCACGGTCCCGTGGGCGGAATGGAATACCCGATGATTTCGTTCAACGGCGGCCGCCCAGAAGCCGACGGAACCTATTCGGAAGCGACCAAATATGGCATGATCAGCGTAATTATCCACGAAGTAGGTCACAACTTCTTTCCGATGATTGTCAACAACGACGAGCGCCAATGGATGTGGATGGACGAAGGGCTGAACACCTTTGTGCAATACCTGACCGAAAAAGAATGGGACAAAGACTATCCTACGCGCCGTGGTGAGCCGCAGGCCATCGTCGATTACATGAAGCAAGACCCCAAGAATCTGGTGCCCATCATGACCATGTCCGACAACCTCATCAATGCCGGCGCAAGTGCGTATGCCAAGCCCGCTACGGCGTTGAATATTTTGCGCGAAACCGTCATGGGAAGAGACCTGTTTGATTATGCTTTTAAGGAATACAGCCGCCGTTGGGCGTTCAAATCACCCACCCCTGCCGATTTCTTCCGGACCATGGAAGATGCCTCAGGCGTGGATTTGGATTGGTTTTGGAAAGGTTGGTTTTATGGCGTTGAGCCCGTCAATCAAGATTTGGTGGAAGTAGAATGGTTCGCGTTGGACACCCAAAACCCCGAAATCTCCAAAGCAGAAGCGAAAAAGCAAGCAGAAGCCAAACGCAACACCGTGGCCCGGCAGCGCGACAAAGACTACATCAAAGAATCAGTGGTGGATAAAAATCCCGACATGAAGGATTTTTACAACAGCTACGACCCGTACAAAGTGACGGAAGCCGACAAAAAGAAATACGAAACCTATCTGGCAAGCCTGACGCCTGATGAGCGTAAGTTGGTAGAATCAGGACTGAATTTTTACACGCTAAAAGTGAAAAATAAGGGCGGCTTGCCCATGCCCGTAATCGTGAAGATGCAATACGAAGATGGCACCGACTCATTGGTACGTTTCCCCGCCGAGATTTGGCGCCTGAACGACCAACAGATTTCTAAGGTAATCACATCAAAGAAAAAAGTGGTACAGTGGACCTTAGACCCGTATCGCGAGATTGCCGATATTGACGAAGAAGACAACAGTTTCCCGCGCCAACCTACCGCGCCTACGCGCTTCCAACTGTTTAAAAACCCTGCTGGCGGTCGCCGAGGTGGTGGTGGTACCAATCCGATGCAGGAAGCACAGCAAAGTCAGCCACCGAAAGCGGGTCAGCAGGGCGGCGCCAAAAATTAATACTGTAAGGGCGGATTGATTTCCGCCCTTTTTTTAGGCTCGGAGATTGCTTCAGGCTTATATTATAAGGTCCACTTTCACTTGACGGCATATAATATAGACATACTAATATTCATAATACTGACGCATTTCTTGCTCATACATATTCTCTATTTCATCAGCGAAGTCAGTATATCGTGCAAATACATCTGCGGTATGGACAAATAAAAGCATGCTTTTTTCAAATAACTCCTTCACATCCAAAAGGTTGATTGTATCTGTATGTCCAAATGAGTTATTGTTCTTTTTATCAACCGGATAGCGAAAGCTGTCAGAACCTTCATCCAATTTATGAAATATGGCAGTTAATTTGTAAACTTCATTGCAGTAATTATCGAATTCTTTAACATCATCAGGACTAACCTCAATTCCATATTTGTCATTCAGGTTCTCAATCGTGGCGTATAAATGTAGGCGAAACGCTTTAAATAAGTCTTCTAAATTATGGGTACCTGCCTTTTTAAAGTCCTCTTTACCAGAATATTGGCAAAAATACCTTATGTTGGTTTTAAATCCCAGCTCCATGCAATGCCGGGCAATAAATAGTAATGGATATGCTAGATGGTCAACGTGGGCACTTGAGTTATAAACACTCATCATTAACACTTCAAAAGCTCGGTTATAGCTTCCCAAATAGTTGGCGAATGTCAGATGATGACCCAAAAAAGCCTTGAACTGATATCTAGTATATGAGTTATCTTCTATTTCTTCCATATATTAGATTGTTAATATCTGATTTATCTTATTTTGCGTATTATCAATCTTTTTGAAGAATGGAGTAAGCTCAGGGTCTATCCATGATGCCAAATCAATTATTGAATTTCTGACACTCAATACATTTGTGCAATCAATGTGATGATTATTAAAACAGATAGGCTCACAGTGATTAATTCTGTTTCTGAGCATTCTTATATCCTCAAGTTTTTGAAATATAGAGGATCTATTCTCAGCTGCTGGTTTATGGGCAAAGACCTGTATTGGACGACCTCCGACTAGTGGATAATAAGGAGTAGAGAAAAAAGCTGTCCAGAAACCAAATGTTTGATCTGATATTATCTTACCACTTGTAGGAGGTATATGTCTGTCTGAAAGCATCCTTTCTGTCTTTTCAACGCATTTTCTTAGATAAAGCTTGGGTCTGACAGAGGTATCATTCATAAACCCATTCTTTTGATTTATAATCCACTCATTATCTGTAAAATAGGTTGATAATACATTATTTATTCCATTTCTGAAAACAACTTCAAATTGACTTAATATTGGGTGAAACGCCTGAGAAAGTCGTATATTTGCATTATAAAGTCTCTCAGCTCGCTTACTATTATTTGCTGTGGCACTTAAATATCTATTGAATCGTACTCTGGATAAATATTTGTTTCTTATTTCAGATTTCATTTGGATATGTCAAAAAAAGTTGATATATTTGTGCTATATAGACTTGGTAAAGCCTCTTTCCCTAGCGGAAACGTAATCAAGTAAGAGATTTTTGGGAGCTACAAATGTGGCTCCCTTTTTTATTTCTTTGAATTTACAAATATAATCAATTTTTTTATTCATATGCCTCTTACAGCTAATGATGATATACAGGATTTGATACCTGTCCATTTGTAAAGTGTGCATTTATATCCGACCAAGAATACCTCCTGAGCCAGTTGATGATTCTTATTTCTCGTTATCGCTAGATTGTATTCCGCTAGCAACGTTTACAAATACTACTGCGCTTGCTGTTTCGCCGATCTCATCACTAAGTGTAAAAGGAAGACTTATTCGGCCTCTAGTTCTTTATCAGTTAATCATGATATGAAAACCTGATTTTATCCCTAATTATTAAATACTTGCGCTACCATTTAAGGGATTGCTATGTTGAAAGCACTATTTAGTATATGAAACATAGGTTCGTATATTTACTGAGCAACTATAACCATATGAAAATAAGCGGAAAATGAATGATTTGATCTCACCTAAGTACCAAATGAAGCTTATAAAGGAAATTAATGAAGCAATTTGGCGAGAATTTAATAGTTACGAACAAGTAAGATATTATATTAGTAAATGGCATGAGGATAATTATGATCAAAATGGATTCAACGATTATTATTGGGAGAATTTTAAGATAGTTGAAAATGAAAGTAAAAAAATAAATCTATTAGCAACACTTAATTCAATGGATGGAACAACCTTACTTAAAGTTGCTATTGATTTAGGGGTTGATACTCCAGACTTTATACCATCAATTCCTACATTTAAAAATGAAGTTAAATCGGAATATATAACCGCTTATGACACTTTTCAAAAGGCATATAAGCAAATTGAGTCAGACCCAAGCCTAGCTATTGGACTTGCAAACTCAGCACTTGAAAGCATTATAAAGGAAATTTTAAAAGACAATAGGATTTCTAGTAAGATTTCAGGGCGAGAAACACTATATAAATTAACATTAATCATTGTAAAGGAATTTAATCTGACGGATCCCCAACAGCCAAATGAAATAAAAACAATCGGAAGCTCCCTTATAGCAATAGGTCAGGCAATAGAAATATTAAGAAGTGATAAGACTAACTTTCATGGTAAGACAACAGGCGATTATTTGATTACAGATACCATATTTGCATACTTTCTTATAAATTCAGTTGCCACTGTTGGCCTTTTTATTAACTCTTATTACAAGACTAAATATCCAAAGAGACAGGATCAACAAGTGCAATCTGAAGAGTCAGAGGATAATTTGCCATTTTAATATAGATTCTGTTGCTAGCAATCTGCGTTTTCATGGAGTTTATTTTCTCTGTTCCTGACATTAGGTGTGTCAATCACAACTTTACCCGGCACATAAAAGGCTGTATTGACCTTAATAAATACTAACGATAAAAGATTATTTTTACCGAACCTTGCTTCATCCTTTAAAAATGCCTTCCAAGATCGCTTACCGTTTTTACCCTTCATTGCTCAACACCTATTCACGGTTTTTGCAGGGAAAACTCAGCGAGCAGGAGCTATTGGACCGTATCAATCGCGTACCGATTCCGTCCACGGAAGCCCAGGTGCGCGGCGTATCGTTTGAAGATGCCGTTCTGAAAGGCATCGGTGAAGACCAGTTTGATTTCAACATTCTCCAAACTGTTCGCCTACGACTACCCAAACCCATTGTCAAAACGCAAGTGTATTGCCAATACCAAATCGACGATGCGCTGATTTACGGATTTGTGGACGTTTTAGGGCGCAAAGAGGCCGTTGACATCAAAACCACTTCTCACTACGAGCCCAACCGTTTTCTACAAGACCACCAACATTTTTATTTGCCTGCCCTGTACAATTGGGGCATTCGTCAAATGCGCTATTTGATTACTGATTTTGAGCAGGTTTACGAAGAAATATACGACGGCGAAAGCGATTTCTCAGGGCAGTTGGAAGAAGTCTATTCGTTTAAAATGTTCTTGGATGAACACCGAGAATTGATTAACAATGCAAAAATCTTCCCTAAAAAGCCTTAATTTGTCCTTTCAAAGGCCGCATTACCTTTAAATTCATTCAATCGAGATGAAAACATTCTGTACATTCTGCATTGGAATGGCGTATGCGGTGGCCATTTTTGCACAAAATAAACCTTCCAAAGACACGATTACCCGAGCGGTTCCTATGAAACTCTGGCAAAAAGAAACGACTTCTATCTCCGAAAAAATTGAGAAATTCACCGTCGGGCGCGACCGTGAAATGGATTTATATTTAGCCCCTTATGATGTGTTGGGCAATATCGCCCACGCCAAAATGCTAGAAAGCGTAGGGTTGCTAAAAAAAGAGGAACTGACCGCATTGGAAGCCGAATTGAAGAATATTTATCAGGAAATTCGGCAAGGGAGATTTGAAATAGAAGACGGTGTTGAAGACGTTCACTCGCAGGTAGAACTGATGCTGACCCGCAAACTCGGGGACATCGGCAAGAAAATCCACAGCGGCCGCTCACGCAATGACCAAGTGTTGGTCGATATGAAACTGTTTACCCGAAGTCGTTTGGAAGAAGTTGCTTTGGCTTCGCAAAAACTGTTTGACTTACTCGTTAAACGTTCCAACCAACACAAAAACGACTTGTTGCCAGGCTATACGCACTTACAAATCGCGATGCCTTCGTCGTTTGGCTTGTGGTTTGGCGCCTACGGCGAAGCCTTGGTCGACGATATGGCCATGATTCAAACGGCCTATAAACTTGCCAATAAAAACCCACTCGGCTCAGGCGCAGGCTATGGTTCTTCATTTCCATTAAACCGCACTATGACCACTGAATTGTTGGGTTTTGAAGCGTTGCATTACAACGTCGTGTACGCCCAAATGTCACGCGGGAAGACCGAACAAACAGCACTGACGGCGATTGCCGCCCTTTCGTCCACCCTTTCACGCATGGCAATGGATGTTTGTTTGTACAACAGCCAAAACTTTGCCTTCGTCACTTTACCCGACGACCTCACCACGGGCAGTAGCATCATGCCGCACAAAAAAAACCCCGACGTGGCCGAGCTTTTGCGGGCAAAGACCAATCGTCTGAAAGCCCTTCCGACCGAAATCACGATGGTGATGAGCAATTTACCATCGGGCTATCACCGCGATATGCAGCTACTGAAAGAACTGCTGATGCCCGCGTTCGACGAAATACTAGATTGTCTAGACATCGCTCACTTTATGCTTGAACACCTTGAAGTAAAGCCCGATTTATTGATTGATAAAAAATACGATTTACTGTTCAGCGTGGAGCGCGTCAATGAACTGGTGGTGCAGGGAGTACCATTCCGCGATGCGTACCGCCAAGTAGGGAAAGAAATCAACGAAGGCACTTATCAAGCCTCACGCGCCCTCAATCACACACACGAAGGCAGTATCGGCAACCTTTGTAATGACCAAATAACGGAGTTGATGAACGCCGAAATGGCGAGATTTAAGTTTGAGAAGGTACATACTGCGGTTGAAAATTTACTGAAATAGAAAATCACCTAATTGAATCAACCACAGAGACCCAGAGCAAAACCCCGTGTCTCTGTGGTTAACTATTTTTTAAAACCCTAATAGTTTAAACAATAACTCAATTCCGATACCGCTAGTCAGCATACGTTCTTTGCGGTTATTGGCTAGTTTTTGCGACCAATCTACCAACCCACCATCGGCGATTTCGAATTCTTTCTGGCCAATGGTTACAAAAATTTTGAACTGAATAACCTGATAATAAGACTGTTCTACATCTTCTACCTCAAAGGCAACACCCTTCGTTTCAGTCATAATGGTATCACATAAAGGTAAAAAATCAGGATTTTGTTTACGTGTAGACTTCAATACGACCTTTACTGATTCAATACCTGAAAAGCTTTTTAGGTAATCAGTCGTAAAACGGATATGCTCTATCAAATGTCGTTTTTCAAAAAGTAAATTCCCTTTGTCTTTCCCCGCCGTTAGAAGGCAGAAAATCTTAAAATGAGGAAGAAAAGGAGGTGGCATGTAAGGTGTGCGGAGGTGTCTGTGCACCGTGCAAAGCTGAATATCGGTTGAGTCAAATTGTATTTTTTTCCGACGACTTACGGCTTCCAGCGCAAGCAGGTTTGTGGCATCGGCTACGACTTCCGTACTTCTTAAAGCCGATAAAATTTTGTTCTGATTAACCGTTGCTACCGCAGCGCATGACCCAAGCGGACTCACAGGAGACAGTTCGAGGGGGGTAAATCCAAAAGTCTGAGCTTTTTGCAGAAGATGCAACTCAAAAGTTAAAAATGAGATGAAATCAACATCAGAGGGTTTGACAAATCGGTTGTCAGCATAACTTCTGAGCAAATCGCCCGCAGTCATTCGCTCAGTTTTTCGGCGCATTACTTCCATCAACAACGAATTGAGGTCTGAAGAAGGCAACGCCGTAAGCAAGTGCAACAAATCAGCCGTATCTGTCTCTTTATGAATCCGTTCAATGATTTTTTTGCTCATTATTCATCCGATTATTCTTCTTGCTCCCCTTCCACGCCCATGGTTTTCAGCAATTCCCACACAATATCACTTTCAAAACCCCGACTCAGGGCAAAACGAACCAATTTTTGCTTCACGGCCAAAGGTTCTCCTTTTAAGCCCTTCGCTTTTTTTTCCAGCAAATCTCGCAGTACCACCTCATAATCATCGCCGTCTATTTCGCTTAAACCCTTTTGAATCAAATCATTCGATAAGCCTTTTAGCTTCATCTCCTGCCTGATTTTAAGGCGTCCCCATCGCTTTACCCGAAACTTACCTCCCGCAAACGCTCGCGCAAAACGCTCCTCATTTAGGTAATTTTGGGCTTTTAGCTCCTCCAGCACCCACGCGGTTTCTTCCTCCGAAAGCTCCCAATCGTTTAAACGTTGTCGGGTTTCTTTCACGGTTCGTTCCTGATAAGCACAAAAGGAAGCCGCTTTTAATAACGCGAATTTTTGACGGTCAGTCATTTATGGATTTTTTCAACAAAAATAAGCATATAACATTTACAACATACCCCGTATATTGCAGAAGTTTTGCTGCAAAAAAGTACGCTTCGGCGTTTCGACCTTTAACCCCTGAGATACAATGCTTCCCAACAACTTCCGCTGGCGGATAGTGCTGTTGCTTTTTTTGGTTACTACCATCAACTACATTGATCGTAATGTACTCTCATTTGCGATGCTTGACGATACGTTCAGAAAAGAAATGCTGGGTTTTCCGCTTACCTATACACTCACCCAAGCCGACCTCAATGCGTTCAAAATCCAATACGGCTGGGTAGATACCGCTTTTAAAGTCGCCTACGCCGTTGGTTTTATGATGATTGGGTGGCTTATCGACCGAGTCGGCACCAAACGTGGATTGGCGATAGCAATTGGGCTTTGGAGCATAGCGGGCATCGCCAATGCTTTTGTGAGTTCGTTCCGGGGATTAGTGGCTACACGTTTTGTCTTGGGAATCGGTGAAGCTGGCAACTTCCCGTCAAGCATTAAGTCGATTGCTGAATGGTTTCCCAAAAAAGAACGCTCCTTTGCCACGGGAATTTTCAACGCAGGAGCCAATGTCGGCATCATCATTACCGCCGCCGTCATTCCTTGGATGACCCTGCATTATGGCTGGCGAATTTCATTTATGACTACGGGGGTATTGGGGCTGGGTGTGCTAGTAGCGTGGTGGATGACCTACCAACGCCCCGAACAACACCCCAAAGTCTCCCCCGTTGAGCTGCGTTATATTCAGCAAGACCATCAGCAAGAAGTGATTGAAGGTCGCCTGACGTGGTGGCGGCTGTTGCGCTATCGTCAAACTTGGGCACTGATTGTAGGGAAATTCATGGCCGACCCCATCTGGTGGTTTTATCTGACATGGCTACCCGATTTTTTCAACTCCAGCGAATCTCTTGACCAAACCCTTGACTTGCAGAATATTGGCCTGCCATTTATGGTTATTTACATTATTTCAGACGGCGGTAGTGTGTTTTTTGGCTGGCTTTCGTCACAATTCATGAAAAAAGGTTGGGAACTCAACCGCGCCCGCAAAACAACGATGCTGATTTGTGCGCTCTGTGTTGTTCCAATTTTCTTTGCCGCCCAAACCCAAAATATCTACATCGCCGTAGTGCTCATCGCCATTGCGGCAGCAGGGCACCTGGGGTGGTCGGCCAACGTGTACACCTTCGCCTCCGATTTATTCCCCAAAAGTGCCGTTGCGATGGTGACTGGTATCGGTGGGTTTGCGGGCGCCGTGGGTGGAGCCATTCTGGCCGCCATAGCGGGTCCCATACGCGTTCAGTTTGGTTATTTACCCTTGTTTTTGATTGCTGGCTCTACTTATTTATTGGCACTTTTCATCATCAATCTGCTTATTCCTAAAATGAAACCCGTAGAGATGTAAAAATAAACTTTTAGCATTTTAACACAATTTCTTTCTGAAAACGTTATAGCTTTGCATTAAAATCAAGTTCTTACTTTTCATTACAATAATTCCAATCCTTGGCATGAAACGATTCACCAAAATGTTATTAGCCGCGGGCTTTTTGTGTGCCGGCACGACTATCGCAAACGCACAAACCCAAATTCCCGCTGATATTGAGGCACTACTAAGCAAAAATACCTGTTTAGCCTGTCACCGTGTTGATCAGCGATTGGTTGGTCCAGGCTACAAGGAAGTAATGGCTAAGAAAAAATACAAACCAGAGCAAATCGTAGAGTTAATCTATGCTCCAAAACCTGCCAACTGGCCTGGTTATCCTCCAATGGCTGCCCTTGCCAACGTCCCTAAAGACGAGGCGCTTAAAATTGCCAAATGGATTGTGACACTTGCTCCAAAAAAGAAATAACCCGTCTTTTTTATTTTCCTCATTGTAAAGCCGACGCAAAACGTCGGCTTTTTTGTAGCTTTAAGGGCAATTTATGGTTTAATTTTCGCTTCATTAAAGTAAATAAGCCCAAAACAGATAGTAACTTTTTGATTTAATGCCATGATTTCATCTGTTTTAAAAAGAATCACTCTTACTATTCTGTTTGTCAGCATTGGCATCTGCCTCCAGGCGCAAAAAAACAAAAAGGCAGATACCGCAACCGTAAGAGCGCCTTTTGACCAGTCACGCATCGTACAACGCCTGCCTTCGACAGAGCGTCTTGATGATTTTCGTAACGACCGGGAGTATCGTTATCACAACGACGCCCCGCCCCCCGAAAACCCGCTGGCCAAATTTTGGTACTGGCTGATGCGCAAATTGTCGGCATTTTTTCAAAGCAGTTCCTACGAAAACTTCTGGCAATATGTCATTCTGGCCACCATCGGCGGCTTCGCCCTTTGGCTTCTTTACAAATCGGAGTTTTTGGGCGGCATCTTTGGCCGTAAAGCCCAAGACGACCCACTCTCTTATAATCGCATTACCGAAAATATCCACGAGCTGGATTTTAATAAGCTCATTGACGAAGCCGTTGAGAACCACAATTACCGTTTGGCCATAAGACTGTATTATTTAAAAACTCTTAAACAACTGACTGACAAACAATTGATTCATTGGCAACCCACCAAAACCAACCGTATTTACGTAGATGAATTAGGCAACCTTCGTTTAAAAGCTGATTTTGAGCGACTGACGTCCCAATTTGAGTACGTTTGGTATGGCGATTTTACGGTATCAGAGGCCGAATTTGGAGATATAAAAGAGGCCTTTTCTAATTTCTCGGCAAGAATCTAAAAAATTGACGACGCAACGACTGACATTCTTTTGAAAAATTTACGAAGCAAATATTTTTGGTTTTTAACGCTGACCATCCTCGGTTATGGGCTGTTTGAATACTACCGCCCCAAACCGATTGACTGGACGCCGTCTTACTCCGACAAGGATAAAATACCGTTTGGCACCAAAGCGCTGGTTGAGTTATTGCCGGATATCTTCGGTAGTCAAGCAGTAGAGTCATTGCGGCTGCCAATTTATAATCACCTGACTGAAAGCAAATTGCCTACCAAAAGCAATTATATTTTTGTCTGTCAAAATTTTGATATTGATAAAAATGACCGCACTCAACTCCTCAATTACGTAAAAAAGGGGAACAACGTCTTTATTTCGGCATACGATTTTTCGGACACATTGCTCAAAACCCTCAATGTGCGGGCCACGCTCAAAGCGCCTTCGCTCCGCGATACAGCATTGGTCATGAACTTTGTCAATCCAACCTTCAGAAAACCCAAAGGTTACGTTTTTCCGCAGGATGACGGGCGGAATTATTTTTTGGTAAAAAGATCTGAAAATGTGACGGTTTTGGCCCAAAATGCGCGTAATGAGCCCATTTTTCTGAAGGTATGCTACGGAAAAGGTCATTTTTATCTGCATAATTTGCCTTTGGCTTTGACCAATTATTACGCGTTGGATTCTGCTACGTCAGACTTTGCTTTTAAGAGCCTTTCGTATTTACCCGTTCAGCCCACGTATTGGGATGAATACCTGAAACAGGGTCGATTTGGCGAAAATGAGCAGTCTATTTTTCGATTTGTGATGACGCAGCCACCGCTAAAATGGGCCTATTATATGATTCTTTTCGGGCTATTTGTGTTTGCCATTTTTGCGGGGAAACGCACCCAACGCATCATTCCCGTGATGGAAGTGCCTAAAAATACCTCCCTCGAATTTGTGCAAACCATCGGAAAAATGTATTTCCAACAGGCTGACCACGCCAACATTGCTCAAAAGAAAATACAGCACTTGCTGCTCTATATTCGGGAGCGCTTTGGGCTGCGTACCAACGAATTAGACGAAGAATTTAAAGAAGCCTTATCCCAAAAAACAGGCTTTGCACGCCTAGAAATTGATTTATTATTTGGCGAAATAGCCCACGCGGAGCGCAGTGGCCGCCTTACTGAATATGCCTTACTGAGCTTAAACCGAAGAATTGAAGATTTTTATCAAAAAACCAGATAACATCTACCCTCTCATTCATGAATTTCGAATCACGCATTGACCTTCAGGACCTTAACGACGCTATTTCGGCCATAAAATCGGAAATCGGCAAAATCATTGTGGGCCAACACCACACCATCGAACTACTCCTAACCGCCATTTTGGCCGATGGACACGTCTTGGTAGAGGGAGTACCGGGAGTAGCCAAAACACTCACGGCGAAGCTATTGGCAAAAACCATCAACACCGATTTTAGTCGCATTCAGTTTACCCCCGATTTAATGCCGTCGGATGTTTTGGGAACGTCGATATTCAACCCCAAGCTCGCCAATTTTGAGTTTATGAAAGGGCCGATTTTTTCCAACCTCATTTTGGTCGATGAAATCAACCGCGCCCCCGCCAAAACCCAATCGGCCCTCTTTGAAGTGATGGAAGAACGGCAAGCCACCATCGACGGCAGTACTTACCCAATGAGTACACCGTTTATAGTAATTGCAACCCAAAATCCCGTTGAACACGAAGGCACGTACCGCTTGCCAGAAGCCCAACTAGACCGTTTTCTGTTTAAAATAGTCGTGGGTTACCCCACCGCCGAGCAGGAAGTAGAAGTGTTGCGTGGACATCATCAACGGAAGAGCATGACCGAAGCCATTGGAGAAATTACTGCTATTTTACAGCCTCAACAATTAACGGAATTACGGGCAAAAACGCACCTAGTACACGTAGAAGATAAATTGTTGGAATACATTGCCCAAATTATTCTGCAAACACGCAACAACAAATCGTTGTTTTTGGGGGCATCACCACGGGCTTCGGTGGCATTATTGAACAGCTCCAAAGCATTGGCCGCGATTAGAGGACGTGATTTTGTGACGCCCGAAGACATTCAGGCACTTGCTCCCGCCGTACTTCGTCACCGCATTATTTTGATGCCCGAGCGCGAAATGGAAGGTGCCACCCCCGACGACGCCGTAGCTCAATTATTGCAAAAAGTAGAAGTACCGCGTTAGTCCATTGCCCATATAATACCAATCGCCTGCTTTCCGAATTAAACATTCTGGAAAGCAGGCGATTGGTAATTTTTTCTTATAAACTCGCTAGAGTACTTTTTTAACCATTTCCTCAGCCTTAGCTAAATCAGCTTTGATTTTCTCGATATTGGTTTTTGATTCTTTTTGCACCTCAAGCATTTGCTCCGCCGTCAAATCTGGCGCTGGCTTATGCTCATGCTCTTCTCCGTCGTGGTGCTCGTGAGGCAATCCTGGCACTTCTACCACGCTTTCTTCCCAAGCGGCAAATGAGCCCGCTACCGCATCCAACGCCGCTACGGTAGAATCTAAACTTGCAATAGCTGCCGCATCGGTCAGCGTTTTTTTCTTTTCACTTAACACTATCTTCAACGAATCTATGCCTTCGATTTGTTGATGAATAGATTCTTCAATTTCCATTGCTTCCAGATGGACCTTGCCCGCTTCTTCCATTTTAGGGTCTTTTTTGTCACCGCAAGCAGAAAATAAATACACACCGAAAAGCATACCGCCAACGGTAAGTAAAGAATAAACGTGTTTTGTCATGGTAAAAAGTAGCGTTGGTTAGTCAATCATTGAAACTTGGTATCCCTGCTTTCTGAGAGTCGCCAAAATGGCTTCATCGGACGTTTTTCCTGCATAATAACGCACCGAAACCACCTCGTCATTCAGCTTGATTTGCGAAGGTACGACGCCTTCTACGGATTGAAGCGTATTATTTAACTTTTCTACCGATTTTAGCGGCGTTTTAAGTTCAAATTGAGCAACCCTTGTTGAGCGAATCCGCTCAAACTGCGCTTGCGCCAACTGACCTTCTTCGGCCTGAAAATACCGATGAGGAATCAGATTCAACACTACTGTAAGGCCTACCGCACCCCAAAACACTCTTTTCTCAAACAAACCAGCCTGATGAGAAGGGCGTAAGTATAAATCATAAAAAGACCACGCCAATGCTGCTAATTGCAACGCAATCAACGGAGTACGATACTCTGCCAACCAGCCGATAGATGCCCCGTTAAACAAAACGACCACCAACGGTACCCAGCAGCACAACAGGTGTACAAGCCCTGTTAAACCCACATTTAATGTTATCGAAATAATTCTTGCCATGACTATTTGCAACTATATTGCAAAAGTACGAACAAAAAACCATCATTAAAAAGTTTAGCTTAACTGCTTTTTTTATAAAAATAATTTTCACCGTCAACAATCAGATTTTATGCAAAGGATTGCCATGCTTGGTTCGGGCTTTATCGGACGTTTTTATGCAGAGTCTATCCACGGTCAGCGCGGCCGTGACCGCGTGGTGGCTATTTATGCGCGCCGCGAAGAAAGCGCCAAAAAATTTGCCGATGATTACGGCTGTACGTTTTGGTCGACCGACATGGAAGAAGTAATCGCGCACCCCGACGTCACCATGGTTTGCGTAGCGCTCCCCAACAACCTCCACGAAGCCGCCGTCATGCTTTGCGTAAAACATAAAAAGGCGGTGGTCAGTACCAAACCTTTGGGCAGAAACGGAGCCGAAGCCCTGCGCATGATGCAGGCCATTGAAGGCGCGGGCATATTCGGCGGGTATCTGGAAGATTTGTGTTACACTCCTAAATTCCTAAAATCCAAGCAGATGGTAGATAACGGTGCCTTGGGGCGGATTCTGTGGGCCAAGTCAAGAGAAACCCACCCTGGCCCTCACAGCAACTGGTTTTGGGACAAAGAACAGGCAGGCGGTGGCTGTATCCTTGATTTGGGCTGCCATTGCATCGAAATTGCCCGCAATTTTATCGGCAAAGACATCAAGCCCGTAGAAGTGATGTGCTGGGCCGCCACGCAGGTAAAACCCATTGAGGCCGAAGACCACGCCATTGCGTTGGTCAAATACGAAAACGGGGCCATCGGTCAATTTGAAGTAAGCTGGACGTTTCGCGGCGGCATGGACCTGCGCGACGAAGTCATGGGAACGGAGGGCACTATATGGATGAATAATTTTCTGCGTACTGGCTTTGAAGTATTCACGACGGGCAAAGGCGGCGACTACGTGGCCGAGAAAGCCGAAAGCAATACGGGCTGGCTTTTTCCAGTAGGCGATGAGGTCAACGAACTTGGCTACAACCACATGTTTACAGATATGTTTCGGTCGGTCGAGGAAGGCACCCAGCCTGCCGAGACCTTTTACGATGGCTACGTGGTCAACGCCATCATAGATGCCGCCTACAAATCGGCCCAAACCAAACTCTGGGAGCCTGTCGATTTACCCGTTTGGCGCGGTCAAGAAGGGTTGACGCCCGTTTCAACGCTGATTGACTACGATGCCGATTATTATTTAATTAAGGAAGAAGTCACGCACGACGGCCGTCACAAAGTAATTTTGAAAGACAAAAAGACCAACGAAATCATCGAACGGGATTTGTAGGAAATAAAAACGGGGAGCTCTTGGCAGAGTTCCCCGTACCGTTCTTGGGTAAAGAA
The DNA here is from genome assembly GCF_024158025.1 of Runella salmonicolor. NCBI lineage: Bacteria > Pseudomonadati > Bacteroidota > Cytophagia > Cytophagales > Spirosomataceae > Runella > Runella salmonicolor. The sequence continues at coordinate 145,921 of NZ_JAMZEL010000007.1, forward strand.
AAATCAAATTTTCTTCACTTTAGTAGCGTTCAAGCCTTTTTTACCATCAACGATTTCGTACTCTACTCGGTCTTTTTCACGGATAACTACCCCGCCTAAGCCCGTTACGTGTACAAAAATTTCTTTTTGAGATTCATCGTCCACAATAAAACCATACCCTCTGGCTTCATTGAAAAACTTTACTGTTCCTGTTTGCATTTTACTACAATAATTAAAATAATGAAAGAAATAATTAAACAAACAGCCGCCAATCTCCTCATTTTCAGCGGATTTACAAAGATATTGACAAAACTAATCATTGAGCAAAAGGCTTGAACGCTCAAAATTAGGCACTTGCCAAGACTTACTTTGTCTTGCGATGAGAATGAAGTTTTTAAGCAGAGCTCAAACAAATTTATAAAATATTTGTTACAAGTCAAGTTCGGAGACATCTGTTATTCAGATGCTTGACTTTATAGAATAGATTTGTTACCTTCGTTTTCAAACATAAAAAACGCGATGAATCGTTTCCGGTATTTTGTTGAGAACCACGTTTTTGGCGTTTGTACTCGCTTGGGAGAAATCTTTAATATCTCGGCAAGCAGTATTCGGCTTTATTTTATTTACGCCAGCTTTTTAACCTTTGGTTCCCCCATCATTGTCTACTTGGTGATGGCATTTTGGATGGAGATTGGCAAGCACCTCCGTCGACACAATAACCCTACTATTTGGGAATTATAAGGCCCGCCAACTCCTTTTGAGCCGCCGCTAAAGCTCAATTTTACTTTTCAAAAATGCTTTTACTACTTCCAGACCGCGATGAAAATGTCGGTTATTAGGAATGATTATGTCGGCGTCAGCCTTTGAGGGTTTGATAAACTGCTCGTAGGTTGGAAATACATGATTTTCCCAACGGTACAGCACATCCGTCAAATCGTAGCCACGCTCCACTTGGTCGCGGATAATACGACGTTTGAGTTTGATGTGCTCTTTGGCGTCAATGAAGATTTTTAAATCCAACAGCTCCGCGATTTCCTTGAAGTAAAACACAAAAATCCCTTCTACCACAATGATGGGCGTAGGTCTAAAGGTAAGCATCTGCGGAATAATGGCGGGATTGTTGAAGGTATATTCCAACTGCTCCACGGTCTTGCCCTCCCGAAGGTCGATGATGTGCTCGGCGTACTTGCGGTGGTTGATAGCGGAGGGTAAGTCGAAATTATGTACCCCGTTTTCGTCGACTGGCACTTCATTACGAGAACGGTAATAATGGTCTTGCGAAATCAGGCAGATTTCATCTTCGCCAAAAGCGCCCATCAGGCTGTTAAGAAAATAGGTCTTTCCCGATGCACTCCCGCCCGTGATTCCGACGATAAAAGGTTTTTTCATGCGGTAAAGTTACGTTGCCCCGTCTAAATACCGAACTTCTGGCACCGAAATTGTAAAAGAACCCGCAACAAATTGTTAGTTTTGCGTTTAAATTACATTTTCTCCTGCTATGTTTTTGAAAAATTTTCGGGTTGACCTCTTTCGATGTTGCTGATACTGCGTTTCAGGAAATCAATTTCATAAACGAGTATTTAGTATTCTCTTATCATGACACAACCACTCAAAATCTATAATTCTCTCACCCGCCAAAAAGAACTTTTTCAACCCCTTAGCCCTCCTCACGTAGGGCTATATGTATGCGGGCCAACGGTTTATAATTACGTACACTTGGGCAATGTTCGTACGTTTCTGACTTTCGATATTCTTTTTCGCTACCTGACGCACATTGGTTACAAGGTCCGTTATGTGCGCAATATCACGGATGTAGGCCACCTTGTTGGCGATGGCGACGAAGGTGAAGATAAAATCGGACGGATGGCCAAACTAGAAAAGCTGGAGCCGATGGAAATTGTGCAGCGCTACACCAACGATTTTCATCAGGTGCTGGAGCAACTTAATTTTCGCACGCCCAGCATTGAGCCCACCGCTACTGGACATTTGATTGAACAGATAGAAGCTGTCAAAGACCTGATTGACAAGGGACTGGCTTATGAATCCAATGGCTCGGTTTATTTTGACATCAATCAATACAACGCAAACGGCAATAATTACGGCAAACTATCAGGCCGGGTATTGGAAGACCTGTTGACCGAGACTCGCGAGTTAGAGGGTACTTCGGAGAAGCGAAATCCGCTGGATTTTGCCATTTGGAAGAAAGCAGCCCCCGAGCACATCATGCAGTGGGAATCGCCATGGGGCAAAGGTTTTCCAGGTTGGCACTTAGAATGTACTTGCATGAGTACCAAATACTTAGGAAAACAATTTGATATTCACGGCGGTGGCATGGACTTAAAATTCCCTCACCATGAATGCGAAATTGCGCAGGGAACAGGATTGAACGGAACGGAGCCCGTACGCTATTGGATGCATTCCAATATGTTGACGGTCAACGGACAAAAAATGTCAAAATCATTAGGCAATTCATTTTTACCCGTCGAGTTGTTTTCTGGCAATCATCCGTTGCTTGAACAGGCCTACAGCCCCATGACGTCTCGATTCTTTATGCTCCAGAGTCAATACCGAAGCACGCTTGATTTCTCAAACGATGCACTGAAAGGGTCTCAAAAAGCGTACAAACGAATCATCAATGGACTGAAAGCCATTAAAGCATTGACCTACATCCCCGCGGAAGTCGAAAGTTCGTCCAATGAAGCAGGCTTGAAGGTTTCAACCCCTGGTGTTACGATTGATGAAAAGAAAGTAGCCGACATTCAAAAAACCGTGCAGGCGTTTTATGATGCCATGAACGACGACCTCAACACCGCCGTTGCGATTGCGCAGTTGTTTAACCTCTTAAAATACGTCAACATGATTTACCTCAACCAGTTAAATCCTGCGGCGTTGGGGGAAGAGGGATTTGCCTTGTTGAAAGAAAAATACATCACCTTTACCGAAGAAATTCTAGGTCTGAAGGAAGAAACAACGGAAAGCAATGCCGTATTGAGCGGAATGCTTGATTTATATCGCGAATACAAGTCGGCCCAGCAATACGACAAAGTTGACCAAATTCGTTCTTATTTTAAGGCGCAAAATTTAGTTATTCGGGACATGAAACACCGGATTGACTGGGCGTACGAAGAATAATTTCAACCAACCCGATATTCATTGCATTATTTCATCAAGGTACTTTATGGAGAAGCGTCGTTCATACATAAGTTATATTTTATTGGCAGTTTTTGTGCTAGCGGGGGCTTTGTATCTTTTAAGACCCTTGCTGGTTTCCAACAGCAGCGCCTCGGTTTCGGCCGAAACTGAGGCGCCCGCTTCTTCGTCGGCGGCACCCGCAGCCCCCGCGAGCGGCATTACAAAAGAGGGTGAAGTAACGTTTTTAAAAGGCGGCAAAACCTTTCGGAAGATTGACGTTGAAATCGCCGAAAACGACGCCGATCGCCAAAAAGGCCTGATGTTCCGGCCCTATCTTTCCGATTCGGTGGGAATGCTGTTTGTTTTTGAAGAACCAACTCCGCAAAGTTTTTGGATGAAAAATACCATGATTTCGTTGGACATCATCTACGTTGACCAAAACAAAAAAATTGTTTCTATCCAGAAAAAAGCCAAACCCTATTCCGAAGAAAGCCTCCCCTCCTTTGGTGACGCACAATACGTGGTAGAAGTAAACGGCGGTTACTGTGATAAATACGGCATTCAGGTAGGCGACACAATCGTTTTTTAAGGCTTCTTTCATTTTGGAACAATAGTTGTAAAGGATTAAGAAAAAGAACCTTACATGAAGTGGTGGATAACGTGCGGGCTATTGTTGATGTGGAATGCGGGGGCATGGGCCAATCACATTGTCGGGGGAGATATTGCGCTTACCAAACAAAATGGTTCCTCTACCAGCTACCTCATTACCTTAACCCTGATTTACGACGGCGTACTGGGTAGTACAAACGACAAGGCATTTGTTTCTTCTTTTCGCAAAAGTACCAACGCCCGCATTGAAGATTTTACGCTGACCCGCGCTGCACTGGAGGAAATCCCCTATTCCAACCCTCGCTGCGTTCCCAATCCTCGCGAATCTCGCATTACATTGGCTCGCTACACGGCCACCGTTTCTTTTCCTACGACTACCTACAACGACCCAGAAGGCTATTATTTTTCGTGGGAAGAATGTTGCCGCAACGGCGAAATTGTCAATATTCAAACACCCAATAGGGTTGGCTTAGCCTTTTATGCTGAAATTCCGCTCAACAGCATTTCAGCCGGTTTGCCCCAATTTAAAACTCCCGAAGTCAAATATGTGTGTGTAGGAAAAAATTTCGAAGCTGATTTTGGAGCAACAAGTTCTTCGGGAAATGAACTACGCTACAGCATTGTCACGCCTCTCATTGGCTCCACCGACCAAGGCGGCACTTTTCCCGATAAATCCAAAGCAGGCCCTTATAGTCGGGCGGTTTGGAGCGCAGGTTTTGACAGCACGAAAGCTATTCTAGGCGCTAATCCATTGAGAATTGACTCAAAAACGGGTAAAATAACGCTTAATGCTTCTAAGGTTGGTTTTTTTGCCTTTGCGGTTCGTTGTGAAGAATGGCGACAAAACGTAAAAGTAGGAGAAATACGACGCGAATTTGTGTTTAACGTTGTGGATTGTATTTCTTCAGTCCCCTCCCCCGTTTTTATTGAAATCTTAACGGCATCGCCTTCAGTTACTTACCAATCCTCAGTGGGCAATATCTCTTCGGTAGACATGTGTCAAGGCGATTCTGTAGTTCTGAAAGCCAACGATGAAAACCCGCAATGGGCGTATCAATGGCTAAAGGACGACCAACCCATCACTAATGCCAACCAATCTTATTTGGGCATTTATCAGCCCGGCAACTATAGCCTTGTCAAACGTTTTGCCGAAAGCTGCGGAACGGAGGAGTCTACCTTAAACTTCACCCGCGTCAACGTAAAAAACGCCAGCACGGTCCGAATTTCCTCCAGTCGCCCTTTGCCGCTGTGCTCCAACGACAGCACCAATCTAAGCATTGATTTACCCTCAAACGCCACCATCAGCTGGCAGCAAAACGGGGTCACTACCGACAATTCAGGGCAGGTTTTTTCCAACGTAAAACAACCGGGTGTTTACAGTGTGTTTGTAACCGAAAAAACGACCAAATGCGTAAGTAAAGACAGTGTAATCATAAAGCTTATTTCGGCCCCAACGGCCCCGCTGACGATTGACGGTACGCCTATTTTCTGCGCCAACGATTCCATAAAACTCATTACTCCCCACAATAATGCCTACGATTATGCGTGGTATCAGGAAGATACCCCCTTGTTTGCTTCGTTCGGAAACGAGTTTTCACCAACGCAAACTGGCCGGTATTCCGTAGCCGTGTCTGATACTGTCACTAAATGTACCACCCGGTCTGTTTCAGTCAATGTTATCGTAAAACCCTCCCCTACGGTCACTATTGCTCCCATACAGGCATTGTGTACCTCTGCTTTACAGGCAGTTACCTTAGAAGGCTCACCCGCAGGAGGCACTTTTAGCGGACAGGGTGTGGTAGGAAATCGGTTTGTAACGCAGGATTTATCGGCGGGTACGTATCCGATTACCTATACCTACACCAATAATCAGGGGTGTTCGGGAAAAGATACTAAACCTGCTTACATCGCCCCGCCTCCGCGCTTAGAAGTACCCAGAAAACTGGTAGTTGTACGCGGTGACAGCATTCAAATCAAAACCGCGGTACCCCTCAACGCAACCGCCGTATGGTTTCCGAGCATTGGGCTCAACAATTCAACCGCCACCAGCCCAACCGTAAGTCCCGACCGAACCACTAACTATACCGTAACCATGACCACTACGGAAGGGTGTATTGTAAAGGGCGAAGTGCTCATTACTGTTATTGACCTCACGATTCCCAACGGTTTTACGCCTAACAATGACGGTGCCAACGATACTTGGGAAATTGCAGGCATTCGGGATTTCCCCAATTGCACCATCGAAATTTTCAACCGTTGGGGCAACCTAATTTTTACCAACAAAGGCTACGAAACCCCGTGGGACGGCCGCTGGAATGGCGACTTTGTACCCGTCGGAACCTACTATTATCACATCTATTTGCGCGAAGTGGAGTATAAATTGACGGGAAGTTTGAACGTGATTCGGTAATATTGTTGTAAAATCGCACCAACAAACCCCTTCATATTCCATGCAAACTTTTCTACGGCCATTCTTTCTGGCTTTTCTCGTGGTACAAACCGCTTTTGCTCAATCTCCCAACAGTGATTATACCCAATACGTCAACCCATTGATGGGGACCGATTCTCGGCATGAACTTTCGGCTGGCAACACCTATCCCGCCATCGCCACGCCCTGGGGAATGAATTTTTGGTGCCCCCAAACGGGCAAAAATGGCGACGGATGGATGTACATGTATACCGCCAACAAAATCCGTGGCTTCAAACAAACCCACCAGCCCAGCCCTTGGATTAATGACTACGGGATGTTTTCGATTATGCCCGTGACGGGAAAATTGAAATTTACGGAAGACGAACGCCAAAGCTGGTTTTCGCACAAAGCCGAAGTGGTAAAGCCTCATTATTACAGCGTTTATCTCGCCGACCACGACACGCAAGTTGAAATCGCACCCACCGAGCGCGCCGCGCAATTTCGACTGACGTTCCCCAAAACCGACAGCGCGTTTGTGGTCATTGATGCCTTTGCCAAAGGCTCATACATCAAGATTATTCCCGAACAACAAAAAATAATTGGTTATAGCACCCAAAACAGCGGCGGTGTTCCGCTCAATTTTCGCAATTATTTTGAATTGCATTTCGACAAACCCTTTACTTATAACGCCACTTGGTCAGGCAAAAAACTATCCAAGGGGAGTCTTGAACAAAAAGACGAGCACGTAGGAGCCGTGATTGGTTTCAAAACCAAAAAAGGAGAAGTGGTTCACATCAGAGTAGCCTCTTCGTTTATCAGCGCCGAGCAAGCCGCCTTGAATCTTTCGCGCGAATTGGGCAATGACACCTTCACGGCCACGATGCAAAAAGGCCAAAAAGCTTGGAATCAAGAACTGGGCCGATTGGCGGTAGAAGGCGGCACCGACGCCCAACTCCGCACGTTTTATTCGTGCTTGTATCGTGCGTTGTTGTTTCCCCGCAAGTTTTATGAGTACGACGCCCAAAACAAAGTCGTTCACTACAGTCCTTACAACGGACAAGTATTGCCTGGATACATGTTTACCGACAATGGTTTTTGGGATACCTTCCGCTCAGCCATTCCGTTTTTCACGTTGATGTACCCCACCCTCAACAGCCAAATCATGGAAGGATTGGTGAATGCTTACAAAGAGAGCGGATTTTTGCCAGAATGGGCCAGCCCAGGTCACCGCGATTGTATGATTGGCTCCAACTCCGCATCATTGATTGCTGATTCGTACATCAAAGGTATTCGCGGGTATGACATCAACACGCTATACGAAGCCATTTTGAAAAACACCGAAAATGCAGGGCCCGTCAACTCCGTTGGGCGCTTTGGTCACGAATATTACAACGATCTCGGCTACGTGCCCTACGACGTCAAAATAAACGAAAATGCGGCCCGTACGCTCGAATATGCTTACGCAGATTTCTGTATTTGGGAATTGGCCAAAGCGCTGAAACGTCCCGAAAGTGAAATCGCGCTGTTTGCCAAACGCAACCAAAACTACCGTAACCTGTTTGACCCCGAAACCAAGCTCATGCGCGGCAAAAACAAAGCAGGCGATTTTCAGAAACCGTTTAATCCCTTCAAATGGGGCGATGCCTTTACGGAAGGAAACAGCTGGCATTATACTTGGTCGGTTTTCCATGACATCAACGGTCTTTCCAACCTCATGGGCGGCAAGGCGGCCTTTGCACAAAAACTCGACAGCGTGTTTGTCTTACCACCCGTGTACGACGAGTCGTACTATGGATTTGTGATTCACGAAATCCGCGAAATGCAAATCATGAACATGGGTCAGTACGCCCACGGCAACCAGCCGATTCAGCACATGCCTTACCTGTACAACTACGCCGGACAGCCGTGGAAATCGCAGTATTGGATTCGTCAAATCATGGACAAACTCTACCAACCCACTCCTGATGGCTATTGCGGCGACGAAGACAACGGCCAAACCTCGGCATGGTACGTATTCAGTGCCTTGGGTTTTTATCCCGTTTGCCCAGGCACCACGCAGTACGTGATTGGAAGCCCATTGTTCAAACGCATGACCATGACCTTCGAAAACGGCAAAAAACTCACCATCAACGCCTCCAACAACGGCGCGCAACAAGTGTACGTGAACCAAGTAACCCTTAACGGCAAACCGCACAACCTTAACTACTTAGAGCACCACACGCTCCAACAGGGCGGCACCTTGGACTTTAAGATGTCGGCGCAGCCCAACCAAACGCGCGGCACGCAGGCAAGCAGCTTTCCGTATTCGTTTTCGGGGAAGTAGGGGGATAAATATTATTGCTCCGTTGGTGGAAAAATACCATCAACGGAGTAGTTTTTAGATTATAACTCTCTCTAAAACGGTGCCGAAGCATTTTTCCAACCTTTCATCCTTCGAAAACGTCTTTGTCATAAACCATCCTCAAAGGCCATGAAAAGTGCAATTGTTGTTTTATTCTTCCTGCTTATCACTGGTGCCTGTACCAAAGAAGATATACCCGCCGATACGCCTGCTTGTATCAAAGAGAAGATTGAGCAAATGAAAAAAGCATCTGTCTCAAACCCTCCGTCAAGCGTCTGGCAGTACACTTTCAATAACCAAACCGTCTATTATATTCCGCCGATGTGTTGTGACGTATTTAGCAATCTTTATGATGACAAATGCAACCTCATTTGCCATCCCGACGGAGGCATTTCTGGAATGGGCGACGGAAAATGTCCTGATTTCTTCGAAAAGCGGAAGAATGAGAAGCTGATTTGGCGTGATGACAGAAAATAAACTATCGTATAAACAGCTTCCTGACTAAAATTACAACTAACCCGAAAACGCTGTACCACGCAAAGAAAGGCAATATCATTTCTGGTAGTCCCAAGCAAAGAAATACGCAGATAACCAACAGCTGAAAGCCTAAGCCCAGCAACGAAATAAGGCTCATAAACCATTGAGGAAAAGTCCGAACGAAGAGGGCTTGTTTGTCTAAGTAAAGCACCACCACATCAAAAATGAGGTATAAACTCAAAAAAATGGCGTGCAAAACATTAACGACTTTTTGGCTTTCGTAGTGGTAAGCGATGGGTTTTCGGTATTCGATGATTCGGCTGGTTTCTTCGTTGTTCAGTCTTCTTCTCAGAATAACGTAATAATAGTTGTAAATAGAGCACTGAAATTCAATCCCTAAAAACGCCCACAATAACAGCGAGTTGGAAGCCGCCCCCGTAAGAAACAGTGTACTGAAAATGAGGAGATTGATGATAAAATCAAACACCGAATCCAAATAACGGCCAATCAGGGAAGGATGATGGGTGATTCGCGCAATTTCGCCATCTACCGCATCCAGAATGTTTTTTATCATCAAAAACACCGCCGCCCATACCAATTCATTGATGTAGATGCAATAGGCGCACAAAAGCCCCGCTAACAAAAACACAATCGTAACCTGAACCGCCGTAATTTTTATCCGAGACAAGTGATGGGCCAGAAAAGTAGCAACGGGACGTCCATAATCAGAAAAATCAATAAAGCTATCTTCTTTCGAAAGTTTCGGCATTTTAAAATAGGTCAGTTTACATCTGTAATAACTATCAACTCAAACGCCCTTCGGTTGTTCAAATAAGCACTATGCCATACCCATTTTTTTCCCGTTAATACACTTTTACCGTCTTTTCAAAAGCAAGCCATCAACAAGCAAACCGTTTTTTTATAACTTACTGCATCTAAAACATACACTATGCTTTGCTATTTAGGTCTTGGCGGACAGGAAGTGATTTTCATATTTCTCCTTTTGGGGCTAACGATTGTACCACAAATCATCGCTATCGTACACATTGTACGGAGTACGTTAGAAAATACGTTAAAACTGATTTGGGTATTGGTTACCCTTTTTATCCCTTTGGGGTGGCTGGTTTATTTTTTGGCGGGAAGGCCCAAAGAATAGGATTACACATATTGATACGCCCACCAAATAAGCACCAATTGGAGTGGCAAACGTAAAATGAGAAGAGTTTTGGGAATTCGATGAAACTTTCCCGACGTCAGCATGTAGACGTTGGCGGGAAAAATGGCAATCAACAATAAAATAATTCCCCAGGCCGATGGCGAACGGGTGGCAGCGAATAACAAGCCGATGGCAAAAGCCATCTCCAATACGCCCGAAACTAGCACAGCGGCCAGCGGCATTGGCACCCACGGCGGCATCATGCGTAGGTAAATGCGGGGCTTGAGCAAGTGAATTACTCCCGCCGCAAAATACAACGCCGCCATGAGGTACAACCCAAAGTTATTCATTTTTTTCGCGGTTGGCCAATTGCCCACAGGCCGCATCAATGTCTTTCCCACGACTGCGCCGTACGTTGACAATCACTCCTTTGCTATCTAAAAAACGAGCAAATTGCTCTAATTTATCCACTCCAGTGTTTTTAAAGTCAGCCTCTGCAATGGGGTTGTATTCAATGATATTGACCTTGGCAGGCACTTTTTTGGTAAACTCCCACAACTCTTTCGCGTCTTGCAGTGTATCGTTGAAGTTGTTAAAGACAATGTACTCAAACGTAATCCGATTCTTGGTTTTACGGTAAAAGTACTGCAACGCTTCTGCCAAATTTTCCAACGAGTTAGACTCGTTGATGGGCATGATTTGGTTGCGTTTTAAGTCATTGGCTGCGTGAAGCGAGAGCGCCAGATTGAATTTCACTTCATCGTCGCCAAGTTTTTTAATCATTTTGGCAATGCCCGCCGTCGAAACCGTAATCCTTTTAGGCGACATACCCAATCCCTCGGGCGAGGTGATTTTTTCAATGGATTCAAGCACGTTGGCGTAGTTGAGCAACGGCTCACCCATGCCCATGTACACAATATTGGTGAGCGGCACGCTGAAATTTTCTTTTGCTTGCCGGTCAATGGCCACCACTTGGTCGTACATTTCGGCGGCATCTAAGTTGCGCTTACGGTCCATGTAGCCCGTGGCGCAAAACTTACAGGTAAGCGAGCAACCCACTTGGCTAGATACGCAAGCCGTCATGCGGTCGTCGGCGGGAATCAACACTCCCTCAATGAGGTGACCGTCGTGGAGTTTGAACGCCGATTTGACGGTTCCGTCGTTGCTTTTTTGCGATTTAGCGTTGGAAATAGCCCGAATTTCAAAGTGTTCGGTCAACAACTCACGCGTTTTGAGCGATAGATTGCTCATTTCGTCAAAGGAGGTGGCAGATTTTTTCCACAACCATTCTACAATTTGTTTGGCTCGAAAGCCCTGTTCGCCGTGCTGCGTCAACCAATCTTTGAGTTGAACAACGGTGAGTTTACGAATATCCTGCTTGGAAAGAGAGATTGCTTCTGTCATTAGTAAGAGAAACCTGACGGCTTATAGTCCGTCAGGTTATATTTTCAAACACAAAATTACTGATTTACAGGTGGATTACCCAATCTTCAACACAATCTTCCCAAACTGCGTTCCGTTGTCCATACGTCGCAGCGCCATTTCGGTATCGTCGAGCGCAAAGGTCTCATCCAGAATCGGTTGAATTTGTTTTTCTTCGATAAACTGAATCATTGCTTCAAACTCCGCTTCGGTTCCCATGGTAGAGCCGTAAATATTAAGTTGTTTAAAGAATACTTTTCCGGGAATAATATCGGTGATGTTGCCCGTGGTTCCCCCAAAAAAACAAATGCGGCCGCCAGCGGTGGCAACGTCGATGAGTTTGGCAAAATGCGGGCCACCCGCACTGTCGATGATGACGTCAAAATAACCACTACGGTCGCCGCCCGTGGCAGCAATCAAGTTTTTGGTCCAATTAGGGTCTTTGTAGTTTACCCCACCTTTGGCACCTAATGCAATGGCTTTCTCTATTTTTTCATCCGAGCTCGACGTTACCCATACTTCAGCCCCCGACGCCACGGCAAATTGCAGCACAAACAGCGCCACACCCCCGCCGATGCCCGTCACCAAGACGCGCTCCCTTGATTTCATGCCTGCCCTTGTCATCAGCGCCCGCCACGCCGTAAGCCCGCCGAGCGGAATCGCGGCCGCCGCTTCAAAACTCAAATGCTGGGGCTTTGGGTGCAAATACTTCGCTTCTACTTTAAGGTATTCGGCAAAAGTACCGTTGTCGGGCATTCCCAAAATTTTGAAGGATTTGCTGTAAAAACGGTCATCGGGACCCCAATTATGCGACGGATTGATGATTACTTCTTTGCCCAACCTTTCTTCAGAAACCCCTTCTCCAATTTCTGACACCACTCCCGCGCCGTCGGAACCGATGATGACCGGCAGCTTCATGCCGGGGTATTTTCCCTGCTGTACAAAAACATCTCGGTGATTGAGCGCGGCAGCTTTGAGCTGAACAATGACTTCGCCCAGACCCGCCTGCGGTTTTTCTACTTCCTGAACAGAAACGGGTTGATTGACTTCCTGAATGATTGCGGCCTTCATTGGTTGATTTTTGGTTGAATGATGTACTTTAATAAGTAAAGAAGTAAACACAAATTCCTCCTGCTTGGTTGAAGCATGTGCCATTTTTATTGGTAAATTACGTACAAAAATTCACGACATAACGTTATGATTGAGCCAGAAAATCGTAATGCCATGAAACAAATACATTTACTCTTACCCTTATTGATTTTCATACTATATGGCTGTGCAAGAGGAGAAAAAGCTTTACAAAAGGGTAAATACGACCAAGCATTACGGGTTTCGGCCAATCGCCTAAAGCGACACTCAAGTGACACAAAAGCCCAAAAAGTATTTATGGCCGCTCACAAAGAAACTGAACGCATATACCAAAGCAACATTCAACGGTACATAGCCGAAAATCAGCCCTTCAAATGGGAAAGTGTTTTGTATCAGTACCAGCAACTACAAAAAAATCAAGAGGCCTTAACAAAATGTAAAGCTTGCCTTGAATTGCTCAATTCACCCCCAAATTCCTACGCAGAGATTATTGAAAAAGTAAAAACACTGGCCGCCGACGAACGCTATCAAACAGGCTTGGACGCTTTTAAACACAAAGATAATCGGGCACTTGCCGAAGAAGCCGTCAACCATTTTTTGAAGGTAAAACAGCTTTCTCAAAGCTACAAAGACATTGATGACATCCTCATTTCGGCCAAGGAATACGCCGTTTTACGGATAGTAATTGAGCCATTAACTGAAGACGAACGCCTTTCAGAGTCTGAATATGAGTATTTACAGGAACGATTGGACGAAGAATTCTTCGGAAACCGCTCCCCGCACGAATTAGTCCGTTTTCAAAATCCAGCCGCTGCTCAAGAGGACAGCCTTCCCTCCCACCACGTACTTCGGATTTATTTTACCGGTCAATCCTGGCTAAGAGAGTCGACTGGCAGCACAGATGCTACCGTTGAAAGTAGCACGAAATACAAAGTCGGCACGAAAAAAATCAACGATACCACCGTGGTGGACGTGATGGAACCCGTCAAAGGAACGCTCACAACAAACTATCGAAAGCGGGAGAAAAATGCGGAACTAGAATATGAAATCATCGACTTGGACAATAATTGCGTGATTCATCGGGATGAGTTTCGGGGCCGTGCGGAATGGAAAGAAGAATGGGAAACATTTAGCGGCGATGAACGGGCCTTAAACGGAAAAGTACTTACGTCATCACCTACTTTGTTTCCAGCTTCCGATTGGGATCTTTTTAAAGATATAAGTCGCTCAGCGGCTCGCCAAATTTATTACCGAATACACTACTTTTACAAAAAACCGTTGCCTGTATATTCTTGCCTACCAAAAAACTCGCGGTGACGAATAATGGCTACTCCTTCCTAACGTAAGCCCCAGCGTAATTTCGTGCGAGCCTTGAGCACGAGATTGAAGGGAAGAAAGGACATATTCGTAGGTGTAGCTGACCGTAAATTTCTGCGCCACGCGCGTGCCCACCCACCCCAAAAATGCATCGCTTTTCCGGTAAGACATGCCAAACCACAGCTGATTTAAGTAGCTGAATTTGAAATTCAAATCCCAAGACATGGGTGCTTTGGCCGATTTTTTAAACAGCACCGAAGGCGTAAAGTCCCATTCATCGGTGATGGGTAGTCGATAGCCTGCTGTGAGGAAATAATGCGGAACGAGTTGTCCCTGCCAATCGTAACTCGTAGAACGAAATCGCAATTTTCTACCCAATACTTGCTGCACCGAAAAACCCGCAAAAAAGTCGGTGGAATACACCCACAGCCCCGCGTGCAAATCGGGCCGAAATGTATTGACTTTGCCCACCGACACAACAGGGTCCAAAGGGTTGGCCAAGCGAATGCGGTCAAAATCAAGCGTGTGCTGGGTAACGCCCGCTGCAAGACCAGCACTTACCTGCCATTCGTCGTTCAAAGGATAATGATACGCCCCCGAAACACTCATCGAAAACCGTGTCCAAGGGCCTGTTTGGTCACGAATGAGCGAAACACCCGCCCCGCCGTGAGCATCTGGCAAAATCGGCCCTCGCTGACGCCCGTAGCTGAATCGCGGCGAAGCAGGCGCTACTTCAAAATCAGGATTTCCGATGGGCAAATGCGCCGTCATGTATAATGTTCGCGGCGCATCCTCCAAGCCCACCCATTGCTGCCGATAACCTATTTTGGCATCGGCATAGCTTTCAATGCCCGCCAGGGCTGGATTGAGCAAAAAGTTGTTTTGGAGGTATTGAGAATATTGAGGCAGTTGTTGCCCCCGAATAATGGTTGAATAGCAAACCACGGAGAAACAGAGGCACACGAGGAGCATTTTCGTGTATCTCATCTCTCTTATTTTTTTGTGTAAAAAATCTTTTAAATGGTAACCTTGCCGCATTTATGTTAGAATCAAAACACCCTCTCTGTGTCACTCAGTTTCTCTGTGGTTAATTGAAAATCACCCTTGCTTTCACCAGCAAAAACCGCACCTAAAATAGATTAACTCTAAGAATCAATCAAATCTGTCGCAATCTTCGCCGATAGGATAGCCAGTGGAATGCCGCCACCGGGATGAACGCTACCTCCGACAAAGTAAAGGTTTTTAAATTCCCGAGAAAAATTGGCATGACGCAAAAACGCCGCAAAGCGGTTGTTGGAACTGTTGCCATACAACGCTCCCTGTGAACTTGACGTTTTGAATTCAATGCTGCGCGGGTCTAGGATTTCTTCACATTCGATAAAATCTGCGATGTTTACACCTAAATTGTGTGATACTTTCCTGAGTACGTCTTGGCGACTTTGTTCAATCAGCGCTTCCCAGTCTTGCCCTTCATTATTAGGCGCATTGACCAGAATAAACCAGTTTTCGCCGCCTTGAGGGGCATCATCGGGTTTGTGTTTTGATGTAATATTTATATAAACGGTTGGGTCAGAATACAACGTTTTTTGTTGGAACAAATGCTCAAATTCGGCGCGATAATCATTCGAAAAAAAGATATTATGCAAGCCCAATTCAGCAAAGCTTTTCTTAACACCCCAATAAAAAATCAGCGCTGAACTTGATTTGGGTTGCCGCAAAATACGTTCGGGCTGTTTGGCTTCGGGGAGCAATTTGCGGAAGGTATTTACCACGTCCATGTTGGAAACAACAATGTCGTAAGAGTCAGGTGCGGGAGTATTTGCGTCAAAAATCAGTTTAGTAACCCGATTTTCCTGCGTTTCCAGTTTCGTAATTTTCGTATTATAATAAAATTTTACGCCCAACTCTTCAGCTAGTTTGACCAAACTTTCCGTAATATCCACCATTCCTTTTTTTGGAAAAAACGCGCCGATGTTGTATTCCAAATGCGGAATAATATTCATTGTGGCGGGGGTTTGGTAGGGATCTGAGCCGTTGTAAGTAGCATATCGATTGAAAAGCTGCACCACGCGCGGATTTTGAAAACGCCGTTCGTTGGCGCTGTTCATGGTCGTAAAGGCATCCAAGCGGTGCATATTGGCGTAGCCTTTGAACGCATCGCGGTTGAAATAGGTGCTAATTTTGTGCAATGAACGGTGCAAAAACAACTTTTCGGTGACGTTGTATTTGACGGCACTATCTTTTAAATGGGCCAAAACATGCACCGACGGTTCACCCAATTTTTCTTCTATCTCTTGCGCAAACGCCCGTTGATTGGCGTGGGCGGCAAGGCGCACACCATCGTCCCAGAAATAGCGACAGGCTTCGTCTAAGCGAATATAGTCAAAATACGCTTTCGGATTTTTGCCCGAAATCTCAAACAACTCTTCCACCAAATGAGGTAAAGTAAACAATGATGGCCCCGCGTCGAATCGGTAGCCTTTCACTTCAAAACTCGACAATTTGCCACCTGGATAGCTGTTGGCTTCAAAAACGTGAACGTCGTAGCCTTTGTTGGCCAAACGAATGGCGGAGGCGATGCCTGCAATGCCTGCCCCGATAATGGCTGCTGTTTTTTTCATACTTTTCGTTACATGGGGTTTTGAGAAACCCCTCAGTCGGTTTTGAGAAACCGACTACACCTTTACTGCAAAACCTTCTGCCTTTTTTTATTCACTCATCGTTTGCCGTGATTTGCGGCTCACTACTTGTATCTCGTCACCAATCTTTAAAACTCCACTCTGATTGGTCATTACATTTTGTCCAAAGAAAATCTTGTTGTTACGCTTGCGGTACGTCGACAGCGTTTTGAGCGGTTCTTTCCCTACGATTTCACCTTTTTCAGGGTCAACGGTGGTCAGAATACAACGTGCGCAGGGTTTTACCCCAAAAAATGTCAACTTACCAATCGTAAACTCGTACCATTGGTCTTCGTCATAAGGTATTCCTCCTTCAAAAACCAGATTGGGGCGAAACCGTATCATAGAAACTGGTTCGGGCAGGCGAGTGTTTAAATCATCTAACGAAGATTGTCCAATGACCAAAAACGGAAACCCATCGGCAAAGCTCACATTAGCATCGAAAGGGGCATAATTAGAATCAGCAAGACGGGGCGAAGTATCGGGTAGATACACCAAACGCGCCGAAAAACCGAGTGCTTCGCTCAACCAACGGTTTGAAGCATCATTGACGATGACGGCCTCTATTTGGTCATCCCACACGGTCACCGTTACTAAATCAAAAGTTTCGGGCTGAAAAGGAACGATGAGCGCACTCAAATCCCGCGAGCGATGGCGCAACTGCAAACCAATGTCCGTCAGGGTCACCTCAATCAGCGCCATGTTTGGGTGGCTGCGCTGGGTTACAAAGCGGTTGTTATCGTCAATAATCAACCAGCGGCGGTCGTAGCGCAAGCCGCGCTCTTCCACCTGAGCGTGCGTGAGGCGAATTGCCCCCAACGATTTTACGGGATAAATGAAGATTTCGGAGAGGATGAGAACAGACGTCATTCTTGTTTGTAGATTTGCACAAAACTCGTTATTCAATGCCAAAATACAAACACCTATTTTTTGATCTTGACCACACGCTGTGGGATTTTGAGCGCAATTCGGCCGAATCATTGACCGATATTTACCACGGCTTTGAACTCATCAATCACGGGGTGATGTCGCTGGGTGATTTTGTGCGGGCATTCCTCGAAATCAACACAAAACTGTGGGACGATTTTGATCATGGCCGTATTGCCCATAGTTATATTCGTGAGCACCGTTTTCGGCTGGTTTTTGAAGCCCTGAACGTTAAAAATGTAGCTTTTGGCAGCGCTTTGGGCGAAGAATATTTAAAATTACTTCCGCAAAAATCGCACTTGCTCGACGGAGCCGTTGAGCTGTTGGAGTATTGTGCAAGCAAAGATTACCAACTCCACATCGTCACCAACGGTTTTGATTCCATTCAGGCGTCTAAAATGCAAAGTTCGGGCATTCATCATTATTTTCAACAGGTGGTGACCAATGAAAAAGCGGGAGCAAAAAAACCTGACGCACAGATTTTTGCGTATGCCTTACAAGCCGCCGATGCACAACCCCACGAAAGTCTAATGATTGGTGACAATTGGCAAGCGGACATTCTAGGTGCATTACGTTTTGGGATGGACGCCGCCTTTTATAACCCCAAGAAATTGGTTTTTGACCAACAACCTACCTACGACGTACAGCATCTGGATGAACTGAAATCAGTTTTGTGAAACGACGGTCGAAGGAGCGCAAAAATCACCCACGCATTTTTTCCCGCTCCCAATCAGCACATTTTTCTCGGCCTCTGAGAGCTTTCGCACTTTAGCCCCAATGTTCTGAAAATCAATCGAAATGGTCCGTTTTAAATCTTCGGGGCGAAAATTGTAGCGGTTGGCCGCCTCAGACACCAAAGTATAGAAGGCACCCATGTAAGTTTTGAAACTGCGAATGGGATAAGACGCCAACTCAAAATTTTGGGTATCGGCTTTGATTTGCTCGGCACTTTCAAGCCTCAACCCCAAGGTTTCGGCGTTGAAAACGGGCGTTTCTGGCGTCAGATTAGGCTGCGGGGTGCTTAAATAACGGTTTTGGTCAAAAAGCCCGATGGGATAATTCATCAACAAGCCGCCATCGACCAACACATCGGCAGGAATCGTGCGCGGCGGGCGTTGATGAAATCGACCCGTACTATCCATAAACACGGCGCAATAATACAACGGAATCGACATCGAGGCCCGCACGGCATCGGCAATGACCAAGTCGGGGAACTTCTCGTACGAAAGCACCATCGACTTTTGTTTGGTCAGGTTCGTTACCGTCACATACAAGTCTTTGTAGCAACTATCTCGTTGGGTAAGCGCGTGCAATTGACCAAAAGTCAAATGGGTAGCACCCGTTTTTTGTTCAATCTTCTGGGCTATCCACTTACGAAAAGCGTCTCCCTTATACCAACCAAAACGCTCAATCAAACGCTGTGTGCCACCCACAAAAATGTATTGCCCATCGTTAAAGGATTGAATTTTCATTTCCGAAACCAACTCGGTCAACTCTGCCGCCGAATAGCCCACCGCCAGCAACGACGCCTGAATGGCTCCTGCCGACGTGCCGCCCACACGGCGAATGTCTTTCAAAAGTCCGCGTTGCTCCAATTCTTGAATCGCTCCACAATAAGCAATACCGCGAATACCGCCGCCTTCCAAGACCAGATTATGGTATTTTTGTTGCGCAACAGAAGAATATGAAAAGAGAAAAAATACGCAAACAAGCCCAGTTTTGGCCCACAGGACGAACACTTTTTGGAACATAAAAACGTTTTTTGTTTAGAACGGTTTATTATAGAAAAAATTGAATGCGAATGAGGCAGATTATACATTCTAAGATGATTCTACGTGGTTTTCTGCGCTGGTCTGTGCCGCTGAGCCTTTGCTTCATTTGCGCGCTGATTGGTTTTAAATCGTTTGGTCAAACGTTTTCATTTCGTTGGGATAACTCCGCTAAAGTTCTCAAAAACAACGCCCCCATCCTCAACCCTTGGGCGGGCGGCCTTAACAGTGCCCAATTCTCAAAAATGCACCTCAACGACGACGGCACGGAAGATTTGGTCATCTTCGACCGTGGCAATCAGCAGGTATCTACTTTTTTGGCCGTTCGCCAAGCCAACGCAATCACTTGGCAACACGCTCCCCAATACGAAGCAAAATTCCCGTCCAATATGCTGTATTGGATGCTACTGGTCGATTATGACCGCGATGGCCGCAAAGATTTGTTTACCAGTACGGTGGCGGGTATTCGTGTTTTCCGCAATATTCCCGCCGCTGATGGTTTTTCCTGGTCGCTTGTGGCCGACCCACTTCTGACGCAGGGGTTTTCTAGAAACATCAATCTGTACGTTCCGTCCACCGATTTACCGGCTATTACCGACGTCGACGATGATGGCGATATCGACATTCTTACCTTCGATTTTACGGGCGCTTCTTTGGAACTACACCAAAATTTAAGCAAAGAGCAAAACAGCACGCAGCCGTTTGTCTTCCGAAAAGTAACCACCAATTGGGGCCGTTTTGCGGCTACGTCTTCGTGCGACAAATATGAACTCAATCTGGAACCCGCTGACACAGAAGTGCAAGCTCCAGAACAAGTACGCACAAACGCTGCCACCCTCAGCGAAGCATTGGGCGGGCCTTTGTCAAACGCCAAAATTCAGCACGCGGGCAATACCCTTTGGGTTGGCGATATAGACGGCGATGGCCGCAAGGATATTTTACATGGCCACGTGGCCTGCAACAACGTGACGTTGCTCAAAAACGTAGGTGGCAACGGCATGGCGGCACTGATTGGCAGTGTACAATCAAATTTTCCAGCCCAAGCCCCCATTAACTACCCCATTTTTCCTTCGGCCTACATCGAAGATTTGGACGGCGACGGGATTCAGGATTTGGTAGCCTCGCCGAGTAGCACGGATATTACTAGCAACTCACTCATCAATTTACGGCAATCCAATTGGTTTTACCGCAACGAAGGCACGGCGTCAAAGCCCAACTTTGTGTATAGTCAACCCGATTTTTTGCAGGACGGGATGATTGATTTAGGAGAAAACGCCACACCTGCCCTTGCCGATATTGACGGCGACGGCGACTTAGATTTAGTGGTAGGTTATGGGGGGGCGCGTACGCAAACTGGCTATCGGTCAAGTCTTCAGTTATATCGAAATACGGGGACGGCCACCCAAGCTCAGTTTGAGTGGGTTAGCACCGATTTTCTGAACCTGAGCAACCAACTTTTTAGCAAAGAAAACCTCATGCCAGTCAATACCAAGCCGTTTTTTGCCGACCTAAACGGCGACGGAACACTTGATTTGGGCTTTTGGGCCAATACTTTTAAAGGCATGGACATTCGATTTGTGCCCAACAAAGCCCCCCGAGGAGCAGCGATGCAACTCGACACCACCCGTTTGAGCAAACTTCCCAATCCAGCCAACTTCTCCAACGGCGAAAATTTGCTTTACTATGATATTGACCAAGACGGAAAATTGGATGTGCTGGTCAGTAAAAACTCGGGCAATGTAGAATTTCATCGAAACACGGGAAGTACCCTTGCGCCAGTGTATGAACTCAAAACGAATGTGTTTGGTGGTTTGGATGTGGATTTCAACAAACGTTCACAAGGGATGGCCGTAGCCGACCTCAACGGCGACCGAAAGCCTGAACTTATTCTGGGAGATTTGTTGGGACGATTGCGGGTATACCAAAATTTCACCACGCCCGACGCAACGTTAAAGAGTGATACCAATCTGATTTTTAACGAATTTGCAGGAAAAACAGCGTTTTTAAGAATAGGAGCAGGACTCTTTCCCGCCGTTGGAGATTTAGATGGCGACCAACTTCCCGAATTACTCATCGGTAGCAACACAGGCGGCATCAAGTACTTAAAAAACACTTCGCCCAAAGTCAATCCTCCCGTCGAAACACTGGAATTAATCGTTTATCCCAATCCAACCTCAAACTTTCTCTACGCACAAGTTCCTGTAACGGGGCAATTAGAAATAATCACCATCAACGGACAAATTGTTAAAAGTCAACCAGTTACTCAAGTAACAACAGAAACTTCTTTTGATGTAAGTAGGTTAGCGCAAGGCATTTACTTCGTTCGACTCATCGGAACCGATGGCTCCAAAACGACGCGAAAGGTAGTAATAGCCCGCTAAAACAGCGATGGCATACACCCAATACCCCCAACTTTCGGTCATCGACCAACATTCAACACACCATTGCGGCATCTCGTTTGGGTAGCGCCCCAAATCGGGTTCTAATTGAAACAATCGCATCAATGGCAACGATGTAAGTAGCACATACCCGCCCGTCCAGGTAGGGAGCCGGTTCAGTTTCAGCAACAAAAAAGTCAGAACAAACGGCATTGCGTTGTACAAAATTCGCGCTGTATCGCCCCCACCAAAAACGCTGAGAAAAAGCCAAAGGAAGAAGTGAGGAGCGAGGAGTGATACACGAGAAGTTAGTAGAAATAAGACATTAGGCGAGGGGTTAGGAGTTGAAATGAAAGCGAACCAAAATGTTCCGTACGCCAAAAACCAACTGACTGGTACGCTCAAAAATAAATCGGGATGCTCGGCATAACGCTTCATTCCTCGTAAAACACTGACAATAGAGTTATTTCGCCAGTCGGTAGAGGCAGCAGGAAAGAAGAAAACAACAAGGCAGTAAATAGCCAAAGAAAAGCAAAAAGATAAAAGCAGTGGTTTTGTGATGCCAGCGGTATCTGAATTCTTCCTAGTAAGCAAGACTGTCATTCCTAAAACGGCGATAAAGGCCTCCTTTTGAAGTGTACCCAAAACAGCGATTAAAATAAACATGCAATTGAGCCAAGCCTTCGAAAGTTTCTTTTCTTCAAGAAGTAAAAGCGCTAAAAAAGACGTCAGCAAAAAATACCCGCCTACATCCGCCGTCACGGGGTCGGGCAAATACATCCTTACGAGGCCTTTCCAATGAAATAAAATCCAGAAAAGGGCAATTGCAATCCAAAAAAACCTAATGTTGAGTTTTAACCAAATCCAAGTCAACAGCGCAATGGTCGCCAAGATAAAGACCCCATTGAGCCAAACAAAATTCGTAACTAGTTCATTAATAGGCAAATGAGCCGCCAGCCACGGCATCAAAATTCGCGTATTGAACGGGAATGACACTTCATAATTTACGGTAAAGCCTTTGAAATAGTCATAGGCCTTGGCGTATTGATGCGCATCATAGCGCAGGTCGAGCAAGGAGTAAGTATAAATCGGTTGGAAGAACGCATACAGTAAATACACTGCCAAAGCAGACAAAACGGCTGCAATTACAATCCAACCTTTTTCTTTCACAATTTTAGACGGTTTTCATTTCTGAAACATTCAGGAGACACCCTTTTAGGCCATCCTCCAGCGTCTTCCACGGCAATGGATTAGCCGAAATACACTCTACACGGCTGTCGCGGCGGTAAGCTAAGTATTCAATCGTAAACTCTCCGCGTACGGCATTGATCAACACCCAATCCACACCCGTTCTGAAAGCGCCTTTTACGCGTTCTACGTTTTGTAGGGAAGCAACCCATGCTTTCAGTTTGGGCAATTCAAAAACTTCATCGGGTGAGAACACCCATCCACAGCTATACCGTCCCAACCCGTGACTTTCCCGCATAAGCGGCTTGCCTACTTCAGGAATTGGCAATTCTTCCGAATGATGGTGGTGGTGATGCTCGTGTTCGTGCGCATGAGGATGCAGGGCTTTTCGATTTGGGAAAGGCTCAATATTGAGCCAGTTGGGGTCAATGTCACCGTGCTCTACGGCCCCGATTAAAATTTTAGGCGGAAAAAGCGCCTTGCCCCATTCCAGAAAATCCTGCGTTAGCGCCTCGCCCGCCAAATCAACCTTGTTAGCAATGAGCACATCGGCCAAGGTAATTTGGTCAATAAACGTTTCGTGTTCCCGATAATCTTCATTGTCCCACTGACGCGGGTCTACCAAGCAGACCGTAGCTCGAATGTCAAGCACATCTTTCAAAAACTTTCCGCGCAGCATATCCAAAATTGCCTCAGGATGCCCCATACCCGTCGGTTCAATCAAAATACGGTGAGGTTTTACTTGACGTAGTACCAACGTGAGCGTCATTTGCATCGGCAAATTGGCCGTGCAACAAATACATCCACCCGCTACCTCTTTGACCACCAAACCATTTTCATCTGCTCCCGCAAACGGCGTATGGTCGATTGAAACCGCCCCAAATTCATTGATAATGACGGCCCAACGCTCATCGGCAGGCTTGCGTTTAAGAATATTTTGCAGCGCCGTTGTTTTGCCAACGCCCAAAAAACCAGTGATAAGATTGACGGGAATTTTATTGAGAGCCATTGTTAGTTATGATTGTCGATTTAAGACATGATATCCAATAAACCAATCTTTACCCTCACAGATTCATTTCTCCTCCAAATTGGGTGAAAATACGCCTGATTTTGTTGATTATGGTTCTGTTTTTACTTTTTACAACAATTCTGCCTTACCTTCGTTTTTCAGCAAATTCATTCTGTAGAAGTTTCGATGACTCATTTTCTATCGGGTATTTTCAGGATAGAAAAAAACAACGCATCGGCCCATGCACATCATAAATTCATTTATAATGTTTCGTCAACTTAGTTTTTTATTTCTGGTAAGTCTTGTGGCGTTGGCGCAAGCTCAAAACCCCACTACCAAATACGACGCGCACGTATTGTTCAATCCCTTGTTTAATTACCAACCTGCCAACGAGTCCCGTACGGGTAGCGGCGCGCCAGGCCCTCGCTATTGGCAAAACCGCGCCGATTATAAAATCGCCGTCACCCTCGACGAAGCCGCCAACACCATTGCAGGTGAAGTAGAAATCACTTATACCAACAACAGCCCCGAAGCGCTACCTTTTGTGTGGCTGCAACTTGACCAAAATGCTTTCAACGACAATTCGCGCAGCGGTAAAACCACCCCCCTCAACGGCGGTCGCTACGGCAATATGGGTTTTGAAGGCGGCTATACCATCAGTGCGGTGAGCATTCAGCAAGGAAAGGGGAAATATGCCCCTGCCGATTTTGTCATCGACGATACCCGTATGCAAATTCGCCTCTCCGACGCGGTAAAGCCCACGGGCGATGTGCTGAAAATAAAAGTGAGTTATTCTTTCAAAATTCCCACGTATGCCTCCGACCGCATGGGAAAACTGGACACCAAAAACGGCACGATTT
Source organism: Runella salmonicolor (assembly GCF_024158025.1). NCBI lineage: Bacteria > Pseudomonadati > Bacteroidota > Cytophagia > Cytophagales > Spirosomataceae > Runella > Runella salmonicolor. The sequence continues at coordinate 170,662 of NZ_JAMZEL010000007.1, forward strand.
ACGAAATCGCCCAATGGTACCCCCGCATGTGCGTATTTGACGACATTGAAGGTTGGAACGTACTTCCGTACATTGGCGCGGGTGAGTTTTACCTCAATTACGGCGACTATGAATACAGTGTAACCGTACCTTGGGACCACATTGTGGGCGGCTCAGGAGAACTGCTCAACCCGTCGGACGTAATGACCTCAGAGCAAATCAAACGCATGGAAGAAGCCCGCAAAAGCGACAAAACCGTGATGATTCGCAGCGCGAAAGAAATAAAAGAGAAAAAATCACGCCCCAAAGATTCGGGCATGATTACATGGAAATTCCGTTGCCAAAACGCCCGCGACGTAGCCTGGGCTACATCCCGCGCCTTTGTGTGGGATGCCGCCAAAATGAACTTACCTAGCGGTAAACCCGCTATCGCACAATCATTGTACACCGCCGAAAACGACGGTAACGATGGTTGGGGCCGCTCGACAGAATACGTGAAAGGTTGTCTGGAATTTTATTCCAAATACCTCATGGAATTTCCTTATCCCGTGGCCACCAACGTGGCGGGCATCGTGGGCGGCATGGAATACCCAGGCATTGTTTTTTGCGCACACAACGACAAAAAAGAATCACTTTGGGGCGTAACAGACCACGAATTCGGACATACTTGGTTTCCGATGATTGTGGGCAACAACGAACGTAAATTTGCGTGGATGGATGAAGGATTTAATACCTTTATCAATATGCTTTCGACCGAGGCCTTCAACGATGGTGAATACAACCGCGACCGCCTAGATGATATGCAGAACCTTGCGCCTACGCTATTCCGGGATGGTGCGGACCCTATCCTGACCGTGCCAGATGTCATCAAAGCGACCAATTTGGGCTGGGATGCGTACTATAAACCCGCGATCGGGCTTAAGCTCCTACGTGAAGTGGTACTGGGTCGCGACCGATTTGATTATGCTTTCAAACAATACGTAAAACGCTGGGCTTTCAAACACCCCACGCCTTATGACTTCTTCCGAACCATCGAAGATGCCGCTGGCGAAGACCTAGGTTGGTACTGGAAAGGCTGGTTTTACGAAAATTATAAACTGGACCAAGGCGTAAAAGAAGTTCAATACGTGGAGCAAACGCCCTCCAAAGGCTCGGTCATTACCATCGAAAACCTTGAGCAATGGGCCATGCCCACCATCCTAGAACTAGAAGAAGCCGGTGGCAAAAAGACCCGCATTACGCTTCCCGTAGAAGTTTGGCAACGCGGCAGCACCTGGACCTTCAAAGCGGCTACCAAAAACCCCTTGAAATCCGTCATCATCGACCCCGACTCTCAATTACCCGACATCAACCCACGCAACAATACCTGGCATCCTGTGCGGTATATGTCGCCGGACGAGAATTAATACTCGTCAGAACACACATACATAGCCGAGGCACTGCGCAGTGTCTCGGCTATTTTTTGGCGTAACTCTTTTGGTTCAAGTATTTCTACATCCATCCGAAATTCTAAGATTTTAGACATCCGCTTTCGGTTGATACAAAGTTTAGTTTCCAAAGAGAAGATATAACTCCAACCTGTATAAAATAGCCATTTGACTACAAAAGCATATCGTATCCCCGCCCCTCTGGCATTGTATTTGTAACTTTGATTCAGCAGTCAAGTACAATTTTTGGAATATTGACGTTACTTTTGTGCGTGTATTTCATTACGTTGTTTTACAACTCCACTTTGTATTGGGGGTTGATTGATTTTCAATTGTGGATAAAGGAACAATGCCCTTGAAAAATCTTCTATTTCTCCTTTTGGTTAGCTTTTCTCTTTTCGCACAACCCAAGCGTGAATTTAGGGGGGTGTGGATTGCCAATGTCGGAAACGTGGACTGGCCTTCCACCAAAGGGCTTTCTGCCGCCCAACAACAACAAGAATTGATTGATTTGCTGGATATGATTCAACGACGCGGACTCAACGCCGTGTTTTTTCAGATACGCAATGCCTGTGATGCAGTTTACGAAAGCAAGCTAGAACCTTGGTCCGAATGGCTTACGGGACAGCAGGGACAATCGCCCGGTTATGACCCACTGGCGTTTATGATACAAGAATGTCGCAAACGTAATCTCGAAATCCACGCGTGGATGAACCCCTATCGTGCCGTGACGGATATCCGTACGGCTTCGCTCGCTTCCAATCACGTTGCCAAAGTCCGGCCTGATGTACTGCTATCTTACGGCCCGTTACGGATTCTGGACCCGGGCCGCCCCGAAGTGCGCTCGTTTGTGACCCGTGTGGTCATGGACGTAGTACGCCGCTACGACGTAGACGGCATTCATTTCGATGATTATTTTTATCCTTACCCCCAAACGGGCGTCACACTCAACGACAACGCTACTTTTGCGGAGCACAATCGCGGGTTTACCAACCGCGCCGACTGGCGTCGCGACAATGTTAACTTGCTCATTGAATCTGTCGCCGACAGCCTGAGAAGAGTAAAGCCTTGGGTCAAATTTGGGGTATCTCCTTTTGGTATTTGGAAAAACCGCAGCAGCTCAGCAGAAGGCTCAAACTCTCGCGGTTTTGAAGCTTATTCTGGAAATTTTGCCGATGCCCGCAAATGGATACAAGAAGGCTGGGTAGACTATATTGCTCCGCAGGTGTATTGGAGCATGGGCAACGGGTCAGCCAATTATACGCATTTGGTGCCTTGGTGGAGCGAAAATGTATCGGAGCAACACCTTTACATTGGCCACGGAGTGTACAAAGTCAACAGCGATGCCAACTGGCGTAGACCCATGGAGGTTTCTAATCAAATACGCTTTAACCGAACCTTTGCCAATGTGCACGGAAGTATTCTTTTCAGCGCCAAAACCCTTCGCAACAACCCAAATCAGTTGTGCGATATTCTCTGTCAAGAAGTGTATCAATCTCCAGCGCTTGTTCCAGCCATGCCTTGGAAAAGCACAACGCCTCCGCCCGTACCTACTGACCTCGAAACAGAACTCAACGATAACAACACCATTACCTTAACGTGGTCTTATCCTTATACGCCCACTTCGGAGCGCGACAAAGCCCGGTATTTCGTTGTCTACAGAAGCATTAACAAAGCCTCCATCGACCTCCGAACGGGGCTATCCATTCGGGCCATTGTGGTAAACGAAGCAGGAAAAAACACGTTTACCTTCACCGATTTACAAGTCACCCCCGGCACCAAATACAACTACACCGTCAGTGCGTTTAACCGACTTCATAATGAAAGTAAACCAACCGATGTGGTAAGTATATCCACCACGCAACGGGCGGTAGAAGTGGTGGAAGAAGCCCCCAAGCCGATTTTACCTTTGGCTTCGCAATTACAGGCTCCAATTACTCCCCACGAAGAGCCTACGGAAGCCGTTGCGGCCGCCGAAGAAGAAAAAGAAGAGGCCGAGCCTGAAACTACGGAAACACCCGCCACTGAATCAGACGAGTTGTTAGAAGTTTTCCCCAATCCATTCAACCAACAGATAGACATTCGGTACCGACTTACCGAAGCCACCGAGGTGTCGCTCTATGTGTACGATTCGCACGGCACGCGCGTGGGGGCGTTGGTGGTGAACAAACCTCAGGAAATAGGCACGTATTCTGTTAAATTCAATGGACAATTCCTGAGCGAAGGTGCGTATTACGCCCGTTTGATGGCGGGCCCCGTACAAAAAACCGTTAAGATGGTTTTGAAACGTTAGGAAGTATTAACAAAAATCAAGGCAAGATTCTAACCCCATTCTTCGTTGATAGCCCACAAACAAATTATAATTACAACCATGAAACGATTCGTATTAAGTGCCTTGTTGCTTGCTGCAAGTGCCGCTACTTTTGCCCAAACTACTACAGCCGTGGAAAAAGACCCCATCAAAAAAATCGAAGTAACGGGCACCGCCGAATTGGAGGTCGTTCCCGACGAACTGTATTTTACCATTTCGTTGAAGGAATATTTCAAAGACGAAAAAAATCAAAAAGACAAAATTGTTCTTGAAACCCTTGAAAAACAACTCATTGAAGCTGTAAAAAGCGCTGGTTTGCCCAAAGAAAATCTTAGCATCAGCGGCGTAACGGGTTACCGTGAATGGACTGGCAAGAAAAAACCTCAACATTTTCTGGCAGGAAAGCAGTTTCAACTAAAACTTTCAAATGCCAATAACATCAATGAGCTAATGTCAAAAGTGGACGACCGGGGTGTAGAGTACGTCAACATGAGCCGCGTGGAGCATTCCAAAAAAGAGGAATTTCGTCGGCAGGTCAAAGTCAATGCGCTCAAAGCAGCCAAAGAAAAAGCGGGTTATTTGCTAGAATCCATTGGTGAGAAATTGGGCGAAGTCCTCGAAATTCACGAAGTGGAAGAAGGCAGCGTATATCCGATGTACAAACAGGCGCAATACAACGTGCGCATGATGGCCGCCGATGCTGCACCCGAAGGAGGCGAAGCCCTTGAATACCAAAAGATTAAATACAGCTACCGCATGAACGCCACGTTCAGAATCAAATAGTTATTTTTAATTTACTCAAAGACGCAGGGTTTCTTTGCGTCTTTGAGTGAATATCTTATTTTTTTCTTCTTACGTCCAGTCCATACCCTTTCAGAATACTTCGCGCCAGAGCCGATTTATGTACTTCGTCGGCACCGTCGTAAATACGGGCGGCCCGCTCGTGGGCGTACCAATACGAAAGTAAAATATCGCTGGTCATACCCAGCCCGCCGTGGGTTTGAATGGAGCGGTCAATGACGCGCAACATCATATTGGCCGTAAAAAACTTAATCATCGAAATCTCATCCCGCACAGATGCCGCACCGAATTGGTCAATATTATGTGCCGTCCGCAAAACCAGCAACCGGGCCGCATCTATCTCGGCCCGACTTTCGGCAATGAATCCCTGAATAAACTGCGTGTCGCCCAGCACTTTCCCTTCTTCTAATTCCCGACTGACCGCATAACGGCACATCAGGTCAAAGCTACGCTCGGCAATACCAATAAACCGCATACAGTGATGAATCCGCCCAGGGCCGAGGCGTTCTTGTGCCAATAGAAACCCTGCTCCTTCAGCACCAATCAGGTTGGCCTGAGGTACACGCACGTTTTCGTACAGCATCTCTGCATGACTCGCCCAACTATCGCCCGCGTGGCCCATGATGGGAATATTTCGTACCAATTTCACCCCTGGGGTTTCCATCGGCACCAAAATCTGACTGGCGCGTTTGTGCGGCGCGGCTTCTGGATTGGTCACGGCCATGACCACGGCAAACGCTGCACCGTCGGCCGAACTGGTAAACCATTTATGGCCGTTGATGACATAATCGTTGCCGTCTTTTACCGCCGTTGTTCCCATCCGAGTAGGATTAGAACCCGCAAATTCAGGCTCGGTCATGCTGAAACAACTCCGAATTTTGCCGTTCATCAGTGGCTTTAAATAACGCTCTTTGAGGTGTTGGGGCGCGTATTTGTGCATGAGTTCGGTATTTCCGATGTCGGGAGCTTGCGTATTAAATACAAAATGCCCGAACGGCGAACTTGCCAGCACTTCGCTAATTTGTCCAAATTCACACAGCGTCAGGTTCAGGCCACCATCTTCTTCGGGCAAATGTAATCCCCAAAGTCCTGCTTGTTTTACGAGCTGACGTTTCTGCTGCAAAATAGGCTCTACGTGCGAAAAATCATGGGCGAGGTATTCGGGAGTTTCGAGCGGATACAGCTCTTTTTCAATAAATACTTTGATTTTTGGCAATAACTCCCGAGTACGGTCGGTGGCAAAGATTGGTTCCATTGAGTTGGTTAAGGTTTATTATGCACGCAGAATGACTCCCCAAATATAAAAAATAAAGCTTTACGGAAGTTGGGTTATTTGTCAGCCCAATAATTCAATTCCTGCAAAATTATTGGCAACAAAATCAACTATTTGCCCTAATTTTGACCGTTAATTACCGTTTTTCCTCATGCTCATTTCTCTTCAAAACGCCTTTGTTCGTCGTTACGACACCGTGATACTTTCTGAGTTAGATTTCCAAATTCTCCCCGGCGAACAATGGGCTATTGTGGGCGAAAACGGCAGTGGAAAAACTACTTTATTGGAAGTGCTCGCGGGGAAATGGCCCATTTGGCGGGGGAAACTTGCTCATTCGTACGGAGAAGTGCTGCTTTCAAAAGTTGCCGAGCTGGTCCCTTCCGATTATTCATTTAATCGAATCGTAGCTTCGGCTGCCCAATATTATCAACAGCGTTTCCACAGCTTTGAAGCTGAAATAGCACCTACCGTACGGGAAGTATTGACCAATCAACTCAAACCCGTTGGTACGGTAGATGAGCATTCGGTACAATTACCCGAATCGACTGTTTCGGAAGAAGATTTACTAAAAACCGCCCGCCTGCTTTCCATTGAGCACCTGCTCGACCGCCCTTTTGTCACGCTTTCTAATGGCGAAACTCGGCGGATGATGCTCACCCGGTCGTTGCTCAAAAAACCTAAACTGTTGTTGTTAGATAATCCTTTTGCGGGCTTGGATGTACACTCGCGCGATGTCTTGCGCGAGGCATTGAAGCAATTAAAACACGAGGAAATTTTGGTCATTCTGGTAACGTCTTCGGTCGAAATTCCTGAAAGCGTGACGAATGTGCTGGAATTGAAAGAAGGAAAAATAGTGGGTGTGACTTCGGGCGGTGCGTCTACTGATGATGCATCCAGTAAGATGTTAGGTACGGATTTACAGGCAAAATATAGACCCTTACAGGGTGACAAAAATCCAGAATCGGTCCGTCTGGATTTTGAATCAGCTGTTCATCTGCGAAATATCAACGTAACTTATGGTAGTAAGAAAGTTTTGATAAACGTAGATTGGAAGATCAAAAAAGGAGAAAAATGGGCTTTGGTGGGGCCTAACGGTTCAGGGAAATCAACGCTACTGAGCATCCTTACCGCCGACAACCCTCAGCGTTTTGCCAACGACTATGATCTTTTTGACGTCAAACGTGGTGGTGCTTCGATGTGGGATGTAAAGAGCAAAATAGGCCACGTTTCGCCCGAATTACATTTGTATTTTCCGCAAGAAACCACTGTTTTTAAGGCCATTGCATCAGGGTTCTTTGATGCTACGGGGGTTTATTTCAGAAAGTTGACTGAGGAGCAGATTCAGCGCACGCACGTGGTGGCCGAATGGCTGAATGTAAACGCATTTGTCGAAAAACCGTTTAAAAATATTTCGAAAGGACAACAACGATTGGTGCTTTTGGCCCGTGCCTTGGTCAAAAACCCGCCCCTTTTAATTCTGGACGAGCCTTGTCAGGGATTGGATTTTGCGGCAGTCGAACATTTCAAAGAAGTCGTTGACGTCATTTGTGATACGCCCGAGCGCACCCTCATCTACGTATCGCATTACGCCCACGAAATCCCGAGTTGCGTTACCCAAACGTTGCGTTTGGAAGAAGGAAAAGTAATTTAAGTTGGAATATTATTGACCGCTTTCTACCAAGCGATTGGTCCGAAATACCCGTGGCATTTGTCCTCTTCGTGCATTTACCAAAAATAGTTGGTAGGTTCCAGGTTCAAGAAAACAGGCGGCAACCTCCCCCGCAAAACCCGGTTTAAAATACTCCTGTTTGGTTAAGAACTGAATCGGATTGGTTTTGGTGGCCGTGGCCGAAATAAAGTAGAAGTGTCGGTTATTTTTCAGCATCCACAACCAAGCCTCTCCTTGGTTCAGTTGAAACCTGAGCGTGTCGGTTTTTACGGTAGCTACGCGTCTACACCGGGCAGCATCTTCCGAAACAGTTTCCCATTCTAGCGTGGTTGGAATAAAAGGCTGCAATGAATCTGTTTTCAGCATCGCAACATCCACCAAAGGAGAATCCGTTTGGCAAACTATATTTTGGGACTGCGAAGTTTGATAGATTTCGGGCAAACCGTTTTGTGATTTCCAGTTCAAGTACAGCAGGTTATTATGTTGCATGTTGTAAGTATCTGCCCAAAATTTCTGATAGTCCATGTAGCGGTAGCCCCAATCACGGTAATACGATAATCCCCAAATACCCATGCTGACTCCTAAAAACATAAGAAAGAGTCGATGAAGAATGACTTTATTATTTTGTAATTGAATAAGTAAAATAAGGTATCCAATCCCCACCAGCAAGGCAGAATAATGCCGATAACGCCCCAGCAACGCAGCATCAGCGCCCACTGGCTCAGTACGCAAAAGAGCCACTGCCGCCGCAGTCATTAACGCGAACAACGCATAAACCGTTAGCTTAAAGGTCGGTGACGTCCAATATCGTGATTGTTGAATAGCTTTAAAATTGCTTAAAAACAAAACCATCACCATCGCGGCTCCTAAACCAGCCGCTACCCATTTAAAACTTCCCGAAATAAAATCTCCGTAGCCTCCAATAAACAGGCAAATCCCCAAAAGCCACTGTACAGGGTTGGTTTGAATGCCGTATGTTTCATCGGGCATCCCAAAAGATTTTGCCCACCAGTAACCTCCTAAAAAAATAACTCCCAAAAGGGACCACAGCGCCATCCGTGCTAGAGATGCTCGTTGCACAATTAAAACTACTAGGCCAATAAGTATACTTAACAGCCCATTTCCATTGGAAAAAGTCGCCCCTCCGGCACAAAGAAAGGCCAATGTAAAACGCCAACGACTTACCTTTTGCTCATTATTTATCAACAGATGAATAGATTCAAAGGCAAGCCAAATCACCACCATGTTTGACCAGACGGCCATTGGCCACAGTGCCGTTTCGGTAAATTGGAGTTGAAATAGGATAAAAAGAACTGGCAAAAAGTATAGGGAAGGTATTTTGGCTTCTTTCAAATTCTTATAAAGCAACCATGCCACCCGAACCCAACAAAGATTGCCGACCACAACCATGGTTTTGAGATTGACACAACCACTGATTATAACCTGTAAATAGGCAATTATTTTAGCTGGTAATATGACATGCTCACGAAATGGCGTAAAAAAAAGCTTCAAAGATTGGTCATCAAAGGGGAAGGCATGATTAATAAACCCAAAAATCACGGGAAGGTCATCCTCGTTGGGAAATGGAATACTGAAGCGAAGTAAATATATAAAATAGGCAAAAACGGGGGTTGCGGCGACAAGAGCTAAAATAATTCGTTTGGGCATACGCTTACGCTATAACGTGAAAAACCTGACAGATTTTGCAGGAAAGAAATAGTCATGCAAATCCGTCAGGTTTTGGGAAGTCACCGCCCAACACAAGTTTGGGATGGTTTTGCACGGAACAAATATACAAAACCAACGAAATTCATCGTGTAATTTTACCCATTCTTTGGCTTGGCTTTTTTGGCATCAATCACGGTCTGAAAAGTACTGACCCCCGACGCTCCAAAAAAGCCCAGCGCCTTGCGCCCATTGGGGTTGACATTGGTAACGTTAGTAAAAATATTGGAAGGTGGCGTGGCAAAAAGCCCGCCATTGGTAGATTCCATACGTACTTGATTGAGAAAGTAATACGCTTCCAACGACACGCTTAGCAGCTCTACTTTAATCGTATCTTTCTCAAGCGCAAACTCTATCTGAGGCACCACCGATTGGCGAATCGGAAGAATAAAAATCAAGCCGTCGCTGTTGGCACCAGGACTAAACGCTGCATCAAAAGCCGTTGAGATGTTGCTTGCACTATTGTAATACTTACCGTTTCGGTATGATTTTATCCAATAACAATCTCCCGCGCCCGTAGGGTCACGCGCAAAAAACTCGGGCTTATAGCCTTCTTGGGGCGAGCCATCGGTGGGTGCAACGGGAAGTTTATCAAAAAAATAAGTCATTGAATCAATCTTGGGTACGCGATTGAGTTTGGTCGTAGCCCGATATTCTTCCGTACCAAATTTAACATTGAGCGTATACGTGCCTCCGATGCGCCCTAGCGAATCGCTTGCCGAAGCGGGTTTCCACACATAGTACCCGTTGTTTTTGAGGTCTTTAAATGTAAAAACTTTGCCTTTGTCGTCGGTAACAATAACGGTAGCATTTAGTACTGGCTTGGCGGGGCTATTGTCAAAGTAAGGAGCTGATTCTGTCAGGCGAATGGTATGCTCGGTGGCTTGATTGGTTACCCAACCATCTACCACCAACTGCGGGTCTCCAGAGGGTATATCTAAGTCTACTACATCTTCACAGCTTGTCAAGGCACCAAGAGTCAGCGACAAAATGAATAATTGGGCGAATATTTTTTTCATAGCATGTATATCTTGTCAAAAATCAATGATCAGAATTTAAAATTATAAGTAACCGCTGGAATCACACTACCAATGATGGAATAACGTACTGCCTCGGTTTGAAGGTTATTGTCTTCATTTTGCTGTACATAAGTTGAGAACGGATTCCGACGGTTGTACGCGTTATACACGCTGAAAACCCATTCCCCTTGCCCTTTTCCAAAGAGCTTTTTCTTGGATTTGAGCGTAGCACCAAAATCCAAACGGTGATAGGAAGGAATCCGCGAAGCATTGCGCGAATCATTTACATTTTGCGGCAATGCCCACCCTCCCCATTCAAAGCGATTGGTCGGGAAAGAAGCTGGCGTACCCGTGTTGAAGGCAAAATTGGTCGAGAAACTCCAACGCTCATTCAGTTGGTATAAACCTACCACCGAAAGATTGTGGGTTTTATCAAAACGGGCGGGAAACCAGCCGTTGTTATTAATTCCTTCTATCTTTCGTTCTGTACGCGCCAACGTATAGCTCATCCAACCCGTTAGTTTGCCACGATTTTTCTTTACGTAAAATTCTGCTCCATAGGCCCGACCATTGCCGAAGAGCAAATCACCTTCGAGGTATTTATTGAGCAACAAATCCGAATTACGAACATAATCAATTTGGTTTTGGAGGTCTTTATAATACACCTCTACGGAAGCTTCGTAGGTATTGTCCTGAAAATTTTGGAACCACCCCAACGCCACTTGGTCGGCAATTTGAGGCTTTATGATTTTTGAGCTTAACGTCCACACATCCAACGGCGAGCTTGCGGCGGTGTTGGACAATAGATGCAAATATTGCACAGTGCGGTTATAACTGGCTTTGATAGAAGTCGAGGGCGAAAGTTCAATTTTTGTCGAAAAACGCGGCTCCCAATTTCCGTATTCATTGATTACGCCCGTTTCATATTTGGTTTCTGAAACGGGAATTTTACGTTCTCCTTTGACGATTTCCTGAAATTCAAAGTTTGTTCCAGGGCCCAGATTTCTAAAATGCGAATAACGAATTCCGTACTGAAACGATAACCAATCGTTTACTTTTTGTTCATTGCCAATGTACAGCGCCGATTCATCGGCGTAGCGCGCATCGAGGCTGATATTGCGTGATTCCCCGCTCGAAATCGCCAATGCCGTTCCGGGCTTTGAAGTATAGTTGATGTATTGCCCCCCAAACGTAACCGTATTGTTTGGCGTCAAGTAATACGTAAAATCAGGTTTAAGGCTCCACGTCTGAATGTTTGAATTCCACTTGAATTTATCGCCCGTTTTGCTCGTATTGTTGCGGTCTGATTCCAATCCGTAGTCATAGTTCGAATAAAACGTGGTAAAATTCATGAAAAGTTTGTTGTTGAAAACGTGGTTCCAACGGGCCGTGGCAGTTTGGTTTCCCCAATCAAAACCGAAGTCAGCCCCAAACACATCGCGGCCAAAATAACCAGAAGCATAAACAGTGTTTTTGTCGTCAATCCGATAATTGGCTTTGGCCGTAAAGTCATAGAAATAAAACCGCGACCCTTTCAAATCTCCGCTCAAAAATGGCTTGGCCAACACATCAATATACGACCGACGACCCGCCACAATAAACGAGCCTTTTCCTTTGGCAAAAGGCCGTTCATAACTCAACCGAGAAAAGATTGTGCCCACGCCGCCGTTAATTTCTGTCTTTTTTGAATTCCCTTCTTTGAGCCTCACATCCAGAATAGAGGAAATACGTCCACCGTATTGTGCAGGAATCCCTCCTTTCACCAACTTGACGTCTTTGATGGCATCGGGATTAAAAACCGAGAAAAAGCCAAACAAATGGGAAGAATTAAAGACGGGGGCTTCATCCAACAAAACTAAGTTTTGGTCAATATTGCCCCCGCGAACGTTAAAACCACTCGCCCCCTCTCCTACGCTTGTCACCCCTGGCAACAACTGAATACTGCGCACTAAATCTACCTCACCCAGCAAGGCGGGCATTTGGCGGATGGTCTTCATTTCCACCTTATTGACCGACATTTCAATGTTTTTGACGTTCTCGTCCTCTTTTGTGGCCTTGACAACTACTTCCTGAAGTTTGAGGCTTTCATCTTTGAGTTCAAGATTCAGTTTTAAGTCGGCGGTAAGCTCAATTTTCTTTTCGATTTTTTCGTAACCGATGTAATTGAAAACCAAGGTGTATGTTCCAGTCGGCAGATTGAGCGCATAGTAACCGTAATCGTTGGTGACGGTTCCGTTGCCAATCTCGCGCACGTAGACCGATACGCCAATGAGGCTTTCGCCGTCAGAAGCATCTTTGATGTACCCGCTTACGGTTTTTCGCTCTTGGCCATATCCGTAGGTAAGCGTTAAAAGAAAGACCAGACTCGTTAAGATTTGTTTCATAGCTGATGATGGGTTATTGATTGTTTTTAAAATGACAATCTGCGGGGAGGGTTCCCCTATCAATGTGTTTGTACTTTTCTGATATAAAAACGTTGCAAACCTACTTCATTGTTCAAAAAAATAAGATAAAATTGGGATGAACTGCCTGAAAAACGGCGTAAACGGGAAGAATGGAGGTATTAAAAACGCAAAAGCACCGCCAAGGCAGTGCTTTTGCTGTATCTTTAAAAAATTGTTAGTCTACCACAACTTCATCCATTGCAATCGTTGTAGGCCGTCCTGCAGCGGGATGTCCTGCGGGAGCTGGGCCAGCGTTTTTGGCACGAATTCGAATATAACGAGCCCGGGCCGTTTTGAAATCTGCCACTACGGGCATAATCTGCCACGGCCCTTCCAGTTCGTATTTTACAGGCTGAGCCAATGCATCTTTAAAACTTTCACCATCGCGTGAAAGGCCAATTTCAACCGACGTAGGTGGAAATACATTGTTCATGATTACTTTGAGAAAATTGGTAGAGACTTTGGTAACGGGTTTTACCTCTCCTAAATCAATCGTGATTTCAAAATCTTTGCCCGACATACGGACCCATTCAGCGCTGTTTCGGGGGCTTTGCGCTACTTGGCCGTCTGTGAGTTTCTTCTTGTCTGTATCAACACCGTCAGCTAGTGCATTGGCATAGGTGTAGGGTTTTCCTTTGGCACGGTGAATAAAGAATTTCTCTTCAAACGTGGCCCCTGCCGTAGTGATAGCTTTAATTGTGGTGATTTTATCCAACGTAATGGGCATCAAATATTCGGTCGAGCTCGTCGAAGGTTCTTTGCCATCAGTGGTATAATATATTTTGCTATCGGAGTCGAGTTTTTCTAACCGAACCTGCAATTGTCCTTGATTATTAAATTGCGTCACCGCCCGCACGTCCAGAATTCTTTTTGAATAATTGACTTTCAGATAATTCAATCGTTTTAAATGTTCTTTCAGTCGTGTGGCAAAATCTTCAAAATTCTTTCCGCCAGAAGGTACCCAAGCCACTTCTGCAATGGCCGTAGCACGTGGGAACGTCATGTATTCTACCTGTGCAGGGCTAGGCATGTATTCGGTCCAAACATTGCCTTGCACCCCCAAAATGTATTTTTGTTCTTCGGGAGAAAACCCTGCTCCGGGGTCATATTCGTATACTTTTTCAATGGGTAAATACCCACCGATAGCCAAGGGCTCTTTGGCAGGATTGGCCTGATAATAGTCTAGGTAGTAATAAGTATTGGGCGTCATGATGACGTTATGCTTTTGCTTGACGGCTTCAATGCCCCCTTTGGTACCACGCCAACTCATCACCGTGGCATTGGGCGCTACGCCGCCTTCCAAAATCTCGTCCCAACCGATAATGGCTCGCCCTTTTGAATTAACAAACTTTTCGATGCGCTTGATGAAATAGCTTTGGAGTTCATGCTCATCTTTGAGATTCAATTTTTTGATTAACTCTTGACAAAAACTACTCTGCTTCCAAGCATCTTTGGGGGCTTCATCCCCACCGATATGAACGTATTTCCCCGGAAACAAGGCAAATACTTCTGTCAACACATCCTGCAAAAACGTGAAGGTTTTCTCATTGGGGCAATAAATATCATTCATCACGCCCCATTTGGTGGCCACTTCGTATTTTTTAGAAGGCTCACAACCCAACTCAGGATACGCCGCCAACGCCGCCGACGAGTGCCCCGGCAGTTCGATTTCGGGAATAATGGTCACGTATTTTGATTGGGCATACTTCACCACCTCTTTGATTTCGGCTTGGGTATAAAACCCGCTGATTTCTTTTCCATCAAACTTTTGCGGATAGTTTTCTGAATACTGACCAACGAGCGTTTCTTTGCGTTTTGAGCCTATTTGCGTCAGTTTTGGATATTTCTTTATCTCAATGCGCCAGCCTTGATCATCGGTTAAATGCCAATGAAAAATGTTCATTTTGTGCAAGGCCAACAAATCAATGTATTTTTTAATAAACGAAACGGGCATAAAATGCCGACTGACATCCAGCATAAGGCCACGATGAACAAAACGGGGCTTATCCTGAATCTGACACACGGGCATCGACCATGCCACGTTTTCAACGGGTACGGGACTAAAAACAGCCGTCGGCAATAGTTGCAGAATGGTTTGTACCCCGTAGAAAGCGCCTTGCGGTGTTGCCGCTTCCAACGTAACTCGGTCGGTGCTTACGCTAAGCTTATAGCCTTCTGTACCAAGGCCTAATGCTTTATTTAGACGAATATAAATTACGTTTTTGGCCGTTGGGGGAGCTGTGGCAGCAATGGCCAAAGGTAGTTTCGAAGCCGTTTTCAACGTAGTTGCCAAACTTTGCGCAACTACTTTCAACGGTGCATCTTTGGCCGTGACAATAATTTTGGTTTGCGCATTTAATACAAACGTCCCCTCGCCGCCATTGAACTGCGCAGGAAAAGGAATCAGATTGTATGTATTTTCTTGGGCTTGAAGAAGTGTAAAACGTAAAATGAAAAGTGTAAAGAAGAAAATTAGTTTTTTCATGCTCATAATAAATCGTTTAAAAAACAAAGGAACTAAAAAACGGCTGGAATCGAAAAAAAGTATTCCCCCATCAAAACCAAAAAAACGCCCCAACCTAGGTCGGGGCGTTTTACTATATAAACTAATTGGAAACCTATTAATTCGCCAATTCACGTTTGCCACGGCGTGAACCGCTGCGCTCGCGTGACTCGCTCACTGTTTCGAGTTCTTCTTTCGAACCAATGATGAGTTTTTGATAACGACGGGCACCCGTACCAGCAGGAATCAAGTGACCTACAATCACGTTTTCTTTCAAGCCTTCGAGGGTATCGCGTTTTCCGCGTACGGCCGCTTCGCTCAATACTTTGGTCGTTTCCTGGAACGACGCCGCAGAGATAAAGCTTTCAGTACCCAAAGACGCTTGCGTAATACCCATCAGCGTAGGTTGAGCTACCGCAGGTTTGGCATCACGGGCAGTCACCAAACGTTGGTCACGGCGCTTAAGCGTTGAGTTTTCGTCACGCAAACGGCGTGCAGAAATCAACATACCCGGTTTGAGAGATTCTGAATCACCAGCATCTTCTACCACTTTCATGTCGAGTACACGGTCGTTTTCTTCGCGGAATGTCCACTTATCAACGGCCTGCATTTCGAGGAAGTTAGTATCACCTGGATCCATAATTTCAACTTTCTGCATCATTTGGCGTACGATACACTCGATGTGCTTATCGTTGATTTTTACCCCTTGTAAGCGGTAAACCTCTTGGATTTCGTTTACGAGATACTCCTGTACGGCGGTTGGTCCTTTGATTGAAAGAATATCACTTGGCGTGATGGCTCCGTCAGAAAGCGGCTCACCAGCTTTTACGTAGTCACCGTCTTGTACCAGAATGTGTTTCGACAATGGCACAAGGTATTTTTTACGGGTACCGTCTTTCGACTCGATGTTGATTTCACGGTTACCACGTTTGATGATACCGTAGATAACTACACCGTCGATTTCAGATACTACCGCAGGGTTAGACGGGTTACGAGCTTCGAACAATTCAGTTACCCGTGGCAAACCTCCCGTAATATCGCGGGTTTTACCCAAGGTACGAGGAATTTTTGCTAAAGGCTGACCTGTTCTTACCACGGCACCATCTTTGATTACCAGACGAGCACCCACAGGTAAGTTATAGATTTTCTCTTCAATGTCAGTTAAAAGCGGGCTTTTTCCTTTCACCAAAATACCTGGGTTCTTGGTACGGTCACGACTTTCGATGATTACCATTTCCTGGAAGCCCGACTGCTCGTCGATTTCTTCACGGAACGTAATACCTTCTTCAATTGCTTCGTATTCGATTACGCCGTTGAATTCTGAAAGGATAACGGCGTTGTACGGATCCCAGTTACAAAGTTCCTGTCCTTTGGTTACTTTTTGTCCTTCTTTTACCAACAATGTAGCCCCGTAAGGTACGTTGTTTGCAATCAGTACTTGTCCGTTGGCTTCGCTAATGATACGAATTTCGCCCGAGCGTCCCATTACGATGGTAGCAGGGTTTCCTTCGTTATCGGTAGAATCTACCGTACGCATATCTTCAAATTCCACTTTACCGTCAAACTTGGTTTTGATGGAGGCTTCCTGCGCAATGTTTTGCGCAACCCCACCCACGTGGAATGTACGAAGGGTCAGCTGGGTACCTGGCTCACCGATTGACTGTGAGGCAATTACCCCAACAGCTTCACCGTTTTCTGCCATGCGTCCCGAAGCCAAGTTACGTCCGTAGCATTTCGAGCAAACTCCGTTACGGGTTTCACAAGTTAATACCGAACGGATTTCAACGGCTTCAATGCTGGTTTCGTCGATGCGAGACGCAATTTCTTCCGTGATTTCGCTTCCAGAGGCGATGATTAGCTCACCAGTAAGCGGATCTAAAATATCATGAACCGATACACGACCCAAGATACGTTCTGCCAATGGCTCAACGATGTCTTCGTTGTCTTTCAACGCTGAAATTTCAATACCGCGCAGGGTACCGCAATCTTCTTCGTTTACAACTACATCCTGCGCCACATCGTGCAAACGACGAGTCAGGTAACCTGCATCGGCCGTTTTCAAAGCGGTATCCGCCAAACCTTTACGTGCACCGTGGGTAGAGATGAAGTACTCCAATACGTCAAGACCTTCTTTAAAGTTTGACAAAATTGGGTTTTCAATGATTTCACCTACGCCACCCGCTAGGTTTTTCTGAGGCTTAGCCATCAGACCACGCATACCACCTAACTGACGTACTTGCTCCCGAGAACCACGCGCTCCCGAGTGCATCATCATATATACTGAGTTGAATCCTTGCTGGTCATTTTCCAATTGCGTCAGGAGCGTGTTGGCCAACTTGGTGTTGGTACGCGTCCAAACGTCAATGATTTGGTTATAACGCTCGTTTTCGGTGATCAGACCCATCATGAAGTTGTCCATTACACCTTGCACTTCCCCTTTGGCTCCGTCGATAAGCTGCCATTTTTCGTCTGGGATTTTGATATCACCCAAACCAATTGACAACCCACCTTTGAATGCCGTCTGGAAGCCTAAGTGCTTGATTTCATCCAAGAACTGAGCACAACGCGCGTTACCCGCAATTTTGAATACGTGACCGATGATTTGCTGCAATTTTTTCTTTGTCAACAATTCATTGATGTATCCTACTGATTCAGGGACAAACTGGTTGAAAAGGATTCGACCGGCTACGGTATCAATCAATTTCTTCTCCAGCGTACCATCCTCGTTACGAACCGTCACGCGGCATTTGATATGAGCATGCTTCGACAACTTGCCTTCGTTGATGGCAATGATGACCTCATCCGCTCCGTAAAATATACCACCCTCTCCAATGATTGGAATCTCAGGCGTTGATTTACGTCCTTTTGTTACGTAATACAAGCCCAAAACCATGTCTTGTGAAGGTACCGTGATTGGCGCACCGTTGGCTGGGTTCAAGATGTTGTGTGAAGAAAGCATCAACATAGATGCCTCCAAAACTGCTTCTTGTCCTAGTGGTACGTGAACCGCCATCTGGTCACCGTCAAAGTCAGCGTTGAACGCCGTACAAACGAGTGGGTGCAGCTGAATGGCTTTTCCTTCAATCAATTTAGGCTGGAACGCCTGAATCCCCAAACGGTGAAGGGTTGGAGCACGGTTGAGCAACACTGGGTGTCCTTTCAACACGTTTTCCAAAATATCCCAAACCACAGGGTCTTTGCGGTCAACGATTTTCTTCGCAGATTTTACCGTTTTTACGATTCCGCGTTCGATTAGTTTACGGATAATAAACGGTTTGAATAACTCAGCCGCCATGTCTTTAGGAAGTCCGCACTCGTGCAATTTGAGCTCAGGACCTACCACGATAACCGAACGACCAGAATAATCAACACGCTTACCCAATAAGTTTTGACGGAAACGGCCCTGCTTACCTTTCAACATATCGGAAAGGGATTTCAACGCGCGGTTACCTTCTGAACGAACGGCATTTACTTTACGGCTGTTGTCAAATAATGAGTCAACCGCTTCTTGCAACATCCGTTTTTCGTTACGCAAAATCACCTCAGGAGCTTTGATTTCAATCAAACGCTTCAAACGGTTGTTACGAATAATTACGCGACGATACAGGTCATTTAAGTCTGACGTAGCAAAACGACCGCCATCCAACGGCACCAATGGACGCAATTCCGGTGGAATCACAGGCACCATACGAATCACCATCCACTCGGGGCGGTTTTCGATACGGGTGTTGGCGTCGCGGAGGGCTTCCACCACTTTCAGACGTTTCAGCGCTTCCGCTTTACGCTGTTGTGAGGTATCATTGGCTGCGTTGTGGCGCAGTTCGTAAGACAATTCGTCCAATTGTGTCCGTGACAACAACATTTCCAACCCGTCGGCACCCATCTTAGCGATGAATTTATTGGGGTCAGTGTCAGGCAACATTTGGTTTTCGCGTGGCAGTTTGTCCACAATGTCCAAGTATTCATCTTCGGTCAAGAAGTCCATTTTATTGACTCCATCTTCCGCTTTGATACCCGGCTGAACAACTACATAACGCTCATAATAAATGATTTGGTCCAATTTCTTGGTAGAAAGGCCCAAGAGATAACCGATTTTGTTTGGCAAGCTACGGAAATACCAGATATGAGCTACGGGCACAACCAACTCGATGTGTCCCATCCGTTCACGGCGTACTTTTTTCTCCGTTACTTCTACTCCGCAACGGTCGCAAATAATACCCTTGTAACGAATGCGCTTATATTTACCACAGTGACATTCCCAGTCTTTTACCGGCCCGAAGATGCGCTCGCAGAAAAGCCCACCCATTTCAGGTTTATAGGTCCGATAATTGATTGTCTCCGGCTGGGTTACCTCGCCATAAGAGCTCTCCAAGATAGACTCTGGCGATGCCAAGCTGATGGTAATCCGCGAAAAGTCACTATTGATTTTCTTGTTTTTCTTGAATGACATTTCGGATATTGTTTTTGTGAAAATGATTTTTGAAAGCTTCTGACAGAAGTTCTTTTAGTTTTCCGAAGGTTTAAAACCTTCGGAAAATTACCTCTGAAAGAATGAAAATTAATCCATTGTGATTTCGAGAGCGAGACCTCGTAACTCGTGAATCAATACGTTGAATGATTCAGGAATATTTGGTTTCGGAAGGTTTTCACCTTTCACAATCGCTTCGTACGCTTTTGCACGTCCGATAACGTCATCCGATTTCACGGTCAAAATCTCTTGCAGAATGTGCGACGCTCCAAATGCTTCGAGTGCCCACACTTCCATTTCTCCAAAACGCTGACCCCCAAACTGGGCTTTACCACCCAATGGTTGTTGCGTAATGAGTGAGTATGGCCCAATCGAACGGGCGTGCATTTTATCATCCACTAAGTGACCTAATTTCAGCATGTACATGATACCTACTGTTACGTTTTGGTCAAACATATCTCCTGATTGACCATCGTAAAGCGGTGTACGTCCGAATTCAGGAATTCCGGCTTCGTTCAATTCAGCAACAACTTGATCCTCAGTAGCTCCGTCGAAAATCGGTGTCGCATATTTACGGCCCAATCTTCTACCAGCCCAAGCCAAAATGGTTTCATAAATCTGACCGATGTTCATACGTGAAGGTACCCCAAGTGGGTTCAACACGATATCCATTGGTGTTCCATCAGCAAGGAAAGGCATATCTTCATCGCGAACGATTTTTGCCACAACCCCTTTGTTTCCGTGGCGACCAGCCATTTTATCACCTACTTTCAGCTTGCGCTTCTTGGCGATATATACTTTGGCCAACTTCACGATACCCGCAGGGAGTTCATCTCCAACTTCCAACGTAAAGCGGTCGCGTTTGAAGCGTCCAGCAATTTCGTTACGACGTTTTTGATAGTTTTTCACCATTTCAAACAACATCTTGTTGGTAGTAGGATCTTCTGTCCAACCTTCGATAATTAAATCGCCCAACAAGTTTACTTCTTCCGCAACAACATAACCTGCCTCATCCCGGTAAGGGTTTTTGTCAGGAAATACGTTATTGATGATATTAACACGGCTGAATTTCACCCCTTTGCTGATGATATCTTCGCCGAATTTATGTTTTACTCCCGCACTTGTTTTACCATCGAGAAGTTCCACCATTTTATCAATGATTACTTCACGAAGTTTAGTCAAATCGCGGCTGTAGGCTTTCATTAACACTTTTAGCTCATCCTTCTGCTTGACGCGCTCATCACGGCCTGGGCGAGAGAATAGCTTAGTATCAACGACCACACCTTTCATCGATGGAGGTGCTTTACGAGATGCATCTTTTACATCACCTGCTTTGTCACCAAAGATGGCACGCAATAGTTTCTCTTCTGGCGTTGGGTCAGACTCTCCTTTTGGAGTAATTTTACCAATTAAAATATCTCCTTCTTTTACTTCTGTTCCGATACGAACGATACCGTTTTCGTCAAGATTCTTAACGGCCTCCTCACTTACGTTCGGAATTTCAGCCGTCAACTCTTCTTCTCCGCGTTTGGTATCCCGTACTTCCAAATCAAATTCTTCGATGTGGATTGAAGTAAAGATGTCATCACGAACAACTCTCTCTGAGATTACGATAGCATCCTCAAAGTTATATCCTTGCCAAGGCATGAAGGCTACAAGTAAGTTACGTCCCAGCGCCAATTCTCCAGCTTCTGTCGCGTAACCTTCGCTCAAAATGTCACCTTTCTCCACTTTTTGGCCTTTCAGCACCATTGGACGAAGGTTGATACAAGTATCTTGGTTGGTACGACGGAACTTAACCAAGTTATAAGTAACAACATCACTGTCAAAACTTACAAGGCGTTCTTCATGGGTGCGCTCATAGCGAACAACAATTTTGGTTGCGTCCACGAATTCAATCACTCCATTTCCAGTCGCGACAACCAATGCACGCGAGTCACGGGCCACACGTCCTTCCAAACCAGTACCTACGATAGGTGCCTGAGGACGGAGAAGAGGCACAGCCTGACGTTGCATGTTTGAACCCATCAAAGCACGGTTAGCATCATCGTGTTCCAAGAATGGAATCATAGAAGCGGCCACCGATACAATCTGGTTAGCGGCAATATCCATCAATGACGCCTGCGAAGGATCCACCATTGGGAAGTCACCTTCAAAACGTGTCTTGATTTTATCGATCAAGAAGTTTCCTTTATCATCAACAAACGCATTGGCCTGTGCGATGTAACGTGAATCTTCTTCCTCTGCCGTCAGATAAACCAGTTCATTGGTCAATTTACCATTATCAATTACGCGGTAAGGCGTTTCGATAAAGCCCATGCTGTTTGTTTTGGCATACACGCAAAGGGAAGAAATCAAACCGATGTTTGGACCTTCGGGCGTTTCAATCGTACAAAGACGTCCGTAGTGCGTATAGTGAACGTCACGAACCTCAAAACCAGCGCGTTCGCGGCTCAAACCACCTGGCCCCAGTGCAGACATACGACGCTTGTGCGTAATTTCTGCCAGCGGGTTGGTCTGGTCCATAAACTGCGACAACTGGTTTGTACCAAAGAATGAGTTAATCACCGACGACAACGTACGGGCATTAATCAAGTCAATTGGCTTAAAATCTTCGTTATCGCGAACGTTCATACGCTCTTTGATGGTACGAGACATACGCGCCAAACCTACCCCAAATTGGGCCCATAGTTGCTCTCCCACGGTACGAACACGGCGGTTCGACAAGTGGTCAATATCATCCACTACGGCTTTGGCGTTGATAAGGCCGATTAAGTATTTTACAATGGAAACAATGTCTTGGGTAGTTAACACCTTGGTCGACATTGAAATATCCAATTGCAATTTTTTATTTACTCGGTAGCGTCCTACATCTCCTAGGTCATAACGCTTATCAGAGAAGAACAGGCTTTGAATTACTTCGCGGGCCGTTTGTTCGTCGGGAGCTTCTGCGTTACGCAATTGGCGATAAATCTGCTCAACCGCTTCTTTTTCTGAGTTAGAACTATCTTTTTGTAGCGTATTATAGATGATATTGTAATCCGCCATGTTCATATCCTCACGGTGCAGAATAATAGATTTCTGTCCTGAGTCAAGGATTACGTCCAAGTCATCGGCTGATACAATAGAATCACGCTCTAGCAAAACTTCGTTACGGCTGATAGATACTACTTCACCAGTATCTTCATCTACGAAGTCTTCCGTCCATGTGCGCAAAACCCGCGCCGCCAAGCGACGACCAACGGCTTTTTTCAAGCTTGCCTGAGTCGCTGGAATTTCTTCCGAGAGCTCAAACAAATCAAGGATTTCTTTGTCAGAGCCAAAGCCGATAGCGCGCAAAAGGGTAGTAACGGGGAATTTCTTTTTCCGATCAATATACGCATACATTACGTTGTTGACGTCGGTTGAGAATTCAATCCATGACCCTTTGAACGGGATAATACGGGCAGAATATAGTTTTGTTCCGTTGGTGTGTTTGCTCATTGAGAAAAACACACCTGGTGAACGGTGCAATTGCGAAACAATTACGCGCTCGGCACCATTGATAACAAAAGAGCCTTTTTCGGTCATGTACGGGATCGCTCCCAAAAACACTTCCTGCTCAATGGTTTCAAAATCTTCGTTGTCAGCATCATTACACTTAAGACGCAATTTTGCTTTCAACGGCACAGAATACGTTAATCCGCGCGAGATACATTCGTCTACCGAATATTTTGGTGGATCAAGTGCATAATCGACAAATTCAAGTACGAAGTTTTCGCGGGAATCTGAAATAGGAAAGTTTTCCTGAAATACTTTATACAAGCCTTCTTTGTGACGTTCTTCAGATGCGGTATCTAAATTAACGAATTCACGATAAGAACGAACTTGCACATCCAGGAAGTCCGGATAGTCAATTACAGGCTTGATCCGGGCGAAATTTTTACGTGGAGGTTGTTTGGTTACCAAGGCTTTATAAGTTTTTTTGGTGGATAGAGCCCAACGTCAGTGTGACAATGTATAACGCTGGAAATCAATGATTAGTTTACAAAAAACTTAGCACGCCTCGTAGTTTTCAAAAAGTTTTCATCCCTCTGCATCGCTCCTACGAGTGGCGAAGTGTTTCAGATGAAACTCAACTCTCATCCCCAGCGGAGAGTTTTAAAGGAGTCCCCTTTGGGGTAAGGGGCTTAAAACAGGAAAAGACCTGACGCAAGGTCAGGCCTATCCCTCAGGAATTTGGATGTAAAAAATAGAAATTACTTAACTTCTACTTCAGCACCAGCTTCTTCCAATTGTTTTTTCAAAGCTTCTGCTTCGTCTTTAGAAACACCTTCTTTCAAAGGTTTCGGAGCTCCGTCAACGAGTTCTTTCGCTTCTTTCAAGCCAAGGCCTGTCAAATCTTTAACAAGTTTCACAACTTGAAGTTTAGCGGCTCCAGCTGATTTCAAGATTACGTCAAAAGAAGTTTTTTCTTCTACTACAGGAGCTGCATCACCACCACCTGCGGCGGCTACCATTACAGGAGCTGCGGCTGCGGGTTCGATACCATACTCATCTTTCAAGATTGCTGCAAGTTCGTTTACTTCTTTTACAGTAAGGTTAACAAGTTGCTCAGCGAATGCTTTCAAATCTGCCATTTTATTGAAAGTTAAAATTGTTTCTGTTTATGTTTTGATTGATTAATATTTGCTGCTGTTGTCAGTCGTAAAAAATACGTTCCAAAAGCAACGTCTTGGTCAAAGACGATGGATTATCCTTCGCGTTCTGACAAAGTTTTGAGGATACCAGCCAATTTGCCTCCGCTGCTTTGCAATGCCGATACGACATTTTTGGCAGGTGATTGCAACAGACCAATAATTTCCCCGATTAATTCCTGTTTTGACTTCAGGGTCAAGAGCGTGTCAAGCTGATCAGCACCGATGAAAAGGCTATATTCAACCGAAGCACCTTTAAGCTTCAATTTGTCATTGCCTGACTCTTTACGGAATTCTTTGATCAATTTTGCCGCAGCTTTACCTGACTCCGGATGGAACATGATTCCTGAGAAACCCTTCAAAACGGTATCGTTGAAAGGAGTATAATCAGTATCTAATGTTTCCAATGCTTTTGCAATCAGCGTATTTTTAAAGACACGATACTCCACGCCTTGTGTAAAACACTTACGGCGCAGATTGTTTGTTTCACTCACTGTCATGCCGGTAGCATCAACAATATAGAAATAAGGTATCGCCTTGAACTTCTCGCTGAGTTCGTCTATGATAACGGCTTTTTCTTCGCGTGTCATAATTATATTCCTGCAATCGTGCTTTTATCAATCACTACACCCGGACTCATTGTACTCGATAGGTGTACGGTTTTTACATAGGTACCTTTAGCCGAAGATGGTTTGAGCTTCATCAAAGTAGCAATCAATTCTTGGGCGTTTTGGGCAATTTTATCAGAACCAAAAGACACACGGCCAATGCTGGTATGGATAATACCGAACTTATCAACCTTGAAGTCAATTTTACCCGCTTTTACCTCTTTTACAGCCTTACCGACTTCAAGGGTTACAGTTCCTGATTTGGGGTTTGGCATCAAACCGCGAGGTCCTAAGATTTTACCTAATTTACCGATTTTAGCCATTACAGTAGGCATCGTGATAATCACGTCTACGTCTGTCCAGCCTTGTTCGATTTTTTTTACGTATTCATCCAAACCTACATAATCAGCACCTGCCTCTTTGGCTTCGGCTTCTTTATCAGGAGAGCAAAGTACCAAAACGCGTACTTCACGACCTGTACCGTGCGGTAAGGCCACCACACCGCGAACCATCTGGTCTGCTTTGCGGGGGTCAACACCCAAGCGAACATCAATATCTACTGAAGCATCAAACTTAGTATATGAGATGTCTTTCAGAATTTCTGCTGCTTTTTCGAACGAATACTCCTGGCTGGAGTCATATTTCGCTAAAGCATCTTTTCTTTTTTTAGTCAATTTTGCCATTGTTCAAAATGTCTTTACGTCCGCTTGTGATTAGTTATCCCAAGGAGCTTGCCCTGATACTGTAATACCCATACTACGCGCCGTTCCCGCAATCATTTTCATTGCAGACTCAATTGTGAAGCAGTTCAAATCGGGCATTTTGGTTTCAGCGATTACTTTCACTTGATCCCAACTTACTGACCCTACTTTTTTACGGTTTGGCTCAGCCGAACCGAGTTTCACTTTTGCAGCCTCCATAAGCATAATGGGAGCCGGTGGAGTTTTGATGACAAATTCAAATGATTTGTCTTTGTAGTAGGTAATTACTACTGGCAATACCATTCCCATTTTGTCCTGCGTACGACCGTTAAATTGCTTGCAGAACTCCATGATGTTCAAACCTTTCGAACCTAATGCGGGTCCGATTGGGGGAGAAGGATTGGCCTGGCCACCTTTCACTTGCAGTTTGACGTAACCTGCTACTTCTTTCGCCATCGTTATTAAACGTTTAAGTTGGCGTTACCGGTTCAAGCGTACGGCTGACAGACGAAAGTGGAAGCTTTTCGTCTCGTACTCCCGGCAACATTCTGATAAATCAGCTTTCTTTTTCTACTTGTGCGTAACTCAGCTCCACGGGCGTACTACGCCCGAATATTTTCACAACGACATTTAGCTTCTTCTTGTCGTCAAAAATTTCTTCAACTGTGCCGATAAATCCGCTGAAAGGTCCGTCAATGATTTTGACGCTTTCGCCTTTCATGAAACTTACTTTCGGCGCTTCAACTTCTTCTACTGCGTCTTCTACTTTACCCAAAATCCGATTAATCTCGGCTTGCCGCAACGGCACTGGCACTTTAGAATTTCCTGTAGTATTACCCAGAAAACCTAAAACACCTGGCATAGTAGTAATCAAGTGATAAGCATCACCCTTAGACAAATCAGCAGAAATGATGATATAACCTGGAAAAAAATTCTTTTCACGTATCCGTTTTTTACCGTTACGCATTTCAACAATTTTCTCGGTTGGAATCAGGATTTCAGGAATTGACTCTTGAATACCTTGTCTGGTGATTTCGTTTTCGAGATAAGTTTTAATCTTTTTCTCCTGACCAGACACTGCCCGGATAACATACCAATTCAGATTGCTCATACCTGCTCAATGTTTGGGTGACAGGGACAAATACCCTTAAAATGACTGATAAAGAAAAGAGAGGGCATTCTCGAAGATGAAGTCCATAAGACCTACCACGGCAGCAAAGATTAACGACCCCAACAGTACCAAAGTAGTGCTAGACTGTAAATCTGTAAGTTTGGGCCATGTGACATTATGTCTTACCTCGTCCCAGGAGGCGGTTACGAATTCTATAAATGAGTTCATTTTGCGCAAAAAATAGCACGGGCACCAGGACTCGAACCCAGACCGACGGTTTTGGAGACCGTAGTTCTACCTTTAAACTATGCCCGTGTAAAGATGTCTTTTCAAATCGGACTGCAAAAGTAGAGATTTATTTTTTCAACTGCAAGACTTTCAGAAGATTTTCAATTTTTTGTTAATAATTTCTTTACTAAAACCAAACTGAAAACGGTTAGTACCGCTCCCATCATAAAAGGAGCACCTGCAAACTGAAAAGGAGCAGAAGAAGAGGTAAAATAAGCAAAGAGAGAAGTCATCATGATGGGCCCAAAAATCGCCGTTAAACTCATCAGGCCCGTAAGAGCACCTCGAAGTTCACCCTGTTCATTGGGAGGCACTTCATTGGACATAATCGCTTGTAGGGCTGGCGTAGCAATTCCTCCCAGTGCCGACATGACGGTGATAGCAAACATCATCCAACCTTTATCGGCAAAAGCATACAACAAGAAACTTAGGGCATAGAGAGAAAGTCCCCAATAGATAGATTTTGTATTTCCTAACCTTGGAATAACCGTTCGCGTTAAACCGCCCTGTACAATAGCAGCCATCAAACCCACAAAAGCCAATGAGTAGCCAACCCATTTTTCATCCCAACCAAATTTTTCCATGGTAAAATAAGTCCAGGTACTTTGAGTGGCATACCCAGCAATATAAGTCAGAACCAATGGAATAACTAGTCCGAAAATAACTGGGTATTTTTGTAAATGCCGCAATGCGCCTACTGGATTTGCACGTTTCCAATCAAAGGGACGGCGGTTTTTTTCATCGAGCGATTCGGGTAGCACAAAATAGCCGTAAATGCAATTCAATAAACTTAATCCTGCCGACACGAAAAAAGGCACGCGTGGGCCGTATTGCCCCAATAATCCTCCAATCATTGGACCAAGAATGAATCCTAACCCAAAAGCAGCGCCAATCAGTCCAAAATTCTGAGCCCGTTTTTCAGGAGGGCTGACATCTGCAATGTAGGCCCCAGCGGTTGAAAAACTTGCCCCAAATATACCAGCTATGACCCGGGCCAAAAATAACCAACCTATGCTTGAGGCAAAAGCACTAAAAATATAATCTAATCCAAACCCAAACAAAGACCCCAGTAATATAGGTCTGCGACCGTATTGGTCGCTCAAACCGCCCAAAATCGGCGAAAATATGAATTGTGCAACCGAGTAGACAAACATCAGCCAACCTCCGTAGAGTGCTGCATCTGAAAGGCCTTCGCTGGTCAGTTCCTGTATAAGTCTTGGTATAACCGGTACAATAATTCCAATACCGGTTATGTCAATTAATAAAGTGATGAAGATAAAAATGAGTGCAGAGTTACGTTTTTCGGCCATGGGCACAGTTTATAAGAGCGCACAAAAGTATAAAAATTTTAAGTCAAAGGTACATGGGCCAATACACTTGTGCCTTTCGTGGTAGATTCAATCTGCCATGTCCCTCCCAATGAAGCAATTCTATCCTGAATATTATACAAACCTTTTCCACGTTTACTTTCACCGTTTATGCCCTTTCCATTATCAAAAACTTCCAGATGAACATAGCCATCGAGGTTTTCTAATGAGATATAGGCTTCCGTAGCATTAGCGTGCTTTAATACATTATTAATCAGCTCAAGAAAAATATTATAGAGTTCAAATTCCGTTTTTTTATTCAGTCTATTATCTAAATGTATATTTAGTTCAAATTTAGTTTTGTTGCTCCGGTTAAGTTTTTCAATCAGTTTTTCAATGCTTACCTGCAATCCATCTTCCTCTAAATCTTCTGGCAGTAAGTTATGACTCAAAAAACGAACCCTTTGGTGTGCATCATTGGTCATTTCAACCAGGCTATCATACACTTGTTTTTCCTGAGCAGACAAATGTTTCGTGTTAAATGACGTCAATGTCCAACGCATAGCAGATAGTGTACCGCCTAAGGAATCGTGCAAATCGGCCGCAACACGCTTACGCTCAAGCGTTTGTCCGCGTAGTAGTGCTTCAGATATCTCTTTATTTTGGGATTGTAAAGCGGTAATCAACTCCCTTTGCGTATCCTCTCTTTCTTCTCTTGTGCGGCGATAATCCCGGGCCAGCGCCCACGTAAAAAATATCATTTCAAGCATACTTCCAATATGCATTGAATTGACCACAATCAGCGAAGGGTAGAGGTAACCAAGAGTCCAGATTATTTGCACTAAAATACCAATGAAATAAGCAATGGTACCAAACAAATAATACAAAGCAGAGACATTGCCACGCCTGTAACTAACCACACAAGAAACAGATACTAAACTAAAAAAAACAAAAATCAGCGCACTTGAATACACATTTACGCTGATATCGTAAGGAATAATAAATATCCAACTGCTCAATACAACCGACAGGGCCATGTCTGCCAGTAAAAATTTGTAGAGTAGGGGAGATGTATTTTTAAGGCGAAGCGCGTGAGTATAAAATAAGGCTCCCAATACATTACTCAGTACTACTGCAAATACAATTCCGAACCTTTTAAGCCAGATATTTTCGGGCCATACAATACTGTCAATAATACCATACCCCCCTATGATAGCAATAGATAAGTACCCTAGCAGAAAAAGCACATACAACAAAAAATTTCGTTCTTTGGTAACTAACAAAAATACCACCTGAACTATAATCATACAAAGTGCAAACCCCAAATGCGCGCTCCAAAACCAAAGTTCGTCTAAATAACTACTATAAAAATAGTGGGTTTCCGAAAGTTTGAGTTTTATCAGTTTAGCATCTGTTCCAACCAGTTGAACGTAGATTGTATAGTTTTGATTGGGAAGAATATCAATCGGAATGGCGCATTGATGAACGCTAATCTCACGTTGGTAGGTGGGGAAGGCATCCCTAACCGTTTTTTTGATTATTTCTCCAGATGCCTCATTGATTAAGAATACATTCAACTCATCAATCATAGGGTAATCATTTCTCAAAACCCAATTAATGGGCTTATCGGTTTGTTTTCGCACCCGAAAACGAACCCAATGATATGCCTCTTCAATAAATCCAAAATCTGGCAAATGGCTTTGCGTACTTTTAAAGGAAATGGAAGAATCTTTCAGCAGTTCCTCCATGGTTAGATGACGGGTAGTATCTTCAAAATATTCAATACTATTTTTCCCCCATAAATTTACCTCTATGGATTTTTCATTAAGGATTGTTACTGGTAACTGAGCTTTTATAAGCTGGCTCAGCAAACAGAAAATCAAAATCCCTGCAATACAACTGTAAAACTTAAATCCCGGCATTTCTTTTTGAAAAAGCGAACGCCAAATTAGCGAGTTAATCGTAAATAAAAAAGGGCACTCAATTGAGTGCCCTTTTTGTATATCTTAAAATATA
The DNA here is from genome assembly GCF_024158025.1 of Runella salmonicolor. NCBI lineage: Bacteria > Pseudomonadati > Bacteroidota > Cytophagia > Cytophagales > Spirosomataceae > Runella > Runella salmonicolor. The sequence goes on from NZ_JAMZEL010000007.1 coordinate 200,988, forward strand.
CTAATTAGTCAACGATTTCGGTTACTTTACCAGCACCTACCGTACGTCCACCTTCGCGGATAGCGAAACGAAGACCTTTTTCCATAGCGATTTGGTTGATAAGAACGACATCAATCGTCAAGTTATCACCAGGCATCACCATTTCAACACCAGCAGGTAAAGTAATGATACCTGTTACGTCAGTGGTACGGAAATAGAACTGTGGACGGTAGTTGTTAAAGAATGGAGTGTGACGACCACCTTCTTCTTTTGACAGGATATAAACCTCAGCTTTAAATTTAGCGTGTGGTTTTACTGAACCTGGCTTACAAATAACCATACCACGACGGATATCAGATTTTTCGATACCACGGAGGAGCAAACCAACGTTGTCACCAGCTTCACCACGGTCAAGGATTTTGCGGAACATCTCAACCCCTGTTACAGTAGATTTGAGGTTTTCTGCACCCATACCAAGGATTTCAACGGGATCACCTGTGTTGATTACACCACGCTCGATACGACCAGTGGCAACAGTACCACGACCAGTAATCGTAAATACGTCTTCAACTGGCATCAAGAATGGCTTGTCCATGTCACGAGCAGGAGTTGGAATCCAGCTATCTACGGCATCCATCAAATCTTCGATGGTTTTAACCCATTTTGGATCGCCGTTCAAACCACCAAGAGCTGAACCTTGAATTACAGGGATATTATCACCGTCGAATTCATAGAAAGACAACAATTCGCGAATTTCCATTTCAACAAGCTCCAATAACTCAGGATCGTCTACCATGTCCACTTTGTTCATGAAAACAACCAATTGAGGTACACCTACCTGACGAGCAAGAAGGATGTGCTCACGAGTTTGTGGCATTGGACCGTCAGTAGCAGCTACCACAATGATAGCACCATCCATCTGAGCAGCACCCGTTACCATGTTTTTTACGTAGTCAGCGTGACCTGGACAGTCAACGTGAGCATAGTGACGATTTTCTGTCTGGTATTCTACGTGAGCCGTGTTGATTGTAATACCGCGTTCTTTTTCTTCCGGCGCATTATCAATTGATGAGAAATCACGCTTTTCTGCCAAGCCTTTTTCTGCGAGTACTTTAGTGATAGCAGCAGTCAAAGTAGTTTTACCGTGGTCAACGTGACCGATAGTACCTACGTTTACGTGGGGTTTGCTACGGTCGAATTGTGCTTTTGCCATTGTTGTATTAACTAAAAGTTGATTTTGAATTTATTATGGATTTACAGAGAAAACTTGCATTCCAGAGTTTTAAGAAGGCAAAAAGACGAGCTATGGAGGACTGAATCTCACGCTCGCATGATTAAACAATGATTGCCTTCACCTCGAGCCGTTACGGGGATTTGAACCCCGGACCTCTTCCTTACCAAGGAAGTGCTCTACCACTGAGCTATAACGGCTTTCAATAAAAAAGTTAACCGTTATTCGTTAAAAGTTATTAGTTAAGTATTAGTCTCTAAATAACGATTAACAAGTAACAATTAACTTGAAAAATGAGCGGGAGACGGGGCTCGAACCCGCCACCTGAAGCTTGGAAGGCTACCGCTCTACCAAATGAGCTACTCCCGCGTTTTTTAGCTTGTCAGTTTTCAGACGAGCGTTGACAGTGAGAAAACGAATGCCGAAAACCTATTTACTAAAAGTGGGGGCGGATGGATTCGAACCACCGAAGGTATGAACCAGCAGATTTACAGTCTGCCCCATTTGGCCACTCTGGTACACCCCCTTGTTACTCTCAAAAAACACCCAAAAGCTGTTTGATTTTCTTTTGGAGTCGCAAATGTATAAGGTTTTGCTTTTAATTCAAACCTTTAGTGAAAAAAATATTTTACTAAAGCATTTTCGAAACAAAAAAAAAAGTGGTTAAAAGCCCGAAGAGAATTATCGAAAAACTTTTAACCACCTATCTATGAACATTATAGGCGAATACCGAAACTAATCATCCGTACCGCAGGTCCTTTATTTGTTTGGTATAATTCTCCTAAATCATACTGCATAAATAAATCTGGAAAATGACGAATTCCTAATTCAGCCCCGATTCCATAACGAAAATCATTTAAATGAAAATTGGAATGTGTGCGTTCTGAGCGTCCCTTACGTTCTTCCTGAACTTTTGTATAACTGTCCAATCGATACCCTCCGTACATCCCTACACTTAGGTAGGAGATAGGGCCATGATGAATGGCTAATGTAGGCATCAGCGACAGATTCAAATAAGCCGATGTTAGCTTAGACTTGTGCACCTCACCAGAGGTATTTGCCACGGGAAATGAAATAGCACGCGTATCTTTCTGAACGGTATTGTTTCCGTCAAACATCATGTTGTACCATGAAACGTCAATACCTAAATCCAGCCCCAAGGAGGCATCTTTCCCCCTGCTTATAGCCGCTCCCCGAACCCATGTAAGACTTACAAAGCGCGACCCCCACGGCAATAAATCATAATCTGATTCCTGATAGCTAAGCGGCGTATTTTTGGCGTACGTGTTGAGGCCAACAAGTACATCAAATCCATTTCGTGGACTTTTATAACGCCGTGTTACACTGCGCGTAACGGTTCCGTCGTCTTTATTGTTTTCAGAACGTTTTACATCTTCATCCTTAGAATCTGACGATTTTTGGCTGGGCTCATTAATCGTAATTTTAACTTCTCCGTCTTTACGGCTGATAACTAAAACCGTGTCTTTTAAATATTTACGACCGTTTTGCTCGTTGATGTAGATGTAAGTTTCTTTGCTGCTAGAATCTAGCGCGGCCCCCATATCCCGAACAATTTTATTGAGGTCATATTGACGAAGACTCTGAATCCCTTCTTTATCCTTGGCCTGAATAATCAGGCGGGTATTGTTACCAAATTGTACAATCAAAGAATCTCCTTTTTGAGTGTATTTTTCGGCTTGCGCAACAAAAGCGATAAACGCTAAAACAAAGGTTACAATTGACTTTTTCATGGCTGTATTGATGTTAAATTTGCTACTTAGTGGTTTCATGGTTGATTTAATTACGTTCCTTACCAGTGGCTTTAGCCAACATTTTATTCGGATTGAATCCTACTTCATCCCAGTCTACGCGTTCGCCGTTTTTAGCATTTTTCAATTGCTTCCATACTTTAGCCATACGAGTGGATTTACGGGGTTTGTTGAGAATATCGTCTTCCAGTTCATCCGAGATAGATTTAGTATCGTCCGATTTTATTCTGGGTTCAGCAATGGTTTCTTTCGTATTGGCAGCGACTAACGTTTCTTTTAATTCGGGCAACTGCAACACCACGGTCTTTGCTCCAGATGTAATTTCTGGGTAAGTCGACGTCTGAGCAATTGTTCGAGGACTTTCGACTATAGGCTCTGGCGCGTTTTCGGGTTTAGCCTGATTCTCTGCTTTTTGTACATCTGGCAAAGTCGCCACCATTGGTTGAGGACTAACAGGCGCTGATTTCAATTCAGGTGCAGTGTTGGTGGTATTTTTCCGAGCCGTTTGTTTGATAGACTCAGACTTATTTAGCGTGGCAGCCACTTGGTCTTGTTCAGCAAATGGTGCATCTACCTCCATTTTTATTTCGTCTTTGGGGGCAACTTGTTTTTCTATTGCTTTCGCTTTGGTGCTGTGGGTGTGTTGAGCCAAGTGGGTTTCATTTGACGAATTTGCGCGCCAAGTCAACCACCCTGCTACCAAGAGTAAACACACACCTGCTGCTGCCAACCAAGGCCCTTGCTGCCACCAACCACCGATTCGGCGTTTTTTGTTCTGCTGCATACGTAACTGCAGTTTTTCCCACGCTTCGTCGCGAGGTTTGATTTCAGCTTCTTTGAGCTTTTGGGCAAAGAGTTTGTCAATAGGGTGCTTTTTCATCGTTATTTCCCTTTTAAACTTTTCACCGCTTCAGCGGTTTGATTTAAATCTTCTATTTCTTTTACCATGTCTTGCAACAAAGCACGTGCCCGATGCAATTGTGACTTTGAGGTGCTTTCAGTAATTCCTAATTGCTCGGCAATCTCTGCATGTGAGTATCCCTCAATGGCATACAGGTTAAACACTGTACGATAACCTGTCGGTAACTTGGCGATAACCGCCATTAAATCATCCACTTCGAGGGTGGCATCCGCCCATTCATAATTGGGAAGATGTTGTGCTTCTGGCGCATCAAGGTCTACTTCAATATGACGCTTAGTGCGCAAATACATCAACGCTTCATTGGTCATTAATCGACGCATCCAGCCCTCAAAACTACCTTCTCCTTTGAATTGGTCGATACGGTCAAAAATCTTCATAAACCCCTCAATCAACACGTCTTCCGCTTCCATTTTATCGTTTATATACCGCACACACACCGCCAGCAACCGCGCCGAGTACTTTTCGTACAGGTGGCGTTGTGCCTTGGCATCTCCCTTCTGTAAGGATTTTACCAATTGGGCTTCGCTCGTGAACAGTTGTAAAATTTTGACCATAATCAGGCTGTTTCAAAAGGTAGATGCAAATGCTTGGCACAAAGGTTGCATGAGTTTAAAAAAATTTATTCAAGTTCCAACCGTTATACATTCAACAACGTCATAGCGTTAGTTTCCAATTAAAACTTAACGGCTATGACAACTATTCCTAGAACAGCTTTAACCATGAGAACTTCATCATTTTTTCAGTGTGTACTGGTCATCGCCGCGACCCTGATGTTGCTTTGGGTGGCCTTGGGGTGCAGCTCCACCAGCCCTTCGCCCGTAGGCGAAGAGGTGAAAATTTCAGAAAACTTTGCCAGTCGTACCGACGACTTTGCCTTTGATTTTTTTAAAAGGCTTAATGAGCAAGAGCCCTCCGACAAAAACGTATTTGTATCACCTTTGAGCCTGCACATGGCGCTGGGTATGTTGCTTAATGGTGCCAACGGACAAACTGCCGACGAGATTCAAAAGACCCTCAAATTGAACGGAATCTCGTTGGCAGACGCCAACGCAACTTATTTAAAACTCATAGAAGGCCTACCCAAAGCAGACCCTAAAGTTACGCTTGGTTTAGCCAATTCGGTATGGAATCGAAATACGTTTCAGCCCGAAACCGACTTTGTTAACATTTTAAAAAATTCTTTTAAGGCAGAAGCGTCACAATTTAGTGGCTCTGATGCGACGCCCCTAAATACGTGGGCAAGCGATAAAACCAACGGCAAAATCAAAAAAGTACTTGATAACATAGAGCCGCAAATGGTGTTGTTTTTGATGAATGCCCTGTATTTCAAGGGTGACTGGACGACAAGTTTTGACGAGCAAAAAACCACCGATTACCCATTTCAACTGGCTGAAAGCAAGACGAAAAATGTCAAAATGATGCAAATGAAAAACAAAATTTCGTTTGCCAATCGTGATGGGTATTTTGCGTATGAACTTCCCTACGGCAATGGCCGCTATGCCATGACTGTTTTGGTACCAATCGGTACACAAGGAGTCAATGATTTAGTAACTAAACTGACTGCTACCGAATGGAATCAATTGCAGCAAGGACTGAAAGAAGTGGATAATCTTTCGATTGGCTTACCTCGATTTACCCTCGAATACGAAGTGTATTTGAACAAAGTGCTCGAAAAAATGGGCATGCCATCGGCCTTCCTCCCCAATGTCGCCGATTTAAGCAAAATCAGCAAAACGCAGAAGCTGAACGTTGGTTTTGTTAAGCAAAATACCTACGTGGCCGTGGATGAAAAAGGAACCGAAGCTGCTGCCGTGACCACCATCGGAGTAGAACTGACTTCGCTTCCTCAAACATATTATGCCGACCGTCCGTTTGTTTTTATCATCAGCGAGAAAACATCTGATACCGTTTTATTTATGGGGAAAATAGTCAATCCTTCTTAAATCAAAACGCTTGTTGTATACCAAAAAGGAGCCTAGGCTCCTTTTTGGTATACAACAAGAAAAAATCTAGTTGCTTGGAACAAACAAAACAGCATCTGCCACCACGACACCGTTCGCATTTTGATTGGTAATCTCCACAAAATTTTTATTTCCTTTGGCAAAGGTGTATGTGCCTAGTTTAATCCAGTCATTTACCTGTGTTTGCGACTCAACCACCACTTCTTTAATTTCAGTAGCGGTCTTTATTCTGAACGTAGTTCGGCTTGCTTTAGCCTCGTCGGCAGCTTCTCCCGGATTTCCCCCACCACCCGTTGGGCTTGGATTGTAGACATACACCGCATACACTCCCGTTTTAGGAACATCCGGCGCAAAGCGTACGCTGTTTTTGTCATTACCTTTCGAATTGTTTACCAACTGAGTCGCGGCATATTTTCCACCCGTTTTAACAGTTTTCCAATTCCCGACTACAGTTATTTTCGTTGGAGTAACGTCATTGTCCAATAAAATTTCTGCTTGGCTTCCATCCATTAAAGGATTGGAAAGCAAAGCATTCTGAAGGGTTGTTACGTTTATTTCCTGCACTGGCTTTTGGGTATCAATGGCCATTGCTGCCGCCACGGCCGAGGCTTGGGCCAATGCCATAAAAACGGGCTCCATACGAATAGAACCGTACGCAATATGAGTGGCAGAAAGACAAACGGGAACAAAAAGATTCTCACAATCAGCCTTTTTAGGAATCAATGAACGATAACTGATAGGATAGGGGGGGAAGCCTCCTACTTGCACATCTCCTTCATTGCGAACTTCCATTTTGCCAGTTTTAGGGTTCTTGAACAAAATACGCTGGCAATTGTGCGAATCCATGGTGTAAGCCGCTAATCCAATACCATCTTTGACCACCTCGCGCCCCTCGCAATTGTGTTGAGTCATCACGTATTCACCCACCAAACGGCGAGCTTCGCGGACGTAAAGTTGTGGACTAAAATGGTCATTGTCAAGGTATTCATCTTTGGGATAACCCCATTCCAACATTTGTTTACGGAGATGCTCAGGCATCCGGGGGTCATGCCCTACAAAATAGAGGAACCCTTTTGTGTAGTCTTCGTGGTCTTTGATGATTTTCTTACGGGTTTCATAATTGGCTTCCGCATAATCATGATTCATGCCAATCATATCGGTCGAAAACCCTCCTTTGTTATTGATATCGGTTTTTGAATTGGGCATATCCGCAATGTGCATCACGCCCCAATTGATGTGCGGTGGTTTTTCAATGGCCACTTGCCTCAACAAGAGTTCATACTTAGTTGAATCATAGCGCTCAGGACGCGTGATTGGAATCCGATTGGCTGGGTCTTTGGTCAGACACAGTCGAAAATTATAGGTTTGTAAAAGCTTATCGCCCGAACCATTTGGGGCCAATGCCGCCGTTGATATTCCCCACAACAAACCACTCGAAGGGTCTCCTGGAATTTTGTAAGGGTCCACGCCCTCGGGAAATTGGTGTTTATCCAATAGTTGCACGCCATTCCACGTCTCGTTGTATTGGCTATTCGCCTCACGCCCCACGATGTAACTTACGCCCGCTTTGGCCATCAAATCCCCTTCATACGTACAGTCAATAAACATTTTTGCCTTTACCGTTCGCAGCCCCTGGCCTAGCTGATTAGATGACTCAACGGTGATTTCCTGAATTTTACCTTCTTTTTTGGTGGCAGACACCAAACGATACTCAAACCATACTGGAAAATCACCTTTTTTTACATATTCTTTGAACAGGTTTTCTGCCACATGCGGCTCAAAAGTCCATTGTTCAAACTTCCCGTAGTGTTGACCTATCTGACGGTAAAAATCCCTTGCAATGCCCGTAATTGCATATTTATTTCCGATGTCAGTCTGCCCTAAACCACCCGAACTTAATCCTCCTAAATGCTTTCCTGGCTCAATAAGCAACACTGTTTTGCCCGCTTTTTTAGCAGTATAGGCAGCAATGACTCCTGCCGAAGAACCCCCATACACACAAATATCATAGGTTTGGGCAACTGCTGACGCGAGAATCGAAACGATTAAAATGAATAGAAGAGCTATGCGTTTTTTCATAGATATTGGATTTATAAGAAAAAGATACAGACCTTTGAAACTTACTTTGATGCATTAAGTGGCCAAATCATTCGGCAAAACGGCACTATTTTCTTTGAATCTTACGTTAGAAACATAAACAACTTTGAACACCATAAATATAGTATATGAAAAAGTTTTCGACTTCTTTGTTTATTCTCCTTTTCGCGGCGATTTGTTCGGTATATGCTCAGGGCGTGGAGTGGGGATTAAAAGCAGGCTTACAAATGACCCAATTTATGGGGAGTGACTTTGAAGGGGTGTTAGCTACGTCAAGTTCACGGATACCCGAGAAAATTTCCTCAAAAGGAGGCTCAACCTTTGGTTATACCTTGGGAGGATATGTGCGTTCGACTGAAAATGTATTTTTACAAGGAGAATTACTAGTTTCCATCAAAGGAGCTCAATTGGAACGGCTGAGTACATCTACCAAAACGAGTGTGCAGTACGGGCAGTTGGATATTCCGTTTTCGATTGGCTATAAACACAATCAATTTGAAATCAGCGGAGGACCTTTGTTATCCCTTCAGTTATTTGAAAATGGTACATTGAAAGAGTTTTTATCCCAATATTCCAATACACCGCTTTCCTTTTCACCGTACAAATCGTACGCATTTGGTTATCATGCAGGCATCGGAGCACACTTCAACAAACTTGGAGTCAATCTTCGTTATTTGGCAAGCATTCAGCCCGTTAGCGATATGTATATTTCATACACAACGGCGGGCAGTGATCCGCAATTGCGTGAAAGTCTCTTTCAACAAAATTTCGGGTCATTACAATTAGCGATTTCTTATCGGTTAAGTAAATAATCGGACAATAAAAAAAAGCCATCCTGACACATTATATCAGAATGGCTCTCTACAGGGGCGGGAGGGGGTAACCTTCGCCCTTTTTTTTTGCCTAGGGAATACCTTAAGCCCTACGTTTGTTAATTCTTAGCGCCGCCTTGTTGGCCTGTTTTCGGGGGCTGGCTTTGCTGAGCTTCGCGCATTGGATTAGGCCCTCGCTGGAATCCCTGTGATTTAAACAATTGGAATTTGGTCGGTTGAGCTGGCTGACGCGGAAAACTGTTACTTTCTTCGTCAATATCAGCAATCTCACGATACGGGTCCAATGTCCATTGAACTACCTTCTTTTTGCTAGTAATAACTTTAGAAACATTTTGGTCGTTCAATCTCCAGATTTCAGCTGGGAATCTTGCTACAGAATCAGTTCCGTCCTCAAATTGCATCTTCACGATTACAGGCATTGGCAGACCTCCTTTGTTTTTTACTTTCAATGTGTAGAAATTCACCCCTGATTCGACCAACTTACGCTCATCTGGCGTTAAACTTGCCAAATACGTTTCGTATTTTTTCTTGTCGGCTTCCGTCACTTTGTAAGGGTCATAGGTGTTATAGAAATCCTTCATGTCAGGATTTTTATCAACTACCGACTCTTTAATGTAGTCTTTGTCGCGCTGGCGGGCCACGGTGTTGCGTTTGGCTTCGGCTTGTTTTTTTGCTTCTGCTTTGTTGATTTCGGGATTTTGGGTATCCAACGCAAACCATTCCACTTCGACTAAGTCTTGGTCAACCGCCTCTGTGCCATAAAACCAACCTTTCCAGAACCAATCCAAATCCACGCCAGAGGCATCTTCCATAGTGCGGAAGAAATCAGCTGGAGTGGGATTTTTAAACGCCCAACGACGTGCATACTCTTTAAAGGCATAATCAAACAACTCGCGTCCCATTACCGTTTCGCGCAAAATGTTGAGCGCCGTAGCAGGCTTTGCATAAGCATTGGGGCCATAAAGCATGATGTTGTCAGAGCTGGTCATGATAGGCACCAGATTTTTGGCATCCTGTTTCATGTAATCTACAATGAACTGAGGTTCTCCTCTTCGGGTTGGAAAATCTTTATCCCATTCTTTTTCGGCAAGGTACTGTACAAAGGTGTTCAAGCCCTCGTCCATCCACCCCCACTGACGCTCATCTGAATTGATAATCATAGGGAAGAAATTATGCCCCACTTCGTGAATAATCACCCCAATCATCCCGTATTTAGTACCTTCCGAATAGGTTCCGTCTGGTTCTGGGCGCCCACCATTGAACGAAATCATCGGGTATTCCATTCCACCACCGCTGGCATGGCACGAATAAGCCACTGGATAAGGATAATCTACCGAGTACTTTGAATAAGAGCGTATTGTATGCGCTACCACCATTGTAGAGTACTGTCCCCAAAGCGGATTTCCTTCTTTTGAATAAAGCGACATACACATCACTTTTTTGCCCGCTTGGTCTATTTGCATGGCATCCCAGATAAACTTACGGCTCGTTGCAAAGGCAAAGTCCCGCACGTTTTCAGCCTTATAAATCCACGTTTTCTTACCTGTTGGTTTGCCTTTTTCGGCTTTTTCAGCTTCTTCTTGGCTCACAATCAATACTGGGCGCGTAGCCGTTTTGGCTTTTTCCATGCGCTTAAGTTGCTCTGACGAAAGCACCTGATTAGCATTTTGTAATTCACCCGTTGCGCCTACAATATGATCATTGGGCACCGTTAAGGCTACTTTATAATTACCAAAAGTCAACGTAAACTCTCCTTGACCTAAGAATTGTTTGTGCTGCCAACCGTTCACGTCGTCATAAACGCACATTCTCGGAAACCAGTGAGCAATAAAATAATTGGTGTTACCATCTTTCGGGAAAAACTCATAACCAGCGCGTCCGTAGTACTCATTGATAAAGTAGTTCCAGTCCACCGAAAAAGCATACGATTGGCCCGTTTTGATACCTACTGGCAGCTCTATTCGCATCATAGTACCGTTGATGGTGTGTTTGAGCGGTTGGCCCGTTTTGGGGTCTTTTACCGAAGTAATTTTGAAGCTAAAATCACCAGCAACACTACCTCTAACCGAACTAGGAGCATTTAAACCTGTCACGGCATTGGATGACATTTGGTTTTGTATGCTGTTATTTTGTGAGGTAGCATTGATTGAGTTCTTTTCAAATAAATTTTGGTCCAATTGCAACCAAACATACTTTAACTCATCTGGCGAGTTATTAAAATAAGTAATGGTTTCAGTTCCTGTGATTTTGCGTTTTTCATCGTCCAATTCGGCTTTGATGTCGTAGTCGGCGCGTTGCTGCCAAAAATCCTTTCCTGGCGCACCCGACGCAGTACGTGTTGTGTTTGGGGTCGGGAGCGATGCCCCCAATTGTTCAAAACGTGAATTGGCATTGTAGTTGCCCGCTGGAGGTTGAGCAAGCAAACCACCAGCGGTAAGCATCAGCCAGTAAAAAATAAACTGTTTTCTCATCGGAAGTTGGTATTAGTTTGTTGGTTGTAAAAATAAAAGAAAATAGCAAAAATCGACCTTGTAGGTAGACACTTACCCTTTTTTCAGCGACATTATTCCACGGATAGACCTATAAAAGTTCGAAAAACCTCATTTTCCAAAATCAACGAAAGGGCCATTCCTGCCACAATTCCCGAAATCAAATGATTCCAAGTGAGGCGCTTGACCCTTATCACCTCCACAAAAAGAGAGGCAATGGCTAAAGCAATGGCCACTATCACAAGTTGACCCAGCTCCAAACCAACATTAAACGCAAACAGCGGCATCACAATGCTATCTTGGTCGCCCAGCAAACTGCGCAGGTAATTGGAAAAACCCATGCCGTGAATTAAGCCAAAACACGCCGCCAATACATACCTCAGTTTGGGGGATTTTGGCTCACCCGTGCTCTTTTCTGAAAAATTAGAGACGGCCGTAATGAAAATCGTAATCGGAATCAATAATTCAATGAAGGCCGAACTGTAGGTAATCATTTTAAGCGTAGCCAGCGCTAGGGTTACCGAATGGCCCAGTGTAAAAGCGGTAACCAAAACCAATACTTTTTTCCATTCTTTGAAAGCATAAATGGCGCAAAGTGCGATAACAAACAATATATGGTCGTAGCCGTTGGGGTCGGTGATGTGGGAAAATCCGAGTTGAAGATAGGCTTGAAATTCAGACATAAGCTTTAGATAGATGTGGGTAAAAGGGTACTTAAAAGTAAAAATATCGGCCAATTAATCAGCCAGTACGTATATCGCATCCAAGTTTCGCCCCTGCTCGTCATAATCAAGGCCGTACCCAACCACAAAACGATTTTCTATTTCGAAGCCTACGTACTTTACAGTTAACGGAGTTTTGAGAGCAGCTGGCTTAAAGAGCATGGAAGCAACCTGAATAGAGTCTGGTTTTTGAACCGAAAGCTGAAAAAGCAGTTTGTTCATCGTCAGGCCTGTATCCACAATGTCTTCCACAATAATCACGTGTCGGCCTTCAATCGACTCTTTCAAGCCCAAAATTTCCTTCAATTGTCCCGTGGATTCCGTTTTTGAATACGAAGAAACCCGAACAAATGTAATTTCGCAGGGGATAGGAACGTTTTTTATAAGCTCTGCTGCAAAGAGGAATGCCCCATTGAGCACGACCACAAAAAGAGGATTTTTGTCTCGGTAATCTTCGCTAATTTTGCGGCCCACTTCGGCAATACGTTCTTCCAGCGTTTGTTTGTCAATGAATGGCACAAACTGTTTGTCTCTGACGACCTGCATGTTTGAGAAATATTAAAAAATTATTAAAAAAAACTTAAATTTATAAACTGTCCGAAAGAAATGTACGTTAATACGGTACGGCAAAGATAATAGACCATGAAAAAGAACAGTTTAAAATATTGGATATTCGGCTTTACATGCATCTTCATGGTAGTTGTGAAGCCCGCAAAAGCACAATTGTACGCATCTGCCGATTTTGACAGCAAATATGAGATGCTCCTCTCCAATCCTGGCGTACAAATCGAAGCCACAGAAGCCATCAATAAATTGTACAACTTCAAATTTGCCGAGGCCGATGCCGAATTCCGCTGGTTACGTTATCGCTATCCAAACCATCCGATGCCCTATTTTTTGATGGGACTGGCCGAATGGTGGAAAATCGTTCCAAATACCGACGATACTCGCTACGACGACCGTTGCATTGCCCTCATGGATACGTGCATTACGTTGGCCGAAAAGCTCTACGATATTCGGGAAAATAAAATTGAGCCTTCTTTCTTTTTGGCGGCGGCCTATGCTTTTAAAGGGCGTATTCACTCCGAGCGCAAACACTGGTCACGGGCTACTTTTGCGGGAAAAAATGCCCTTAAATACTTAGAACGTTGCAAGGGCCAAAGCGAAATCAGCCCAGAGTTGCTGTTTGGAGACGGATTATTCAACTATTTTGCCGAATGGATTCCCGACAATTATCCGCTACTAAAGCCTGTTTTATGGCTTTTTCCGAAAGGGAATAAACAAATGGGTATCCAACAACTGGAAAAAGTCGGTAACAACGCGTTTTATACAAGGACCGAAGCTCGCTATTTTCTGTTGCAGATTTATGGGTATGAAAATCAGTACGCCAAATCGTATGATTTGGCAAAATATTCTTGGGAAACCTACCCCGACAATCCGTATTTTGAGCGCTATTATTTACGCTCAGCTTTTGTACGCGGAAACTCCGACGAAGCCGAGAAAATAGCCAACAGTATTTTGGCAAAAATTGACGCGGGAAAAACGGGTTATGAGGCCGTCAGCGGCCGAAATGCCGCGTATGTATTGGCCTATTATGCCAACAACTACCACCGCGACCTTCCTAAAGCCAAACTGTACTATCAGAAAACGCTTGATTATTCCACGCAGGCAAAAGCCTTTACCTCAGGCTATTACTTAGCGTCTTTGGTAGGATTGGGACGAATTGCCGAGAAAGAAAAGAATTACGATGCCGCTCGTGAATACTACAAAACAGCAGTAGACAGAGGCGAGAAAAAATCCACCCAAGTGAAAGAGGCCAAAGATGCCCTGTCGAACCTCAATAAACTACGACGCGAGGAGCGTCGAAAACAACGGAATTAATTGTTATCAACAAAACAGGCTTTAACCCAGATAATCTTAGGGCTAAAGCCTGCTTGTTGATAAATCATTGGAAATGCAATAAAGAATTACTGCAACATCAGATAAGCTTTGATAAACTCATCCAAGTCGCCATCCATTACGCCCTGTACGTCAGAGGTTTCAACCCCAGTGCGTACGTCTTTGACCAATTTATAGGGATGCATCACGTAGTTACGAATCTGTGATCCCCATTCAATTTTTTTCTTGGAGGCTTCCACTTCGGCCCGCGCGGCATTGCGCTTTTCTACTTCAATTTGGTACAATTTTGATTTCAGCAAACGCAGGGCTAAATCACGGTTTAGGTGCTGGCTACGCTCTTGTTGGCATTCAATAACGAGTCCAGAAGGCTTGTGACGAACGCGAACGGCCGTTTCCACTTTGTTTACGTTTTGCCCACCCGCACCGCCAGAACGATACGTATCCCATTCAATATCAGCGGGATTGACTTCAATATCAATCGTATCATCAATCAAAGGATACGCATACACTGATGCAAAGGAGGTGTGTCGGCGCGCATTAGAATCAAACGGAGAGATTCGTACCAAACGATGCACCCCGTTTTCGGATTGTAAATATCCGTACGCCTGCGGACCTTCAATCTGAATAGACGCCGACTTTATACCAGCACCATCACCATCCTGATAATCAATCTGCGTGACTTTGTAATTGTGCTTTTCGGCCCAGCGAACGTACATTCGATAAAGCATTTCGGCCCAATCTTGACTTTCTGTACCTCCCGCCCCCGAGTTGATTTCGAGTACGGCATTAAGCTGGTCTTCTTCGTTGGAAAGCATCTTTTTCAGTTCAACTTCTTCCAACACTTTCAGCATAGCTTGATATTCAGCCTCTACTTCGGCCTCTGTGGCTTCGCCCAATTCCAGAAATTCCTGCAAAGTTTCTAAATCACCGAGGCGTCCATCAACGGATTCGTAGCTTTCAGTCCAACTTTTCAAACCACGTACTTCTTTCATGGTTTGTTCGGCCTTGGTGTTATCATTCCAAAACTCGGGTTGGCTTTGAATCTGTTGTAATTCGGTCAATCGTTCTTTCTTGGTATCGTAGTCAAAGATACCCCCTCAAAGCCGAAACGCGGGCTTTCAAGTCTTTCAACTGTTCTGTTGTCATAGTGTCAATGATAAATTTAAAGCTGTACAAACGAGTGAAATCAAGCGGTTCTCTCTTTTTTGAACGGCAAAGGTACAAATAAAAAGCGGTCGGTCGGTTTTAGCCGACTGACCGCTTCATTTAATGCGCATATTACTTCTTTACAATTACGCCATCGGCCACAAACGTAAGTTCGTGTTTAGGTTCCGTAATTTTTGCAATATCTTCTTTGCTTTTACCAGCATCTTCGGCGTAGTGCTGCAATTCTGCTACGGGTGTAGTTTTCATTTTAGCTTCTCCTTCAAACACGACGGTTTTGCCCGCAATGTCTTTCGGAACAAAGAAGCCGTAATCCTTAAAACTCACACGCATGGTTTGACCATCGGCGGTTTTTACTTTCATCCAGCATCCTTTTGCTTGACAAACCGATTCAACGGTACCTACCACTTTGGCCGACATTTTTTCTTTGGCCGCCATCTTCTTTGGCAATTCTGCCGATGCTAAAGCACCCTTATCGTTTATTTTTTTTCCAAAATAGCTCTCCTGAGCATAAGCACCCGCCACAAAAAGGGTAAAAAGTGCCGTAATGAGTATATTTTTCATGGTTTTAGTATTTTTTACAAATTTAATAAAAAACGTTTTCAATCAATATTTCTTCTCAAAAGGCAAAAATCAAATCTACCATTCTTCAGCTGGTATGGTGTAGGTTTTGAGAAAAGCCCGAACAACCTCGTCATGTTGCAAATCTTTGAGGTCTTTT
The DNA here is from genome assembly GCF_024158025.1 of Runella salmonicolor. Classification (NCBI taxonomy): domain Bacteria; kingdom Pseudomonadati; phylum Bacteroidota; class Cytophagia; order Cytophagales; family Spirosomataceae; genus Runella; species Runella salmonicolor. The sequence goes on from NZ_JAMZEL010000007.1 coordinate 216,775, forward strand.
TTAAGATTTTTTACGGTCTTTTTAAACTCATTCACCTGCTGATTGAAAGCAAATTCTAAGCCAAAAGGGTTTGAAATCAAATAGGCCGACCGCCCCCCTAATGCAAGCGCCTGAAACTGCAATTGCTCGTATTCTTCTTCCAGTTCTTTGGTCTGCTCACGCAAGATTTTGTTATAGTATTTGAGGTGGGTTTCAGCCAGCGTTTCAATGTGTGATTGATCAATGCGCTCAAGCTCCAATTGTAACCGCAATAAAGCCAATACATCATTTTTTTCGTAGGCTTCGGTCACCCGTTGCATGATTTCTGTCTTGCGGTCTTTTTCAGTATCGTCTGTTTCGCGGTCGGGATGAAACGCCTTTACCAAATCAAGGTATATCGTCCTCACGGCTTTGGTACCCGTGCGGGATTCCAATTCCTTTTTTGCTTCCCGATCGAGTTGTTTTTGTGTTTTTGGACGTTGGGTACGTTGTTCTCTCGATTGGTATTGTTCTCCAAAGGCTGCTTGGTGTTGCGCCGTTTCCTGATTCTCTGACTTTTTTTCGTAATGTTTCCCAAACTCTTCTCCAAAATCAGCGCCAAATGCGGAAAACATATTATTGATACGCTCGGCCTCTTCAACGACTGCATCATAGCTACCTTCTGGGCTATATTTGTCATAAATCAGCTTAAACTCCTCCATTCCAGCCGCATCAATCAATTCAAAAGCAATGTCTTGAATGAGGTAGGCTAACTTTTTCTTTTCATTCTTTTTGAAAAACGACGAGTCATGAGCGCGGTCTAAACGGTACACAAGTTGAGCGCGTTGCTCGAAATATTGTTTGCGTAAAGGTTCCAACTCCGTCAGGGCGCGTTGTTGGATTTTGGTCATGGTTTCGCGGTACTCAACAATACTTTTTTCGAGCGTCTCAATTTTTTGTACCAAGCGATTAAACTCTTTCTGCGACTTCGTCTGTTCGGCTTTGGCCTTCGTTATTTGGATAATTTTAGCAGGCATCGGCTTATGCTTCGGCTTTCTTTTTGCGGAAAATCAACGCAATCAACAAGATGGCAATGATAACCAGCAACAACGTAAACCGAAATTCATCAAAAATGAAACTTGAAGGTGTAAGCTGTGAAATATCCGCCAGTTTTTGTTGATAAATCTCTTTTCCCCACACTTTCATGGCCTCAGCCTGATTAGTAACCAACGAAGTGCGCAGCGTTTGTTTGTATCTATCAAGGGCACTGGGTGAGAAGTAAAAAAACATAGAAGTTAGATACCCGCAGAGTAATGCCCCCGTCAGCCAAACCACGTACCCAATCGAGATTCCTTCCCAGGCGTGCATGTATCCTTTCCCGATATTTTTGCGGTAATACCAACAGGCCGCCGCGATAATAATGGCGAAAAAACCCACGTCCAACGCCCGGCCTGTTCCCGAAAATTTCTCTAGGTTTTGGACCACCAAAAAGAATAGAAAACACACAAATCCCGCCAATACGCCAAAAGCAAGCGGGATTTTTAAAATAGGTTTATTAAAAAAGTTAATCACATTTCCCATGACTTATCCACAGAGTTATCCACATTTCTCCACTTTATTTTGATTTATTACGTATAAAGCCCTCCCTTTCAGGGTCTGCCCAAAAAAAGGAGAGTTTTTTGACTTAGAGCGCGTGTTGGAGAAAACCCATTCTAAGTCGGGATTAAAGAGCGTTAAGTTGGCCAAATTACCCTCCGAAATTGTATGCGCTGGCAGCCGTAAAATAGTGCGTGGATGGTGCGTAAACTTATCCACAATTTGTTCAATACTTAGCGTTTTGTTGTACGTGTTTAGTACTCCAAAAGCCGTTTCCAACCCGATAATTCCAAATTCAGCCAAGTCAAATTCTAGGTTTTTTGCTTCTTCGTCCTGAGGATTATGGTCCGAAACGACGGCATCAATAGTGCCATCGACCAAACCTTCCCACAGGGCATCAATGTCTTTTTGCTGCCTAAACGGTGGGTTGACTTTATAATTCGTATCAAAATCTGTCAACAGCGAATCTTCAAACGCAATTTGGTGCGCCGCAATATCGCAGGAAACGGGCAACCCCTGCGCTTTGGCCTGACGAATCAACGCCACAGCATTGGCGGTGGAGATGGTCGAGAAATGGAGTAGGGGAGTTGGGCTTTTTATGCCCACGTATTCCAACAATTTCAAATCTCGCATAATCATCAATTCTTCGGCAATCGACGGGATACCGCGCATTCCCAACAACGTGCTGACTTCCCCTTCGTGCATTTGTCCAAACACCGTCAGGTCAAAATCTTCGGGGCGATTCATCAGAACCCGGTTGACTTGCTGCAAATACTGAAGCGATTTGAGGAAAATGTGGGTATTTTGAATGGCATGAACACCGTCCGAAAAAGCCACGGCACCAGCGTGCGTTAAGTCAATCATTTCCGTAAAATCCTTGCCTTCGCATCCTTTGGTGACCGCACCAATCGGGTGTACCGCCACGAGTTGGTCAGCGGCTTTTTGCTTTACATAAACCAGCGTATTTTTTGAATCCAACGCTGGTTGGCTGTTGGGCAACACCGCTATTTCGGTAAAACCGCCCGCGACGGCGGCTTCACAGGCGGTGGTCAAATCCTCTTTGTGCTCATGGCCTGGGTCGTGAGAAGATACCCGCATATCTACCCAACCAGAAGAAATATGCCAATTGTCGCCCGTCAGAATTTCAGCATCTGGGGCGTCAAGTTGGTCGCCAATTTGGGCAATTTTTCCATTTTCGACCAAAATATCTTTCGTTTGCCCATTATAAGGCGAGCGACTATCAATAATCTTAACAGAACGAATCAGTAGCATATATTTAAAAACTTTCACTTATTCACATTGCGGGTGAAAGGCTAAAAAAAAAGCCCCTTTCGGAGCTTCTATTTATTCGCCAATCAATTCTTTGTATTCTTCTACCGAAAGTAAACTATCTGTTGAACCCGTAATTTTGATACGAACCATCCAACCTTTGCCATAAGGGTCTTCGTTGACCAACTCGGGCGCGGCTTCTAATTCATCATTAAATTCAAGGACTTCACCTGATACGGGAATAAAAAGGTCAGAAACGGTTTTAACCGCTTCTACGCTGCCAAAAATCTCACCTTCTTCAACGGTCTGGCCCACCGTAGTGATGTCTACATAAACAATGTCACCCAGTTCTTGTTGGGCAAAATCCGTTACTCCAACTACTGCGGTATCATCGTCTTCAAAACGAATCCATTCGTGATCTTTGGTGTATTTAAGCTCTTCGGGGAAAGTCATGGTTTGTTGAGGCTTTTGTTTGGGCGTGCAAGATAATACGAAAACATAAATTATGCGAAATCCTTGGGTCACTTTACGTGTTTTTCTACCCAGCATCCCTCTAAATCAATCTCTATTTAGCTTATCAAAGGAGAATAGCCTTCAACACAACTTTAATAGTATGAGTAAATAAAACCAATATGAAACTCCTGCGTATTCTGCTTGTTCTTCACTTTCCCGTTTTTCTTTTTGCCCAAACACCTTTGCGGCGTTCAGAAAGTTTTTTTGGGCTGCATTTTGATTTTCATGCGGTGTTGGAAGATACACTTATCGGTAAAACCCTTACCGACAGAATGATAGACTCACTGCTACAAAAGGTAAAACCCGATTTTATTCAGGTAGATTGTAAAGGACATTCGGGCGTAACGAGTTATCCTACAAAAGTGGGCCATACCCCCAAACGCTTCGAAAAAGACATCCTTCGCTTATTTCGAGACGTGACAAAGCGCCACGGCGTCGCGCTTTATTTGCATTATTCGGGCGTGTGGGACAATGAAACCGTGAAGCATCACCCCCATTGGGCAAGAATCAATGCCGAAGGCAAACGCGATGATAAAAAAACATCGCTGTGGAGCGCGTATTCCGACAGCTTGCTCATTCCACAGCTCAAAGAAATGAGCGACTACGGCGTGGATGGCGTTTGGATAGATGGCGATTGCTGGGCCACCGAGCCCGATTACTGCACTGCCGCTGTGGATGAATTTCAAAAAACTACGGGTATTCAAGAAATTCCAAAAAAGAAATCAGACCCAAACTATGCACAGTGGCTGGAATTTCACCGAATGGCATTTCGTCGATACGTACGCAAATACACGGATGCCTTACATCAATACAATCCTCGTTTTCAGGTAGCCAGCAATTGGTCGTTTTCGGCCATGATGCCCGAACCCGTGGATATCAATGTCGATTTCCTCTCGGGCGACACTGAGCCGCTAAACGGAGCCAATCAGTCGGCTTTTCAGGCACGGTGTTTGGCGCCGCAAGGAAAACCTTGGGATTTGATGTCGTGGAGTTTTGGATACGGCTGGGACGACCAAGTTTTCTCGGCCAAAAGTGCCATCCAACTTTCTCAAGAGGCCGCGCAGGTGATTTCGATGGGCGGTGGTTATCAAGCCTATTGGACCCAACACCGAGACGGAAGCCTTAAAACCTACGCCTACGGAACAATGGCCGATTTGGCTAAATTTTGCCGCGAGCGTCAGCCCTTTTGCCAAAATACCAAACCCGTTCCTCAGGTAGGGCTGCTGTATTCAAATACGGGGTATAAAAGCGAAGTCACAACCGTTTACAATACGGGCGACGGTAAGCAAAACCCCATGATTGGCACGCTCAATGCTTTATTATACAGTCAGTTACCGACAGAAATACTACAAGAACACCATCTTCTCGGACATACGAAAGAATATCCAGTGATTGTCGTTCCAGAATGGAAAAAGATAAACGAACAGCTACAAAACGAACTAGTAGAATACGCACGACAAGGTGGCAACCTAGTTATAATCGGTAGCGAAACCGTTAAAATTTTTGAAAAAGAATTGGGCGTTACATTAAGTCCAACCACACATTCTATTCCTTTTTGGGGCTTTGATAACCTAATCACTGGCACCAAGACAACCTATCGACCGTTTCAATTATTAGCTGGTACACAGCCCTTTGGCCAATGGTACAATCAAGAAGATACTCGTTTTGCCCAAGGGCCCTTGGCTACCGTTGCTTCGCTAGGAAAAGGAAAGATTGCAGGCGTTTATTTCAATTTTGGCGAACAGCATTATAAGCGCGAAACCTACGTAGGCCGAGATTTCTTGGGAAAACTGGTAAAAGAACTTTTTCACCCCAACGTGGAGGTCAATGGCTCAAAGTTGGTAAACGTGGCTTTGAATCAAAAAAATGGCACAACTTACGTAAACCTTATCAACATGGCGGGCAACCACGCCAACAAATCCATTCACGCAAACGACGAAATTCCGCCGCTTTATCACCTTCAAGTGTCGATAAAAACACCGCGTCGCCCTCGTCAGGTGATGTTACAACCCGAAAATAAACCTCTGCCATTTGCGTATAAAAATGGTAGCGCAGTCTTTATAATAAGTAAATTAGCTATTCATTCGATTGCTGAAATCAAACTATGATTCTGTTACAAGCCTCTGATTGGGCCGCGTTTATTGGTCGTTTTCACCCTGTATTGGTTCACTTACCCATCGGTTTTTTGATTTTGGCGGGGTTGCTCGAAATCGGCCGATTGACCAACAAAATTGAAGTCAAAGAATCAACTATCACCTTTGTACTTTTTTGGTCAGCTATTGGCGCTACGGTTTCCTGCTTAGCTGGATATCTGTTGTCATTGGGAGGAGGTTATGAAGTCGAATTGTTGGATGAACACAAATGGCAGGGAATATGGGTGGCAGTAGCGGCTTGGGTAGCTTGGATGGCAAAATCGGAGTTATTTGTCAATAAAATTCCTTTTAGTAGCTTGCTTTATTTACCAGCGTTGACCGTTGGGGCCATATTAACCATGGTTGCGGGGCATCATGGCGGCTCTTTGACCCACGGAGAAGGATATTTGACCCAAGAAACACCAGAACCTTTTCGCGGGTGGCTGGGCATGGAGCCCAAAGCCGAAAAAGGCTCCGATGAAATCAAACCCATCGCTGACGTCAACAATGCGATGGTTTTCCAGGAAGTCGTAAATCCTATCCTGAAAGCTCGTTGTGTTCAATGCCACAATGCCAATAAATCAAAAGGGGATTTGCGCATGGACCAGATCGAACTGCTGAAAAAAGGCGGCGAAAATGGCCCCATTTTCGTTGCGGGTAAAGGCAGCGAAAGCGAATTAATCAAGCGTTGTCTGTTGCCCCTCGAAGATGAAAACCACATGCCTCCAAAAGGCAAAACGCAACTGTCGGACAACCAGATTGCGATACTTTCGTGGTGGATTGACCAAGGTGCGCCTTTTGACAAGAAAGTGGCTGAGCTAAAAACTACCGATGCCATCAAACCCGCCTTAGCCGCGCTGAGCGGTTCGTCGCCGTCTGTTGGAAGTTCTCAGTTGACCACAACGTCCAAAGAATCTCCCGTGTTAAGCTTAAAAGTGCCCACACCTGATGCAAAAGCCGTTGAAGCACTAAAAAAGGCAGGTCTATTGGTGATGCCGATTGCTAACGAAAGCAACTTATTAGAAATAAATGCGGTAAATATCAGCACTTTAACCGATACTCAAGTCGCCCTTCTGGAGCCACTTAAAGAACAAATCATTTGGTTAAAATTGGGGGATACAAAAATTTCTGACCAAGCTGCAACCACAATTGCTAAGTTAAAAAACCTTCAAAAATTACATTTGGAAAATACGGCGGTTACAGATGCTACCATTCGTCAAATCAAAGCTTTACCGTATTTGGAATACCTCAATTTGGTCAATACTCTGGTAACCGATGCAGGTATACAAGAGCTTGTTTCCGCAAAAAGCTTGATGAGTCTTCACGTTTGGCAATCAAAAGTAACAGAGGGCGGTGTAGCTGCCTTGAAGCAAGCAAAACCTAATCTGGAAGTGACGATTGGCATCAACGAACAACAAATCGCGGAGTTTATTAAAGCTGGTGAAACAGCCCCCAAACCAGAGGAAGGAAAGAAAAAATAATCTGCATTTTAAAATAACAACCATCGTAACTAGGTATCCGAGGTCTGTTGCTTGTGCGTAGCGCTTGGTAAGGTAAACGAATGAGGACATTAATACCCAATGGGGTATCTTTTCCAATATTTGCCTTTTAGGTACATTTTAGCGCATTGTGTATTCATCCAAGAACCAAAATTATCTCTCTTGTTTTCATCGCTAAAAAGTATTTTTTCGTTTTTAAAAAACTTTGAAAACGCCTTATTACGAGCATGTAGAAACTTAACTATAAGTACATTATGCGACATAACTTTGGCCATTTAAGGATTTTTGCCATTTTCTCACCCTTGCTATTTCTTCCAAAAAAGCCTTAATTTGGCTTAAAGTTTCGTTTTCTTTCTTTACTCTATTATTTATTGATGATTTCCCGAAATACCTTTAAAACCGTTGTTCTAGGCGGAGGTGAAAGTGGTGTAGGCGCAGCATTGCTCGCCCAAGCCAAAGGATTTGATGTTTTTTTATCAGACAAAGGCACTTTATCTGAAGAATATCGTAATATCCTCAATGTCCATGACATTGATTTTGAAGAAGGGAAACATACAGAGGAACGAATCTTGGCTGCTGATGAGGTCATTAAAAGTCCAGGAATTCCCGATACGGCTCCGTTGGTCAAAAAGTTATATGCTCAGGGAACACCCGTTATTTCAGAAATAGAATTCGCTGCACGGTATACGAAAGCAAGAAAAATCGCGATAACGGGTAGTAATGGAAAAACTACCACCACCTTACTCACCTATCATTTACTGAAGTCAGCGGGCTTTAATGTGGGCCTCGCGGGCAATATCGGCGAAAGCTTTGCCAAACAGGTAATCGAAGATAAATTTGATTGGTTTGTGCTAGAATTAAGCAGCTTCCAATTAGACAACATGTACCAATTCAAAGCAGATATTGGTATATTGTTAAACATTACCCCTGACCACTTGGACCGGTACGAGTATACTTTTCAGAAATACGTCGATTCTAAGTTTCGGTTACTTCAAAATATGCAACCGAGCGACGATTTTATCTATTTTGTTGATAATGAAGCCATCGCTTCTGAATTAGACAAGAAACCGTTCATGGTGAACCACTTACCCATTTCTTTCGTAAAAAAGGATAGCAATGGCGGTTTTTTTCATGAAGGAAAATTGTATCTGACACGCCATCCCCGTACTTTTGAGATAAGCGCGAATGAATTACCGATTAAAGGTCCTCATAATGCCATCAATGCCATGGCGGCAACGTTGGCAGCTATGGCGGCAGGAGTAAGTGATGAACAAATTCGGCAGGGTCTGTTGACATTTCAAAACGCGGCTCATCGGCTTGAGCCCGTCGCAGACATCAACGGCATCAAGTTCATCAATGATTCAAAAGCCACCAATGTAGACTCGGTTTATTACGCACTTAACAGTTTTGATACCCCAATTATTTGGATTGCTGGCGGAGTAGATAAAGGCAACGATTATACCCAAATCGAAGACTTAGTTCGTCAGAAAGTAAAAGCCCTTATCTGTCTGGGCAAAGACAATAGCAAACTTCTCTCGTTTTTTACCCCTATCGTTCCTGTAATCATTGAGACACAGGACGTAAGTAAAGCTGTAGCTCATGCTGTTTCGTTAGGCCATCCTGACGACGTAGCGTTGTTATCGCCCGCTTGCGCCAGTTTCGATTTGTTCAAAAATTACGAAGACCGCGGCGATTTATTCAAAGCGGCCGTTCTGGATTTTGCAATTAATTCCCAAAAAAACGATGAATAACGAGATGAATGCGCCCCAACCCCAGTCTACCTCCCCATTTGACCGTTGGCAAAACGCCAAGGAATGGCTTCGTCAAAACCTGAAAGGGGATATCGTCATTTGGATTATTGTAGCACTGTTGTCCCTTGCTAGTATGCTTATTGTGTACAGCGCAACGGGAACGCTTGCTTATCAGCGGGGTGGCGGCTATCCAGAATCTTTTCTGTTTAAACACGCCTTTTTTACGGGAATCGGCTTATTGGTTATGTGGGGCGTTCATCGTATCAATTATACCTATTTCTCGCGGTTATCGCGGGCTGCCCTCCTGATTTCCATCCCTTTATTGATTCTGGTAAAAGTAGCGGGGGTTACCATCAACGGCGCTACTCGTTGGTTGGCAATTCCAGGCACTGGCTTAACCTTTCAGCCCGCCGACTTTGCTCGTTTGGCGCTGATTGCCAATCTGGCAGCAATGCTTGCCAAACGTCAGCGCGTGCAATATGACTGGCAGATTTTCGGAAAAATGATTTTGTGGGTTGGGATTATCTGTTTTTTTATTGCTCTTACCAGTACCTCTACGGCCGTTTTGTTGGGATTCTCGTGCTTTTTGATGCTATACATTGGCCGTGTACCAGGCAAATATTTAGCCGTGATGGTCGTTTCTATTGGCATTGCGGGGGCAACAGGTCTTGTGGTAGGCCAACGCCTTGATACCGCTCAGGGACGTATCGAGCGATTTCTCAAACGTGATGAGTATCAAGCTAAGCAAGGTTTTATTGCCATCGCCAATGGCGGAACGCTCGGACAAGGACTCGGAAAAAGTCACCAACGGAACTACCTTACCCAAGCCTATTCTGACTTTATATACGCCATTATTATTGAAGAATACGGCATTATCGGAGGAATTATTATCATGATTTTGTATGCTATTTTGCTGGTGCGTGGAGTCCAAAACATCAATGAAACCAATCGAGCTTTCGGCGGGCTGCTCTCCGCAGGGCTAATGTTAAGTATTGGATTACAAGCATTTACAAATATGGCAGTAGCCGTAGGGATTTTCCCAGTCACCGGCCAACCGTTGCCTTTATTAAGCATGGGGGGAACCTCCGTTTTATTTACCTGTATCTCACTCGGAATTGTACTGAGTGTAAGCAGAGGTGATATTGAAGAAACAAATTTATAAGGCTTGAGAAGTGATAACGGGGTATCTCCCAATTTATCAAATTTTCATCCTTCTGGTCATAAAAACGTATGATAAAGAAAGTAATCATCAGCGGAGGTGGTACTGGTGGACACATCTACCCAGCCATTGCTATTGCCAATGCACTCAAAGCCATTGACCCTACCATTCAAATTTTGTTTGTAGGGGCTTTGGGGAAAATGGAAATGGAAAAAGTCCCCAAAGCAGGATACGAAATCATTGGCTTACCGATTGCAGGAATCAAACGAGAGCTTTCGGTTGATAACTTATCATTTCCCCTCAAACTCACGCGCAGTTTATTGAAAGCGCGTAGTATTATTAAAAGTTTTAAACCCGATGTAGCCATTGGCGTTGGCGGATTTGCCAGTGGGCCACTGTTGATGGTGGCCTCGTTGTTGGGAATCCCAACCTTAATTCAGGAACAGAATTCATATGCTGGTATTACTAACAAATTACTTGCAAAACGCGCTAAAGCCATTTGTGTAGCTTATCCAAACATGGACTCGTTTTTTCCAAAAAACAAGCTCAAAATGACTGGAAACCCCGTTAGAAGCGACATTTTGGATGTAACCCACAAACGCACACAGGCTTATGCCCATTTTGGGCTGCAACCCAACCACAAAACGCTCCTTGTGATTGGGGGAAGTCTCGGCGCCAAGACAATCAATGAAAGTATTGAAGCTGGATTAAAATTACTGATTAATTCAGGATACCAAGTTCTTTGGCAAACAGGAAAACCCTATGCTGAAAAAGCCGCAAACGCAATAAACTCACTGAAAACGCCTTACGCTAAGTCCTTTGATTTTATCTATGAAATGGATTTAGCCTACGCGTTGGCCGATGTTGTGGTTTCAAGAGCAGGCGCTTTGTCCGTATCGGAGCTGTGCTTAGTGGCCAAGCCCGCTATTTTGGTTCCTTTCCCATATGCCTCCGAAGACCACCAGACCAAAAATGCGATGAGTTTGGTAGAGCAAAATGCCGCCCTTTTGATTAAAGACAAAGATGCTCCCGAAGAACTTGTACAAACAGCCCTGCGATTATTACAAGACACTGAAAAACAACAGACTTTGAGTCAAAACATCAAAAAGCTGGGCAAACCCAATGCTGCAAAAGAAATTGCTGAAACGGTTTTAGGACTTATCTAACACTTAATTACAGGTCGTTTATACCACTATAAGAATCAACAGAAGGATGCAAATTACAGACTATAAATATATTTATTTCCTCGGTATCGGAGGTATTGGAATGAGTGCGTTGGCGCGTTGGTTCGGCGTGAATGGATTTGAGGTAGCTGGCTACGACCGTACACAAACGCACTTGACCGATACGCTCCATGCAGAAGGTATCTCTGTACATTTTGAAGATTCGGTAGAGTTAATACCTGCTGCTTTTTTACAAAATCCAGCCCAAACACTCGTTGTTTTCACACCTGCTATTCCAAAAAATCATTCTGAATACAACTATCTGAAAGACAATGGATTTACCCTACAAAAACGTTCTCAGGTGCTGGGCCTGATAGCTGGGGGGATGTTTACGATTGGGGTAGCAGGAACGCACGGCAAAACCACAACCTCCTCAATGACTGCGCATCTACTTCGTCATTCAGGAGTAAACTGTGCGGCATTTTTAGGAGGAATAACGCAAAATTATGGTACCAATATGCTGCTCAACGCGCCTACCGCGCAGCTCAGCCAAGTACCCTGCGTGGTGGAAGCAGACGAGTTTGACCGGTCTTTTTTGACTTTATTTCCAGATATAGCCATTGTGACCTCCACCGACGCCGATCATTTAGATATTTATGGAAGCCACGATTCTGTTCTGGAATCTTTTTCAGCCTATGTAAGTCAAATCAAGCCCAACGGTCGTCTATTTATGAAAAAAGGGTTGACGTTAGCTGATAAAACGAAGGCAAAAGTCGAAGAATACAGTTTGAACGAAGGCGCCTACCATGCCCAAAATATTCGAATCGAAAATGCCTGTTTTGTCTTTGACGTTGTTCATCCAGAAGGAATAATCAGCGATATCACTCTACAAGTACCCGGTTTCCACAACGTAGAAAATGCCGTGGCTGCCTCGGCGGTTGGCCTCGCCCTCGGCCTATCAGGGGACCAAATCCGTGCCGCTATCCAAACTTTCGGCGGAGTAAAAAGGCGTTTTGAGTATTATTTAAAAACAGGCCAGAAAGTCCTGATAGATGACTATGCACATCACCCCGCCGAGGTGCATGCATTTTTATCCTCTTTGAAAGCGCTTTACCCCAATCGGCAGGTGACGGCAATTTTTCAACCGCACTTATACAGCCGTACGCGTGATTTTGCCAACGAATTTGCAGAAAGTTTATCCCTAGCCGACAATGTGATTCTTTTGGATATTTATCCAGCCCGAGAATTACCGATTGAAGGGGTAAGTTCTGATTTAATTTTTGATAAAATCACAAGTGACAAAATCCAATGTTTGAAGTCAAGCTTAATTGATGTCCTCAAAAATCGTCCTTTAGATGTAGTGGCTACGATTGGTGCTGGCGATATTGATTCTTACATTGAATCCATCAAAAAAGTTTTAGAAGGAATATCCGAGTAATTTTAAAAAACTGATTTTTAGTAATTTAAAATTATAAACTACTAAATCGACACCTGTATGAAACGCTTGATTTGGGTCGTTCTTGGAATATTCATTATTGGGCTTATTGTTTTTTTTGTCGAGTTTCAACAAAAAAGTAAGCGCTGTAAGGGAATTATTGTGAAATTAGATGAAAAAGCAGAGTATCCTTTTTTTAATGAACAGGACATTAAAGATTTGATTACGCTTAAGGGGGTTGATAACATAGAGGGAATGAATTTTTCAGAAATAAACCTAAAAGGTTTAGAAAAAAGGGTTATGAAGAACCGCTTGATAAATAATTGTCAGGTGTTTCGAGATTTATCTGGAAATTTGGTCGTATCTATAGTGCAGCAACGACCTGTCGGGCGTCTAATTTCAATATCTGACACAGACCAACAACTAAATGCCTCGCAGGGGGGATACCTAACCGAGACGGGCGAAATAGTCCCATTATCAGGACGTTTTGCCGCACGTACCGTGTTAGTATCTGGTGATTTTTTTAATAAAAAACAAAATTTAACCTCCCAAAAAGGAAAGCAACTGATTGACTTTTTGAAAGCACTTCAGAAAAAACCGTTTTGGAAAGCACAAGTAGCTGAAGTAATTGTGTCAAATGACAGTGAATTAACCCTTATTCCTCAGGTAGGACAGCACCAGATTGATTTTGGTTTGCCCGAGGATTTTGAGGTAAAATTTGAAAAGTTAAAGATATTTTATAAAAATATTTTACCCCTGAAAGGTTGGGAAAAATATAAACGCGTTAGTGTTAAGTTTAGAAATCAAATTGTGTGTGAGTAAAACCCTAACTCAGTATGTCAGATAATGTTATTTTTTTAGGAATTGACATCGGCAGTACCAAAGTTGCTGCGATTTTGGCTAAGCCAAAGACCCACAACAACCATACCATGCTCGAAGTAGTAGGGATCGGTTCGGCACGTAACGAAGGGGTATATAGGGGAATTATCAACAACCCCGTAAAGACAAAAGAAGCAATCAGGCAAGCGTTGGAAATAGCGGCAAGAAAGGCAGAAAGACCTGATTTACTTAATTACCCCTTGACGGCCACCGTCAACGTAAGCGGGACACATTTGGAAACAATGTCGGAAACAGGCTCAGTTACCTGCAAATCTGCCTCTGTCAAAGGGGAAGATGTAGCAGTGTTGTTTGAGGATATGCAACAAACCTACGACTCCGATTCCAACCAAATTATCCACCTCTTACCGCTTAAATTCGCGGTTGGAGAGCAACACGAAATCGACGACCCAGTAGGCCATATCGGTCTGAAACTCAGTGGAGATTTTAAGATTATAACCGCCAAAAAAACGGCTTTATATCAAATCAAAGACTCCCTCCAAAAAGCTAATATTCAAGTCGACAATGAAGATGGCTTTGCAGCATCGCCCCTTGCCTCAGGTCTGGCTGTTCTGACAGAAGACCATAAAAATTTAGGGGTCGTGTTGGTAGATATTGGCGGCGGTACTACAGATATTGCCATTTATCACGAAGGTCTATTGCGCCACACGGTTGTTCTTCCTTTTGGCGGCAACCATATTACGAATGATATTCGGGAAGGCTGCCATCTGACACAGGAAAGTGCCGAAGAAGCAAAAACCACGTTGAGCGAAACAAATCCCAACGCCTGTAGCCTGAATACCCTGTTAGTAGTTCCCACTGCCGACGGTATTCCGCCGATTGAGATTGTAGCACGAAACATTGTTCTTATTGCACGGGCTCGTCTACGTGAAATCGCGGCTTTGGTCTTTGCTGAAGTAAAAAAAGCTGGCTACGAACATAAGTTGAGAGCAGGCGTCGTTTTGACTGGTGGTACTGCAAAAATCAACGGAATTGATTCTATTTTCAGAGAAGTGACAGGAATGTACGTCCAAATTGGAAAACCACAGAATTTAGAGCGAATCAACGGCCCATTACATGATTCGTTAATGAATGACCCTGCTTTTGCCACCGCCCTTGGATTGGCATGGTCGAGTATCAAACCGTTAGATAAAAGAGTGGTAAAAAGAAGTAAAACAGAGAAAGAACAAGAAAAAAAGAAAACAGGAGGGCTTTGGGGTAGTTTTGGAATTAAAGACCTGAAAATCAAGGATGTAGGCACATTTATATGGAAAGGTCTAATGCAAGATGATATGGCGGGGAAAGATTCTTACTAACACCAAAAATTTAATTTCGACCTCACCAATTGTTTCTCATTAAAAAATTATGGTTTTTGCAAGAAAAAACGTTTTTGACCACGGCTACGAGTACGTCATGGAAAATTCAAAACATTCAGAAGACGCACCGATTATCAAAGTAATTGGGGTAGGTGGGGGAGGTAGCAACGCCGTAAACCACATGCATGTGAAGGGTATTAAGGATGTCGGCTTTGTGGTATGCAATACCGACAAACAAGCCCTCATGCGCAGCACCATTGAAAATAAAATTCAATTGGGCGCTGACTTGCTGAAGGGACTCGGAGCGGGAACTGATTCAGCTACTGGACGAAAAGCGGCCGAAGAAAGCATTGAATACATCCGACAACTAATGCAACCACCCACTCAGATGGTATTTATTACCGCAGGGATGGGTGGTGGTACAGGTACAGGAGCTGCCCCTGTTATTGCGCAAGTAGCCAAAGAAATGGGTATGCTTACCGTGGCAGTTGTCACGGCTCCTTATAGCCACGAAGGGCGCAGTAAAAAGAACCAAGCACTTGAAGGAATCAATGCTCTAAAAAAGCACTGTGACACAGTTCTTGTCATTTTGAACGATGAATTAGCTAAGTTATACGGAAAATTGCCCATTTTACGGGCCTATGAGCACGCTGATAATATTTTATCTAATGCCGTGAAAAGCATTGCGGAGATTATCACGGTTCATGGGAGTGTAAACTCCGACTTCATGGACGTGAAAAAAGTACTTGAAAATGCAGGTACTTCGGTGATGAGTTCGGCTTCGGCCTCGGGCGAAAACCGTGCAGAATTGGCAATTGAAGCGGCTTTAAACTCTCCATTGCTCAATAACCGAGATATTCGCGGCGCTCAAAAAATTCTTATCACCCTTGCTTCAAGTACGGATGAAGAATACATGGCTACCCTTGATGAGCAAATGGCCATCACAAATTACATCGAAAGTCTCATTGGTGATGAAGCTGATATGTGTAAAGTGGGGGTTATTTTTGATGACACCCTCAAAGAACAACTCCTTGTTACGGTCATAGCCGCAGGCTTTGAAGACTCACATTTGCCTTTTAACTACGATTCTACAGGTTTTAAATCCATAAAAAAAGAGACTCCTCCAGTTGCGGAGCCTCCCAAACCGCCCGTTTCTGGAGTTGTAATAGACCGCCCTCAAGAAGGTACGTTGGAGACATCTACCCCAACAACGGCTTTTAATCCACCAGCGCCACCCAAACAAGAAATTAAGGTTGAAGTGAAGCCAACTGTTTCTCAAACGGTTGATTCGCCAGTGGTGCAAGAACCAAGCAAGCCTGAATACCAAGAAACGAATCAAGCCGCTAGTAAGCAACCTTTTATTGACAATCCAGAGCCACACGAGGATCCTTCTATTTTGCGGCAACTTGTTCAGGATATTACTAAAGGTAAGTATTCTGCAAGCGAACTCGAAAGGCCTGCTTATTTGCGTCAAAACGTGGTTTTACATCATAAACCCGCGCTACCTGAAGAAGCTTTTATTCCCATTAAATTGGACAAGCATAAGCGTTAAGAACTCCATGCTTTCACAAATAAAAAAAGATTTACAACAACTAGGCAGCCCCGAAAAGGCTGCCTTTCTTTGTCGCTTTTTCAAAACGGGAAAAGGCCAGTATGGCGAAGGGGATGTATTTATGGGAATTACAATGCCCGAAATCAGAGAAATCGTAAAAAAATACCCCACCCTAACCATCGAAGAATGGACAGAACTGCTTCACAGCCCTTACCATGAATTTCGAATGGCGGCATTGATTGGGCTCATGAAACGGTTTCAAAAGTCAAAAAAGGACGAAACAGCCCAACATATTATTTTTGAAATCTATTTATCAAACCTCGATTACATCAATAATTGGGATTTGGTTGATGTCACTTGTCGAGATATTATTGGAGCTTATCTGTTAAATAAAGACAGGAGCATTTTATACGATTTAGCTCAGCATCCCCACCTTTGGGCCCAACGCGTAGCGATTGTGTCAACTTGGTATTTTATTTCACGAAATCAATTTTCCGATACGATTCGAATTGCCGAAATTCTTCTTACGCATACCCATGACCTTATTCATAAGGCCGTAGGCTGGATGCTTCGGGAAGTGGGTAAACGTGATGAATTAGTGCTGGAAGAGTTTTTGGATACCCATGTAAAACAAATGCCCCGTACCGCTTTGCGCTACGCAATTGAGCGTTTTCCAGAATCCAAACGCAAGTATTATTTAACTCTTTGATGCATAGATAAATTTCTTAGTATCTTTGAGGCCGCTTTTGCGGCAGTTTTTGCGTTATTCGTTATTATTTTGCTGTAAATGAAGCATTTAACACCTCTAACGCTAGACTGTATATTTTAAACTGTTAACTGCTGACTTTTTATGTCTTGGTTTACCAGAAAAGAGAGAGGCATTCAAACGCCCACAGAAATGAAACGCGAAGCCCCTGACGGGCTTTGGTACCAGTGTCCTAGTTGCAAGCATGTGATGCATACACGAGAGCATAAACTCAATGCATACACCTGCGTAAAATGCAATTATCACGAAAAAATCGGTTCAGAAGCGTACTTCAGTATCTTATTTGACGAAGCCGAATACACTGAACTCGATGCCGATATGATTTCAGGAGATCCTCTTGAATTTGAAGACACTAAAAAATATCCGGACCGTATTCGTGATACTGTTAAAAAAACGGGCCTGAAAGATGCTGTACGTACCGCCTACGGCAAAATGGACGATATTGACATTGTGGTAAGCTGTATGGACTTTAACTTTATAGGCGGCTCAATGGGCTCGGTTGTAGGGGAGAAGATTGCGCGCGGAATCGACCATGCATTACAAAACAGAAAGCCGTTTCTGATGATTTCACGGTCGGGAGGTGCGCGGATGATGGAAGCAGGATATTCATTGATGCAAATGGCCAAAACATCAGCTAAATTGGCGCTGTTGTCAGAAGCCAAACTACCGTATATTTCTCTATTGACCGACCCCACAACGGGGGGAGTGACGGCTTCTTACGCCATGTTAGGTGATTTTAACATCGCAGAACCAGGTGCTCTTATCGGTTTTGCTGGTCCGCGTGTTATTCGTGAAACCATCGGAAAAGATCTTCCTAAAGGGTTTCAAAGCGCTGAATTTGTATTGGAGCACGGCTTTTTAGACTTTATTGTTGATCGAAAAGATTTAAAAGATAAATTGGCAAGTCTGTTGCGAATGCTGCAATAATTGATTTTTATGCCAAAGGCCGCAATAACAGAAGATGTAGTTGCGGCCTTTTTGCTTTTTATGCACTTTTTCATTTGAAATCATGCGCCTTGTTTCCCATCCTGTTTTATGCAATTACTACGTGACGTACCGTTGTAACGCCACCTGTAGCTTTTGTGATATATGGGAAAGACCATCGCCTTATGTTACGTTAGAAAATGCCAAAGCCAATTTTGAAGCGCTCAAAAAACTTGGGGTAAAGGTGGTTGATTTTACGGGAGGGGAGCCTCTTCTCCACCGTCAATTGGATGAGCTTCTCAGAGCCGCAAAAAAAGCAGGGTTATTAACTACCGTCACCTCCAACGGGTTGCTTTATCCCAAATACGCTCATAAACTGCGCGGACTGATTGACATGCTCCATTTTTCACTCGACTCCCCTGATCAGGAAGAGCATGATTCATCAAGAGGGGTAAAGTGCTTTGATAAAGTGATGGAGTCTATTCAAATTGCAAAATCATTGAATGAGCGTCCAGATATTTTATTTACGGTTTTTGAAAACAATATCCATCAAATTGAGCAGTTGTGGAAAGACATTTGTCTGCCCAATGATTTGGTATTGATATTGAATCCTGTTTTTGAATATAACAATGTGGGTTCTCAATTATCCTCTTCGGCGCTGCAAGAATTACGAAACTGGGGTAAAAAGCGCAATATTTATTTAAATGACGCTTTTATTCAACTCAGGATTGACGGGGGCAACCACGTGGATAATCCAGTCTGCCTAGCTGGCAGCACAACCATTGTCATTTCTCCCGAAAATAAGCTGGTGCTTCCCTGCTATCATTTAGGGTTAAAAGAATTCCCTATCGAAAATCAATTGGAAGAACTGTACCGGTCAGAAGAAGTTCAAAAATTGATTGCTCTTGAAGGCCGTCTTCCTGCTTGTGAAGGTTGTGCCATCAACTGCTACATGCAGCCTTCCTTTGCCGTAGAAATCAACAAATACTGGTGGAAAGCCCTTCCGAGTACGCTTAAATACAACTTCATCAAAGGTACCTGGAAACAGTTATTTTGAATCTTACCGTTCAGTTCCCTAATTTTGCAAATCTTTACTGGTTTTCAGGTAGTTATTAATTAAATATCTGGAAGTCATTTCTTCTATTTTACCTACATAAAATGATTCAATTTTTTATTGAAGATGTGGACTTTAAAGTTCCACAATCCCGCAAAACCAAATCTTGGCTTCAGAGCATCATTAAAGCAGAGGGCTTTTCGCTGAACCAACTCAACTATATTTTTTGTTCTGATGAATACCTTCTTAACGTAAATCGACAATACCTTGACCATGACTTTTATACCGATATTATCACTTTTGATAATAGCGAAGAAGAGGCGGTTGTCGAAGGAGATATATTCATTAGCATAGACCGAGTAAAAGACAATGCTCAAGAACTCAATAAGCCTTTCGAAGAAGAGCTTCGCCGTGTTTTAGCGCATGGCATTTTACATTTAGTTGGTTATGATGACAAGGAGGATGAACAGGAACATGAAATGAGAGCAAAAGAAGATTTTTACCTAACTTCCCCATAACTTACTATATATCAATACAATAACAAATGCTTCACGTGGAACGTTTTGACGATTTTCACAAAAACACGTGAAACAAACAAAAATCACAACATTTAAAACGAAAAATACATGTTTCCAAAATATGATGTTATTGTGGTTGGGGCAGGCCATGCAGGATGTGAAGCGGCGGCAGCAGCAGCAAACATGGGGTCCAAAGTTTTGCTCATTACAATGAACATGCACACTATTGCGCAAATGTCATGTAACCCCGCAATGGGGGGCGTTGCCAAGGGACAAATCGTAAGAGAAATAGATGCACTTGGTGGACAGTCTGGAATCATCAGCGACAAAACAATGATTCAATTCAGAATGCTCAACCGTTCAAAGGGGCCCGCTATGTGGTCGCCAAGATGCCAAAGCGATCGTATGCGTTTTGCAGAAGAATGGCGAATGACACTTGAACAAACGCCCAATGTGGATTTTTGGCAAGACACCGTTCGTGAACTTATTGTCAAAAATGGGGTAGTAGCAGGAATAAAAACAAGCCTCGGAATGGAAATCCAAAGCAAATCAGTAGTCTTGACAAATGGTACTTTTTTGAATGGATTGATCCATATTGGAGAAAAAAACTTTGGGGGTGGAAGGGTAGGTGAGAAGTCAGCAACAGGAATAACGGAGCAATTGATTGAATTAGGCTTTGAATCGGGGCGAATGAAAACAGGAACACCACCACGCATTGATGGGCGCTCGTTGGATTATACCCGTATGGAAGAGCAGCCTGGGGACGAGAATCCCGCTAAATTTTCGTACACCACCACCCCAAAACTTGAACACCAACGAAGCTGTTGGATTACCTACACCAACGAAGAAGTTCACGCTGCGTTACGCACAGGGTTTGACAAATCACCCATGTTTTCGGGTCGTATCAAAGGCTTGGGACCTCGTTACTGTCCATCGGTTGAAGATAAAATCAACCGATTTGCCGACAAAGACAGACATCAGATTTTTGTGGAACCAGAAGGATGGAACACCGTTGAAATTTACGTGAACGGTTTTTCTACATCTCTTCCAGAGGATGTTCAATACAAGGCACTACGATTGATTCCTGGGTTTGAGAATGCAAAAATGTTTCGTCCTGGCTACGCCATAGAATACGATTATTTCCCACCTACTCAGTTAAAATTAACCCTCGAAACCCACCTTATCAAGAATCTGTTTTTTGCAGGACAAATCAACGGAACAACGGGTTATGAAGAAGCTGCATGTCAAGGATTAATTGCGGGTATAAACGCTCATCAAAATACTCATGAGTTGGAGCCATTCGTTTTAAAACGCTCAGAAGCCTACATTGGCGTATTGGTAGACGACCTCGTCAATAAAGGGACCGACGAGCCTTATCGGATGTTTACTTCAAGAGCAGAATACCGTACTCTTTTACGGCAAGATAATGCAGACATTCGTCTTACAGAAAAGGGGTATAAACTCGGACTCGCGGCTGAATCCCGTCTCCAACGCGTTCGTGAAAAAGTGGCTAATACTGAGTTGATTTTAAAAGAACTCAAAACCATCAAAGCCCAACCCGAAGAAATAAACGAACAACTAGCGCAATTGGGCACTGCAACAATTCGGGAAAAACAACCCTTATATCAGTTGCTAAAACGACCCGATATTGAGATAGATGACATCAAGAATCTAAGGGGCTCCTTTGCAGGTTTCCTGAATCAATTCGATGAAGAAGCCTTGGAGCAAGCTATGATTACGGTGAAATACGAAAGCTACATTGAGAAAGAATACCTCATGGTAGAAAAGATGAATAGATTAGAGGACCTTGAAATCATCCCAAATTTTGACTACGACCGCGTATCGGCTCTGTCATTTGAAGGGCGTCAAAAACTCAAAAGCCTCCGTCCAGGTACGCTTGGGCAAGCATCCAGAATAAGCGGCGTCAGTCCGTCGGATGTATCAGTATTGATGATTTACTTGGGAAGATAAATACAGACATGTCGTTAAAAGATGTTAATAAAAGGTGGCCTTGACGGCCACCTTTTATTTTTGCAATACACCCCTAAATTTAACTTGAGGATTTAAAAGATGTTAATTTGCAAAGGCTTTAAAACCATTCATTCGTTGTATCAAAACAATCACACTTGTATAACATAAAAAAACTGTCTGCTAAAAGCATGATAAAGATAACTTACAAACCAGTTCTACATTCTCGCCATCACCTAATGAGAAATTTTCCATTCTACATTATACTCTATATCTTGGTAACCTCCTGCGCTCAGCCCATTTCTCCTACGGGAGGAAAGAGGGACACCGTACCACCAAACCTTATATCAAGCATCCCCGACAATAAGCAAACAAATTACAAAGGGCGTACAGTTGACTTAGAGTTTGACGAATACATTGTCGCGGAAAATTTACAGCAAAAACTCCTAATTACTCCCGATGCAGGGGAGTATGATTTTAAGGCTAGGCCAACGGGACTACAAATCAAATTTAAAAAATCACTTGACACGGCCACCACTTATTCCCTTTCCTTTGGCGATGCCATCAAAGATTTCAGCGAAAAAAATCCAGCCCGAAACCTTCGCGTTGTATTCAGTACGGGTGTAGGTATTGACTCTGCATCTGTCGGTGGGCAGGTAAAAGATTTACTCTCGGATAAGCCATTATTGGATGTATTGGTAGGCCTGTACCCAAATTCAGACACCCTGAATATTGAAAAAATGAAGCCAAGCTACTTCACACGTTCGGATAGCGCAGGCCGATACAGCATTGAAAATATTCGCCCGAATAAGTACAAACTATTTGCTTTTGACGATAAAAACCGCTCTTTAAGCTATAATCCAAGGGCCGAAAAAATCGCGTATTTAAGGGATAGCATCACAATTGTTGACTCTACGCAAATCTCAGGCGTTTCATTAAGGCTGTTTATGGCCAATAATACCCCCGCAAAAGTGCGAAATACGCAGCCTAGGGCCAATTATTACTCCATAAACTACGATAAAGGATTCCTTGAATACAAAGTAAAATTTAACAATCCAGAAGACTCAATTCCGCACTTTCAGGCGGGGACTAACGAGTTGAAGTTCTATAATACAAAGAATCGCAAGGACACCCTTGTAGCCAAAATAACGATTGTGGATTCCGTAGGATTGACCTTTGAACATACCCAAAAAATAAAATTTAGGGAAGCTAGGGGAGGAGGGAAGAACGCCGATACCAACCGTGAACCCTTTGAGATGAAGACAAATTTTCCCGATAACGGCGAAATAGAGCCTCGAAATTTTGCGCTAAAATTAACCTTTAATAAACCCGTAGCCGAAGCAAGGCTTAATCAAATACAGATTATTAGCGATAGCACAAAAGCCGAAGTTATCAAAATTACGGATTTTACATGGGCCAATAATCACGCTATTCTTTCACTTTCTCGACCTATTCTAGCCCGTCGAGAACTCAAAGTAATCATTCCCAAAGCCACTTTTTTTAGCGTAGAAAACGATACAATCCCTGCTAAAATTTATAAGCTCCCCATCATGGATGAAGAAAACTACGGCACATTGGAAGGTGAAATAAAAGGGGCTAAAAGTAAGTTTATCGTTGAACTGCTCGACGATAAGTTTGAAGTAGTTAAGTCAATCAGTAACAAAACTCCTTATGTTTTTTCCTATCTAAAACCCGCTACGTACACGCTGCGCATTATTGTGGATGAAAATGGAAACGGACAATGGGATACGGGTGATGTAAAAGCCAATAAACTAGCCGAACCAGTGTTTTTTCACAACGAAGCCGTTAAAGTGAAGAAAAACTTTGTAATGAGTGGTATAGACATCGACTTATCCACAAAATAATCCACATCATTCACACTCTGTGGAAAAGCTATTATATAGTTTGGTTCACTTTTTGACATAATGTAAAAAGTAGCTAGGTAGGTTTTAGGTTGTGAAACACCGATTTCACAAAAAACAGAATTGTGAGGAAAAGATGTGAATAAGTATGTGGATAACCAATAAAGATGTTTATAGGTAAGTGGATAAGTGGTGGAAAAACGTGTAGATAACATTTGGATAATGTGGAGAACTATTTATCAACAATACAAATGTGGGAATGTACCCCGATTTCCCACATCATTTCAAGCCGTTTTAAACATGTTAAAATGTGGAAAAATAATCATCCACAACGTGAACAAAATTATCCACAATCCACGACAAATTGTGAATAGTTGCAGATATGCCTGAAAAACAGTAATTTCAGTTGTGGATAAAAATAAAACGACGTGGATAAACCTACTACTTATACACATTTACGTTTTAACAATAAGTGGATAACGCGGGGATAACTTTCTTATCCACTTATCCCCGGTGCTAATGGATTATAATAGTTTAAAAATTAAATATATTATTATTAAAATGGGTGCAAGAAAAATGTGTACAACTCCGTATCGTTTGTGGATACTGTTTATTGGGGTCATTTTACTTTTGGTGTCTACACAAAGCCACGCCCAAAGTGATGCCGACTTAGCAGATGCATACTTTCAAAAAGGTGAGTGTGAAAAAGTAGCCCCACTCTATCAAAAAGTTTTGCGAAAAGATTTCAACAAAATCTATTTGCGGAGGTATGTGGGTTGTATGGTCAAACTCAAAAGTTTTGACGAAGCTGAAAAATTCTTTAAACGTCAGCAGAAATCGGATGAAAATGTGGGATACCTCTATACACTTTACTGGGGGCGAATGTTGGAGCAGATGGGGCAAGCAGCGCCCGCCGCTCAAAAATACCAAGAGAGTATTGCCCAAATACCTCCAAAAGATTTGAATGCATTCAAAGAATTAGCTGATGAATTTAGAGAAATAGATAATACGGATGCCGCCATCAACTCTCTGTTGAAAGCTAGAGATGTGGCCAAAAATGATAATTTGTTTAAAATGGAATTGGCGGCTTTGTACGCTCAAACTGGAAAAACAGAGCAGATGATTGAAGAATTGCTGAGCTTGGGCGTGGCGATTCAAAGCAAGGAAGTGATTCAAAACTATTTTCAAGATTTTCTGCGGGAAGAAAAAGATCAGGCAAAATTTGAAAAGATTCTGTACGAAAAAATCCAACGCCAGCCCAACGAGCCTTTCTTTGCCGAAATGCTGATTTGGTTTTTGACCCAAAAAAAACAGTTCAGTAAAGCTTTCATTCAAGAAAGGGCGTTGGATAGACGGTTTAAATACAACGGGACAAAAGTATTTGATTTAGGAAATTTGGCGCTACAAAACAAAGATTACCCGGCAGCCATTCAGTCTTTTGAATATGTCGTGAAAGATTATCCACAAGGACAACTCTATCCTTATGCCCGACGGATGATGATTGTGGCGCGAGAAGAACAAGTAAAAAATACATTTCCCGTGGAAATTACGTCGGTGAGACGCTTGATTGAAGATTATAAAAAGTTGTTGGGAGAACTTGGCCAAAACAACCGTACGCTTGAAGCGATGCGAAGTATGGCAAGTCTGTACGCTTTTTACTTGAATGAAAAAGATAGCGCCACCGTCATCTTGCAGAATGCCGTGAAAATAGGCCGGGCAGAAAGCGATTTTGTGGATAAATGCAAATTGGACTTGGGTGATATTTTTCTCTTAAAAAATGAACCATGGGAGTCGACACTGTTGTATTCGCAAGTTGAAAAATCGCAGAAAGAAACCCCGCTTGGCTACGAAGCCAAACTCCGCAATGCCCGACAATTTTATTATACAGGTGATTTTGAGTTATCAAAAGCCTTATTGGACATCCTGAAAATGGCCACAACGAGAGAAATTGCCAACGACGCAGGAGCACTGAGCTTATTGATTCAGGATAACACGGGTTTAGATACCTCAGAAGACGCGATGAAGGAATATGCAGCCATCGACTTGCTTCTTTATCAAAATCAAACACAGCTAGCGCTAGACCGCTTAGACGGGATGTTTGTAAGGTACAAAGATCACCCGCTTGCCGATGAAATTCTGTGGCTGAAAGCTCGGACCTACGCTAAAATGGGAGAAAATCAAAAAGCAGTGGATAACTTGCAGGTAATTGTGGATAAGTTTTCGACCGACATCTTGGGCGATGATGCCCTTTTTATGATGGCAGAATTGTATCAGAATCGCTTTAAAGACAAAGACAAGTCAATGGAGTTGTACCAGAAAATGCTCGAAAAATACCCCGCAAGTATCTATGCTGCCGATGCTAGAAAACGTTTCAGACAACTGCGTGGCGATACGCTTTAAAAATCGGTAATAAAAGATAGAGCAATCAATTTAGGGTGAAATGGCAAAAGTATCGTTAAAGGAAATATTGTTGGCAATCGGCATAATAGCCAGCTTGAATTCATGCTATACCTCAAAAATTTATATCGTACGCCATGCCGAGCGATTAGACGACAGCGCAGATACGCCATTGTCAGAAGGTGGACATCAGCGTGCAAAGGCATTGTCGGATAGCCTGTACAACAAAGGAATTGACTACATTTTTGTTAGTAAATACCAACGAAATCGCCAAACAGCACAACCTTTAACGGAACGTTTGGGGAAACAATATGAGATTTATGAACCCAAACCTGTCAGTGTCATTGTAGAACGGTTGGAAAAAATAAAAGGGAAAAATACCTTGGTTGTCGGCCACAGCGACACCATTTTAGAAATAGCACAAGGATTAGGTACGAAGCCGTCTATTCCTAAAATTGCACATGAAGATTATGATAATTTGTTGGTGGTGACAGTCAACAAAGGGGTGTTCGGAAAGAAAGTTACTTTGCAAGAAAAAACGTACGGCCAAAAAACACTTCCGTGAATTTTGGCCGTAAATATTTGATAATGAGTCGGTTATCTTAGTTTTAGAGTAACTAATGTAGCAATTGCTAAAATAATACCTACAATCCAGAAACGGGCCACAATTTTGGCTTCATGATAACCTTTTTTCTGAAAATGGTGGTGCAAAGGTGACATCAGAAAAATACGTTTGCCTTCTCCGAACTTCTTCTTGGTATACTTGAAATAACTCACCTGTAAAATAACGGAGACAAGTTCGACCAGAAAGATGCCGCACATGATAGGAATTAATAATTCCTTGCGCACAGCCAGTGATATAACCGCAATCACTCCCCCAAGCATCAAACTACCCGTATCTCCCATAAAAACCTGTGCAGGGTAAGAGTTATACCACAAAAAGCCCACACAAGCCCCCACAAACGCCGCAATAAATATAACCAACTCACCAGAGTTGGGAATGTACATGATATTGAGGTACTGCGAGAATTTGGCGTTTCCAGAGATGTAGGCTAAAACTCCAAGTGTCAGGGCAATAATGATGGATGTTCCTGCCGCCAAACCATCAATTCCATCCGTAATATTTGCCCCATTTGATACCGCTGTAATGATAAAAACGGCTACAATGGTATAAATTATCCATGTATAACTATCTGGTAATAAGCCGAATAATAGTGAGGAGTAATCAAACTCGTTGTTTTTTATAAAAGGTAAAGTAGTGATTGTCGGATTGATGACATCTGTATAACGCTGTACTTCACCAATGGCCGAACTGATAAGTGGCTTATCGTATTGCCTGATTTTAACATGTTGATTGAAAGATAAAGTAATCCCGACAATTAGCCCCAATCCTACCTGACCTACAACTTTAAACTTGCCTTGTAGCCCCTCTTTATTATTTTTAAATTTCTTTATGTAATCGTCCAAGAAACCAATAAGGCCAGTCCAAACGGCGGTAATCAGCAGGAGAACAATGTATACATTGGATAATTTGGCAAACAATAAGGCAGGAATAAGCAAGGAAGCCAAGATAATAAACCCGCCCATGGTAGGAGTCCCTTTTTTTTCCATTTGACCTTGAAGGCCCAAATCGCGGATTGTCTCCCCAATTTGTTGGTTGCGGAGAAAATTAATGATACGTCCCCCAAAAATCGCGGCAATCAATAATGAGGTGATGGTAGCACCAAGGGCTCTAAATGAAATATATTGGAAAACTCCGGCACCTGGGAAGTTGAATTCTTTGTCTAAATAAGAAAATAGGTAGTAAAGCATGATAGAATTTGTTTAGGCGTAAAGCCAAAATTGCCTATACGTGGCACGTTGGTGGCAAGTATAGGCAATTTTACTAAAATTCTAAAAAAAGAATGTGGAATTAATCATTTAAATGAAAAGCCCACTTTACTTCGTCGTAGTTACCCATATTCACTGGTATTTTCTTTGCTAATGAATTAGGAATCAGTACATAGCGATATTTTTGTTCTTCTGCGGGTGTAAATTTTCCTTTCAGTCCAATCGTTACTATACGCAGTTGGGAGGATTTAGGAACGGTATAGTCATAGCGTATTTCGGCGGTTGAGGTGTTTGTTGTAAATGGTAAAGGGCGGATGTTATCACCAATTTTTGAATAGACATATAACTGACTTTTTTCTAGTAGGTCATTGGTAAGTCGGTATTGATTAATTTCACAGGCTCTTGCGGGAAGTCCAAAAACACTGGTTGCAACCCATTGATCTGCGGCCACCCACTCAGAGGTAATAATATTAAAATTATCGAAATTGGCGAGTTGAGGGGGCGGTTGTACTTCATTAAAACTGGTACAATTAAGAACCCAAGCTAAAGACACTGAAATGGTTAAAGTTAAAACTGCAAATTTATATATATGCTTCATACGAGTGGGAAACTGATGATAAACAAGTACTTAGGTTTATAACCTTAGCGAAAAGGGTCTATCAAAAGTTATGCCAATCTTGAAGTAGATACCAGATTGCTTTTTTAAAAGCGGTGCCTGACCTGTAATTTTAGTTCTGAACGATGTGAAGCATCGATTTCATCAACATAAGAACTCAGTGTTTTTTGATTGGGCATATCGGTACGTGCAAATCGAATCCAAATATCGGTGCGAGCATGGGGAGTGTATCTAATAAGGAGAAAATTACGGAAACCATAGTCATAATAAGCAGGCATAGAAACGGCATAAAGTACGTCACGCTCAACGGCATATTGCCTAGAATCATAACTGTCGGTATTATAAATTGACAATCGAAGCAATGCCGAAATCTTGCCGAAATCAGCGTTTATTTCTTGTAACATCATCCAGCCTTTGTCTACTTTGAAATCTTTGTAGGCAAATGTGCTTCCTTGAAGACGGGTTCGAAAAGACCAAATTTTAGAGGCGTTGTACTCAGTATTCAAGATAAGTTGATGTCGATTAGTGTTGGTTACGAATTTCTGTTTGGATAGTTTAGAGGCAATATTGTGTTCTTTTTGTTCTTGTCGATAAATAGCGTAAAAAGCCCATTTTTTGCTGGGAGTCCATGTTCCCTGCACTAAAAAATCATAGCCGTAGGTGGGTTTCTTATCCACTAAATATCGAAACCACGGAAATCGATAAACATCAACATAAGCCCCAGCTTTAAGTTTCTTATGAATTGTATACTTACCGCCGATGTATACACCAGTTTCGTTGCTGTTACGGCTGCTTTCGCTAAACGCGTTTGAATAGAAGCTATGAAAGTTTTTATCAAAATGTCGAAATAAAAACGTCGCATCCCAACGTTTGCTAATACTGGCCAGAAGTCCTGCCACTGCCCCTACCCCGCCGCTTTGGGAACGTGCAACCTCGGCAAAAAGATTATAATTATGCCAAAGATAGTTGCCATGAACACCCGTTAAGAGATTCTGTATTCCTTTAAATTCATACTCATTCCGAACCGCCACTGCACGTTGAAGCGGCTGGCTAAAGTGGGTAAAAAGCATCGTACCGCCAATTTCTCCGCGAGGAAATTGATACAGTAAATGCGCTCCCGCATTTTGTTCAACGACATTGGCGCGGATGGCCAGCTCATTTGGAATACGGTGTAAACCATCAGTTTGTAAAGTACTGATTACCTCCTCGCCCGTCAAGTCGTTGGAAATACTTACGCTGCCGCTTCGACGTACTCTCGAATACAAAGCCGTTAATTGAAGCCTTTTGGTCAATGTATACGTGAAGGAAGTACCTCGAAAAAAGCCTGATTCTGTAACAGAAGAATAGGGCCGCGCACCTGTGGTAGGTCGTCGAATGGTATAAACGGTTTCCATGCCTTTTCCCAAAGAAAAACCCGCTGAGAAAATTAGTCCTTGCCCGATTTGTAGTTGATAATCACCGACAACGAGGTTTTTGATACGTCCTCTATTTTGTATTTGTGCATGAAAAGAGATAAAATCTGGCCCGTAACGGTGTTGAGAAGGTTGCCATCGAAAGGCTTCACCTTCATCTTTTTCCAGGGTAAAACCAAGACTAAAATTTCTACTTTTGCTATACCGATACCGGGCGTACCATTGTGTAGAACTTCCTTCAAAGCGTTGAGGCACCCCATCCCGCGAAATTGGAACATCGTTGGTAAAACCCCGTTTTTGTTCCAATGATTGTTCGGTTCTAATTAATAAATAGTGGTCGGTTGGATTCGTCAAATCGTTCCATAACAGTTTATTGTCAGGAATGACCGTAACAAAGGGCAGTATTTTATAAATCGTTGGCAAGTCGAATGTAGGAATGGCTTGCAACTCATAAATGGAGACCAACTTCCCTAATTGCTCACGATAGGCAAAAAAGCTATTTATTTGACGTTCATTAAGAAGATAAGTCGAGGATAAGTCGTCTCTGGTGCAGGTATTAAGGTCAAGCGGAGTGGTATATAGTTGAATCAGATTTTCGTATACTTCATTGTAGTTTAGGTCTTCTGACTGAATCGGAAGCAAATTTTGAACCACTGAATTAGGGTCAATTTCTCGTCGACGAAACTCCTGGGCGTGTGTTTGAGATGTTGAATAAGTAAAAAATAGTATGCTAACAATTGGCATACATAAATAGCTTACAATCAATCTATTGGTTACAAATAGGGCCATAAGCTAACAAATTGTAGTGAATAGACTCAATGCCTGTACATTCTCCTGCTTTGTTATTTGGAAGCTATTTTAGCCTGAAAGTCACGCTAATACTGGTTAATTATAAATATGTAAGCGATATTTAAGGTGTTTTCTTGAAAATGTACAATTTTTTTTCTTTCTTCGCTTCTCATTACCCACCTTAATAAATAACCCACAATGCCAAACGTTTATCAAGACGCTGTTGTAACGAAGTATAATATCTTCAACAGCTTGTTCCTGAGTCTACCGTTTCATGACATTTTTCGAACAGGAACACTCTTACCACTGCTTGTTCAGGCCAGCGAAGAGGGATTTGAAGCAGGAAACAGCCCGCAACAAATCATTGAGTCTTTTTTTGAAGAATATACCGAACATGCAACCGAGCACGAAAGGCGAGATATGCTTTTCAATTTTATCAAATTTATTGAGCGTCAGGTAGTTTTGTTTGATTCTGTAGAAGACGCTGGTTTTGACCAAACGCACGATTTGAATGGCCCAGGCTCCATTACGCAACTTCTGAACCGTGTAGACAGTGATGACCTGCGTGAAAAACTGCTCAAAAAATTGGATGATTTTTGCGTGAGAATCGTTTTGACGGCCCACCCTACCCAGTTTTATCCAGGAAAAGTATTGGGTATTATCACCGATTTAGAGGAAGCCATCAAGGACAATGATTTTGTAACGGTCAATAATTTGCTCCTTCAATTGGGCAAGACAGGGTTTATCAATAAAAATAAACCGACGCCTTTTGATGAAGCCTTGACGTTGGGATGGTTTTTGGAGAATGTGTTCTACGAAGCGATTCCCGCCATTATGAAAAAACTATTGAAAGGGCTTAATTTCCCCATCAATAAATGGCAGCACACTGAGCTTTTCCGGTTAGGTTTTTGGCCGGGTGGAGACCGTGATGGCAACCCGTTTGTCACTTCTGATGTGACCTTGCAAGTAGCCGACCGCCTGCGACAGATTCTGCTTAAATGTTATTGGCGTGATATAAAATACCTAAAGCGCCGGTTAACTTTTGATGGTGTGGAGGATTTTATTGCTACCGCAGAGAGAAAAGTTAATAATGCTATTTATTATCCTGAGCAGGAACATTATGCCACCGCCGAAGAATTGCTCAGTGATTTACAACAAGCCAGAGAAGTTCTGGTAAAACACCACGACAGCTTCTTTGTGGATTCGCTTGATGATACCATTCTAAAAATTAAACTGTTTGGATTCTTTTTTGCGAGTTTAGATATTCGTCAAGTAAGCCCAAAACATTCTTTGGCGTGGGAAGAAGTATTGACCAAAATTGAGAAACAGGTACCCGTATTTACGTATACCGATTATCAAAGTTGGGACGAAAAACGTAAAATAGACTTTTTGCTTTCGTTGCAGGTAGAGTTGACTGAGTCTGATTTCCATGACCCTATCACGCAGGATATTTACGGTTCAATGTTAGCGATTCGTGAAATACAGCGCCGCAACGGAGAATCAGGGGCACATCGTTATGTAATCAGTAACTGCGCCAGTGCTTTAAACGTGGTAGAAGTATTGGCGTTGATGAAAAACGTCTGGAAAACGACCGAAATCGGTGTTGACATTGTTCCGTTGTTTGAAACTGTCGACGATTTGGCGGGCGCGGCCGATGTAATGAAGCAATTGTTTGAGAACAAATATTACCGTGAACACTTGGCCCGACGTGGAAATCAGCAAACCATCATGGTTGGATTTTCGGACGGAACGAAAGACGGAGGCTACCTGCGCGCTAACTGGTCAATTTTTACGGCTAAAGAACAATTGACCAAAATCTCGCGTGAGTACGACGTCAAAGTTACCTTCTTCGACGGTCGCGGAGGCCCTCCAGGCCGTGGGGGTGGAAACAACCATGCATTCTATGCGTCGTTGGGTAAAGACATCGAAGACAAAGAAATTCAGCTGACCGTTCAGGGACAAACCATTAGTTCAAATTATGGAACTGTTCCAACAGCTATGTACAATCTGGAGCGATTGTTTACGGCGGGGCTTGAAAATCATCTTTTTATGGCTAAAAACACCAAAGACCAGCTTTCTGATGCCGATAAGGCCCTAATGGAAGAACTGGCTAACGTGGCGTATGAAGCCTACTTAGGATTGAAAAACCATAAGACGTTTGTACCGTATTTGGAGAAAATAACGCCGCTTCGTTTTTACGGACAAACCAAAATTGGGAGCCGCCCCGATAAACGCGGCAGTGGCGGTGGACTCAAATTTGAGGATTTACGGGCTATTCCGTTTGTAGGCTCATGGGCACAAATGAAGCAAAATGTTCCAGGTTTTTACGGATTTGGTTCTGCCCTCGAAACATTGAAGAAAAACGGTAAAATGGACGCGTTAAAGAAGTTATACAAGCGTTCGCTGTTCGTACGTACGCTCGTTGAAAACTCCATGCAATCACTGATGAAGGCGTATTATCCCGCTACAAAATACCTCAAGGAAAATCCTGAATTTAGTACGCTTTGGAACATGATGTTTGAAGAATACGAGCGAAGCATCAATCTGATGCTGGAGTTTTCGGGCGAAAAAGAATTGATGAATCAGAATCCCGTCACAAAAGAGTCCATCATTGTACGTGAGCGTATTGTATTGCCGCTGATGACGATTCAACAATATGCCCTCCAAAAGCTTCAATCGGCAGATTTACCTGCGGCAGAAGTGGATGTTTACAGTAAGTTGGTGATGCGTGCCATGTTTGGAATCATCAACGCCGCGCGGAATTCGGCGTAGTTAGTATTTACTCACCTTCCCGAAAGTTTCAAAACTTTCGGGAAGGTTTATTTCAGCCTTGGAAAGTTTTTAAAACTTTCCAAGGCTTTCCAAAAACAGATTATTCCACCTTCATCACTTCTGTTCTCTGACCTACTCCATTTTCATTAAAAGGCTCGATTGAAAAGTAGTACGTGGTACTCTTATCCATGGCTTTCAAGTAATACTCGTTTTTGCCGTACACCATAATGCTGCTGTACAGTTTATCGGGCGCAATGCCAAAGTGAATGTTATATCCCTGCGCACCGCTTTCTGGATACCATTTCAGCCACGCATTCCGTTTATCATCTTCTTGCCGCAATACAATAAATCCTTTTACTGATTTTGGTACATTTCCTTTCCCTTTTCCAAATACGCGCAACCCACTGATGGCAAATTTGCCCGTGGCCATGTGAATATTTTCCAGTTTGATAAAACGGGTTTCAACGGGCTTCGGCAATTCAACATAATCATGCGGAACATCGGTACGGTTTTGGCTTTTATCGACCAAAATTTGCCACTTTTCGCCGTCTAATGAGTGCCAAAGTCGATATTGGTGATAAATATTGGTGAATTTGCCAAGATACATGGAATCTACATCCTGATCAGCGTAGTTGATTTGAATGGCATTGACGGTAGAAATTGCGCCCAAATCGCTCTGAATCCATTCCCCTTTGTTGGCAGTAGAGGCGCTCCAATAGGTCTTGATGTCTTCATCAACGGCGTAATTGGCGGCAAAGCCGCTCAATGAAGAGGAAACCTGCACAGGTTTATTGTAATTGAGCAACATCCAGCCTGTAAAACGGCTTTTTAAGTGGTCGACCTTACCATTGGGCAATGTGTGCGGGTAATCGCCGAAAGTCGTGTTGGAATACATGATTCCTTCTTTATCAAAACCCGTTGGAAACAAAACCAAACGTCGTTCAAAGTTATTTTTAACCGTCACTACACCCGTCGTAATGTGCCACCAGTTTTCAAAATTGTCTTTGAAACTACCTCCGTGGCCAGCTCCTCTGATGAAACCGCCTGGTTTATAGCAAAATGGATTGTGTTTTTGATATGTAAAAGGCCCAAGGGGTTTATCTGAAACGTAAACCCCGTCGGCATAGCCGTTGAACTCCGTACCCGGCGCACCATATTGAAAATAATATTTACCGTTATGTTTATCAACCCAAGCGCCTTCGATGAAGGGTTTTAGGAAAATATTGTCATTGTAATCGCCAAAACGTTCCCAACCGTGTTGGTCATCATGGAGGCGAACCAATTCTTTCCGTTCACCGATGGGTTGTAATGTTTTAGGATTGATTTCCCACCCATAAAGCGGATAAGTATTGCTGGAGCCGTAGTATAAATAGAGCCGCTTGTCGTCGTCATAGAAAAATGCAGGGTCCCATGCGGCACCTTCAAATGCTGGCACGGCAATTTTCCAATCGTCAACGGTCGGATTTGTGCTTTTCCAAATGGCAAACTCTTTGGTGTGCGTGGAGCCGATTACGTACAGAGTGTCGCTCATGACCCACGCGGCTGGCGCGCAAAGTTCGTCGTAGACTTTGTTGTGTGGCAACAGGAATTTTCGACTTACAAAATTCCATTTTGACAAATCATCACTCCACCAATAGCCCCATTGATTGGTAGAAAACAAGAAGTATTTCCCTTTGAAATTGACAATCAGGGGGTCGGCGGTGGCGCGATGACGACCCGCTTCTGAAAAGTTGGGAATGGGGGTAAAACCATAATCCAAATTGATAGGATTGCAGTAGGTTTTGGACTGAGCCAAGCTCCAATTTGCCCAAAGAATGCAGCAAATAAAGCTGAAAAAGAACTTTTTCATGCGCATAGGTTTTATCTGGGCGGCAACGACTATTGTTGCGCCAACAGATAAAGCACGGCCATTCTTACAGCTACTCCGTTTTCAACTTGATTTAAGATAATGCTTTGACGGGAATCGGCCGCGTCGGAAGTAAGTTCCACACCTCGGTTGATTGGCCCAGGGTGCATCAGCAGAATCTCGTGGTCGAGCTCATCGAGCATTTTTTTGTTAATGCCAAAATACAACGAGTATTCGCGTAAGCTTGGGAAGTATTTTACCTGTAAGCGTTCCAACTGTATACGCAGTACGTTGGCCACATCGCACCATTGAAGGGTTTCTCTGACGTTGTGACTTACTTGTACCCCTAATGAAGATATATATTTGGGAATGAGCGTTGTGGGTCCACAAACCCGCACCTCAGCGCCTAATTTTATAAGGCAGAAAATATTGGACAACGCCACGCGTGAATGCAGAATATCGCCGATGATGGCGATTTTTTTGCCCGCTAAATCTCCAATTTTTTCTCGAATAGAAAAAGCGTCCAACAATGCTTGCGTAGGGTGTTCGTGCGTACCGTCGCCAGCATTGACTACGTTGGCGGGAATCCGTTGGGACAAATAATGAGGCGCTCCGGGGCTGCTATGCCGCATGACAATCATGTCGACTTTCATCGCCAAAATGTTGTTAACGGTATCCAAAAGCGTCTCCCCTTTTTTGACAGAACTGCCCGAAGCAGAAAAATTGACTACATCGGCCGAAAGCCTTTTTTCGGCCAGCTCAAACGATAATCGTGTTCGGGTAGAATTTTCAAAAAAAACGTTGGCGATGGTTACATCTCGGAGCGAAGGTACTTTTTTGATGGGGCGATTGATGACATCTTTAAACTGAGCAGCGGTATCTAAAATACTGTAAATGTCTGATTCGGTGAGGTTTTTGATGCCCAAAAGGTGCCGTACAGAAAGTTGTGACATAGTCAGAAGCACTAAGAAAGTTTTGCAAAGGTACAAAACCCTGCAAGTTTGCGAAATAGTAAGCCATAAAAACCTTGAAAAACGGAATTAAAGTATCTCTTCAAGATTGTCTTTGATGGTTTCGTAAATAATATCTG
Organism: Runella salmonicolor; assembly: GCF_024158025.1. Classification (NCBI taxonomy): domain Bacteria; kingdom Pseudomonadati; phylum Bacteroidota; class Cytophagia; order Cytophagales; family Spirosomataceae; genus Runella; species Runella salmonicolor. The sequence goes on from NZ_JAMZEL010000007.1 coordinate 252,838, forward strand.
TCGGTAAATCATTGGCATCTGTTCCGAAAGGATCTTCGATTTCTTCGGCAATGACCTCAATGCTGGCAAAAACGTAGAAAATTATGGCAACGATAGGAATGGCCCAATACTTAAACTCAATGACAAAGCCGATGGGCATGGTAAAAACGTACAGAAAAATCACTTTTTTCAAAAAGAGACTGTAAGCATAAGGAATTGGAGTACGTTTGATGCGCTCACAGCCGCCTAGGTTGTCGGTGAAAGATTGAAGTTCGGAATTTAAAACAATGAGCTGGTCACCCGAAATACTTTGGTTATGATACAAGTTGTTGATTTCCTGATAAATAGCCCCCATGATTTGATTAGGAACGTGTTTTTTTTGTTTATAGAAATCAGTATCATAAGGGCCAGTTTGGGCTAGTTTTTTGACGTGAACCCCCGTACGTAAATGCTCTTTGGCGGCAAATATATAATTGATAATCAATACCCTGAATGTTTCCCTTTTGACGCTGTCTTTGGGTAAAAACGCGTGTAATTTGAGGGCTAAATTGCGGGAGTTATTAACAAAGCTCCCCCATAATTTGCGCCCTTCCCACCAACGCTCGTAGGCGGTGTTGGTACGAAAAACGAGCAGCATCGAAAGCACAAAACCTACCAAAGAGTGAACAACGGTCGTGTTTTTGAAAGATGCATGAAACACATCGTTTTCAACGTAAGCCACCACGCCCGTGTAAGCGGCTACGCCAGCAATGCCAGGCAGTAAAAACCGAAATGTATCACTGCGGTGAAAAGCAAAAATCAGTTTCCACCAATCTTTAGGATTGTACCCGATCATAATTCAGCGTATTTGTATTCAGGAAAAATTCTGTGGACGTTTGATACTAGGCTTCTCCCATCGGTCCACCGAAGTTCATAAAAGGAATGTCAGGGTCTTCTGAATGGCGAATATCGCCGTAGTTTTCTTCGTACTTACGGATGTTATCTTTGAGGGCGGCTAGTAATCGCTTGGCGTGCTCGGGCGTCAAGATAACCCGGGCTTTTACTTTGGCTTTCGGAACGCCGGGCATCATGCGAATAAAATCCAAGATAAATTCACTGTTTGAATGGGCAATCATGGCCAAGTTTGAGTAGACACCTTCGGCCATTTCTTCCGAAATTTCGACGTTGATTTGCTGTTCGGGCTCGTTTTTATTGTCAAGCATAAGGGTATTTGGTTTATTGTTGGCAAAAATAACTAAAAAAGCACCCTCTTGACGAAAGTGCTTTTTGTTTATCAATAACTTCTGAAAAGTTGGGTCTAAAATTCTGCCGATTTTGGGGTACGAGGAAACGGAATCACGTCGCGGATGTTGGTCATGCCCGTCACGAAAAGAATCAAACGCTCGAAGCCCAGGCCAAAGCCAGAGTGCGGAGCAGTTCCGAATTTACGGGTTTCTAAAAACCACCACATTGATTCTGGCTCGATGCCCACTTCATGCATACGGGTGATTAGCTTATCGTAGTTTTCTTCGCGCTGCGAGCCGCCGATGATTTCGCCGATACCCGGAAACAACACGTCCATTGCACGTACAGTGGGGCCGGGTTCGTTGGCCGTTTGCTCGTTTTGTTTCATGTAAAACGACTTGATGGCCCGTGGATAATTGGTCAGAATGACGGGTTTCTTGAAGTGTTTTTCGACCAAAAACCGCTCATGTTCTGATTGTAAATCCACGCCCCATGCCACTTCGTACTGAAATTTTTTCTCTTTAAACGGCTTGGATTTCATCAAAATGTCAATCGCTTCGGTATACGTAATGCGCTCAAACGCATTTTCAACCACGAAACGAAGTTTTTCCAACAAAGGCAAAGAACGCTCGTTTTGAGGTTTTGATTTTTCTTCTTCTTCGAGGCGTTTTTGTAAGAAATTCAAATCATCTGCGCAGTTTTCGAGGGCGTAGCGGATAACGTATTTTACAAAATCTTCGGCCAAGTTCATGTTGTCTTCTAGCTCGAAGAAAGCCATTTCGGGCTCAATCATCCAAAACTCAGCTAAGTGGCGCGTAGTGTTGGAGTTTTCGGCGCGGAAGGTGGGTCCAAACGTATAAATTTTAGACAATGCCATGGCACCTAATTCCCCTTCCAATTGTCCTGAAACGGTCAAGTTGGTTTCGCGTCCGAAGAAATCTTCTTTAAAATCAATATTGCCTTCGTCGGTACGCGGCAATTTATTCAAGTCTAAGGTCGTTACACGGAACATTTCTCCCGCCCCTTCAGCATCAGATGCGGTGATGATGGGGGTGTGTAGGTAATAAAAACCGTTGTCGTTGTAATATTTATGAACGGCAAACGCCAACGCGTGACGAATACGTAGAATCGCGCTGAAGGTATTGGTTCGGGGACGCAGGTGCGCAATTTCCCGCAAAAATTCCAACGAATGCTTTTTGGGTTGCAACGGATACACGTCTGGGTCGGCTGTACCATACACGAGCACGTCGGTGAGCTTCACTTCCACGGCTTGCCCCGAGCCGACGGATTCAACCAAATTTCCCGTTACTTTCAGACACGAGCCAGTAGTTATCAACTTGAGTGTTTCTTCGTTGATTTGGCCTGGCTCGGCTACGGCTTGGATATTATGAATGGTAGAACCGTCGTTGAGGGCAATAAAAATGGCGTTTTTGCTCTCGCGTTTGGTACGTACCCAGCCTTTGACAACGACTTCGCTGCCGACGTTGGCTTCTGAAAGAATCTGTTTAATCTGTATCGGACCCACGTTTATAATTTTAGTAGTGATTGCTTTAATTGTCGTGTTGTAAGCATCTAAAACACTCTTAGACGTAGTTTTAGGTTCTTTCAGAACGACAAGAATGAATTAAAGGCTGCAAAATTAGGGTTTTAAAGTGGTTCGGCAAAGAAGGAACCATTTTGAAATCAAGGTTTTGGGTTTAACGAAATCTTCTTTTACATTTGAATAACCCTAACGTTTTATGGAAAATGTCTATTCGAGTACTCATCACCGACGACCACCAGATTGTATTGGATAGTCTTTCGCTGCTTATTTCGACCATTTCTGATATGGAAGTGGTTGGTACGCTCAACGATAGTCGCAAAGTAATGGGCTTTTTGGAGACCCACGAGGTAGATATTTTGGTGACTGATTTAAGTATGCCTTACCTTACTGGCGTGGCGCTTACGTTACAGGTCAGGGATAAATTTCCCGATTTAAAAATTTTGATGTTAACTGTATCCGAAGATGCCGATAACATTCGTCAGGCATTTCAGGCGGGTATTTCGGGCTATGTCATGAAAAAGGCCAATCGGGCAGAGTTGGAAAAAGCGCTGACGACCGTTGCTCGCGGCGAAAAGTACTTTAGCGAAGCCGTCATGAAAGAGTTGTTGAGCCCAGCAGCGGTGGCTTCTACCCCTTCGAACGAAGTGCCTGGCGAGCCAATTGCGGTTACGGCGCGCGAATTAGAAATCATTCGGCTCATTGCGCAAGAACTTTCCACCTCCGAAATCGCCGAACATCTTTTTATCAGTGTAGGCACGGTTGAAACCCACCGCCATAATATTCTTCGCAAATTGGGCGTAAAAAATTCCATCGGAATCATTAAGTACGCCGTCAGGCATAAATTGGTTTAAACGGGAACTTCGATCGTAACTTTGGTGCCTGTCGTAGGCTTACTGTCAATCAGCCAAGTTCCGTTCAACGCTTCTACGCGGGCACTGATATTGCGTAGGCCCACGCCCGTGGCTTTTTCAATGTTTGACATGCCCCTGCCGTCGTCGCTGACGGTCAGGCTTATTATTTCATCGTTTTGTGAAATACTTATCCAAACTTGTTGTGCTTGGGCGTGTTTGAGGACGTTATTGACCAATTCTAAGGCAACGCTGTACAATTGATATTCAATTTTGGGATTAAGGCGTTCGGTTATTCCGTTGGCGACTAAATGAAAAACAGTCTTAGCATTGCCGTTGAGTTTTTCGGTCAATTTTTGCAATGCTGCTACTAACCCCTGTGTTTCGAGTTCGGTCGGAAGCAAATTATGCGAAATAAGCCGTACATCGGCATACACATCTTCGAGGGTTTGGAGAAGGCCCGCGTGGATTTTTTGGTCAGCTTCGGGATATTTTGAGGTATCAAGGGCTTCCAAACGCCAGCGTAATGCGGCTATTTTGGTGTTTAGATTGTCGTGAAGTTCTGACGCAACTCGCTTTCTTTCAATTGTTTGTCCTTTCAAAAGTGCTTCTTCAATTTCGCGGTTTTTGGTTTTTAGTTGTTGATTCTTTGCCTTTAGCTTACGGTTTGACCAGAAAATAAAACCAGTCAACAATACACCTAAGACAGAAAGCCCGATTAGAAAATTTCGGGTTTGAATTAACTGTTCTTTTTCTAAATCGGTGATACGCAATCGCTGTTTTTCGGCTTCGTATTTAGTTTGAAGTTCGGCGTAGGCTTTCTGGACCGAAAATCGACCTAAACTGTCTTCGTGTGTTTTATGAAGTTCGTAGTATTTGAGGGCATTTTTGTAGTCGCCTATGTGCTTGTAAGTTTGATAAATGTAATTTTCGGCCCGCGATTCCATTTCTTTCCAACCTGATTTTTGGGCATATTCAAGACTAGCTTTGCGGTATTCGAGGGCTTTTTCGTACGATTTTTGTTGTTCATAAATGTCGGCTAAATCGGCGTAAGTCGCAAAAATGACGACACGGTTGTTGTACTGTTTGGCAATGCGTAAGGCGTTGTCGCGGTAGTCATTGGCTTTTTTTTCGTCACCTAGTTTCATGTACACATTGGCCAGACAATGCGGATTATCGGCTTTTAGCGTTGGGCTGGTGGTGTAGGGAATGTTTTTTTCTACTTCTTTATAGTAAAACAGGGCTTTTTTGTAATTCCTGACACCAAATGAATCATAGTAATTATAGTCGCCCAGAAAATCGTAAATCCAGCACAGATTGTTTTTGTTTTTAGTGGCTTTGGCATAAGGTAGGGCTTCATTCAGCATCTCAAGGCATTTGTCTGTCAATCCATTATTGTTCAAAACAAAAGCGGCCAATACGTAAGCGTACGCCAGTTCAAACGAATCGCCTCCTGCTTTTTTGAGGAGTTGAATGGCGTTGGTGTAATGCTTGAGCGCTTCGGTATAATTTCCCTTTACGTCGTTTTGTTTTCCCAAAGCCCGTTCATGTAAACCTAAGCCTTTGGGCCAATTGGTTTTTTTTGTAAAACGCTGTAACGAATCCAAAAAAAACTGATTACGAGAATCGCCCATGTTAAGTGAGCGTTCGGTCAGTAAGCTCAAACTCAGAATAATGTTGGTATCGCGTTGGATAGAAGCCTTTTTTGTGGATAAGTCGTTTATGTGGTGGATAAGACTGTCTAGCAGCGGGTTTTGGGCCTGCATAAAACCCAAGGAAAAGGGAAAAAGAAGAAGGAAGCATACGGTTTTTTTCATAATAGAATAGGTATTTCAACGCTCACTTTGGTGCCAGTTTCGGGCGAACTGTCAAGCGTTAACTTTCCAGCTAAAACATCCACTCTGTTTTGTAAATTTTGCATTCCCATTCCGTCCGATTGACTTTCGGTGGGCATTCCAACGCCGTTGTCGCTGACGGTCAGCGAGAGTTGGGTTTCGGTTTGGCTCAAACTTATCCACACTTCTGTGGCTTGGGCGTGTTTAAGTACGTTATTGACCAATTCCAGTGCGATGTTGTAAAGCTCATGTTCTACCTGCGACGGAGGGCGCGTTTGGCCTGCATCGGCTACAAAATGAAATTCGGTTTTGGTGTTTACGTTCAGTTTTTCCACCAATTTTTGTAAAGCAGAGACCAGTCCGTGGGTTTCTAGTTCGGCTGGGAGCATATTGTGCGAAATTAGCCGAACATCAGCATAAACATCATTGGCCATGTCAATCAACCGACTGTGAATCTTTTGGTTAAAAGGGTTAAAGTCTTCGGCTTGCATGGCTTCCAAATGCCATCTGACGGCGGCAAGTTTGGTGTTGAGGTTGTCGTGAAGTTCGGAAGCCACTCGTTTGCGTTCAATTTTTTGTCCTTTGAAAAGCGCTTCCTCTATTTCTCTATTTTTGGTTTTGAGTTCTTCATTTTTGGTTTTTAACCTACGATTGGACCACAACACAAACACAAACCCTAATACTCCCAAAAGAGAAAGCCCAATAAGAATGTTGCGCGTTTGAGTAAGTTGCGTGTTTTCAAGGGTTTGAATGCGAAGTTTGTTGGCTTGCTGTTGTTTCTCAAATTCATAGGTCATCGAAGAAACGGTAATTTTCTGGAGCGCCTCGTTGTTGAGAATACTATCTGACTCGGCTTTATAGTTTTTAAAATGAAAAAGAGCCTTTTGAGATTGCCCCAATGACTCATAGGCTTGGGCCAGTTGACGGTGGTATTCGGCCATTTCCTTGCGCAGTGGTGGCTCCGAACCTGCCGCCCATTCCAGCCCAGTTTGTGCGTACGAAATCACTTTTTGGTATTGTTTAAAAACCAAATAAATCTTGCCGAAATTGATTTGTGAAAGGTGATCCAAGGATTCGTTGGAGTCTATTTGGCTTTTGTATAAACTGTCGGCAGCACGGGTGTATTTAAGTGCTTTTTCGTATTCTTTTAATTTAAAATACGCCCCGCCAATTCGTCCGTACGCTCTTGGCAACCACTGAGTTGCTTGCGAAACCTCGTGGATTTTGGCCGCGCGTTGATACGAATCCAGTGCTTCTTTGTATTTACCCTGATTTTCAAAAATCTCGGCGCGTTGGCTAAAAATGTACGCACGTAGGCGTTCGTCATTGAGTTTTTGGGCAATAACTTCGGCTTCTTTGAAGCAAGCCAAGGCGTTTTCGTAGCGGCCCATTTCGCGGTAAAAACTCCCTAAATTGGGAATGGTAGAGCGCAAGGCCATCAGGTCATTGGTTTCTTCCTGAAGTCTGCGCGCCTTGAGCATCAAGTCTATGGCGGCGGCGTATTTACCGTCGCTGATGAGCAAAATAGCCATTTCGGCATACACGGTACCTTGCCAGACTTTATCATTGGTTTCAATAAATAATCGTAAGGCCTGGTTAAGCAGTTGGTTCACCTGTGGTTGTTTCTCGAAAAAACTCTCATACAGTTGGGCCCGACGAAAATACACTTGCCCTTCCAATGATTTATCAGGAAGAGATTTTGCAATTTTTAAGGTAGCGTCGAGGTGGGCGTAAGCGGTGTTTAGGTCGGTAAGGTATTCATTTTCAATTCGAACCAATTGTAACCTTGCTTTGGCTTCGCCGCGTAAATGATGAAGTTTTTGCGCTAGTAGCACTGATTGATTACAGTACATCTTTCCCAATGAATCGTTTCCCTGAAGCCAAAAAGCCCGTCCTAGGTCGTACAAAACGTTTACTTTATGGGTATCCGCCGCTGTTTTTGCCAATACCCTTAGCAGGGAATCGGTTTTTTGGGCGTGAGCCGAAAAGCAAAGACAGCAAAAGCAAAACAAACATTTCTTCATCGACTTCCATTGATTGTAGAATAGGGAAAATAAGTACAAAACGTAATCATTTCCAAGCCGATAGCCCAAATATATAGGTTTTCCTATAGCTAAAATACAGGTAATTATGGATGTTTCAGTGCTGAGTTGTGGCGGCGGGATTCCTGAATGAAAAAAGAAATACAAAAGGTTGATACCATGCATTTCAGTTGGGTAAATTTGCTTAAATACAGCATTTATCTGATATTTGATAACAACTTGATGCCCAAAGTAAAACTCCGCCTAAACTAATGTTTTTCGCAAAAAAAAACGTTCTTTTTCAACACTGTCAACCTACGGTCTTGGCCTTAGGGCTTGGGCATGGTTTTTCGGATGCGGCGGCGGGATATTTGATGGGAGGCTTGGCGCATCGGGCCAATTTTGGGGAGCTTGCAGGAGTAGTGATGCTCTACAATATATTGGCTTTTGGCGGTCAACTTCCCGCTGGTATATGGCTGGACCGAATCGGTAAGTTTCGGGCTGCTTCGGTGATTTCATTGGTGGTCATGATTGCTGCACTTTTTTTTTCAACGACAAATGTTTGGTTTTTTACGGCGTTGGCGGGCATTAGTTCGGCTTTTTTTCACGTGGCTGGTGGCGGTACAACGTTGATGAGTTTTCCCCAAAAGTCGGTTTTTGTGGGTATGTTTTCGGCATTTGGGGTTTTGGGGTTGGCCTTGGGCGGATGGGCGGCGGCTCTGCACTGGCAGTGGGTTATGTATTTTCTGATGGCAGGATTAGCCTTAATAATGTTTTTTTTGAGTTGGGCAAAATTCCCGGACGCTCAAAAAAATGACACTCACTGGAAAGAACAACCGCTGCTCGATACGCACGATTATCTCATGATTTTGTTGCTGGCGGCCATTGCTATGCGGTCGGCGGTCTGGAATTTTGTTCAGTTGGTGTATACGCATCAATACGAATGGCTGTTTTATACCGCCTTGGCCGCCATGATTGGAAAACTCGCGGGAGGCTGGTTGGCCGACCGCATTGGAGCGAGATTGTATACCCTGACGGCCTTGGCGATTGCAGTGCCTGCGTTGTCGTGGGGGTATCGGAAGTTGTTCTGGTTAATGCTCGGAACAGGTTTGTTACAGTCGGTTACACCCGTGAGCGTGACGGCATTGCAACGGATTTTTCCAAAATTACCCGCTACCATCAGCGGGGCAACGTTTGGTTTGGCTATTGCCTTGGGGGGAGTGGTACCTTATTCTTCGATGCTGTCAGAGATTTATTTTTTACCTCAATTAATTTTGTTAGGCCTGTGCGCTTGGGGATTATATTTCTACGCGTTCAAACTTCATAAAACCCTTTACAATTCATGAAAAAGTTATTTTTTCTGGTTGCGCAATTTATGGTATCGTCGGTTTGGGCTGATGAGGTTGGAAATTATAATCAATCGAGCCAATCCAGTGATAGTAGTATAGAATTGTTGTTAGTGGCAGGAGTGGTGGCCATCGCTGCGTTATTTTATATCCGCTATCGTCGCGCTCGAAACAAGCCTTGATTGTTGGAGTCTATATGCTTTTAATGTGTTGGTTATTAAATATTTATCTTGAATATCCTCTATGAAAAAGCTTACTTTATTTCTTTTTTTAATGGTTGCTTCTAGCGTTGCTTTTGCAGACCTTGTGGAAGTACCGACCAGCTCGCCAGCGCCAGTTTCTGATGTATTATTACTGGTTGGTGTTTTGTCTATTGCCGTGTTGCTGTTTGTGCGGTATCGCCGAGCCCGCCAAAAGCATTAATATGTGGATTCATCTTCTCAAAACGTGGCTGATTGAGATTCCCATCCTCTGGCTGTTTTTGCGACGTACCGACCGCCTGACGACTATTGTTGGGCTGGGTGCGCTAATCAACGTATCTACTTGGACGTTTCTTGTCTACTATTATTATCAATTCGGGGGTAATATTTATTTTTTAGAGCTACTCGTTGCACTCATGGAGGGCCTGTGGATAAGGGCTTTATGGAAAGTGAGCTGGTCAAAAAGCTTCCTCATTGGACTAGTTGCCAACGCGGTGAGTTTTGGGCTTGGCTGGTCGGGAATGATTTAATTTTTGCTTCTCTATAGGAAAACCTGTACGTTCTAAATGTATGTTTTCCTGTATTCTAAATGTAGGTGATTCCGGATTTACGGGTATTGGGTTTTGAAAGAACTTTGTATCGTTCAATCATAACGATAAAATTGCTTTCACTCATGGAATCCAACGCTGCGCCAATAGAGCATTCTAAGCCTCAAATTCATTCAACTAATGCCCATGATGAGGGCTTTTTTGCGGTTTTGTTTGATATTACCAAAAAACACACGCTGCTTTTTACATTCTTCTTTCTAATTCCTTTCATCGTATTGCTCATTTCTTTGGGCTTAAAGTGGTATTATATTTTTTACGATACGATGCATTATTTGTCTGATTTTCAATCTGTCAACGGTAATTGGACTGACCCGCAAAATTATTTCAGCCCGGGTATTGATAAGTACATTCGTGAGTTGGACATCGCTGGTTTGGTGGGTGGAATTGTCGGGATTTTTATTGGGTTGTTTTTGACGGTTACTACCGAGAAAATAAATCGGCAAAAAGAACGCCTCAATCAACAAGAAATGGACCACATTAAAACCCAAACCGGGTTGTTGGTCCAGGCGACCAAGTCGCTGAACGGCATCATGATGGAAGTGAGCGGCAAGGTCAACGAGAAAGTGCAGCTCATGGAAGGTACCAAAGATGTGTTGGAAGGTATTGATAAAGTAATAGAGCTTTCAAAAATGCAGGGAAATAGCCTATTGGTGCTGTCTAATACGGCCAAAATTGAGGCGATTTCCCCTTTTCGGATGGACTTGGTGGCCAAACATGCCGATTTAAAACCCCACGAACTGCGTCACGCTACCCAATTTGACTACGCCCGACGCGCCGAAGCGCTATTGCGAGATTGTACCGATGTTGAAAATAAACTCAAAGAAACGGCCATTTATCTGCAAAAAATCGGCAGCGGTGCCCGCGTAGAATTTGTAACACTCAATGATCAAAACGAAGGTTCAAGCCACGCTTTTCTAAAATATTTAGGCAAAATATTCAACGAACATGTGTCGGTCGAAACCTACCGAAGCGGTAGCAATTCGGCGCTGGCCGTTAATGAAACCGTACCCCACCACAACCGTTTTATGATTGCCATGAACGGACAAGACGAAACGGATGCACAGTCGCTTTTGATTCGCCAACTCTACAACCAACATTCGCAGGCCATGCGCGAAATGCTGGACTTGGGAGTCCGCGTTACCAAAGTCAACAAAACATTACCCATTCAATTGTTCATAAGCACTCCCCGTGAAAACACCCCTGGTATTCAGAAAACCTTGTGTGTGTGTATTTTAGGGAGCGGCTCCAACTCCAGCGGCCGCCCTTCCAAATTGACCGCATTCCTCACCGACGACCCGCACATTGTGTCTTCTATGGTTGAGCTATTTTATGATTACGAATCAGACGCCACGCTCAACACCCGTGAGTTTATGCAGAAATTGTAAAATTAGTACGGGGCCGCTCGTCTTATCTCCTCACTTCTCACCCCTAAAGTTCATGTCGACCGTCACCCTTATAAAAAAGCTTTGGCCGTTTGTGCAAAAGTATCATCAGAGTTTAATCGGTGCTTTTATTCTCACGGGAGTAGGCGCTTTATTGGCCCAAGTAACCCCTTTGGTGATGGAATATACCGTCAATACCGTTCAGGAAATTATTGACAAAAAAAACCAAACCCATGAACAAATCGCTTGGATAGTGGGCGGGCTAGTGTTGGTTTTGTTTGCCAAAGAAATTATCAATTTGCTGGTACAATTGGGGCAAAAATTCTTGAGCGACCGCCTGCGGTTTCGCTTAGCGGCCGATTTACACAACTATAGCATCAAGCGAATGGTGTCGTATCATTTGTCTTTTTTTGCGCTTTCTCAAAACCAAATTGGCAAGCTTGAAAAACGCATCGACAAAGGCATCGAGAGTCTGACCAAAACCGTCAAAAATTTGTTTGTCGACATCGTGCCCATGTTTGCCAATGCGTTGTTGGCTTTGGCTCTGATGTACAAAAAAAACATTTGGGTGGGCGTATGTGCTACCCTCATCATGCCACTTTATGCGCTCATCAGTCGGGAACAATCCAAACGTCAGAAACTTATTCGACGCAATATTCAACAGTTTCGTGAAGAAAAAGCCAACACACTTTTTAACCTTATTGAGTCTATTTTTGTCGTAAAGTCCTTTGTTAGAGAAGAATACGAGACAGGTCGCCAATGGAAACTAACCCAACAACTCTCCGACAGCGAAGTAAAACACCACCGAACCAATTATCTTTTTGATGGCCTCAAAAGCATTGCGGAGCAGTTGGGCGTGGTAATGGTTTTTGTGGTCACCATCTACTTTGTCCTGAACCAACAAATGACCATCGGGGCGATTTTGCTGCACTTGATGTTGTTCAACAACGTTTCGGCGCCCGTGCGGCACCTCCACCGCATTTATGATGAATACAGCGAAGCCCTCACTTATGCCGAAGGTTTTTTTGATATGATTGAGAACAACTCATATCTCGAAAACAGTCAAAGCAAAACGAAAAACCATTGGAATCTTGTGCATAAATCTTTTTCGGGAACATTTGAAATGAAAGCCGTTGATTTTGTTTATCCCAACGGAAAGCAAGCCTTGAAAGGGGTAAATCTGCATTTGGAAGCAGGAAAAACAACGGCATTGGTGGGTTTGTCGGGGGCAGGAAAAAGTTCAGCCATGAATTTATTGGCGGGCTTTTATTCCCCCACGAATGGAGAAATTCTGCTTGATGGAAAACCCTTGACGGTATACGACCCGCACTGGATTCGTCGAAATGTGGGTTTGGTGATGCAGAAAAACCATATTTTTTCGGGTACCATCGAAGAAAATATTCGTTACGGAAAATTGGAAGCTACCCCAGACGAAATCGTATCGGCGGCTAAGCAAGCGAGTCTGCACGAACAAATTTTACAGATGCCCAATGGGTATCAATCTGAAGCCAAAGCGCTGTCGGGTGGGCAGCAGCAGCGGATTGCTATTGCGCGTTTATTCCTCAAAAATCCTCCCATTATCTTCTTGGATGAACCCACGGCAAGTTTGGATGCCATCACGGCGGAGCAAATCAAAGACAGCATCGATGCCATCAAGAAAAATCGTACCGTATTGATTATCTCGCACAGTATCAGCCAAATCATGGACGCTGACCAAATTTATGTGATGCAGGAAGGTGAAATCATTGGTAAAGGCAGCCACGAAACGCTGTATGCGGCAGGGGGGCTTTACCGCGAAATCATCGATTCCAACGCCCGTACCCTCAATATCGGGCGGCTTGCCGCCACGGTTTTGGGCTAACTACAGGTTTTCCTATACTTCAAAATACAGGTTTCCCTTACCCAAAATGTAGGTGTTTCCGGATTTACCAGCGTGGCTTTTTGGAGGAACTTTGTATCGTCAGAAGCGAGGCAACAAAAGCACTGAAAATAAAGCAACTTCCTGATATTCAAAAAGAAATAGTCATCGTAAAAATCTGAAAAACATTACAACAATGAACGCTACCGTCAAACAATTCGTCATTCGTCACCTTGTGGGAGCCAAAGCAAATCAAGTGGAAGAATTTGATTTTAACGGCCACAACGAACTTACATTTGGCCGTTCAAACGACAGCGATATTCAGTTCGATCCTGAAATTGATACGGTCGTTAGCCGTGAGCATGGCAAAATCGTCAAAGAAGGCCCTTTGGCTTTTGTGTTGATTGACAACAACAGCCGCAACGGAATTTTTGTCAACAAAACACGCGTAAAAGGTCAAACTCCCATCGAGCCAGGCGACGAAATCCAACTCGGAAATAATGGCCCCGCTTTTATTTTTGACATTGACCCGCGTCCCGCCGAATTAATGCCCGCCACTCGATTGGTAGAAGTCGTTAAACCTACCAATGAATTTGTTCCGTTGGAAGTTTCTGAATCAACACCCATCAAAACGGGCATTGGCAAGCAGACGTTTGAACGGGTAATCAACACCGAACGCAGCAAATCTCGTCGTACGCTTTGGGCTGCTATGGCCGCCGCTTTTGTGATTTTTGGCTCTTTAGGATTCGTGTTCTGGAATTCGACCCGAGAAGACCAAGCAGAGATGGATGCTAAATACAATCAGGCGCTCCAAAAACAACAAGAAGAAGCCCGAATCCAAATGGTGGCATTGCAGGAAAAAGTAGAGCAGGGCAAGCCGATTTCTACCGCCGCTATCGCTTCCGCCAATACCGATAAAGTAGTAAAGATTTTTATTTCGTGGGAACTGTACGAAGTGCAAGAAAACGAGGAGTTGTACCATGAATACCGCCCCGATGCGCAAGGTACGTTCCGTCCGCTGTTTGTGCAGACCCAAAACGGCATCGAGCCTTATTTGGTTACCAAGAAAAAATCATTGGTGGGCTTACCCGTGGGCTCTACCGGAACGGGCAGCGGATTTGTAGTAAGCTCCGACGGTCAGATTTTGACCAACCGCCACGTGGGCGCTGCTTGGAAAACGCGCTACTCGGGCTTTGCTTGGAACAACTTCCCGGGCTTTTTGGTGCAGGGGCTTGATAAAACGGGACAGCCTGTATTAGCCAAACAACCCACCGTGGGGGCCGAACAAATTTTTGGCTGGGTTCCTTCGGAAGCTACCATGGTGGATGGTCGGCCAGCGCAGGTAGAAGGCCGCAACAAATACTTAAAAGTGGTCTTTGCCAACACCTCACAGCCGTATGAAGCCCGTCTGATTACGCCTTCACAAAGCCATGATGTGGCGCTTATCAAGGTGGATGTCAACAATCTGGCTCCCGTGACGCTCAAAGATAATTACGGTTCGGTAAAAGCGGGCGAAGAAATTATCGTGATGGGCTATCCTGGCGGCGCTCCGCAGCAGCGCGTAGTTCGTAAATCGAACGACCCGTTCAAACCCAATGCTGAGGTATTTGAAGTGGCTTCGCCCGTTACTTCGCCGGGCCACGTGCAGCAAGTGGTGGCCAGCTCCGCAGAATTTACGACTAAACAATCGGGTTTCGGCGACAGCTACCAACTGGATTTGAACGCCACGGGCGGCGGCAACAGCGGGGGGCCGATGTTTGACGAAAAAGGAAACGTCATCGGGATTTATTACGCGGGTGGTGGCGACGCCCGGCAGGGAATCATCTCATTCGCCATTCCCATCAAGTACGGAATGGAATTGTTGAAAACGCCTAAAAGTGAATAATTAGCAGCTTATTAATCCATGCTTTAAGGGTGTAATTTTCTGATAATTAGATTCTTTGTTCGACAAAATCAATCATCGAAAATCCAATAAAATGCAATTAGGCCAAAACATAAAAGGCTACGTTTTAACGCAATGGCTCGGTTCGGGAGGAATGGGCGAAGTGTATCAAGCACAACACCAGACCTCTCGCCGCCCCGCGGCGGTGAAAGTCCTCTATCGAGCCGACCAAGCCGCCCGCTTTCGTAACGAGGCCTACATTCAGGCTTCTGTGCAACATCCTCATATTGCGGCCCTCTACGAATACGCGATTGAAAATGGTACGCCCTGCATTATCATGGAATACGTCGAAGGAATTACGCTTGAAAAACTCATCAAACGACAAGGGCGATTGCCCGAAGCGTTTGTCTGGAAGGTAATGGAGCAGATAGTGTTGGCGGTGGTTTATTTGCACGAACGAAACATCATCCACCGCGATTTGAAACCGGGAAACGTAAAAGTAAACCGTGAGAGTTTTGCCAAATTGTTGGATTTTGGAATCGCCAAATCGACTTATACGCCCAAACTCACGCAGGAAGGATACATCGTCGGAACGTCGCATTACATGGCTCCTGAGCAGTTTCATGGCAAAGTAAGCATTCAGTCTGATTGTTGGTCGTTAGGGGTTTTATTCTACGAAATGCTGACGGGGCATTTGCCTTTCGACGGTCGCAGCGAAACGGAAGTTCGCTTAAAAATCGAACGAGGACAGTACACTTCCCCCGATTTATTGGTTCCACACTTGACAAAAAGAAGCAAGCGTCTCATTCATAAGTTGTTGCGAATCAATAGCACCAATCGAATGACGGCGACGGAACTGCTGCAAGAATTAAAAAGCCCAGCAGACAACGGATTTTCGCTTGCAGAATGGGTGGATACTTTCACAGATTTTATGGAAAAAATCCCCGTAAAACGTTGGCTAAGAACAAAAAATCATTGACCTACACCGAACCTCTACGTGCCATGTTCTGGAAAAAATGGTTATCAAATAAAGCAACTGACGCCTCCCTGTCAGAATCTTTCAGCGACTTACGGGCCGTGGTGGTATCGGATGTAGGTTGTGTGCGTACCAACAATGAAGACGCGGCGCGGTTTGTGCGTCCAGCAGATTTGTTGGTACGGTCATCAAAAGGTTTTCTGGCGATTGTGGCAGATGGCATGGGAGGGCACGCCGCGGGAGAAATCGCTTCTCAAATGGCAGTGGAAACCATTGCCAAAACGTATTACCAACGGGAAGAAACACCCGAAGAAAGTTTGTTTCTGGCATTTACTAAAGCCAATCGTGCCATTTGGCAGGCGGCAAGCCGCAATGCACGTCAGCGCGGCATGGGCACAACCTGCACGGCGGTGGTGGTGTGCGATGCTAAATTGTACATTGCGCATGTAGGTGACAGCCGATTGTATCTGCTAAAAAACGGCCAACTTTTACAATTATCAACTGATCATACGTATGTTCAAATGCTTGTTCAGCAAGGAGTTATTGCTCCTTTGGAAGCCGAAAAACATCCAGAACGAAACGTACTCACTCGCGCCATGGGTACCCACAACAAAGTGGAAATTGATGTCGAAGCCATGACCCATTCCCTCGAAAGCGATGATCGTCTGTTGCTCTGTACCGATGGTTTATACGACTATCTCACAAATGATGAAATTGCGCAACTGATGCTTATGCCCACCTTAAATGAATCGGCGCAGCAGTTGGTAGAAGCCGCCAAACAACGCGGTGGCCACGATAATATCACCGTGTTGTTGATTGAGCGTCTCTTTTCAGAAGCACCGCAAGCTCTCCGACCAACGGAAGAAATTGCTTGATATACAAATAATTAACCGTTACTGTTTACTAAAATGATTGGCCGAACCCTACAAAACTATCACATCGAAGAACTCCTCGGCGAAGGAGGTATGGGGACGGTGTATCGTGCCACCGATACGTTTCTTCGTCGTCCGGTAGCCATCAAAATGCTGCATCCACATTTGTTGCGCGACGCTACTTTCATGGAACGGTTTCGGAATGAGGCCGTGCTTTCTGCTCAACTTAACCATCCAAATGTGGCGACCTTGTACAATTTTCTTCAAGTTCGGTCCGACAATGTGATGGTGATGGAGTTGGTGGACGGAATGACTTTAGAGCGTTTGGTGTCTAAGCAAGGAAAATTGCCATTAGAAACGGCCATCAGGATTGTTATTCAGGCACTTGATGGGTTGCAACACGCCCATTATAAAGGGATTTTGCACCGAGACATCAAACCCGCAAATTTGATGCTCACCCGTGAAGGAACGGTTAAACTGATGGATTTTGGCATTGCGCGAATGGTTGGCAGTCAGCGCCTCACCCGGGTAGATAGGGTGGTTGGTACGTTGGAATACATGGCCCCTGAATTATTGAATGGCGCGGAGCCGTCAGTACAGTCGGATTTGTACGCCGTTGGGGTATTATTCTACGAACTATTGACGGGAAAACTGCCTTTTGAGCCCGCGACTGATACAACCCTCATCAACCAAATTTTGACTAAAAAACCCATTTCGGCACGAACACGGGTGGGTGAATTGCCCAAACAGATAGACGAAATTTTGGAGGTACTGCTTCAAAAGAAACCAGAAAAACGCTTTTCTAAAGCCTTAGAATTACGTCAGGCCTTGGCGTTGGTGGTAGCACCTGGGCCGATTAACCTCCAAATTTTTGATACTACTCCCAAGCCTTTACCCTCCACTCGTTTGGCCGATGTTAAGACTGACAAACCACAGGTAGCACCTACGCGGTTGGCGGGTGCCGATACGCAACCTAAGAAGCAATCTGGAACGCAACAACTCAAGGCTAATCTGTTGAGTTTGGAAGGGTTGATATTGTTGGGAGCTATCGTGATTGCGGCGGGGATTGTCGGATTTTGGCTTGTTGGCATTGATAAAAAAGACGATGACCGTAAAGAACCACCCTTTGGTCTGGTTCAAAAAGACACAACAAAAATGGTAGTCAGCCCAGCGGTTGAAAAAAAACGGGACAGCCTTCCTACAATTGCCCAAGCGGAAGTGGTAGTGCGTTTGCCACCTAAACAAGAATCAGTCCTTCCGATTGATAAACCCTCAAAGCCCGTTGACAATACTCCTGCCAACCCAGTAAAAAAGAAGGTACCAGTCGACGAAAAACCAGAAGATAAAAACCCCATAAAGGAAGAGCCTAAGCCGGTTGAAAAAGAAGAAAAGCCCAAAGAGCCAGAGCACAAAGCACCCGTTCGAATGGCAACGGTTGAAGTAAGAAATGAGCCTTTTGCGGTAGAGTTCGCCCAAACAATTTCATCGGACGCGGCGGCGGGGCAAATCGTTTGGCTGAGAGCGGTGTCATCTGTTCAAATAGATGGTTTAACGGTGGTGTCAACAGGAGCTCGGGTGCGGGCCCGCGTTACGTCGGCTCGACCTGCTTCCAATTCACAAAAAGCGCTTTTAGCCGTTCAATTTGAAGCTGTTGAAGCGGTCAATAATCAATGGATAGCCATCAAATACCCCGAATACAGCGATAAAGCCAGCGATGAGGTGGTGTTTCAGCAAGGCCGCCGCATCAACAATCTACGTACCACTCGTACCACCCTTACCGTTCCATTCTAACCTTTTAAAACAATGCTACGACAGATAATTCTATTGCCTCTCTTGTTTCTGACCACCTCACTTTTATTACGTGCGCAGGATATTCAGTCCAATACCGAAGGCTTAAACGTGCATTTGTACGGCAGTCTTGTTCAATGGTCGTCCACGTTTTTTGACCAACTAGATGAATCAGATCCAAATGGAATAGGAGCTGGGGTTCGTTTGGGATATGGTTTTAACCAGCGTTTTGAAGCATTTGCCCAATATGAAGCCCAAACCCTAAAATTCAAGTCAGAATGGGACATCAATCAAATGGCAACGCTAGTTGCTGGCATAAGGGCCAATTTTGGCGGAACATTGCAAAAAGTGCGCCCATTTGTAGAAGGTGGCTACGCATTGACAAACCTGAGAATAAAGCCCGTTTTATTGAATGCTCGATTTTACGAGTTTCAGTTGAAAGGCCCCGGGGTATGGTTGGGCGGTGGCGTAAACTATTTTATCACCCCTCAATTGGCTATAAATGGTCGGATTGGCGGTACTTTTGGGAAGTTTAACAGTTTTTTAGCAAACGGTCAGGGGTTTGAAGACCGCCCCGATGTGCGCACTTTCCGGGCGTCTTTGGGGATAGTTTATTTTTTTAATCAATAAAAGTGACTTTTCTTAATTCAATACGTATATAAGGAGAGATTCAAAATCGTTTTAGGATATTTCATTTTCCTGTAACACATTTTACCCTACTTATTTATTTACCCGATTTTGTGCCGTTGGTAAGGCAAATTCAGCCCACTGACGGTACATTTTTCCCGAAAAATGAAGCCCGTCATCCGCAATAAGTGAGGCATCGTTGCGAGCCGTACGCGAGAGTGGGGTTATATCAATAAATACAATCCCTGATTTTTCACATTCCTCCTTGGCAGCATTGTTAAATGCATCAATTTCTGTGGCAATTTTGGCTTGGTCGCTTCCTTTGGCAAATGGTGTTACGCCCCAATCGGGGGTTGAAAGCATAAAAACGCGTCCGATGTTTCCACCCGCAAATCCAATGGCTTGTTGAAGAAGTTCGCGCAACTCTTCTCGGTATCGCTCAATGGATTGGCCACGGTATTGGTTATTTACCCCAATCAAGATAGAAACCAAATTGTAAGGGCCTTTAGGATTTCTGCCTTTAATACCCTCCATCAGGTCGGCTGTTGTCCAGCCCGTTTTGGCGATAATCTCTGGATCGGCGATGTTTATGTTGTTTTTGCGCAACAAATCACTCAAAATGACGCTCCATCGTTCTTCGGGCGTTACCCGTTCACCAATGGTATAAGAATCCCCCAGGGACAAATAACGGTATTGCCCGGGGACGAGTGTAGGCGCTGGAGTCTGGTCGTTGTTCATAGGAGATTCGGCGGCACAAGCCATCATCAAAATTAGAATACTTATCGTCCATTTCATCGCTCGTTGACGTTTTTATTGTATTTTTGGGGTTGAAATACGGGTGGTTTTTTATGAATTTTTTGTCGGCCGACGATCTTATTTATGGGTACATGAATGGAATTTTTCCAATGGCCGATGCCGATGGTACGCTTTATTGGTACTCGCCAGACCCTCGGGCCATTATTCCGCTTGATACCTACAAACCTTCCAAATCGCTGCGTCCCATCCTCAATAAACAACAATTTGAGATTCGAGTGAACGCTGATTTTGAGGGTGTAATGAAAGGTTGTGCTTTGCCCAGACAAGACGAAGAATCCACTTGGATTTCTGATGAAATCATCAGCGCCTATTCTGAGTTGCATCGAATGGGTTTTGCACATAGCGTCGAAACCTACGAAAATAACGAACTGGTGGGTGGTTTATACGGTGTTGCCATTGGCGGTGTTTTTTTTGGAGAATCCATGTTTCACACCGTAAGCAATGCCTCCAAAGTCGCTTTTCATTATTTGATTGAAATTCTTAAACAGCAAAGTTACGATCTTCTGGACACGCAGTTCATCAATGACAATGTACGTAGATTTGGGGCCATTGAGATTCCCAAATCAGAATATATAAAGCTGTTAAAAAAAGCCCTTCTTAAAAAAGCCCATTTTGTCGAAACCGATATTAAGCATCTTTTTCAAAATCCGTTCGGAAAAACAAAATAACGACCTTGAATCTACGGGCATTTCAGGCGGGTTTTATGTATTTTGGGTTTGGAAAATTGTGCTTTCATCCGTAAAACTTGGTTTTGCCCCATATTCTCTTAAACTTTACTTAAAAATAAACTCCAATAGAACCTTTTTGAAGCTATGGCCGCGATTTCTTTGAATGTCAACGGAAAAAACTTTTCCCTTGATATTGACCCCAAAATGCCGCTCCTCTGGGCAATCCGCGATTTTGTAGGACTAAAAGGTACCAAATTTGGCTGCGGAATTGCGCAGTGTGGTGCCTGTACCGTTCATTTAGAAGGCAAACCTACCCGTTCATGTGTGCTTCCTGTGCAGGCCGTAATTGGTAAAAAAATTACGACGATTGAAGGCCTCGGCACCGAAGAAAATCTGCATCCAGTACAACAGGCGTGGATTGAGGAGCAAGTGCCGCAGTGTGGTTATTGCCAGTCGGGCCAAATCATGGCGGCAAGTGCTTTGTTGAAAGAAAAAGCCAACCCTACCGATGCCGATATTGATTCTGCTATGCGCGGCCATATTTGTCGTTGTGGTACGTATGACCGTATTCGTAAAGCGATTAAACGAGCGGCAAAAGATACGCCTAAAGCCGACGTAACTGGCGGAAAATAAACCACAACTTGCACATCAACAGTGATGTGTCATTAGGCAAAAAAAAGACAAAAAAATGAGCAATCGTAGAGATTTCATAAAAACACTTGGCTTATCATCGGCGGGTCTGATGATGGGCCTTTCGGCTTCCTCTAAGCCAACGGTCATTCATTTAAACGGAGCAGGGCCATCCGCATTGGCCCTCGAAATCAATCCATTTATTGTGATTGAGCCAAACGGGAAAATCATTTTGATTAATCCGCGACCTGACATGGGTCAAGGTTCCACGCAGGCTGTACCGTCGCTGTTGGCTGAAGAGCTTGAAGTGCGCCTCGACCAAGTAACTATTTGGCAGTCAGATGGAAAAGGAAAGTACGGCGACCAAACCTCGGGCGGAAGCAGCAGCGTGCGTGCCTTATGGAAGCCAATCCGTCAGGCAGGAGCTGCTGCCCGGGAAATGCTGGTGAAAGCCGCCGCTCAGCGCTGGAGCGTTCCTGAAAGCGAGTGTTATGCCAAAGAAGCCAAAGTTTTCCACAGACCGAGTGGAAAATCGTTGACTTACGGAGAAGTAGCCGACGAAGCCTCAAAATTTGAAGTACCTAAAAACCCCGCACTCAAAGAGGCCAAAGACTTTAAGATTGTAGGAAAATACGCCCCCCGACTCGACGTACCAGCGCGGGTAACAGGCAAGGCCGTTTTTGGTATTGACGTTGAAGTACCTGGAATGGTTTATGCCGTCATGATTCACAATCCCCATATTTTTGGAAAAGTAGTATCGATTGATGATACAGAAGCACTCAAAATCAAAGGGGTACAAAAAGTTTTGAAGTGTGAGCGCCCAATGCCTCACCGCACGGCCGAAGCCGTGGCAATCATCGCAGATAATTATTGGGCGGCCTTATCGGCCAAAAAAGTGGTAAAAGTCCAGTGGGACAACGGAACAGTACCCCATACCTTAACTACCGATGCTTATTTCAAAAAATGCGCGGAAGCGGCTACCAAAGAAGGCCTAAAAGGTGAAGAATCGGGTGATTTTGCAGCGGCATTTGCGGGTGCAGCCAAAAAATTGGAAGCACTTTATGAAACTCCGTTTTTGGCACACGCACCAATGGAGCCAGAAAATGCCATTGCGCACGTAAAAGAAGACGGTACGGCGGAAGTTTGGGCGCCGATTCAAGGGCCAGATTGGGCCTTGCGCGACTTGGCTGGGTATCTCAAAATCAAACCCGAACAAATAAAAATAAACGTAGCGTTGTTGGGCGGAGCCTTTGGCCGTAAAGCTTACCATGATTTTTTGTTGGAAGCCTGTTTTCTTTCGAAAGAAGTGAAAAAACCAGTCAAATTGGTTTGGACGCGCGAAGATGACATCACCCAAGGGCCATACCGCCCCGGTATGATGGCGCGGATGCAGGGAGGGGTTGATGAGAAAGGCAATATTGTAGCCTATCACCACCATCCTATTGGAGAATCTATTCAGTTTCAGGTATTCAAAGCGCCAAATGATAAGCCAGACGATTGGATTTGCGGGGAATTGAGCCAAAAAGAACAAAAATATACGATTCCAGCCTTCAAAGTGTCGTTTACGCACGTCGATACTGAGATTCCGATTGTGTGGTGGCGCTCCGTATATGCGTCCAATTTTGGGTTTAGTCAGGAAGGGTTTTTGGACGAACTTATCCATTCGGCGGGCAAAGACCCATTGAAAGCGCGTCTGGAAATAATGACCGATGAGCGATTCAAAAAAGTGCTCGAAACATTGGGAGAAAAAGCCAAATGGGGCGAAAAACTTCCCGCTGGACACGGAAAAGGCATCGCTGTTTTTAAATCGTTTGGTAGTATCAGTGCGTGTTGCATTACAGTAGCCAAGCACGGAGCGGGCGTAAAAGTGGAAAAAGTGGTGTCGGTCATTGACTGCGGTCATTACGTAAATCCGGACAATGTGAAAGCCCAAACTGAAGGCAATATTGTGATGGGTATCACGGCGGCGGTTAAAAAAGGAGTGACGTTTACGCACGGGCAAGCCGACCATACCAATTTCCATCAATACCATGTAATGCGTTTTAACGAAATGCCGGCGGTTGAGATTCATATCATAGAAAGCGGCGCCGAACCAGGTGGAGTAGGTGAGCCAGGATTGCCTCCGATAGCTCCGGCGCTGGCCAATGCCGTTTTTGCCGCAACGGGCAAACGCATCCGAAAATTGCCGTTTGATTTGAATACGTTGGCGTAGGAAACGGAACACTTTCCAAGTCTTCAAGACTTGGAAAGTGTAAGTGTATGGATATCATACCAAAAGCGGCTTTCGGGCCGCTTTTTTTGTGGGTCTGTTTATCTTGTAAAGTTTTTATATATCTTTGCAATTCGGTATGCTTGCATACTAATAAAACCTAATTGCTGAACCTTCTAACTGCTTAACTGTCAATGGCCCAGTACTATAGCCGTCGTAACCTTAATTTTCTTCTCTACGAAGTATTTAATGCTACCGAGTTAACGCACTACCCCTACTACAGCGCTCATGACCGCGAAACGTTTGACATGACGATTGATGCCGTCACCCAGATAGGCGATACTATCATGTTTCCGCATTTTCGTGATTTGGACCGAAACCAGCCAGAACTGAAAAATGGCAAAGTGACCGTTCACCCCAAAGTAGGCGAATACCTCAAAGCAATGGGCGACGCGGGACTGATTGGCACGGGCTTTTCTTTTGAAGACGGCGGCCAGCAATTGCCCGAAATAGTTAATTCTATTCTTGGGTTTATTTTAATGGCAGCTAACAACGGCATGATGTACACTGGCCTTACTTCGGGGGCGGCCCGGCTGATTGCCTCGTTTGCTTCGGAAGAATTAAAACAAACCTACGTAGAAAAAATGCTGGGCGGAAAATGGCAAGGCACGATGGCCCTGACCGAACCTCAGGCAGGAAGTTCATTATCTGATATTACGACCTCAGCTACTCCGCAGGCAGACGGCTCTTACCGAATCAAAGGCCAAAAGGTCTTTATTTCGGCTGGAGATCATGATCAGTGCGAAAATATCATTCACCTGATGTTGGCACGGATTGACGGTGCGCCCAAAGGTACCAAAGGCATTTCTCTTTTTATAGTACCCAAATACCGCCTTGACGGCACCGAAAATGACGTAACTTCTACAGGAATCTATCATAAATTAGGTCAACGGGGTGTTCCTGCCATGCACCTGACCATGGGTGACCGCGATGATTGTCACGGCTGGTTGGTGGGCGAACCGCACCGAGGGCTTAATTACATGTTTCAGATGATGAACGAAGCCCGCATCGGCGTAGGAATGACGGGCGTGGCAATTGCTTCGGCCGCGTATGGGGCTTCGTTGCAATACGCCAAAGAGCGTCCCCAAAGCCGTCGATTGAATGAAAAGTCGGCCTTGGATAGCCCTCAAATTCCAATCATTCAACATCCAGATGTAAAACGAATGTTGCTGCTGCAAAAGGCAATCGTGGAAGGTTCACTATCACTTTTGATGGAAACTGCCCGCTGTACCGATATTGCTCACGCGAGTGAAGACCCCGAAGAGAAGGAAAAATACCATTTGATGCTTGAATTGCTGACGCCAGTGGCAAAAACCTATCCGACCGAAATGGGAATGGTGGCCGTGAGCAATGGACTACAAGTGCTAGGAGGATATGGTTTTACGGAAGATTTTCCGTTGGAACAGCTTTACCGTGATATTCGTATCACGCCGATTTATGAAGGAACCACTGGCATTCAGTCGCAAGATTTGCTTGGTCGTAAGATGACTATGAAAGGCGGTAAACCTGCGCAATATCTTTTTGGGGAAGTGGCCAAAACCATTGCCGAAGCAGAAAACCACGAAACCCTGAAACCTTACGCCCAAAAATTGAAGGCTGAATTGGCCCGTTTGCAGGAAGTAACGATGGCTTTGATGCCCTTTGCCATGCAGGGCGATATTGAGCGATTTTTGATGGATGCGACCCTATACATGGAAATGTTTGGTATCAGTACCGTGGCGTGGCAGTGGCTGAAGCAGGCCGTTGTGGCGCAGCGCACCATTGTTACACAAAATCCTGACGGCGAAGAGCTGGCGTTTTACGAAGGAAAAATTCATACGATGAAATTCTTCTTCCATTATGAAGTCCCCAAAACGCTTGGATTGGCGGTGCGTTTAAAAGACAACGAAGTATTGACAATTGCCACTGAAAAAGAGGTGATTTTGTAACGATATGGGGTTCATACCCAAAAAATTTTATCATCAACTAAAAACCGAAGCAACAGTCCCGACATTTGTCGGGATTTGTTGTTTATAAGGGAGTTTGGGTTTATGTTTGCGCCTGAACCCTCACTCATCACCTACCATGATTATTGGCATTGGCGGACGTAGCCGATCTGGAAAAACGACGTTTGCCGAAACATTGGTTTGGCATTTTCGTGCTCAAAACAAACGGGCACTCGCTCTGCACCAAGACGATTTCGTTAAAATTCTTCACGACATTCCCCTCATTCGTGACCGTACAGATTGGGAAACGCCAGAATCCATTGATTTTGAGTTATTAAGGAGAGCTACTGCGTTTTTGCATCAGGATTTTGAGGTACTCGTTATCGAAGGGATTTTAGCATTTGCTGATGATGATTTGAATGCGTTGTATGATTTTTGCTTTTTCACGCATATTTCAGAAGAAACGTTTCGTATTCGTAAAGCCGCCGATACACGCTGGGGCGAAGAGCCTGTTTGGTATATCAATCATATTTGGGAAAGCTTTTTAAAATATGGGCAACCTCCCCAAGAGTTGAAGAACCTGATGGTCATAGATGGGGAAAAACCGTATCAAATGGGGGAAATAGAGGAATTTTTGCGCCATTTTGACAAATAATTTTATTATAAATGGCCATTTTGTCATAAAAGTGGGCTTGGTACGCTGTTTGAGAATTTAAAAGCAACTAGCCAAGTAGCAAAATGAAAGCAAAAATTCAAATTCCGCAAGAAATTCTGACCGCAATAGATTACGCTAATACAACCAATGGTGGAATGAGTGAACCTAATTTGTCCATCACTCAAGACGAAAAGGGGTATGAAGTACGAATCAAAGCGGCTGGTTTAGGCCCTGATAGTTTTCAGGTAGATGTGCTGAACAATCGTTTGTGGGTATATCATTTGTTGCCCCTCTTTGCAGACCGCCCCGACGGGATGGATAATCTGCAAACTGCCCGTACGCTGGGCAATTTGTTTTTGCCTAATGACGTCAACGTTGACAAAATCGTGGCGCATTATGAGCAGTCAACCCGTGAACTTAACATAACCTTACCCTATAATCATCCGACGCGTAACTTCCGTCGACACATTGATGTGTATATTGAGTAAGGTGTTCATTGTCAATTAACTACGAGGTATATCTCGTAGTTAATTGACGCGAATATTATTTTTTCAAAATCTTAAACTCTACCCGACGGTTGATTTGCTTGCCTTCGTCCGTATCGTTGGAGGCTTTGGGTTTTGACTCTCCGTAGCCTTTGCTTTGCACGCGGTCGGGCTCAATTCCTTTTCCAATAAAATACTCTCTCACTGAGTCAGCTCGGTCTTGAGAGAGCTTGATGTTAGAGGCATCGCTTCCTACATTGTCGGTGTGACCACCTATTTCCAATACTAAGCCTGGATTTTCGTTGAAGGTCAGCACCATTCGGTCCAATTCTGGATTAGATTCGGGGCGTATTTCGGCTTTACCCGTATCAAAAAACAAATTATTCAAGACTCCGACGGCGTTGATTTCGATGGGGACCAATTTTAGGTTTGTCCCTGCAACTTCTTTATAATCAGTTACATTCGTTAAATCAATGTTTTGTGCTTCGGCAATAAAGTCTTTCGCAACGGCTCGTACGCCATATTTAATCCCTTTGGGAAGGACAATTTTATATTCGCCCGTTCGGGGATCGGTTTGTGCGGTGCCTACTTCGGTACCGTCGGCCAGGTTTTCATAAATGATGCGTGCGTCAATGGGTTTTCCTGTTTTGGTGTCCAATACCTTGCCGCTCAACAACACCACGGGATCGGGTGCGGGCACAATGGAAGGCTTACTGGGCTCATCGGATTTAATCTTGATTTTTACAATATCTCCTTTGCCGAGCGTATTTTTTTTGGAAACCATATAGGCATAATCGCCCGCCGCGGCAATAGTGTAATAGGCGTCATAGCCGTCGGTGTTGATGGCTGGGCCTAAATTGACGGGCTTAGACCAAACTTTCCACGTTTTGTCAATGCGCTTGGTGTAATAAATGTCATTGCTCCCCTGCCCACCAGTGCGGTCGCTAGAAAAATACAAGGTGGCTCCATCAGCGGCTAAAAAAGGTGTGGTTTCGGTAAAATCGTCGGTATTTACGTCAAGGCCCAAACTCATTGGCTTGGTCCACGTGCCGTTTTTTTGTTGAAAGCTTACATAAATATCATCTTTGGTACTTTTCTTTTTCTCGCTAAATGCCATCACCAGCGTTTTACCGTCGTTTGATAAAAATCCGCACATATATTCCCCTTTACTCATTCCTTCTAGCCCCGCAATATTGAGTTTTTGGGGGGCCGACCAACCATTGGCCGTGCGTTTGCTAAACGAAAAACCACGGGTTTGGTAAGTGCCTTTTTCATAAGCACCCATGATAAGTAATGTATTACCGTCGGGAGTGATGCTGTAAGCGCAATTGTATTCTTCTTTGTTAATAGGCGCAGTCATGCGACGAGCCAAACCCCATTGGTTATTGACGAGTTCAGAAAACCAAATATCTTGGCTACCTTCCAATCCATGTGCGTTTTGGGGATGGCTTACCCGCGCAAAAAACAATGTTTTACCGTCTGGAGAGATAACTGGATTGATTTCATTGTATTCAGAATTAACAGAATTGCCCAGATTTTCTACCTTTGGCTGGCTAAAGGCAATAAATGAACAAGAAAGTGAGTGAATGAGTAAATAATAAAAGGCCGTTAGCTTTGGATTCATCACAAATGAAAAGTTAGGGAATAACATCACCGCAAAGAGCGAATTTCGTACCATTTTAACGAATTTGCAGATAAAATTGATATTCAAATTGTTTTTACTGTAAAACTTCCCCTTTGACTGGTAGTAACCTTGTGTATTTCCTTAAAAGTTGAACGGACATTATATGGAATCAATCCCCTCACGTGAACCTGCGGCGCCCACCGAACTGCCTCCCAAATACTATTTGGATTACTTCCTGTTTTTGGTGACGTTTGTAGAAAGGCTGTATGGTGATATTCTAAATACCAATGAAAAAGAGTTTATCCGAGGTTTTCGGGCGTTATCCGAAGATGCGCAATGTCTGTTTGTGCGTTTTAGTAATCGGCGCGGGTTGTTTTTTCGGACGAGTAAGCTGAAATACAACGAAATAGAAGATATTCCTGCCGCTTTGTATGAGTTGGAAGACACAGGTTTTATCAAAGAACTGAGCGCCCAGCACGAAACCTATGCGCTGGAAATCCTCAATTTATTTACCAAAGAAGAATGGATTAAGCTGGCCCCGCCCACCGAACTCTCGCTCAAACCCCTCAAAAAACCTGACTTGATTCGCTATTTGAATCATACTTATACGTTTGGTTTGTTGGTAGATCAAATCAATTCTGGAAATATGTCTGACGGTTTAAAACCGTCGGACATATTTCCAGATACCGTCATTAAAGTAGGGTTTGAGGTGGAAGTAATGATGCTAAAATTCCTGTTTTTCGGTAATCGACACGCTGATATGACGGAGTTTGTGGTGCGTGATTTGGGCAAAGTAAACTTTGAACGCTACCGCGACGATGCCTACACGGCCCGGTTTCCTACGCGCCAAGATGCCGAAGACAAGCTCATGGTGTCGCTGACGGCGGAGCAATTCTACGAAATGCAGGAAGCCGCGACCCCTCCTGAGGAAATTTTTGACTGGTTTATGAACTGGCAGGCGTCGATTCATACGCTGGGAGAGGTGGCACAATCAGGATACATAAAATTGATTAATCGGATTGGGATGTATTTGGAGCGGCAAAAATTGCCTGAACAAGCCCTGACAGTCTACCAACTGACCGACCATATTCCTTCGCGGGAGCGGCGGGTGCGATTGCTGCATCGAATGGGCTATTTGGAAGAAGCTATTGCTCTCTGCGAAGCCATTGCCCAAGACCCTCAAAATGCCGACGAGCGCTTTTTTGCCCTTGATTTTCGGGAAAAAATAGCCAACGCCAAGAAGCGCGTCAAGAAAAGTGTGACGCGGTTTTTGCAGGATTCGGAAAGTGTACAGATTTCGATTGATTTTAAATATCGGGTAGAACAGGGGGTGGTGGAGCACTTTATCAACAACGGTCGCGTGGCGGTTCATGCCGAAAATTACCCTTGGCGTGGACTGTTTGGGCTTATTTTCTGGGATATTATCTACGATACCAACGTTCAAGCCATTCACCATCCGTTGCAACGAATGCCTTCTGATTTTTACCAACCTGACTTTTACCGCAAGCGTGTTACACAAATTCGACAACGGTTGTCGGAGTTGGAAACCTCCGAAAAAATAGCGCAGATATTGGAAAGTACCTTCATCGAAAAATTCGGCATTGCCAACGTATTGGTAGATTGGAACGAAGTATTGTTGGAATTGGTAAAACTCATGGCGCTGAATTTAACACCGATGCAACTACGGGCAATTTTGCTCGAAATGGCGACCAACCTCCGTGAAAATACGCGCGGTTTTCCAGATTTGATGGTTTGGGATGAAAAGGGTTTAGAACTCATCGAAGTAAAATCTCCTACCGACCATTTATCCTCTCAACAACTCCACTGGATGCATTTCATGGCTGATTTAGGCGTAAAAGCAAGGGTTTTACGAGTCGAATGGGAAATGCCAGCCGCGTCTACAAATCATCAGGCCATTTAAATAACAAGCCCCCTCTCCTTGGATAAGAAGAGGGGGCGAGCGAAGCGAGGAGGTGAGATTACACCTTCAAAAATACCTTTTTCTTATACAGGAACCACAGCATCAGCCATTCTACAATAACATAACCAATGGCGTAGAATACTTTTTGGTAGGGTTCAGAAAAATACTTGACAATACCCCGAAAGAGACGTTCGGATGTATGTTCAAAATCAATAAAGTGTTGCGCCATGTAAATCAAAATGGAATTCATGCCGATAACTGCCAATACCCAAGCGTAACGATTCCACCCCTGTACGTCGATGAGCCAGTAAAAAATGGATAAAAGAATGAGGCTCCATCCGCCCACCGTCATCACAAATGAACTAGTCCACAGGTTTTTGTTGATGGGAAAAACATAATCCCAGAGTTTTCCGATAATCAGAAAAAGAATGCCCGCTACAAACAAAAACAATACTTTTTGGGTACGGGATGTGGAGCGTTCGTCGGCACGGAGTAGATTTCCCGCAAAAATCCCCAATAAACCCGTTGCAATGGCGGGAATGGTAGAAATGAGTCCTTCGGGGTCGTGAATATCTTTGTGCAGATGGCCTGGAATAATTAAACGGTCGAGGTAGCTGACGGGATTACACTCCATGGTCATAAGCCCGGCACCGCATCCCGGCACGGGAACCAACATCACAAAAGCCCAATATCCAAGCAGTAGACTTACAAACCAGATGTATTGGGTTCGGGTACTTGTATACAGATAAATAATTTGGGCAAACATCCCTGCCAGACCGATACGCGCCAATACGCTCGGGAATCGCATGTCTTCCAAAGGTCTGATTTGTAGACCATTGTTATAGATAACTCCCAAAATAACCAAGGTCAAACCCCGTTGAATTACTTTACGTAACATTTTTCCTTTGTCATCCCCGCGTTCAAGACGAGTGCCCAACGAATAAGGAGCCGAAACCCCCGACAAGAAAAGAAACAAAGGGAAAATAAGATCGTAGGCGCGAAAACCGTTCCACTCGGGGTGGGAGAGTTGCTCCGCCATCACAATGGCGACCGACCAGCCAGTAGCTTTGGCCAAAAGGTGAAAGATTTCTTCGCCGCCAGTAATCCAAAACATATCAAAACCGCGCAGGGCGTCCAAAGACAATAGCCGATGCGGCCGGGTATCGGTAGAAGGTTGACTCATAGGTTAAGGGTAGATGAGTAGTGAGTATTTAGATAAAGGTTGAAGGAACGGTTATTTAACTTTACTCAAAAGCTGGGGTGATGTACTATCGGCGTTATCCTTCAAATTTTACCCTTACGTGTGAACCATCACAATAGGGCTTGTTTCCAGAATGACCACAGCGGCAAAAAGCCGTTACCTGCGATTTTTTGGTTTCATTGCCTGCGGTATCTTTCACTTTCAAATTGCCGTATACCAACAAAGGTCCGTTCGACAAAATTTCCACTACTGTATCGCCTTCCAGTTCTACGGGGCCTTCTATTTCATTGTTCATAAAATAAGATAGCGCTCCCGAAGGACATTTTTTTATCTGTTCCACAATGGCTTCGGTAGTGCCGCCTTCGGGCGTGACCCACGGGCGTTTGCGAGGGTCAAAAACTGTGGGTAGTCCTTTAAAACAAATGGTGGAGTGAATGCACATGTGGGGTTGCCACACGACCGTCACTTCACCATTGTCGTATTTTTTGGTAATCTGCTTTTCCATTTTCGTTGGCGATAGATTTTAGAAGGTATTGGGTTGTGTTAAAAACAAATCTAACTAAATCCTCCTAAATCAAAAAATTCAACGATTAGGCTGGCATTCCTTCTTTCATGCGCTCGGCATTTTCAGCAATCCGCAGCTGTTCAATAAAATCGCCGATTTCACCGTCCATCACTGTTGGTAAATTATAGACGGTGTAACCGATGCGGTGGTCTGTTACGCGGCTTTGGGGATAATTGTAAGTCCGGATTTTATCCGAACGGTCACCGCTGCCTACCAGACTTTTACGTTGAGAAGATACCGCGTCGTTTTGTTTCTTCAACTCCATTTCGTAAAGTTTTGAACGCAGCATGTTCATGGCGCGCTCGCGGTTTCCGTGCTGACTACGCTCTACCTGACACACCACCACAATGCCCGTTGGTTTGTGGGTCAACTGTACTTTGGTTTCTACTTTGTTAACGTTCTGACCACCAGCACCTCCCGAACGGGATGTGATGATTTCGATGTCAGCAGGGTTAATTTCTACTTCTTCAACGTCTTCTACTTCGGGCATCACGGCCACGGTAGCCGCCGAGGTGTGTACACGGCCCTGTGATTCCGTGACTGGAACGCGCTGTACGCGGTGTACGCCTGATTCAAATTTGAGTTTTCCGTAGACGTCTTCGCCAGTCACGCTCGCAATGATTTCTTTATAGCCGCCCGTACTTCCTTCCGTAAAGTCCATAAGTTCCATTTTCCAACCCATACGGTCGCAAAAACGCTGGTACATCCGGAACAGGTCTCCCGCAAAAATGGCCGCTTCGTCGCCGCCGGTACCGCCTCTGATTTCGAGGATTACGTTGTGGCTGTCGTTGGGGTCTTTCGGGATGAGCATTTCTTTGAGCGTTGCTTCAAGTTCATCGGCTTGTGGCTGAAGCTCAATAAGTTCAGCTTTAGCCATGTCACGCATGTCTTCGTCACTCTCCGTTGCAATCAAGTCCTTTGCTCCGTCAATATCGCTCAATACTTTTTTGTAGGCTTGATATTTCTGAACAATCTTGTCCAGGTCTTTATACTCTTTGCTTAATTTTGAGAAGCGTTTTTGATCAGCCATGGCTTCAGGTTGCACAATTCGCTGTGCAATTTCATCAAAACGCTCTTTTATGGCCTCTAACTGTTCTAACATTGGTCATTAATGGTTAATCGTTATCCGATAACTTGCATGAGTACTAACGGATTCAAACCACAAAGTTACGATTTTAACTCCATACTTGGATGGAATTTGGCTCACAGACGCGGCACTTTAGCTTAGCTCGTATATCTCGTAAACGCTCTATCACCTAAATCTTAATTTTTTAGACTATTTTGAGAGACAATTTTTAACAATGGTATGCTTGCATACTTTTTTTTTTTACTTTTGAAGGGCAAAATTCATCCGATTATACATTTACTAATTCATAATTACATAAATGAACCGCAGCATTAAAAAAGTAGCCGTATTAGGCTCGGGCATTATGGGGTCGCGCATTGCGTGCCACTTTGCTAATATTGGCGTAGAAGTATTGTTGTTAGACATTGTTCCTAAAGAACTTAACGCCGCCGAACAAGCCAAAGGACTGACCTTAGAGCATCCTGCCGTGCGCAATCGCATTGTCAATGAGGCATTTCAAAATACCTTGAAATCCACGCCAGCCTCTTTATACAGCCCTAAATTTGCAAGTCGGGTCAAACTCGGGAACTTTGACGATAACTTAGCCGAAATCAAAAATTACGACTGGGTACTGGAAGCGATCGTAGAGCGGTTGGATATCAAACGATCATTGTTTGAAAAGGTCGATGCGTTGCGCAAACCCGGCACCCTCATTACATCTAATACGTCTGGAATTCCGATTCATTTAATGTCGGAAGGGCGCAGTGACGATTTTCAACAGCATTTTTGCGGAACGCATTTTTTCAATCCGCCGCGTTATCTGCGTTTGTTTGAAGTAATTCCTGGGCCAAAAACAAATCCACAAATCCTTGATTTCCTGCTGCATTATGGTGATTTGTTTTTAGGAAAAACGACTGTGCTCTGCAAAGATACGCCCGGATTTATTGCCAACCGGCTTGGTATTCATGCCTTGGTTGAAACGATTCGTATTGCCGCTGAAATGGGCTTGACGGTAGAGGAAGTTGATAAATTGACTGGGCCAGTGGTAGGACGTCCAAAATCGGGTACCTTCCGTTTGTCGGATGTAGTGGGTTTGGATACGACGGTCAACGTGTGCAACAATCTCGTACAGATGCCGCATGATGAGTCGCGCGCGGCGTTTGAATTGCCACCTATTATGGCCAAACTCATGGAAAACAAATGGCTGGGTGATAAAACGGGGCAAGGTTTTTATAAGAAAACAAAAGACGAAAAGGGCAAAACCGTTATTTTGGCGCTCGACCTCGCTACGTTGGAATACAAGCCTTCCGTGAAGGTGAAATTTGCGACGTTGGAAGGGACTAAAACCATTGACGACCTCAAAAAACGTTTCGGCGTATTGCTCAAAGGCACCGATAAAGCGGGTGAATTTTATCGTCGCACTTTTGCGAGTGGGTTTCGCTATGCTTCCAACCGCATTCCTGAAATTTCGGATGAACTTTACCGCATCGACCAAGCCATTTGTGCAGGATTTGGCTGGGAAATGGGCCTTTTTGCTACTTGGGATGCCATTGGAGTAAAGAAAATGGTTGAAATCATGGAATCGCTCGACGCCAAGCCAGCACAATGGGTCTATGATATGCTGGCGGCGGGCAACGAAAGTTTTTACAAAGTCCAAAACGGGCAAAAGCTGTATTACGATATTCCTTCGCAGTCGTACAAAGCCATTCCGGGGCAGGAGGCATTTATTATTCTCGAAAATAAATCCCAAAATATCATCTGGAAAAATGCGGGGGCGTCTATTTATGACTTAGGTGATGGCATTGCGGGCGTAGAGTTCCATTCCAAAATGAACACCTTTGGCGCCGAAGTAGTCGAAGGTCTCAACCGTGCCTACGCCGTAGCGGAAAAAGACTTTCGCGGATTGGTGGTAGGAAATGATTCCAACGAAGCGTTTTCGGCGGGAGCCAATTTGGCCATGTTGTTCATGTTTGCAATTGAGCAGGACTATGACGAAATCAACATGATGATTGCTCAATTCCAGCAAACCATGATGCGGGCGCGGTATTCATCTATCCCCGTCGTGACGGCCGCGCACTCGTTGGCATTGGGCGGCGGTTGCGAATTGAACTTACATGCAGATAAAGTAGTAGCTCATGCCGAAACCTACATGGGACTGGTGGAATTGGGCGTTGGCCTGATTCCTGCTGGGGGCGGTACCAAAGAAATGGCGCTGCGGTGCTCTGATTTGTACCAAGCCGGCGACCCTGAATTGAATATACTGCAATCGGCGTTTATGAACATTGCCCAAGCCAAAGTTTCCACTTCGGCGCAGGAAGCGGTAGAAATGAACTACATCAAAGCCGACCGCGACCAGATTGTGCTGAACCGCAGTCGCCTGATTGCTGAAGCAAAGCAAGCCGCCGTTGACCTAGCCGAGAATGGTTATACCCAACCTAAGCACCGCACCGACATCAAAGTGCAGGGAAAAACGGGCATTGCGTTGTTTAAAGCAGGTATCGGAAGTATGCGTATGGCGAATTACATCACTGAACACGATGCCAAGATTGCGGATAAATTGGCCTACGTTATCTGCGGTGGAGATTTGAGTTATCCACAAAATGTTACCGAACAGTATCTGCTTGACTTAGAGCGAGAAGCCTTCCTGTCGTTGACGGGCGAAAAGAAAACCATGGAGCGGATGCAGGGGCTGCTGACTGGAGGCAAGCCGCCGAGGAATTAATCTGTAACATTCCAAAGTTTTTAAAACTTTGGAATGTTTGACACCACTAGATTGGAAAGATTTACATTACTGAAAAGTTTTATTCAGCCACCACGCGTTTGCGTCGTGGCTTTTTTTAAATTTGAAATTCTAATGTATCGGTATGAAAAGCTTTCTACCTCAACTCCAATCAATCGCTCAACGCCTTCCTGATCGTCTTACCGAAGCCGATAAAACGGAGTTGGAAGTAATTTATCAACAATGTCTTGAAAAGCTCGATGACTCGGCGGCAATGTTTGGGTATGTGTTGGCCAAAGCCATGCTTAAACACGTAGCGGGCGGGCAGTCCAACGAGCATATTTATGTCCAACAATTTGAAATTCCACAGATTCGACTGTTTGAATTACTGATTCAACAGCTGCCTTTGGCGGCGCTTACGCAAAAGTGCGCCAATGCGTTGTTGGTGGAAAGCTTAAATAATGTAGAAAATCCCGTTCTTTTGGACATTGGCATCGGAACTGGAATGCAAATTGTGAATGTGCTTCAGTTATTGGCACAACAGCCTGATTGTCGGGTGAAGCAGATGACGGTAGTGGGGATTGAACCTTTTGCCGATGCCGTTCAAGCGGCAGAAAAGAATTTTGCGGAGTTGCAGCTCCCTTTTCAGGTACGCTTCACTTCATTTATTGGATTTGTTGAGAAAATGACGTTGGCTGAGATACAGGCATTGTTGCCGACTCATTACGATGCTCTAGTGGTCAATGCGTCTTTTGCACTGCACCATATCCAACAGGCGGCACAGCGTGAAGCGGTTTTTGGGTACATTCGCGACTTGTCGCCCAAAGCTTTTGTTTTGTCTGAACCCATTTCAGATCATTTTGAACCCCACTATGTCACCCGCTTTCACAATGCCGTTAACCATTATGGCCTAGTATTTGAAGTGATTGACAGTTTGGCGATTACAAATAAAGAAAAGGCGGCTTTGAAACTATTTTTTAGTCGAGAGATAGACGATGTATTGGGCCATACCGAAGACGTTCGCGTAGAAAAACAGTACGCCACGCACCAATGGTTGGAGTTATTTAAAACAACAGGCTTTACTTTGGAAAAACTGTTAACTTCGTTTGATGTACAGGAAATGAACGGAGCCATCCTGCGTACCGATTTGACGGAACGTTACGCGGTTGTTTTCAAAAACGAAGAGATTACAAATGTGTTTTTGGCAAGACCCTAACTTCAATATACTCTGATGCTTACACGTCGCCAGTTCTTGCTGACTGCCTCTATCGCCCCTTTTTTGCAAAAAAAAGAGCAAATTATCACGATAGATGGAGCGATTCTCCCACAAAAAATGGGAAAGACGCTCATTCATGAACACCTGCTCGTGGATTTTATCGGAGCGGATAAAATCAGCCCTGACCGCTGGAACCGGGAAGAGGTGCTAAAAACGGTGTTGCCTTATTTATTAGAAGTAAAAAAGCAGGGCGTAAAAACGCTTTTAGATTGTACCCCCGCTTTTCTGGGTCGTGATGTGCATTTGCTGCAATTGGCTTCGCAAAAAAGCGGCTTACAAATCTTGACTAATACGGGGTATTACGGTGCGGTTGACAATAAATATTTGCCAAAATGGGCGTTTACCGAAACCGCCGAGCAACTCGCGGATCGCTGGACCGCTGAATTTGAAAAAGGAATTGACGGCACCGATGTTCGTCCTGGTTTCATAAAAATAGGCGTAAATCCTGGGCCGCTCTCCGAGCTGCATCGAAAATTGGTACGTGCGGCAGGTCTTACCCATTTACGTACTGGTCTGACCATTTGCTCGCACACCGGCCCCGCGTTGGGAGCTTTTGAAGAAATGGAGGAATTGCAGCGCACAGGCGTACACCCAAGCGCTTTTGTGTGGGTTCATGCGCAGGGCGAGTCCAATAAAAATTTGTACACAAAAGCGGCGCAGATGGGTGCTTGGGTAAGCCTTGACGGCATGGGCTGGGGCGATTTTGAAAACTACGCTTCTTGGATAGACCTTCTTAAGTCCAATCGTTTGTTGCACCGTGTTCTTATTTCTCACGATGCTGGTTGGTACAAACCTGGCGAAGCGAATGGCGGAAATTTTGTGGGTTTCACCGCCATTTTTGAAAAAGTGTTTCCTATTCTACGCCAAAAAGGCTTTACGCAAGATGATTTTGACCAACTGCTGATTCGTAACCCTGCTGAGGCTTTTCAAATTCGGGTTAGAAAAACCTGATTTCTGTTTATTCTTCCCTAAAAAAAACCGTTTGGCAAATGCTCAAACCATTGGTCCAAATTGTGTTTGATTACTTGGTAATACATAGTACCTTTGATTCAACATAACAGCCAAAGAAAACAAATACAGCCTTAAAAACATTTAAATACACAAAGCCATGACAACGAAACAATTGCATCGAATCCCTTCAGAAAGTAAAATAGGTGGTGTAGCTGCTGGTTTAGCCGACTATTTTGGAATAGATACTACCTTAATGCGTATTTTGTGGATAGCGTCTTTTTTCGCTTTTGTTCACGTACCCGTTATTGTTTTTTACATAATCCTCTGGGCTATCATGCCTAAAGGAGTTCGTCAAAGCAACAACGAAACGGTCGAAATTCATCAAGTATAAACAGCCTGAAAATCAAACAAAAAGCCGAGTTCACACTCGGCTTTTTTAGTTATTTATTGGTTAGCTTATTGACCAGCCAAGCGGTCATCCGTTCCTGTTGTTCAGGATAAGTCCAGTGACCGGTTTCGAGGGCCAAATGCAATTCTTTGGGAGCCGAAATCACATTATAGGAAGCATACATGGAGGTAGGAGGGCAAGTTTCATCATTAAATCCCCATGAATACGAGCCCGGTACTTTTACCCGACGCGCAAAGTTGACCACATCGTAGTAAGCGAGTGTGGTGATTCTTTCGGGTTTATTGTTGTACGCCACCGCGTTTTTGTCAAAATAATGCGGCCAACCACCCGCGCGGCCTTTTAGATAGCCCGTAACGTCTGATAATGCAGGATAAAACGCCCCCAGCCATTTGACCCGAGGATCAAGCGCTGCCGTAATGATAGAAAGGGCCCCGCCTTGGCTACCGCCCGTAACGGCCAGGTTAGTGCCGTCGTATTGGGGCAAACTCGTCAGAAAATCATTGGCCCGTACACAGCCTAAATATACTCGCTTGTAATAAAAACGGTCGCGGTCGTCGGAGCCGTAATTCATGTAGCCATTAAGTGCGCCAGCCCCTAAGTCAAGATAGTCTGATGGGTTCATCGTAACAGGTATGCCATGAATACCGATTTGCAGGGTAATGATGCCTTTGGTCGCGTTGGCAATATCTCCATAGTAAGCACGGACGCCCGCCCCGGGAACGTGCAGAAGCGCCGGGTATTTTCCTTCTTTTTTGGGTACGCACAAAATGCCGTACAAACGGGCACCGTTGCGGAAATTCTGCAAATTGAGGTGATACACATTCACCGTTTCGGTACAACGCTCTGGCAAAAGAGTCATTTTTGCATCCATTGGTATCTTGGCTAAGTCTGCCTTTGCTGTTTGCCAGAAAGTGTCAAAATCAGCGGGATTATCTACCGTAGGTTGAATGGCGAGTGGGTCGAAGCCTGCCGTGGCGAGGTTTCGGTATTCTTTACCGCCGATTTCGGCAATGGCGATGCAGCGCAGAAATCCACCCGTTTTCATCGTTCCACCGTCAAGCGTGATACTCCCACTGGTGAGCGTAATAGTCTCTTTTTTGGTCGGTTCCATTTTTTCAGGCCCTATTTCATAACGTACACGGGCGTTTTTGACGAGGTTACCATTCTGTAAGACTGAAATGGTAAATTTTACATTTTCGCCCGATTTGTAATTCCAGTCAAAATGGTCGGGAGCGACTACGACTTTGTACAGTTTCTCTACTGGTTGGGCAAAAGCAACCGAAAAGCTCAGGGCGAAGAGAATAATATTCGCTATTTTTTTCATTGAATAAGGGGGTTGAAAGATTTTGCGGCAGAGCCATGATACTTTGGAAATAGGAGCTTTCCACATGACAATGTAAATATACAAAAGCGTTTACCTGTGCATTTCTAAGCACAATTTGTATTTTTGTCGTTCCGAATTTTTTAAAACCACTTTCCATTGTCTTCTGCTTTGCCCAAAGTCGTTGTTTTGCCCGATGCGGGTACTGAAAACCCTTTTCAATACGAATTGGTGCGATATTTACGAAAACATGGAATGACAGTGACCGTTGGTAAGAAATATACATTGGGAAGTACCTTCCAAGCCCTGAAAGCCCACCACCCAGAGGTGCTCTATTATGATTGGGTCCATAGCTTTATTATTGGTAAATCATTGCTGTGGAGCTGGATAAAATCGCTGGTCTTCATGGCCGAAATCCTGTGGGCAAAATCTATCCAAGGGGTCAGAATCGTACATACATTGCACAATCTGCAAAACCATGCGGGGGTTTGGTTAAGTTTAGAGAAGCACGTTTATGGTTTTTTTTTACGTCGCTGCGACTCTATCAGGGTTTATTCGGAAACGACAAAACAACAGGCCATTCGTCGGTTTGGATTGAAACCCGAGGTTGTTTTGGTAATTCAGGATTTACCGTATCATGCATATTATCCTAATGACTCAACCAAATCAGAAAGTCGTGAAAAATTGGGAGTAGACCGAGCGGCTTTTGTGTTTTTATTTTTTGGAGAAATAAAGCCTTACAAAGGCCTTCATCAGTTGTTGAAAGCGTATTCAGCGTTGGGCTCCCTAAATACTTGCCTTGTTATTGCTGGAAAAAGTTACGATGCTGATTATTGGGAATCATTATTGGCCGAAAGTAAGAATATTCCAACCATTCAGTGGCACCATCGATTTATTGAAGATGCAGACGTTCAGTACTTTTTCAATGCGGCGGATGTTGTTGTCTTGCCCTTTGTAAGAATTGACCATTCAGGCTCCGTTGATTTGGCCATGTCATTTGGAAAACCTATCATTACATTGCGAACCGAGGGTACACTTCGGTTGCTGAGCCACCAGCAAGAATTATTATTTGATAATACACTTTACCCGTTAATTGAATGCCTTAAAATTGCCCAAGAGATGAATCTTTTGGCGATTGGC
This sequence comes from Runella salmonicolor, assembly GCF_024158025.1. Classification (NCBI taxonomy): domain Bacteria; kingdom Pseudomonadati; phylum Bacteroidota; class Cytophagia; order Cytophagales; family Spirosomataceae; genus Runella; species Runella salmonicolor. The sequence continues at coordinate 293,468 of NZ_JAMZEL010000007.1, forward strand.
AAAAAAAACTTTGAAATAGCTGATACAACAAATTATCAGGACATTGTGAGGATTTTTGAAGCGTAGAAACAGTAAATGCGCACCCAAAATAGAGAGGCTACGAAAGAAAATGTTCTTTGATTTGGATACTGCTACTGCATCGCCGTACTGCAAACGTTGGTTGCTTGACCACACCACTGTCTTAGAATTTCGTTGTTATCTTATCGTATGCCTAACATGAAACCCTACGCTCAATTAATTGCCAGTCAAGCTTTTATGAATCGTTTGCGTAATATGCGCTTACAGGTAAGGAGTATTCCATACCGAATGGGAGACACCGTGGAGTGTCCCATTTGCCAAAATCATTATAAGGCATTTATGCCTTTTCGCTACCGGCAGAATGCCTATTGTCCGAGCTGTAAATCGCTCGAAAGGCATCGGTACGCCTATCTTACGTTACGCGACCGACTGGGCTTCTATGATGCTCCTCTCAAAAAAGTATTGCATTTTGCGCCCGATACCTGCTTGTCTATGACTGTTAAAGGAAATCAATATATCGACTATCTTACGGCCGATAACATGACTTCATTTACCCACAGTATTACTGATAAGCCTGATTGTGTGATGTCAATTGATGATATTCAGTTTGAAGACAATACCTTCGACGTAGTCATTGCCATTGGCGTGTTAGTGATGGTGCCTGATGATACCAAGGCTATGAGGGAAGTATACAGGGTACTCAAACCTGGTGGATACGCTATTTTTCATGATCCGATTAATTATAAGCAGTCTTATTCGTTTTCAGATACGAGTTTGACGAAAGAAGAGAAGCTGGGCTTGTATCATGGTCATGACCAACGCTGGTACTATGGAGCTGATTATGCCGACCGGATGCGCGCACAAGGATTTGAAATAGAGGATGATACCTATGCTCAACACATAGATAACAAGCGGTATGGGATTTCTCCTAATGAGAAAATCTATATTGCCAGAAAGTAAAGAATGAAAATACTTTTTTGTACCAACGCCTTTGAAAATATTACCAACGGCCCGGTAAGATTTGCCAATATCGTACCCGAAATTAATAGGTTGTTTCCGCAACACGAAATCAGGATTTTAACGGAAGATGTTTCGGAACAACGGCTGAAGGATGTGCCTTATGTGTATAAAGTTTCGCTCAACATTCCCCGTTTGCTCAAGCCGTTGGGGCAGATTTTGCGCTGGTTTATTTATTATCGTCAGATAAAAAAAATCGAAAAACAGTACGATTTTGATGTATTGGTTTTTATTAATTCGTTTAATGGTACATGGGCAAGTTTAGTGTCGTCAAAGCCGACAGTGGGGATGGTCAACGACGAGAAGAATATGTTGGCGACGTGGAAAAACGCGGAACTTACGCCTTTGTGGCTGAAACGGTTTACGTTTCAGCAATTTGAAAAGCTCTCGGCCGTTAAGCATCAACTTGTGATTGCCAATTCGGAATTTTTGAAACAACGCCTCATCAAGACGTATCACTTACCCGAAGCCAAAGTAAAGCGTTTGTATAAATGCATCCCGTTGGAGGGACTGAAATTTAATCCGCAACGCACTTTTGGGGCAATCATCAACGTATTGTTTGTTAAGGCTGATTATTTGGTTGGCAATTTGCCAATGCTGGTGCAGGCCCTTCAAAAAATAACAGAATATCAATTTCGACTGACCGTCGTGGGCCCTGAGCCTCCATTTGAACCGCATTTACGGTCTATTTTTGCTGGTGTTTCTAATGCAACGCTTGATTATGTGGGGCCACAACCTCAGGAGAGAGTATTTGAGTATATGAGTACCTACGATATTTTTTGTGTACCTTCCTATACTGAAGCGTTTGGGGTGGCTAATATTGAAGCACTGGCCCACGGAATATCGGTCATAAGTACATCGGTGGGTGGGATTCCAGAGGTACTAGATAACGGAAAAAACGGTTGGTTGGTAGAATCTGGAAACAGCCAAGCGTTGGCCGATGCCATAACGGAGTGCATTCAAATGCCCGAGTTACGCGTTCAAAAAGCAGAAAATGGCCTGAGTTTTATCCAAAAGTTTTCAAAAGACGAAATGTTACGCAATTTTGTGGAAATGCTTGAATCAGTGACCCGTAAACGATAGCCGGCCGCTCGACTGGTTTTTTGACAAACGGTGAATTGTAAACTCTAAATTAATGCACTGGCGTAATCTGTTTCGGAATCAACAGCATTGGGACTGGCATCTTGTTTTGTACTTTCTCAATGTGTTTTTAGTGGTATTCGGGTATAGCTTGAGAGGGGAGGAGTTTCAGGCGGCAAAACTCTTTCGAACGGGTTTGGTCATTTTTTCCTTGGCAGGTATTATACTGGCCCAAGGGGAAATAAAGTACATCTTCGATAAAAAAAAGAACTGGGTTTTATACCTGTTCCTGTTTTTGAATTTGGTTGTTTTGCCGTTCAGTGTTGATTTTTTGCGCAGTTTTGAACGTATTGTGGCTTGGATTCCCTTTTTAATTTATACCAACTACTTTATCGTCTATCTTTTTGCCCATTATTCCAAAGACGAAGCCAAAATCAAACTATTACAGATTTTTAGCTTGGTATACTTCTATCCTGTGCTAGTAATGCTTATTGCGGGCGTAGCTTTTCAATCTGAGAACGTGTACGGGCAATCAATTGGCTCTTATAAGGCAAACGTAATCGGATGGGGATGTACAATATTCATTGTTATGGGTTTTGATTTGTTTGCCAATCGCCCCATGGCTAAATGGGCCCGTAACCTATTTTTTTTAGTGGTCTTTTTAGCATTATGGGCCATTGTTCTGACGGGTTCGCGCAGCAGTTTTGCTGCTTTGGCGCTCTCTACACTGGTATTGGTGTTGCGCAGCAAACAAATTTCCATTTATCTGAAAGTAGCGGCCACCTTGTGTATTCTTGGGTTTGCCTATTATATCATTGCCAGTCCCGACTCGGTGGTCAACTTGCGGGCGCAGTACGCAGATATTAGAAAGCAGAAAGGAGAAGTGCGGTTTAAATTGGCCGAACAGGCTCTAGGGATATTTATCAACAATCCAGAAGTATTTTTTACGGGGTTTGGATTTGACGGCTTTCGGGCAGGACTCCAGTTTTATGCAGGGATACGAACCGATTTAGCATCGCATAATTCGTACTTAGAAATTCTGTTTTCGGGGGGGATTTTTTCTTTTTTGTGCTTTATTGTTTTTTTTGCCCTCAATGCACTTTTGAAGTACGTACGCTTTGATAGTCAATCCTTTGTTTTTTTGCCCGCGCTGATGGTGATTCCGTACTTTGAGTCTAATCTTAATGCTGGGCAATTTTTGTTTTTTCCCTGGATGACCTTTTTATTTTACTATATTCACCTTTCTTCCCTTCAGTTTCCTGTAGCCGAAATGAATATTTCCAAAAAGAAAAAAATGCAGGCTGCAAACCCCAATTGATGCGTTGTTTACAGCCTGCGTTCAATTATTTCTTTTCTTCTTTTGCTTCGCCTTCTTCATCGCTGCTAAAAAGACCTTTGATGAAGCCCGTGGCTTTTTCAATGGCTTCTTCAGCTTCCTCTTTCAGGTCTTCAAATTTTTCCTGCGCTTCCACGGCCAACTCTTCCGCTTTTATTTTCGCTTCGGCAAAGGCTTCGGTGGCTTCTGCTTTCATTTCTTCGGCTTTGGCTGATGCCTGCGCTTTCAGCGCTTCTACGTCAACACTTTGTAGTTTTTCGGTGATTTCACCTTTTATTTCCTCAAATTTTTCTTGGGCTTCAGCCGCTAATTCTTGTGCTTTCGCTTTGGCTTGCTCTGCCGCAGATTTCAATTGTTCGTCCATAAAGTTTATTGGTTTAAAGTATGTAAAATAAGGTAACACACAAAGTTAGAATATTCATGGATGGATTTTTCGCCCGGATTCATTTTTAATTTTGGGGTAAAATTCGTAGTATTAACCTTCGTCTTAATCACGTCATAGTGGCTAACTCTTTGAAATTGAGTTAGGAATATATAATTTTGCACAAAATTTATTCAAAAACGGTATCAAACCCAAAAAACAGCATAGTAAAGTGGATATTTTCGAGAAACTACGCAACAACTGGGGACCAATTGGGGCTTCTGCAAAAGCGCTAAACAGTCATCATTATTTCTCATTTCCAAAACTGGAAGGCGAAATCGGACCGCACATGAAGTTTCGCGGTATGAACGTGCTCAACTGGAGCCTGAACAACTATCTGGGTTTGGCCAATCATCCTGAAGTGCGCAAAGCCGACGCAGAAGCTTCTGCAAAATGGGGCCTTGCTTACCCAATGGGTGCCCGTATGATGTCTGGAAATTCTGACTTGCACGAACTGTTTGAGAAAGAGTTGGCGGAGTTCGTAGGAAAGAAAGATGCATTTTTGCTCAATTATGGGTACCAAGGTGTGATGTCGGTCATTGAGTGTGTATGCGACCACCGCGACGTGATTGTGTACGATGCCGAAGCTCACGCTTGTTTGATTGACGGGATTCGACTTCATAAAGCCAAAATGGGACAATACTATAAGTATAACCATAACGACATGGCCAGTTTGGAGAAAAACCTGATTAGGGCATCCAAACTCGCTGAAGAAAAAGGCGGAGGGATATTGGTGATTACGGAAGGCGTTTTTGGAATGTCGGGCAAAGTCGGGAGTTTGGATAAAATCGTTGAACTCAAGAAAAAATATAATTTCCGGTTGCTGGTTGATGATGCACATGGTTTTGGAACGATGGGCGAAAACGGCGGCGGCGTAGGAGAGATGTTTGGCGTATCCAAAGAGATTGACCTCTATTTCTCCACATTTGCCAAGTCAATGGCCGCAATCGGCGCTTTTGTGGCGGCCGATGATCCAGACATTATCATGTTCCTCAAATACAATATGCGTTCGCAAACTTACGCAAAGGCATTGCCCATGCCGTATGTAGAAGGAGGTCGGAAACGGTTGGAGCTTATCAAAGCGCATCCCGAATTGCGCACCCAGTTGTGGGAAATCGTCCATGCGCTTCAAAATGGCTTGCGTAGTCGGGGCTTTAACATTGGTGACACTGAGTCGCCCGTAACGCCCGTCTTTATGCAAGGATTGGAAGGCGGCTTGCCAGAAGTGACCAACATGGTACGTGATTTACGCGAAAATATGGGTATTTTCTGTTCTATTGTTGTGTATCCAGTGATTCCGAAAGGGCAAATTATTTTACGCCTTATTCCTACTGCCTCACATACGCTTGAAGATGTAGAGAAAACACTAAATGCATTTGATACAATGCGTGAAAAATTAGATGCTGGTGTCTACCGAGCCAACTTGGCCGTACCTGCCTAACTAAAATATTTTTTCAACAAAAACGGGCGCTTTCATTGAAAGTGCCCGTTTTTGTTGAAAACCAATGGGGAAGTTTAGAACAGCGTTTACTTTTAGTACCAATAGTACCAAAACTCGTTGATTATGAACCTTTCGCTACGCTTTTTGTCGCTCATTTTAATTTTATGGGCATCGGCCGTTGCTGCCAAACCACTCAGGTTAGGCATTGCGGGCTTCACGCACGACCACGTACACCAGATTTTACGACGTCCTGCGCAGGGAGATGTTGAGATTGTAGGTGTGGCGGAGCCAAATAAGGAATTGGCGATGCGCTATCTAAAGCGCTATAAACTGCCCGAGTCGCTTTGGTATGCATCACTAGAAGCCATGATTGCGGCCACTAAGCCTGAAGCTGTTTGTGCGTTCAACAGCATTTATGAGCATAAACAAGTCGTTGATATTTGTGCTCCCAAAGGCATTCATGTCATGGTTGAAAAACCGCTGGCGGTCAACACGGCTCATGCCAAGACAATGATTGCGTTGGCCCAAAAGCACAATATTCAATTACTGACCAACTTTGAAACAACTTGGTATTCAAGCCATCAGCAGGCGTATGATTTGATTCACACCCAAAATACGCTGGGGGATATTCGTAAAGTCGTAGTGCATGATGGGCACCGTGGCCCCAAAGAAATTGGTTGTTCGCAGGAATTTTTGCGTTGGTTGACCGACCCCGTTCAAAACGGCGGTGGAGCTATTATTGATTTTGGTTGCTACGGCGCCAACTTGATGACGTGGCTCATGAAAGGCGAACGCCCCCTGACAGTAACGGCAGTGACCCAACAAATAAAACCGGATGTGTATCCAAAAGTAGACGACGAAGCCACCATTATTTTGACTTACCCCAAAGCACAGGCTATTATTCAGGCCTCGTGGAATTGGCCATTTGACCGTAAGGACATGGAAATTTATGGGCAAAAAGGCTACGTAGTATGTGATAAAACCCAACAAATGCGCGTCCGCCTCGGTGATGGCGTCAAACGGGATGCAGCAGAAGAAAAGCGCGATATTCCTGCCCTTTCGGCTCCTTATGATGACCCATTCTCTTATTTTGCGGCCGTCGTAAAGGGAGATATTAAGCCCCAAAAAGACCTTTCTTCGTTGGAAATTAATCAAATAGTGGTCGAAATTTTAGAAGCAGCGGTACAATCTTCCAAAACGGGTAAGCCAGTGAAGTTGTAGGGGAAAACAATTTGGGTATAAAAAATAAAAAGTCGCTGAATTTCAGCGACTTTTTTCGTAGCGGGAACAGGACTCGAACCTGTGACCTCCGGGTTATGAGCCCGACGAGCTACCAACTGCTCTATCCCGCGATGTTGGGAGTGCAAAGGTAAGAGCTTTTATAGAAAAAACAACTATCTTTGTGAAAAAATATTTTATTGGATATTTTTCTTTGACCCAAACAAAGGAAAAATAGTGCAGTAAAGAAGGAATACGAATGGAGACTACAGAAAATATAGAAGTGTACAACAACCCCAATCACCGCGCAGGATTCGTGAGCATTGTGGGAAAACCCAACGTAGGAAAATCGACGTTGATGAATGTATTGGTGGGTGAGAAGATGTCAATTATCACTTCTAAAGCCCAAACAACACGCCACCGAATCATGGGGATTTTGAACGGCGTTCACGAAGGTGTTGATTTCCAGTTGGTTTACTCCGATACGCCAGGGATTATTAAGCCTCAATACAAACTGCACGAATCGATGATGGATTTTGTGCAGGGTTCGCTTGAAGACGCCGACGTGGTACTTTTTGTGACTGATATTTTTGAGAAACACGATGACGAAGAGGTGCTTGAACGATTGGCCAAAACCGAAGGAGCAGTCATTTTGATCATCAATAAAACCGACCTTGCCACGGAGGAACAAATCAATGAAAAAATCGCTTTTTGGAAAGAAAAACTTTTTACGGCGGCTATTATTCCCATTTCTGCGCTCAAACAGGAAGGAATAGATACCTTATTTACGGCCATCATGGAATGTTTGCCCGTGCATCCACCGTATTTTCCCAAAGATGAGCTGACCGATAAACCCGAGCGTTTTTTTGCGGCCGAAATAATCCGGGAAAAAGTGTTTCTGAATTACAAAAAAGAAATTCCTTACAGTACCGAAATCATTGTGGAGGAGTTTAAAGATAAAAAGGACATTCTTGTTATCAGGGCGGTAATTTTGGTGGAACGCCAGAGCCAGAAAGGAATCATTATCGGAGATAAAGGAACCATGCTCAAAAAAATAGGTTCGGCCGCACGCGCAGATTTGGAACAGTTCTTTGGTAAAAAGGTGTTCTTAGAACAATACGTCAAAGTGGAGCCTGATTGGCGCAATAAAGTACAGAAATTGAAACAGTTTGGATACGAAGGCTAAGGGTAATTAAGAAAACGCCGCGATTTTGTAAGGTAACTTCTTAATAATTAGCTGATTTTCTTGCGTTTGAGGCATTGTTGTTTTATACACAAGCTTCAAATATATAGCCAATTTCTTCTGAAATTCCACTTAGTGTACGACAAAAAACGGAACAATGAAGGGGCTTATCGTAAGCATTGGCGTAATAAATAACATTAAGTTTTATTGAATTAGACAAAAATGTAGGCGAATAAAAAACACTATTTGCCTATCAAACGATTAAGAGAGCGTATTAAGTAAAACGCTTCACTTTACACTCTCTCCTTTACACTTATTACAATGTCAAATATAGTAGCAATAGTAGGACGCCCCAATGTGGGCAAATCAACGCTTTTTAACCGTTTGATTAAAGAACGCCAGGCCATCATGGATGACCAAAGCGGCGTAACGCGTGACCGCCACTACGGCCACGCCTTTTGGACTGAGCAGTATTTTACCGTCATTGATACGGGTGGATACGTGGTAGGCTCGGAAGATGTATTTGAAGATGCAATCCGCGAGCAAGTCGAAATAGCCATGGAAGAGGCCACCGTGATTTTGTTTATGGTGGACAGTATGTCGGGGCTTACCGATTTGGATAAAGATTTTGCCAATGTGGTACGTAAATCTAAAAAACCCGTTTTTCTGGTTGCCAATAAAGCTGAAACCGTGGAACGCCAACACGCCACGGCTGAGTTTTATGAGTTGGGCTTAGGTGACCCTTATCCTGTTTCTTCGCAAACAGGCCACGGAACGGGTGATTTACTAGATGATGTGGTAAAACATTTCAAAACGGCAGGAATAGAAGATCCTGATGCAGGAATTCCGAAAATCTCCATCTTGGGACGACCCAATGTGGGAAAATCGTCGTTTTTGAATGTTTTGACGGGCAAAGAGCGCAGCATCGTAACGGATATTGCAGGCACCACGCGCGATGCCATCAACACCCACTACAAAGCGTTCGGAAAAGATTTTATTTTGGTCGATACCGCTGGTATCCGTCGTAAAGCCAAGGTTAAAGACGCCATTGAATTTTACTCTACGTTGCGTACCGTAAAAGCGATGGAAGAATCAGACGTAGTCATCGTAATGCTCGATGCAACCCGTGGCTTAGAAGCCCAAGATATGCACATCATCGGGATGGCGCACAAGGCCAAAAAGGGCATTCTGATTATGATTAACAAATGGGATTTGGTCGAAAAAGACTCAAAAACGGTCGATAAGCTCCGAAAAGAGATGCTCGAACGTTTAGCGCCGATGGATTATATGCCCATTATCTTTGCTTCCGTGGTTGAAAAACAGCGGATTTTCCAAGTAATGGAAAAGGCAATGGAAGTGTACGAAAATAAGACGAAGAAGATTACAACTTCTAGGTTGAACGAAGTAATGCAGGCTGAAATTGAGAAATATCCGCCGCCTGCGCACCGTGGTAAGCACATCAAAATCAAGTACATGATTCAGTTGCCTACACCGTCGCCGACCTTCGTGATGTTTTGTAACTATCCCAAACACATCAAGGAGCCGTATGTGCGGTATTTGGAAAACCGGATGCGTGATAACTTCGGTTTTGAAGGTGCACCGATTACCATTTTCTTCCGCGAGAAATAATAAACAGTTTACAGTAGGCAGTTTTTAAATGCTGCTTACTGTAAACTGCCTACTGAATACTACTTCACTATTTTTAATTCTTTTACTAAGTCGGAGCCACCGAGTTTTTCGATGCACCAGAGTACGTAGCGAATGTCTACGTTGATGCAGCGTTTGTATTTTTTATCGAATACAATATCGCCCGACATTGCTTCCCAGTTGCCGTCAAACGCCAAACCAATCAATTCGCCTTTGGCATTCAGTACAGGGCTTCCTGAGTTTCCTCCCGTAATGTCGTTGTTGGTAATAAACCCTACGGGTACTTCTCCCTGTGCGTCGGCGTATTGGCCGAAATCTTTATTTTTATACAATTCCAAAAAGTTTTTGGGCAGGTCAAACTCGTAATCGTTGGGTTTGTATTTTTCAATTACGCCCGTAATGTTTGTTTTGTAGTTGTAATGTACGCCATCGCGCGGGTCATAATCTTGCACATTTCCGTAGCTGACGCGCAGCGTGCTGTTGGCATCTGGGTATTGAACCAAAGAAGGATCCATTTCGGTTAATCCTTTAATATAAATACGCGAAAGTTTTTTGTCAGTTTCCTGAAAATCAGCGTTATACTTTGCGTATTTGGTGAGGTAATTCTTGCGAAAATCGCTAAAGTATTTCAACGCCCAGTCGTTGGCAAGTACCTCAGCGGATGGGTTTTCTACAAATTTAGCAAAACGGTCTTTGTTGGTTACCACGCTCGTTAAATACATTTCCTGCGCAAACTTCTTGAAAGATTCCTCGGGTGTTCCGGCCGAAAACTTTGTCAAAATCTCCTGAATAATGGCGGGATGCTGTTCCTTTGGAATGTCGTTATAAAACGCCAATAACGTTTGAGCTACAATTTTTTGGTCTGAAGGCAAATTGAATGATTTAAAAAACTCATCCGCTGAGCCTTTCATGCGTTCAGCCATTGCTTTAGCTCTCACGGGATCTTTGAGTTGTTCTTCGGCCATGACCAACGGCAGCGCTAGATTGACGATATTGGCGCCGATGATGCCTTGATTAAGGTAGGTGGAGTGAGTGGCATAAGGCTCATAAGCGGCGTATGCTTTCTGCCATTCCTCAAAAATCCCTTCATACTCGGCTTTTCCTTTGGCCCAAGCGTTAAATTTGGCCTCCATCGCTACCTTTTGATCATACACTTTGAGGCGTTGAAGCTGTTGGGTTTGACCGATAAAATATTTCCAGTAGTTGGCAATGTTGGCATACTCTGACGAAAGGGCCAGTTTGGTGGCCACATCCTTATCCATTTCCTCTTTCCAGGCCTTTAGGCGAATGTCCCGATTTTTAACAATGCCTGGGTTTACCTTTTCAATTGCCAGTTTGATACCCATTGATGTTTCGTATCGATTGGTGCGGCCTGGAAAACCAAAAACCATAGTAAAATCTCCTGGCTTGATTCCTTTGAGCGACACTGGTAGAAATTTCTTAGGTTTATAAGGGACATTTTCTTGGGAGTAGTCCGCGCCTTTGTTGTCTTTGTTGGCATAAATACGAAACACTGAGAAATCGCCCGTATGCCGTGGCCATTCCCAGTTGTCGGTGTCGCCGCCGTATTTACCAATACTTTGGGGAGGGGTACCTACGAGGCGAATGTCTGAGAATTTCTCAAAAACAAACAAATAATAGGCGTTTCCTTTAGCAAACTCACGTACAGAGGCGTTGAAAGTTGTTCCGTCGGTAGCTTTTTTTGAAAGCTCATTGCCCAACTGATTGACTTTTGCGGCTCTGTCTTTTTCGCTGAGTCCTTTGAGTTCGGGCAAAATCTTATCTGTCACATCTTCCATTCTAACCAAAATGTCAATAAATAATCCTTCTACGGGGCGCTCTTCCGCGTTAGACTTGGCCCAGAAACCATTGTCTAAGATATTGTCGGCGGGGGTAGAAAGCGTGGCAATGGCATCATACCCGCAGTGGTGGTTGGTAAATAAAAGCCCCTTGTCAGAGACAATTTCTCCCGTACAAAAACCGCCTCCCATGCGTACAATGGCGTCTTTAAGACTGGCATTGTTGATATCGTAGATGTCTTTGGTCGTTAGTTTGAAGCCCTGTTTTTTCATCTGGGCTTCGTTTTTGCCAATCAAAGAAGGCAGCCACATCCCTTCGTCGGTGGGGTCGTTTGCATAAGACACGCTTACCCCCAAAACAAAAGATAAGAGTGTGATTTTTAGTCTGTTCATAGAAAAGTTTGGAATGATTGAAAAAGAAAAGATATACGGTAAAATTAATGAAAAAGGATTCCTAACAAGATGCCTCCCAGTACAATCACGTAAGGAGGGGTTTTGGTATATTGGAGTATACCGAGTGTTCCGATGATGGTAATGATAGCCGTGGTATTGGTAGCAGTAGGGATAAACATCCTGATTACAGCGGCTGCGGTAAGACCTACACTTGCGGCATTTATTCCTTCTAGCGAGGCGCGTACCCCACGGTATTTTTTTAAGCTGTTCCAGAAACGATAAACAAAGAATATTAAAAATGTTCCTGGTAAAAAAATTCCTGTTGTAGCTGCTAAACTTCCCCAAAGCTGACTTCCTAGCCCGCCTTCGGAGCGCATAGACAAAGCCCCAATGTACGAAGCAATCGAAAAAACAGGTCCTGGAATCACTTGGGCCAGCGCCATACCGCTCAAAAACTCTTGTCGGGTCAGGTATTGTTTAAATTCAACAAACTCCGTGTACAGCATCGGATTCAGTACCTGCCCCCCTCCAAAAACGAGGCTACCATTGCGATAAAAATTTTCAAAAAGACGAACAGGCAGCGACTGGGTAATTGCTCCAAGGGCTGCCGCAAAAACCAACACACTAAGCCATAGAATGAAATTGGCCCACTGAATGTGAATGGGGTTTTTGTCCATTTTTTCGTGTTTGCGAAACCCCAAAGAAGTAACAAACCCACCCAAAACAATCACAATGGGCGTCATATAAGGAGACGGGAACAAATAAGCGATAACCGCAGCCGTAATCAAAATGAACCAATGCGTGTTTTTGTGAATAACCTTGGCGCCAATTGTATACCCACCATACGCCAAAAAACCAATCGCCATCGGTTCCACAAAACGCATGAAAGTGAGCGAAATCTGATTTTGTTGGAGGTAATAAATCCCGAGTGCGGCGAGTGTCATCACCAGTACTGCGGGCAATGACCAAACCAGAACCGTAGCGTAGGCCAGATTAGGCCCGCCTAATTTAAAACCTAAAGCGGTAATTGTTTGGGTAGAGGTTGGGCCGGGCAGTATTTGGCAAAGCGCCTGTAATTCAAGCAATTCTTCCTCGGTAAGGTAGCGGCGTTTTTGCACAAACCGTTCCAAAAACATTACTAAATGTACTTGTGGTCCTCCAAAGCAAGTTAACGCTAAAATCAGCACATCTTTCAAAAAGATGAGGTGTCGAATCCGCTTAACGGGCGGGTGAAGGAGTGATTCTGACACGCTGAAGAAGGGATTTTAGGGGTTAACAAAAAAATCTGTCGGGTAGTTTTCTGCTTGTTCGAAAACTACCCGACTGGAGAAAAAGCAATTTATGCTTTTTTTAGACCCAATTCAATGAGGCGCTCATTGAGAAATTCTCCCGCCGTCATGTCGACGTAGAGTTTTGGATGATTGGCATCGACACAACTCTCCAGACACGTCAAATTCATATCGCCTCGAGGGTGCATAAAAAACGGAATAGAATACCGCGAAGTATTCATTTTCTCTCGAGGGGGATTGACAACGCGGTGAATCGTGGATTTGAGATTATGATTGGTCAATCGGTCGAGCATATCACCTACGTTGACCACAATTTGATCGGGTAATGCCGTGATAGCAATCCACTTGCCGTCGCGGCGTAGTACTTCAAGCCCTTCGGCACTGGCACCCATGAGTAGGGTAATGAGGTTGATGTCACCATGCGCCGCTGCCCGAACAGCCCCGTCGGGTACTGTTGCAGGGTCGAGGGGAAAATAATGCAGCGCCCGCAAAATGCTGTCGCCGTTGCGGACTTTATCTTCAAAATAATTTTCATCTAGCCCCAAATATATGGCGATGGCCCGCAGGAGGGTTTTGCCAGTGTTCTCAAAAGTTTCGTATACTTTGAGCGTGTATTCTTTAAACTCGGGGACTTCTTCGGGAAAAATATTGTGTGGCATTTCGCCTTCTGGCGCAGGCTGTCCTACGTGGTAAAACTCCTTCAAATCGGCTACTTTAAAGCCTTTGGCGGTCTCTTTTCCTTTGCCGATGTAGCCGCGCTGACCAGACAACTCAGGAAATTCGTATTTTTTCTTTACGTCGTCGGGTTGTTTAAAAAATTGTTGTACTGAATCATATAGCTTCAGGCGAAGGTCTTCAGAAAGGCCGTGGTTTTTGATGCAAACAAAACCGATATTGTTAAAAGCTGTGCCTAAATCTTGGACAAATTGGGATTTGCGGGCGGGGTCTCCACTGGTAAAATCGGAAATATCTAATGACGGAATTTCGTCTAGAAGTGCAGTTTCTGACATGATTTGGAAAGTTGGTAGTGAACAATTCTACACCATTATTATCCTTGTTTTTATCATCTAAATAAATTAATGATTTGATAAACAAGTACTTAATAAATTACGTACAGTAAGCGGGGATAAACGCTTACTGCAAAGTTTAGAAAAACAATCGGTTTATTCAAACATCAAATACAACGTAACGGTATGCGACGTAAGCCGGCGGATGCTAGCTGTAGAGTTTGGGTCGTTGGTACGGTATAAATTTACGATTCCGTGAGAAAATCGTAGCTCAGGAGAAAACTTAGTGTAGGCCAAAAACTGCTCAAATCCAAATCCATAATCAATGGTCAAGTCGGCACTTTTGGCATTTAGGCGGTCAGAGCCAGGTAATTGACGTTTGCGAACATTGGTTTCAAACCCAAACGTGGCCCCCGCCAACATATACATGCGTGAGTTCATCCGCCGTTGCGATTTGTATTTAAACAAAAGGGGAATTTCTATCCACGTGGCTTCGCGTAGTTCACGGCGTTTTTTGCCGCTGCCGTACTCATATTCTACGGCTCGGTTGTAGAGCGACACAGAGGGCGTGGTGCGAATGTCCCAGTGGTCGTTGAGATACCCATTCATGACAAAACCAAAACGGAATCCGACGGTGACTGGTGCCGTAATGCGGTTTGTGGTGTCTTGTGTTAAGAATGAATCGTCATGGACAAGGCGAAAGCATGTAACGGGCAACGCAAACAAAAAACCATAATGGATTGGCTTGTCGTCATAAAACTCCTGATGCTTTCGGAAATAGCCGACGGTTTGTGCATCGGAAGTATTAAGCAGGCCGCAGCCTATCAATAATCCGAGTATTATTTTTTTCCAATGTAAATCGAACAAATTCCAAACGTGAGTGGTATGCATTTTGTGTTTTTGAAGCCCGCCTGTTCGTAAATTTTCAAAAAGTCGTTTCCGTCTGGAAACGCCTGCACCGATTCGGGAAGATAGGTATATGCCGCAGAATCTTTGGAGACCATTCGTCCTACAATCGGTAAAATGTAACGAAAGTAAAAGTTGTATAATTGTTTGAACGGGAAAGTTTTCGGTTTTGAAAATTCCAAAATCACGCAAGTGCCGCCTGGTTTCATCACCCGACACATGTCAGTGAGGCCGTGAAGCAGATTTTCAAAATTTCGAACACCAAACGAGGCAATTACTGCATCAAAAGAATTACTTTCCAAAGGCAAATTGGCCGAGTCTCCCGTACGGAGATCAATGACATTTTCCATGCCAAGTTTTTTGATTTTCTCCCGCCCCACTGCAAGCATACCTTCCGAAATATCAATACCGACAATCTTTTTGGGTTTGAGGGCTAGAGCTTCAATGGCAAAGTCGGCAGTGCCAGTAGCAATATCCAAAATCGTTTGTGGGTTTTCTTTTTTCAGGAGTTTGATGGCACGTTTGCGCCAATAAATATCAATGCCCGCGCTGAGAAGGTGATTCAAAAAGTCATATTTGGGCGAAACATTGTCAAACATCTCCGCGATCTGTTCGCGTTTGCTTGAATCTTTATCTTTGTATGGTACAACCGTCATAATAGTTTGAAGTCAAAATAAGAGAGAAAGCGATAGAAACACTCCTTTGCAGTTCTGAAACTGGCTCTTTCCAGAGCGACAAAGTTACGAACCACAAATGGGAAACGCTTTGTAAGACTCAATAGTTTTATGTAAAATTGTTATCAGACAGAACTTGTCAGCGTCGGATAACAAAAAAATATACATCATCAATTCAAAAAACAATGTTTGAAAAAATAGAAGAGGTCCAGAATTACCTTTTTAAATACCTAGAAACGCGCTTGGATTTGATAAAAACAGAAACACAGGAGCGTCTTGAAAACATTGTTATCCAGCTTATTTATTTAATAGTGCTGTTGTTATTGGCAGCCCTAACGGGAATTTTCCTGTTTATCATGTTAGCGCTTGGGATTAACGAATGGCTCGATAGTCGCTATGTAGGTTTTTTAATTGTCTTCGGATTATTGGCGGCAAGTACCGCTATTTGGGCGAAGGCGGGGCGACAAGTACAACAAGCGGTACGACAATTATTGTTTCGGGTGTTTAATCATAAGTAATTTTAAGGACACGCGCTGGATTTCCCCGTACAATGGCAAAGTCGGGAATATGCTTTGTAATAACACTCCCTGCCGCAATCAGGCAGTTTTTTCCAATGGTGATGTTAGGCGTCACAATGCTGCCGGCACCAATGAGCGTTCCCTCGCCCACCTGTACATTTCCGCAGAGTGTTGCATTGGGTGCAATGTGTACAAAATCACCTAAGACACAATCATGATCTACCGACGATGAAGTGTTGATAATGACGTGTTTGCCAATATTTACATCGGCTTGTACCACCACGTTATGAAATATGACGGAACCTGCACTCATCTTTACCGACTCGTCGATAATGGCCGAAGGATGGGTTACTTTCCCGAATGGATGCTGGATAAAACTGGCTATTTTGCGGCGGATTTGATTGTTGCCGATGGCAATAATGAGTAAGCTTTCATTATCAAAATCGGGGTTGTACTTACCAATAACAGGAATCGACCATAAATCTTTTTTTTGTAAATCATCATCAAAAATTCCAGAAATAGGAACTCTGTTTGCTCGTAAGCAACTGATAATGACTTTGGCATGGCCACTTGCGCCGTATAAAAGCATGGTATTAGTTGTTTCCTTTAAATTTCTCCATTGTAACCGACGTCTCCGAACTGATGCCTTCGCGTTTGAAAACTTTTATCAGTGTAAGCCAAAGTATCTTAATGTCAAGGCCCAAAGATATGTGTTCTGCATACCAAATATCGTACTCAAACTTTTGAGACCACGAAATAGTGTTGCGTCCGTTGATTTGCGCCCAGCCCGTGATACCTGGTTTTACTTCATGCCTGCGTTGCTGACGTTGGCTGTAAAGAGACAAGTACTCGGGCAGTAGAGGCCTTGGCCCAACCAGTGACATATCTCCTTTCAAAACGTTGATTAACTGTGGTAATTCATCCAAAGATGTTTGGCGTACAAACCGTCCCACGGGCGTTAAGCGGGCGCTATCAGGTAATAATTCTCCATTGGCCGCCCTGCGGTCGTTCATGGTTTTGAATTTTATAATTTTAAAGATTTTACCGTTTTGCCCAGGACGTAATTGAAAGAAAAAAGGTTTTCCCTGATTGTAAAAATATAATAATGCGGTGACTACCAACGTAATGGGAAGGGTCAGTAGAAGAATACAAAAGGCGGAAATTTTATCAATGACCGGTTTAAGAAATCGTTGATAGCTCATTTTGCAAAATTACAGATTCGTACGCTGCCACCAAGCGTTGGTATAACTGTAATTTTGCTTCCCATACATCAACAGGGCAAAAATGTTGAATAACCCAGGCGCGGGCGGCCAATCCGTGTGATTCCACAATCGGTTTATTATCAAGATAATACAGGATTTTATGCATCAAGTCGTCTGCCGAACGGGTTTGGCAAAAAAGACCTGTATGATTCTTCAGAATCGTATCTTTCAACCCCGTCACATACGAAACAATAGATGGTTTTTTCATGGCAGCCGCTTCTAAGACTACATTTCCAAGGCCTTCGCGATGGCTTGGAAGTACCATAAAATCCATCAATGCATAATGTGATGCCATATTCTTAACTTCTCCGGTACAAACAATGGTTTGATCAGTGGCCAATTTCTCCAACCATTTATTGGAAAGCGGGACCCGTTCATCCACGCTGCCTATGACCAATAACATCGCCTTTGGAAACCGTTGTTTGACTTTTTGCCAAGCTTCATACAATTCTATAACACCTTTGTCTTTGGTCAAACGCCCCACAAAACCCACAACGGCCTGATTGGGAGCAATCCCGTATTTTGTTTTAAGGGCTTCAACTTCCTGATTATTTGTGAATGAAGGGTTGAATTTGAGCATGGCATCAATACCATTGCAGCTCCCATTGTGCATGACCGATATTTTTGAAGGAGCTACCAGACCTTTGGTAATGACCAATTTTCTTAACGAAGGACTCACGGCTATGACGTGAGTGGCGAGTTGACAGCATATTTTTTCGGTTAAAAAATAAACGATTTTCATTCCCCATCCCGCTGTTTCGAGGGGTAAGCCGTGCATTTCGTAGATGCGGATTGGAATATTTGTCGCTTTAGCCGTAATCATTGTCAACAAAGCCACTTTTGGGGTGTTTCCGTGGACAATAAGAGGTCTTATTTTTTGAAAAAAACGCTTTAACTGAAAAAAACTCTTTACGTCATCCATGCTTAGATGCTTGGTTCGGCAGAATGAAATACAAGAAGTTTGGACGTTATTCTGCTGGCCAAATTTGGCCAATTCTTCACATCCATTCGTTAAGACATGAATTTTGTAGCCATTTTGTGTCCAAAAATGCGTTTGCCCTTCTAAAAATAAAAGCGACATTGGCACGGCGAAGGTCTGTACAATACGAATCATCCCTACCGGTAGTAATTTAGGTCTACTCGTTAGACGCTATTGTCTTCGGTATGTCAACATCTTCTTATAAAAAAATCACGGAAAAATTTAATAAAAACAAAAAATAAGCTAATTGTATACCAAATAGGTATCCTCTTTTGTATATAAAAATGATGCATCATCAAAGCGGATCCCCAACGGGAAAAAAGGGATTTGCGGAAGGAGTAAATGAAAGTATAGTCTAATAGAATTTCGGGCAAATTGGCGTAAGTGCTGCATTCATGCGCACGGAGCAGAAGATCTTGGTCCTCGTTTTTTAGAATGTCTCGGTATTTCCATTGTTGAAACCACGCCGTTTTGCCACACCAAGTGGGGTGGGCAACTGAAATACTTTTGAGCCAAGGTTTGGCGGTGATTTCGGCATGGCAGCTCGGGAAAACACGCGTGCCTATGTCTTGACCTTCACGGTTGAGGAGACGAATATGAGTCCCTACCAAATCAACGCTAGGGTGCGTTTCCAGAAATTCTACTTGCTTGGAAAGACGCTCAGGATAAGAAAAATCATCCGAGTCCATTCGGGCAATGTATTTTCCAGTGGCTCGGGTAACTGCCTGATTCAGTCTCGCGGCAATACCCTTATGTTGGCCGTCAGCCAATACTTGAATCCGAATGTCACAAAAGCGGTTTGCTACCTCAATGGTTTCATCAGTAGAGCCGTCGTCCAGTATAAGAAGCTGCCAATTGTGATAGGTTTGATTAAGAATTGAACTGACTGCTCGTTCCAGTGTTTTTGCGCCGTTGTATACGGGCATTATGATGGTGACTTTTGGGGTATTGGCGGCAGATTTTTTTGTCATAGTCTCTGAAGGCCCTGAAAATTTGATTTTTAGGTCTGAATGACGCCTACACTGAATGATTTGGAAATCGGCGCGTGATTGGCGGCTTCAATCCCCGTGGCAATAATATGGCGGGTTTCCAGAGGATGAATGATGCCGTCGGTCCAGAGGTGAGAAGCAGCGTAATAAGGGGAAAGTTGCGTAGTATAGCGATCTGTGATTTCGGTCAATAGTTCGTTTTCGGCTTCGGGCGTGATGGTTTGGCCTTTGGATTTGAGCGTTGCTACCTGAATTTGTAATAACGTTTTGGCAGCTGATGCCCCGCTCATCACGGCCAATTGCGACGTGGGCCATGCAAAAATCAACCGAGGGTCGTAGGCTTTTCCGCACATGGCGTAGTTGCCGGCACCGTAAGAGTTACCGATAATAAACGTAAATTTGGGGACAATCGAGTTGGCAACGGCGTTCACCATTTTGGCTCCATCTTTGATAATTCCGCCTTGTTCGGACCGACTGCCCACCATAAAACCAGTGACATCATGCAGAAAAACGAGCGGAATTTTTTTCTGGTTGCAGGTCATGATAAACCGAGCGGCTTTGTCGGCCGAATCTGAATAAATGACGCCGCCCATTTGCATTTCGTTGGCTGTGCCGCTTCCTTTTTTTGCTTTCACAATTTTGCGCTGATTGGCCACGATGCCCACCGCCCAACCTTCTACGCGGGCGTATCCGCAGAGAATTGTTTGCCCGTACAGCTTTTTATATTCCTCAAATTCTGAATTATCCACAATCCGCTCAATAATTTCCCGCATATCATACGGCTTATTGCGGTCGGAGGGCAGAATGTCAAAAATTTCATCGGGATTTTTGACTGGTGGAGTAGGCGCAATACGGCCAAAACCAGCGGTTTCGTGGTGACCTACTTTGTCAAAAATACGTTTGATAGCATCCAAACAAGAAGGGTCGTCAGGATATTTGTTGTCGGTCACGCCCGAGATTTCGCAATGCGTAGACGCTCCGCCTAAAGTTTCG
This sequence comes from Runella salmonicolor, assembly GCF_024158025.1. Classification (NCBI taxonomy): domain Bacteria; kingdom Pseudomonadati; phylum Bacteroidota; class Cytophagia; order Cytophagales; family Spirosomataceae; genus Runella; species Runella salmonicolor. The sequence goes on from NZ_JAMZEL010000007.1 coordinate 313,638, forward strand.
GCATCTACTTCTTCGCCGATGGAGGCTTTGACCAAGTACGGCCCTGCCAAAAAGATGGAACCAGTTCCTTCCACAATCAGGGCTTCGTCGGACATAATCGGCAGATAGGCTCCCCCCGCCACGCAGCTCCCCATAATGGCCGCTACCTGCAAAATGCCCATGGACGACATGATGGCATTATTGCGAAAAATACGCCCAAAGTGCTCTTTATCAGCAAAAACATCGGCCTGAAGGGGAAGGTAAATGCCCGCGCTGTCGACCAAATAAATGATGGGTAAACGGTTTTCAATGGCAATTTCCTGCGCCCTCAGGTTTTTCTTGGCCGTTATTGGAAACCACGCTCCCGCTTTGACGGTAGCGTCATTGGCCACAATCACACACTGCCGACCCGATACTTTGCCAATTCCAATCACCACCCCGCCCGACGGGCAGCCGCCTTCTTCGGCATACATACCGTCGCCGACAAAAGCACCGATTTCTACAAAATCATTTTCATTGTCCAATAAGTACGCAATGCGTTCGCGGGCGGTTAGTTTTCCTTTTGCCTTGTGTTTTTCAATGTTTTTTTGTCCACCGCCAAGTTTGACTTGTTCATATCGTTTTTGGAGTTGGTCCAGCAGTTGTTGATGAAATTCACGATTTGTCATAATTGATGAAGATTTTGCGCTTGATAGACGCTGATTATTGGGAATACAGTATATAACGTTTAAGACAAGGTTGAAATATGCGTTGTTTTAAAAGAAAGATACAACATTTCATCTTTCTTTTAAAGATAAACAGCCCCTTTTTAGGTAAGGTTGAACGGCAAATTAAGCGCAAAAAGTTTACTAATCAGGCAGTTTAGATAACATATTGAGTAAAAGATGGGCCGAATTGTAAGAGGCCGTTTTTTTGAAACTGTCAATACTTTCCCGCGCTTTGCTGTCGGCTTTATCGCTCATACTTCTGATGACCAAACAAGGCACTTGCTGTTGCCAACATAACTGGGCCACGGCAGCGCCTTCCATTTCGGTGGCATCGGCATTAAATTGTTTACGGAGGTCGTTGACTTTTGTTTCTGAGGTAACAAACAAATCGCCCGTGACGATGGTCCCTGTTATGATATAAGGAAGTTTGGCTTGATTAGCTAATTTTTGAAAATCTGTGGTTTTAGCGGCCGATTGCGCAGCAACCAGCAACAAAGAATCGGCTTGAAAAAACAAAGGGTTTAGTTCACGATTGATGGGGTTGCGGGTTTTCCCAGTTTGGAGACCCTCGTTGGTAAATTGCCCGAAATCGTATTGCAATGTTTGTTTCCCGATAACAATGTCGCCAGGGTTTAAATCAGGATGAAGCCCTCCTGCAATGCCAGTGAATATAACGCGCTCTGGGTGAAATTTTTGGAGTAAAAAGGCGGCAGTCATGGTTGCGTTGACTTTCCCGATTCCCGTTTTTACAATTACAACGCGGTGCTTCCCGATTTTACCATAGTAAAAAGGTATTCCATGAACCATTTTCATCTTGGGTTTTTGTAACGAATTACGTAATAATTCGATTTCTTCATCCATGGCGCCCAACAACGCCGTGACAGGTTTATGGGGATAAATCTGCGCAAAACCAGCCATAAAGGGGGCGATAATCAGAAGAATTATTAACTTCTGGCGTAAAAAAGAATTAAATACCATAGCGATGAGGGTTAATAAATGCTTATTTGGTACAAATTTGCACAAAAACGTATTGGGTATTCACTATTTTTGTGGATTCCCAGTTAACCCACTTTAACTTACGATGAAAGATACTGCCGAAAGAAAACGTATTCATGCGCGGGCCGATAACAAAGGTTGGAAAAAATGGGGCCCCTATTTGGCCGAACGCCAATGGGGAACCGTTCGCGAAGATTATAGCTACTGGGGAGACTCTTGGGGCTTTATTTCTCATGAGCTCTCTCGCTCTTATTCTTATCGTTGGGGTGAAGATGGCCTTGGGGGTATTTCCGACAATAAAGGCCATATCTGTTTGGCTTTTGGTTTTTGGAACCACCAAGACCCAATTATCAAAGAGCGTTTTTATGGCGTAACTGGCCCCGAAGGAAACCATGGCGAAGATGTAAAGGAATTGTACTACTACTTAGATAGTACCCCTACGCATTCTTACATGAAAATGCTCTACAAATATCCACAGGTGGCGTTCCCTTACGCCAAACTCGCCGAGGAGAACCGTAAACGCAACCGCCTCCAGCCCGAATACGAGATTGTGGATACGGGTATTTTTAATGACAATCGCTATTTTGATATATTTATTGAGTACGCAAAGGCTGACGAAAATGACATTCTCATCAAAATAACGGCCCATAACCGTTATACAGAAGATGCGCCACTGACCATTTTGCCGACCCTTTGGTTTCGAAATACGTGGTCGTGGGGGTATGATCAATTTAATTATAAACCGATATTAAATGGAATCGCCAATCGGCAAATAGAAGTAAATCACCGCTTACTTGGGAAATATAAACTGTTTTTAGAAGGAGCTGATGAGTTGCTTTTTTGCGAGAATGAAACCAACAGTGAGCGTATTTTTGGAAAGCCCAATGCGAACCCGTACACAAAAGACGGAATCAACAATTATGTGGTTACGGGTAAAAAACAGTATGTAAATCCTAATCAGATAGGTTCTAAAGCCGCTGGACATTTTAAGAAAGTAGTTCCTGCGGGCGAAAGCGTTTCGATTCGTTTGCGTTTTTCTAATCAAACTAATCAGGCCAATGCTTTCAGTGATTTTGACGAAATATTTAAGCTACGTCAAGAGGAAGCCGATGAGTTTTATGATGACCTCCAGCAAAATGTAACCGACCCTGAACTGCGCACCATTCAGCGTCAAGCCTTTGCTGGGATGCTTTGGAATAAGCAGTTCTTCTATTATAACATAAATGAATGGCTCAAAGGCGACCCTAAAATGCCATTTGAGTTTAAAGGCCGGGCTTACCCTCGCAACCTTACATGGAAACACATGTATACCGCGAATATCCTTTCGATGCCTGATAAGTGGGAATATCCGTGGTTTGCTGCGTGGGATTTGGCTTTCCATACCGTTACGCTCTCTCGTTTGGACCCTTATTTTGCCAAACGTCAATTGGCGGTAATTCTTCGGGAGTATTATATGCACCCCAACGGCCAGCTTCCGGCGTATGAATGGAATTTCTCGGATGTTAATCCACCCGTACATGCGTGGGCTACATGGAAAGTATATGAAATTGACCGGGAATTAAATGGCATTGGGGATGTAGCCTTTCTAGAACGGATTTTCCATAAACTGCTCCTTAATTTTACATGGTGGGTAAACCGTAAGGATGCCGAAGGAAACAACATTTTTGCGGGGGGCTTTTTAGGCCTCGATAATATTGGAGTATTTGATAGAAGCGCCGAATTGCCTACGGGAGGGCACCTCGAACAGGCCGACGGTACTGGATGGATGGCAATGTATACCCTCAATATGCTCCGGATTGCCTGTGAGATTTCGTTGGTGCGCCCAGTGTATCAGGACATGGCTTCCAAATTCTTTGAGCACTTTTTGCACATTACAGCGGCAATGAAATCCCTTGGAGATCAAAAAATCAGCCTTTGGGATGAAGAAGACCAGTTTTATTACGATGTACTTCATACCCCTGACGGCAAAAGTAAACTGCTGAAAGTACGCTCGATGGTGGGCTTGATTCCACTTTTTGCTGTTGAAATTTTGGATGAAGAACTTCTTTCCAAACTTCCTGACTTTAAGCGTCGCGTAGAATGGGTGTTAAATAACCGCCCAGATTTGGCCTCGTTGATTTCGCGTTGGCACGAGCCGGGCAAAGGAGAGTCACATTTGTTGGCTTTACTGAGGGGGCACCGGATGAAAATGTTGCTAAAGCGCATGTTTGACGAAACCGAGTTCCTTTCTGATTATGGAATTCGGGCATTGTCAAAATATCATGATGAACATCCCTATGAATTTTTTGTCAACGGCGAAGTTCTTAGGGTAAAATATACCCCCGCAGAATCTGATAGCAGTATTTTTGGCGGCAACTCCAACTGGCGTGGACCGATTTGGTTCCCTCTCAATTTTCTCATCATTGACTCCCTATTGAAATTCTATAATTACTATGGTGATGATTATGAAATAGAATATCCTACCAATTCGGGGAATGTAATGACGGTGAAAGAAGCGGCGGTTTCGCTCGCGGAGCGGCTTATTAGTATATTTCGTAGAGATAAGCTCGGAAATATTCCTGTCTATACTGGAAATGAGTTGTTTCAAGAAGATACCCACTTCAAAGATTTGTATCTGTTTTACGAATACTTCAACGGAGATACGGGTGCAGGCTTAGGGGCGGCCCATCAAACGGGTTGGACGGGCTTAGTGGCGGATTTAATAGAACACACCTCTGTCCATAAAATCAAATATGGAAGCCTACCCACTTCTGTCGAAACAACACCCGAATAAGTGAATTTTGTACCTTATATATATACAGTATGTCATTAGTAGAACAATTCAATGATTATCGGAGTCGGATGAACGACCGTATTATGGACTCCGATAATCTCGTCATTAAGAGAATATTCAATCTTGATACCAATTGCTACGCTCCTGGGCATCTCGATGAAGCTACAAAAGAGATGTTGGGGCTGGCGTGTTCAATGGTCCTTCGCTGTGATGATTGTGTGAAATACCATCTGGGCAAATGCAAAGAGCTTGGTGTAACAGAAGCGCAGATTCAGGAAGTATTTTCTATTGCAACACTTATCGGTGGTACAATTGTGATACCTCACCTCCGCCGAGCCGTAGAGTATTGGGATGCTTTATCCGAGAATCCCTAAATAAACGTTATTTTTTGGCGCTCCTGGAGCAAATTAAACGTATAAAACATGACAAATGTGGATGAGCAGTTAGTCGAAGAGTGGGAAGAACTTCTCAATGTACTTGAAAAAGTGCTTGGAAAGAGACCTGCGGATTTAAACGGTGTACTGTTTTTGATTGGTGTACAAGAGTTAGGGAAAGGCCCCATTACGTTTACAAAAGAACAAAAGCAGGATTTAATGCATATAGCTATCTGCAAAGTATTGAGTCTTTCGGGTTTTTATGAATTGGAAGGGCTAGATAAAGATGGATGGCCTCACTGGAAAGTAGTCGAAAAGCTACCTCATTTCAGTCTTATCTCTCAAGAAACGCTGTTAAAAATGCATGTGATTCGCTATTTTAAAGAAGAACTTGATTTTTTTTAAAATTACATATCCCTCTTTTTCAGTACATTGCAATAAAATAGAATATTTTTTTAAAGAAAAATAGGTCTTAATTTTTGTATGGTATACAATTATCAGTACTTTTGCACTCCCAAACGGAGAGTGCGGGGGAGTTAGTCCGAATAAAATTTTGAAAGCAAAAGTTTTTTAAAATAAAATTTGGATAATTGAGATAGAATTAAGACCTTTGCAACCCCAAACAGAGAGGGCGGGGGAAAAGAAGATAGAAAAGTTGTTCTGGATAGGTTTTAGGGGTTAAAAAAACTTAAAATAATATTTGGAGAAGTGGATTTAAGTTCAGACCTTTGCAACCCCAAACGAGTAGGGCGAGGGAAAAAGAGAAGATTAAAATAGGATAAGCTGGAAGCGATTCAGCTCAATGCTTGGGAGTTAACAAGCGAAAGTTCTTTGACAGGTTGGTGAGAAAAAACGACAAATTGCGTAAACAGTACAATTAACTGACTTGCGAAAGTCAATTTGAATAGAATTTACGATGGAGAGTTTGATCCTGGCTCAGGATGAACGCTAGCGGCAGGCCTAATACATGCAAGGCGAAGGGGCAGCAATGCCACTGTCGTACGGGTGCGTAACGCGTATGCAACCTACCTATCACAGGGGAATAGCCTTTGGAAACAGGGATTAATACCGCATAAAGCAGGGACTCCGCATGGAGATATTGCTAAAGATTTATC
>NZ_JAMZEL010000008.1:0-276162 GCF_024158025.1 Runella salmonicolor
GTAGGATACGATAAAATCAGGTAAGAGGTACTCTAATAAAGGCAGAAAACTTTCCAAAACAGATAGGGTTGATTAAAACACAAACCTAAAAAAATCCAACGCTCTCCACAAATTTTGGGTTTGCTCCCACAATTTTCTCGTTACACAAACTGATCCAGCACCAAAACACCCAGTAAACCTACGATTGAGACGATGGTTTCCATAACCGTCCAAGTTTGGAGTGTTTCTTTGATGGAAAGGTTGAAGTATTCTTTAAACAGCCAAAAACCGCCGTCGTTAAGGTGGGAGCAAATTAAACTGCCCGAGCCAATGGCCAATACCATCAATTCGGGCTTTACCCCTTGACTCTGCACTAATGGCGCAATAATACCTACTGCCGTAAGTCCAGCCACGGTGGCGGAGCCTACACAAATGCGAATTACCCCTGCAATGGCCCATCCTAAAATAAGTGGAGAGATTTCTACTCCTGCCAACAGCTCTCCAATGTACTTACTCACGCCCCCATCGGTCAAGATTTGTTTGAAGCCCCCGGCACCGGCGACAATCAACAAAATAATAGAAACGCTCTTGAAAGCCTCTTCGAGCGATTTCATGACGTTTTTGGTCGTTCTGCCGCGTCTAATCCCGAGAAAGTAAATGGCGACCAGCACAGAAATCAACATCGAGATTGAAGGGTCGCCCAAAAAAGCAAAAACCGTGTAAAGAATGCTTTCTTCCGCAAAATTACCTTTCAACCAAGGCATAAGCGTCAGGAGCAATAAAGGCAACAACGCCACGATTAAGCTAATGCTCAGACTAGGCATTTCCGACTCGCTGAAATGTTTGGTGTTAAATAAAGAAGCGTCGGGTTTTGGGTCGTATTTTTTGAGGGTTTTGGCAAAAATGGGCCCCGCCAGAATAATGGCTGGGATAGCGACGATTAAGCCGTAAAAAAGCGTTTGACCTACATCCGCCTTAAATTGAGCGGCAATTGCCGTAGGAGAGGGGTGAGGGGGCAAATAACCATGCGCCACCGACAATGCCGACAACATCGGAACTGCCACGTACAGCATGGGTAATTTGGTGGATGCGGCAATGGTAAAAATAAGCGGGATGACAATGACAAACCCGGCATTATAGAACAACGGTAGGCCAATGATAAAACCCGCCAATGCCAACCCCCAAGGCAAATATTTTAAGCCAAAAATATTCATTAGAGTTGTGGTAATCCGCTGGGCCGCCCCGCTGTCGGCCACGAGTTTTCCGAGCATGGAGCCAAAACCGATAATAATGACCAAGGAACCGAGCGTACCTCCAATGCCTTTTTCGAGCGATTGACTAATCGACGTCACACTCATGCCACACGCCAGGCCAAGCCCAATACTGACCAAAACAAACGAAATAAAGGTGTCTAAATGAAAATAAGCAACTAAGATAATAAGTGCTAAAATGCCCAGCAGGACGTACAATAAGAGCATACAGGGTAGGAGTTAAGAAGTTAGGATTAGTAACTGACTTGGTACAGTTAATTTGTGCAATAATACTAACTTAATGGGTTTAAGTTGTACAAAATCGTGAGTCGAATAATTTTAACCTAACTGTCCAAGTTTTGAAAAGTAAGCAGCAGACGCTTGTAATCTACTCCCATACCAGCTGAAGAGTTCACCATCTACTACCAAAATGGCCGCATCTGGACAAATATTCTGAAATTCCTGAAGATGTTTTTCTTTAAAAGGATAGGGCTCGGAAGATAAAAAGATATAGTCAGGTTGGGCCTGTCTAAGTTGCTCAGCGGATATTTCGGGATAACGGCTCAATGAACCAAAAACATTCTGAAATCCTGCGCGATTGAGCATATCGTCAATAAATGTACCAGAAGCGGCTACCATGAATGGTTTACGCCAAATAAAGTACGCCACTGTTTTGGGTGGGAGCTTCGTCGTTGGAAGTACTGAGAATCCTTGCTGAATGTTCAAAACGATAGATTCTGCCTCTGACTCTTTTCCTACCAATGCCCCAATCCGTAAAATCATATCGACGGCATCTTCAAGGTTAAAGATATTCGACATCCACACGGGGAAGGATTTTTTGAGGGTGTTTATTCCTTTTTCCTCATTTTCTTCTTTATTACCGATAATTAAATCTGGATTTAGCCTTTTGATGACCTCAACATCAAAGTTTTTAGTGCCTCCAACCTTGGTTTTGTGCTTTGTTTCGTTGGTGGGATGAATACAGTAGTTAGTAACTCCCACGATTTCTTCGCGCAGTCCGAGGGCAAAGAGTAACTCAGTTTGTGAAGGTACAAGCGAAACAATACGTTTTGGTGAAACAGGCAGCGTAACTTCCTGATTCATTTGGTCTTTTACGGTTTTTGTCATGGCAAAAAAGGGTTACTTTTTACCTGACCAAGTTTTACGGATGCCAATTTTACCCCCAAACGTATTGGTATAAAGTTGTCCCTGATCAAGGGCAATGGCGGCGTTCCATTCAAGGCCTTCCCAGAGGCCAATTTGGCCATCCACTTGTAGCAAACCCGAAAATTGCTTGGGTACAGATTCATAAGGAAAACCGTAGGTTCCGTAATTCAAGCTATAGGAAAGTTTACTCAAAAAATGCAGTTTCTCGCCATAGTAGCCTTCAAAGCCAAAATGATAAACCACCACGCGGTTGTTGTTAGCGATTTCGTTGCTGTTATAATCATCAGAGTTATTCGTATCTCGGTAATTGGTAATGAAAGGAGTGCCTATGATGCGTCGTTTGTATGACCAACCATCGAAGTATTGTTGGTGATTGAAATAGTTGTCACGACCAAAAATACCGCCTTCAAAATCAAACGTCGAGCCCCCTTGGCTTTTGGTGTATAAAAACTCAAAAATGGCTTTCTTGAGGCTAAATTGCCCTTTTTTTCGTTCTGGGTAAAGAAACTTCAGCACGATTCCTTGAAGGCCATCAGCGATGTTGTTGGCATCTTTTCGAAGTAAAGAACCATCATCGTATAGGCTCTGTCGGTAAATGGAAAGGCTCATGCGACGAAATTCAAATTCTGCGCCGACATCTAACGTGCCTAAGTGGTTTCCAACCCTATTGGTTGAATCAAAAGCGGTATTTCCTAGGTTTCTAGCTCCAGTAACTACCGAAATGTAATCCTTAAAGCTGACGGGAAAGGTTCGATTATTGACGGTTCCAATGTCACCGTAGGTTTTGCCCCCCCACTGTACCTGATGATTGAAGCCCCCGTATAATCTTAGTTGGGAAGTGGGTTTACCAATGCGAACATAAAATGTTTTTTGGTGAAGGAAGTAGCCGTAGGCGAAATCCCCTGAGCCAAACCAACCATGAGCGTATGAACCTTTGAAAGAAATCAGATTTTTGGTGAAAGTGAGTGGAAGAAAGTCTACAATGGCTAGTTGGATTTTTGGAATGGGAAGGGCATTGCCAGACCAAACATAAGAACCACTGCCAAGGAGCGTATCACATAAACCTACGGTTTCACGTTTTCTCCCAACATAAAACTCCCATTTCTTAAACTGTACTTTTCCGTAAAGTTCTGGTAAAATTACCTGACTGTTGGCTGACATATTTGCCACCAGGTCGATGCCGTACCCTGCTTTCAAATGAGGCGTTTGAGCAATAGAAAACAGGTTTTTTGAACCTGCACGAATCATAAGTCCTGATGCCTCTGGCACCGTAGCGTATTGATTGGTTCGCATCCAAAATGGTGTCCTAGCTGTTGAGCCATATCCTGTTAGCGATACATATTGTTGATTGTGGTTGCTTAGTGTCGAATCTTGGGAAAATGCGTTGTGAGAAACGAAAAAGAGCCCTTGAAGGAATAAGTGTAATACAATGGTTTTTTTTTTCACACAATTATAGCTCTTTGAATGGATAGTAGGGATATTGGTTATTCTAAATGTAAACTGCTTTTGAACAAACATTTAAAACTGGATTAGTTGACAAATAAAATCAAAAAAATACGCCCCTCAAAAAGTATCTTCTTTATATTGCTTGCTAATACAATAATAATGACCCTCGAAGAAGTAAAAAAAATCATCGGTATCAGACAAGACCAAATTTGGCTATTAAAAGCGGCCCTTTTTGCTCCTGAGCAAGCGATTACCTATTGGGAACGTTGGAAAAAATACCAGAATCTCAATCATATAACGAAAGAGGATGCAAACTATTCCATTTTCTCTGGGGTTGATACTGAATCTTTAAGGGTTCTTCCTTTAATTTATCGAAATTTAGAACATAGTGGAGATTCCCTTTTGCCAGCATTACGGGATGCCTATCGAAACACATGGATGGCTAACCAAAAGTTGTTGTATAGGGCACAAGAGATAGTTCGAGCTTGCAATGAAGCGGGTATTCCAAACATGCTGCTTAAAGGTATTCCGATGTCGTTGCATTATTATAAAGATATGGGGGTACGACCGATGGGCGATGTAGATCTGTTAGTTCCATTGGAGTATTTAGAGTCAGCCGTCTCACTGTTAGCTTCGTATGGTAATATTCCTGATGCAGTTGAGGACAAATACCGACATCTCATTCATGCTATGCACTGTTTTGATGAAGGGGGGGTAGATGTGGATTTGCACTGGCAAGCTTTTTTCTTTCAAGAGCATCAACAAAGTAATTGGGTTTTTGAAAAAAAATATTCAGAAAAACTACAGCTTGACCCCGAAAACGCCACATATATTTTAAATGATTCATATCAACTTTTTCATACCATTATTCATGGAACATTGGAAGGGCAACCAACCATTCGATGGATTTTGGATGCCGTCAAAATTTGCAAAAGTCCTTCTTTTAATGGAGACATTAATCAAATAACGGAGTTTGCCGCCGTAAACCATCTTGATTATGCTTTGAAAGTATGCCTTTTTTATCTTAAAAATGAGTTTCAATTATCAGATTTTCCGGTAAATACCGATGCTAATAGCATTAAAGAAATTAATTTACAAAAAAAATTTTTTCGTTTATCAGGCGAACACCCCAGTAACAGTATGAAGCGTACAGTACGAATGTTTGTAAGACAAGGTATAGCGTATGATTTATTTTATAAAGGCTTAACTAAAAAAACAAAATTTGTGTGGTTATTTGAGCGTCTTAAGTTTAGATTACAACAAGAAAAAAAACGTTTAATCAATCAGTAGCTTCAATCTAAAGTAAGCATTTCAAAAGATAATATGCACATTTTACTTCCCTTTGGCTTTAAGCATCACTACTACCGTTTCCCAAATAATCAACATATCAACAAACAGCGAAACTTTTGTTAAGTATTGTAAATCAAACTCCAAACGCTGAATCATTTCCTCGACGTTCTGTGCGTATCCAAATTTTACTTGGCCAATCGAAGTGATGCCCGGCTTGACCGTCAATAATTTAGTAAAATCAGGGGCAATGGGGGTTATTTGGTCAATAAAGAATTGACGCTCAGGGCGTGGGCCTACTACTGACATATCGCCTTTTAAAACATTGTAAAATTGTGGGATTTCATCCAAGCGCATTTTACGCATAAATTGTCCCCAGGGGGTTATTCTGGGGTCTTCATTGCCAAATGATAATGCGGGGCCTTCTTGTTCCGCATTCACGTACATGCTTCGAAATTTATAAATGTGGAACGGTTTTCCTGACTTGCCAATCCTTTCCTGAGAATAAAATATGGGCCCTTTGGAAGAAAGTTTAGTGATTAGACCTAAGATAATCCAAATTGGTAAACCTAAAAAAAGAATAAACGAGGAAAAGGCAATATCGAAAATACGTTTCAGGATTTGTACTTTTATATCCTCCCAAAAGCGATTTGAAATATCAATAATCGGCAACATGTCATGGTATTCAACCGTCGATTGCCTGCTGAGAATGGAAGAAAAATCGATGACTAACTTTACTTGAAAATTTTCTTGCTCTGACTGAGTGATGATGTTACCTAATACTTCATTGTTGATGTAAGGGGTACAGCAGTACACGCAATCAATGGTGTTTTGTTTAATAAATGTTGTTAAACGATCATAATCTCCCCGCATAATAGACTTGTTATTTTCGTCTATGTCGCCAAAAAAACCGTAAAATTCGTAACCAAACTCGGGGTAATTCTCGTAAAACTCTTTTAAAGTAGTGGCTAGTTTACCGTGGCCAACAATGATGTAGCGTCGTATATTATGACCTGAGGCGCGGTAAAATTTAATGAATACTACAGCAAAGACTCGCCAAGTAATTCCTAGTGCCACAAATACCATGAGCATATACAACATGTGCAGACGGGATAAATTCAAGTCCCTTAAAATAATCCACGCAAATGCCATACAAGCCGCAAATACTCCTGAAAGTGATAGGTACTGATACAAGATATTGAAAACATGAAACTTGATGCGGGAGTAATTATAGGGCTTTACGATGACGATTAAGCCTAACCATATCAAGTTACAAACGAGCAAAAACCATTTATATGAGGTATTTAATTCAGTGGAAAGTCCAAATTTAATTACGTGTGCAATCCAAAAAGATAGATTTAGAAGTATCCAATCAAGAATAAGTTGAAATGGTAAGAAAAGAAATGAGTAACGATGTTTCATATTTTTCAATGATGAAGTGATTATTTTAACATAATACAGCTTCAGTAGAACCTTAAACCATTAAATAAGTGTGCCCAAGATACTTCTATCTTGGGCACACTTATACAAAGAACAGCTCAATATTACTTAGTAATAAGTAAGTTTTGTACAAAACTTTGGTTTTTTTCGGTACGAAGGACTCGTAGAAAATAACTGCCGTTGGATACTTTATCACCTATCGAATATTTAGTTGAAAAATCTTTGACTTTGCCCTCCTGCTTAACCAATGAACGTCCACTCAAATCAGTAATATCAAGCGAAATATTTTCGTTGGCCGAAAACCCTTTCAAGCGAACATCAAATGAACCATTGCTTGGATTGGGATAAACACTCACTTCGGCATTTTCGGATGCTTCCGCAATTTGTGTGCCAATCGTAAAGTAAGATGCCCCATTCAATACAGTTTGCGCCGAAACCACGTTATTCTCAACACTCCCAGCTGCCAAGTTCCATTGATTGTCGCGCAATTGAAGGATTTGGTTGTTGGCCTGCTCCGACGCAACACTCACTTGGATATTTTGGTTTTTGATACCCTGAACTGCCCAATAGTTGTTGCCAGTCACTTCAGCAACTGCATCAGCTAGTTTATTAGACAGACGAGTGGGGCTCTGCGTCACAAATCCGACCGAAATTTTATCTTCAGTCGCGGGTTTAGAGATGGCAAAAGTATGTAGTTCGAGTCCATCGCCCACGGGAAAATCAAACGCATCATCGCCCGACTTTTGAACGTATCCCTTCACGTGTGAGCGGTTGGAGGCTCCCGTAATTTGAGCGTTATCGGCTATTTCTAAGGGGAATAACGCCGTATTTTCAATAATTCCTTTGCCAAATTTTAGCTCGTTCTGTACAATCAATGGAGCTTGCAGATTCACTTTGCCGACTTGAGAAAGTAAAAGTGAGCCTACGTTGATAGAATTAGCACTCTGAATCAGTTGCGTTCCTTCTCCGTCCAATACGACTTGACCATTCAGCGTCATTTGGCCTTGATTGCTTATTCCTTTGCGGAGATGAAGCGTACCGTCTGATTTCAAGTTACCTTGGTTAATTATTTCGTTGTTCAAGGTAACAACAGCATCCGAACCAATATAGACTTCGGTTGAGGAGAAAAACTGGGCATGAGCAGCAGGAATACAGAGAAAACCCAGAAAAACGAGTAGTGGCTTTTTCATATTATAAAAAACATTTATGTCTGTTTTGAAAATTCAATGAGTAAAGCTAAGTTTTTTTTGGATTATCCACAACAAGATGGACTATAAGTTATCTAACGGTATCTTTGAGCCATTAGATTGAGGTTTGACAAAATAAAATAAAGCGACAGTCTTGTTATGCAAAAAAAATACCAGCAATTAAATCAGCGGTTACCTCATTAAATTGACGGTGCCAAGTTTAGAATAAGACCTTTCTTTCGTATCAGTATATTCTATTCTATAGGTATAAAATCCTGGGCTTAGCTCTCTGCCGTTTACGTCGGTTCCGTCCCATCCTTTTGTTACATCTTTTGTGTTGTAGAGTACATTGCCCCAGCGGTCATAGACCGTTATTTCTAGCTTATTGATTAATTGACCTTTTATCTCAAATGTATCGTTTAGTCCATCATTGTTGGGGGAGAAGGTATCTGGAACAAACAATTTGACCGTTCGACCGTAGCTGATGGCATTAGATAGGCTAGTTTGTCCACTAACACTCGTAGCACGAACGCGATAAACTACTTCAGCATCATTATCACTGATGTCAATTGGCCATTCTGTACTATTGCCAACGGGATAAGTGGCAACCACCTGACCATTGTCATTGAGCTTTTCAATGGTATAGGTGTTGACCGCTGTGGAAAAAGGCGATTCAGCGGACCATTTTAAAGTTTCCTTTTCTGCTTGCAGGTAAATGGTGCAAACCGTTGGCCTTGTAGCAGGTTTACGGTCGCAAGCATCGGCGTAGGCTACTTGGTAGCAAGCGCCACTTTGAGTAGCATTTAGGCTGGAATCAATAAAAATGCTATTGGCACGGGTTAGTTCATTACCATTTTTGGTGAACGAATAATTTTTTACTTTGACCGTGTTGGGTACCGCTATGCTTACCTGACCGTACAAATTATTTACTATGGTGGCCGTAGCATTCGTAATAGGAGCGGGATCATTCAACACTTCAAAAGTTTGCGGGTCGCTATCCGCATTACATCCATTCAATGCTAGGGTTCCTTCCCCCCTTACCCTAATTTGATAAGTGCCAGAAGCTGCATATGTGTAAGTAGGAGTAGGTTGACCAGGTTTAAACACTTGTGCCTGCTTCCCATCTCCCCAATCAATGAAATACTGTCCAAAAGCAAGACCTGTGGTATTTATCGTTAACTTGGTTGTGTTTCCGCATTCGGATGCGAGTGAAAAGGTGGGTTTTGCCGTAGCATAGACTTGAATAGAAATGCAGGCGACCGATGGTTTTCCATTCAATGTACCTAACTGTACAATATAGTAGGAGCCTGGTTGTGAGTATTCATTAAATGTACGAGTGGTAGCTTTTGAGGTGTCAATTATACTTTTATAATCATAAACATAACGAGCGTTTGTTATGGTAGCAGGAGTGGTAACCGTCACGGCACGGCCTGTACACTGAGTTCCTACCTCGGTACCAGCAATTGCAAAACTCCCGTCTACCCACTGGGGACCAAACCGCGCTGGAACAGGGCACTGCGCCGAAGTTACCTTTGTGAATACCAATCCGCACAGGCACATTATATAAGGTAGAATATACCGATAGTTGACGTAAGTCATGGTGAATAAAAATTGTATTTGCGAAATTAGAAAGAATAAGCAATATTTAAACGTACTTAAGGGCACAAAATGCTACCGTTAGATAATTTTAGGGCAAAGCATTTTTTCATTCTGTTTTTATCCCTTATTTTCGGAAAGTGAAATAGAAACTGAAACAAAAACATATCAGACACATGAAAAAAATTCTTACTCTAGCGTTGGCCTTTAGTTGCGGGGCTGCATTAGCACAGAAAACAGATAACGTCGGGATTGGGACGACAAAGCCTGACCCTTCGGCGATTTTGGACTTGAATTCTAACACGAAAGGGTTGCTACTACCCCGAATGAATCAGGCCCAGCGTGATGCAATCAAAAATCCAGCAGCAGGTTTGGTTATCTTTCAAACCGACCAAGTGGTAGGTACTTATACATTTGATGGCACTGCATGGCAACCTTCAAACGCTCGCACATCGGCTGTTAGCTCAGTAGGTGCATGGGATAAGCAAGGGAATGCGATTGATGGTACTGATTTCTTGGGTAGTACCAACAATTTCCCATTGGTGTTTAAAGTAAATGGCATTAAAGCGGGTTATATTGATAACACAGATTATGATAACGTTTTTATTGGTCGTTTTAGTGGACAGAGTACAGTTACCTCTGGAGCGCCAGTTGCTACAAATAGTGGTGGGTACAATTTAGGTATTGGCTCTAAAACACTTCAGGCGAATACGACAGGTGCTTCAAATACTGCAATTGGTGCAGCTGCCCTTTTTTCAAATACAATAGGTTACTCAAATTTAGGACTAGGCGGATTTGCTCTATTTCAGAACGTAAGTGGTAATACCAATACAGCTATAGGGCTATATTCCATGTTTGCAAATCAAAGCGGAAGTGGAAATATAGCAATTGGTAGTAGTTCATTGGAGAAAAATATATCAGGAGGTAATAATGTTGCGATTGGTAGTGGGGCTGGTTTTAATAATACAGCAGGTAATAACAACGTTTTTATAGGCTTCCAAGGAGGGTATAGTGAAACTGGTAGTAATAAACTTTATATCTCTAACAGTAGTGCTGTCAACCCATTAATTAAAGGAGATTTTAATTCAAATTGGGTAAAAGTTAACTCAAAAACTGCGGGTTATTTGGCGGTTGGAGACTTTGATGCAGGAACTCCTATGCCAACTCCTGCTGGTTATCGTCTCATCGTACAAGACGGTATTTTGACTGAAAAGCTTAAAGTAGCACTTAGAACGGATGGGATGAACTGGGCAGATTATGTTTTTGAGCCCAGTTATAAGTTGATGCCGCTAGAAGAAGTAGAAAAATACACTACTATAAATAAGCATCTTCCAAATGTTCCTTCTGCTGATGAAATAACAAAAGAAGGTATTGATGTA
Source organism: Runella salmonicolor (assembly GCF_024158025.1). Classification (NCBI taxonomy): domain Bacteria; kingdom Pseudomonadati; phylum Bacteroidota; class Cytophagia; order Cytophagales; family Spirosomataceae; genus Runella; species Runella salmonicolor. The sequence continues at coordinate 10,732 of NZ_JAMZEL010000008.1, forward strand.
GCTAAAGTTAGTAAAATGTTTATGGAAAAGATAGAAGAGCTAACTTTGTATATTATTGAATTAAATAAAGAAATTAAGGTTTTAAAGGAACAACAGAAGGGGTTAAATAAATAAATTCATTTCTCAATAGCTTTTTTTAGCCTATTTAAGATGTTTTCTTTATCCAAAAAGCTCAATGCATAATTACGTGCATTGAGCTTTTTATTTTCCATTATTGAATAGTTATTGTACGTAAATAGAATTGTTTCAGAGAGAGCAAGGGCGCTCCCAGGCTCAATACAAATCCCAAGATTGTGCTTATGAATGAGGTTATAAAGAGTAGTGCCGGGATTCGCCGTAATGATTGATACACCTCCAGCAGATAAAATTGTTGTAAGCTTGGATGGCATTAATAAATCTGAAGTTGCTGCCTTTTGAATTACTAAATGAATATGGGCTATAGATAATAAATCAGGCAATTCGTTATACGGCAATGTATTTGCAAAAATAATGTTATTAAGTTCCATACTTTCCGCATACGAAATTAATGCGTCTTTTTGAACACCATTCCCGCAAATCAGGAATTTTATATTTTGAAATCCCTCTAAGTGTTTGGCAGCATCAATCATTATTTCAAGACCCTGTTTCTCTCCAATACTTCCGCAATAAAGAACAATAAAGTCATTTATAGTTAACCCATAGCGTTGAAGCATTGAAATGTTTGGAGCTAATGGTTTTATAAAATCGGTTTCAACCCAGTTAGGAAGCATAAAGTATTTTTGTTTGTCGATTGCTTTCGATAAAAGCTTGTCTTTCATGCCATCACTTATACTCGAGATAATACCAGCATTTTTTAAAATTAGTTTTTCTGCTCTATATAAAATAGATAAAAGAATTTTTGAATTTATCAATTTTAGCTCACGAGCTACATCAACTTGTAAATCTTGAATGTGATAGACGTGTATACATTTTCTCCAAAAGAAATTATATACAGTTGGATAAATACCGATTAGCATTGGGGGGGCAACTGAAATAATAACATCATATCTCTTAAAAAAACAGGGAAGCCAATGCCAAAGAGAAGTTAAGTGAAATGAAAACTCATGAAGAATTCTTTTATAACCAGTAATGTCTTTTGGAATAAAGATAGGGCATCGCTTAATTATTAGATTATCTTTTTTTTCTATAGACCACTTATTCTCAAATTTACTATTTAACTTCCATTCAGGATAGTGGGGAACTGCTGCGATTACTTCAACGTTGAAATTATTCTCAGCGAACCAAGTTGCCATTTCACCAGTGTATTTTCCACTACCAGTTAATTCAGGAGAAAAATTTAAACCATAAACTAATATATTCATACTTTCCGTTTATATAAAATATCTAGTTGTTGAATGATTGAATTATTTCCAATTTGTAAAAAACCAATTGGTGCAACAATTTCAAAATTCATAAAAGTTAAATATTGGTGCATTTCATCAAATAGGGGTTCATCCTTGTACATTGGTACGAAAGACGTCTCAATTAGTATATAGTCTACATTTTTAATAAATTTATTAGCGCCATCAAGGACTTTTTTTTCAAGCCCTTGTACATCAAGCTTTAATAATGTAGGACGTAAGATTGGTAGGTCAAGCTCATCAAGTTTAGCACAAGCAACTGTTATTGTACTAAATGTACCCGTTTGAGGTATCTTATCCTTCTGATAATCTGTTATATCTAATGCAGAACTTGCGTATGTTAGATTATTTTTATTGAATTTTAGATTACCATTAAAATCACTTAGTGCAATATTAAAAGGGGTTATATTTTTATTATCTTTTACGTTTAAGACTAACTGGTCATAACATTCTGGAAGAGGTTCAAAACTAAAAACTTTTGTATTAGGAAAAAACCTACATATTGCTCCTGTGAACTGTCCAATATTTGCGCCAACATCTATTACAGAGGCAATTGGTAATTTTAAGTCAAAAAAACTGTTACAAAGACTAAATGAAGCAATTGATGCGTTTTTTTTTAATAGATACCCTATTCCACCTTTAGGGTGCAAAGCAATTTGGAATGTTGATGCAATTTTAGATAAGATTTTCAGCATAAAGAATAAATGTTATGATTATAGATAAATTACCTTTGAATTTTTAAATACTTAAACTATAACAATCTTTGAATTTACTGAAAACAGCATCAACTGATACATTTGTTATACAGGGGACAGGTTCATTGTAAGATAAAGTGTATTTACATTTCCAATCACATCCAAAACATGCCATATTTTCATATACCACTACCGGCTGAAATTCTTTAGGTTCAAGATATGATGGATAAGGTAAAAACCGCCCAAAGTGCCCACCTCCCAAAATGCATATAGATTTTGTGCCAACTGCTGCTGCTATATGAATACCTGAGGTGTCATTCCCGATTAATATTTCTGCATTTTCTATAACAGTCAATAGTTTTGAAAGACTTGTCTTTCCAGCTTCGTTATATATTCTATTAGGTGTCCTTACTAAGTTAGTTATAGAATTGCTTATTTCAATATCTGAACTACTTCCGCAAATTATACAACATAGGTCAGTAACTTCTAAAATACGATTAATTAAACTAGCGAAATTTTGTACCCCCCATTTTTTTCGACCAACACTTGCTCCTGGAAAAATTATAAAATATTTGCTTTGAATTATAAAACTTGGATGTTTAGAATCTAAATATCCAAGTTTTATTTCTTTTTTTTTGATTTGTAACTGTTCAAGAAAATATGAATTCTTTTCTATTTCTGATATAATTTTTGTATCACCTTCTATACAGGTTGTGAACCAAGATTCTGATATCTTTTCCCAAAAACGCCATTCATTACCTTGATTTACTGGTAAATACCCAATTTTGGTTTTTGAAGTCATACAGCGAACAATCGATTCTTCTAGACTAACCTCCCGAGTATATGAGGGCTTTAATATGACTTGTGCTTCAAATTTCAAAAGTTTAATCAATACTTTAACTCTATAAATAGGGTTCATCCTAAATTTTGCTCTTTTAATACTGATAACTTCGTTAAAAGTATAGTGATGTTTTGCATAATTAGCCCACGAGTTTTCAGCAATTAATATTGTCTTACTATAAGCGTTTTCTTTATAATGTTCGAGAATAGACTCAATATAGTAAGACCACAAGAAAAAATCACCAATAACATCTAATCGAACTATGCATAGGTTTATAGGTTTTTTTTTCTTTGAAATAAATTTAAATAAATACACAATAACGCTATCTGTACAAAAGTTAATTGTATTGAAAAAATTTCTTTTTGATTTTCCAAGAATATTGTATATTCTTGATGTTAAGTTTATGTGATAAGAAAACATTAAAGATAATATTTAGTTTCATTTTTTTCTTTTATCAACAAGCAATAAAAAATTACTACATATATATCTATAATCGCAAAAAATAAACACGACCATAAAAATGCGTAATATTTATTTGTAAAACTATTATTGCTTTCTAGTTTTGTTAAACTAAAAAAAAAGTAAATAAAGATAATAGAGCCAAAGTGAACAATATAATTAAACCACCTCATCGTTATTGTCGGCGCTACATCGCCTTTTACTTTGTCCATAAAAAAGCTACTTCCTTCGAAATAAGAAGGATTAATAAACATAGTATTCCCAGGACCAACACCTGTAATCCATAGAAAAGGATACTCCTTGAAAAATTTTATAATTGGAAGCTCTTGATCTCTCTGAATCGGCATGCCAATAAATTCGGTTTCATCTTGATCTATAATGTCATAAAAATCTGTGTAACGACTAATGGCACGATTTGCAATTAGCTCCACAATTGGGTTGTCTTTGAAATCTTGATAATGTTCAAATATAAAAGCTTTTGATGAAGAAACTATTTGAAATAGACTAATAATTATTAATAATGAAGTTAGAATATACTTTCTGACCGTCTGTATACTATTAGGTAATATGAAGATTATAGTAAAAATGAAAAAGAGTACGACAAATGTCTGAGATTGTGTAAGAAGAGCTGTTATTATACTAAAAATAAAAAGAATATATTTTTTCTTTTTTAATATTATTGGTGCCGCAAGGCAAATAAAACAAGCCAAATCTTTTGGTTCAGTCATAAAGGCTTGGACTCTTACAGAGAGGATACTTGTGTCAAAAGTATTAATGTATCTCCTTTTTAATCCGATAATTTCATTTAAATCTAAATTTTGAAATATTTGGCTAATAAATAATTGAAAAAAAGCAATTATACATGAGGCTTTTACAATATTTATAATTGTTTTTTCAAAACTAAGAAATGTACTTCTAGAGTCTTTTAAAATAATATAACCACTTAAAAATAAGGGAGCGAATGTTTTGGTATAATAATAAAGTGGGCGAATGTAAAAATGAATTTTACTTTTTTCATTATAATAAAAAAAATCAAAAATGAAAAAATTGTAAAAATACATGAATAAGCTACTGACTAGGGGGAGAAAAAAAATGTAGACATATTGTTTAGAACAAATTATACGCTTTTCATTTAAAAAGAAATAAAAAATTAAAAAATATTGTACAAATAAATAAGCATTAAAAGTAGGGCCTATTAATAAAGGAGAAAAGGCTTGACTTGACCATGAATAAATTAGTGCAGAAGAATAATCGATCTTTTTTAGGATAATTAGTAAGATTAATGTTATTGTAATCAGTATGCATATAATTGAACTACTCCATATACCTATGGAGCTATTATACTGCATCATTTCTACATTTGAATTCAATATATTAACCTTAAACTTATTGCTAATCAAATAAAAATTTAAAACTGGATAGCTTTACTATTTTCTACATCAAAAACTATTTTGCCGCGTATTAAATTTTCTTTATCTTCCCAATTCATAGTTCCTAAAATTTTTCCATTTTTATCCCTTGCTTCTGTAAACTGTGCCTTAGTATACCCATTCGTATGATCAAATATTTTTAATGCACCTATTTTATCATTTCTTATAAAAAATGCATTTGTTCCTGTTGAATTAGTGCCCACTAGTGAATATTTTTTTCGCTCAGCAAGCATACATAACGCTTTTAAAGAACTTCCGAATAATAGATTACTATAGTGATACTTCGTCCGTTGAAAATTGTCATCGTATGGTGTAGTAATAGCCCTGATATTACCAAATAGACTATTGTATTCAATTATAACAATAATAGGATCAATAGAACTAATAGATTCCCATATCCAATAGTCATTTCCGTCAATATCTATTGACAAGATTCCAACCTCTCCAGTAAGGTTGTTTTTTTTGAGAATTTGATTTATATTAGATTTAGTGATAAATGCAGTTTCAACCTTTAGGTTGTAGTTGTAAAATATTGAATCTCTCTTAATGAAATTTGTGTTGTCTTTATCACCATCAATTACTAATCCTGACCAGTTATTATTTATTAGTAAAAATCTGGTGTTAGATTCAATGTAGGTTTCAACCCCAAATTCAACAAATACTTTACTTGTTTCAGGTATCGCCACATTATTAATGAGAAATTGAATGATTCCATCTTCACCTCTCTGTGAAAATACTTTAAATTCAAAATCATGTAAACAACTATATTTTGAATTATAATTATTTAGCATATTTAGAATTTTTCCTTGAGATATTTGTATATCATAAAGCCCAAATTTTTCTCTAATTAAATGAATGATTGATTTTAAATAAAATTTAAGTTTTCTTTTCATTTGAATATCTTTTTGTAAAAGAAATATAGACTTAATAAAATAGCTTTAAATTTATTCCAACCAAATATTTTTCTAGAATAAATATCTGCTTCTACATTAATTGATACTTCATTTGGATGGATAATTGTTTCAATCTTTCCATATTTCATTTTTTTTATCCACTTCGGTTCTTTCTTTGTATGTGTAGAGTACAAACTATCGTACCCTATATTTTTAATAAGGCTTATGTTGGGAATAATTGATAATTTATTGTTATTTACTACAGCATAATTCCATTGTAAGTCCCAAGTATCAAGCTCTCCTGATAATGTTTTTTTTAATGCAATTTGCATCATTGGTTCCATTTTTTGTAATCCTTTACTTTGAAAATTTTTACAGGTAAAATCATAATAATTCCAAGCGCGTTTCCATGTTGCCCACCCCCAAATATGTACAAAATTTGAAAAATAGTATGAACCCTCACCACGCCAATTACCTAATTGGTGATTAGAGCCAGCAATGTGTGCTACTCTTTCATCATCCCGATAATAATCAAGTAATTCTGTACAAAAACTGAAAAAGGTTTGGTCAGGTAAGCAATCGTCTTCTAAAATTATTCCTTCTTTAACATTTTCAAAAAACCAATCAATAGCTTCACTCACTGCTTTTCCACATCCTAAATTCGTAGGCCTAAACAGGGTATTAACTTCGCAATCCCAGTCAATTAGGTTTGTTATACTTCTAGCTTCATTGCATAGCTCAATCTCACCTTTAATCTTTGAGCGGGGACCATCAGCCGCAATAAACAATTTTCTAGGTTTGGCTTTTCGAATTTGCTCAAAAACTAATTTAGTTTGTTTTGGTCGGTTAAAAATTAAAAATAGTATAGGAGACATACTTTATTATTTTGTGCATTCTATTGCTACAGCTAGTGGAGGAGTAATTCCTCTCTTTTGGATTTCAATAAATCGATTTTCTTCTTCCACTAATTTAAATAATGAGTCTTCTGAGTCATTAAAACTACATCTACGTATATTTTTGAAACCAGCACTTTTAAGTTCTTCTGAAAGTGAATAAAAATCCCACATCCAATGATGCTTTGAGGTCCCAAAGATATTTTTCAATGTGCCTTTAATTGATTTGTCTAACGCGACTGTTCCAAAATAGGTATAATTGTCACAAAAGTCTAAACTTGCTTGGTTATCTCCTTCTTTAAGTCTTAATAAGTAATTTTTTGCTGCCCATTCTAAATCAGGGACAATTAATCGGAACAGTCCATTAGGTTGTAAATAATTATTTAGGTTTTTTAACCCCTTACGAAAATCTTGTAAAGGTAAATGTTCTAATACATGGGAACAATATATGCCTTTGCAAGAATCTTGCTCTATAAATTTAACCCCTTTTACAATATCGCCATATTTTACGTTTTGAGGATATAATCCTACATTCTCATTGATGAAAAGTTTGCCTAAAAATGGTATTTTTTGTAAATAAAGGAACGGGGATGCTTCAATATTTATCCATTCTTTTGGCGCTGTAAAATGACAGCCAACATGGAGATATAGATTTTTATCTTTCATTTGTAATAATGATTATTTGCTAAAGGTGAGGGCTTTGAGTATATATAATTTGTTAATATCCTGTCGAGGTAGGAATAACATTATTAATAACACGTATGATGTATATGACAATAATGTTGCAATTGCAGCACCCTTAGCCTGATGAATAGGTATTAGTAAAAAATTTAGAGTAATATTTAATAGACAAACCAATATACTAATTAACATTTGGATATAACTTTTACCTATTATTTGGATATAACTATTAGCAATGCTACTAATGGAAACAAATAAAACTGTTGGTATCATTATTTTAAGAAGAATTATTGAGTGATTATAGGAGGAACCATAAAATATATTTATAAAGAAATCAGCAAATAGAAAAGTGGTAACTATTATAAATAGAGAAATATTTCTGTATATTTTATAAAGATTCATTAATATAGATGTGTCTTTAAGAAAAATTGACTTTATAATTGAAGGTAAATATGATGCAGTTAATATTGTAGGTACTATAAAAGTAATTTCTAAGAGTTTTGCAGCTAATGCATAAAGACCACTTTCATGGGATGTGGAGAGCTTTTGAAGTAAAATTTGGTCTATTTTAATATAAATCATAATCATTACTCCTGAAATGAAAATGGGCATTGATTCTTTAATAAATAATTTGAAAATGCTCCAATCAAATGACCATTTTCTAATAGAATAACCTTTTTTTTGAAAAATAAAGAGAAGGATTAGTACTTCTATAACACCTTCAACAAATGTTATATACCCAAATGTTAATATATTAAGTTTGTTTAATATTAAAAATAATTTTAATATTAAACAAACTAATGTATTTAAGAACAAGTATGGGACAATGACTTTTACTTGAGATTTTGATTCAAAATAATAAAATATTACATAAAAGGGTCTGAAAGCGTATGGTAATGAAAAAAAAAGAATTAACGTTTTTATAAGTGCGGTATCATCTGAAGTAGAAATATATGTAATACTCAAAAGTAAGCACAGTAATGATGCACAAAATATTAATGATGATGAAGTCCCTAGATAAATATCTCTTTTATTTTTGTTTTGGACCAAATATCTTATGACTATGTTTTTAATACCTAACTCAGAAAAGGAACCTAATATTGAAACAAAGGCGAACGCAAAACTGAAATCACCAAAGGTCTTAATGCCGTAATTTTGGGCTATTAATAGTATTACAATAAAATTTCCTAGCTTACTTATTTTATCTATTAATAAATAAAATGTATTAGCTGCAATATTAGTTTTCGAAAACGATATTATCTGGGTGATTATTGACATTAGTCAACCTTAATTATTGCGTACTATTAAACTGAATAAGAATTCGTTTTAAGTAAGAGGTTTTACGTAAACTATACGAAATGCATTTTGTATTACCTTTAAGAATTTCTTTTCTAACTTAAAGTAAATGTAAAAGAGTATATAAATATTTGATAATTAAATTATTTATTAATCAATTTTCAATTGAATATTGTTAATTGCACATAATTCAATGAGGATAGTATAATTTTAGCTATTATATACAGAATGCTCCCTAGTAAAAAGCATAAAATTATGGTTGTTACCCTCTTCGGCTCACTCCTCTTCAATGGTATCTTCGCAGGCTCCAGCATCTTAAAAACGGGCGTTTCTTCTTCTACCCGTATCCTTGCCTGCTCATATTGCTGAACCAAACCATTGTACACATTTTGGGCCAACATAAACTCAGATTGGAGGCGTTGTTCGGTTATTTTGGCCGAATTCATCACCAAAAAGCCATTGCGGTCACGATAACTTGCCAAGGCGGCTTCACTGCTTTGATAGCGTTCCTTGGCTTCGTTTACTTGTTTTTGTAAGAATGTCAGTTGTTTACGCGCTTTGTCGGTTCGATAATTCGTTACATATTCTTTAAGGTACTCAACCGATAATCGAGCTACAGTGGCAGCTACGACAGGGTCGGGCATTTTGGTATTAATGGTAATGATTCCCGTTTTACGATCAAAGGCTGTAACGACCCGTTGTTGAATCTGCTTTACCAAGGCTTCTTGTTTTTGGGTAAGTTCTACCGCCTTACTCGCTTGCTTGGGGTCTAGTTTAGGTTTTTCTTCATTTTCAGAATCAAACAATTGATCAAGCCAACTTTCATTCAGTGATTCAAAGTAGCTTTTTAGACTGATTGTTTTTTGAGTCGATGACACAAAAACGTTTTGTTCCAGTAAATATAAAGCAAAAGGCAGGCTTTGGGTAACACTTGGATAAAGATCGGGCCGAATGGCTTCGGTACTGTTCATTTGAGAAATATCTATTCCGGCCAATCCTGCTAAGGCACCTAGTCCTCCCATTTTGGTTAAGGCGCTACTGGATGCAATTTCGGGTAATACCACTGCTTTTGATTCAAACTCTTTTTGGGCAGTAAAGGCATAAATGGCCCCTAAAACACCAAATCCCGCTCCCCAAAGCACCATACTGCGCAAATTACTTTTAAAAAAATGAATGATATCAGCAAGGCTAATCTCTATCTCATTTGAAGGGTTAGGGTTGGTATTTGATGTTGAATCTTGCATAAATTGATTTTGAAGAATCAATTGGGTTAAATTGATGACGTGACTTTGTATAAAAAGTCACGGATAAACGATTATAATCTTGATATAAGTGTAACCGCGGCCAAGATTAAGGTACTGGTAAACGACAAAATAACAGGGCCAGTCAGGTCAGAACGACGTTCGTCTTTTGGTTTATAAGGAACTGAAATAACGCTGCCTGGTTGAATTTTTGGACGGATGTTAAAGAACAGGAATTTGCGTGTACGCTCGGTGTATCCGTTGGCATAAGTTACATATACGCGGCTTTTCATGGCCCGTTCTCCGTATCCTCCTGCCTGTGATAAATAATCATCGTAGTTAAATCCTTTAGAATAATTTACGACAGAAGGATTGAGTACCGCACCGTCTATGCGTACTAATTCGGAACGCTCGGGAATGAAGAGGGTGTCCCCTTCTTCTAAGATAATATTGCTTTCAAGGGTTGGATTTTCGACAATCTTTTGAATGTCCAGTGCAATGCGCTCACCGCCTCTCCTGAATACCGCGTTGGGAAGGTAACCATTTAATTTGGGTCCACCAGCACGTTCCAACAATTGCGTAACGCGCTCGCTGTTGTTTTGGATGGCGTAGGTACCAGGATAATTTACTTCTCCCATTATTACTACGCTTCTTTGTTTGTCGTAGCGCGTTGATTTTCTGATATATATAATGTCAAATGGCTGAAGCTGAAATTCCTTATCGGAGGCTAACAAAGATAAATCGCGGTTTATTTTTAAGGTAATAATTTGGATGGTTACGTTTTCAGGAACGTCGGGTAGATTAGTTTCTTTTATACGTCGTGCAATCTCAATCCGGCTGTCAATCGCACCGTCGGTGAGACCGCCCGCTTGGGTGATTAAATCCGAAACGGTCATCCCTTCGGCAAAAGGAAGGTCGGAAGGGTTGTTGATTTCGCCCACGATGGTAACAAAGTATTCTTCCCGTAGATTTTTTATGGACGATATAACCACACTGTCTTGGTTCTTTAATTCAATATCAGGCAGTTCATTGGACAGCACTTTGCCTAACGCAACGGCAATTACCTCGGGTTCGCGATTGGCTTTTTCGCGGTGAATCAAGGCGCGGTTCAGAAAAGCATCTTCACGCACGCCTTCTGATTGGTTGATAAGATCTTTAAGCGTTTTTAAATTGTCGCCAAGTGCGTATTCTCCTGGACGAAAAACGGCCCCTTTTACGACCACTTTGTTATCAAATCGCTCCAATACTTTACCCACCATGATGGCATCGCCGCTTTGGGGAAGAAAAGTAGCATACTCATTTTTTATCACCGTAACTACCTTGCGCGCCTTATCGGTGTTGCGGCGCATGGTTATGGATGCCTGATAGGCGTGCTCATTAAAACCGCCCGCCAAATCGACTAACTGCTGAAGGGTTTCTCCCTTTTTTAGTTCATAAATAGCAGGGCGTTTTACTTCCCCGTCCAGTTCTACGCGAGTGAGATAAAACGGTACTTGAATAATGTCTTGGTCCTGTAAAATAATGTTATCAGCCTGACTGGCCCGGAGCAGAAAGTCATATATGTCAATCGTACGAACAACTTTGTTATTTCGTATGACGTTTATGGCGCGAAAAGAACCATTTTTATTCGGCCCTCCGCATAGATAAAGGGCGTTGAATGCGGTGGCCAATGAAGAAACGGTATAGACGCCAGGTTTTACAACTTCACCCGTCACCATTACTTTGATACTTCGGATGTTGCCCAAATTGATGGAAGCAAAAGAACCGCTGGAATTGAGGCCCGCGTAGGATTGCCGTAATCGACCGACAATTTTGTCCCGTGCTTCTTCAATCGTAAGGCCACTCACGTAGATTGGCGCCAGATTCAACACTTTAACCGTTCCTTCTGGGCTGACTTTCAGACGATAAGAGCCTTTGGCGTCGCCGTAAATTTCAACAAGTAATTCGTCGTCGGGACCTAATTGGTAGTTTTTGGGAGTAGCGATGCGCAAGCTTGGCTCGAAAGTGAGTCCTTCGGTATTAAATAACTCACTGCCATATACTTTAAGTGGCTCTTTTTTAAGGACTTTTAGGGTATCCTTTTCTTTTTCAATATCGCGCTTGCTCAATTTACCGATTTGTTGTCGGCTAAGTTTCAGAGAATCAGCGTCAGTAAGGTCTTCTTTGTTTTCTTTGTCTTGTACTTCGGCGAGCCGCTTACGCATGAGGGAGATGTCAGAGAGCGTAAATCCCTGTGCTAAAGCCGCTTGTTCGATTTGCATTTCAGACATTCCGCTCGCTTTGGCTTTTTCGTAGAAGGCTTTCACTTGGGAATCACTCAGTTGCTCTACTTTAGACGGAGTTTGTGCTTTAATTCCCGATGATAAAGTTAAACAAAAAAAACTGAAGAAGAAAAATCGAATTTGTGGAGTCACAGGTTCCGTGGTCTAGTTTATAAAGTAGGCGTTGATGTCGAAATAATACCGCAGAATTGCCCAATTATTTCTAAAAATCTTGAATTAAGATAAATTCTGCTCAAAAATAGGGAACAAATTCATACTATCGAAAAAATATTACTTTATTTTACTTATCGGTTCATTTATCTTTGTCAATAAACCTAACCCTTTTCTCGCTTTATGCCCAATTCTACAACCAAACAATTTAAACAATCCTTAGGTCTGCTCGATGCCACGATGCTCGTTTCTGGAGCAATGATTGGTTCGGGCATTTTTATTGTAAGTGCCGATATGGCGCGTATGCTTGGCTCAACGGGCTGGCTATTGGTCGCTTGGGTGTTGACGGGCGTCGTGACCGTGGCGGCAGCACTAAGTTATGGCGAATTAGCGGGCATGATGCCCAAAGCAGGAGGGCAATATATCTACATTCAGCGGGCTTTCGGCCCTTTGACAAGTTTTGTGTATGGTTGGACCGTTTTTATGGTGATTCAAACGGGCACTATCGCCGCTGTTGCTGTGGCATTTACCAAATATTCGGCGGTATTTTTTCCAAAACTAAATTTTCAGAATGCCGAAAATGTATTGTTCAGCCTTGGCCCCATAGATGTTTATGCCGGTACTTTTTATGCCATTGCTTGTATTGTGCTCCTTACTTATATTAATACGCAAGGGGTAAATGCGGGCAAGTTGATTCAAAACATTTTTACTTCCACTAAGCTGGTCGCGTTGTTTGGCTTGATATTGATTGGCATTGGGTACGGCCTTCAAAGCGGAGTACTGGGTCAAAATTTTGAAAATGCGTGGGATGCCAGTCGGGTGTCGAAAGAAACAGGAGAAGTGACGATGATTTCGGGGATGGCCCTGATTGTGGCGCTAGGAGTGGCAATGATTGGGTCGCTTTTTTCTTCGGATGCTTGGAACAATGTCACGTTTATTGCGGCTGAAATCAAGAATCCCAAGAAGAACATTCCATTGAGCCTTTTGTTAGGAACGCTGATTGTCACGGTACTGTACGTATTAGCCAACATTGCTTATCTGTGTATTTTACCTTTAAAAGGCTCAAATACGGGGGCGGATGTGATGGCGCAAGGAATTCAATTTGCCGAATATCCCACCGACCGGGTCGCAACTGCTGCCATGTCGGTCATCTTTGGAAGCTCGTCGGCGGGGATTATGGCCGTGTTGATTATGATTTCAACGTTTGGCTGTATCAACGGGTTGATTCTGGCGGGCGCTCGTTTGTATTATGCCATGGCACAGGATGGTCTATTTTTGAAACAGGCGTCAAAATTAAATGAGAAATCGGTACCCGGCAAGGCGCTGTGGGTGCAGTGTATTTGGGCTTCATTGCTGTGTTTGTCGGGGAGTTATAATCAACTCCTGAATTATTGTACGTTTGGTTCCTTGATTTTCTACATGGTTACCATTACGGGAATTTTTGTGCTTCGTCGCCGTGAGCCTACGGCGGAGCGCCCCTACAAAGCGGTGGGCTATCCTTTTGTGCCTATTTTTTACCTTGTGGTTACGATGGGAATTTGTTTGATTTTATTGAGCGATTCCAATACTCGTTTTGATACCGGGATGGGGTTGTTGATTGCAGCCGTGGGCATTCCCGTTTATTACATTACCAGAAAATCGGGAGGCGGCAAAAAAGCAATTTAAAACCCTTATTCAACGTAAGCAGGTAAAGCAAAAACTCAGCAGTATGGAAAAGAACAAACCCTCCATTCTTAACGCTTGGTGTATGTACGATTGGGCCAATTCTGTACATTCACTGGTCATTGTTTCGGCCATTTTTCCGATTTACTTCAGCAACACGGCAGTCAATGCGCAGGGTGGACCCGACGTGGAGTTTATGGGAATGACCGTTAATAACTCCGCGCTTTTTTCATTTGCGGTGTCGTTTGCCTTTTTGTTTATTGCCTTGGTCAACCCTATTTTGGGAGCCATAGCTGACTTTAGCGGCAGCAAAAAGCGCTTTATGCAGTTTTTTGTGTATTTGGGGTCATTTTCTTGTTTACTACTTTATTTTTTTAATCGTGAAAACCTGGAGCTTGGCGTCGTTGCATTTGCCATTTCTCTGATTGGGTGGTCGGGGAGTATCGTCTTTTATAACGCCTACTTGCCCGAAATCGCGACCGAAAATCGCTACGATAAGCTCTCGGCCCGGGGCTTTACGATGGGCTACATCGGAAGTGTGCTTTTGCTGATTTTCAACCTTACGATGCTCATCAAACCTGAATGGTACGGCGGGATTGACTCGGGTACTGCCTGTCGGATTTCATTTGTGACGGTGGCGGTTTGGTGGGTGGGTTTTGCCCAAATTCCTTTTTATTATTTACCAAACGGCACTCCGTCGGGGTTGAAGCGGGAAGGGGGATGGATTTGGAATGGCTTTCGTGAACTCAAAAAAGTGTTGGGTGAATTGAGTCATTTGCCCATTACCAAACGATTCTTGGTGGCCTTTTTCTTCTATAACATGGGCGTGCAGACCGTTATGTACATCGGCACAATTTTTGGAAGCAATGAATTGCACTTGCCCGACAATGCCCTGATTGTAACCATTTTATTGCTTCAACTCTTGGCCATCGTGGGGGCGTACTGTGCGGCCGTACTGTCGGGAAAATGGGGGAATACAATTACGATTTCGGGGATTTTAGTGATATGGATTGGTGTGTGCATAACGGCTTACTTTGTCACAACCGAAGTGCAATTTTATGGATTAGCGGCGGGGATTGGGTTTGTCATGGGCGGGGTTCAGTCGCTTTCCCGTTCAACTTACGCCAAGCTTTTACCCGACAATACGCCCGACACGGCGTCTTATTTTAGTTTTTATGATGCCTGCGATAAATTCTCCACTTTTTTGGGGACGACCATTTTTGGCACCATTACTCAAGTATCGGGAATGCGAAACAGCCTTTTGTTTTTAGCGTTGATTTTTGTGATTGGGTTATTGATTTTACGTCGGATTCCCTCACAAAAAATTTACCGAAGCCCTTTGAGTACTTCCTAAAGTTAGTATCTTTGCGCTCCAAAGGAGGAATAATGCAGGCAATCACCCCATCGTTATTTCTCCTTTGACATAAAAATAGGATCTTAGCTCAGTTGGTTCAGAGCGCTGCCTTGACAGGGCAGAGGTCATCGGTTCGAGCCCGTTAGGTCCTACAAAAAGCCGTAACTTGCAGATTATTAGCATGTTGCGGCTTTCTTGTTTTCGGTAGATTTCTGATGCCTGCTTATATTCGCTCACAACTATCCCATAAGCGGCAATTCTTTTCTGATAAAACACTAAAACTTTGGTTTGACTACGCACAAGTCATTTCACCACTTCATTGACTTTTTGTAGCCATATTCCCTGCCCGTAGCAGCTCCAATGCGTATCGCTGAGGGCGTATACTTCGGTGGAATGTTGATTGAAAAGCCCCCATACATCTATGATGGGCGTTTGGAGTGCTGGGTGGTTTTGCACCCGCTCCACCAAATGATTGTAATTGCCCATTTCGGGCGCTACAATGCTGGTTTTGTTGGGAATGATGGCCAGATAAACTTCATCAAAACCCTGCGAACGATAATATTCCTTCGTCGCATTTACGCCTTTGATTAACTTGTTAAGTTCTGTATCTGGAAAAGGATAGAAAGAAGAGGTGATGCGGGTAGAGTCGGTATCCCAACAAAACAAAATGTTTTTGCCGTCGGGCGAAATCGCTACTTGGTCGTTGTGACGGCCAAACCAAGCCAAATTTAGCGCCGCTTTCCACTCTTTTATTTTCAAGAAAAAATCACTTGAAAACACAAAACTAGCCAATGCTTCTTCGCTTTCATGAAGGATGGCGTCCCAACTTTTGGGTTGGGGGGCTTCATTGGTAGGCGGGTTTTTGACGGATGCTTGGCTGATTTTTAGGGTTCGAACGGGCACCGCAAAATGTTCTCTGAAATGCCGTTCAACGGTTTCAAGGATTAAGATATTTCGTTGTTCGGGGTTCAATTGTACCTCTAGCGAGTCATTCCAGTGGGTACGCAGGTAACTTTTAACGCCAAAGTCACGTTGGTCGATGCGCTGTTTTTCGGTAAAACTATCCCCGATGATGTAGAGCGCGATGTTGTTTTTGGGCGGAGTATTGACGAATTTTTTCGGACAGGCTGCCGTCCGTTCTTTGAACTGGGGCAAATTGGAAAGTCGGTATAAATCCCCGTAGCGGTACGAATCTTCGGTGAGCCCCAATTCCAGCGCACCACGGCTCAGAATTGGGTGGCAACCAATGACCCAAAGCAGTGAAAAAAAAGCAAGACAGATGTATTGAAGGACTTTTTTCATCGTGCTGTAAAATTGAAATGGCGCGTCTCGTTACCGAATCTTCAAAGACCAGGTTTGTAATTTTTTATTGGCGTAGCTGTGAATCAACAGCTTATTGTAGCCTTCGACGAGATTGACACGTATCGGGATTTCACTCGGAATGGGCTTATCGCCGATTTGAGTGCCGTTTAGGTTGTATAGCGTCGTAAAATTACCCGATTTTACGCTTAAAAACTTTACTTCCGAACCCAAAAAGTGGTATTGTACATCGTTGCGGAACGGAATAAGCCCTTGGGCCGAAAACAGTTCTTTGCCTTGCTTGTCCAGTACCGCAAACTGGGTTTCAGACTCGCGGAACAAAATCCAGTCCCGGTTGTTGATGGCGGCCCGGGCACGGAAAAAAGAGGTAGGATCTGAACGGAATAACTGCACCTTGCGCTTGACTTGCCCACCGAGCGTTATTTCAAAAAGTTCGCCGTATTTACTGATACCAATGAGGGTAGTGGTGCCGTTTTCGGGGGTAAATACCCCAAAAAATGGCCCCGAAAAATTGGTATTCAATTCCAGTTTATAAGGAGACGGAATCACGCCTGATTCGCTGATTAAACCTACCTGACCTGAGCCCTGCGTAAACAAAAAGTGACGTTTTCCCATGTATTCTACTTCGTTGATGGGCAGCAGCAAATCAACAAAAGGCCGGGAGCGATTCAGGACAACAGGCGCTTGATTGGGGCTGTTCCAGAGGTATAAAAAGCCTTCTGTATCAATCACTAAGAATCTAAAACTGCCTTCAATACCGCTTTCTAGGCGCTGAAAACTCCGAATTGTGCGCCCGGCTGGGAGCGTAATGGGGGGCAGCGATAGATAGCGTTGGCGGTCGTCTTCATCAATGACATTCAGGCTTTTTTGCGTAGCAAATACGTATTGTAGTCGGCCTATACTCAGAAAATCTACCGAATAAATATCTCCTACGATGGGAGCGTCCAATTGGGTGATTTTACGCTTATTTTCTTCCAGTAATGGATTCTGTAACTCGCGTGATGGCGTGACTACAATGGTTTTTTCGAGACTACTCGGATAGTTTCGAACGAGGTAAATTCCACCGGCAGGAGGCGTTTCAAAGGGTTTCTCCTGTTGTAAAAATACCTTATTGAGGGTTTTGGCACTCGTAGCTTTGTTTAATCGGCCGAATGTGAGCGACGAGTAGGCTTTTCCGTTCTTATAGGCGGATTGAAACACCAACTGGTCAAAGGGGAGTTTTTCGGTAATATCATAGTTGAGATTCGTGAATAAATAATTCATAAATCCCGTACCCATGTACTCTTTGCTTTTGCGGGGGTTGACAATAAATGTAAGATTAGAAGCGCCGAGGGTCGTTTTTAAAAAGGTGTTATAAAGCGATGAATTGGCCCATGTTCGCTGGTATTCCAAGTCAATGAGATAATCTTTAAGTACTTGTGAATCATTGGCATATACCACAAAGTTTTTGTGAAACGCCACATAACATTTGGGGAATCCTTTGAAAAGTCCGCCAAAAAGAACCGCTGGCAACTCATGCCAATTGATATTGTAAACGTATCCTCCCTGAAAAGGCTCAAAGGGCGTGCCAGTGTTTTTGTTGAAAAGTATGGATAGACGCCTAAAAAAGGGTTCGAGTCCATTTTTGGGTTGAACCTGTTGTAAGATAATCTGTCCTTTGGTGAGGGAGTTGTTAGGTTCCAACTGGCACAGAATGAGTTCTTTATTAAAACTTCGATAAAATGTATCCAACCGGGCATTTCCGATGAGGTTCAGCAGCTGTTTGCGCGAACGATTGACGGAATCAGTGGATAAGGCTTCCAGTTGCGGGCGTAATTTTCGGACAAAATTGTCTGAATTTTCAAACCCTAAACGGTACATCACCGCTGTAGTATTTGGGATAAAAAAAGTATGGTTAAGCGGACTGGCTTTTTGGTCATTCAATGCTTCAACGTAGCCTTCTAGTCTTACTTTTTTTCCTTGTGAGGTAAGGGTAGGATTTTTGGTAGAGAAAAATTTATCCAAGTGCAAGCCTTCGGTACCTGGAAGAAACGATAAAAAATAAAGCAAACCCGCGTCGGGACTGGTAGCGGCTTCGCGTCGAATGGCTTCCGATAGCACAACGTTGTCAAGGTAAATGCTCAACTCACTGCTTTCCTGTTTGATACTTTCAAAACGACTGGTATTGGTGGTTCGTAGGGGGCTTTGGGCAAAACGTACCCAATCTTCAAGCACATCCCCCGAAACGCAGGAAACCAAAAAGTTATTAAAGAAAGTATACGCAAAAATAGGTTCCGAGAGAGGATTGGTGACGTCGTAAATTTTTTGTCCGCTGTGAATGTGCGACGTTACCCGCACGTTTTTGGAGGCGGGTGCTTCCAGCCACGCATAACTTTGGAAGGCCTCCATGGGCAAAAAAACAAGGTAGGCAAACCGTCCACCAGCGGTTTTTTGCAAAACGTACGTAATTGACTGCCCTTTAAGAAGGTTTTCGGCGCGGGCTTTGTCATCGCTCAATTGACGAAACATATCCACTTGTCGAGCGGCGAGGTTTAGGAGTGGCACCTCACGCATTTCAATGCCTCCTCTTTGAACCTTGTAGGTGGTATCTTGCAGATGTCGGCTCTGAATCAGAAAGAAGGCGTTTTCGGGCAACAATTTCCAGACGGATGCCGAATACATTTGCCAACGCTGAAAGCCCCACCATCCTGTCAGCAACACCACCAGCGCAATAACAACAATTAGCCCTCTTCTTTTCATAGGTTAGGTCATAGTTTGTAATTCATAGTTTGAAAATTAAGATAAACTATTACTATGAACCATAAACGTCTTTATTTCGCCTTGATTGCCTTCACTTTGCCGTTGAGATCAAGACGGAAACGAAGCAATTCTTTAAAACTTTGAATACACACTTTTAAGAGCTTCCAACGCAAGATAGAAACCGTTCCTGTTAAACGTTCTTTGTGAGTAATGGGTATATCAAAGGTATTTTCGCCTGCTTTTTTAGCCATTACTGCCAGAAAGATATTCGGGGCAAAAGGCTCAGGATTAGGCAATTGTGCCAATAATTTCTTTAGAAAACTTCCTTTGATAAGGCGGAACGGAATGTTGGCATCATTGATGAAAGTGCCATATGCGAAGAAAATCGTGTATTTTAAAATACGCGTAATGACCAATCGGGCAGGGGCATCATAGCGTATTTGACGATAGCCCATAACGAAGTTAGAATCATTGCGCTTTTCCCATAATTTGAGTACATCTTCCGTAACGAACTGGTCGTCACTATCGGTTTGAAAAACCCACTCAGAATTAAGTTCAGCCGCTTTTTTATATCCGTTAACAACGGCATTTCCATGGCCGCCGTTGGGTTGGTGTACCACTAACAAATTATCAATTTTTGGAGCTAGGCCATCTAACAGCACTTTGGTGCCATCTTTGGAGCCATCATTGATAACAATAAGTTTGGTTTCTTTGCCTGGGAACGTATTTTTAAGGAAGGAGGTCCACATAGTAACTACCTGCTCAATACATTCTTCTTCATTATAGGCAGGCATGACAATCGAAAAATATAAACTCATTATGAGAATTGTTAACTATTTAAGGAAAGCTTGAATATTGTTATTAAAAACTCGACAAAACTACTCAAAAAATGACTCTTAGCCTACTGTACAAGGTTAAGCTTTTATTTAATGGCATTGATATTTACATTATTTCAGGGGGCATATTTGTCTTTCAATGCATTAATGGGCTTTTCAATCAGATACCAAGAGGCCGACGCAACGATGACAGTGAGTGCAAACAAAATTAAAACGCGTAGCTGGTGCATATCCTGAAAGCCTTCAATGTTTCGGCCTAGCTTATTGAAAAGTCGAACCACTGGGTGGTTGGCAGGCGAATGGTAATGATTATAAACGAAGTTATGGTAAACATAAAGACCGTAACTGATTTTGCCCAAATAATTGCTGACGGGGTTTTCCAAAAACCACTTGAACCATCCTTTGTAGCCAATAATGGCACCTCCAATCAAAAACATAAAGAAAATTGAAGCCACAAAACGTTCCCAAACGTTGACGTAAACATTGTTGTCTTGCGTAATTCCGGCTTGGGTGGCTTGGATGGAAAGCACAAAGATGACGCCCAAAGCCGCTAAACTTAACCCCAAATAAAGACGATTGGTGAAGAGTTTTTGAAAAACGGCTGGTTTGTAAAGCTGGGCGTAAGCCATCAATGCCCCAAAGCCAAAAGCATCTAAGGCGGCGGGCATGGTCACGTACGAAACATACCAAGGCTGCCCTGTCCATAAAAAATAGGCGCGTAGCAATACACTCAGCCCGATAAGTACCGTAAAAAAGGGAATGACAAAGCGGCGAGGAATGAAGAAAATCAGGACTGGGAAAAAAATGTAAAATTGCTCTTCAACGGCCAACGACCAAAAATGGTCCGTAACGCCCAGCCACGTTTTTTTGAGTACAATGTAAATATTGGAGGCGTACAAAAACTGCCATCCTTCCTTGCCTCGGACGGATGGGTCATTTAACAGCCAAAGAACGATTAAAGAAAGGTAATAGATAGGAAAAATACGGATGGTACGCCGGATGTAGAATTTCTTCAAATATTGCCCCAAACCTCCCGACTTCGTGTAGTTTTTGTCTTTACTACTGAGCAGAATGCGCGTAATTAAAAAGCCGCTCAGAACGAAAAATAAATTCACTCCTAATTTACCAAAAGGTAATTGATGAGGTTCGGGCATCCAGTGGTCCCAAAGCACTAAAGCTACGGCTATAAATCGTAACCCATCTAGTTGAATCAAATAATTATCCTGCGTTTTTGCCGACATAATTTAGCTTTTAATCGGCGAAGGATGCACCCCTTTGGCCAATCATTTTTTTACGAATTACCAATTTGTTTTTATAACTGCTTTTTTCACGTCCTTGAATGTCATGACCTCACAATCTGCGTTTTCCAAATACAGTTTGCCTTTTCGGTCATAATGCAACCATCGTACCCGGTAGGTTCCAGGAATAACTTCGGCGGCCCCAATACGCGCCGTTGAACCTTTGATGAAAAATCGGTTGTAATTGACGAAATTCCGCAGTGAATGCTTCCGGGCCTGCTGGGTTGGGAAGATGTATTGGTGCTTTTCATTAGACAAAAGCACATACAAGCCTCCATCGCGGAGGTCATAAAGGCGGTAATTGGGTTGTTTCAATTCCAATAAAGAGTCGTTGCTAGAACACGCCTTTCCCCCAACCACAATACTGTCTTTGGGAAGACTTATCTTCTCCAGAAACAATTGGGGCGCTTGATAAATCGTATTGGTGGCGGGAGCGTCATTGCGCCAGTTAAAACTGGTGCTTATCAGATATTTGCGTAGCTGAATGGCGTCGTACAAATGATAATGCTGATTGCAGGCATATAGAAAGCTAGCACTCACCACAAAGGTAACCGTCAAAACCTCCCGAAAGCGTGAACTTACGAGGCGGGTCAGATAAGCGATATTAAAGCTTACCAATAAAGCTGAGTAGAGTTTATAGCGACTCAGTAGCATAATATCTGAGCCTAAACCCGTACGTGAATAGTTGACAATCAACGCAGTAACCAACGCAAACCCAACTCCCCCTAAATAAAAATAGTCAAATTCGTCTAATACAAAGTGGCGCTTCCAATAACTTCTCAGAATGTAAAGCAGCATACTCAGGCTCACAAATAACGACAAAGCCCCAAACCAGAGCGGCATTTGAAATGGAAAATTGCCAAAGGGAAGTCCCTCGAACATCGAGCCACAAAAAAGCAAAAAACCCCTGATAAATGACTGAAAACTGCCCGACGCGCTCAAATCAGTAGGCGGGCTTTGATAATCCCAAAAATAAAGGACAATGCTCAAAATGCTGAATACCGTCCAAATAGCGGCAATTTTCCAACGCTTTTGTAGCAATAAAACGCCCAAGGCAAGGGGTAAAATCAGGAGGCCATTGCCGCTAGTGAACACGCCCATAAATGCCATCGGTAAGGCCCACCACCAGTACTTGTCGCCTCGACTTAGTCGCCAGAAGGTCAGTACTGCCCAAGCCACCACCCATAAATTTTGAACCGCGGCCATGCCCCAAAAGGTATTTTCCCAAAAAGCCAGTGAAAACCAAAGCGTAGCAATGGGCAATGCGTACCAGACTGCTCCGGGTAAGGGTTTAAAAAAACGGGTAAGTAGCCACCAAATCACCAACAAGGCCAAATTCCCGAAAAACATCAGGTGTTCGTAATTGAGATGACCGAAGATTTTATAGTCAATCACGGCAATTAATCGGGTCAGGGCTACCCGATGCTCGTTGTGCTGACGGTAAATTTCGTATACTTTTCCGCCAAAACTATCGGCTTTATCAAAATTGAGTAAGGTAGCTTTAAAGGCGTGGTCATCCCATTTTGGGATATTAATGGCATAACGATTCCAAAGCTGATAATACACAAATATCAGGGCAAACGTAACCAGTAAGGATGCCAATGATCTTTTGTTCATCAACTATGGGGGTGATTAGTGTGCAGTAGCGGCGATTCGGCAAATGACCGTAAGACGTTCGCGATGTTTTTAACATCCAGCCCCGATTGGGTTTGGTGGTACTGTTGACTTCCATAAAGCCCGTTGGGGTATCCTAGGGCCGACAATGATTGAAAACGCTGCGGGTGAATCCCCGCTTCGAGCAGTTTTACCGAGAGTTGTTGGCCTAAACCCCCGATACTTACGTGCTCTTCTACCACCAGTATATTTTCTGCCTGTTGCAGCTCTTGTAGGGTAGCATCAGTGAGTTGAAGAGGAAGGCTCAGTGCGGTATAAACGCTACAACTGGTCTGTAATTCAGGCTCTTGAAGTGCTTTTAATACATTGGCCGCAATGGGTCCTAAAGCAATAATGGCAGTTTGGGCATTGGGCGTGTGCACCACTTTTTTCAACGACCCCGACAAAACAGCTCCTTCGGGAGTGAGTGGACCCACGCCGAGGCGTAAATAGGCGGGGTGTTTTTCGTGTACTATCTGCGTTAAAACAGGCTCAACTTCATCGCTAAAAGCTGGAATCCATGTTTTTACATTTTGCAGGCTGCTCAGGCAGGCCAAATCTTCGATGGCATGGTGCGTACTGCCCATGATGCCGTAGCCGTACCCACCGCCGTTGCCCACAAGAAACACGGGCAGATTGTGGAGACAGGCATCATTGCGGAACTGTTCGAGGCAGCGATACACCACAAAAGGAGCAATGCTGTAACAAAAAACTTTGTAGCCTTTGTAAGCCATTCCTGCGGCCACGCCTACCATATTTTGCTCGGCTACACCAGCATTGATGAAGCGTTTTCCTAATTTTTCCTGTAAATTTTCTAAGGCATTATATCCTAAATCACCAGTAATGAATACGATAGATTCATCGGCGAGTGCTAATTTTTCAATGGCGGCTGAAAATTCTTTGCGCATAACTAACGGTATGTTGCTCCAAGAGAGCTTACTTCACGATGAAGTGGCTATCTATAGAATGAAATGGCTGCAAATTAAGTAAAATTCAAAAGGCTACCCAAATTCAGCAGGCTAGTAAACAAGATTACTCTCCTGAACGGCCTCAAAAGTAAAGGGCTGCCATTTGAGTTCTAAGGTATTATTTCTACTGTACGCAACCCCGATTTGGTAAGTTCCCGTTGGAAAATGCCGGTAGGTCAATTCCTTGTGGAATTGAGGATAGTAATAATTCTCTCCCATGAGCACAAGTCGGATACTTCGGCGATCATACGTGGTTGACACCAAAAACGTGGTGGATGTTGTAAGGTTTTTAAACGCAATATAATAATCCTCAGAGGCGCCAAATGGGCGCAATTTGGGCGCAAAACCCATCATTTTGAGCATTTTTTTGCTTTTATTTTGCTCAATCTTAAAATCAGAAACGGCTTCCTCTTTGACTATTATCTGAGAAAAAGGAGAATCGGTAATGCGAAAATTAATGCTTTTCGCCGCCTTGTTCATAACTAACTTGGAGGATTCTTCCCAATAGGAGGTATCTCGATAGATAAACCACTGATTGCTCGTAACCCAGTTGTATTGGGCCGTAATATACTCTCGTTTATACTGAGCGAATATATTATAAAAATGAAAATACGAAAGCATAAAAATGCCCAGAATACTCCCAAAAGTTAGTGCATAAAGAAGGGATTTTGACTGTAAATAACGGAGGCCCATGCAATAAGTGAGGAGCAAACCAACTACCGAATGAATACGATAGCGGTTGATATGTGCAAAAATCTGGTCTTTATCCACGCGTGAAATGCAGAGTAAAAAGCCTGTTAGTATAAAAAAAATAAAGCTACCAAACAGGAATTCTGTAAATCGACGCTCACTTTTGTTAATCTTTTGGGTGCCGAGGTTTGGCTGTATCCAAGCCTTGATTGTCTTAAAAAACAAATAGATGAAAGTGGCTAACACCAGACCGCCTGCCAGTACCGAAGCGGAGTCATTTAGATTGAGAGGCCTAAGCCATTCTTCATCCCAATTGAGGGCGGAGCCCAGAAAAACCAGAAAATTGAGAAAAATATATTGAGGATGATTGAACAGATTATGGATTGGATTATTCCGATTTTCGTATTGTTGATAGCCTGAAAAATATATAAGTAAGATTGAAAGGGTGAATATGCTCCAAATCATAAGTTCTTTCCAACGTTTTTGAACCACCAACAATCCTGCACCTGCCACTAAGATTAATACTCCGTTACCAAAAGTATACGTACAAAGCGCGGCCGCACCTAAGGCCAACCAGAAATGAAATTTATGACGGCTTGAAAGCCAATGAATTGTTAAAAGCGCAAAAAAGGAAACAGAATTGTAGGCGAGGGTAGCCGCTGGCCATAACACCCCATCGTATGAATAACAGGGTTGAAATACCAAAAGTGATATTGGAATGAGATAGTAAACGGAATGGCTGGCAAGTTGTAACTGCCGCCAAGTAATTATAAAAATACCGACCAAGGATAAGTTGCCTAGAATGGTAATGGTATAAAAGGAGACCTCTCCCGATAGGAGGTACTGGCTTAATACAATAAATCTTGTATAAAATAGACGGTGTTCGACAAACTGGTCACTCAATAGCTTCCACTTCGCAATAAATCCACCTTTTGCGGAAACATATTCAGATAGAAAATTTAGAATTAAAGCGAAGTCGTCTCCTTGTGGAAGATTAGTGGCAAAAAATATCAAAAAAATACAAAAAAAAACAAAGGGAAGGATTGCAAAAATGAAGGAAAGTGAGGAAGTGGTAAACTTTTGTTTCATCAAATACACAAAGTAAGGTGGGTAGGGGATTTGCCACGGCTGACTATAGTAGTTAACTGCTTGGCTGGCAAATTGTAGGATGCAACAAAAATATACTAATAACCCTTATGTCCAAAATATTTTGGCGCATATTAGGATAAAAATTGGGTAAAGTTTCATGATAGAAGCCCATACTATCAACCATTTTCAAAACAGCAAACTTTAAACTAGTTTTAGAAAAAGTGCAGAAGCCGTCAACAGAGCCAAATAGCTAATTTGGCTCTGTTGACGGCTTCTCACCTTAAGTATGATTTGGTTATTTCTTCCGCTGTTTTACCAAGGTCATGATTTCATCCGAAGTACGAAATGTTTTTTCGCCTTTTTGAATTTTTGTACGAATAAACTTGGGCCTTTTTTTCGTTTCTTCAAAAATTTTGCTGATGTATTCTCCTAAAAATGAGATGCCTAGCATGGTTAGTCCTCCAAAAAGAGTAATCAGAATAATAACCGTCGTGAAACCCTGAGGGGTATCGGGAGCAAAAAAGTATTTGGCCAATATTTGGTAGAAAATCCCCAGAATTGAACAGGCCGTAAGACTAAAGCCCGCGTAACTCATGAGTTCTAAAGGTGCAAAGCTGAACGAGAAAATGGCTTTCTTGGCCCACCAAATATTTTTTCGCCAGTTGTTGGTCGATACGCCAAACATTCGCTCGGGGCGCACGTAGTCTACGCCCGTTTGCTTAAAACCAACCCACGCCCGCAGTCCGCGTAAAAACTGCTCGGTTTCGGGCAGGGCCACCAGCTCCTTAACCACTTTGCGGTCAATCATGGAGAAATCGCCCGCGTCGCGAGGAATGGGGATATAGCTGAGGTTTTGAAAAATTTTGTAAAAAGCTTTATAAAAAAAGTGGATATGAGGCTTCATTTCGCGTTGTACGCGCACGCCGTACACCACATCGAAGCCATTTGACCACTTTTCATAAAAATGAGGAATCACTTCGGGAGGGTCTTGCAAATCGCCGTCCATCAATACAACGGCATCGCCCGTTGAAATTTCCATACCGCTCAAAAAGGCCGATTGAGAGCCAAAATTCCGCGAGTGCGTGATGCCGATGACGTTGGAATCACGTTGGCAAATGGCGTTTATTACTTCGTCTTGATTGTCGGGCGAAGCATCATTGACAAAAATAATTTCGTACCGTACTTTAAGTTCATTGAAGGTTTTGACCAACCGCTCGTACATGAACGGAATCGCCTGGGCATCTTTGTAGCAGGCAATGATGGCCGTAATCACAGGATTAAGCTTTGGATTGGCAAAAGCGGGCAGAATCCGTTCTTCGTATTGGTTTGCTTCCTGCCATTCTTTGTTCAATCTAAGCCCTTCGCTAAGGGAGGTGCGGGCTTTCCAACCCAAGTCTTTTTGGGCTTCGGTAGGGTCACCGTACCAATCTGATAAATCCCAGCCGCGATTGGGCATACTTCCCCAGACTGGTACATCCGTCTGACCAAAGGTCTGACGGGAGGTCTCGACCAGCTCGCGCATGGTGGTTTTTTCACCCGTTGCGATGTTATAAGATTTGCCCGAAATGGTTGTATTTACCTTTAATGCCGCGTCCAAAAATGCTTCTACGCAATCATCGGCGTACACAAAATCGCGGCTTATATCGGGAGAAACCAGCGGTGGATAACCACCTTTGCGGGCTTCTTCAATCAAGCGGGGAATCAAGCGGTCGGGTTCTTCCCAAGCGCCGTAAATGGAATAAAGGCGCAGGTTGAGGGCTTTTCGTTGATGAACTTTGGCGTAAAACTCAATCAAATATGCCGCCGAGACCTTCGAAACGGCATAGTGACTGTTGGGTTTAACGGGGTCGGTTTCTTTAGGGGCCGCACAGTTGAACCCGTATTCAGAACTGCTTCCAGCGTGGATGTAAACCGTTTCGTCGGTGCAGTTTTCTAAGATATTGACCGTTCCGATGACGTTGGTCTCGTAGGTCAGATTGATGTTTTTTTGCTTGCTGTACGCGCCATAAGCGGCCAAATTGAAAATGGTTCTGGGCTTGTACTGCGTAAAAGTCTGCTCAACGGAGTTGTTTGATAAAATATCGCAATGAACGATATTCTCAAAGGGAATATCCAATAATTTTAAGCGCCAAGCTTTGGTGGCGTCGTGGGTGAGGGCGTAGACATCCTTGCGAACTTTGAAAATGTCTTTGAAAAGATTGGCTCCGATAAAACCACTGGCTCCAAATACAAATATGGGCCCTTTAAGCTGAAGTATTTTTTCCTGATAAATCAAAACGAATGAGATTTTGGATGTTTGTAAAATAAACACCCAAGGTTGCTAATTTCTATTTTGAAGAATGTTGATAATTACATCTAATTTGGTCTCGACATTCTCCATGCGTTGTTCCATCTTGTCTATGCGTTGCTCAATCTTGTCCATGCGTTGTTCCATCTTGTCCATACGCAGGCCCAAGCCATCTATTTTGGAATTGAGTTCATTCAGTTTTTCTTCAAACTCGGTCTGTTTTTTGAGCAAAAACTGAATATCATCACTATTTTGTTGAATACCTTTCAAACAAATCTTTATCGCTTCTTCCAAACGCTTGATTTGCAAAGATATACGTTCTATTTTGGCGGAGTGCTCTTCCAAAATAGCCGTATGCTCATCTTGCTTGATTGCAAATTCCGCGATTAAAAGCTCTAATTGCTCGATTCGTTGTCGGTCCGTCATCATAATTATATAGAATCAGAGTTTGGCCAAAATTAAGCAAAACCTAAGAAAAGTACGCATTTATTACATCGGCTTTTGCCGTTTCGTATTGGGCGTCGCTCATGGGTAGATAGTGCCATTCCATGCGGTTTTCCATGTACGAAACTCCTTTGCCTTTTATGGTATGGGCAATGATTATCTTGGGCAATCCGTTTTTGCGCAATCTGACTTTTTCAATGGTTTCAATCAGTGCTTCAGGATTGTGGCCATCAGCCTCAAAAACGTCAAAACCAATGGCCTTCCATTTGGCTACGGTGGCGGTTTCTCCCAGTACATCTGTTGTATTACCAAAGCCCTGTAAGCCATTTTTATCCACCAGCACGACTAGGTTATCGAGTTGATTTTGAATCGCATAGTGGGCCGCTTCCCAGGTGGTACCTTCGTTGGTTTCGCCGTCTGACATCAGCACGAATGAGATTGCATCTTCTTCGGAAAGTTTGCTGGCGTGAGCCATGCCTGTTGCAATCGGTAAGCCATGCCCCAATGAGCCAGTAGCAAACGGAATACCAGCGTGTTTGTTGGGGGCAGGGTGAGCGGGAAGGGTAGTGCCATCCTGATAAAAAGTGTCCAATACTTCGTCAGAAATCTCTCCTAAATGATTGAGTGCCACGTACAAAGCCGCCGCTGCATGGCCTTTTGAAAGTAGGAAAGAGTCCTGCGGGCGTTTTTGTTGGATGAGAGCAGCAATCAATAAATCAATGCAGCTTAGAGAACAACCAATGTGCCCCGCGTTGGCTTTTTTGTAAAGGCCCAGTACCTTGAGGCGAAGCTCGCCGCTGAGCCGTTTGTAGTCAGTGATGATCGTTTGTGTTTCAACCATTAGTATCGTTTTCCTTTCAAGTCTGTTAATTCAATTAACTGCCCGGAGGCTTTTTTTAGGGAAATTTTATCCACATTTACCGTGTCTAACCGTTGCACAAAGATACCGTCTTTTGGTAAATACAAGTTAAAATATTGCGCATCGGTTACTGAATGACGCATAAAAGTACGGTCCATGGGGTTGTCAAACACGTTAATTGGGGAAGCAATGAGGATTGTATCGCCTTTTTGATACAATTCGCGGGCTTTTTGGGCAGCAGTGTAGTGCGGGTTGGGCAAACGAGGCTCACTGCGATAATTATATTTGGGCGAAACATCGTCGTAGAAACTTTGAAGGGTACGTCCGACAAACATCGCCTGAAT
The DNA here is from genome assembly GCF_024158025.1 of Runella salmonicolor. Lineage (NCBI taxonomy): Bacteria > Pseudomonadati > Bacteroidota > Cytophagia > Cytophagales > Spirosomataceae > Runella > Runella salmonicolor. The sequence continues at coordinate 40,515 of NZ_JAMZEL010000008.1, forward strand.
GACCAACACCGTTAATATTAAGTACTTAAACCAGTTTTTGCTTTCCAGCAGGTGCCATAAAGCCACACTTGCCAAAATAATGACGTACGGAAACGAAAATCCCGAATAGCGTTGGGTTAAGCCATAGGTGTGTCCGCTGCGAGCGGCATTGAAAATCAAGAAAGCCGAGGGAATGATGGCGATAATGATGAGAAACCAAATCAGATTTTTGTTTTTGAATGTTGTCTGATAAAATGCCAAAAAAAGCATCAGAATGGCGACCGAAGCGACCGAAAATCCGAGCTTATGGTTGCTGTAAAATAAGGCACAACCTCCCATAACAACGGCAGCTCCTATGCTTATAATGGTTGATTTTTCTGGATTTTTTTGAGAATAACGAAAAGCCACAATAAGCCCCAAACCCATCAAAATGGCCACAATCGCATTTTTTTTGCCTTCCAGCGTGCCTACCAGACTATTTGAATATATCCATAAATCGGTAAACATCGGCAGGCTCTTATCGAATAGATTTTTAAACGTAGCGGGCAAAATAATGCCGTAAGGGTTATTATAGGGCCGATTGAGCGCACATTCTAAATACAATGCCGATTGATGATTGAGTGATCTCAGGGTCCAATCTCCGCCTCCCCAAATAATCCAAGCCGCCAAACCCGAAACGGCCAATGCACCGGCTCCAACCAAAGCTACCCAAGTGCGCAGCCGACGAACCGTAATAAGGGCATACATTCCGTGGGCTAAGCAAACCGTTGCGGCCAGAAAATGAGAAAGAAAACTCAATCCAGCCACCAATCCATAAAACAGAAACCAACGTGCCGAAGGTTTACGTTTTTCTTCGGCTTCGAGTGCACGTAGGAAGCAATAAGTGGCGAGTAATGTCAGAAAGAAAGTAAGCGAATAATTGCGTGCTTGTTGCGAATAAGTAATAAAAAAAGGCTCAATCGCCGCCAAGGCCGCCGCCGTAAGCGCCAATTTCGATGATTTTAAAAAATGATTGGTAAAAATAAAAATCAGCCACACCGTCAGAATGCTGAAAAGCACGGAAAGCAGGCGAGAGGTAAAATCTGAAACGCCCGTCAGGTTGAGCCAATTGTGGAGCACAAGGTAATAAAATGGGCTATTGCCAATGTCGCTGCGGCGCATCGCCTCTAAGTATTCATCGAAGGTCTGTGGCTGCCAAAATTCTTGATTGGTGAAAGTATACTTCGTTGGGTTAAAGATATCGTGTTGGTTACCGCCGTTTTGTACCATGCCTTGGCTTACCATCATCGTTGCTTTTTCGTCAAAAAAGATTCCGTGGGCATCCAATTTGTAGAGACGCAGACTCGCCGCAAGTATCAAAACGGCAACCAGCCCATAAGAGACGTACTTGGTTTGGAAAAGAGTGGAAGTTTGTGGCAAAGACATATTTCGATTTTGTTGCCGCAAATTTATTGAAAAAATAGTAGGATAATGTGTTTATAGCTTTCTTGCTTTTTACAAAAAAGTACTTTTAAATAAAAAAACTATGGTTGAATGCGGGTGCGGTTGTTATATGTGCCTGTTTTATAAGCCATATTTTGGGTGATTATTGAAAAATTAATCCAACAAAAAGACGCACGGATTGTTGGCTTTGAAAATAAAATTAAAACCCAAATAAAAAACTGGAAATATAATCATCGGGCGCAGGAAGATTGGCAGTCGCGAACGGTAGATGAGGATTGGTTGAGAAAAATAATGATAGAACAATAGTAAAGGCAGCCAGATATACAGTAATTGTAAGTCAAACGTTTCTTTATACCATTAAGCAAAAATTTTAAAAACCATTCATTGGTTACCTTTTTCAATAGACATACTTATGAGTTTTCAAATCAAAGAACAACCTATCGTTTATGATGTTTGCATCGTAGGCTCGGGTGCGGGAGGCGGGATGGCTGCCAAGGTTTTGGCAGAAGCAGGCGCTAAAGTCGCACTCATTGAGGCGGGACCTTGGTACGATCCTGCTGACCCTAAGTACATTACCCAGCTCAAGAATCCTTGGGAATCTCCCCGCCGTGGTGCAGGTAATCACCGTCCTTTTGGTGATTTCGACGCCGCTTGGGGAGGCTGGGAAATTGACGGGGAGCCCTATACCCGCAAGAGTGGTACGCAGTTTGACTGGTTCCGTTCGCGGATGCTAGGCGGCCGTACCAACCACTGGGGACGGATTTCGCTGCGTTTTGGTCCATTGGATTTTAAACGTAAAGATGTTGACGGACTTGGCGACAACTGGCCCATCGGCTACGATGATGTGAAGCCGTACTACGATAAAGTAGACCGATTGGTGGGCGTTTTTGGAAGTATTGAAAACATTGAGAATGAACCCGACGGCCTCTTTTTGCCTCCTCCCAAACCGCGTTTGCACGAGTTGATGTTGAAGCAAGCGGGTAAGAAAGCAGGAATTCCCGTGATTCCGTCGCGCCTTTCTATTCTTACAAAACCCATCAATAAAGACCGGGGTGCGTGTTTTTATTGCTCGCAGTGTAGCCGTGGATGTCAGGCGTATGCTGATTTCTCATCATCTTCGGTATTGGTAAAACCTGCCGTAAAAACGGGCAACGTCAAAGTATTTACCAACGCAATGGCTCGTGAGGTAATTACAAATCAGGATGGTAAAGCAACGGGGGTTTCGTACGTCGATAAAAATAATTTACAGGAATATACGGTTAAAGCGAAGATTGTAGTGCTGGCAGCAAGTGCCTGCGAATCAGCTCGTTTGTTGATGAACTCAAAGTCGTCGCGCCATACCAAAGGTCTTGGTAACTCAAGCGGTGTACTTGGTAAATACTTACACGATTCGACGGGTGCTAGTCGCAGTGCCTTTTTGCCCCACTTGGTAGATCGTAAGCGCTACAACGAAGATGGAGTAGGAGGTATGCACGTGTACACGCCTTGGTGGTTGAACGGCAAAAAACTTGATTTCCCTCGTGGGTATCACATCGAATACGGAGGCGGTATGGGGATGCCGGGCTATGGTTTTGGTTTTGGAATGGAGAATATCAACGGAAAATATCCTAACAAAGAAGGTAAGATTAAACCGGCAGGTGGATATGGACTTTCGTTGAAAGAAGATTATCGTCATTTTTACGGAGCCAACTTCGGAATGGCAGGCCGTGGGGAGGCCATTGCGCGGGAGGATAACTTTTGCGAAATTGACCCTAACGTGGTTGATAAGTACGGAATTCCAGTGTTGCGCTTCCAATACACTTGGTCCGAGCACGAGATTAAGCAAGCAAAACACATGCAAGATACGTTTGAAGAAATCATCGCAGCAATGGGCGGTATCGCAAACGGTCCTAAACCTGGTCCTGAATCAAACTACGGATTGGCCGCTCCTGGGCGGATTATTCACGAAGTAGGAACCACGCGGATGGGAGATGATCCATCCAAATCTGTGACCAACCGTTACAGTCAGTTGCACGATGCAGACAACGTGTTTGTGGTGGATGCGGGAACCTTTGTTTCGCAGGCCGATAAAAACCCGACTTGGACCATTTTGGCCCTTTCGATGCGTGCCTCTGAGTACATTATTGACCAACGTAAAAAAGCGAATTTATAATAAAGTGGTTTGTGATTGGAGATTCATAAAGAGTTGATTATCAACGTTTGTTTTTCTTCAATCACCCACTGCCAACCACTCAAAAAGATGAAACGCAGAGATACATTAAAAGCCCTGTCGTTGGGAACCCTGACCGCCACGATTGCGGGTACAGAGGCCCACGCTGATGTTCCCAAGAAGGCCGTACCGCCTTCTTTGTCAGATTTTAAGAATGGAAAAAGTGCGGCAGAATTGGCGCGGGATGCCAAAATTGCCGCCGAGAAGTTTTTTACGCTGCACGAACTACAGACGATTCGTGTGCTGGCCGATTTTATCATCCCTGCCGATGGTCAATTTGGTGGCGCAACGGAAGCTAAAGTGGCGGAGTTTATTGAATTTATCGTAAAAGATATGCCCCAGCACCAAACGCCCATGCGTGGAGGTTTGCTATGGCTGGATACTGCCTGTGTAAAACAATTTGGCAAAAAGTTTGTAGCCTGCCCCAAAGCGCAACAAATCCAAATGCTTGACCAAATTGCATATCCTGGACAGGCAAAGCCCGAGATGAGTCAAGGGGTCGCATTTTTTAACCTAATGCGCAATCTGACGGCTACGGGCTACTTTACTACGGAGGTAGGATTCAAGTACTTAGGCTACGTGGGCAACCGCCCCAATGCATGGGATGGCGTGCCTGAAGATGTGTTGAAGCAGTACGGATTAAGTTATGATTCATAATTAATTCAATCCTTTAATCGTAATTTTAAATAGCGGGCACAATTTTTGTCCCGCTATTTTGTTATGTATACCAAAAGGCTCAAAAAAATGCAATTTTTGGGAAAATTATATCCAATAATAACCTTTACTTTTTGCAGACTCCCGCTTATTCAATCCAAAAAGCGGTATTTGCTGTTTCTTACCATTGCGCTTACTACTTCATTGGCCTTTGGGCAACAAATAGTAGATAACCAGTGCAATATTATTCCTGGAGGATGGGCAACGGGGGAGTTTAATATCCTCAATGAGGTAGGTTGTGCGCCTTTGCAAGTACGAATCTCCAATAAACAAATTATCTCTTACAAAAATAGCTACATATTTGATTATAAAGGTGGGAATCCTGATACGTATAAAACCACCACCGACTCGATTTTTCCTTATACCAAGCCCGGATTATATTATGTAATGAAGCTATCGGAAACGGCCACGGGGGTGCGCCAAAGGGCGTGTCGAGTAGTGACTGTGCAGAATCCTACACCGCCCACCTTTAGGGTTTTAATATGTTCTAACGGAACAGCTAATCTAACAATTACTAACCACGCTGTTACTGAATATGAAGCCTATGACGTTGATTGGGGAGATGGTCAATTTACAATTCTCAACAAATTAAATCTGTTGGCAACCCATAAATATACTGACAAAACATCTAAGCTCATTACCGTATACGGTCGGCACCGCATCAGTAACTGCGGTGGAAAAAGCAGCCAAACCATTTCACTAGATTCGGAAGCAAAGCCCGCTATTATCTCAAAACTTGAAATGTTGGATGCCACGACTGGAGAGTTGACTGTAACCAATCCGAACCAACTTGAGCTAGAAATCTTTCGACAAGAAGGGGGAGGTGGTTTCAGTACACTCGGAACGGTGGTAAAGAATGTAGAGGAAAAAGTAAAAGTACTGGTCGACACAAATAAGATATTTTGCTACAAACTTAAGGCCCGGGATAGCTGTGTGGCGTCGTTAGAGTCAAATGTATTGTGCAGTAGTTTTATCAAAATAACTAAAGAAGCGGATGCAAACGTGGTTAGCATTGTGCCCTATTTATATCCATCGGACGTAAAAGGGATGACGGTAACGCGTAACGACGAAAATTGGTGGAATCCGACGTTTTCGCAATGGTTTAAACCCGATAATGAAGGTAATTGCGGGACCAAAACCTGCTATCGCCTCCAAATTAACACCAAAGACGCAACCATCCTTTCTAATAAGCTGTGTACTGACGCGCCAGCCTCACTTTGTAATCCGTTCGGCAGTCTTTTTGTTCCAGATGCTTTTACTCCGAATGGGGATGGAGCCAATGATTTTTTTGAAGTAAAGGGTGAAATTGAAGGTGAGCCGCAAGTGATGATTTATGATCGTTGGGGTTCTGTTGTATTCCGAAACAGTGTGAATGTACGTTTTTGGAACGGGATGATTAATGGAAGCCCAGCCCCAGCGGGCGCTTATTTATACCGTATCAATGTCACTGACAAAATTGGACGAACGTTTATTAAACGCGGCACTGTTTCGCTGCTTCGTTGATAATATATTGGTCAAATGTGGGTGAATCAAAGCCAACCCGGATGGGCCAGTAATAAAACCGTGCTTCTTGTAATCCCATTTTTTCAAGTAAGGGAAAAAGCTTCACCCAATCTTTCTCAGTGGTTAAAATAGGCGATTTCTGCGCCATTTTTGCAAACATCCGGACGTCTTCTTCGCTGTAATTGTGGTGGTCGCCGAGAGCAGTATGCCCTACTATTCTATAAATAGCCGAGGCTGCTTCTTCAAATAATGCTGGTTGCGCAATTCCAGAAATTAGACTTATTGATTGATTATCAGTTAATAATGGTAAATGATTGAAGTAAGGAACGGGAGTTTCGTACCTAAAGGATGAAAAAAATATTGGAGTAGATGGCAAGGTAAATTTCTGAATTTGACGTACGATTTCATTTTTATCCGTGTCATTTAGGTGCTGTGGGCATTTGGTGACGATAACGGCGTTGGCGCGCTTGGCCCCCCGCCTGAATTCCCGCAATAGGCCCATCGGAAGTACATAATCTTGGTAAAAAAGCCGTCGGTAGTCGGTCAATAAGAGGTTAAGGTGGGGGCGAATAGCGCGGTGCTGAAAGGCATCATCCAGCAAAATGATTTGGGTATTTAGTTTTTCTTTTTCAATTCGCTGAATACCTTCAACCCGTTTTTCACAAACGAAGACGGGTGTTTGATGACCGAATTTGTGGTAAAATTGTAACGGCTCATCGCCAACTTCAATTGCGGTAGATTGGTCTGTCACTTCTCGGTAACCTTTCGTTTTTCTTCCGTAACCTCTGCTCAAAATGGCTATTTCCCATTCAGAACTCAAAAGTCGCTGTAAGTACTCAATATGAGGCGTTTTACCCGTACCGCCGACTGTCAAATTTCCAATATTAATGGTATATAATTCTGATTGGTATATTTTTTTTAAATCATTGTTATACAAATAATTACGGATATAGGTGACGATGCCATACAGGACGCTCAGCGGCCAAAGTATCCATCGCAATACGTTTGATAACTTTCTTAACATTTTCTTAAAATGACTTTGGCAAAGTAAGGGATTTTTCTCTATTTTGTGAACCTGCTTACCCCAAACATTGTCTTTCGAATGCCCTTACAAGTTCACTATCAGCCTTATAAACTGAATTTTCGGTTTGCCGCCGGTACTTCCAGGGGTATCTTGACAGAAAAAACGTCCTGGTTAATCAAAATATATGATGACGACATTCCTACCGTTATTGGTATCGGGGAGTGCGGTCCGTTGAGTGGACTCAGCATTGACGATCGACCTGATTTTGAGGATATGCTCCAAAGTATTTGTCAAGAATTTAATAAATTAGATCTTGAGATTTACAGCTGGAATATCCCCATTATTCTCGAACAACTAATTGGCAGTCAGTGGCCTTCGCTTCGTTTTGGGTTTGAGTCAGCCATGCTGGATTACCTCAATGGGGGTAAAAGAGTCCTGTTTGATAATGCTTTTGTCAACCAACAAAAACGAATTCCAATCAATGGCCTTGTGTGGATGGGTAGCCATGAGGCCATGCTCCGGCAAGTAGAAGAGAAAATTTCCGATGGATTCACCACCATCAAACTGAAAATCGGTGCGATTGACTTTGAAGAGGAATGCGAAATCTTGGCGTACATTCGTCGTCATTTTTCTGCTCAAGAAATTACTCTTCGGGTAGATGCCAATGGCGCGTTTACTGCGTCTACGGTGTATGACAAGCTGAATAAGTTGGCTGAATATGACCTGCATTCGATAGAACAGCCCATTAAGCCCAAGCAAAGGGAGTTGATGGCCGAACTGTGCGAAAAGTCGCCTGTGCCGATTGCCTTGGATGAAGAGCTTATCGGAACCTTCGATTACGCCGAAAAAAGGCGCTTACTAAAACAGCTAAAACCCAAATATATTGTTCTAAAGCCAACGCTTCTCGGAGGATTTGAGCAGACTCGTGAATGGATAGAAACCGCCCAAAGGCTGGATATTGGGTGGTGGATTACCTCTGCGCTCGAATCAAACATCGGATTGAATGCCATTTCTCAATTTACGGCGGAGTTTGATAATGCGCTCCCCCAAGGACTGGGAACGGGGCAGTTATACCATAACAATATTCCAAGTCCGTTGCTCATTCATCAGGGGCACCTCCATTATGACCTCCTTCAACCTTGGGACTTCGGTGTGTTGAATTCCAGCCGTATTTCTTCAACGGCCTAGTATTTTACGAACTTTTATTTGTTAAAGTCGTTAAGTAAATGAACATAAACCATTTCATAGAATGGGTTATGTTTCGGCGTTTTCTACTAACAAATGATGTAAAAACATGGAAGAAAGCAGTAAACTCGATAAAATCATTGAAGCTCGAATGAAGCTAAAGGCTCGTTTTGAGGATAAAATGAAAAATACTCCGTCGATGGCGGATGAACGGCCTCAGGGCCACGGCGAAATCAATCGCCACGGTATGCCGCAAGTTCCGGTTGGGCAAACCCTGACGACCAAATGGCCCGTGCTGGATTTGGGGTACCAACCCAACGTGACCCTCGACCGCTGGCGATTGTACATTGACGGTGAAGTTGAAAATCCCGTTGTTTTAAAATGGGAAGATTTCATGGCGTTGCCCCAAACCGAAGATACCTCTGATTTTCATTGTGTAACCACTTGGTCAAAACTCGATATGTCGTGGGTGGGAGTTCGTTTATTAGATTTGGCGGCGCTGGTGCAGCCCAAAGAAACGGCTACTCATCTGATGTGTTATGGATATGATACGTATACCACCAACGTGTCGCTAGAAGAAGCCCTCAAACCTGATGTATTATTGGCGCATACGGTGTATGGGGAGCCTTTGCCCAAAGAGCACGGTGGCCCCGTTCGGATGATTACACCGCAGCTATATGCGTGGAAAGGTTCAAAATGGATTAAAAGAATCGAGTTCTTGGATAAAAATAAACGCGGTTTTTGGGAAGAACGCGGATACTCCAATACGGCCTATCCTTGGAGAAATGACCGTTACAGCTAGAGATATGAATAATTGATTCAATATTGTTTTATGGAAATTCAAATTGTTGGGGCGCTTCAGCCCGAAACCGAAGCGATTATATATTTATTTCGTCAAAGTGATGATTTAGGCGACCGACTTAATATCTTTTCGAACGCTATTTTCCTGAAAGAAGATTTTAAAGCGGAAGCCAAACAAGTGGTGACGATTTACGAAAATGGCCGAAAAGTATATTTAGTAGGGTTAGGTAAAACACCGAAAGAGACCGATTTTATTAAAACACTTCGTTCGTTTTTTTATAAACAGAAAAGGAACCTGCCCAATATCATTGCGATTGAACTCCAAACAGGTGGAATTGAGAATGAGTGGGTGGAGGTGATTTCAAATGGTTGTATTTTAGGTGATTATGATTTGGATTTGTACAAAACCAAAAAGAAAGAGGGACTGACAATCTTTGATAAAGCCGCTCAATTGCAAATTATTGTTGCCGAGGATGCCATCGAATCGGCTACCCCACAAGTGCAGCGAGGTGAAGCAATTGCACAGACTCAAATCCGAATCATGGATTTGATGAATGCGCCTTCCAATAAAAAATCACCCCAAAGTTTGGCTGAGTGGGCCGTTGAGTCTGGTCAAAGATACGGTTATTCTGTCACCGTTTGGGATGAAAAGCAGTGTGAAGAAGAAGGATTTCAAGCACTTTTAGCAGTGAGTCTGGGCAGTAAAAATCCGCCCAGATTTATATTATTGGAGTACAAACACCCGCAAGCAACGGAAAAAATAGGCTTGGTTGGCAAAGGCGTTACTTTCGATACGGGAGGAATATCGCTGAAGCAATCGACCAATATGCACTACATGAAATCCGACATGGGCGGGGCGGCGGCGGTATTGGGTACGATTGAAGCCGCTGCTAAACTAAAACTGCCCGTTCATTTGATAGGAGCGATTCCCGCCACCGAAAACAGCATCGACGGATTGGCCACAAAGCCCGGTGATGTGGTGGGAAGTTATTCGGGCAAAACCATTGAAATTATTGATACCGATGCCGAAGGCCGGGTTATTTTGGCCGATGCGCTCAGTTATCTTGTGCGAATCGCAAAGCCAGATGCCATGATTGATTTGGCAACGTTGACGGGCAGTTGTATCGCCACCTTAGGTTATTCGGCGGCGGGATTGTTTACCAACAACGAGCAGCTTGCCAAAGATTTGTACGATTCGGGGCAACAAACGGGTGAAAAGCTATGGCGTTTGCCCCTGTGGGACGATTACAAGGAAGAGTTGACTTCTGATGTAGCCGATGTCAAAAACTTTCATGGAAAGCCTTTTGCGGGAGCGATTGTTGCGGCAAAATTTTTAGAAGTATTTACGGAAGAGCATCCACGTTGGGCACATCTGGACATTGCCGGAACCGCTTTTGCTGACTCTGAATTTGGCACCATGAAATCGGCTACAGCATACGGTGTTAGATTGTTGTTGCGATGGCTGCAAGGAAAACGCGGATGATTTATCCAGTGGACGTTTGGTAATTCAGCCGTGTTCTATTAGCTTTAAGCCTTGATTTTACCCATTAAAAAAGCCATTAAGCTACATTTTCAATTTAATTTGACGAATTTCTATGAAGCTAACTGTACGATTTGCGCTCATGGCCATGTTATTGGTTGTCGGCCCAGCTTATAGTCAACAGGTTTACAAACGGTGGGAACTAGGCGCTGGAGTGGGCTGGTCTGGGTATCTGGGCGACCTCAATAAATCTGATTTTTTTTCACAGGAGCCTAAAATGAGCGGTGGTTTTTTGGGCCGCTACCATATCAGTCGCAACTGGGCATTGCGGGGCGCTTTGACGTTTGGTACGTTATCGGGCAACGATGCCAATTTCGAAGACCGGAAAGTCAGAGGCTTCAAAACGCGCTCATCGCTTACCGATTTGTCGGCGATTGTAGAATATGATTTCTTGGGCAAAAATCGTTTTAAATACGATTCTACAGCCTTTCAGGTACGGTTTAAACGTAAGTTATCTCCTTATTTATTTACGGGAGCAGGAGTTGGTTTTACCAATCCTAAACCTGATTTTACGGGTACGGCATCCACCCCCGCTAATTTTCGTCAGGGAGCCATTGCCGATCAGGCCGCCGATTATTCTAAATCCAACTTTGTCATTCCTTTTGGAATTGGGGTTCGATACGATTTGTCTGAAAAGTGGGTCGTGAGTGCCGAAGCGGGTTTCCGGTTAGCTTTTTCTGATTATTTGGATGGCATAAGCCAAGGCGCTAATCCCAATCGTGACGACCGTTATAAGCTTTCAACGCTTGCCATTACGTACCGTTTTGATCATCAAGATAAAGACCGTGACGGTATTCCTGATGAAAAAGATGCGTGCCCGAATGAGCCTGGTTCGGTTAGAATGAAAGGATGCCCAGATAAAGACAACGACGGCGTTGCCGATAAAGACGATGATTGTCCAGACGTAGCTGGTTTGCAATCCATGAAAGGGTGCCCAGATACCGATGGTGATGGCATACGTGATAAAGACGATAGCTGTCCTACCGAAGCGGGTCTTGTGTCATTGCAAGGCTGCCCTGACAAAGATAAAGATGGTATTGCCGACAAAGACGACGCTTGCCCAGATGTGGCTGGTTTGGCCAATCTACAAGGTTGTCCTGACCGTGATAAAGATGGTATTGCCGACAAAGATGATACTTGCCCAGACGCCGCTGGTTTGGCCCAATTTGGAGGTTGTCCTGATACAGATGGAGATGGCATTCCTGACAAAGATGATGCCTGTCCAAATGTTGCTGGTAAAGCAGACTTGAAAGGTTGCCCCGATGCAGACAACGACGGCGTGGCTGACAAAGATGATGCTTGTCCGATGGTGGCGGGAGTGGCTCAATTCAACGGTTGCCCCGATACGGATGGCGACGGTGTCGAAGATTCCAAAGATCGTTGCCCAGAGGTAGCTGGTAAGCCTGAGTTTGAAGGTTGCGTTGATGCCAAAGCGTTGCAGGTTGTTATCAAAGCGGCTGAGAAAAAAGCCCGCTTAGAAGCTGAATTGGCTAAAAAACAAAAAGTAGCCATTGACCCCGCCAAACTAGTGGTTGACTTCAAAGTGGAGTCGATTCTCTTTGCGACCAACAGCGCGGTGATACAAGACAAATACAAATCAATTCTTGATGGTTTGGTGGATGTACTTGCTAAGAATCCATCGTACATGCTGCGTTTGTCGGGACACGCCGACAGTAGAGGCTCCAAAGCCTACAACGAAAGGCTGTCAGAAGCGAGAGCGAAGGCTTGTTTGGAGTATTTATTGATGAAAGGAGTAAGTGCTCCACGCGTGGTGATTCAAGGCTTGGGTGAAAGCGTACCTGCGGCGGAGAATACCAACGAGTCAGGCCGCAAAATAAATCGCCGGGTGGAAGTGGAAACATTTCGACAATAACCAAAATTGATAAATCGTTTTCTAAGCCGAGCAGGAGATTAATTTCTTGTTCGGCTTTTTTGTACGGCTAAAATACAGTAACAGGCATTTGTAAATGCGCTATTTATACGTCCGTTTTTTATTGCTGCTTTTTATCAACTCGTTCATTGTTAACGCACAAGACCGATTTGAAGTTGGGGTATTTGGAGGTAGCTCAGGGTATCTGGGGGATTTAAACAAGTCAGATATTTTTTCCAAAGAGCCCAAGCCATCGTTTGGGGTGGTGGGGCGTTATAATTTTTCAGATTACTTTGCGGTAAAAGTTGGTTTAATTAGGGGAAGACTTTCGGGTAAAGACAGTCATTATCCTGACCGTGCCTTTCGTAATTTTACAACGACCACGCCATTGACGGAGGTTTCTGCCCAATTTGAGTGGCATCCTTGGCCGCTAACCCAACCACGATTGAGATACAGATTTTCACCGTCGTTTTCTCCCTTTCTCTTTGTGGGCTTTGGATTTGTGCGAACAAAACCCAAGGCTGATTTAGAAAATATGATTGTTGAAAAGCCCCAATTTGTGCAAGGAGCTGCCATTGACCGCAGCGCCGTGTATAAGTCAATTCACGGGGTTGTTCCTTTCGGGCTAGGGATTAAGTACCGAATCCATCCGCAATGGACCCTCGCCGCCGAGGCAGGTTTCCGCATTACTTTTTCGGACTATTTGGATGGAATCAGTTTCGCGGGCAACCCTGCAAAAACGGATAGGTACATCATTTCGGGAATAAGTGTTGTCTATCGCTTCAATAAAAGGCCCTTTGGGTTCAAGATTCGTAACCCAACCAAGTGTGATTTTGTGGAGGAATGAGTACTTTTAGCTTCCATTTTCACAACTCTGCATGAAAAACATTCTCCTTCATCTTCGAATTCCGTTTTCTTTTTTCTTACTACCCATTTTTTTGTTTGCGCTCAGTCAGTCGCCCCATCCTGATACCGCTAAAGCTTGGTGGGTATTTTTTATCCTGCATTTTTTGCTTTTTCCGGCAAGCAATGCTTACAATAGCTATTACGATAAAGATGAAGGGAGTATTGGTTTGCTCGAAACGCCTCCGCCCGTCACCAAAGAGCTGTATTACATCGCGTGGGCTTTTGATATTCTGGCGTTGGTATTGGGGTGGTTGTTTGTGGGGGAACTATTTACGGGGTATTTGCTGATTTATGGTATTATTTCGAAGGCATACAGTCACCCGTTGGTTCGGTTGAAGAAGTACCCGATTTTGAGTTGGGTTGTAGTTACCATTTTTCAGGGTGCGCTTACGTACTTGGCTGTGTTTCAACCCATCAATAACCTGCAAACCTTTGCGTCGCTTATTCCGCAATCACTCCCCGCTTTGGTGTGTACATCCAATTTGTTGGCTATTTATCCGCTTACGCAAGTGTACCAACACGAAGAGGATGCCAAACGCGGTGATATGACCATGAGCCGACTGCTGGGAATTAAGGGAACATTTATCAATGCTTGTTTTTGGCTACTGCTGTCGGGGGGAGGGTATTTGAGTTATTTTGGGTTTACGTTACCGTTATTGCTTTTGGTAATTTTGCTCTTTCCGTTGTTGGCTTTTTTTGGATGGTGGACTTGGAAGACGTGGCAAGACGAACGTAATGCCAATTTTAGAAATACCATGTGGTTAAACGTATTGGCGAGCGTATGTCTCAATATTTTTTTCGGAATTCTCTGTTTTTTATAATGTGCCTAACATTCTGATAATCATGCATACAGGTTAAAATGGGCTATTTATTCAAAAAAAAAGCCCATTTTTTTTGAATAAATACTTGCATCATATACACCAAAAGACTACTTTTGCACCACCAAATCACGGTAAAACATACGCGAAAGTAGCTCAGCTGGTAGAGCGCGACCTTGCCAAGGTCGAGGTCGCGGGTTCGAACCCCGTCTTTCGCTCCAAGCACCGCAAAAAACGGTGCTTTTTTTATCCGTAATTAAATCACCGCCCGCCGGGGTGGTGGAACTGGTAGACACGCAGGACTTAAAATCCTGTGAGCCGAAACGCTCGTACGGGTTCGATTCCCGTCCCCGGTACTTAAAGCCTAAAATGCTATTGAATAGCGTTTTAGGCTTTTTTTAATGAATGAGTGCTGCTAGCAATTTTGACTTATTTGTTAAAAAAAGTGTAGTTTTTTTTAATAAATATTTGGAAAAAAAGATTGGGTTTAATATGTTTGCAACCCGTTTGAGGCAGACGCCTGCCGATAACACCAAAACGCGAAAGTAGCTCAGCTGGTAGAGCGCGACCTTGCCAAGGTCGAGGTCGCGGGTTCGAACCCCGTCTTTCGCTCCACAAAGTCCCGTTCACGCGGGACTTTTGTTATTTTGGGCCACAAAAAAAAAACCGATTCAGTTAGTCGGGGGATTTTTTTATAATATTGGTACGTGATTATTTGATTACTATATCATACGGTAGGCGGGCTTGCGTTCCTTGCATTTGTTGCAGTTTTTTCAAGACTTTGAGGTAAGGAGCAAAATCACCTAATTTTTGTTGCATCAATTGCTCTTCGGCGTTACCAGTGAGTTTATTGATGAACTGTTCTACCATATTTTTCTCAGCAGGGTATTTGATACGATAGTCACCTTCTTTCAATTTAGCGGCTTTGGCGGCTACCTGAATGGCTTTGTCAAGCCCGCCAAATTCGTCAATCAACCCATTTTCTTTGGCTTCTTTACCCGACCAAACCCGACCTGAAGCCAAGGCTTGAAGTTTAGCAAGGGGCATTTTACGACCTTCTGCGGCTTTGCGCGTAAAAGTGGCGTAAATGTTTTCGGTACTCTTTTGCAGACGATTGTTCTCGAAAGGAGTCATGTCGCGGGTTACGGAAGGCCAATCGGCGTGGGCGTTGGTGTTGACGCGGTCGAACGTAATGCCCAATTTATTGCGGAAGGTATCTTCAAAGTTGAACAGTACGCTGAACACCCCGATAGAACCAGTAATCGTGTTTGGTTGAGCTACAATTTTATCGCAGCCCATCGCCATGTAATAGCCACCAGAGGCTGCTACGTCCGACATGGAAGCAATCACAGGTTTTTCCTTACGGGTCAGCTGCACTTCGCGCCACATAACATCAGAAGCCAAGGCGCTGCCTCCTGGAGAGTTGATTCTGAGGACTACCGCTTTGACTTTTTTGTCTTTACGCGCTTTGCGAAGTTCTTCCATGATGGTTTCTGAGCCAATATTTCCGTCGTTGCTTTTGCCCGACATGATGGCGCCTTCTCCGATAATGACCGCAATTCTGCGGTCAGATGGCCCGTCTTTAATGAGCTTATCAGCTTTGATGTATTTGCCAAGGCCAACAAATTTGATTTTATCATCCTCCTTCAGTTTGAGCTCATTTTTCAATGAAGTTTCTACTTCGTCATAATAACCTACGTGGGTGATGAGCTTATACTTGAGGGCATCTTGAGGGGCATCTATGGATAAAGAATCGGCCAAGTTTTTGAGCTGGGCGGCAGAAATGCCTCGCGATTTTGCAATATTTTCAACGGCATGATTAAAAATGGTGTTAATCAAAACCTGGTTCTGCAACTTACTGGCGTCGCTCATATTTTCGCGGAAGAAAGGCTCCACGGCACTTTTATATTCACCCACCCGAAACACCAACGGCTTTATTTCAAGTTTGTCAAGGGTTCCTTTGTAGAAATCATATTCGGCACTGAGCCCGTTCCATTCCATTCCTCCAGCGGGGTTGAGGTATATTTTGTCGGCAACAGACGCCAAGTAATAGGCTTTCTCGGTCATTACCTCCCCGTATGCGTACACAAATTTTTTGGATTTCTTGAAATCAATGATTGCATCGCGAATTTCTTCGGCCGAGGCCCAGCCCACCATCGGGTATTGAACGTCCAAGTAAACACCCTTGATGTTGGGGTCGAGTTTGGCATTGGCCAAGGCAGATTTAATATCAAGCAGGCCAATGACATCGCCCTGCCCGCCCGTGAGCTCTGCAAAAGGGTTGTCGACGGAAACTTCCTGAATTGAATTGTTTAAATTTAATTTAAGAACGGAGTTTTTCTCAACGTTGGTTTTTTCTTCCGATGAGCCGAGCGCCGCTGCTAAACCGATAAACAAAAAGAAGCCCAGTAACGAGAAAAGAAATAAACCGACGATGGTTGCGAAAACATATTTAATGAACTGCCACATAAACGATTGGGTAATTAAGTGATTTTGAGATTAAAGGGGTAAAGTCAGAGAGAACCTGTGGTTTTTGCTTCTGCTTATAATACGACTTGGTAACTTGATTTGGTTGGTTGAATAACAAACAAAAGTACGGTTTTGATGGCCGAGGCGGAGGTGTTTATGTTAAATGGTGGTATCGGTTTACGAAAGGGAATATGTTTACACGAATTTTAGGAACCAAAATTCTTAAAGTTTCTTAACGTGCTCACAACGTGTCAGACTGCTGAGTAGCTTGCCGAAAAATCAATTTTATGCTTTTCGCTGTTTGGCTTTTTTATCGTCAGTTTTGGTTTTTTACCAATGCCGTTTCGTGGGGAGGATGGCTAGTGGCTCAAGTGCCTTTGGGCGACGACTTGTGGCTGCTATTGGGGCCGCTTTTCTGGCTTAAATTTGCCTCATTTGGCGTTATTTGGTATTTTATGCATACTTTTTCGCGTCAAAAATATCTTTTTTACCAAAATATGGGGCATTCCATTCCACGCCTTTTTCTGGGGGCTTTCTGCCTCGATATGTTGTTTTTTTTCGGCGTGCTGGCTCTCATCAATTGGTTAATTCACGTATGAAATTCTTCAAATGTTTGGAAGCCGATAGTATTGAACTTGCTTATGGCGAACGAAAAATTCTGCAAAACATTTACCTGAAAATGCCTTTGGGCGAAGTAACGGCCATTTTAGGACGGAATGGTTGTGGAAAATCAAGCTTACTGCAAATCATTTTCGGGACTTTGAAGCCCGTATTTAAGTCGGTGCGTTGGGATGGACGTTTTGTTGAATTTCCTTTTCGGGAGCATCACCTTGTGCGGTATTTGCCCCAACATCCCCTCACGCCGCCCTCACTGCGGGTACAGGAGGCGTTTAAATGGTATGATTCTGTGGTCGATGATTCCTTCGGTGAAAGATGGCAAGTGGTTAAAAACAAGCGATTGGGTGAACTTTCAGGCGGGGAGAGGCGGTTTTGGGAAACGTTGTTGATTCTTTTTTCACCCGTTCAATATGTTTTGTTGGATGAGCCTTTTTCGCACCTTTCACCCATTTATGTGGAGCAGCTGAAATGGCTGATTTTGTCCCAAAAGGCCCAAAAAGGAATTCTTATCACCGACCACCTTTACCGAGACGTTTTGGAAATTGCCGATCAAACCTATTTTTTGCAAAATGGCACGACCTATTTGTTAACCAACCCACTCCGTGATTTGATGGATAGGGGGTATATTCCTGAGTGATAAAATGAAGGCTATTTGCGCAAAAATTCGTTACTTTGTCGCTTGGTTCTGGTTAAGAAAAAAGAGGGAAGGATTGAGAGAATTGAGCCTGACTTTTTACCTCTTAGCCCCTAACTCTAAAACAAAAAAATGGCAAACGGAATTTTACAAGGGAAACGCGGCATCATTTCGGGTGCGCTTGATGAAAACTCAATCGCGTGGAAAGTAGCAATGAAAGCGAAAGCCGAAGGTGCAACTTTTACGCTGACAAACGCCCCTATTGCAATGCGGATGGGCGAAATTAATAAATTGGCGGATGCCTGTGAGGCCGAAATTATCCCCGCAGATGCTACCTCCATTGAAGAAATCGAAAACCTTTACAGCAAATCTATTGATGTATTGGGAGGTAAAGTTGACTTTGTGCTTCATTCTATCGGTATGTCGCCAAACATCCGTAAGGGCCGCCCGTACGGAGATTTGAATTACGATTGGTTTCTGAAAAGTATTGATGTATCGGCGTTATCGTTTCATAAATTTTTGCAGGTAGCCGAAAAAATGGATGCCATCAACGAATGGGGTAGCGTGGTGGCTTTGTCGTACATGGCAGCACAACGGACTTTTCCTTTTTATACCGATATGGCGGAGGCAAAAGCGATGCTTGAGTCGATTGCCCGTAGCTACGGGTACCGTTATGGTAAAGCTAAAAATGTACGGGTCAATACCGTTTCTCAATCACCTACCAAAACTACGGCAGGGTCAGGAATCGGTGGCTTTGATAAATTTTATGATTTCGCAGAAAAAATGTCTCCTCTTGGAAACGCTTCGGCCGACGATTGTGCCAATTATGTGGTGATGATGTTTTCTGATTATACCCGCATGGTGACCATGCAAAATCTCTTCCACGACGGCGGTTTCTCCATGATTGGCGTTTCGGAAGAGTTGCTTCAGGGATAAAAAATAAGTCCATCGTTTATAGTTTTCACTACGAACGATGGACTCTTTTTTTTGCCGCGTCAAATTCCTACAACTCGCGAATACGAATATTACGGAACCACACTTTATCGCCGTGGTCTTGAATCGCTATTTTTCCTTTCGCAAACTTGGCGAAACCTTCCCAAGTTTTGAATTTGCTATTGGCTACGAGTTTATCCCATTCTGGTCCTTTGGTGGGGAATGTTACCATCTGTTTACCGTTCAACCAGAAAGTGCCTTGGCCTTTGTCAATCTTCATTTTAGCTTTGTTCCATTCGCCCGCAGGTTTTACGGCAGTAAGGTCAGCAGGAGGAATCATGTCGTACAATGAACCTGCTTTGTGGTTGCCATTTTTACCTGCAAATGAGTCTGGGTGTTTGGCGTCGTCGAGTACCTGCATTTCAGGGCCAGTACTGTAAGGACAGCAGTATTTTTTATCTTCTACCACGCCCCACATCACGCCGCTGTTGCCTTTTTCGGAGATTTTCCACTCCATTTCCAACTCAAAATTCTCGAACTCAGCATCCGTGACAAGGTCGCCGCCACCTCTTCCAGTCAAGACCATGGCACCGTCTTCAATTTGCCATTTGTCAGAAATAGGTTGTCCTTGCTTGTTATAAGCGTGCCAGCCGCTGAAATCCTTACCGTTGAAAAGGCTCTGCCATTTGCCTTTTTTCTGTACGAAGCCACAAGTCAATATCAGCGTAACGGCTGCTAAAACGAGTGAAAACTTTACTTTTTGCATAATAGTGGAAAAATAATGATTGAGAGAAACAAAAAAAATGAGCAGTAGATATATCTACCACTCATCAAAGAATATCTGCCCAAAACTATACTGTACTTTCAAGAATTGCAAACACTGCATACATCCTATTTTTTACTAACGTAGGGGGCGAGACTGTACTTATTCTTCACTTGAATCGTCTGGGCAATCTTCATAAAGACCACCTTGGGTACTTCAATGTTGTGCTCGGTCAAGGCCACTTCAAAATCTGTCGTAAGCCCGATTGAACCTTGAGCAATGGTGATTTTACCTTTAAATGTCCGTGGTTTAGATACCCCGTGGAGGTTGAAATCACCAGTGGCGGAGATGTCGTAGGTGCCGTTTTTGGTGAAATCAATTTTTTCGTTGATTTTGCCCTTAAAGACCGCCTTGGGGTATTTGGCCGATTCGATGTAGTTTTCATTGAAGTGCTCCTGCATGAGCTTGTTCGGAAAATCAAACTGTTTCATGTTCATCTGCACCACAATGTCGTTGGTGGAAGTGTTCAGAATCGCTTGCCCGAATTTGTTAACTGCCGCAATGTTTTCAACGGGTGTTTCCGAAAAAAAACTCGTTTCCCCGTTGCTTGTTGAATAAAGATTCTGAGCATTGAGGTAGCCAAGCGACGCGAAAGAAACGGATAAAATGATGATGATTGTTTTCATGGCATAATAAGTTTAACCCATTAAGTAAAGAAAAAAAGGCTATTTCATCATTCCTTTGGCGCGTTTGTCAAAACTGAACGTTCTTGAAACGTTGAAACCCCAGCGAATGTCTCCTTTGCCCCAACTACCCGAAGTATCACCGATAAATTGCTTTTCGACCATGCCCGAAGAATTGGTGAAATGAAGTTGAAACACGTGGCCACCCGTCTCAATGTCAACACCGATAGCGAGCGAATTGCCGTACGGGTCGCCGAGGGCATTTTCGAGGTCTTTTTCACGAAATGCCCAATAATATTCAGCATTCAATGACAAACGTTTGTTCAGCTTCATTCGCCCGCCAAATCCTAACGCAAAAAGGGCCCGTTCTTGCGCGGCAGTCGCCACGCGGTTGCGGTACAAAAACGTGGGATTGAGTTGCAACGACAAGCGCTCACTGAACTTACGGGCAATCAAAAGTTGAGTGCAATAAGACGTTTTGTCTTGGGTCGAAAGGTCTTTATCCAGCGTTTCAATGACCGTACTCGCAAATGCCGTTACCGAGAAGGGCATGTTGCGAGTGCCCGTCGACTGGCGAAGAAGCTTGGCTTTGGCCAAAAAATCAAAGGTTTTTTGCACACTGCTACGCCCAAAACCAATCGTTACGTTGTCGGTCAAACCATATTCAAATCCCAAACGAATGGTTGAATAATCAAGCCCGAAAAGATTGTATGCCCCAGAGTTCAGACGGTCAAAACGGTGATGAATGATAAAGTCCAAGTGATTTTTCTTGACGGTTTCCACAGAATGCCCGTTGATGATACGCGTCCCTTTGAAAGTGGCCGTTGTATAATCCGTCGTTTTAGGCTCGTTTTCTTCGAGCATTTTTGTTAAATCTTCCTGCGCTTTTACGTCAATTGAACTCATCAACAACAACGCGGCAACTACTGAAGCAAGTGCTTTCATACACATTTAGTTAGAGTCTTTCTTGTTTTTGGGGAACGCACTGTTACAATAAACGAATTAGGCCGTAACGGTCAAGGTATTGCCGTCGGTGCTCAACTTGGCCGTATAAACCGTCAAAGCTTTGGTGGCGGGGCCCATTTCTACGGCACCCGTTGTGCTAAATTCTGACCCGTGATTGCTGCAAAAGAAGTCGTTTTGTGCCGAGCGATAACCTACCGTTGTTCCTTCATGGGTACAGGCTTTTGACAGGGCAACCATGGTTCCTTTGGCATTGGCTACGATGACGCTGCCTACCGTTACAAAATTACCTACTGTTTTGAGGGTGGCGAAGTCGGTGCTTGTCAAGTTTAAGGTGAAATTAATCGCTCCTTTACTCAAATCAGCATTGCCAGTCAGGCCAGTAGAGGTTGTTGGGGTAGTAGGAGTTGGAGTAGGGTCATCACTGCCCGAAGAGCAGGCGGTCATGGTGGTGCCTAAGCAATAAAAAGCCATCAGTGCACTACTGCTAAGTCCTAATTCACGCAGGAATTGTCCTCTTTTCATGGTTGTCTGTTTCATGATAACGCAAAAGTTTGTTTTGTGATAAAAATATGTTTGTACAGGCATTTACGAGTTTAAATCGTTTCTGGTTGCGTGGAGTACGCTTTTTTTTACACGGGAGCGTATAAAGGCTTTGTAAACAGCAAAATCAGGCTTGAGTTCTACTTAAAAAAGCGAACCTTGGACTACTTTGGGGCGGATATGAGGAGGTTGGAGCGATAGCCCGCAATGCAGATTAAGTTGTTCGACCCAGTACTTGGTCAATTCGGGGGCGTTGATGTTTTCGCCGCAGTGGACAAAAATATAGGCTGTTTGGAGGCCTTGAGCGTACCAGTCCTTTAGTCGTTGTACCCAGGCATCTACCCGCGTAAAATCAGTTGGGTGTAGTTCATTGCCCACAAAACGCAGGGTCAGGGTGGGAGAAGTAAGGCTCATGTGCAACACATCTCGACGGCCCGCCACGTCCGACATCACGGTGCCAATGCCCAGTTGGTGGAGCATTTCGAGGGTTTTTTGCCAAATAGAATCATTTGAAAACCAATCGGGATGTCGAAACTCAACTGCGATGGGGAAATTGGGAGGAAGTTGCTTTAAAAAAGCCGACAAAGTATGAAATTGGGAGGTATCAAAAGCGGGCCCAAGCTGCAAAAAGGTCGTACCAAGATGCTCTCTCAGTTCTAAAACAGACGAAATAAACTCCTGACTCAAGTGTTCACAACCTTTGAGTTGGTATTCATGACTGATGCTTTGGGGCCATTTAGGACAAAAACAAAAACCAGGAGCTGCCGCATCTACCCAACGCTGAATCGTGGTTTCTGGGGGAATTTGGTAATGTGTAACGTTTAGCTCAATGGTGTTGAACTGACGGGTATAGTGGTATAAAAAATCTTTTTCCTTCGCCGTCGTAGGATATATTTTCCCGACCCATTCTTTATTGGACCAAATGGGAGGGCCTACAAAACAACGTGGTGGTTCAGATGTTTTAAAAGAAGAAAGCACCTGACCAGTAAAGGGATGGTCAGGTGGTAAGTTGAAATTAACTTTTGAAATGTCGTCTACTTTCCCAAAATCCATAATGAACGTATTATCTGACGCAAATTAAGAAAATACGCAGGAAGAAAATAGCACATTATTTTACCCGCGCATCTTCCGAATAAACGCCCGCCTCCCGTCGTCCGTCGCGGTGATAAAAAGCGCCTTGGCCGTTGCGTTTGCCATTTTCGTAAATTCCTACAAAACGATCGCCATCGGCGTAGTAGTAAGTACCTTTGCCGTGGGGAAGATTGTTTTGAAACAACCCTACGTATTTATCGCCGTTGGGAAAATAGTAGGCTCCGTATCCTGTGCGTTGGTCGGTTCGAAAATCACCCTTGTATTTCATTTTACCTTCTGGATAATACTGAACGCCCGTTCCGTGGCGTTTGCCGTACCTAAAGTCCCCTTCGTATCGTTCGCCGCTTTCGTGCACATAAATTCCCAGACCATTGTCACAATTTCCAGCCACGCATCCTACATTTTCATCTTCGGGTTCTTGGGGAGCGGCTGAAACTACGACAGGGCGGGAGGGTGTTGAAGGAACCGTAGACTGCGGAGTACGATTCGAAACCTGCGGGCCAGAAGCCGTTGGTTTTGGAGCGTTTGAGAGTATCCCAGCGGCATCCACCCATCCTTGGCGAATGGCTTCTACGCGGGTTGCCTTGGCGGGGTGAGAATACGTAGGCTTGTCGTCGCCGAGGGTTTTGATGGCTACCAAAGCCTCTTCAAGCGACGCCCCAAGGCGCTGCATGACAAAGCCAGAGAAGCGGTCGGCTTCTAATTCTTTTTGGGGGCGACTGCCTTTGCCGTCGATGGTATGCCCCTGCAAATGGTGCCCAATTTCGTGGGCCACAATACTAATGGCCGACCAGTCGGTTTGAGTGACATTTTCGACACGTTTCATAAAAGCACCATCATACACAATGTAGCGCTGCCCATCTACTACCGTAGCAAAGCAGTTTTCGGTATTTGGGCACTCTACCACTACAAAGTTTCGCAGCAGGCCTACTTGCCTCAAAATCTGATCCACCACCTGCTCGGCGTGTTGATTAGACCGAAAGCTTAGGTAATTGCAAATTTCTTTGGGTGTTTGGAGTTGTTTGTAGCCGAAATAATGGCATACAAAATCGTCGTCCTCTTCCTCCGTCGCGGGTGAAGTTTGGGCTTGAGCGTAAGAAAAAGTTGAAAGGGCTGTTAATAGGCAGAATAAGCTTTTCATGAAGTGTGCAGTTAGCGGTAAAGGCGGATTGCATTTCTTGATTAAATAACGCCTATTCTGAAAAAATAGTACGTTTTAAACAAACAAAACCCCGATCAATAATGAACGGGGTTTTGAACAGTTACGAAATGTGCTTTTGAAGTAATTATTTTACGGCAGCCAATGTCAAATCAATGGCGAAATCGTCGTAGATAGCTTTATCGCCGATGTTGGGGATGAATGATTTTGAACCATAACGAATATCCCATTTTGTGCGGTCAAGCGTGATTTTGGCATTAGCGGTTACTCCTTTAGCGTCGGCTTTCACGGTAGCAGGGAAAGAGATGCTTTTGGTAATTCCTTTGATGGTCATGTCGCCAGTCAAAGTGTAGTTAGCGCCTGAACCTTCAACTTTGGTGATTTTGAAAGTTGCCTTTGGGTGTTTTTCTGCCGAGAAGAAATCGTCAGACTTAAGGTGGGTGATCAATTTAGCGTTGTACCCAGCATCGGTAAGGTCTTCACATTTGATGCTTGTCATGTCGATTTCAAAAGAACCTCCGGTGATTTTAGTGCCATCAACGGTCAAGACGCCGTTAGCCAGGTTTACGGTTCCGTTGTGCTCACCAGTTACTTTTTTAGCGTGCCATTTTACTACGCTTTTAGAGGCGTCTACCTTGTACGAAACGGCTTTTTTAGAGGCTGTTTTTTCAGTTGCAACTGCCGAATTAATCATCATCATACCGGCTACTAATACACTTGCAAACATTTTGATCGTTTTCATTTTACTTCGTGGTATTTAAAAGTTTAAAAAATTAAGTTAAAAGACGTTTGTGTTGATGGATTTTATATAGTTTTAATAAAATACTTTAATGACAGCACTGTTCTAGAAAATTAAACAGAACCGCGGAGTTTATCCAAGATGTCACTTAGTAGATTTGCTTCTTCTTCCGTAACATTCAGAAGGGTCTTTTCCCATTCGCCCTGCATGGCGTCCAATTCAGCCAAGATTTTCATACCATCGTCGGTAATGACCACATCAACGGCACGACGGTCACGCGGGCATTCGGTGCGTTTTACCAATCCTTTGGCCAGAAGTTTGTCCACTAAACGTGAAGCGTTTGACATTTTGTCAAGCATCCGCTCGATAATATCATTTACTCTGACTGGATTTGGGTGCTGACCTCTTAAAATGCGCAATACATTGTACTGTTGCGTCGTTAAATCATACGGTTTTAAGAGTGCAGCCTGACCATTGCTCAACCAACTCGTCGTATAAATCAAGTTGAGCGCCATTTTGTGGTAAGCGTTTCTGAACTTACTCTGTTTGATGTCGGTTTCAATAGACATAAATCCCTTTTTCAAATTTGACATTGCAAATATAAATGTATTTACATTATATGTCAATACATTTATTGAAAAAAAATTATCTAAAAGGAATTATTTCGGGCGCAGAAATGTCAAAATCTTTGAGTCGAAGCGGGGTAACTCCCTCAAAACCAGCTCTGAATGGCTGTCCAATGTCGGGGATGCCTGAATAAATACTTAGCCGAACTTGAAAGGTATTAAATGTAAGATTTTCGTTTCGGAATCTAAAACCGATGCCATATCCGTGAAAAGGACGGGCATTAAGAAGGGGTTCTCCTTTAAATGAAGTCCAACCAAGGTTTGAAAATACGAAGGGGGCCATCCGAAATCCTAAGAAATTAATCGGACTAAAAAATACACTTTCGACACCAACGACCAATTTGCGCGTGCCCCGCAGCTCGTCGCTGGTTATTCCCTGAATTCCTTCATTTCCACTGATATTAAAATATTCATTTTGGAAGCGATTGAAGCCCCACCCAAATTTTACATTTAGAAAATGCCGGGCGTACCAACGTTGCCCTAAGTTGTGTAACGGCGTAAAGTAATTGTTTTCAGTACTGAAAACCCCCTGCTCGGTGGTTCCGCCTTTAAAATAGGTGCCCAGATTAACCAAACTGTACAAATAACCCGCCTTCATGTACCGCGCCTTAGAAAATTTTAGGCCAACGTACTTTCGGGTGCCTAACTCAGCGGGGTCGCTGCCGTAGATAAACGCTGCCATTTCGCCCAGTGGAACGTCTTCTGTTCGGCCAAAGCCATAAATGAGCAAATCCCGTTTGTAGCGGCGGTTGGAGAATCCAAAACTGAATAATGTAGGGCGCGTATTCTGGAAAAGTTGATTAGTGCTGTCGGTGACGGCCTTCCCTCGGTTGTAAAATGTTTGGCGCGAATGACGCAATGCTACCACAAATCGCGCCCGTTCGCGGAGTTGGTCGTCGCCAAAAAAAATCTTGAACGAACGCCCAATCCACGCGTCAAATAAAACATATTGCGACCAGAAGTAATTCCTGACGGAACGCCCCGTGAGGGAGTCGGTGGTAAATTCAAAAAGGCGTAAATCGTTGTATCCGGCTTCGATTGAGCCCGCATATTTCATTTCGGGGGTCAAAAAAGGCCTAAACACTTTGAAGCCAAGTTGTTTTTGGTCGCGCTGGAGGTTCAGGATTCCCTGACCCGTAATGAACGTTTTTCGGTAGGAAGGAATGAGGTATCTGCCTGTATATTCCCATCTTTGGCGGGGGTCGTTGGCATTATAAGCAATCGAATTTTTTAATGAATGTCCTAGCCCTTGAAAATTACGCTGTTCTAAGCCGATAGAAAAATTATCCAGTCCTGAGGCAGAACCATCGGGTAGGAGCGACCAAACATCTTGGGTATACACGTGGACTTCGACGGCGTCTTTGGCATTTTTATAGGGGACAATGACGATACGAACGTCATGAAAAATGCCCTGCTGCCGTAAGTAGCGTTCGTTGTCCTTGATTTTTTCGGGGTCAATGAGGTCTCCTTCTTCAAAAAATAGAAAATTGTCTCGGATGACCCATTCGCGGGTACTGCGATGAAATCGGTTTCCAGTGCGGTCGAGCCAATTGTCGGGCCCGCGAAGTGTATCATAGACGCTGTAACCGAACACATCGGCACTGTGTACATAAATCTTCCGAATCCAGCGTCCTTCAAATACTTTGTGAGGATTTTCTTCAATTTCGCTGATGGTATTTCCTGAAGTAGTACTGTTATAAATATCCCGAAACAAAAAATTGTAGATGGTTTTGGGGACTACTTTTTTGGCCTTGATGCCGAAAGCGGTGTCTTTGGCGGTGGGAGCATCAATGCGAATTTTTGAAATACTATCCAATGGAACTCTCTGCCCCAATGCTTCTAACAAAATGAGGCTAAGTACAAGCGTTGATAATATGTTTTTTCCGCAGTAAATCATCGGAATACGTACGAGAATTCCCTATTCTTTTGTTCAATTTTAACTAAATAAATGAAAAATAAGTTATCGCATAGACAACTCCATTAAAAATACCCATGAAATACCGTAAAATGCTCCTCATCATTGGCTCTTTGTACGTGTTGGCGGTGGTTGCGTCGTCTTGTCTTACTGGTCGAATGAATGACAAGGAGATGAATAGCTATTTTTCGAAAAGCCCTTATCAGCCCAAACGACGTTTTTATCAGGCATTGGGACGGGAATTACACTATGTTGAGGTGGGTGATTCGTCGCGACAGCCGATTTTATTTGTACATGGTTCGCCAGGTTCTTGGGACAACTTTAAATCTTTTTTGAAAGATACCTTTTTATTGGCCCATTACCATTTATTGGCGGTAGATAGGCCTGGTTTTGGGGAGTCACAAGCAGAAGGGGCAGAAGATGAATTAAAAAATCAAGCGGAAGCGTTATTGCCTATCTTAAAACGCCAATCGCTGCCCGTTATTTTAGTGGGACATTCGTACGGCGGGCCCGTAATCGCAGAAGCCGCCATTCAGTATCCGCAGTTTATCAAATCGCTGGTCATTGTGGCGGGCTCGGTCGACCCCGCCTTGGAGCCTTCCAATTGGTACCGGTATCCGTTGAGATACACGCCCTTGCGCTGGGCAATGCCGTCTTTTTTTAGAAGCAGCAATGATGAGTTGTTGCCCTTAGAAAGTGAACTAAAAAAAATGTCCCCTCATTGGGGAAAAATTCGTTGTCCAGTAGTGGTGGTGCAAGGTGGAAAGGATGTACTGGTGGCGCCAGATAATGCAAAGTTTATCAAGCGTCAGCTGCCGCACGTGAAAGTGACCACGATTTGGAAAGAAAACATGAATCACTTTGTGCCTTGGAGCGACCCCGATTTGATTGTTGAAGGAATCAAAAGAGCAACGGATTAAATAAAAGCGGGACTCGTGGCGTAATCCTTTCCGCCCTTTTTTGTAAAAACACCCGATTTGCCTGATATTTGCCGAAAAGGTTTTGCCTCAACCCGAATGTCTCTTTATTTGATTTTACTTCTTGTTTTCCCTTGTCTTGGTTTTATTGGTTTGTTCTCTTTTCGAAAACGGGCCAATAATTGGGCCGGATACGTTGGCATCGCCCTCACTCTTACGGGTTTAGGTGGTTCGTTGGTGATGCTTAATCAAGCACTCAATCAATCTCAGGTTTATTTGGTCGAATGGTTTTCTATGAACGGTAAGCCCATCATGCTTTCCTTTTTGGTAGACAACCAAACCCTTATGATGCTGGTGGTGGTGCATTTTGTCGCGGTTTTAGTTCAATTGTTCTCAATAAGTTATTTGCACGATGAGCCAGGGCGTTGGAGGTACTTTGCTTTTTTACAACTTTTTGTTTTTTCAATGTTGGGGATTGTGTTGGCAGGCAGTCTGTTGTTGATGTACGTATTTTGGGAATTGGTGGGCCTTTCTTCTTACTTACTGATTGGTTTTTGGTACGAGCGACCACGGGCGGTTTGGGCGGCCAAAAAAGCATTTTTGTTGAACCGTATCGGTGATGCGGGCTTCCTGATCGGTATTTTGTTGGTATTTTGGCAATTTGGCACAACAGAATTCTCGGTTTTGACCCATCAGGATGGCGTTCTTTCTGGAGAATCTTCCGTACTTTTTACCGTCATTGGGGTTTGTTTATTCTGTGGGGCCATTGGCAAATCAGCTCAATTTCCGCTTTCGGATTGGCTACCAGACGCAATGGAGGGGCCCACGCCCGTCTCGGCCCTTATTCATGCCGCTACGATGGTGGCTGCTGGTATTTTTTTACTCGGACGCATTCATCCGTTTCTGACGCCCGACGCTCTGATTGTGGTGGCCATCATCGGCACCATAACCATGCTTTTAGGAGCGTATAGGGCTATTTTTCAGACCGATATTAAGAAACTATTGGCGTATTCAACGGTTTCTCAACTGGGCCTGATGGTGATGGGAATGGGCGTGGGAGCCAAAGAAGCCGCTTTGTTTCATTTATTGACCCATGCTTTTTTTAAGGCTGGCTTGTTTTTGTGCGCTGGCATAATCATCCATGCCGTTCATACCCAAGACACACGCCAAATGGGCGGGCTTCGACAAAAAATGCCCGTTACTTTTTGGGCTTACACGATTTGTGCCGCTGCACTGGCAGGTTTGCCGTTTTTTTCAGGATTTCTTTCCAAAGATGCCATTTTGATTGGAGCCTTTGAGTGGGCCAAACACACAGGGGGCATCGCTTATGTTATTCCAGTGATAGGCTTAATTTCGGCGGGTCTTACTGCTTTCTACGTTATCAGACAATGGAAACAGGTTTTCTTCGGCGAAAACCAAGGAGGATACCGCCACGAACAAATTGTTCATGATGCAGATTCTTTCATGAAAGTGCCCGTTATTCTTCTGGCAATTCTGTCTTTTTTTATTTGGTTTTCGTTCAATCCAGCCGATGCCGCCCACGGGTGGTTTTTTCGAATGTTTCCCGTTGAGGCGGCCGAAACGGGGCACGGGATGGTGGCTATACTGTCAGTTTTGGTCGTTGCTATCGGGCTGTTAGGCGGCTTTTATTCCACGGCAATTGGGCCATTACCTTCCCTCATTATGTTGCTGCAAGGGATTCATGACGTGATTGAAAAGCTGTTTGTTTCTTTGTTTGAGAAAATACGGAACAGATTGAAATGGTTGAATGAACACGCTGATGAAACCGACCGCCATGTGTTTTTGATTGCGCCTTTACAGAAAATAGCGTACTGGACGAATAGGATAGACCGACGGATGATTGATGTAATGGTCAATGGCGTAGGTTATGTCACCGTGATTGGTGCCCATGCCATTGGGCGATTTGACAAATTGATCGTGGATGGTGTGGTAAACGCATTGGCTTGGTTGGCGGGGTTTGTCGGAAACAGGATTCGAAATTTGCAAAATGGGCGTGTTCAGTCCTATTTTGTGGTAATGCTTTTGGGTGTTTTACTAATGATTTTTTTGTTTTTTTAGGCCATCGGCAACAAATATCGCTTTTGGGTATTGGCTAACGTACTATTATGATTCCTCATCTACTCTCGTTTCTTACTTTTCATCCGCTCGTTGGGTCGGTGGTGATTGCATTGCTCCCCAACTCCCAAAAAGAGGCTTTCAAATGGATTGCCGTTTTTTTCTGCGCGTGTCAAGTCGTGGTTTCAGCCGTCGTTTATTACTTTTTTTCAACCCAAACCGCCGATTTTCAAATGGTGGAAAAAGCCGACTGGATTACGCTGTCGATGGGAAGTTTGGGAACGGTCTCTATTGATTTTATTTTAGGCGTTGACGGCATCAGTCTGCCCTTAATTATGCTTTCATCCATTGTGATGATGGTGGGCGTTTTTTCTTCATTTTCAATCGCCAAACGCGAAAAAGCCTATTATTCGTTGTACCTGTTGCTGACTACGAGTATCATGGGGTGCTTTTTGGCGCTGGATTTCTTTTTGTTTTTTCTGTTTTTTGAATTCATGCTTTTACCCATGTATTTCCTGATTGGATTGTGGGGAGGGCCGCGTCGTGAATACGCTTCCATCAAGTTTTTCCTTTATACGCTTGTTGGTTCGCTGTTGATTCTGATTGTCATGATTGGTCTTTATATTTCAGTCATTGACCCCTATGAGTCAGAACTTGCCAAAACGATGGTGCATACGTTTGATTTACGGTTAATGACCGACGGACGTAATTATTTGCCTGATAGTATTCTCACTCCGAGTGGTGAAATTACGCTGTTGGGAATGCCTTCGCGGATGCTTGCTTTTTGGTTGCTGTTTATTGGTTTTGCCATTAAGCTGCCGATTGTTCCGCTGCATACTTGGTTGCCAGATGCGCACGTTGAAGCACCCACGCCTGTTTCGGTAGTGTTGGCGGGTGTCCTCTTAAAAATCGGTGGCTATGGCTTACTTCGAATTGCTTATCCTATTTTCCCCGATGCCGCCGCCGAATATGCCTTTACGTTAGCGGTATTGGGGGTGATTTCCATTGTTTACGGGGGCTTTAATGCCTTAGCCCAAAATGACTTGAAGAAGATGATTGCCTATTCTTCAGTGTCGCACATGGGCTTTGTGGTGCTGGGGATTGCCTCGCTTACGGCCGAAGGACTCAACGGTGCGGTATACCAAATGGTGAGCCACGGAATCCTTTCGTCACTGCTGTTTTTATTGGTTGGGGTCTTGTACGACCGCACCCACAACCGTCTCATTGACAACTATCGGGGCTTGATTTCATACATGCCTTTATATACCATTATCACGGGTATTACTTTTTTTGCTTCCCTAGGTTTACCTGGCTTTTCGGGCTTTATCGGCGAGCTATTTACGCTGATGGGTGGTTTTCAGTCAAATAGGCTGCCCGTGTGGTTGACTGCCTTGGGAACATTGGGGATAATACTGGCCGCGGCGTATTTTCTCTGGACTTTTCAGCGCATGTTTTTTGGAAAACCTTGGGCCAAGAATCCGACCGAACTGCCTTTTCTTTCTGACTTGAACCGATTGGAAAAATGGATGCTGATTCCGTTGGTGCTTATGTCATTTGCATTAGGGATTTTTCCGGGATGGTTGTTTAGCTTATCAGATAAGACCGTGTCTCATCTGCTTAAGATATTTGAATAATACCTAGCTATACTATACGCTGTAAAAAAAGGATTGAAAGACCTCAACCGAGGGTTTTGTCAAAAACACAAACGCCTCCCAAGTAGACCGATGTTCTTACTTGGGAGGCGTTTGTATATTCTGCTAAACGAAGTTACTGTGCCAAATAGCTGATTTCAGCAATGAATTGCCGACCGCCGGGAGAAAGTTTTTCCTGCGCACGCGCCGAGAGTTTGATAATAATTCGGTTGTTTGCGCTGATGTCTGGCAATTTTCCAATCACTTTCACCCAAATGCTTTGGCTGTTGTTCATGTTTTTGACTTGAATCAACGAGCCAACGGGCGCCGTACGGTGAAGGGCGAGGTATTTATTGTTGCTATCCATTCCCTCCAAAACCTCAGCTACTCCTGTTTCCAAAATACGCTTGCCAGTATTGGCAATTTTAGGTTCGGGTAGATTTGAGTTGGTGGGGTCTTCGGGACGAACAACGGGCACTGGGGTTTTTTCGGCGTTTGTCTTCTTCGCATCCGCCAATTTAACCGAATCCAATTTATTTTTTTTCAAATAATCCTGAAAGGCCTGTTCGGCTACAATCAATTCCTGACCAGAACGAAGTTGGTCAGAAGTCAGACCGTTCCAGCGACGAATATCGGCCATCAAAACGCCATATTTAACCGCAATTCCGTACAACGACTGTCCGCCTTCTACTTTATGAAGTCCTGTTTTTGAGACAGTTGCGACAGGTTTAGCGTTACTTACATCCTCTGGCTTTTTCTCGGTTGCCACTTCCATAGGTTTGGCTTCTTCCTCCACCTTAGGGGTTTCTGGTTTTGGCTTATCCTCTTCTGATTTTATGGTTACGGTCGACTCCGTTTTGGGTTTAATCTCGTAATCAAGGACCAACTTATCCTTTTCGGGCGCTTTTTCGGGCTCTTTTGTGGCCGTTTTTGGCGATGAAGAGCGAGCTTGTGAAGGTACGCGTAATACTTGCCCCGTTATCAAATTATCTTTCATTCCAGGGTTGGCATCCTTTATCGCTTTTAGGGTTGTTTTGTACTTCCGCATCACGGCGTACAATGTTTGTCCAGGGTCTACTTTATGAATCACAAAAGATTGACCGTTTTTGGTCTCACTACCAGTAGAATCGGGCAAAGAAGAGCGGGAAGGTGTTGCGTGGGTCGTTTTTCCCCACAATAATCCTAACACTACAAGGCAAAATCCGACGCGCTTTATCATGGTCTGGGCAATTTTATTACGGTAATTTCGTCAACTTTTTTTAATAAAACAATATGGTGGTTATCATACAAATAATCGCCGAAAGCGGCACTCTCCACGTCCGAGAGCATCGTTTCGTGCAGGAGAACTGTTTTCGTCGAATTTACTACCAATATAGACCGGGATAATGAAACAGCGTTAGTGGGGTAAAAGTAGTAAAAAAACAATAGATGTCCAGAAATTTCACCATAATTTATCGCTTTTTTAGGGATATTTCCCGTTATTTTTTCAATGAATTGAGCCATTGTTAAGTAATAAGGGTTGGTTTCTTCGTAAGTAACAGGAGCGCGCCACTGGGGGGAGACAGTTTGGGCTGAAGCACAGGGTAACTCAAGGATTTCTCCCGTGCTAAGGGCCCTGTTTTCCAGAATTGGGGCACTTTCAGGACGCATTCTGGAGGTTTGGAGGTTTGTTCCATCGGTATGTTCAAATTTACATCCTTCCAAAACCCAAGCCAGTCGGCCAGTTAACGCCTCTATCGCCATGAGTTTTTTGGGAGCGGGCTGTTCACTCCCTGCATATTCGTGAAGCAAAAGTATGCCCGAATAAAAGCCGATGGCACTGGTCCACCAAGTGGTTTCTGGAAAAGAATGTTTCCAACAAACCGCCCTTGTTTCGCAATCAAATGCAGCCCATTTTAACTGGTTTTTATCGCGTAGCTCAAAGATTAAAAGTGGGGAGGTTTTCTCATTAGGAAGGGTGTCGTATAAAATACGCCAAACTGGAAGCGAAAAGGAGAAATGTTGAGGTGTGAGCAAAATTGGCCTGAATAAAGTTGTTCCTATAATTGGCCAAAAGTAACAAAAGCAGAAAAGTTTATCAAACCTTTCTGCTTTTGGTCGGAGAT
This sequence comes from Runella salmonicolor, assembly GCF_024158025.1. Taxonomy (NCBI): domain Bacteria; kingdom Pseudomonadati; phylum Bacteroidota; class Cytophagia; order Cytophagales; family Spirosomataceae; genus Runella; species Runella salmonicolor. Next base: position 74,373 of record NZ_JAMZEL010000008.1, read on the forward strand.
TAATACAACTTGGAACGGCTGGATAAAAATGCCCATATCAGTGCTAAAATGGCTACTAAACCGATAGCAAACGATAGATTGAGGGCGCTGGATACCAAGCCAATGATAGCTGGGCCGGCCAAAAATCCTGCCAAACTGAACGTATTCATGGCAGCAAGGCCCGCACCTTTGGCCATTCCGGGTACTCGAGCTGCGCTGCCGTAGAGGATAGGTGCTCCGCATGAAACCCCCGCGCCAACCATTCCAAAACCAAGAATGGCAGTAGAGGTATGGGGCAAAAGCACCGCAATCATGATGCCGATTGCGGCCAAAATTCCGCCCGATACCAGTATTTTTCGACTTCCATAACGGGGAATGAGCGAATCGCCGATGAACCTTCCAGAGGCCATAAATAACGCATAAAAGGCAAATCCCCAGCCAATATAAAAGTCGTTTGACTTCACAATATCGCGCATGTACACGGCGGTCCAGTCGGCCATGGTGCCTTCGGTGACGTTGGTGCAGAAGGAAATGGCAATCATGCCCATTAATATACGATTGGGCCACGCAAATTTAGGAACTTCCGTGGTTGTACGTTTTTCTTCGTGAATACTCATAACAATGGGGCGCGCAATAAACGCCACGGAAATAATGAGTACCGATACGCCCGCAATGTGCAGGGCAGGGGAGACTTTAAGCCCCATCAAAATACTTGCCAGTGCCGAGCCAATCATGCCGCCTGCGCTGAACATCCCGTGTGAGGTTGACATAATGTAGATGCCATCCTGACGCTCAATGGACGTAACGCAGGTATTCATGGCTACGTTGGTAAAGGCGATGCCGATACCCATCAGACCTAATCCGATGGAGGTCATCCAGAGGTAAGGTACATTGACGGGCAATGAATACGCAAGTGCCATGCCCGTAAGTCCCCAAATAGTGGTTGCACGCATTCCGAATCGGTTGAGAATGAGTGCAGATAGAGGGTTGGTGAGCGTGGAGGCAAGAGGCATACTTAGTAAAAGCAGGCCCAATTGGGCATCGCTCAGGGCAAATTTCTGCTTTACGTAAGGAATCCAAGTAACCCAATTGCCAAACAGAAATCCCACCGACGCAAATATGGCGCCAATGGCTAAACTCCTGCTGTGGGTAAAATAAGTTTTTAAATGGGTTGTCATTTTTTAACTGAAGGAGGCTCAAATACGGATAACACCGCGCCCTTTATTTTGAATGTATATTTTATTTTGAAAACTAAGTGCTTTTCGTTGTCTATGACTCAATCATATTGTTGATGAAACAAAGCACATACTCTATCAACTCAATTTGTAATTTCAATTCTGTTTTGTTCCGGGTCAAATACGACGCTTTCGTAATAACCATCTCCCGTCCAGCGAGGCTCGCCGACCACTTCGTAGCCAGCACTGCGAAGGCGCTCAGTGAATCCATTTACTTTTTCTTCACTTCCCACCGAAACGGCAAAATGAATCAGGCCCGTAAATTGCGCATACACATCGTTTGAATGCGCGGGTATACCAGTCATTTGCATGATTTCTAGCCGTGGACCTTGCTCAAACGAGAGAAAATAAGACTCAAATTGCTTTTTGGCGTTTACGTATTTTTCGTTGGAAACGGCCCCAAAATACAATTCATAAAATGAGCGCATCCGCTCCAAATCACGGCACCAAAGCGCTAGGTGTTCGATGTACATGGGGGTAGATTATAACGTTGCATTAATTAATTGTAGAACAGTCGAATACGACATGTTTAGGTAGTCGTTGATGTAAGCGCTGCACGGTGGGAGTTCGTCGGAAGAATGAGACGTGGTGACCCCAATTACTTTCATCCCAGCGGCTAATCCGGCACTTACACCCGAAACCGAATCTTCAAAAACCACGCACTGTGAAGGCGAAACACCCAGTCTTTCGGCACTTTTGAGGTACACTTCAGGGTTGGGTTTATGCTTCGTGACGTCTTTTTCGGAAAGCATAGAGCTCATTACTTCGTTCAGCAACGGGATTTGCCCCACCATCATTTCCAAGTTTTCGACTGGTGCGGAGGTTGCAATGCCTAGTTTGGCCCCATTTTGTTTTAAATCAGTCAAAAATGGCAACAATCCGGGCAATGGTTCAACAATACTCGTGTATAATTCTCTGAACAAGGCTTCTTTTTCAAATTGCAATTGCAGCAGTTCTTCGGCCATTAATTCCCGCTTTAAAAAATAATTGAGAATATAGCTGTTGTGCTTGCCGTACATGTGGTTTTGAAGGTCATCTTCGGTGGGCACTATTTCATAACGGTCGAGAAATTTACGCCAGGCTACGTTGTGGGTGGGGTTGGTGTCGGCAATGACGCCGTCCATGTCAAATATTACTGCAAGTTGCGACATAATAAAATAAGAAATGGGATATTATTGAGATACAAAAACATCCATTATCGATAAATGAGTTAATGATGATACAAATTTACGGCCAATTTTCGGTTCAACTCTACGATTTTGTTTGCCACTTACAACACTCCATTGACTTTTTTTTGTAATTATGTGTCAAAATAAGCAAAATGGCACGTTTAGAATTTGAAAAAATACAGCCGACCGTCGGAAATTCCTTTCGGCTCTATCATGCCACCGACGAAGAAAGCTGCCGGGTATACTGGCACCATCATCCCGAATACGAAATCGTTTATATCCCCGCCGGAAAAGGACGTCGGCAGATTGGTCGGCATTTGTCGCGCTACGAAGACGGCGAATTGGTTTTCATCGGTCCCAATATCCCGCATCTAAATTTTGCTTACGGACAAAGTAGTGATTTTGAGGAGTTTGTCATTCAATTGCGTGAGGATTTCTTAGGCAAAGAGTTTTTGAAAAACGTAGAGATGGAATCCATTCAATTGCTTTTTGAAAAGTCAAAACGGGGATTGGCCTTTGGGAGGGATACCAAGCGAAAAGTGGGAGAGAAAATCCAACAGATGCCCACGCAAACGGGATTCGAGCGCATGATGACGTTGCTGTGGGTATTGCATGAAATGGCCTTGGCGGTCGACTTTGAATTGCTGCATTCGGAAGCCAATAGCCCCGACGTTCCGCCCAAGGAAACGGAGCGCTTGCGTCGAATCTATTCGTTTGTCGAGACGCATTTCCAAACCGAAATAAACCCCAATGATGTGGCCGAAACCGTCAATCTAAGCTTGCCCGCTTTTTGCCGTTATTTCAAAAAAATGACCCATCAAACGTTTACAGAATTTGTCAACGACTACCGCATCAACCATGCCCGCGTGATGCTTCTGCAAAATATAAATGTGGCCGAGGTCGCGTATGAATGCGGTTTTAATAATCTATCTCATTTTAACCGCACCTTTCGAAAGCTCACTCACCAAAGCCCGGGCGAGTACCGGCGGCAGTTTTCAACGGCGCTTTATCCGTTGTCTTAACATCTTCAATGGTATGCGTTGAACCTGCGTATGGATGGGAAAGTTTTTTGATTATTTTTGAGAATTAAAATAACTTTTCCTATGATGAAATTTACTAAGTGCTTGATTTTAAGCCTTCTGTTGGCTTCAGTAAATGCTGTGTTGGTAGCGCAAACGCTCGAAATTCAGCGTATTCACCCCACGAATTGGTGGATAGGGATGAAAAACCCGAATGTGCAGCTGCTCATATACGGCAAAAATATCCACAAAGCGGCCGTGAGCGTAAACTATGCTGGGGTGCGTGTGCTCAAAACGCATACCGTTGAAAATCCCAATTATTTGTTTGTGGATTTGGTCATTTCAAAAGCGACAAAACCCGGAACCATGTCGTTGGTGTTTACCCAAGGAGGTGCCAAAACCACCCAAAAATTCGTTTTAAGCACCAAACGCCACCAACCCATTCCGGTTAATTCTTCGGATTTTGTGTACTTGCTCATGCCCGACCGCTTTGCCAACGGCGACGAGTCAAACGACCGTTTTGAAGATATGCTCGATACTAAAGCCGACAAAAATGTGCCTTTCCTTCGTCACGGTGGCGACTTTCAGGGCATTATAAATCACTTGGATTATTTGCAGGAATTGGGCGTAACTACGCTGTGGAATACGCCCGTCATTGAAAATGATACCAAACTCAAAAAAGAGTTACACGGCAATTTACAGGCGGCTTACCACGGTTATCATTTCAGCGATCATTATAAAATTGACCGACGTTTTGGCGGTAATGAAGGCTATAAGCAGCTTTCGACGGCCTTGCATCAGCGCGGCATGAAACTGATTCAGGATGCGGTCTATAACCACGTTTCGGAAGACCATTGGATGTACCTCGACCCGCCCACCAAAGATTGGTTTAATACGTGGCCTTCCTACACTGGCACCACCCACAAAGAACAAGCGATTACTGACCCTAACGGGGCCAACATTGACCGAAAATACCTAACTGATGGCTGGTTTACGCCTTTTTTGCCAGATGTCAACCAACGCAGTCCTTTTTTTGCCAACTATTTAATTCAACACGCCATTTGGAGTACCGAAGAATTTAAGTTGGATGGATGGCGCATCGACACGTACAAGTACAACGATATGCCTTTCATGAATCGCTGCAATCAGGCGTTGATGGATGAATATCCAAACCTATTGATTTTTGGAGAAACTTGGGTGACCAACCCTGCTTCGTTGTCTTATTATGTACGAAACAATGTAAAGTTTCCTTTTGCTTGTAATCAGCCCGGTACCTGCGATTTCCCCAGCTTTCAGGCCATTAATGACGGACTAAAAGAATCTTTTGGTTGGGATGGTGGCATCAACCGAGTGTATCATGCCTTAGCGCAGGATTTTCTTTATTATGACCCTTCCAAAATGGTTACATTTTTGGAGAACCACGATACCGACCGCTTCTTTTCGGTCATCGGGGAGGATTTCAACAAATACAAGTTGGGCGTTGCGTGGCTGCTGACTACGCGCGGGATTCCACACTTTTATTACGGAACGGAAGTCTTGATGAAAAACTTCAAAAATCCTACTGATGCCGAAGTACGTCGGGATTTTTCGGGAGGATGGAAGACCGATACCCAAAATAAATTTGTGGCTTCGGGACGGACGGCCCAGGAGAACGAAGCCTTTGATTTTGTTAAGAAATTGGCTAATTACCGCAAAAACACGCCTGCATTGCACAGCGGCAAATTCACGCAGTTTATTCCCCAAAACGGCTTTTACGTGTACTTTCGTCACAACGCGCAGAAGACCATTATGGTAGTAATGAATACGAACGCTGAGGCCGCTACGCTCGAAACGGCCCGTTTTTCCGAACGGATGCAGGGCTTTACCACGGCAAAAAATGCATTGACGGAAGAAACGATTTCTTCTTTGGCTTCCTTAAAAGTGCCCGCCATGACGGCGTGGGTATTGGAGTTGAAATAAAATAAGAAAGGGGCGGAGGCCCCTTTCTTATTTTCTGTATTGTTCAATTAATTTGAATAATGCCTTCTGTTTTTCCAGTTCTGGAAAGAAATCATACAGTTGCTCGTGGGCTTCGTAATCAAGGGTAAGCGCCACTTCAAGGTTGAGAATAGCTTCCCGATAATCGCCCGCGTGCAGGAGATAGGCCGTAGCTCGATAGTAGAGGCTTGCGTTGTCGGGAATGTCGTCGATGCCTTGCTGGATGATTTCGTAGGCGCGGTCAAATTGTCCTTGGTCAAACAACACCAATGACCATTTGAGCCACACATCTTCAAAATCAGGCTCTAGTTCAGCCGCTTTTTCAAAGGCCTCATTGCTGGATACTAAATTGCCGATTTTATATTCCAAGTCGGCCTGAATCAGCCAATAGTCCGCAACGTGTTCGTTGAGTTTAATGGCTTTTTGAATACAGTTGAGGGCTTCAATCCACTTCCCCTCCACGGCCAAACACACACTCACCCCAAACCAACCTTCGTCCCATTCTTTGTCGAGTTTGAGGGCTTCACGGTAATTGGTGAGGGCAGTGCCGAAATCTTTGAGTTTTTCGTAACTCGCACCCAAGTGGCAATACAAATCGGCCGAAGGAGGCTCGTGTTTCAACGTGAGCAAATACGCCTGTTTGGCTTCTTCGAAGCGCTCCAGATTCATGTAGGCATTGGCCATGTTGAAATAGGCCGATGCAAAATCCTCCTTGATCACCGTGGCGTAGTCGTAAGCGTTTAAGGCTTCGTCGTAGCGGCCGAGTTTGCTGTAAACAATGCCGAGGTTGTACCACGCATTGGAAGAATAAGGGTCACGGTCAATGAGCTCATTGTAATAGTCGATGCTATTCTCCATTTGCCCTGTGATTTCCAGACAAAAAGCGAGTTCATAAAGCGCATTTTCATTTTCAAGATTATGTTCAAGCGCTTTTTTATACCTTTCGATGGCTTCTTCGTATTTGCCGCCGTTTTGGTATGCTTGGCCAATCTGAAATAAAATATCGTCTTTTTCTTCTTCTTCAATGAAATTGAGCATCTGTTCATACACCTCTACCGACTGCTCGTATTCGCCCATCATGTTGTAAACTCCCCCCTGCATAAACAGCACATCCAAATCGTGGGGGTTGAAGAGCGCGGCCCGTTCGAGCAGGTTAATCGACTCATCAAATCGTTGATTTTGCGCCAGCAGGTGGGCTTTGTCAAGCATTAGTTCAAGCGAATAAGGGAAGTGCTCAAGGCCGAATTCACAGGCTTGGAGGGCGCGTTCCCAGTTCCCTTCTCCAATGTAATGCTCCACGATATGTTCGTAGGCATCTAAATCAAAAAATTGGCGTTCGTGGTTTTTAAGCATTACCTCAAATCGCTGCACTGAGTCCCGCCAATCTGGTTGTCTTTCCTCGAATTCTGGTTGCATATCCTGAATGTATGGGTAAGGTCTTATTCGAAAGATAGGAAAAAATCTTTTGTTGTCAAATTTTTAACAAAATATCCTGTAACTAAATTCAGCAACCTATTTTGGAGGAATTTGATGTGATTGATTGTCAGAAGATTTATTTTTTCATGACATCCTCAATCACTTTTCCGATGTTTCCGCTGGGCTCTAAAATTTTAAGTAATGCCGCCAAAGTAGGGGCGGTGTCGGCTACCGAAGTTCGCCCAAAGGTTTCTCCGGGCTTAATTCCCCAGCCATAAAACAACAACGGAATATGCGTGTCATAATTGTACGGTGCCCCGTGCGTAGCGGTTGAAGAGCCCGACATCCAGCCCGGTTCAATAACCATCTGAATGTCGCCGCTGCGTTTTACGTGCGTGCCGTTTTTGTACAAGGTGAGCAAATATTCATTGATATTGGCATTGCCCAAATCATGCAGATTGAGCACATCGGCAATTCCGTCAAAATCAAGGAGTCTTTTACGAATCACTTTGCAGACATCGGCTACCTCTAGTTTCTTGGCTTCCAAGGTGGCGTGGTTAAGGTAGATTTGGTAGTTTTCAGAGATGGTAATAAAATCGCCTTCGCCGAATTTCTCTTTCAATGCGGCTTTAGCAGCGGCTACTATTTGTCCGATGTTGAGGCGACCTGCGGGCAATCGGTTTTGCTTCCAGAGTTCAACTACATCCATCACGGCGTGGTCGGCCGAAATGAAAAACAGATAGTTGCCTTTACCCACCTGCTTGTCAAGCGTGGTTAGGATTTCAGCAATGTCGCGGTCGAGGCGTAGGTAAATATCCTGCTCCTCTACGGAGTTAGGGCCGAAAGCGTGACCTACGTAGTCGGGGGTAGAAAAGCTGATGGCTAAAAAATCGGTGGCTGTTCCTTTGCCGAGGTTTTCGTTTTTGAGGGCTTCAAGCGCAATTTCTTTGGTGATGGTATTGCCGTGCGGTGTACTTGCCAGAATGCCGTAGGCATCGCCTGCTATTCCTGCCAAATCGTACGGGAAAACGGATTTTTTGGCACCCGCAATTTTTGCTTCGTAGGGTTTGTCGTCGGCGGTACTTTCGGTGTATTGTTCAATGGGCAACAGCGTATTCCAGTTTTGCTTCATCAGTTCTGATGGGCGTTTTCTGGCGTTATAATCTTTGACCCACTGTGGCAAATCGTTCATGTAAAACGTACTCGTAATCCAGTTACCAGTACGGCTGTCAAACCAATAGGCACCGTTGGCGGTATGACCAGCGGGAAGAATCGCGCCCCGGTCTTTGATGGCAACGCCGATGGTTTTTCCTTGGAAATTGTTACCGATGCGCAGTTGGTCGGTGATGGTGCTGACCAATAAATTCTTGGGAGACATTTTGCCCGCCGAGTTGCTTGTGCCGACCGATTGAACCGTGCTGTCGGCTACACAGTACATTCCTTTGCCTAGTTTTTGGTCGTACCAATCATTCCCTACAATACCGTGAATGGCGGGCGTAGAGCCTGTATACACTGAGGCGTGGCCGGCGGCGGTTACGGTAAGGGCATAATGATAATGGTGGTTGCGGCAGTTGAATCCTTCGCGTAAGAGGCGCTTAAAACCGCCTTCGCTGTATTTATCAAAATAACGGTACCAATAGTCGTAGCGCATTTGGTCTACCACTACGCCCACTACGAGTTTAGGGCGGGCCAGCTTTTCGGGCGATGAAGTTGATTTTTTGGTTTGGGCAAATAGGGTAGTTGTACACAGGATTGCCAACGAAAGTTTAAGATAGTGCATTATATCAGGTGTAGTTTGAAAAGAGAAATCGGGACGAATTTACGGCAAGTTTTTAAAAATACTTAAAAATGCCAAACCATTCTCTCGGAATGGTTTTTTTATGCAGGAGGGTTGGTCTCGTTTAAGCGCTTTTTGAGTTCCTTAACCCTTGCACGCTGCATCACAAACTCCGTTTTGCTGTCATTAAGTCTGACGATGTATTTGTCATTTTTTAAAAATGTGTAGGTTTTTAGAAAGCTGAGGTTTAAAATCACCGAGCGATTGATGCGATAAAACTGCTGAGGGTTGAGTTCGGCCTCCAATTCAGACAAATTTTTGCGAATGTTATAGGTTCGCCCCTTTGTATACGCAAAATAGTTATTGGACTCTACTTCAATATAAATAATATCCTGTAAGGACAAAATGGTCTCTCCCAAATCGTCCCACGCTTCAATGGCTTTGATGTACAATGGCACAGGCTGGTCAGGGGAGTCTGTGTTATGAAGGTTTTTGTGCTTCCACTCATTGTAGTCTAGCAATAGGTTGGAATTCAGGTATATATACCCAAAAGGCAGCAAGACGTTTAAGTACGCCATAAACATATTCGGCTGAAAAAAATAGGTCGGGAAATACGTTTCCCATGAGTAGAAAGGATAAAAAAGGAATAAGTACCTAATTCCGTTGGTGAGGGGGCTGAAGATAACAATGGAACCTAAAATGCAGGGCAGAAAGAGGAGTTCGTACATCAACACACTTTTAAGGTTGAGTTTGATGTGCGTGATTCGGAAAAGACGAAGATACATGGGGGCCACCTGTATAAAAATCAGGAAAGACACTACTTCAAACAGGGCGTTGAAGAATAAGGTCACTTTCAAGTAGTTGCCTATTCCACCTTGAAAAAGCGATGAAGCACCGCTTCGGTAGTCGTTAAATAAGGTGATTGACCAAAATAACCCCACGCCCATTATAAGGCTTATAATGAGAAAAAGAGGGTGTTGAAAAGCACGTAAAGTAACAGGCATCAAGGTAGGGTGCTTCATGGTTGTACGAACTTGGCGTCTTTTGACAGTATAACGCTATAAACAGCCCACATTTCAACCCTAAAAATGCATTGTGTTGTCTTGTATGGGTTGCTTATTCACAGGAAAAGGATGATACTTGAATACCATCCTTTTCAAACTAAATTATATTTACTGTTTCCAAAAGATACAGAACCGTTACAACTAACTATGTTATTTGGACTATTCGTTTTTATTTTTTCATCACTATACTGTTTTATTTTTTATAGCAATCCTTTGAAAAGTGGATACTGGGCTTTTTTTAGGAGTTTGATTTTGCCTTTTATGCTTGGAAATAATGGGCTACTTCTTCTATATTTGGACGTAAAATCACTGTGATGAAATGAAAAAAATTGGTGTTCTTTTGCACGGAAACGGCGTTTTTGACGGTTCCGAAATCCATGAATCCGTCTTTGCACTTTTAGCGATTGAAGAACTGGGAGCTGAGGCGGTATGTTTTGCCCCCAACGTAAATCAGCATCATGTTTTGAACCACCTGACAGGGCAAGAAATGCCCGAAACCCGTAATGTGCTGATTGAATCGGCCCGTATTGCACGCGGAAATATCAAAGACATTGTAGATGTAAACGCTAGTGAGTTGGACGGGTTGGTCATGCCTGGCGGATTTGGTACGGCCAAAAACATCACCAAATGGGCTTTTGAAGGTCCGTCTGGCCCAATCTTGGAGTCGGTCAAAACGTTAATTGTGGCTTTGGTGCGTCAGGGCAAACCCATTGCGGGTTTGTGCATGAGCCCAACCACGATTGCCAAGGCGCTGGAAGGAACCGAATTTCATGCCCACCTGAGTGTGGGGACCACCGTAGAAGCATCTCCGTACGACATTGCCGCGATTTCGGCGGGAATGGAGTCCATTGGTCAGGTAGCCGAAATGGCGTCGGTGCGTGAGGTGGCGGTCGATAGAGACCTGAAAATCATTACGGCTCCGTGCTACATGATGGAAGCAAACATTGTAGAAGTACGCGAAAACATTAGACTGGCGATAGAAAAGTTAATTTCTTTGGCTTAAAACTTGCGAATTAATTTTCATACAACTACTTTTGCAACCCCAAACAAAGGAAATGGCGAAGTGGTGGAATTGGTAGACACGCTACTTTGAGGGGGTAGTGGGCGTTAGCCTGTAGGAGTTCGAGTCTCCTCTTCGTCACGTATTCAACGCGTTGTAAGTCAATAGCTTACAACGCGTTTTTTTTATGGCGAATGTCAAGGTGGCAGGATGGTGGCAGACCTATTCAGGTGAAAATTTTTTGTCTATGTCGAAAATGGAATACCCCTACAAAGAAGCCTATCTGCAAAAGCCCGGCGATTCTGACCTTAAAAAGAAGTGGTTTGTCTGCTTTTGGGTGTTTTCGGAAAAACAGGGCAAGCTAATCCGAAAAAGAATCGTAATAAGTGGACCTAGCATCGAAACTCGCGTGGCACTGGCCGACGAAATCATTGCTGAGGTCAACGAGAAACTTCAAAAAGGATTGGTGGCCGATGCCGCAAGGAAGCCGCCACGCGCCAGGGCAGGATTCGTTAACCGAAACCTTACAATTAAGGAAGCCGTTGAACACTTTTTGGCACTGAAGGAAAAAACGCTAAAGAAGGGTTCGTTTGAAACCTATACCAGCTGCGCCAATATTTTCTTTGAATTCCTGCGCCTCAAGAACCTTGAAAAAACAAGGCTTCGGGATTTTCAGCCTGATTATGCCCATGCTTTTACGGACTGGGTGTTGCTCGAAAAACGTTTGAGCAATAAGAGCCACAACAAACATAAGGGGTTCTGCTCGGCGGTGTTCAATGAGTTTTGCAGGCGCAAAATCATCACCGATAATCCATTTACATTCATCAGAAAATTGGCGGTGACACAGGGTAAGCACCGGGTGTTTTCCGAAAATCAGGTGGCGGAATTCAAGCGGCTTTGTGAAGAGAACGCGGATGATGGAACATGGTTTTTTGCTTGTTTCGTGTACTATACTTTTATGCGACCGCATCAGGAGGCGCGGTTGATTCAGATTCAGGACCTAGGCGTTAAGACGATTGTGGTGAAAGAAACGATTGCAAAAACCAGCAGACGGAGGCACTGCTACATTCCTCCGGGCTTGGAGAAAATGTTGATAGAGCGCAACATCAGAAGTTATCCATCCCATTTCTATCTTTTCTCTTATGGCGGCGTACCCGGTGAAAAACTCGTGAGCGAGGGCTATTGGTACGAAAACCACAAACGGTACCTCATTAAAATGGGGCTGTATTTGAAGGATTACGACCTTTATGGCTGGAAACATACGGGCGTTACCGCCCTTTTTCGTGCCACCAAAGACCTCAAATTAGTGCAGGAGCAATGTGGCCACACCGATATTAAGCAGACCGTTGAGTATTTGAGAGATTTAGGTGTGTTTTATTACGAGGGGCAGATTGAGAAGTTCCCTACGATTTAGTATTGTCTTTTTTTGGCAAGGTGTTATTCTCCAATCAGTAGCTGTTTGGAGGAGTCAGGCTTAGGTTCTATACTTTTAACAGCAGTAATTTCATAGCGTTTATCAATATGTGTGTTAAAACGTGAGTCATACTCGGCAATTACATTCAAATCAACTATCATACTATCTCCTTGGCCAACTCTTAATCCATTGTTTATTTCGGCAATAAACGCACTATCCACTATAACAGCTTTTATATTTCTGCCGTCATAGATAAAATCCCATGACACTTTATCGCTTTTAGGGAACAAATCTGGTTTTTTAATAAATAGGCGGACTAAAGATTTGGGTTTTTCAATAGTGGTATTGTTCAAATATGCGTTGCCTTTAGTAAAATCGGAAAAATCTTTGCGCGGAACGTTAATGAGTGTTTTGCCAGTTTCGGTATTTAAAATTTTAATACCTTCAACGTTCGGGTCTTGTTCCAATACTTCAGCTTGTTTTCTGAAAGCTTCATTTAGTGCCTGATTAGAAGTGTATATATTAAAAACACTTTTCTCAATAATTACAGTTTTACCATCATCGTTGGTGACAATTATTCGGTTGTTGCCATCGTCTTCTAATTTTTTTGCTTTTTTGCCTTTCAGGTGTTTAAATAAAAGAAAGATGCCAGAAACAGAACTTACTAAAACACTGGCAACTCCGCCTAAATTATTCCAATATTCAACCTTGTCTTTTGAAAAAATGTCATGACTTACAGCCCAATCATACAGTTGTTGAAATATAAAACTACCTTTTTTGGGAGCTTCAACTCTAATTTTAAGGGTGATTTCAGGAAAAAGATTCCTTTGCACTTCATTGATTATAGTAACAAAGTGTAATTGAGATGATAGTAAAGTATTTATGTCTATATCCTCTACTTCACCCTTATATTGATATTCGAATCTGTCTTTACCGTACATTTTTACGCTATTATTCATTGCTTTATCTTTAGTAAGATAAAGCACTTATTATACAAATATAACGAATTTAACGGAGATATATTTGTATAATAATGTCTCAAATAGCACTTCTGAGGTCCAATTTATATTATTTTGAATTTAAGATGGCTTTCACCCAAACGTACTTTGAGCATCGACGTTCGAGTGGTTTTGCTGCGTTTGCGTTATTTGGTTGACGGTAACGGGTGGCTTTTGGGCGCTTTCGCGGGTCCAGTTTTCGATACTGCCCAAGGTGCCGAGGATGTTGTCCAAAACTCCGAGCTTATCCAAGGCGGCCACCGTAGCTGCAGTGTTTTTTTCGATGTTTTCCATCATGGTTTGACTCCTTGCAATTTCCCCTTGCGTGGAGCCAACGGCCTCTTGTGTGCCTGAATCGACCGTGGCGTCGGCTGGGCTGCCGTACTCTTCGCTGTAGTTGCTACCGCCGCTATCGTAGCCTCCATCTCTGAATGAAGTGTCAGCCTGAGCATTCGACTGATTGTAGTACCCACCACCTTGATTCACACTTTGCCCACCGGCGCTGAATTCGTTGTTCTCGTTGTAAGAGGGGCGGCCGCTACCAGTGTCGTCTACCATTCCACCTTGGTAGTACATCCGTAAGTTGCTGTCGTACGTGCCGCCATCGGAGCCAAAGACTGCGCCTTTTTCGGCATATATTGGTGCTCCGTTTCGGTGCAAGGAGCTGTTTAGGAGGGCGTGGATGGTATTACGGTTGTTGCGGTAGGTGTCTTTCGACAGCACCATGATCGGTTCTTCGCCTTCCATTTCTCCGACTTCCTCGTTGGTGTCTCTGCGTACCAAGGCAATGCCTGATTTGCCGTAGCTTGAGCCGTGGCGCGGGCCTTCGGGAATGCCTGCATTGCGAACGAATCCACCGTACTGAAACGAGGGCGGCTGTTGACGCTTTATGATACCGATTTGGATGGCAGCCATTGCGGCCGAGGCGGCAACGCCAATCAAACCCAAAGGAAACCCCATCGTGGCCATTGACTTGAGGGCGGCCATTGCGGCATTGATGAGGGCCATTGCGATTTGCATATTTTGGTCGCGTTTCCATGCCTTGAGCTTCTCGGCTTTCTCTTTTTCGGCGGCTTCTTTGTTGATGCCTTCTACGCCTTTTTCGTATTGCTCCTTACTGATAATGCCCCGTTTGTACTGGTCATTCCACGCCGTGAGTTGGGCGTTTTTCTCCTTTGTGATGTTGGCAAGTTGCTTTTGCAGGTTCAATTCGTTCATTTTCTGCAAGGCACTTACCACCACTTGCGCACCCTGCAAAATGGCCTGTCCTTTATTATTGGCATCCTGCAACTCCTTATTATTGGCCGCTTTTTGGTTGGCATATTTTTGGTTGAGGAAGTTGATAAAGCTGTTATAATCGCCTGTCATCAGGGATTTTAAGGCGCTGAAAAAATCCTGTTGGGTTTTGTGCCGCGCTTGGAGTGCGTCAAGCTCCGATTTTTTGACCTTATCTTGATGCTCCTGATTGGCCTGCGCTTTGTCGGCCAACATTTTGTTGTCAATCTGCTTGAGATTGTTCGCCAATTGGTCGCCGATTTCCTTCTTTTTGGCGGCATCATTCCCCGCCAGCTTAAGCAATTCTTGGGATGTTTTGTTGGCTTCGAGGCGTTCTTTATCGGCCGTGACTTGGATGCGTCGAAGCTCGTTATCCAGAATCAATTGGTTCAACTGCATTTGCAACGCCTTTCGTTGCTCGGCGTTCAGGCTCTCGTTTTTGAGGTTGGTTTCGAGCGTCGTTTTTTTAGTGTTGAACTCGGCCGTTTGGATGGCGTTACGTTGCTGGGTTTCGAGGGAGTTGAGTTTCTCCAGACGCTTGGTTTCTTCGTCGATGTGCTTTTTTCGGTACTCAGCATCCAAGGCCTCGACCTTCGTTTTGTAGTTATTACGAAGGGCTATTTCGTATTCAGCTTTTGTAAGGGCATCGGCTTTGCCTTTGTTGTTACGGGCTATTTCTTCATTCAATTCCTGCAACATCTGCGCCTTTTTACGGGTCAATTCATCCGCAATTTGAGCGTTTTTCAGAACCTGCGTTTTGTTCTTGAGGTCTTCGGTAGCGGCCAAGGCATCGGCTTTGATTTTCTCGGCTTTCTCCTTTTCCTGCGCGGCTTCTCGGGTGCGTTTTGCCAGCTCCTTTTGCTCTTTTTCGGTGAGGGTTTTGCCGTGGGTAGCGAGGTCGTGGTTGGCCACGTCGGTGGCTACCGCTTTGGCACTTTTGCCGTGTTTTTCCACTGCAGTAGTAGCCGCCTTGATGGCGTCGTCTTTCCATATATCCTTGAATCCTTGGCCGATACTGGAAAAATTACGGGAAGCATTGTCGGACATGGTTTTGATACTGCCACCGATGCGCGTGAGGCCTTCGCTAATCGAAACATCACCTTTCAGTACCGCCCATGCGGTTTCGGCGGTGGTAACCAAGGCGCGAAAGCCATCGACGACCACTTGAATAGCACCGTATACGGACTTGAGGGAGGCAACAACCACATACAATACAGTCGAGAGCACCTTCATGGTATTGCCCGACTTATCCATCGAATCAATCCAAGGGTTGGCCAATTTGGTGACGTCCCAAATCGTTCCAGCTAAAGTCGAAATGATGTCCCAAACGGTAGATGCGATTTCGGAAATGCCACGAAAAACCACCTGCAGCGGTTGGCCTTTTTCGGTGGCCTCGCCAAACCATTTGACCATTGTGATGAAACCGTCGATGACCTTTCCAACGTAGGGCGCCAGCTTTTCGCCAAGCTCGACGCGCTGATTGGTTAGCATGGCCAACGCCTGATTTCCCTTAAATTCGAGGGTATCGTTGTTTTTGGCGGCTTGTTCGTAGGCTTCATTGGTACCCGTCATTTTCTCGGTCAACTTCCCGATTTCTTCCCGATTTTTGACCATGTGTTGGGCGGCAACGATGTTTTCAGTGCCGAACATTTTGGCCATTTCGGCGGTCGAAAGGTTCTGTTTGCCGAGGTTTTCGAGCGCTTTATCCAAGCCCACAACTTTGGGGTTGGTTTCGTCGGCTCCCGTTTGGAGCTTAATCAGCACGTTTCGGAGCATGGTACCCGCTTGCTCACCCTTGAGGGCGATGGTGCTCATGCTTTGCAAGGTGGCATTTGTTTGCTCGAAGCTCAAGCCTGCGGCATTGGCTACGGTACCAGCGGCCTTGAGGGAGCTGCCCACTTCGACGATTTCGGCCGCGCCTTCTTTTGCTCCAGCCGCCATGACGTTGATGAATCGGCTTGCTTGGTCGGCACCTGCACCGAATTGGTTGAGGGAGTTGGCAGTTACTCGGGCAGCATCGGGCAGGTCTATTTTGCCCGCATGGGAAAGGGCAATGGCTTCTTTTGTAACCGCCGCCAAGGCTTCCTTATTGGCCAATAGTTCGGGTTTGGCGCTGCCCATGAGCTGATACGCCTTGAGCATTTCTTCGCCCGTTTTGCCCATCGTGGGGCCGACTTCTTTGGCTTGGTCGGTGAGGTACTTGAGGTCTTTTCCTGTCAGACCCGTAATGGCCGAAAGCTCCTGGGCGGCGGTTTGGAATTTCTTGAACTCTTCGGTTGAAGAACTGAAAAAAGTATAGAGCGCCCGGCCAGCTTCGACAATGGCCGTGATCGTGAATGCGCTCATCATCCAGCCTTTCAAATCACTCCAGATGCCTTGTTGACCTCGCACGCTGACGCCAACTTTGGTGAGCTGTTCGCTGACGGTTTCCATTCGGGCTTTCATTTCGGCACGGATGGCGGGGTCGGTGGCGGCTTCCCACTCTTTTTTGTAGTCGCGGAGTAGCTGCTTGAGTTCCTTTATCGAAAGCTCTTCCAAGTCCATTTCCCGGCGGAGCATCTGCTTTGCCTTGGTGGTGTCTTGGATTCGGTCGGAGACCTCTTTGTACTGCTGAATCAACTCCGTTCGTTTGGCGGGGTCGAGGTCTTTCATGTCGAGTTCTTTTTTCAACTCTTTCTGTTTTGCTTTCAGCGTGTCGATTTCGGTGTCGAGCTTTTTCAGGCTGTCCACGGCAGGTTCTCCGTTGATGAACAGGTCTAAGATTGATTTGTCGCGTAGTTCCATTTCGTCCTTTTTAGGCTTACTCTGCGAAGGTGCAACCTTGCAAAAGAGGTCAATAGGACGTAATTTTCGGGTATGAAAAAATTCATCATCAACATCGTAGGGCCGAGAGCGACAGGCAAAACGACGGTCATCAAGGAGCTGCTTGAGTATCTGCCACAATACGAGGTTTTGGCGATTGATGATTTTAGATTGAAATATGGTTCCAATACGCCAATGAAGGAATTTAATGCGTGGATGGAATTAAGCAATCGTATAAATGAATGCCGATACATTATACTGGAAACCTCGGGAACATCGCAGAATCTACGCGAAGTGTATCAGTATTTGAAATTCTATTATGAACTTGAGGTATTTACGGTGTACCTAGAAGCGCCGCTCAATGAGCGGATTCGTAGGCAACGTGACCGAAAAGTTAGGGGCTATATTGAGCCGATTATGTATTTTGAGCGTTCGATTGAGGAAGAAAGTAGGGCATCCGTTTTGCCAGTTCAGGCGAGGATTTTTAACGTCAACAGTGCGGAAGAATGTGCCGGGCAAATCATGGATAGACTGCCCGACACAATGGTCTAAGAGCGTTCGTCGAAGCGGCCGCGCATAGCAGAGTGAACCGCTGAATTGATACGCCACCTCAGGCGTTTTTTGACTTCGTTGATAAACTTCATTTTGTTTTCATTGTACCAACTACCCCGATAGCCACGCTTTACATCGGGGAAACGACGCTTGTTCATGGCAATAATCCACGCGATGCGGTTGATGGTGCGGTCGTCAGACGTGAAGGCTGATGGGCGGTTTTTCAGGCCCTTGTAATCGTGAATCCACCCAAAATTTTCGACCCCTTCTTTGTAAATGAACCATTCCATTTCGTGTACGGGTGGGATAGATTGGCTATACGTGTAGCGCTTCATGTCCTTAAAACGGCCGTAACTGTTGAACTCAATGTGGGCCTGTGCTATCATCGCCACGGAGTTGGCTACCACGAATTTTTTGAAGGAGTTTTTCAGGTCGGCGGTCAGTACGAGGTTTTGACGTTCGAGGGCATTGCGGAACTGCTGCAGTGCGGCTTCGGTGATTTCGTTGACCTCTTCGGCTACGGCCTTTTCAAATTCTTCCTGTGTTACTTTATAGATTGGTTCCATAATTATAGCCGCCAAGCGGTCATTTGTGGGAGATTCGGTTTGTTGGAAGGAACAATCAATTCATCAATCAGGTAGTTGGTGCCGTTGTGGTGGAAGATGGGCAGCTCGTCGGACTCGCCACGCAAGATGCTCGACACGCGGGCCACTTCATAGGTATTGAGGGCCATTCGCTGTTGAATTTTGTAGGCGTTTTGGCGAAATGCCTCCTCTTCCTGCCAGAAATTGGCGTATAATCCGTTGACGTGGTTCCAGTCCAGAACAGTGGTTCCGTTGGTGTTTGAAGCCAGCGGCACGCCACCGACTACGCCTTTCCAATAGAGCAATCCGGGTACGAATTTTTTTTCGCCCTGGTCGGCCGTAATGCCGAACTGCTTGGTGTAGGGTAGGCCTGCATCCATCATCAGGGAGCGGAACGGTGATTGGACTTTTTGGAGTTGCCCACCCCCAACAGGCACTGCCGTGGCGTAGGGAAGAAAGAAGGTGTCCTTGTTGAGTTGGTCGCCGCTATCGACCGTCCAAGAAAGCTCCAAGCCTGCCGAGCTGAACGGACTGCCACCATTTGGGCGGCGGGCCTTGGAACTTAGGTCGAAAGTACAAGCGCCATTGTAGACGTTTTTGGAATAATCCATCCTCAAAACACGGCGGTACACGTCGAAGCTCAAGCGCAGATTGAAGGTTTTGCGAAGTCCAAGAATCAGTTGGCCGATGGTCATTTCGGGCATGAACAATCGGCGCTCGATGGCGGGAGCGGTGCCTACCTCGCGGGTATTGTAAAGTAGGAGGGCAGCCGTGCGGGCATCGGACCAGAACTCACCCGCGAAGCTCACGCCTGCGAGGTCTCCGACTTTTTGGAGGATGTGTTTCATAAAAAAACAAGGCACTTTGGGTGAGGTACTTACGTAACTACTGGCCGTGTATTTGTTAATGAATCCGTCGTAAGTACCAGGTACGTTTTTTTCGTAGAAAACGGGGTTCTTAATCGTTGGAAAACAACATCCGTTGGTGCTTTGCCAGAGGGTTGCGAGGGTGTCGTTATAGACGGGAACGGGTATGCTGCCCAAGTCCAACTCGCTCAAAAGTCGGGTTTGATAAGCCCCGAAAAATTCGGCAATGTTGGACGTAAAATCGAACTGATAGGCATTGACGGCATCTTTCAGGTACATATAGCCCATGTCGATGAGCGTGGTGGCGAGGTAAATATCAGTGTAGAAATTGCGCTTGGTATTGCCGACCTGCGGGTGATGGATTTGACCGAGGAACGCGGTGTTTTTGGGCGTAAACGGAACCGTGATACCGATGGCGCGTGAGCCTTTGGGCGCGTCGATGTTGAGCATGGAGTTGAGGAGCTGCAGTTCCCATGCAGCTCCAACGTTAAGGTCAACCGGCTCGCCTTCGATGCGGATGTCGAGGGTGCTTATCATATCGTTTCGATTAAGATGTAGAACTTATCTAAACTCACAGGGCTGTACAATGTGCCACCACCGCCCGGGCCGCCAGCTTCATCGAACATGTAGTGGTTTTCGTAACCACTCGAACCAAAAGTGCCGCTGACGTTTTTGCGAAGGGAGCCGTTTTTGTAGATTTTCATGCGGTAGCTCGTGCCAGCGGTGCCGTAGGCGTGTAGATACCAGCCAGTTTGAACGGGAAAATCAAGGTCGTTTGTGCCAGGCGCAAAAATGTACGTACCAGATTGGCCGACGAGCCAAACGTGATTGCCTTTGTCGAGCGCCCCACCGCTGCCGTAGTGGTATAATCCAATGCGGGAGGGTGCATTGGAACGATAGTGAAACTGACCTGCGGGGACGGAAACGGTATAGTCCCAAGGGGCAGTGACGCAAGGGCCGTTGGTGTTGGCGTAGGCCTGCGTGTTGAGGGCATTCCATGCGGCCGATGCGCGGGCGTCGGCTTCAGCCTGCGAAGATTCACTCCCAAAGGTGGCGGCCGCCACGACGATGGTGGGGGCTTCTCCTACTTGTGGGCTTGGGCAAGTCGTGTTTTTGAAGCTGCCAAGTGCCGAAATTAAGACGTTGAGGTAGGGCGTGACGGCACATTCTTCGCTTGCAAAAGAAGAAACATAGCCAACAGTGCCGGGGACGTTGGCCTTTCGGGCTACGCCTTTTACACGCTCCTGCAGACCGTCGGAGTATCGCAATTCGAGTCTGGAAAAAGAGCGTTGTCCAGTGCGGATGCCGTTGGCCGACACGAGGCAATACGGCTCAATCGGAATCCACTGAGTAGGGCGGGCCGTGGTGCTGATGGTGGCGACTGGTAGCGAGCTGAACGCCTTGGCCTCTTTGGAACGGCGAAAGGAGAAGGTACGACCGCCGAAATCTTCCTCATCGTCGGGAGCGTCGAAAGCGGCATTAGTACGCACGATGGGGACCATGCCCTCGGCCGTAACGACGTACACTTTTTCAGCCCACATAAGTTCCTCCAGATAATTTAGCCATGCTCGGTCGGGTTGGTGACCCGTGGCGACGGTGAGCATTCGGTCGCCGACGATGTTGACGATGAATGTTTCTTCGGAAGCGGGCAGGTAATTGGCCTCCAATTGGCGCTGAAACGTGGTGGCCACGGTGGATAGTTGTTCTTGGACTACGCCATGCACACGCAGGGTATCCCAACCTCCGAGGCTGTTGTTGAAAACCAAAAAGCGCACGTAGTGGGTGTACTCAGCATTGACGATGTAGCGGCGCTCTTCGGTCAGTTGGTGGGTGTTTTGGTCGGAGAGCCACACGCGGTAACTGTGGATTTCTTTTTCGGTGCTCGCCTCCAGTGCATCCAATCCGAGGGCTAAGAACCCAACGGGGATGGTGTACAGGGAAAAATTATCGACGGTATCTAGCTCAATTGGGGTGAGGATAGCCGAGCGGGAGCCGTCTGCAAAAGTCACATCGAGGCGGACTTTTAGTGCCGTGGGAACGGGGTCATGGTGGACCAAATAACTCAAAAATTCGGGCTGATTCCGCTCAATGAGTTTGCCAGTGTTGGGCTGCCACGTGAGAAAATTACGGTGATCGGCGATGTACTCGGTGAAGAAGGATTCTTGCCAACCGGCGAACTGTTCTTCGTGCAGTTTTCCGCGAAGAATGTATTCAATTGGGTTGGTGTCTTCGGTCGTAACTTGGTAAGGGTCAACCCATGTTTTTGAAAAAATGGGCATCACGGCCAACGGTTGCAGGGTGATGTTTTTTTGGTCATGGGTGGGGGGCGTGAGCTCAAGCAGACTCCAGACGAATTCCGAAAGGTCGAAGTTGCAGCCTTCGAGGTAGATGTTTTCGCCATCGACAATCGGGGGCAATTCGCGGCCGCGAAGGGATTGGTACAGCTCGTAGATACCCGACCGAAAAGCCTTGGGTTTGTGAATATCGAGGCGATACAATAGCTCGGCCCGATTCTCAATCTCTTCGGGCGCTTCGACGTTGACAATGAGTTGATTTCCTGCCAATCGGAGCGGCAAGGTTCGGAATGAAGCAAGATAATCCATTATGCAGTTTTTTTGATGCAAAATGGATTATCTCGGAAATGTGGAATAGGACGAAGGAGAATAACCACTCAATAACTATTCGAATATATTTAGCTTAGTCTTTAAGTTATTTCAGCTTCATTTTTTTAACTTTAAATTGTATTTTAAAATATAAAAAATATATCCTAAACCGACTATGGCAACAGAACCAACAAATCCGCTAAGAGAAATTTTTGGATACTCCAAAGGTATCTTTTGGGTGCTACTATTCCTATTCGTCATATTCGAAGGAGTAGGTGTTTTTTTTAAGCTCAATGCCCAAAGTGAATATAGCACAATTTTTAATACTTTAAGTGAGGATATAAAAAGTTTAAGCATAGAAGTCTTTATATTTCTTAGGCCATTTTTACAATTAATTATTATCCTATTAATTCTTGAATGGATTCTCAGAAAATTGGGTATTTCATTCACATCTCCTAATTTTAAACTTGAATGGAATGTTCAAAGTTTGATAGCCATACTTATAATATCTGCGTTTACAATTGGTGCGTTAGCTGGGGTTTCTAATGCAGGTTCATTAAAAGATTTAGCTTTAGTTGTAGTAGGTTTTTATTTTGGGACTCAAAAAAAAGTCACTTCAACTACCAAAGACGGAGAATCAAATATTGTTATGACAGAACATACTAATCCTCCCAAACCAGATAATAAGTAATTGATAAATTGGGTTAGTTTCTGGAAAATTAGTATTTGAGTGAATTGACAGGAATATTGAAAGTGACCTCGAAACCCCATCCCCAAGCATCAACGTTGGCTTCTTTTTCGAGTGGAATGAGGCGTTTGGCGTCGGTTTCGATGCGTAGGCGGTTTTTGAGGTTGGCGCGGTTGGTTTCCTCCATGTCCCTATCCATAGTACCGATAACCTTGAGAGCTGCTTTCCACGTGTCGTTTCGGGCGATGAGCGTGGCTTTTTCTTTCTTTGGGTCGGCCTTGGTGAGTACGCAAATCTGACAAATGACGGGAGCTATGGAATGATTGGCGGCATTGTCGCGGTCGGCTGAGTCGAAAATGCCGAGGAATAACGTGATGCCGGGTTTGTACTTATTGTTGAAATAAGACTGAATGGCATCGTTGAATTCTTCGCCCTCGCCAAGGTAGCAATAGTCGGTGATTTCGGGTATACGAACGCCCAAGATGGAAACATAGGCTTCGAGGCCAATAAGGTCGTCAATTTTAACTTGCATGGTTGGGGGAGGTGGTTAGCGGTTTGACTCTTATTCCTGCTTTTCGCGCTCGGCTTCGATGGCCTTTTGGTCGAGAACATCGTCGAGCATAAACGCCCAAACGGTGCGGGCAGGTTGATTGCACGTTTGTTCAAAATTGCCAAAAATACCCTGTTTGGCGGTGTTTTTGAGCATCATCATCCAGCCCATACCGTCTTGATAACGGGGTTCTGACTCTGATTTTCCGAACAATTCCGAGAATTCATCCAAAAAAGCGCGGTTCATTTTTTCGAAATAAGTCAGGAATGATACCTTGATTCCGATGTCGAGGGCGGCGAAGGTTTTGGCGCGTTCGTTGGCGCGGGCCTGATTGTAGGGCTCGCGGTTGTCGCCATTCCAGTCGGCCGACTGGAAAAACGTGTACAAATCGTCGCGTTGGGGGCGGCAAAAGGTAGCAACGAGCAGGTCCAGTGCCGACAAGTCGGGTTCGGTGGGGTGGGCAAACTCGGTGAAAAGCATGTTGCCGACCGCGACCTCAAGCGCGGAAGTGTTGGCGAATTCATCTTCTGGCAACAGGTAGCGAACGCCTTCAAAGTCGAAATAATCGAAGGGTTGACCTTTGAGTTCATCTTCAAAAACCCACGTGAGCATTTCCTTGAAGGTTAGCCATTGCTGAAAACTCAAGACCAGTTTTTTCCACTGCTTATCGTTGAGGCCCAGCCACGTTTGTACGAGTTTTTCCCAAAAAGCGCGGGAACGTTCTTCGATAGGGGCCCGGTGGATGAGCAGGAATGTTTTGACCTGTTCGGGCGAACATTCCTCCCAATTTTCGGGGGCTTGGAGGCGGCGGCGGCCGAGGGTTATTTCAAGCATCGGTTCATGGCGTTAATGATTCCATCTACCATGCCAAAGGCGAAAAAGGCAAGAATGCCAAGCATGAGCGAGCCGATGGCCACGATGCCGACCAATATCCAGAAGACTATTTTTTTGAACATTTCAGTTGCATTTTGAAAAACGAATAATGACAAAAACGGCACCGCCACGCCATGCCCAGGACTCGACCGATTTCCAGAACATTTTGCGCTTGAGCTTCACAATCTCGCTACGTTGGGCGGCAATGATGGTGTCTTTGTGGATGCTCTGCATGTAGAAACTTTCGGCGTCTATTTTGTACTTGAGGGCATTGCGGGCCACGATTTCACTTATCGTGATGTGCCTCATAGGAGTTAGGTTTTGAGTATGCGCGTTCAAGCTCAACAGCAAGAGAATCAACAGGGATATTGTCCACGTCAGCGCGGTTGATTTGACGTTTTTTCTCCAATTTTTGTACAGTTTCGGCATGTGTTTTGGCAGTTTGTTTTTCTACTGCAGTGTTGTTTTTTTGGCGGTATTGTTGCCAAATCGCCAGCCCGATAATCACGAAAAATGCCGCGAATACGTAGGGCCAGCGATTGGAGGTAAGGGAGGCTATCAGGCCTTTTTTTTTACGACGTTGCCGACCGAGGCGATGATGTTTTCGCCTGACAGTTTCTTGAAATCGACGGTAAATTGGGACACAAGCGCGGCAATGAGACCCGCAATCCAAGCGGATTTGTCGGCCAAGAGTGCGACGATTTCGGGTAATTCGATTCCTTGCTGCTGCATGGCGATTACGGCACCGCTGACGGCCGCCAACACGATGCCGATGTTGCGGATGATGGCGAAGAATTTGGGGGTGGGAGCGGCAACGCGATCAACGGCCGAGAGTTTGTTTTGGTCAATCATTGTACTGAGTTTTTGAGGTGAAAGCTCTTTTGTTTTTGCAACTGCAGCCGTAGGGGTGCAATTATTTTTTCTTCGTTGTGGCGAATCAACGCCCGTAATTCCTGTTCGTAATTCTGATAGAACTTCTCTGCTTTTTTGGGCGTTTTGAGGTGCTTAATTCGCAGGGCAATGAGTGAATCAGAGGCGACGAAATCGGGTTTTTTGGGTGGAACTACGACCGACACCTCGACGATGGGCGTGGGGGTCGGCGGTTTTTTGGGTTTTAGGTAGCGAAAAACCAACACAAAAAGACATCCTGCAACCATACCAACTAAGGCAACCGCAGTAAAAGTCAGAGGTGAAATAATCGGCCGCTTCATTTCCCGACGATGTTGGCGATTCGGTAGAACATTTTGATACGGCGACGTACATAATAGACGCCATCGCCTTCGCGGTTGACGGTATTGTAGGCGTTTGAACCCGACGTGTTGGCACCGATGGCGTAGATATAGCCCTCTTCGATGTCTATTTTGTCGAGGATTTCGATGTGTGAAATGTTGCCACCGCTGAAAATATACCCGACTACATCGCCCCGTTTGGGCATTTTGACCATGCGACGATTGCCGCGCAAGGTCTGTTGGGTAAGGACGATTCGACTGTCTACCTTGAACCAATCGCGGGCGCGGGCAGGGGCCGAAATGGCCGTGGGTTTTAGCCCTGCCTTGCTGTAGCAATAGTACACGAATGACGCGCAGTAGGGCGGTATCGGCTTGAGCTTGGCGAGGTAGGAGCTGACCGACCGATGATAGTCAAGAATCCGCGGATGGTCGTTGCGGCCGTGGGGTTCGCGTAGGCCGACTTCGGCCAACGCGATTTTGTAAATCACCTCACGGAGGGAATCGTTGGGCGTTAATCCAACTTGCCCCCGGCAATCAGGACGAAGGCAAAAAGTAAGCAAAAGAATAAGCCCAATGAAATAGCGTTTCGTTGCCATGGGGTGAGGGTTTGGAAGTCTTCGAGAAAATCTAATCCTGAATGATTGAACGGGTTGAAATACTTTCCGAAGCCCGGAAAGAAAACGTTGAGCGCGATGATGACACTCACAAAGCCACCGATGAACACCGAAAACCCGAACATGACTTTCTGGAAACTCACTTCGTTGTAGATGGCGGCATTGGGGTATTTGGCAACAATCCAATCGCCAGAATAGAGGACAATTCCCCAACAGAAAAGCAACAGGGCCGCAATCTTGAGGGTGGTAACCAAAATGGCCGTGGAGCTGGGCGTATACTCGACAGGGGTGGCGACTTCCAAAGGTGGGGCGGGGATATTTAGCCCATATTTTTCCTCCAAATCAGAAATGTCGCTTCGATACTTTTCAATTTTGGTAAAAAGCTCGGCGCGTTTTTCGGGATCGGTTGTGCCTTTTTCGACAAACTCCATCTTCTTGATTTCCTTGCGAAGCATGGTGATGGTCTCCATGTCCCAAGCGCGGTCTTTTTCCAGTTTTTCGACCT
Organism: Runella salmonicolor; assembly: GCF_024158025.1. Lineage (NCBI taxonomy): Bacteria > Pseudomonadati > Bacteroidota > Cytophagia > Cytophagales > Spirosomataceae > Runella > Runella salmonicolor. Next base: position 100,562 of record NZ_JAMZEL010000008.1, read on the forward strand.
TGGCTTTTTCGGCTTGGGCGCCCATTTCCTGCGCTTTGCGGACCATTTCATTGGCTTGGGCAATGAGTTGTTCGGGGGTGAGTTCGTCGCTCATGGTGGGGGTTTCGGTTTTGTTGACGGTAAAAGGCGCTCGACCAATGGGAATTCTGTCATTTTTCATTATCTCAAACGGATTATGGTTTTGTATTTGGTATTATCAACAGGCCACGTTTGGCCGCGATTTTCGACAGGGGTGGGGATGTAATCGGGCAGCTCGTCGGCGTGGGCATCCAAGTAGCGTTTTAGCTCCTTGAGGTTGGCTTCGGCTTCGAGGCCAACGGTACGTTTGTACTCGCAGAAAAGTTTGTCTTGGTCGGACAGCGCCCGTTGATTGTTGATACCATCGAACTCACTCAAGACGCGAAGCCCTCCCGACGGGAGCTGCACGACGTTGAGAAACATCATTGAATCCTCATAGGCCGCGTAGCCAAGCGCCCGTTGAATGTAGGGCATGAGGCGGGTTTCGGCTTCGGTTAGGTCATCGTTTTTCTGGGCTTCGAGTAGCTGTTCGCAATAGTCGGCACCGAGGGCGGGAACGATGGATTTGCGCTGACGCTCTTCCATGTATTCGCGCATGGAGAGGTATAACCGATAATAACCGCGTGTGTAAGGGCAGGCCTTTTTGAGTTCGGTGGCATTTCGGATGAACAATTCACAAGCGGCCAGATAGGTGGCCGAAGTGGCAAAAGTCGGGTAATTTTCGGCCTTCGTGAAAAGTAAATACAGGGCTGATTCTAAGGAGGTAGCGGCATTTTCGGCGGTGGCGGCAATGCGTTTTTCCAACATGGCCTGACGGACTGGCTGGGTTTTTTCGGTCTTGGTTTCCTGCAAACCGTTGTTGCCATCATTGCCAGTCGCATAAGGAAGATAGGCCGCGTAGCCATAGAAAGCCTGCGCCCGACGAATGAGACCAAGCAAGTATTTGTAGTGTTCGTTGGCGGCTGATTCGTTGGGCGCGACGGTGTCTTTGAGGTAGGTCAACAGCTCGGGGCCGAGGGCCTTGGCAATGACATTATCCTCAGCCAAATCCAAATACGGCATGATGCGGTTGATGTCGTCACTGGCCGAGTAAGCGGCTCCGAGAAAAGACCGAAGTTGCTCGGTGGTGGTTATCAGTTTCATGCCTATTGTTGGGTTGATTTTTGCGTTTGCTTGGTGGCGTTCTGACCGCCGGTACCGACTTCGGAACTGCCTGATTTGGATTTGTTCAGCGACTCAAGCAGGATATTGTTGAAGCCAAAAACAACGTCGGCAGGCAGGTTGAACAACTTTCTCATTTCAGGGATGATGATATTGTTCAGGGGCTTGAGTATCAATTCCCGTTCGCGCGGTGTGCGATAGAACTGCTGATATTCAGCCGTTACGCGAAGCTCTGAACCGCTGCCACCCATTACTTTGCCGTCATTGATACCCGTGAGCTGCGCAAGGATTCCCGAGGCATTGGCGAAGGCCAGAACGGCCGAGCGGTATAGCTCGGTATACTCGGTACCGGTAATGCTGCGCTTGACAGGAATCAACTCAATCCAGCCGTGCATTTTGCCATCTTCGCCAACGGGGCATTCGTCGTAGATGATGCGTCGAGCGCCTTCTTTGTTGAAAACGATTTCATCCATCATGGTGTAAAACTTATCACGATAGGCGGCTTTTTCTTTGTCATCTTCGATGCCTTCGATGGCAAACATAGTATCGAAATACTGGTCGGCGATTCGGCAGATATGGGCAACATTATACTCGGTGTCAAGGGCCGAATTGTGAAATTTGGGGATGCGGTTGGCGAGTTTAATCCACTCGGCCGAACTCCACCACCGGGAATATCCGTAGTAGTATTGGCCAGTTTGAACGCGCATCAATTGGGTGATGGATTCAGATGGGTTTGACTCGGAACCATACTGATAAGCAGGCGCGAGAGCTGCACGTTTTTGGCCTGACTGTCCCCATGACGAGCTGATTGCGAACTGTTCCTTTCGGAATTGTCCAGCCTTGAGGCGTTGGCAACGGACGGTGAGCGGGTCGAGGGCGGTCAGCTTCGTGTACTTCTTCGCCTTCGATACGTTGACGAACGCGCTTGAGCATTCAATCAGGTGCGTAGCGGCCCCATCGACATACTCGGTGAGTTCTTGGTCGGCGATGTATTGGGCGGCCGATTGGTTGAAAAACGGCTCGAATACGACATCGCCTTTGTCGTTTATGCGACGAAAAAGACCAGTACCCGCCCCAAAAAGGAAGTCTAACCGCGCGTCGATGAGGTTTCCGACGTCGCCATTGGAGCGAAGAAGGGCAATCATTTCGTCGGGCAGTCGGTTATTTGAACCCCAAGGGTAAATGTCAATTTCTTGCCCTTTGACAGTAACGCGTACCGAGCTACCCCGGCCGACGTTATCGTCGTATTTTTGGTCCATGTTCGGCAGTTCGATGGCTGCTTTCTGTGAACTCGTTGCAATTCTTCCGAGACGTTTCGTCATTTTGAATGGTCGATTAACTTTCCGTTGTATGATGTAAGCAGGCAAATGAAAAGGTCAAACTTTTGGCCGTATTCGTCTACGAGGTGCAGTTTTCCCGCTTCCTGCGTTTCGTGTGTGATGCTTGCGAGGTCGCGTTTTTCGCGAACATCCGACTCAAACACTGCCACCCGATTACGGACATTTTCTTTTTCTCCTGCCTTACCGCCTTCTTTCCGATAAGTGAGGGAGAAGCTGTGTTTTTCCCCGCCGTTTCGGATTTTTCGCAATACTTCAGAGATTGTAATTTGAAATTCTGCCATATTTTTTCTGCTAAATTGAGGCAAACCGAGCTTACAGCGTAGGACGCAACCCCAAAACCGCCCTAAAATCAACTCATTCCGCTCTGGAAATTATCTAAGAACCTTTCAATCAACGGCTTACCCCAAAAAGCACCCCGAAATATTCCGCCCGTATGCTAAGGATAGGCCCGCCCTTAACCCTGTTGGCGACCGCCAGTGCCGACAGGGGGATATGTGCCACGCCTTTTTTGGGTATTAATGGGCGATGATACCGGTGGTGCGTCGTGATGAAACCAGAACTTTTTTTGAGAATTTTTCATAAAGCAGATAATCGAAAGCGTCGCTCAAGTGAGTTGCGAACTCTTGAGGAAAATTCTTTCTTCGTTCCGATGTCTTGTCCTTCTCATACTTCGAGTCAATCGGTGCTGATTCGATGCTGATGATGAGAGGTTTGCAGTTGTCTTGAGACATGCGGATGCGAGGAAGCTCAGGCTTCTGCTCTAATAGGAGTGTGTTGATAACCTTGTATCTAAACTTATACTTAACGTTATAGCCACGTACTTTCTCTGTATAGCTCCACCCTGTGAAGGTCTCACGTATCTGCTGGTATATGGACTTAGTCTTATCTGGAGGTACTACTTTCCCTGAGGCATCCCCGTATAGTGTGACCTTCTTTTTCTTATGCTTACCATACTTACCATGAAACATACCCATTAGGCTATCTATGAGGGTAGTGGTCGAGGACTTCACATAGAAGCAGTCAATAAACCTGAATTCATCCCCGAAATCTTGAGCCACAACCATGCTCGTAAACTTACTGTTGAAATCGAAGCTTATTTCCAGTGCTCGTTCGGGGTCATAATCCAGCCTTATTTCGTCCGACTTGCCAGTCGTCGCATTCCATACATAGCGATACGTTTTGTCGTAGCTGTGCGTCGATGCAGAAAACGCGCTATAAAAACCGCCTTCAATCTTATTATACGGGATGTTCAATATCTCAACGTCGAATTGACTAGGTGTTAAATCTTCGCGCTGTGATTCAATGAAGTTACCCGGCAAAAACTCAAGGTTATCATAGGCCGTTGACTCAATCCAAAAAAAACGATTCGGGTTTTCCCTCGCCTTATCACGTGTCTGATAAATCCACTTTCCTTCAGGGAGCCAAGGCGCCGACGTAAAATCGCACACCAACCAATGCAATGGGTGGTTATAGGTGCCGTTTCGTTCGGGTCGGGGGTCGCTATATTTGAATTTGTTGGCTCGAACCGTCGGGCGTATCACCTTCATAAATTCTCTGCTAATCGTGGCCGATTCGTCGATGAAGAGTTGATCCAAATTCAACCCGCGTTGGGTTTCGGGCCTATCGGCCGAAATCATAATGATGGTATAGCCGTTGCAAAACGTGATCGTATTCTCGAAGGCCTTGGGCGAGTTGTGCGGTTTGGGCCAATGAGCCGGCGGCCGACAGTTCACCACATAATGCCCAAAATCCTTGTACTTCGTGTTGAACTCAATCAACCCGTATTCCTCCCAAACCGTTTTGGCTTGAGAGAGTACAATATCCTGCACCTGCTTAAATGTCTTTCCCGCCAAACCTGCCAAAGCACCCGGCAATTCAAACGATGATTCGGCCAACAATCGAAGCAATACGTTGGTTTTTCCACTCCCCCGCGCGCCTTGAAAACAGGCACGTAGCCCGTCCTGATAGGCTTGCCCATAGGTCGGATTTTTGGGGTCGGGTTGGATGAAATCGGCCTGATTGGTCGAAACAGCCTGCAAAAATGTAAGCTGTTTCGCATTCACCCTTACGTTCAGAATGTTGGTTGCGCTCATATCTCTTCGTCGTTGGGTGGAAGTGGAATGGCGGTCGGCTCATGAGGCGTATTCATCTGCACGTTCATCGTACCCACAAAATAGGTCACCTGCCGTTTCGGCATAAGCAGCTCTGGAGGGATTTGTTGGCTTTCCTCACCAATGCCCAGGAGTTGGGCTATTTTGTCCGAGATATTACAAATCACCTGCGCGGCCTTGAGCGGGTCGGAGTTCTTGCCCTGCACCGCCATCGTGAGAGCGGTGTAGTAATGCTCAAGCAGAATCCGACGATGCACGTTTTTGTTAATCTCTTCCGTTTTTCCGAAAATGTACTCCATGTCGCCGTACATTTCGCACGCCCAGGAATAGGAGCAGCTCCATTCCTGCATTATCAACTTACGCGTTGCCTCAGGCGAAAACAGCTTACACCGCCAACCGAAGATTTTCCAATACTTATCTAGCGTATCCGCTTGCTTTTTGGGCAATGGCCGCCTGATATTGGGGTTCAAATGTTCTAAGTAAATGTCAAGCTTATGGGCTTGTTTTTCGTCTACGATTGCCAGCATTTTGCACACAAAAAAAGGTCTAACGCAATTTGCGCTAGACCCGTCAATCGTTATAGGACTCTAAAACAGACTCGTGCCGCCCGGGTCACTGATGGCCTTTTTGGCGGCTTCTCTAAACTCCTCTTCTCTTTCTACCTCAGCACGATTGGCAAGCAAAGTGCCTTCCGTAAAAAAGTGCGACCAACCTCGACCGGCACGTCGACCGCGGTCATTGTGTTTGTCGAATGCAAAATCGGGTACTGGCAATTTCTTGAACGGATGCGTGAGCCAAGCAAACAGCAATGCCCAATCAATGAGCCGTGATTTCTTCGACCGGCAGAGTAAAAACACCGCGTGTGTCAAAAACAATCGTTGCGGCTCGTTGGTGTCTTCCTTTTTCTTCGATTGCTCCTTAAACATGCAGTACAACGCCCAAATCTCGGATGATATGTTAGGTTGAGCCAAGCCAACATCTTCACTGCTCATGATTCGCAACCGCTTCCAAATGTACTCACTAAAACCACTATCGTACAGCTCCACCGCCCAATACAACGCCTCATCTTCCAACCCGCGCCTGATGCACTTTTGGAGGGCCGAACTGCATTCAAAAAAATCGTAACCCTTCTTTGTCGTTATTTCGTACTTACCCATTGTTGATGATGATTTGACCGTTCAAAACTGTTATTTCCACTACATCGCCCGGCTCAATTCCCGCCAAGGCCAGCCACTTACCAGAGAGCCGTAATTCAGGCACCCACTTCACTTTTCGCCTCACATTTATGCGGGCCGATTTGCTTACTTTCAGGATTCTTGTCATCTTTGTAACGCTTAGATAATTAGAGGTTAAACTTTGATTATCGGAAAGCCCGCCCACCAGCGGGCTTTCTTCATTTAAAACAGCTTGAGTTGATTGTCTTCCGAAAAAAGCGGCAAATCTGAGAAGCCTAAATTCAAACTTTTCTGCACGCCTACCGCCACCACGCCTTGTGCAGCGGCCTCCTTGAGTGCCTTTTTTTCTTCTGTCAGGTTCTCCCGAATTGTCAACACCCTTGACGTCGGATGTTCAGCCTTGAGCTTTGCCCGAGCCACACCCCGGTTCATCGCCCTCACATAATAGGTTGCAACTATGTCCCCAATTCCGTAGATAATCGCGAAGTTTTTCATTGTGCAGAGCTTTTGATTTTCAACAATTCTTTTTGGATGGCTTCGAGGGCTTCAATCTTTTTTTCAGCCTCAGTCGTGTAGCGAAATGTGCGCTCAATGTCCTGCTTACATGCATTGATGGCAAAATCAATCGACCGCGACCCAAATGCCCATTCAACTATTTCGCGTTGAGAGTTAAGCGCTCCTACGTTGGCCCCACCGTTTTTCTTCTGGTCGTTGTTGATGGCTTTGCAAATCTTCGCATCGAGTTTCTGCAGTTGTTTTTCGTATTTCATTTTTGCTTAGATAATTGGTTAACTCTTTGATTTTCTTCTTATTACATATAAATATCTCCCGACAGAACGGATTAAAAAAGCGTTTTTCCGAAAATATTTTTCCGAAAAACGCCTTATTTTCAGGTAGTTACAAGAACGAAAGTTGCCCAAATTTGCCAACCATTGGCTCGGCCTTGACCGTCACTTTTTCCACTGCAGCTTTTATTTTGGCCTCGGCCGTTTTCTTTTCAAAATTGGCCTTGTCTGCTTGAAATCCCTGCCACTGGAAGCATTGTTCCTTCTCAATCCGGGCCAAGTGAGGCAATCCGCCAAACTCCCTAATCCAAGGGTTGACAGCGTAGCCAAACCGCCAATCGTCTGGGTCGAGCGAGTTCATACAAACGGCCTGACCTTCGCAGCCGTGGAGCATCATATTGAGGGCCGTCATTTTGGTACAGATATTGTCCACGTCGGCCGCAAAGCAGTAGTTGCCCGGAAAGTGCGCATGAAACGAAACCAACATCCGACCACTGCCCGAGCAAGGGTCAGCGATGCGCTGCCGACCGCCTTCTTTTGCCTTGCCAGACGTAATCATTGTCAGCATATCCACCACATCGGGCGGTGTGAAGAACTGCCCCAAATGACTCGCTTTTGACGATGAGGCAATCACTTCGTAGAAAATCCCCAATGTATCGTACCATTGCTTGCCTTGATTGAGCTGTTTATGTTGGGCCTTAATCCATTCTGCAAATAGCTGTTTAAAATACTCGTAGTCCTTTCCGTACTTCTTTTTCAGATAATCAGATACCTTCACATCGCCCGTATTCAGAAAACAGGCAACTGAATAATCTATGAAATCTACGTACACATCCCCCCAGCCGTGGCGGTAAGATAGCTTTTCAAATACCGCATTAAAATCCCTCAAACACGAGGGTACATCCGTCGATTTTGGCATTTCAGTAAAATTTTGGTTAGAAGGGGGTGAGGTTGAGGTTAAAACGGTACTTCTTCAGTAGGTTGCTCTTCAAATCGGCACAACTTAATCAGGTGATTAACGTAGTAGTCCTTAATGCCGAATGTCGTAGCGGCCTTGAAGCGTTCTTCAATCAGCTTCACTTTCACTTGTGCGGGGTTTTTGTACGTTCCTGGGCGGTACTTCATCACGTACTCAATCAGGTCCTGAACCGTGATTTCAAAACCACTATTTTCGCTCATTTCTTGTGCCTGAGTATCAAGGTTAAGGCCATCCGCTTTGAACCATCTGCGGCTTACATCTACGAGGTGGTTTCTATCACCAAATTGTTCAAAATCACTTTTCGGGAAGAATGTAAGGCTATTAGCAATCGTGCTTTCTTTGCACACCCACGATTGCACTTCGTTGGTGGCTTCTTTCCAAAGTGTGGCCAGCTCCAATGGATTCACGCTGTTTTCGAGAATGTAGGCCTCAACATCTTTTTCGTCGATGCCAAGCGGCAATTCTGTCAAAATGTTGGAGAGGTGATTGGCCGAATAGAGGTTGAATTTTGCACAAATCAGTTTGTCCAGATTGTTGATGTGCATTTTGCGGCCAACTTCGCTTGCCCATGCTTGGTAGTCGGCTTCGGTTTTGCCAGTAGCGGCGATGTAGCGGTCTAAATTGCGTTTTGCGGGGATAGTTTGATTTTGCATTTTGCTTAGATAATTAAAATATGTAACTGTTTGATTTCCTTCTTATTACATATAAATATCTCCCGACAGAACGGATTAAAAAAGCGTTTTCCGTGTTATTTTTGAGGTTTTTTTAGGTTTTTTTTGGCACAAAAAAGCCCCTGAACACATCGTTCAGGGGCTGCCTAAATTTGGGCTTTTGATGGATAAGGCTACAATCTTAGATGTTCAAAATCGGCATTTCAAACAAATTTGGTCGGTTATCCTTATTGTACCCGACCGATAATCCACTCATCTTTTAGCCCGCTCTGTTCGTATAGATGGAATGAGGAAGCGCCTTTAACACTCAACAAATATAGAAAAAATATTAAAACGGCAGTTTGATCGATTTCTGAAAAGGATGCTTGGTATTTGTTTTGTTCTTCCGAAGCTCCACCACATCGCCAAACACTTTCCTGAGTAGGTGAAAGTCCTTTTCTTCGGCATCTAAATTACGAAATTCTGCCAACCCACCACGATTGACAAACGTTTCTTTTTGAGCAAAATAAAACCGTGTATCCTTCCAAATCATGCGGTGATAATAGGCGTTCAACAAACTAATCCAATAGTCCTCGTTGCAAATGATGTCGGGATTATACCAGAGCTTCGAGCCTTCCAATACCCCATGGGCGCAACCCGTCACGTAGCCAGTGAGGGCTATCGGGTTCCAACTCGAAAAGCTCACCGGGGCAGGTGATGTGCTGAAACCAAACAAATAGGCACTGGCATCTTTGGCGGCATTGGCGGTCATTTGTATGATATTATAGGCTTCATTCGCATCCATCTGGATTGTCTCGCCTTTGCCCGTATACACGCGCTTGAGGCAGTTAATATCATCATCCAACATAAATACGTTTCGGAAGTGCTTAATAATCCAGTCCCGCTTCCGAGCCAATCCAATCACGCTGTCAGGATGCGTTACTACCTCAATGCCTTTGTTGCACTTTTGGTAAAGAGTCTTCTGACTTTCGGCCACGCAAAGTATCGCATTGTCCACGGCCGAGGTGGTCAATACGCGGTCAAATCGCTTATGCGACGGTATCACAATCTTTACTTCCATAGCCCTGTTATCTTTTCAGCTTCCACCACGTGCATAATTCCAACGTTCTCGCTTTTGTAGCATTTGCCGCGCTCCATGCCCAATTTTTCGGCGATAAAGTTGGCGTCAATTTCATTCCTGCAGATAATCACAAAAGAGCTGTACTTCTCACTCATTTTCGGCACAATCGGAAACTCCGGCGCTTCCGTCGCGGCTTCGGGTGTGTGCAGCTCGGCCAACGCCTCCAGTTGTATACCGAAGTCCTCAAAATCGACAATATCCGTGAAGTGCTCACGCAATATATCATCCACAAAATCCCCCTTCACGGCATTGAGCATGAAGTTCAATTTCTTAAACTCCTTTTCCGTCAACTTCCGATTCGGCATCCGTACGTCGGTCAGCTCCTCGCCACGGCCCGCCGAGAGCATCGTCCGTTGGCGCTGGTGGCCACCGATGATGATATTGTCGATATCCACTACCGGGATGTCCACCACATCAAATTCATCCAATGACTCATTCAGGTTCTTTCCCTGCTTGGCCGACATTTTTCGGGCATTGTGCGCATACGGCACCATGTCAATCCACCGCATCTGTACGGTGTTCCACTTCAATTTTTCCATGTATGTAATTGGGATTAAAAATCTACTATTTTGTTTTAAATTAGTAGGTTTCGTGTTGGGATTAAAACGCGTCTTTTTGCAGCTCCAAATCTGATATTTCTTCCTGTACCTTAATCAGGGACGTTTGCCATTCAGGCACTTTCAATTCAGGTTTTTTGGTGTGGAGGTGAGGTTTTTCGAGCTTCTTTTCGAGCTTCAACCTAATATCCCGCAGGCGCTTCAAATCGTGGCCTATCTGCAAAAGCTTCAGCTCGCGCAGTGGGTCAACAGGCTCGGCTACGGTTTCAACTTTTTTCTCAGGCAATACCCCGTTTCGCTCAATGAAACGGTAATCACTCCAAAGCTCTTCGATGGTTTTGCGTAGGCTCACTATCTGCCGTGTAATGCCTGGGCAATCCTGATCGGTATCAATTTCGTGGAGGCGGTTGGAGAGTTCGTTTTGCTCGGCAGTCAGGCGTTTGATTTCGGTCATCAATTCACCCTTTTTCCTAAAAACACTCTCAATCATGCCCATGTCAATCGGCTCGTTGCGAGTCAATTGCATCGGCGGTTGAGTGTAATTACCAGGCACGATTTCAACAATGGGTTCGGGAGCTGTTGGCGGGTTAAAAAGTTCACCCAAAACGGCCTTTGCCAGCGCCAATTCGGAGGCCTTGGCGCGGCCTATTTTCACCATTATTTCGAGCATCTTAACCGATGCCTCCTGTTGTTGGATAGCTGCTTGTGTAGTCATGGCCCAAATCTATGACAGGCGCTGCGGATGGGATAGAACGCACTTACTCTTCCCAATCTTCGGGAATCTCAAAAAACGGCATCAACACTAGGATAAAATCTTTGATGACCTCGCGGTACTGAAACCGTTGGTGCATTTCGTCCAACTCATCCTGAGTCAGTGCGTCCCGATTTTCAGGCAATTGTAGGTAAGAATGGAGAGCTTTGGCGAGCGTGAGCGGCTCGTAGTGGTGGTCTCGGAGGTGTTCGCCGAGGCTTGCGAATGACGGCGGAGGAGGGAGCATAAATCCGATTGGTCACTGCGCATCTACCTTCAACAGGCCGATTTGGGTACTTGCAACCCATTGCCAACCGGAAAGTTCTTCCGGGGCATGTTGAATTTTTAATAGATGCGCGGTGCAAAGATAAACGAAAAATCCCCGCTTCCTTTCGGGGCGGGGATTTTTTAGGTTGCTAGGGCAGGCGGTCCGGGTCATCCTCGCCTGTTCCAGTATCTTCATCAGATTCTGCCGGCTCTTCGGTTTCTACCTTTTTGGGCTTAGGCTTCCGAGCTTCCATTATTTCGGCGAGTTGCGTGTTTGCGGCCTCAACCGCCAACAAAACCGCCTCGTTGTTTTGCTTTTCTTTCAGGGCGGCCGCCTCTTCGTGCGTCAATCCCTCATAAGGTTTTTCGGCATTCACGCGCTCTTCCATTTGCGAAAGAGCCGCCACAATGGGCATAAACGTGAGGGCAATCATCGCCCCCAAAACCTTCTCGCAGGCCTTTTGCGCGTTTTCTACGAGCGTTTTTGCCTTTTTTACATCAGCTTGAGTAGCCATTTTGAGCTATTATTTTTTTAGGGTTGAACTTCGTTTTTTTTTGGAGGCTCGTATGTCACGTAATAACTGCCACCCGGCAATTCATGTACGCGTTTCAAAAGCTCCTGAGGCAACCCTTGGGTAAGTTTGCGAGTGCCGACATCGCTTCCGAAATCGAACTCAACTTTGCCCGCATGTTCGGGGTTAACTTTATACATTGCTATAACAGTTTTAGGGGTGAAACAACAGCCCAATCCCGTGTCCAGGAGAGGGCCGTTATCGTTAATCTAATTCAGTCAACGTTTCGAGCGTCAGCGTTACGGCTTCGCCCAAAGACAGCAACGGAAACTTGAAGCCATCGCGCTTAAACTTAGCCGTGATTTTACGCTTCGAGTCGGGCTTATCCCCAAAATCGACATCGTATTCGAGGCTCAACGGACGCTTGGTACTACCCGCTAACCATCTACGGCCGTCAGAGTCCCAACCCACCAAAAGGCAACCACCCTTCGTTTTTTCGAGTTCGGTCAACTGTTCAACCGTTACACCCGACACCGAAAAACTACCCTCGTGCGAGTGGTTAGAGCTGTCGATATCGCCCTTTCGGCTTGACTTCAACATTCCCGCATCTAAGTCGAAAACGACGTTACCAAATTTCTCACCCACCGTGATTGTAGGAGGCGTAGTGACTTCCACGCCACTCGCTCCCAAATGCGACGAAAGCGGCCAATGCGTAGCAAACGATTCAGGCAGGATGATAGCCATCTTAGTGAACCCGCCTTGGTTGTCAAGCTGCCGATTTTGGCGCTTCACGTTTCCGATTTTCAGGTTGACGTATGCCGCCCCAAAAGGCAGCTCCACTACACCCGCATACTGCAACCCAGCGTAGGCCACCGACCCCGCCACAAAGCCGGCAATCGACCCGGCCGCCTCAACGCCCGCCGCCATCGCCAGCAACACGAACGCGAGAATCGAAAAGTTCTTAATGAAATTTTTCATTGGAATGAAAGTAAAATTTTGAGTTTGAAACCTAAAATGTGAATCCCCATGGGCAGGGGATTCACCAAATGAGAAGCAAAAAGCGACTACTTGTAAAGCACCACGTAGCGGCCGTCAGCGTAGTCAACGTTGTTTTCCCAATCCATCAACAGTTGAAGACCACGGTCTTTTTCCTGAATCTTGATTTTCGGGATGTCCTCTTCGGTATCTTGGTGCAGATAGAAAAGGTTATCCTTCAACGACCAAAACATATTGTCGGTACCAGCGCAATACTCACGCTTGATGATGTTGGTTTTCTTCAATTTCTTGAACGTAAAACCGTCACCAGATGGCGTTACGACCGAATCAGCCTTGTAAGGCAACGCATCCAACGCATCGGCAATGAAGCCGAAAAAAGCAGGGTCAACAAACAACGTTCCACCAACTTCATCCTCAGCAACCCGCAAATCTTGGTTGTTATAGATTAAGTTTTGGATTTTCGTCAGCTCGGCCAAAATGTTGGCGGCGGTTACAGTAGCTGCTGCACCCGTCACTTTGTTGCCCGCAGGGATGTCACCCACAAAGCCTGGTCCCGACGTAGCATAGCCCGCCAAGAATTTGAAGTTCAATCCGTCAAACAAGTTCAAACCACCTTGGAATGCCGTTTGGGTATCACCCGCATCGTAACCAAAACCCGCCACGCCCTTGATAATCGCGTTGTTGACCTCTTTTCCAATACGCGCCAAAACACGGCTCATCAAATACTGTTGGCCTGCAAAGCTGTGGATGTCGCGAGGATCGGCCGCGCCTTTTTTCGCCAAAAAGCTGATTGCTAATTTATAGAGCTGCACCTCGTCGAAGTACACGTCCACCTTTGCGGGCTTCAGCTCGGCAATACGCTCCTTGTACGTGAAAAGCGTGTGGGTGGGGTTGTTGATTGCTCCAGTGCGGCCCGGTTGGGTCATGTTGCCGAGTTCTTCGCGAACCAAGGCCATTTTTTGCACGACAGGCATCGAAATCATGTCGCCTTTTGCCGCAAAGCCGTTAACCAGCTTTTGCGCAAAAATCTTTTCGTAGTCCTCGCGGTTTTCTTGGAGACCAACCGCCAAGGCACTAACGTCTACTTTTACTGCCATTTGAGTGAGAAATTTAAGAGTTAAAAAAAAGAATCACCCCCCACCAAGGGCTAAAAAAACACGGGTTGGTTCTCTTAGTCGAGAACGATTTCTGCCGTCAAGCCAAACTTGCCATACTTCTCCTTGATGCGCTTCAAGTCGGCAAAGTGCGGGTTAACTTCCTCGCCCTTTGGCGCTGCATTTCCGTTCGTTACATCACCGGCAGGCACTCCAGCGGCGGTGATAGTCTGGTTTTGGCTGGCCTTGAGGGCGGCATTTTCGGCACGTAGTCTTTCCAGCTCGCTTGTTTCAGCGGCGGTCGGAGCGGCGGGAGCAGGGGCGGCCGCTACGGGTGCAGCGGGAGGCACCACGGCAGGCGCTACGGGAGCAGGGGCGGCAGCAGCAACAACGGCCGCAATGGCAGCCCCGGCATTGGTAGCAGCTTCGGCCGTGATGGTAGCGGCGGCTACGGGAGCTGCAGCGGGAGGCTCGTTGGTCGCGGTCGCATCGACATCAACGGCGCTTTGCAGGCGTTGGGCCTCCTCCTGACTCAACTTGTTAGAGGTGACCAGATTGCCAACCACCTCTTTGAGGTTTTTCCAGTTCAATTGCATGGTTTGAGAGAAAAAAGTGAAAAAAATTATAAGGTGAGAGACATGGCCTTACGGGCCAGATAATCAGCGCGTTTGATGGCATCAGAGCGAGTGCCTACATTGTCGGCAAGGCCTGCGCGGATGGCGTCGCGGCCGTAGTAGAGTTTTCCGCCGGGGTCATTGATGATTTGGGGCCGAAACGACTGCACTGCGCCCAAAAACTCAACCCGCATTGCATCAATCAACTTTTGCTCTTCCTTGAGAGCATCTTCGTTGAGGGCTTCGGCAGGATGTAATAAGGCTTTGTCTTCAGCTCCTTTTGAGCGTAGTACGCGCACGTCGATGCCCTCTTTTTCAAGCTGCTTGGCGTAGGAGGTATAGACGCTCATCACGCCAATGCTCCCCACGGCCGAGGTCGTGGCCGATTCCAGAAAGATTTCATTACAGGCCGAAAAGCCCCAATAGGCAGCACTCGCCACCATGCCTTGCACATGGCCCACAATCGGCTTTTGGTTTTTGGCGGTCGCTATACTGTTAGCCCAAGCCATCGTTCCAGTCACGGCACCACCGCCCGAATTGCCAGTCAACACAATGGCCGATACAGCTTCATTGCCTATTGCGATGGCGATTTGTTGGCTCAACCACTCCGTATTCGTGCCTCCCCAACTCCATTCTGGAGCTAAGACGCCCTTAACGGGAATGATGGCCACCAATCCCGACTTTTGTTTGTCGGTTTTGATGCCGAAATAATACTGCATCTCCCACGAGCTATACGAGTTTTCGGCCGCTACCATCTCTACTTTCGGCAGTTCCATTGCTCCTAAGTGAAGGTGAATGGGCGCTTGCAAAGCGGCGTAGTAAGCCGCCTTTTCCATCGCAAAAAAATGATGATGTAGCAGGTTCTGGAAGTGCATCGAAATGAGTCAGATTAATTCGATGCCAACTTAGAAGGTATTAACCAAGCGTTATAGGACGCAAAAAGCCAGAAAACATCGTTCGCGGGCTTTTCAATTCTTCCAAAAAATCAAAATACTTATTTTAACTTTTTCCAGTTAAATCCACCCAATAGGCGCACGTACTTATACATTATCCAAACCTGCCAAGCAGGCACATTGCATTGCTTGAGCAGCTCTCTCCAAAACAAATCCACCTCTTTTCGGGAGGCTTTCAGCGGCTTTTTTTCGTACAAATAATCGTGTACGATGCAGGCGTTGGCCGTTCTTCCATGCGGTGGTACCAGCCACCAAAACGCGCGCGGAGTGCTCGCAAAATCCGACACAAACCCATCGGGTATGAATATCCTACCCATGGGCGATAACTCACAACGTACCTTGACCCGAACGGTCACTTCCCACCAATCAGCTTTGCCATCCGCGCACTTTTTCAGCAGGATGTTGGGGTAAGTGGTGATGTAACTCATGCTTCCGGCGCAATCTGTTCGTTTTGAGTTGGTTTCTCCTCCACTTGAGGGGTAGGCTCCGATGCAAGCACTTCAGCAGTTTCGATTTTGGCGCGGGCAATAGCCGAGTCGAAACGCATCGCAATTGAATCCGCATTGCCCATACGGCCCGTCTGACTCAATTCTTGGATATTCGACTGAATGATAGACATTTCACGCTCAGTGAAATGCGCAATGATTATTTTTTCCATTGATGGTATGATAATATATGAGTAATTAGACTTCCTGCATGGGTGTCACGGCAGGAGCAGCATTGTTAACAACTTGCTCCAACACCCCATCTTGTTGCTCAATCGGCAGCAACTCCATCCCAAAACCTCCAACAATACCACTCAAGGTAGCATAACGCTCCTCCTTAGAGGTGCCACCCACAAGGTGCAAAATCGCCGCTTTCATCATGGCCTCGGCCTGCGGCTCAGCCTGCTCTACCTCAAAGCCCATATTAACCAATTGGGCCTGAATCGTATCCTTGGTGATGATGTCCCTGTTGGCTTCCCGAATCACCTTGCGGTCGGTGTAGTAGTCCACCTGAAACATACCGCCACTCGTCGGCTCAACCGTCACGGAGCCATTATACCGGATTGAGAGCGCAATAAGCGTATACTCACCAGATGTGTCTTTGCCCTGAAAAGGCTGAATCTTGAAGATGTCCATAATTAAGCGGAGGTTACAGCTTCCCAAGCGGAGCCATTATAGAAGTTTAACTTATTGGTAGTCACGTTAATAATTAGCAACCCTTTTCGAGCGGCCGAAACAGGAACGGCGTTTCGTTCTGTTGTTGTCAATTGAGGCAGCAAAAGCCCTTTGGTGTTGGATTTCAGGTCAAGGATGGCCGAGGCATCGGGCGTACTTGTGCCTATGCCTACGTTAGAGCCGTAGTTTGCATGGATAATTTGGGCTAACGACATTTTTTGCGTCGATGCGTACACGTTCCACCAATCCCGCGCCGAACTGCCATTCCAGTCAAAAAAACGGTAATCGACGCCAGAAGCTTCTTTTCTGTGTACCCATTGCCTCGAACCAGCAGCAGGCGCACCAGTGAGGGCAAATTGAGATATGTCACAATATGAATCATTGTTCAATCCAAATACATTATGCGTCAGATTGTAGTTTTCACCCGATCCAAACATCATGATCATTACCCCGCCAGAGGCCACACGGTGATAAGTAATGGCCGAGCCATAGAAAAGGCGTTCAGTGCCATCGGAGCAGTACTGCCAATTATTTAAGCCGAGCGAAATCGAAGGAGCTTGAAACTTGGCTAAGCCATTGTCTGCCAAACCTCCTACAATGAGATTGCCATTGTGTGCGATTTTTAATCGAACGTCAGCGCCAGTCAGAAAATTGATGTCTTCGGCAAAAGTCCCATCCGTGCGGAGGTTAATTCCATTTTTTGCGACAAGTTCAAACTTTCCGTTCCAGTTTTTCAGGTAGACTTGTTTCGTGGAATCGCCCCACGAATCCATCTGAATGCCGCTTGTGCCCCCAGTATGTCCAACGAGTAGACCAACATCAGGGTTAACCAGCGACGCTGTACTCGCGATAATTGTAACGGCTCCCGTAAACGTATCCCCGCTACGGTTAGCTTTTCCAACAATCGAATTCAGCCCATCCGTCACGTAAGTGCCGCAATCGACCAAGGCCGAAAGCACATCAGAAACCAAAACCCCTTCGGAGCCGTCCACGCCGCGCCGGGGCTTAGTGAGCTTATTGGTTACGGTCGTAACGTACTGTTCGAGAGTGGCGAAAGTTGGCATGAGAATTAGGCGTTGAAATCAAGTGAAAAATTGAAGGCAAAATCGGCAGGGTTGCCGTATAGGTCGGTATCATCCCAACCATTGATATAATAGGCCTGACGCGGCCCCGTAGAAAGCAAAGAAAACGTCCAAGCATTCAGGCCCGACGTCGTAAAGGCCATGTCCGCGAGCTTGAGCGGCTGTTGCACCGTTCCCACCACCCGGACCACTTCATTGGCATCCATCCGAATCGCAATGAAACGCCCCCGGCTCAACATCCGTACAAGCTTCGCGCGTTCGGGTGAGTCTATCGGTATTTGCATCGACAGCGTTTGTTGCCAGCTATCGCCCTGGTTGGACTTGAGGCGAGTTTCGGTATGATTTGATGCCCCCGCCCTAAAACGCATTTCTATCCAAACCGCTCCCTCGTTGGGGACCAACCCGCCAACTGGCAAGCACCCAGCGTAAGCACCAGACCAAACATTTTCGGGTGTAAGAAACCCCGCGACATCGCGTACGTCAATCAAACGTACAAGATCTAAGCCCTGTACGTTGGAGTTGTTAAGTTTGTCAAGTTGTGGTAATTTTTGCATGTTCGGAATGAAGAGGCACAAAGCTAACTAACACACAGTCAAAACAATAGGACGAAACCGCCGACAATCTAGGACGAAACCGTACACACTATTTTTGCTTTTTGTCGATATATCGGGGCGGGGCTTCCTTGCGTTCTACCAAGCCTACATCCGACTTGTACCGCTTCCAGCAGGCGTAGGCCGCGTCCAAATCCCAATCGTCGGGGTTGATGTCGTAGACTTGGAGGAATAGGTCAACGGCGTTCCGTTCCGAGGTATGCACGTAGTACCCACACGTGACGAACGAGCGCATTTTCTCGAAAAACAACTTTTCCAGAATCACCGTCAGGTCGTTGAGGGTTTGCAACGATACGTGCGAATATTCGGCATCATACGGCAACACAATCCTGACCTTTGAGCCCTTGAATTTCTTACGGCTCCTGACCCGCCGATAGGGAATTTTCTCGCAGACCGAAACCACCATCGCCCCGATGAACTGGTTTTGGCTCGCCTTGATATGATCGGCATTGCCGGCATATTCCATCAGCAAAAATTGACGCACATGGCGCGGGACCAGTACTTCAATATACCGCTCTTTTCGAGCATTATCCTGATATACATAAGTGACAGACGGTTCGGCGTGTACGTGTTCGGGCATCCTAAAAAAATGGTTATATTTGAACGCGCATTCAAATACCCAATAACCCGCTAATGAAGAACGATTCGACGTTTCGATAACTACCCTACTTTTAAGTGCCTGTTGACCGACAGGCACTTGCATTTTTTCAATACCTTAATTTACAACTTCTCCCGCGATTTCACAAGTTTTTGCGCGTGTACCTCCGCTAAAACACGAAAAAAAAGTTATTTTTTGTATTTTTTTATTATTGCTAATTAACGTACTGTTAATCAGCGTATTGCGCCAATGTCATTTCCTGAAAATGGCCTTTCAAATTTGTATTTACCCCAAATATTGTTTGTATTTTTTGTATTGGCCGAAAGGCCACCCCGAAAACCCACGAAGTCGAAAAACACTATTTGTATTGTTTATATTTTTATAATACAAAAAATATAAAATTTGTATTTATTATAATCTTTTGACCGTCAACTCTTTAAAGCTTCCTAGATACAAATAATACAAACAATACAAATTTTTTCAGGATATTTAGGGGAGAGGTTGCAAGGAGTCGGCAACGGCCCACAAAAAAGCCCTATAAACAGGGGCTTAATTGCACTTTTTCGTAATTATTTGTATTTTTTGGCACTTATATTGCTTGCGTATATACATCCAATCCGTCTGCTTTATGAAATATAGCGTATATACAGATGTTGTGTGTAACCTTACACAGAACTATGAACAACATTGATTTCTTAACTTAATAAATAATTCAAAATGACAAAGCAAAAACAAAAAGCAATAGTATTGGTTTCAGGTGGACCAGACTCTGCGACATTAATCGGATGGGCTCTAAAACAAAATTATGAGCCGACATTAGTAAATTTTCAATTTGGACTTATGACAGACAGGTCAGAATTAACTGCTGCCAGAGCTGTTGCAAAACATTATGGAATTGGACTTGATGTTATAGATATGAAACAAATAGTGGGTATGCTTGGACACGAGAGACCAACTATTCATTCCGAAGCACACGTAATGAAATTTGGAAGTGCAATTCTTATGTCAATTGCAAGCTGTTACGCTATTCTGAAAAAATGTAGTTATGTGCTCGTAGCATTACACAATCAAGACGCAGAAGAATCACCAGAATATCGTCAACCATTTTTGGATAAAATTAATGAAGCGTTAAATATGTCAACTGAAAGTAATGACATAAAACTACTTGCACCCTTTACCAAAATGGAAAAAGAAGAAGTATTAAAACTCGGTTTCGAGTTAGGAGTACCATTGCATAAAACTTGGAGCTGTATAGTAAGTGACAAAATACAATGCGGGGGCTGTGGTGCTTGTCGAGCAAGACGAAACGCTATGGAAAAAGCAGGCATTAAAGATATAACCAAGTATAAATTCTAAAAAAAGGCTACACACAACATCGTATTGGCAATAGTGGGGCTGATAGTTGTAAATCCAACATTTTTAATTCTATTGAGCATTTTGCAAATCTTGGGCTGACGTTTTTCAAATGCCCCACCATCGCCAATACGTAAACCGTTACTTGCAAGGCTAAAAAAACAATACTAATGGACGACATTTTTAGAAATATTGTAGGAAGTGAAAAAAACAGAAGACAATTTGCTGACAAAGTAAACTCAACAAAATATGACTTAGATGAGTTGCTTTCTGAATTTATGGGAATTTCAATGAAGTTTTACGAAAAGGGGACTTCAAGTGAAGAACAAGCCAAATTTCCTAAAAAAGAAATCACGTTGGAAAAAGATGGTCAAGTAGTGACAGTTCCAATTGCCCTTAATGTTTATGAAGACTTAATAACAATCATAAACACAATGTATCCTTCATTGATTGCACCATTCCACCATTACAATAACTACATAGAATATTATTTAAAAGACTTTTTATGGGATGACATAAAGTATTCAATTAGAGAAGACGAACCTAGAGACTCGAACACTCTTAGACGAACTAAATATCAAATTGAAATCCAAGCAATGTTAATGTCATTAAAAGCTGGATTAGACAGATTTATAATCCTATTTTCATATTACTTCAAAGGGATTTCTCCTTATACAACATTTGGACGATACAAGGAAGACAAAGACAAGTATGAAGGCTTTATGTTTACGGTTGCAGCTAATAAGGACACGGACGAATTAATGAACTTCATTTACGATAATTATTTTGATTGGATTAAAATAGCCGTTGCACCAAGAGACACAATAACCCATTATAATGACTTAGGAATTTATTACGAGTTCAATTCGGAAATTCAAGGCGACATTCCAGTTCATTTCAATGAACGACTAATCAAAGAAAAAGGCAAGGAAAATACTCCTGTCTACATCTATAAACACGACAGCATAAAAGAGTTTACAGAGAGTTGGAAAGTTTTCATCCACAAAGTATTTACGGCACTGATTAAGAAAGAACTTATCACATATTCTCCTAAGTTTTAAATGACAAACGGACATAAAACTAAAATAAGCCCAGCAGGTAACACGGGTTTTGCGTCAGGCGGGGTGACGTGCAACCTTTAGGTTTTGTGCATCTAATGAGATTTAGTAATAACTTGGGCATTTGTGCTTGGAAACCCGCCCGTCGCAAAGCCCTATCCGTTAGCGGTAACCTTTTGACGAGCGTGCAGACTTGAAACACTAGTGCTAATAACAACAGACAAAATATATTCACAAAAGAATGGGGACACTTATACTATCATATCCACCACCGAGAAATTGGCAAGACTTTGAGCAACTGACTAAAGATGTAGCAAAGTATCGTCTTGCAGGAGATTTTGAAAATTATGGCAGACAAGGACAAACGCAAGACGGTGTTGATGTTTACGGTTGGGATAAAGACGACCTTAATACGGGCATACAGTGTAAGCACAAGGGGCATACTCCAAGCACAACAAAAAAAATTGTCACTACAGTTACCACAAATACTATTGATGCAGAGGTTTTACTTGCTGACAGTTTTACGCCAAAACTTGACCGCTTCATTATTGCGACAACAACTTTTAGAGATGTAGATATACAAACACATCTAAACGAATTTAACAACATCAGAAAAGGGAATGGACTTGCGAAAATTGAAATTTGGTTTTGGGAAGCATTTGAGGAGGAGATTAACAAACACTCCGAGTTAGCGTATTTCTACTATGACGAAATTCTCAAAAATTTTAAGGAGTATGACAAAGACATTCACATACTTGCTTTACTTAAAAATTCATTGAGCAGACCTGCATTTAATACCACATTTCACTCGGAGAATAATTGCAGTGATTTCCTAAAAGCTATCTCTGACACGCAAAGAGCGTTTAATACTGGTAGACTATACGACCGTGATGGCAACCTGCTTACATCAGCTTACCCAGCAAAATCACTAAGCAAGCAGGAAGACCGAGACGAAGTTTCCACTATTGAAAAGTTGCTTCAGAAAATTAGAAACTTTACAACAAAAAATTTGAGCGAAGGAAATATTGAGCAACGGGACAACTTTCTATACTTTCCTGATGACTTTCAAAATAAAATAAGCGAAACCTTAAACAAAGACAGAAGCCAAATCATAGACAGTATGAACAAGATTCTAATGAGGCACAGCATTGAAAAAATCCACTCACATTTACGTTAGTAAACTTCAAGGTTACCGACCTCGAATGGACAGTAAGAGTACCGCTAACACGGGTTTTGCATCAGGCGGGCTGACGTGCAAACTTGGAGCTTTGTGCTTCTATTCAAGTTCAGTGCTGGTTGACAGTTTTCTTGTCCGAAACCCGCCCGAACGCAAAGCCCGAAACCGTTAGTGGTAATTACTAGACTGCAAAAGACATGAACTTTAAGGATGAATTTACGGAACTGTTTGAGAAGTTAAAGGATTACAACTCTCATCCTACTGAAAATCTCAGTGAAACTTTTTTATGTGTTGTTAAGGCTGCTTTCGCAAAATGTATTGAATACAATTATTTCATTCAAAGCCACAATTCTGTTGAAAATTCATTTTTTCATACTCCATTTTTAAGAGGAATTTGTGAGGACTTAATAGTTCTCAAGTATCTCAGAAAATACTTTTCATCTGATAAAGATGAGCTATTGCAGGTCTATATGCAATATCTGCTTAAGACCTCAATCGAAGTACAAACAGCATATTTTGGTCAGGTCGCTCCAGACCAGATTTCTCCTAAAAAGGAAAAAATAAGGGAAGAAATTGTTGAGTTAGAAGATAGATTAAAAGCGACAATGCAAAAAAATGGGCTAAACAAAGAGAGAATTTTTCCAAGTGTAGAACATATGGCCATTGACGGAAAATTAAAGCAGCTTTACGACTTCTTTTACCATGCAACATCAAGAATGGTGCATTTTAGTCCAAACATTTTATTGCGAATGGGATGGTACCACACAGACAAAGAGGGCAAATGGGGACCAACTATCTTTTCCTCTACCAATTTTCATAAGTATTATGAACAGTTTAATAAGTTTTATGCTGCGTTATTATTCGTGGAGTTTTCTAAAACATTTAAAACAGAATTGAATTTGGATGCTTCATTTATGAGTATTGTTAAGAAAATAAAGAAATCCTTTTCAGAAGAGAATTTTTATCCTGAACTGGTGACATTTGAAGAGTTGAATATCAAAAGACCTAGCGACTTTTTTAGGGTTTTGAAAAAGGTAATTAGAGAACATGAAAAGTAACTACCGCTAAAACGGGTTTTGCGTCAGGCGGGCTAAAGTGTAAAATTCAATAGGTGGTTTTTCAAATGAACTTTAGTAATAAAACCAGCTTTTGTGCTTCGATTTCCCGCCCGAATGCAAAGCCCCGAAACGTTAGCGGACATGTTAATCCATTCGTCGCGCTCAGCACGTGTCTGGTCTTGCCACATAAAATGCTCTTCGTGAGCCTGTTCTATTACTTCATCGTAATTCATAAAGGATTTGTGTGTTTTTTGAACCCCTCTCCAGGATACGGAGAGGGGCAGGGAGATTAGATGTTTTGACACTGGCGACAATACTGCATCTTACCGCTCTTCACTCTTTCTTCCACCGAGGCAGCGGATCGGTGGGCAATGGTCATGTCGGGAATGATGAGCAGGGAAAAACTGCCAACGGTGACGGCACTCGAAAAATGCACGCGATGCACAACGATTGTGCGCTTTTGGTCGTCAATCCAAACGCTGCCCTCGGTCAGCATTCTGATATGCGAGCTGATTTCGGCTTGTAGTTCAGCCATGATGTCCTAATTTCCTAAAAACATGCCTTTCACTTCCACAGCCTCAATGATAATCAGGTCATCAATGTTGGCACGGCCAATTTTTTGTTGAAATCGGGAAGTACCTTCAAAGCGGCTCAATTGCTTGGCCCGATGGTGGTGGATATTGAGCTTTTTAAGCTCGTTATCCAGAATAAGCCAAAAAACTTTAAGCGAATTTGCATCTACGAGTTGATGAGAAAATCTGGCTTGAATCATTTCAATGGCCGCTTCCTCAAGCTGATTTTTGGCATAATACCACTTTTCGATTCGGATGAAATACTGTTTCATTTTGCTTAGATATTTGATGGTTGAAAATTTAAAAATCGGCTTCTAAAGAATCACTGGGAAAATCATCTTTGGGGGAAGCGGGGGCCTTGGTGTCGGGGGTACGGATGAAAATCATCTCGGCGGTGGTTTGGCGGCGAGTGCCATCTTTTTCTACCACGTCGATGGTGCGCACGATGCGGCCACGCTTGTCGAGTAGTTCGGCAGGATTGTACTCATAGTGGTTGTATTTGCACCACGCGTTGAGCTTCTTAATGAAGGCGTGCGACGTGACCTTGAGGCGCATTTCGCGGTTAAAATCCTCCATTGCGGGGATTTTCTGCACATATTCGTTGAGACGCTTGGACTCATGTGCAAAATAGACATCTGCCCAGGAGCGGAAGTTGTCGCCCATGGCTGAAAGCAGGTTACGTTTGTTGACGTTTTCGACCGGTGGTTGAATCTTACTATCGGTGCTCAGATAGAAAGCCAAGCACTGCGCTAAGAAGTTATGAAAGCGGTTCCATTCCTCGGAATCCCAATCGTCGAAAATACGGCGGCCAAGCTCAGTCCTGGGCGTGCGTACCTCGCGGTACTGCTCGGTATCTTCGTGGTAGTAATCCGAGAAAACCACGTAGATTTTCCTACGCTTGGATGATTGGTCGGTGTAGCGGTCGCCAAAGTTGGTGTCAATCCAAAACTTGCCGTATTCCTCGTACTTGAGGGTGATGGCCCTTTTGTTTTTCGGGTTAACGGTCAGCGACGAAGTGGCAGGCGTGAAAAGCTTCTGAAAATCCTGATACTCGCTCCAGTCCTCAAAATGGATGAGGTCTGTGTCTTTGTCAACGTTCTCGAAAATGTGCGGGTTATCGAAAATTTTCTCGTTCCTGCCGTCCAAAGTCACCTCATTGAGCCACCGATAAAGCGCCTTGGCCAACAGGCCTTTTCCAGCTCCACCGTTGCTTGCTCCTTCCTCACTCATGCGGTAGTCCATGCAGAAAGGCACCCATGTTTTGGTGCTGTCTTTGTAGCGGTGCAGCATGTAGCCTATCACAAAGATTTTGTTGACAAGGGCGAGTTTCTGGTCGGCGATTTCTTCGGGGAGCAACAAGGCTCCATCGAGGCGAAAGCGGTTGTGTTGGCGATACGCCTCGGCCAGTGCGGCATTTTGGTACGAAAGCAAGGTGCTGCGCTCGTGATCGGCGAGGTTATACTTCTCAACGTAGTCATCTTGGCCTTTTCTGTCGAGTGTCCAGAAGTCCAATCGGTCTTCCATGTCGGAGCGCCAATGCACCTTGGAGGTTTGAATTAAGAACTTCAAAAAGTCGCATTCGTAGTCCTTAATGTCGATGTCCCATTCGCCCGAATCGGTCTTTTTGGCCTCAAAAAACGGTGGCAACAGCTT
Organism: Runella salmonicolor; assembly: GCF_024158025.1. NCBI lineage: Bacteria > Pseudomonadati > Bacteroidota > Cytophagia > Cytophagales > Spirosomataceae > Runella > Runella salmonicolor. The sequence continues at coordinate 125,988 of NZ_JAMZEL010000008.1, forward strand.
TGGTTTTGAGGTTTGCAAATCGCCTTTTTTGTTGGGTGTTTCGATTCTGATAACCTTCGAGTCCCATACACACACCTCAGGCGTTTTGATTTCTTCTACTTTCCCTGCAGTGACTTTCCAAGTAAGCGACTCATGCTTATTGTTCTTCTCATAACTGAAAAACACGTACTGGAAATCAGGACCGTAGTAACGAAAATCAGGGTTGACAGCCCGAAGGTTGGAAAGGGAGCTGTCGGAAAGTTGCGGCGATCGATATAACACATTTCGCAAATCCTCCACAATCCGTTTGCCGTCTGGGTACGTGTAGGTTTCGAGGAAGGTATGCAGGTGGTTTTTGATTTCGTTGGAGTCCACCTTTTTCACACGGCCGTTTTCGATTCTTACGAAGAAATACCCCTCTTTTTCTTTCTCGCTCAAGAAGCGGCCAAAACCACAATGGCTAAGGAAATTGTACCCATACACGTTGTTGAACTGGTAGCTCATTTGGAGGCGGCCAAATTTCCGCTTCGGGATTCCCTCCTTATCGTAGGCAATTTCAGAGTCCCAAAAACGGAACGGATAGGCGGTTTCGAGCAAGCCTGCGAAGTCTTTTCGACGATAATAACGCAAATAATCGCGCACGTCCTTACACGGAAAACCCCGCCAATCGGTCTTTTCGCGAAGCGAATCGGGTAGCCAAATCGTTTTGATTTCCAGAAACTCAATGGCCAACTTCCGAGCCTCTTCGATACCAGTACCGTCGATGTCGGGCAAATTGTACATTGTTTCGGCAATACCCGTAATCGCCTTATAATCCTCGAAGCTGAACTCGGCCGTTTCGGAGTTGAGCCAAATGACGTTATAGCCGAGGGCCGCTACATTGAGCGCGTCCGAGCCTCCCGTACACAAGATGATTTCCGAAAACCGAACATCCTCCATCTTAATGCTTGATTCGGAAACAGGGCCATTGGGGTTCTTAGCAGCTTTGGCCGCCAGCGCTGCACTGTAGCGAGTTTCGGCCTCGGCCGATGCCTCAGCGTATTTCTTTTGGTGCTGGGCCAAACCGTGAATGAAGCGTTCAGCCTTTTTGCCAATGTATACGAATCGGTACTGCTTTTCATCTTTGGGTTTGTAGAGCTTTTGGAAGTCGCCTTCGTCGAACATGAAAATAGGAAAGCGCTCGTTAGAGCCAAAAATGTGAACCGTTTTGCCATCTTTATCAACTTTAGAAAACCATTTTACGGATTTGAAGTGGTAGTATTGGCAGAGCTGCACCGCGCGGGTTTTTCGGGCTTCGTCGTCTTTGCCCATCGAATACCAAGCGCCATCGGCGAAGATGCTCCGAAGCTCAGCAATGTCGAATTCCTTCAGCTCCCATTTGTATTGGTTGGGTTGTTCGTCGGGGTTGGCGGGGCGGGCGTTATAGTCGGCCGATATGCTCACGCTTGGGCCTTCTACGAGCTTATAAAACTTAGCCACCTCACGCAGGGCCGTGCTGAAATCTTCGTTTTTGAGGTACATGTGGAGGCCTACGGCGTGCATGGCGGGGTCGTCGCTGCCGTGGTCTTTTAGCATCCAGTACCCGTGTTTTTGGTGCTTAAACAGGGATGTTGACGGGGTTTTTTCTTCCCTCAACTGAATTTTCTTGGTGCGGTTTTTGAAACTTTCGGCGGCATCCGGTAGAAGATGAACGATGTATGCTTCGCCGCCGTCAATGGCGAGTACATCAGCTAGTGAAATAGACATAAGGGCTTGAAATCTAATTATTCGACATTGGGAAGGGCATCGGAGTAGGGGCGGCTTTGACACTTACGCCAAGGCATCGCTCTCCATCGGGGTCGGCCAAGTGGGCAGCATAACGAAATGCCGCGCGAAAATTGACCGCCGTGATCGTGTTCTTAACGACCTTCCTAGCGTATCGTAGACGGTATTCAAATTGAGGCATGGCGTTAAGGTTTAGGGAGTTGAACAGGCGTTATGGTGACATCACTTACGGACATATTGGCTGCATTGATGCCTTGAATTTTGTCATGCAGCACTTCCCACACTTGACTTTCACTTTGAGCCTGTATATCACCAGATATGCGTTGGGCAGGGATTAAAATAGTGTACTTGAATCTTTTCATTTTTCTAAGAAGGTTATCCCCGGCTCTCGTTTCGGGCAGCGCCCGAACGAGAGGTTTTTCAACCTAAACCCTTAACCTATTCTACTAATGAACCCTCTACGGGAGCCGGGGGATGAATTGATGTTATTCGCCAAGCTCGTCCAGCATTTTTTCGAGCTTGGTTTTTTCAATGAGATATGCCTTGAGTTGGTCGCGGTGCGGGTACTTGGCAGGCAGGGCGTCGAGGGCATCTTTTACGATGCGCTTACAGGCCCCCATTCCAGAGGCTCCAAACTTCCACGTGAGCTTTTTTAACAGCAGCTCTTCGACTTGCGCCACGCTAGTGGGTGTCATCATGACCACTGTTTTTGGTTTCGGCAGTTGTGTACGGTGTTGCATACAGCTTGAGGTTACGTTTTACCAATCCTACCTGTTCGTACATGAGCTTATAGTTTTTCAAATGACAATACCATTTGCTCATGCTCAACATGTAATCATCGAACCAATCGACAACCTGCACAAGAACCACCACTTCATGAGGAAGCAAAAGGACGGAAACTGTCGTATGCTTAATCAGGCCATCAGGCAGGGCATCCACCACCTTAGTCAGGGTATCAGAAAGAATGATTTCATCCTCTTTCGACAACACAATCACCCTATCTTGGGGAGAAAGTACTAGCACTTTGGCCATATTGACCAGTGCCAGCCATTCAGTACCACGTTGTGTTACGTTAATCATGGCGATGTTCAGTTTTGGATTCAAAAAGCGACATTATGCCCAGCGCAGCCATCAGCACCAGAAACAAAAACACATCAAACAGATTGACGAAAAAGTTATGCAGTGATTTCATGGGCGGGCATGTTTACGGAAGTTGGATAGGTGATTTTTGCCTGTATTACACCGTGAAAAATGAGGTACTTTTCGACATCCATTTTGCACGTGACGGGATGGTATCTAAGGGATAGCTCCTTTTTTTTGCCTTCCATTTTGGCCCATCCCATCGAATAGCCGTTTTGGGTATCGACCCCGCCCAAGACGGTATCTTCGGGCAACGGCATTCCATCTGCTTGACAGAAACGACGGATTAAGAGCCCACCACGCTCAGAATCAATCCAGATAATTAACATTTGATTTGACATTTGCTTAGATAATTGAAGTTGAAAATGAATTACTTATGGTCTTTCTCGTGTGAAATTCGGAAGATAAACGGAGCTGCAACCAGCAGCCCCGCCATCAACAGTATATGGGGTAGGTAAGCGGAAATAATGCTCATTAAGAGGTTTATTTTGAGTGTGAAAACTTCTCTTTCAATTGCTTAGTAGCGGGGTATTTGGGTTCGTAGGCGGCTACGACGCCCATTCGCTCAAGGGATTTAGCGGCGCGTGTTTGGGCAGTTATTGGGGAGGCCGCCGCCAATAATTCCATCGTTGCCACGATACGAGTCATAGCAACCTCGCCAGCTTTACCACGTTTGGCGTTGGAGACTTCATATACGCCAATGCTTTCGTTGAAATAAGAGTCGAATTGACTAAGCCTTTTGGCCAAACGATGCGGGCCGCCACACTTTCCCAACAGGCTATCGAACCTTTTGCGGAGCGCTTCGACCGTTCGCTCAATAGTTGTGTCTTTTCTTGCCATCGGTTTTGTGTTGTGCATTTTTGTCGATACTTTTACCTAGTAACGTTTACTAAGTAGTGATTACTTAGTACAAAAGTATATAAATAATGCACAGGTGCAATAAAATTGCACCAAATAATTTTTTTATGCACATGGATAATTTTGGGGAGCGCTTAAAGAAATTGAGAGAAGACAATAAAATGACGCAACAAGACCTCGCCAACGTGATGGGCAAGGCCAACAAAACGGTGATTTCCAGTTGGGAATTAAACAAGAATCAGCCTTCGATGTCGGAGATAGAAAAGCTATGTGACTACTTCAATGTAAGCACTGATTATTTAATCAGAGGGAAATGCCACTCCGTTTCGAAGCCAAATAGTGAGTACGTGACAATATCAAAAGACGAACTCATAGACCTTCAAAACATTGCCATTGGGAAGTTGAAAGAAGAAGTTCAGAAGCAAAAAGCCAGTGTTGAAAATCTAAAAAATAGCCCAGTGGATACAGATAAGCTATAATTAGGTGTAATGCTGAAAAGCTACTAAACGTATAGATATAATCGAAATAGTTATCAAATGGCATGTATACCATTTAACTCGTCAAAAACCAAATGGCTGAAATACCGCGGCAATAACTCATTTGGAGCGTTTAACGTAGAATAAAAATGCTTCAATTTTGACAAGAAGCTCAATACGAAGAAGCAATTTGACAGTGAATAGGAGGGTGGCAGTTAGGGTGGCAGAAAAATAAATTTTTAACTAATTCATTCACAGAAGTTTATTACTTGCAACAGCTAAGAATACGTAAAATTCGAGTCTCCTCTTCGTCACAAAAAAAACCGCTTTACGGCAACGTAAAGCGGTTTTTTTCATTTTGTCAGTCCCCATTTCAGCAAATCTTTTAAAATCTCCTCCAAGGGGTATTTCAGGAATGAGTTGCTGTTTGGTCCAAACATCTATTGATTTCCTCGCTAAATTCACTGTCGGTCAATTCGCCTTTTTCGTGGCGAAGCGAAAGGCTTCTAAGCCAGCCCTCGCGGGTCTTTTCAATCTCCTCAGGGGCAGGTTTTAAAAAGTACACCGCTAGGTCATCCGACATAAATGAAGGCATTCCATGAGTGTCAACGGTACTAAGACGGCTTTTGCGCTCGATGTATACTTCTGCTTCTTGATGGGATTCGGTTTCTGAATGGACGTCAAAGCGGTGAGGGCCTGGCCATTCTCCAAAAATCAAGCATATTGCTAAGGCGGTAAAGATCAAAGCTAACAGCATAACCTTACAGTTTAAGAGAAAGGCAGAAAAACCAAAGGGTCGATAGCCCCGAACACTTGATTAGTTGTGATTGCAAAAGTCATTTAAGATGCTTTACAAAAATAACAGAAAATTGGCAAAGTTATACTCCACTTCTAACATTATCAATGAGTCTGATTAGATTGATAATCAGCCATAAGACTGAGCCATGTTCCAAACTGTTGTTTTAACAAACTAAGTTTTACTTCAGACTGATATTAGCATCCGTTTTGCGTTTTTTTATCTGCCTTGATTATTTCTGGACAGAAGAACTACTGCTTTATTTCAAACAGCTTTATCAAAAAACTGTCTAACGTTTCAGCTCGTTTGGGGGGATTTTCAATAAACCTTCCGTCGCTTTTTAACAGACAGTTTTCGAGGGGTGCTTCTTTATTTAGGGCTGATTCAATGATTTCACTGACGGCCACTACGTATCCTTCGTACAAAATATCAACTCTAAATCGGGCTTTGACAATGGCCGTAGCAGGAGGATTGATGAGCCACCCGCTCACAACTTCGTGTTGTTGAAGGGTGTCAAAACGAACGTATTCTTTGCCTCCCAATTGCTCTTTGACGGCATCAACGATGATGGGCTCATCCATGTCTTTAATTTCAAATTTCGCGGTCCAGACAATGGTGTGATTTCGGGCAACAAATCGGCCATACGAAAAAGTTTGGGCGTAGGAAACGAGCGGAAAAAGACAAAAGAACAGAAATCGAATAGGCATTTTTACAGGAATGGGATTGATGGCAAAAGAATGACTTGCAACGGGGTTACTCTCTTACGTAAACGATTTTCAAAAGGATAAGTTATATCTTCAAAAACGTAAATTAGTGCCATAAAAACCGATTTTACCTTTGACTAGCGTAAAGTTATTGGGTGTTTGGGCGGCATTTACTGCAAAATTACGGGAGTTTTGTAATTTGCAGAGGAATGAGAAGTTAGATAAATAGAATAGATATGACTGAAGAGGAACAACAAAAAGAATTGGTAGAACGAATTAGAGCGATTAATCATCCAGAGGCTTGCCGTATTTTTTTTAAGGTGCTTCGTGAAATGATTGACGTAGTAAATCTGTCGGAAAATGATTCTAAACTTGGATTTAGCGTTCCTGACACTAAACGCGCGATTGTTGCAAATCTTAATTTTTATGTGGCTTTTGGAATATATCATTACAGGAACAACTTAAGCTATTATATTATTCTGCGCAAAAGTGATTTAGAACGAATCAAGGCCATTGATAAGTTGCAGATTGAAGATCAATTGGCTAAATCTTCTCCTTACTTATTTGGGGTTATTCCTTTTCAGGATGTTCATTTATTACAAAATCCTTTACTGCTTGATTATTGGCAAAAGTGCTTATTGGATGTACGGGAAGATGCTAAGTCTAGTACACGCCATGGTTTTCATAATGTTGTAGTATATAAAGCCGCAATGGATGAAGGTTTTAGAGAGGAACTATTTCGGAAAGCACTAGAAAACAACCAAAAAAGATATTGGGTGTTTCATTCTAATCCCAAAGTATACGATAATAAAAGCCAAATAAAAGAGAATGATATTGTTGAGTTTAGGGTTCAGAAAAATGTGTTAAACAGGATTGAAATTGAAGACAAGGTACTTTTTTGGATTTCTGGAGATGAGGCTGGTGTATATGGTGTTGGAAAAGTTCTTCATAGCCCTTATCTGGACGAAAAATGGAGAGTTGATGTAAAAATACTTGATAAATTGGTGGACTATCCTATTCGTCGGGATGTTATTTTAAAAGACTTGGAATTATCATCTATCAGAGTTTTTGAGAATCCTCAGGGGGTGACTAATGCGGAAATTACGGAGCATCAATACTATAAAATTTTATCACTCTCAGAACAGACTTTGTATCTTGAAGAACCTAAGCCTGAATATAGTGTAGGTATTAAAATCCAAAAACCTCAAATTCCTCTTAATTATGTTTTGTACGGGCCGCCAGGAACGGGCAAAACCTACGAGGTCCAGCAGCTTTGTCGAGTTTATTCACACAAATTTATCACCTTCCATCAATCCTTTAGTTATGAGGAGTTTGTGGAAGGAATTCGCCCCGAAACCATCGGCGACAAAATTAGCTATCGGGTACGGAAAGGGGTTTTTTATGAGGCTTGTTTGGAGGCGCTTCGGAAAGCAGATTACCAAAGTTTTGAAGGTTGCATCACGGATGCGGCCGAAACCCGAAAAGCGAGATTTGACCGTGCTGAACCCGTTTTTATGGTCATCGACGAAATCAACCGTGCCAATATCTCTAAGGTGCTGGGCGAGCTCATCACGCTCATTGAGCCGTCTAAGCGGTTGGGGGCTGAAAATGAGCTGTGGGTTACGTTGCCGTATTCGCAGGAGCGTTTTGGAGTGCCGCCCAATTTGTACATTCTAGGCACAATGAACTCCGCCGACCGTTCCATCGCCCTGTTGGATACGGCCCTGCGCCGACGGTTTCATTTTGCCGAGCGTCAACCCAACGAAACGCTGCTCGAAGGCAGGGTTATTGAAACGACTGATTTAGGGCGACTGTTGCGCGCGCTCAACGAACGCATCGAATTTTTGCACGACCGTGACCACGTTATCGGGCACGCATATTTGATGAACATTGATACATTTGAGCAACTTTGCAAGGCCATGAGAGACCAGATTATTCCGTTGTTGCAGGAGTATTTTTATGATGATTGGCGCAAGATTCAGCTGGTATTGGCCGACAATGACCGTTGGGGTAAACCCACTGATTGTAAGCTAATTCAGGTCAAAAAACAATACACGTCATCGCTTGAACGGGAACTTTTTGGTGAAGACCTTGAAAACGCCGAAAATGTAATAACTTATGAACCGAATCCTGCCTTAGCAGAAGGCCGTTTTGAAGACTTGCCTAAGGACATTTTCAAGTGGATTTATGAGAAATAACCTTATTGCCCGCCAAACTTCTCTCTCTGGGCACATCGTGGCCTTTAGCCGTTTTTTGCGGGCGAGCGGTATTTCCGTTGGGCCTGACCGTGAGGCAGATGCGCTCAAAGCACTGGCCGAAATCAACGTGGGCGACGAAGTACAGTTTTATCTGGCATTGCGCAGTATTTATCCCCAAAACCGCAAACAACTTCGGGAGTTTGACGAGCTGTATGTAAAGTATTGGAAAGAACTTGCCAAAGCTGTTGATTCCAAAATAAAAGAAGACGCCGAAGAGAGCAAATCGAAAAAAAAGAAAAATAACCAAAACGGTGAAGCGTCGTTTGAAGCCCTGAAAAACTGGCTCAGTGGTAACCGCCAACCCGAGCAGGAGGAACTTGCCTCGTATAGTTTGGGCGAGCCGCTTTCACAAAAAGATTTTGGTTCGTATACCGACGAAGATCTGTACGAAGCGCGGAAAATCATCCGGACGTTGGTGCAGCGAATGGCCAAAACCATGAGCCGTCGCTACGAAGCGGCCCGCAGCGGTGGGCAGTTGGATTTGCGGCGCGTACTGCGCAACAACTTTCGGAAAGGTGACGAAATCATTGATTTATTTTACCGTCGTCCTGCCCGCAATAAAATTCGGTTGGTGCTCCTCTGCGACGTGAGCAAATCCATGGAGCTTTACAGCCGTTTTTGGGTGCAGTTTATGTTTGCATTTCAAAATTTGTACCAATCCATCGAAACCTTCGTGTTTAGCACGCGCCTGTGTCGTATTACCGAAGATTTAAAAGAAATGGAGTACACCAAGGCCCTCGAAAATCTGACCGAACGCGTGCCGCATTGGTCGGGGGGGACTGATATTGGAGCCGTTTTGCGCGAGTTTGTGCAAGAATACGCCATGCGTAAGCTCAATTCTCGCACCATTGTGCTCATCATCAGCGACGGTATGGATACGGGCGTAGGCGACGATTTGGCGTTGAATATGGAGCGCATTCGTCGGAAAGCCCGCCGCGTTATTTGGCTCAATCCGCTGGCGGGTTCGCCTGACTATCGCCCCGAAGTGAAGGCGCTTAAAGCGGTGCTGCCGCATTTGGATTTGCACGCGCCCGCCCACAATTTGGAGAGCCTCAAACGGGTGGTGGAGCAGTTGCGATGAATGTTTTTAAAAGGATAAATGTTGAGAAACTATACAAATTTTAGTTAGTACAAATGAACCTTAAAATACTATCCTTCGGGATTGCCAAAGAAATAATCGGTCAGCTCGAATTGTCTGTACAGTTGTCTGACTCAGCAACCGTCGCCGATTTGAAGCAGTTTTTGATTGCTCAATTTCCTGATTTTCAGAAGTTATCTTCGCTACGGGTAGCCGTCAATACCGAATATGCCGACGATTCGACCCTGTTGCATTCCAACGACGAAATCGTGCTCATTCCGCCCGTCAGTGGAGGCTAAAATGCTTTTAAAACCTTGATTGAATTTTTTCATTACTTACCAATACACTGTGAAACTCATTGAATGTCCACGGGATGCCATGCAGGGGCTGACCGATTTTGTTCCCACGGAAACAAAAATAAATTACTTAAATCGCCTGTTGCAGGTAGGTTTCGAAACGCTTGATTTTGGCAGTTTTGTTTCGCCCAAAGCCATTCCGCAGATGCGCGATACGGCGGAGGTGGTCGAAAAATTGGATATGTCTGCTACAAAAACCAAGTTGCTTGCCATCGTCGCCAATCTAAGAGGGGCGCAGGATGCGGCTGTATTTGAGCAGATTACGTATTTAGGTTTTCCATTATCCATCTCCGAAACATTTCAACACAAAAACACAAATAAGACCATTGCGCAAGCGTTTGAGGAAGTGAGCGAAATTCAAAACCTGTGTTTGAACGCCAACAAACAATTGGTCGTGTATCTTTCGATGGGCTTCGGCAATCATTATGGCGACCCGTACAGCCCCGAGCTGGTGGAGCAATTTTCGGAGCGTTTGGTGGGAATGGGCATCAACATCATCGCACCGTCAGACACCATCGGAACTAGTACTACCGATGACATTAAAACGTTGTACGGACATTTGCTCAAAAAATTCCCAAATGTTGAATTTGGGGCGCATCTTCATGCTAAATCGAGCCACGTGGCCAAGAAAGTAAGAGCCGCCTACAAAACGGGCGTCAGGCGCATTGATTGTGCGGTTCGGGGTTTTGGAGGTTGCCCACTGGCCGAAGATAAACTGGTAGGAAATTTGGCTACTGAGCTGGTTGTGAGCGAGTTGAATCAGTTAGAAGCAAAACTTGCCATCGACGAGCAACAACTGGCGCAGGCAATGCTGGCCTCTCAGTACGTTTTTGGTTAAAAAAGGTCAGAAAATTTGTCGTAAAAACACCTTTCTGACCTTTTTCTGGCTAAGCATTGACCGCTTCTTGCGTATTTTTTGGCCGCTTGTAAAGGGGCACAGTGCTGCATGGCTCACCAAACATAAGTGTTTGGGCCACAGGCTGTAATTTCCGCGTTATTTCTACATATGCCGCTGTGGGTACGGGGTGTTTGCTGCACCCTTTTACCACGACACGGGCATCCCGATAGTCTTCTGGATTGATTTGGTTGATGGCATCAAAATAAAGCTTTTCTTCCAAGTCATTCAGGTTTCCAAAAACCACCGAATTGGCGTGCGGCTCCAGATGTAAGGCCAGCAACATATACGCCCACGTGGGGATGATGGCATCTTCTGTACAGGTGATGGCCACGTTTTGGCCCTTATATTGCGCCCAATCGTGGCTCTTCAAAAATTCTCGGAAATCCTTCTCTTTCAGAATCATTCCCATGAAGAGATTCTCTTTCAAGTCGTAAAGTACGCGTGCCCCGGGGTGGTAATAATCTTCTAAATCTAACGTAACGAGGCCGCTTTTGGCAACGCGGTTGATGATTTCTTCCATTTTACTAAATAGTATGCTTTGCACTTAATGCAACACACATTACTGGTCGAAAGTTTGTGAACGCTGGGCATAAATAGCAAATTTGTTGTTCGACAAATGCTACCTTTGCAGCTTATAAAGTTTGGAAGAATGAATTTTAGTGAAGTCTTAGATAAACATTCTATTTTTAACGTTGTCGCTCAATCTGCCAAAGACCTTGGAGTAGACGCCTATGTGATAGGAGGTTATGTACGTGATTTAATTTTAAAGCGTCCTTCCAAAGACATCGACATTGTATCAATCGGGAGTGGCATCGCATTGGCGGAGGCGGTCGCCAAAAAGCTTGGCGTGCACGTGAATGTGTATAAGAACTTCGGTACTGCGCAGTTACGGGTGGATGATTTAGACATTGAATTTGTGGGTGCACGGCGCGAATCTTACCGTACAGAATCCCGCAAACCAATAGTGGAAGACGGCACCCTGCACGACGACCAAAATCGACGGGATTTTACCATCAATGCCATGGGTATCAGCCTGAATGCTGACAACTATGGCGAGTTGATTGACCCTTTCAACGGTATTGACGACTTGCGTCGAAAACTCATTCGCACACCGCTTGACCCCGAAATTACCTTCTCTGACGACCCACTGCGCATGATGCGGGCGGTGCGTTTTGCGACTCAACTGAATTTTGACATTGAACCCGATACCTTTGATGGTCTGGTCAAAACCGCCGAGCGCATTGATATTATTTCTAAAGAGAGAATCAACGACGAACTTAACAAAATCATCTTGTCGGCGGTGCCTTCCTACGGCTTTAAATTGTTGCACCAAGCAGGTATTTTAAAGCGAATATTCCCAGAGTTTGTAGAATTGCAAGGGGCTGAATATCAGGACGGAAAAGGCCATAAAGATAATTTTTATCATACATTACAAGTATTGGATAATATTTCCAAACATACCGACGACCTGTGGCTGCGTTGGGCGGCCATCATGCACGATATTGCCAAGCCCGCCACCAAGCGTTTTGATAAAAAAGTGGGCTGGACCTTCCACGGTCACGAAGATTTGGGTGCACGCTTTACGCCGCGTATTTTTCGTCAAATGAAACTGCCGATGAACGAAAACATGCGTTTTGTTCAAAAACTCGTTCGGCTTCACTTGCGGCCCATCGCGCTGTCGAAAGAGACCATTTCTGATTCCGCATTGCGGCGGTTATTGTTTGATGCAGGTGCCGATTTGGAGGCGTTGATGACCCTTTGTCGGGCCGATATAACTTCCAAAAACCCCGAAAAAGTCAAAAAACACCTGTCGAATTTCGACAAAGTTGAACAAAAACTCTACGACCTCGAAGCCCGCGACCAAATACGAAATTTTCAGCCCGTCATAACGGGAGAGGTTATTATGGAAGCCTTTGGCCTGAAACCTTCCGCCGAAGTCGGAGTCATTAAAACGGCGGTACGTGAGGCGATTTTGGATGGGATTATCCCCAATGTTTTCGAGCCTGCCTACGCATTTATGCTCCAAGAAGGCAAAAAAATGGGATTGACACCCGTGGTTTCTTAACCATTTAACTTGATTTTACGATGGGCATTTCGTCGATGCCCAAAGTAGTCAGCGTGGGGTTTAATGTATAGGGCGTAATGGTTATTTTGAATACTTTATGACCCGCTACGTCGAAGTCACACGTGTATTTTCCTTTGGCCTGCAAACTCCGATACACCGCCGAATAATTGATTTTGAGCGGCCAACCATTTAGGGCTAATTGGGACGATATATTTTCAATGGTTTTCTTCAGATTTGAAAAATAGGTAACAAACGGTTCGCGCTGGCGTAAATTATTGAGCGAGCCGATGTAGGTGATGCGCACTTCGTAAATGGTTTGTTGGAGCATTTTCCGTGATTTTTTGTCAAAAATTTGAGTTGAATCAAGTTTTTGCAATTTTATGAAAAACTATTTGATTATTTTTCAAGGGCTAAACTTTTTTACCTGCTTCGTCGTTTTAACTTTAATTGCATAAAAAAGTAAAAAGCCGTTGGTCTCCCAGCGGCTTTTTCATTATATGAAACTTCCGTTTTCTCTCCTAGATTTTTTTCTTTCCATTTCGGCTTCCTTCATTTCTGACACGCCTATAACTTGGCCTTTTTTTATATCCAGTCCCAACCTTTTCGATAGTCGCGTGACAATAAATCATTTGCTTCGCCGTCGTGACGGAATTTTTCCTTTTTTGGGTTCCAGTGTAACTCCCGCCCCAGACGCCACGAAATAAGTCCCAGGTGCATAGGTAGTGTCATTTGACGGGCGTATTCAAGGTTAGATTCGGGTTGCGTACGGGTCTTGACGGCGTTTACAAAATTTTGCTGATGCCCAGGCGACCGCTTAATGCTGAGGGGAACGGTTTCGACATCGTTCATGAGCATTCCGCCGATGTTAATTTCGCGGGTGTTATAATCACAGAGAAGCGTGCCTTTATCCCCTTCAAAATAGGCACCAATGCCCCGATTGGCTGCTCCTGGCACGTTGGGTGGGGTGGTAGTCCAGTGAATTTTGAGATTGTCGAACTGATAATCAATATCAATCCATTTGGGGGTGTCGCCAATCCCCTCTCCAACTTCTCCTTTGGCGCTGACGGTAGTAAGATTTTGGGGATTGATGGCCCACCAGACCACATCGGCAATGTGACTCCAAAAATCCTGATACACCCCTCCTGAATAATCCAGAAAATAGCGATAATTGAAATGACACCGCTCGGGCGTGTATTTTGAATAAGGGGCTGGCCCGAGCCAAAAATCCCAATTGAGCGTAGAGGGTGGTTCTTGATAGTTGGCTGGCCCTAGTACGGGCGGCGCTCCGGGTTTCCAAAGTCGCACGGTATGAACATTGCCAATAGCTCCCGAACGAATGATTTCAACGACGCGGTGGTAGTTGTCTCCTGCGTGGATTTGGGTGCCCAACTGAAAAATTCGGTCGTGGCGTTTGAGCGATTTAAGCATTTTTTGCCCTTCACGCACGCTGTACGAAAGCGGTTTTTCGCCGTACACATCTTTTCCCGCTTCAAACGCCAATATCGCTACTTGGGCGTGCCAATGGTCGGGCGTTGCGCAGGTGATGGCGTCAATGTCCTTGCGTTCTAAAATTCGTCGAAAATCGCTGTATAATTGGACTTTTGCGTCGGGTTGTAAACCCAACAAGGTTTTTTGAGCGGTGGCTAAATGCGTTTCGTCTAAGTCGCACAGCGCCGCTACTTCTACTTCTGGCAACCCTGCAAACCATTTCAGGTGTTGCGTTCCCATACCACCCAATCCGATGTGGGCTACCCGCAAGCGGTCGCTGGGGGCTACTTTACGCGTAAAACCCGTCAGAAATGGAAGGCTGAGGGCGGCAGCACTGCTCTGTTTTAAAAAACGGCGTCGATTCAGAAGGTGGCTCATACGTTGGATGAAGGTTTATTCCAAAAGCGTAAAATGCGCTGATTCTCACCGTAAACTGGCAAGAAGAAAAAAGTTTTAAGCCTCCGAATAAGAAAGTCAGAGGGCTTATATGAGTTGCAGAAGCCTAAAAAAATACCCTTTAACCCTAAATGGCCCCTTTTTTATTCAAAAGTCAGTACCTAACTTGCGTTTACATTATGAATTAACCCAAACGTCTGAACGATATGCCACAAAAGTTATCTCCGATTAGTAAGCCATCCGAATTGGTCGCGTCAGTACAGGAAAAAAATCTGGTTATTGTGGACGCACGGGCAGGAGCTGGAGCAAAAGAAAGATACGCCGCCGGCCATTTAGAAGGAGCATTGTTTGTTGATTTGGAAAAACAATTGGCCAATGTGCCAGCAGATGCCTCAAAAGGAGGCCGCCATCCATTGCCTGACCTTACGCAATTTGCGCAAGTGTTGACCCAACTTGGCATCGGGCCCGACACGCACGTTGTAGTGTACGATGACAAAAACGGGGGAAATGCGGCCGCTCGTTTTTGGTGGATGCTGAAAGCCATCGGCCACGAAAATATACAAGTGCTCGACGGCGGGTTGGATGCGGCCGTAAAGGCTGGATTCCCTGTCAGCTCAGGAGAAGAGACGCCGACTACTCCCGAAAAAACCTATGAAACACTGCAATGGATGTTGCCGTTGTCGGACATCAATGAGGTGGAAAAAGTAGCTAATGATGCTGATTATCTGGTGATTGATGTGCGTGATAAAGACCGTTTTGACGGAAAAGTTGAACCCATTGATTTGATTGCGGGGCACATTCCGGGTGCGGCCAATATCCCTTTTACGAGCAATTTGGACGCGAATGGATTTTTTCTTTCACCCGCCGAACTGAAAGAAAAATACACAGAAGCCTTGAATGGAAGAGACGCCCAGCATGTCATCGTTCATTGCGGCTCGGGCGTGACCGCCTGTCATACGTTGCTTGCCATGGCCTATGCTGAAATGGAGATTCCCAAACTCTACGTGGGTTCGTGGAGCGAATGGTCAAGAACCGACCGTCCGATGTTTACTTTGTCGAAAGATTAGACACAAGTATTGTAAAAACTAAAAATCCCTCTTTCGGCAGTCTTACCGAAAGAGGGATTTTATATGTCACAAATCAGACGAATTATTCCCAAACTATCTCAATTACTTCGCTTTTTAGGTCAATGGTGGTGTGAGTTTCACCTTCCTGCCGTTGAATCGTCAGTTGGCCGTCGCGGAGGCGTACCACCTCCTGTGTTAGCACATGCATTGAATTCTTTTTGTGGAAAACGGAAACCATATCGCTGGTTCCGGGCAGTTTGAGGGTGTGCGATGTGCCAGATGCTTTTATTTCCCGCGCGTAGGTGGTGCCAGATTCGGCAGGATTTTGGAGCAACGCCAATGCCCGCGAAGCCAACGGGACCCCGTAACCGACAAAATTATTTCCGTAGGGATACAAATGTGCTGATTTCTCAATGAGATTGATGAGTTGTTTGTTGGTCAATGTTGGATTGGCCTGCATCAAACACGCCGCAAAGCCCGTAATAACGGGTGCCGACAATGACGTGCCGTATAACGAAAAGCAGGAAACATTGGGCTTTAGATAAGGCAAAAACTCTGGTCCGATGCTGCTGTAACCAATGCGGTTCCAATACCGCTGATTGGTAGCGCCGATGGCCAACACACCTTGCGCGTCGGCGGGAGTGGAAATGATGCGCCAGCTTGGGTCGTCGCCTTCATTGCCAGCGGATACGATTACTAAGATACCTTTTTTGTCGGCCGCCATTTGCGCCGCCTGACTGATGATGCTCGTTTTGCCATCCATTTGGTTGATTTGATAATTCTCGTTGGGGTCGGTAAACCCTTGGGCGTAGCCCAATGAGGTATTAATCAAACGTACGCCAAGGCTGTCCATCCACTCCATTGCGGCTACCCAGTTGTCTTCCTCGCCGCGAAATTCGCGGGTTCCGTGGTCGGTGCGGGCAAGGTAAAACTGTGATTCGGTTGCTAAGCCGTTTTGGGCACTTTCGGAGCGATTGGCCCCCGAAATGGCGCTCATCACTTCGGTTCCGTGAAAGTCAGAGAAGGTTTCGGCGGTGGTATAAAATTTATCAGAATACGTTAACGGTGGGTTAACATAGTCACGCTTATCCAAGATGGCCTTGCGGTCAAAAATATGTTTTAGGAGATTATTGGTGGGAGCTTCCAGAAATCCCGCGTCAATGACGCCGATGGTGATTCCTTTTCCGTTCAGGCCCGCTTTTTTAAATTCGTCGGCTTGGACCTGCGTCATGACGGGGGCCATCGCAGAGCGACGATTGGGCTGGGTTTTAGCAATGTAAAATTGGCCGTTGATGGGTTGGACTTTACTGACAAAAGGAAGCGACTGAACGGCTTGCAATTGCTCAGCAGTAAGGCGAGCCGAAACGGCATTGAACCAGCGAGAAATGTTTAATGTTTGACAATCAGCTGCTTGTAGCTGCTGAAGATATTTTTTCTTTACGGGCAAATCCGTTTCATCAAATAAAGTAAGCCCTTGTTGGAGACGATTTTGCAGCGTTTTTGGCGAAATTGCTGGCGCATCGGTCGTATTTTTATCTTTCAGAAAAATCCAGTACTTTGTCTGAGAATATGCAGCGACGGTGCTCCACGTCCAAAACAGCAATAAATAACCGTTCCGAATATTCATAATGTAGTTTAGTGTTAAGTTAAGAAACATAATTTACGTTTTTAGATAACATAAATTGTCAACGAAGTAACAAAAAAAGTCTAAATTTTCCTTTTGAAAGTTACAGAATTTAACGAAAATCTACTTAAAAAAAGGTTTTTAGCTTTACTAACAGGTTTATTCTGTAATCGCGGTTGTGTTTTGGTCTTATTATCACTTACCTCCAACATGCGTTTTGCCGTTCTATTTTTGATTTTTGTTGTAGTCATTCCTGATTTGTTTGCGCAGATTTTTCGGGTTGAGCGAATAGGAACCGAACAGGGTCTATCCCAAGGTTCGGTCTATGCTATGTTAAAAGATTCCAGGGGATTTTTGTGGTTTGGTACCCAAGATGGACTTAATCGCTACGATGGTCATAACTTTAAAGTTTACTATTCGGACCCTGACCAACCTCGGGGGTTGCACGGCAGCTTTGTAAATTCAATGCTTGAAGCTCCCAACGGAGACTTATGGATTGGAACGGATTATGGTTTGAATCTCTACCGACGTCAAAGCGACGATTTTGTGTATTTCCCAACAAAGAATGCCAAAACTCCCGAAGCCTGCACGCCCTTTGCCGTTGACCAACAATTTGTGTGGTATTGGTCAGAGGAGGAAGGTATTCTTAAGATGGATTATGTAAAAAAGAAGAAACAACTCATTTTGGCGGGAGTTTCACACAATCTGGGGCTGTTGGCGGTCTCAAACGCTACCAAGTTTGGAAAAGACGGGAAATTATGGGTTTGTTTGTCGAAAGGGTTGATGCAATTTGATACTGCTACCCGCGAGACTCGCTATTTTTTTAGCAACCATCCCCAAAATCAATTGGGGAATGCCACGACCGTTTTAAAGGCCCTTCATGCCCAAGATGGATTGGTGTATTTGTCTCATTCGCTGGGAATTACGGTGTTCAATCCTCAGCTCAACATTTTCAAGAATTTTACAAACCTTAATCAAATAGACCTGCGTGAGGTATATGATTTGGCTGAAGCCCCCGATGGAGATATATGGATTGCGACAGGTGGAAATGGTTTACTTAGGTACAGTAAAGAAGGGAATGTACAGCAATTTTTACATAAAAAAAACGACAGCAATAGCTTATCTAACAACACAATCACTACGGTCTATGTCTCAAATGACGGCCTCGTTTGGGCCAATCCCGACCCGCTAGGCATTAATCTTCTGGTGGCGAGCGGAAATAAGTTTAGGAGCATAAAGTACGTATCAGAAGCCCCCAATGCCCTCAATGACCCCAACGTACGAACCCTGCTGGCTGTTGACAAAACGCACCTTTGGGTGGGCACTGAGCAAGGGGGGATAAATGTCTGGAATAAGCAGAGTGGACAAATTGAAGACTACATCACGCATCATCCCTCAAAAGATAAATCAATTCCGAGCCAATCTATTTATCATTTGCTGCGCGACCAGCAGGGGCAGATTTGGGTAGCCACCTACAACGGTTTAAGTAGGTACACAGGTGGTGGGCATAATTTTGAGAATTTTTTCCTTACCAAACCCCAAAATATCGGTGAAAATATCATCAGATGCCTGTCGGAATGGGACCCTAACCACTTATTGGTGGGTACCGAAAATGGCCTCTATATTTTTGATAAAATCCGCAAGACTTTCATTCAGGTAAAAGGGCTGGAAGGAGTAAATATTCTTTGGGTAGATTGTACGGATGATGGAAAAATATGGCTGACTCGCTTCAATGAAAGCGCATGGAAGGGGACGATTCACGAAAATCAATGGAGGGCCGAGGAGTGTATTTTGAGCGGAGGCAACGCCCTAAGTTTGTTGAAAGACCTGCGAAGAAAATGTTATTGGATTGCGACCAATGTGGGTTTACTTCAATACAAAAACGGAAAAGTGATGCAGAAGTTTTCTACCAAAGATGGGCTTGGCAATGCCTACGTCTATGGCTTGCTATTGGACCAACAGCAAAACATCTGGCTGAGCACTAATCGGGGGTTGAGTAGTTTTAATCCCGAATCAAAGAAATTCAGAAACTATCAGATGAACGACGGTTTGCAGGGGTATGAGTTTAACAACCGATCTTATTTGGTTGATAACGAAGGCTATTTTTATTTTGGTGGAACGAATGGATTTACTTTTTTTCGCCCTAGTGAGGTTCGTACGAATACCTTTCAACCACAAATTCAGCTCACGGAGTTAGAAATAAATGATCAACCTGCAAATATTGGAAGCTACATAGGCGAAACCAAATCCTTGATCTTGCCTTTTGACCAAAACACCCTATCCCTTAGCTATGTTGCATTGGATTATTTGAGCAATGGCAAAAACAGGTATCAGTATCGTTTGGTTGGGTTGGAAGATGCCTGGCATGAAACCGAAAATGCGTTTGTTAGATACGTAAGAGTGCCTCACGGTCAATATGTGTTTGAGGTAAAAGCGGCCAATGGTGACGGTTTTTGGAGCGATGCCATCTACCGATTAAACCTGACAATTGCGCCCCCTTTCTGGCAAACTTGGTGGTTTATACTCATCAATGTGGTAGGGGTGGCTGCATTGGGGATGGTGCTGTTTCGATTGCGGATTCGGCAGCTTGAACTTCGACAACGCGAGCGCTTGGATCTCGTGGTCAGAACGCAAGAAGCAGAACGTAAACAATTGGCCACCGAACTCCATGATGATTTGGGTATGCGCCTTTCAACCTTGCAAATGTATCTCTCCGAAATTGATATGGTTCAAAACAGTCGTGTTTCTAAACTGCGGCCTATTTTGGAAGATGCAATCATGGATATTCGAAATCTACTTCAGGACTTGAACCCTAAGTTATTGTTTGAATACGGCTTACGCGTGGCGGTCGAAGATTTGGGAGAGAAACTTAACGTGATGGATACGCTGCGGTTTGAGCTACTTTGGTTTGATTTTCCTGAAAAATTGCCTGAAGCGATTGAGATAAATCTTTTTAGAATTGTACAAGAACTGGTGAGCAATACCCTCAAACATGCCAAGGCAAATAGCATTACTCTGCAATTTTTGCAACGGGATGACCAATGGGTAATTTTGTACGAGGATAATGGTTGTGGGTTTGAAATGAAGCCTTTTTCATCGGGTTTTGGCCTGCAAAATATTGAAAATAGAGTACGATTATTGAAAGGAAACCTCTATTTTGATACCGCTCCTTTGAAGGGAGTCCACGCTACAATTGAAATTCCATACCAGAAAAATGCCAACCTATGATACGTAAAACGCTGATTGTCGATGACCACAAACTTTTTTTGGAAGGCTTGCGCTACGTGCTTTCTCAAATATCCAACGTTGAAATCGTGGGCGAAGCAACCAACGGCGAAGTGGCCATTGAAATGGTTTTAAATTCAGACATTGAATGGGTTTTGATGGATATAAACATGCCGCATTGCGACGGTATCACAGCCACGGCCCAGCTCAAAAAACGTAAACCAGAGGTAAAGATAATTGCCGTAACGATGTTTGAAGATTACAATAATATTCAACAAATGGTACGTGCTGGTGCCGACGGCTACGTGCTCAAAAATACGGGCTCAGAAGAACTTTTAAAAGCCTTTGAAACAATTGATAAGGGCGAATGCTATTATTCTCCTTCGATTATGAGAACACTGATGAGGCGTAATACTTCTTCAGTACTTTCGCGCAATGCCTTGTTTTTGAAACCACAGGAATTACTCACCTCCCGCGAAAAAGAAATTATGCCACTGTTGGTAGAAGGGCTGACGAGTGCAGAAATCGCGGAGAAGTTGTTTATTAGTGAGTCTACGGTGATTAGTCACCGCAAAAACATCCTCCATAAATTTAACCTAAAAAATACTTCGGCCTTGGTCAAATTTGCCCTTGAAAATAATCTGTTACTTCCCTGACATACCCTTCTGAATTTTCCTTGAATTAAGTTGCTGAAAATCAATATTTTATTGACAGTCCTGTCGTTTTGTTTGCTCTCCCCCCTAGGGGGGATTTTTTATTTATCCCCTTTGAAGATGATTTTTTGAGTCAAGGCTTTGACCACATTTGCAGTGTAGTCAAACCTAACAATGGGTAATCTAATGAACTGGTGGCTTTTGGTGATGATAACAATGGCTATCTTCAGACACGAGATAGGAGGCCGCTCAATCCGCAGCTATCGGGTCACATTGGAGAAAATAACCCTTTCAAAATCAGAGGGTTCAGAAAATCATGAAAATCTCTTTGGTACTGTTTGGGCGGGAGCTTTTTGTAACAGTAACGAAAACCAAGTGGGAGCATCTTTTGATAGCAGAGAGCGTACGCTGAAGCTTTTTGACCGTACCTCCGAAAACTACATTCGCCTACATGAAAACCGCGAACTGCTGCTCAACCATTCTTTGGTTTTTGATATACCCCCATGTGGTGGAAACCAAGCCAATCTTACGCTTACAGCCTCGCTAAACAACCAAAATTTGGGCCGTAAATACACAACCGAACAGCAACGAGTGTATTTGTCAGAAATTAGAGGCCCAACACGCCGTACTATTCACTGCTATGAGCGGGATGGGCATGTACAACTTAGCTTTCTAATTACTCAATTGTAACTCTTTATTTACTAAAAAAAATGAAACATTTCATCACTTCGTTTCTGGCCTTTGCCCTACTTATGATTGCTTTGCTATCGGCCACCAATCAGGAAAAAAGACCCATTCGGGCTGTGACTGGTGGCTACATGATTGAATACAGTACCCCGTCCTTTGTCAAGGAGAATGTGGAAGGGATGAAAGTAGATGTTGCACTGGTGGATTTTACCCCTTTGTCCAGCGCCAAAACTGACTTGGATACAATTGCTATTTTAGGAAAAATCTATCAAAAACCTTCTATGTTTTCAATTGTGACGGGTACATTATCATACGTATCTTCCAATGCCGTGCTTCTTAGAACAAAGGCCAAATTTCAAATAGATATTGCCAATCCAAAATACGGATTAATCATTGTCGAAAATGATGGAAAAGACAACAGCGGTGCAACGAGCCCTTCTATTGTTCTTTACAGAAGAACGGGTGGCGGTGGCTGCAAAAAATGCGGCTGCGCTTGTCTAACAACAAGAAATGGCTGCCAATATTGCGGCATAAAATCTCCCAAATGAAATACTCTGTTGCTATTGATGGCCCAATAAAAGTCTTCCCATCAAAACCAAGCTGGGCGTAGTTTTTACACCCAACTCAATTTTAATGTTGCCCCAATTTGCCTAATTGGAAAATAGATTCAAATGCCCCTTTACCCTAACTTTTTTGATGATGTACCGATTCAATGGTTCACAAGCAATGTGCATTAGCCAAGCCAATAAACACCACACGCTGAGCGCGCGGGTTCGTTCATACCTTCAAAAGTATATTATTTTGTGGGCTTTTATCGGCCTAATGAGCCCCTTTGTGGGGAGGGCTCAAGTGCCCTCACGAAGTAATACAGTGCCGCTCCCCCAGACGAAATCAGCCCTCAAACTCGGCAAGGTAGCAACGACTGAACTTGAACGTGCGGAGCAGATTGCAGAGGAGGCGCTGACCCTGGCCAAATCGCTCGAAACAAGTGGTACAAATTTGGCAATAAATGAGCTCAAAAAAGCAAATATCGGCGTAGTAAATGCGGCCAAAGCATTAAAAAAGGTATTTCAACTGGCTGATTTACAGAACTATCAATTACTAAAAACGGCCTATTCTAAAGATGAGTCTGTGCTGGGTTTTTACGAAACTTACAATCCTAACAGCAGTCGTTTTTATGAAGTTCTGAAGACCGCGGGTGAAAACGGAGAATTTATGGCCGAAAACCTCAAAAAACGCTACAATCAAACATTTGAAGAATTGAGGGTTTTTCTCAGAAGTCGAATGGACGAAAAAACGGCGTTTAGCTTGACCATTGCTGCTTTTCAGTACACTCCTGAGCAGATTGCGCAAACGTGTTTCTCGTACTACACGGGGGGCTTTATTAACTTCAGAGGGGAGCGTTTTCCCAATGCAGGAGATGCAATGTCGATGATTAAGCAGCGTTTTTCGTCCCAAGAAGCGAGTGCTTATTATGAATGGTGGGCGCTCTTACTGACCAAAGGCTACGCTGAAAGCGAAGCGTTTGCGAAAGTGCCTGTTTTTGCTGTGACCAATACGGGGCGGTCTTTAGAGGCTGTTGGGTCATGTTTTCAGAACAATTTTGAACGTCAGACGGGTACTAATCCGAAGATAATAATACAGTTTAGCCCATCAAGTGGAATGATTTATGTGCCCAACACTGGAAGCAATTGCTATCGCCAATTTGCCGAAAAGTTGAGACGATACAATGTTCCAAGGGCCAAAATGGCGGTCATGTTGGCAGCTGCTATTGAGTGTTCTCCCGCCCAAAACAATAATTGTGAGACCGAAAAAACAAGACTAGTTGCACAGATTTTGACCGAAGCAGGCTATCCATCCACCAGAAATTAAACAAACGGATGCTGTATAAATCAATTTTGCTGTTTTTTGTTGGGTTTTATTCTTTGTCATTTGCCCAAACCCAAGAGGAGACCGTACCTACGCTCAACGCGGCTAAACCCTTAGAGTTTTCGATTCCAACGTCGGCAGCCTTTGATTTGCTGGGAGTTACGCCTGCCCAAGTCACTAAGCCTGGTAATATTCGGGATTTTAAAGTAGACTGGTCTTTTCAGTCCTGGCGACTCAAACCCAATATTGCTATACAAGCCCAACCGATATGGGAGTTGTTTTATAATCGGAGCGATTTGTTGAAATACCAAGCGGCCCCAAAACTGCTTAAAATGCTTTCAACCCTTGATGTTTCGGCAGGAACGGTTGAAGATGAACAATTGAATAGACGATTGGCGGGAGCCCTAAAAATGACGCTCTTCAGAAGCCATGACCCCTTAGATGAACCCGACCTTTTTCGTGAATCGACGGAACAATTTTATGAACAACACGCCCAACTTAAAACGGTTTTGACTCAATTGGAAGACTCGTTGAAGCAACTGCCCAAATCGCCAGAATACGTGGATACCCGTCTAAAGATTTTGGAAGAGCTTGAAAACAATCAAGTTAAAATCAACGAATTGGAAAAAAATCACAAAGACCGAATGACCCAACTGTCAACGTTTTATTTGAAAGAACATTGGAATGCCTCGTTTTTGGATGTCGCCATCGGCAAATCGTACCTTTATAAGAATGAAGGATTGGACACCCTTCGGCTTACCCAAGATGGCCTTTCGGTATGGGTGAATGGTTGCGTGGGGCTGGGCCGCAAATGGCTGCTGACGGGCATGGCTCGATATACAAAGTTTAATGCACCTCGTACAAAGCTGACCAAAGAGTACTTTGTTGGGCTCAACTTACGCTATGGAAGTCCGAAATTTAACTTCTTTGTGGAAGTGCTCACCCGGGATGTTTCTAATCCTTTCAGCTTTAAAACCGTTACGGTAGCTTACGGTGGCGACTGGCGCTTTAGCCGCAATGTAATGCTGAGTTATGGTGTTCGTACTGTTTATGGTGAAGATTTTCGTTTCAAATCACTTATTCCGGTGGCGAGTATATCCTGTATGATGCGTTGAAAATCAACTAATAAACAACTACAATGATGAAAATAATCCTTTTTTTTCTTCTCTTTATATGTTTGGGCCGTGGATTTGCCCAAAAAGCCGTTTCCTCGGTTCTGAACTTAGAAAGCTTCAGTTTTACAGAGTCTACGTTGCAGTCACTCACCCTAAAGTACACAATCAAAAACAACGGGCCAGAAAAATATATATTTCATGGTTCGACAACTACTCCGATTGATGATTTAACGGTAACAATCTACCTTTCCAAAAATGAAACCCTTGAAACGGGCGTTTTGGGTGGGGAAAATGACCTGCAAATTGGCACTTTTGTGCCAGCTCAGTATACGTTGCTGGCTGGGAGTACAGTGACTTTGAAAAAAGCCTTGTCACTCAATAGACCTCCGTTTGGTTCTTATAAGTATTGTATTGTCAGCGTGGCCTATGTACAGGGCCCAGGAATGAGTTCAAAAACGTATTTATCCAAAAAATACAGTACGACATCGGCGGGGCTGACCTTAGCCGACTAAGCCAATGGATGGCTTAACGACCCCAATATTTTTTTGCTGAGAATTAAGGTTGATGCAATGAAATGGTTAATATTGCCTGTCAATATTAACCATTTCATTATGTTTTCGACAAATACCTACGCTTCACGCCGCAACATACTCAAAAGCCAAATCCCAAACGGCTTATTATTATTTTTAGGAAATGAAGAATCGGGGATGAATTATACCGATAATACCTATCATTTTCGACAAGACAGCACCTTTCTGTACTACTTTGGATTGGATAAAGTAGGACTGGCGGCCATTATCGACGCTGACTCGGGCGAGGAATGGATTGTGGGGGATGAAATTACGATGGATGAGGTGATTTGGGCGGGGCCGCAGCCTACTTTGCAAGAACAGGCAGGGAGGGTAGGTGTGGCCAAAACGCTTCCAAAATCTGCCCTAGAAGCTACCCTCAAGGGCGCGCTTAGCGCGGGCCGTGCAGTGCATTTTCTGCCGCCGTATCGCCCTGAGCATACCCTGAAACTTCATCACTTGACGGGCTGGCCGCTAGCAGAAATTCCCCAAAAAGCGTCACTGGCGTTTATTATGGCGGTCATCAACCAACGTTCCTATAAAACGGATCACGAAATCATTGAGATGGATAAAGCCGTCAACATTTCGGGGCAGATGCACCTAAATGCGATTCGCGCTACCCGTATTGGCAAATACGAATACGAGGTAGTAGGCACGGTTCATGGCACAGCGCGGAGCGGTGGCGGGGACTTGGCGTACCCCATTATTTTGTCGGTAGATGGGCAAACGCTCCACAATCATTATCACGGCAATCGCCTCGAAAGCGGCCGACTTGTGTTAGGTGATTTTGGGGCCGAAACGGCCACTTATTACGCAGGCGACATTACACGTACGTGGCCCGTTGACAAAACATTTACCGAAAAACAAAAAGAAATTTATCAGATTGTACTGGACGCCAACATGAACGTTATCAATGCGTTGCGTCCGGGTGTGAAGTACCTTGATTGTCATTTGATTTCTTGGCGGACGGTGACTGAGGGTTTAAAAAACCTTGGTTTGCTGGAAGGAGATGTGGACGAAATGGTGGCGTTGGGCGTACCGGCCCTTTTTATGCCCCATGGCGTTGGGCACATGATTGGGATGGATGTTCACGATATGGAAAATCTGGGCGAAAACTATATAGGTTACCGTGAGGGATTAGAACGCAGCAATTTGCTTGGTTTGAAGTCATTACGATTGGCCAAAGAACTCGAAGCGGGATTTGCGCTGACGATTGAGCCGGGTACGTATTTTATACCAGAACTGATTCAATTGTGGGAAAGTCAAGGAAAATTTAAGGAGTTCATCAAGTACGATAAGCTGAAATCCTATTTTGGCTTTGGCGGGGTGCGGATTGAGGACAATTATGTGATTACGGCCGATGGTGCAAGATTGATTGGTGAGCCCATCCCCAAAACAATCGCCGAAATTGAAGGGTTAAGGTGTTAAAATTTAGTCTCTGTGTACCTCTTTTCCTCTGTGGTTAAATTAATTAAAACCACAGAGGAAAAGAGAAATAAGCTATAAAAGAATGCGTTACGAACCGATAGATGTTCAGCTTTTCATTCAAAATCGCCAACGTCTTTATAAGTTGTTGAAGCCCAAGAGCTTGGTGATATTGAATGCCAATGACCCCATGCCAACCAATGCCGACGGAACCATGGGTTTTAAGCAAAATTCGGATTTGTTTTATCTATCAGGAATTGATCAAGAAGAAACCCTTCTGGTATTATTTCCCGATCATCCCGATCCTAAATTTCGAGAATTACTTTTTTTGCGAGAAACAAATGAGCTTATTGCCGTGTGGGAAGGTGAAAAACTGACCAAAGCGCAGGCAATGCAAGTATCTGGTATTCAGCGGATTTATTGGACTCATCAGTTTGAATTGATATTTAGTCAGTTGATTTTTGAGGCCGACAATGTATACCTCAACACCAACGAGCACGCCCGAAGCGACGCACAAGTTCAAACGCGGGATGCGCGCTACATTCGGGATTTTAAGGAAAGATACCCTTTGCACCGATTGGAACGGTTGGCACCGCTGACCTATTATTTGCGCGCCGTGAAGCAACCTCAGGAGATTAATCAGCTTCAAAAAGCCATTGACATCACCCGCGATGGGTTTTTAAGGGTCTTGAATTTTGTCAAACCTGAGGTATGGGAATACGAGATTGAGGCCGAGTTTATTCATGAATTTACCCGAAAGCGTTCTAAAGGCTTTGCATACAGTCCCATCATTGCCTCGGGAAAAAATGCGTGCGTGCTACATTACATTGAAAACAATCGACAATGCAAAGCGGGAGATATTTTGCTGTTGGATGTAGCGGCCGAGTACGCCAATTACAATGCCGACTTGACGCGTTCCATTCCTGTTAATGGTCGTTTTACACCGCGTCAGCGGGAGGTATACGATGCGGTATTGCGGGTAATGAAAGCCGCGCGGGGGATGCTCGTGACGGGTACAATGCCCGATGCGTATCAGGCAGAAGTGGCCAAAATCATGGAAAGTGAGTTGTTGGGCTTGGGGTTGTTGACCAAGCAGGACATTGAGAAACAAGACCCCGATTGGCCAGCGTACAAGAAGTATTTTATGCACGGAACCTCCCATTTGTTGGGGTTGGATGTTCACGATGTGGGGAGTCGCTACCGTGCTTTTGCCCCCGGCATGGTTTTCACGTGTGAACCCGGTATTTACATCAAAGAAGAGGGATTGGGGATTCGACTCGAAAACAATATTTTGATTACTGCCGACGGAAACATTGACCTGATGGCACACATACCCATTGAAGCCGAAGAAATTGAAGAATTAATGAATCAATAAATTGGGGTAGATAATGATTTAAGAGGTAAATAACTGATTATGATGGGAAACCTCGCATGAAAATGAGCTTTTTTTTTACGGAAGATATTATAAGATTATTGATTGCAGCGGGGTTAGGCGCGCTGATTGGCCTAGAACGTGAATACCATAGCAAATCGGCTGGGCTGCGAACAATGATGTTGATTGCCATTGGTTCGACGCTTTTTACGGTCATTTCAACCAAATTAGGGGGAGATGCGGGGCGGATAGCCTCCAACATTGTGACGGGCATCGGCTTTATCGGCGGCGGCATTATCTTCCGGGAGAGCAACCGTGTTTCGGGTATCACAACGGCCGCTACGGCTTGGGCTACGGCGGCGTTGGGGATGTGTGTGGGCATCGGTTATTATGAAATCGCCTTGGCCTCGTCTATATTGGTGCTTTTTGTGTTGTACGCGCTCGTTCCGATTCAAGACATCATAAACCGTCATAATCAGCTTCGTACCTACCGCATTGTTTGTAAGTATCAACAAAAAACGTTGAAAAATTACGAAAGCCTTTTTAAGGAATTGGGGTTAGATGCCAAACGCGGGGTGCAAAATCGAGTTGGTAATACCATCAGTGGAACTTGGGCGATTCAGGGGCCAGAGCGTAAACACGACAAACTGACCAAGCTTTTACTGAATGACGAAGAAGTGCTAGAATTTGACTTCTAAGTGATGCACCGTTTAATAATTTATTGGGAGGATGTTTTTACAACTCCCTTTTTTTTTGTATTTTACTTCAATTGTAATTGTAAAAATAAAATATTGATATAGAAAACTTAGATAATTGACATGTATAAATAATAAATAGCAATAAAGAAAGTCGGTCAATATACAGCCTAATAATCGTCCGGAATGCATAAACATTTATATAATGATGACCTCCGAAAAACGTAGTGCGTTAGTCATTGGGGCTACAGGTTTGGTAGGAGCGAAGGTCGTAGCAAAGCTATTGACTTCTGACAAATACAGTCATGTCAAAGTGCTGACACGTAAGCCTTTTATGGGTAGCCATCCCAAATTGGAAAGTATCATTTTTGATTTTGACCATCCAAATGCGGCACATGTTGAAGCAGATGATATTTTTTGCTGTCTCGGGACCACCATGAAAAAAGCGGGGTCGAAAGAAGCTTTTTATCTGGTAGACTATACCTATCCCATTGAAGTCGCAAAAATAGCCTTGGCCAATGGCGCCAAACGTTTTGCCATTATTACGGCCATGGGCGCAGACTATACTTCTTTGTTTTATTACAATCAGGTCAAAGGAAAAGTGGAGGAATCGCTGCGAAAATTGGGTTATGAAACGCTACTTATTTTCCGCCCTTCCCTGTTGGTGGGTTCGCGTCAAGAGAGCCGTTTTGGCGAAAAAGCGGGCGAGTGGCTCTCAAAACTGTTTCAATTCATTATCCCTGCCAAATACCGAGCCATTGACGCAGATAAGGTGGCAGAAGCGATGGTTTCCATTACCTCCAGCAACGTCAAAGGAACGCTGGTGTATGAGTCTGACCTGATGCAAGAGTTTTAATGTAATCATAGATTCACTTTTATTTCACCGTTGTGTCTGCCACAATTAACATTCAACGAGCCGTCGAAAGCGACGTTATTAACGTGTACGGCTTTCTTTGTGCGTTGGAAGAAGAGAAATTGGATTTTAACGCATTTCAGGAAATCTTCAACCGAAACCTCAAAAATCCTGATTGTCATTATTTTATGGCTTTTGATGAGGCCAAATGCGTGGGCTACGCGAGTGTTCATGCGCAGTGGTTACTCCATCATTGCGGAAAAGTAGGCGAGATTCAGGAAATGTTTGTCGTGGACAATTACCGCTCCAAAGGCGTCGGAAGTCTGCTGA
Source organism: Runella salmonicolor (assembly GCF_024158025.1). Lineage (NCBI taxonomy): Bacteria > Pseudomonadati > Bacteroidota > Cytophagia > Cytophagales > Spirosomataceae > Runella > Runella salmonicolor. The sequence continues at coordinate 155,728 of NZ_JAMZEL010000008.1, forward strand.
TTCAGGAATTAATGAACGTGGCTGAACGTGAAAATTTCAAAATTCTGGAAGTAACCGCCAATAAAAAACGGGTGGATACGCATCGTTTCTACGAAAGTAAAGGCTTGGAACCGACCCATTTTAAGTTTGTGAAAAAGTATGGGTAAACGCGAGGCTCTACGCATCTTTACACAAAAAAGTAAGTTGCTAATGAGACTATTGCTAACCATCCTCTTTTTGCCTTTTTGTGCTGTTGCTCAATGGCATCCATCATTTGTAGAAAATCGTTTTTTACGCCTTGAGCAGTTGAAAACAAGCGATTCTACCATTCTCGCGTATCAATCGCTTCCGTTGTTTTCTTACGTCTTAAATGACAAATACGCTACGACTGAGCGCACAGTTTTTCAATCTGAAAATGAAAAACTGAATTTTGTCTTAGATAATAAGCTAAATGTAACCTACCAAATCAACCCGTCCGACGGTTCCAAACCGTCAGACGGGTATACGGTGATTACCTTTACGAATACGTCAACCGACACATTAAGGCTTCGGAATGTAGTGCCACTCGGAGAGTCTAAATCACACGTATACATCACGGGGTTGGGAAATCATTCGTTGTCGCGGGCGCATTTGTTTCGACCTAGTTTTGCTCCAATCAACGTTATCTTGCCCGATAATGCGTGGGAGTTGGGATTTTCGGCCGTAAACATGGTCGAAAAAAATGTGTGTGCATTGATGCGGCGCGTCAAATGGGAAAATGCCACCCGCCGCCGTTTTGAAACCATTCTGCCACCCAAAGGGAGCGTTACGTACCATCTTTGGCTGCAAACCTATACGGGGGATTGGCAGGAAGGATTACGTCAAATGTTCCAAAAAAGAAAGCTGTTTGACGTGGCTCAGTTTGATAATTCTCTTTTTCAACGTCCTGATTTGCAGTGGATTCGTAAGAGTTATGTCATTCATCTGATGATGGCTTGGGACCAGCGTTTTTCGTTGGGGCTAAAATGGGGGCAAGGAATCAACGATTTTATCAAACGCGGTAAAGTCCTCTACGGCGGCGACGATGTGCTTGGCATTTGGCCTACCTGGCCCACGCTAGGCTTAGACCAGCGGAATCAATTTGATTTGTTTAGCGACTTGCCGGGGGGCTTGCCGAACCTCAGAAAAATGGGCAATATGATGCGGGCGCAAGGCACAAAATTGTTTTTGTGTTATAATCCGTGGGATGAATCTACCCGCGATGCCAACAATCCCAAAGCGCATTTGAAGGGACTTTCGGACCTCATTGCAGCTACTCAGGCCGACGGTGTGGTGCTCGACACGCGCGGTAGCAGCAGTAAAGAATTGCAGGAAGCCGCCGACCAAGTCAAAAAGGGCGTGGTGATGTACAGCGAAGGTATGGCGATACCGAAAGATATGCCGGGCATTGTGGCGGGGCGCGTTCATAATGCGTTGTATTACCCGCCGATGCTGAATCTCAACAAATTTATTAAACCCGAATTTGCGATTTTTCGCGTAGCCGAGCAGTACAAAGAGCGCATCCGGCGAGAATTTGCCACGAGTTTTTTCAACGGCTACGGCACGGAATTAAACGTTTTTCAGGCGGGTACGCCCGACTGGGTCGAAGAAGATTACCGTTTTTTAGGCCAAACCACTCGCATTTTGCGGGAAAACAGCTCGGTATTTTTAAACACTCATTACACGCCGCTTATCCCAACAACCCGCGACGGAATTTTTGTAAATAAATGGCAGGATTCTACCAAAATACTTTACACGATTTTTAGCCTAATTCCCGAGGGGTTTAGAGGGCCATTGTTTGAAGTAAATGAAAAAGCAAAAACACATTTCGTTGATATTTTCAATCATCAGGAACTGACGACTGTTCGACAGGGTGGGCGCGAATACATTTCGGTAGATACGGCACCCTTTGACAAAGCCTGTCTTGGAACAAACAATGAAGGTGCCGTCGGAGCCATTGCGCAGTTGCCCGAGTATTTGAGCGTTTCCTTTCAAGAGGATATGTTGAAGTTGTCCGCGACTGTCGGAAGCAGAATACAACTCTGGAAAGGAAATCCGGCCTACGGGGCACAACCTTTGGCTACTTTTGGTAGAGGGACTCATGGATATTCGTTGGATAAATCAGGGGCGTATGAAGGTAAATTTGTCGTCCAATTGTTTGATGCGTCCAATGAACTTTTAGATGAACGTATCTTGGATTGGACGCCAGGTCGGCCTAAATGGATAAGTGGTTCAAAAATAAGATCTTCGGGTCAGCTCAGCGCTTCACCAAATGAAGCAATAATCCCAGCAGGCCGCTATCGTCACATCACCACGCACGGAGATGTGTTTTTGCCGTATCCCGAAAAGGACACCACAATGCATGAAATCAGCGCTTTTTTGATGGATAAAAATTTAGTTTCTAACACCGATTTTAAGAAATTTCTGACCTCTACCCGCTACAAGCCCAAAGATGCCGCTAATTTCCTGAAGCACTGGAAAAACGGGCAAATTCCCAAAGGAGAAGAAAACAAACCGGTGGTGTATGTATCGCTTGAAGATGCCAGAGCGTATGCAAAATGGGCGGGTAAGCGCCTACCCACTGAGCGAGAATGGCAATACGCGGCGGAAATAGATTCGTTGACAAAAACGTCGGCAAGGTTTCAAACCTTGCCGACGTTGCCCCTGCCGACTGGTCCGCCAGTGCGGTTAAATGATGTACAAGGCGTAGTTTGGCAATTAACCAACGATGAATACCAAGCAGGCCAATACCGCTACATCATGCTCAAAGGGGGGAGTTATTTTAAGCCTGAGTCGAGTTGGTGGTATGTGCAGGGCGGCCCGCAACCGCTTACGCATCAGCAGATTTTACTGCGGGTTTCCGAGGGTTTTGAGCGCAATGCGACCGTGGGTTTTCGGTGCGTGAGGGATTAATTCTTTCCCGTCTCCGCACGCCGCATCGGCATCGAATCAATGAGCCCGAAAAGCTGCTCAGGCTTGACGGGCTTGTTGCTGACAAGTTTGATTTCGCCATCTTTGCCAATCAACCAAAAACAAAAATGGTTGGGTGTGTACTTAAACCTTTCTTTCAAATGAAGGGCATCGTCGGCCGATAAATTGGCTTCGACGCAGTCAATCACGCGTAAATCACGCTCCATAACCTCCTTACCAACCTCGCTCAGCCACTTTTTTTGCAGTTTAAATTCGGCATCCGAAGCCTTGGGGCAATACACAACCACCACACGATTTTTCCACACCATTTTTTCCAATCGTTTTTCGAGGGTGTCTTGGAAATTGAAACAAACAGCACAGATGATGAGAATTAATGCGTTCATTTTTGAAGATTTTATGGTTTACGAATCACTTTTTACGCTTAACATGGCGCAGTTTTTTCTGGGGCGGCCAACCTACAATGAAAACAAAAAAGAAATAATGAGAAAACTTGCTTTGCCTAACATAGAACTCAACACGCTGTGTCTTTTATAAATGCAAATAAACCAATAAGCTGTTATGTTTAAACAAATTCTTTCCATTATGCTTCTTTTTGCCGCTACGTTGACGGCCTCTGCCCAGGATACCCGCTGCTATGAAACCCGGATTTATTACACCCACCCGGGCCGCTTGGAAGCTTTACTGACCCGTTTTCGTGATCATACCACCAAAATATTTGAAAAACACGGCATGACAAACGTGGGTTATTGGGTGCCTTTACACGAAGAAAACAAACTTATTTATGTGCTGTCGTACCCCGACCGTGCCGCTCGCGATGCTTCATGGAAGGCTTTCAGTTCAGACCCTGAATGGAAAAAAGTACAGTCTGAATCGGAAGTAAGCGGAAAAATTGTGGCCAAAGTAGAAAGTATTTTTATGGACGCAACCGATTTTTCACCCAAAATCAAATCCTCTAAGAGTAAAAAAGAGCGGGTGTTTGAGTTGCGGACTTACACCACCAACACGGGTAAATTGCCCGATTTGTTGACCCGTTTTCGTGACCATACCCTCAAATTGTTTAAAAAGCACGGCATGACCAACGTTGCCTATTGGACGGTAACTGGCAAAGACGATACGCTGATTTACATTTTGGCGCATCCTAGCGAAGAAGCTGGTAAAAAAGCGTTTGATGCTTTTCGTGCTGACCCAGTATGGATAAAAGCCCGCGACGAATCGGAGAAAAACGGAAAACTTGCCGCCAAGGTAGAGTCGGTCTATATGAAAGCAACAGACTTCTCTACGATAAAATAATTGTGTCGTTGAGGCTGCTGTTGGGCCTGAGTGCCCAGCGCTTCGGTTTCTCAAAAACTTGTGTGCTTTCGGTTTCGAGAAACCGAAGCGACAGTTTTGAGAAACCGTCGTCACACTGTGCCACCAAAACCCATACTTTCAATGAAAACTGTACTCGCTGCTTTGGGATTAGGGATTGCTATTATTAGTTGTACCGATTCTCAAAAGTCTGATAATCAATCAGAAATCTCGGATTCAACGGCGGTGGATAGTGTGGTTGTTTTAGCCCCCCAAAAAGATTCTTTGAGCGTGTATTTGCCCGACATAAAAGCATCTCTGCCCGAAGCCCAAACGGTGGTAGTGAAGGAAGATCCCGTGTTTTTTAAATCAAAATCGTATAAAGCGATTCCCCTGCAAGTGGTATTGGATAAATTCATTCCCGCTTATAAGCGTTTAGACCTCAAGCAGACGCAGATTGTGTTTGAATGCGAAGATGGGTATAATCCTTCGATGTCGTTGGAGAAAGTGTTGCAAAAAAAATCGTATTTGGCCATTTCTGATGTGGAAGCGCCTGCGGGACAGGACTGGATAAATCCCAAAAAAGGCGACCATGAAATGAAAATAGCCCCCTTTTATGTAGTTTATACCGACGTGCCTGCCAAAGATGTGACTTATAAATGGCCTTACAATTTGGTCAAAATAAGTCTTTCGGCGGCTTCCAAAGAATTGGCGGTACTGTTTCCCAAAGACGACGACACGCAGGTAAAAGGGTTTGAATTATTTAAAGTAAACTGCCTGACTTGCCACTCACTCAATAAAGTAGGCGGAAAAATGGGTCCTGAACTTAATTATCCCAAAAGTATTACGGAATATTGGCAGGTAGACCAAATCAAACAATTTGTCAAAGCCCCGACTTCTTTCCGTAATGAGTGTAAAATGCCTGCCGTAACGCACTTGTCCGACAAAGAGTTGGATGAAATCGTTAACTATTTGAAGTACATGGCCAAACACAAGGTCAAAGTATAGGATTCAGAGACGAATCCAGGATTCTGGCAATAAATCTTTGGTATCAAATCGCTCAGTAGAAAACCATTTCTGCGGAGCGATTACTATTTTATCAGGGTGCGGATTCAGCCACACGCCCCACCAACTAAAGGTGCTGTTGGCAATGATATGATGCTGACACGAGGCCATGAGTAACAAATCTTCTTGCGCCGAATTTCCCACAACATATTGCGTTGAAAAGTCAAAATGTATATTGGCTTTTGCCCATTCGATGTCGTCAGAGAATACAAAAAAAACAGGATTTGAAATCCGTTTTGTTAAGTATTCCATTGCTGTTTGGTAATAAAGTGCTTCGCACGGTTTTAGATAACGATTTGATTTTGACGTTTTTGTGTAGTCTCCTCGTCGAATATGGACACTTACCGAAACGCATTGATTAATGGACTGTTTGAAGGTTTGATATTGATTCGTGAATGAAACAATAGGTTTTAAATCTTCACGAATAAGGTCTGCAATTTCTGCAAAATACTTCTCCGACTGCCAATAGCCATCCAAATACACACCGTCTTGAAGCGATAAAACGGGCTGATAAAAATGAAAATGAGGCTCTTTGAAATAATGAATTGGCATAAGACCGATTTTACGGCGAACGCGTTGGAAAATACGGTTAGGCTCCCCTGCCAGTAGCTTAATTTCGTCTTTATTGGCTTGCGCTGCCTGAATATTGAAGGTATCCAATGCAAAGGTTCGAAGGGTTCCGCCAGAGGGTTGGGAGAAAGAGGACGTGTCCATTTTCAATTCCGTGTCGTTGACAACCGATAGATGACGCCCGAGGGCGTATTGAAAAAGTTGATTGCCTAAACCGCCACTAAGTTTGACAATAATCATCTTTTTTGTGTATTGACTAAGTTGATTGCGGTTGATTTTCAGTACTTAAGTATGTTTTTTGGGGATTATTTGGGGTAGAAGATAGCTGTTGAATCAATGATTGATAAGACTTAGCAATTAAGTCCCAATGGTAGATGGTTAAAGCCGCAGTTTTTCCTTTATTGCCGAAATTTTGCCGCGTAGATGGGTTTCTTAAGAGCTGCTTTAGCAACACCTTAAACTCATTTTTATCCTTAAAACACAAGCCGCCTGCCAAGGTTGAAACGGCCCCTACATCTCGACATAGAAAAGGAAGGCCAACGGCCATTGCGTCCAATAAGACCAACGGTTGAACTTCGGTAAAAGTAGCCGACACGAATAGGGTGGCTGCACAATAAGCCGCGTGAATATCTTCGAGAGGTAATTTTTCAAACAAGAAAATATTCGTGTTTAAACGCTCACCGATGGCTTTTTCTAACTGATTAGAATAGTCGTTAAAATGACTACCAATCAATACCAAAATCGTATCCTTCGGAGAAATCTCAATAAACCACTTAATGAGTTCATGTTGGCCTTTCTCTCGGCTAAAATTGCCGACGCAAAGCAGCATTCTCGCTTTCTTTAACCCAAATTTTACCCAAAAATCAGTGTTTGGTTGCTGAAAAAAACTCGGATGCGCTCCGTTGGGAATAATGCTAAAGTTATGAAGACCAAGTCGCTTTGCTTCGATTACATCAAAGAGGCGTTGTCTATCTGGTTTTTCACTCAAAAAGACATAATAATCAAACGCGGTAAGTTTCTTAGAAAACTGCCAAGCTGCTGGGCGATTAAGGAGCCAACGAAGCCAGCCTTTGATGCCCGGATACCGTAGATGAATCGTTGTCCCGTGGCTTACCAGCACTTTTTTACCTTGTATTTGGTTCAGAATCGGGAGGGCTAACTCAGAAACCCAGCTTTCCCAACAATGAAAAAAAAGAACGTCGAAGTTGGATTCCTTCAGAAATTGTTGGTAGGTTTTACCCACTTCGATTTCATCAAATTTGGGCAAACGGCTGGGAGTTAGGGGTAAGGCGATAACGTCAAAAGGAACGCCACGCGGTTGTTCGGAAACTTGGGTGACTACCGTGATTTTATATCCCAAACGATGTAGTCCCATAGCCTGTTGATAGGCGGCTTGTGCTATGCCGTGTGTTTCGGGATAGAAACCAAAACTGGCGATTAAAATTTTAAGAGACAAAGTAGGTTAAAGAAAGGGTTCTTTAACAATGACTTAAAAACCTCAATAAAGTGACATATAAAACAACAAAAAAACCACCTCGGCACGTGGCCGAGGTGGTTTTGAAATGATGATTGAATCGACTATAATTTATATCTCAATTTAACCACTTCGCGCTCGTTCAGGAAGCGCCATTTGCCACGTGGAAGTTCTTTCTTGGTCAAACCTCCGTACACGGTGCGGTCTAGTTTTAGTACTTCGTAGCCCAAACTTTCAAAAATACGACGCACGATGCGGTTGCGGCCGCTGTGGATTTCGATACCTACCACCATGGCGTCGGGGGTAACGATGGCCAAATCATCGGGTTTGATGGGGCCGTCTTCCAAATCGAAACCTGCTTTGATTTTGTCAAAATCTTCCTGAGTAATGGGCTTATCCAATTCTACTTGGTAGATTTTCTGAATTTCGTTGGAAGGGTGCATTAGCTTTTCGGCCAATTCTCCGTCGTTGGTAAGGAGTAACAGGCCAGTTGTGTTACGGTCCAAACGTCCTACTGGATAGACGCGCTCCTTGCAAGCCCCCGCAATCAGCTCCATCACCGTATGGCGGCCTTCTGGGTCGTCGGTGGTGGTGATGTAATCTTTGGGTTTGTTGACAAGGATATACACCATTTTCTCAGGATTCAACACGCGGTTGCCGTATTTGACTACTTCACCTGGATTGACCTGATGGCCCATTTCGGTAATCACTTTTCCGTTGATGGTAATTTGTCCCGACTCGATTAAACCATCGGCTTCGCGGCGTGAGCAAAGCCCAGCGTTGGCGATGTATTTGTTGAGACGGATTTGACCATCATCGTTTTTGGGCTGAATTTTCTTGGCGTAACGCTGTTCGGCCTGACTGAAATCATAGCGGGGAGCTTCTTTAAATTCTCCTACCCGACGCTGCTCGGCATCACGGGCGCGGTCACGTCTTTCATTTTCGTCCGATTTTTCGTTGGTACGCGGGCGTTTATTGGGTCTATCAAAAGAGCGTTTTTCACCGTCAAAAGTGCCACCGTTGTCGCGAGGTGTTCTTTCGAAGGGTTTTTCAAACGGCTTCTTGAAGGCTGGGCGTTCGTTGCGGTCATCGCGTCTTTCAAAAGGCTTATCGAAATTCCGTTTTTCACGGTCGTAAGGACGCTCACTGCGGTCGTCGCGTCTTTCAAAAGGCTTATCGAAATTCCGTTTTTCACGGTCGTAAGGACGCTCACTGCGGTCATCGCGTCTTTCAAAAGGCTTATCGAAGTTTCTTTCTCCGCGTGGTTTAAAATCGCCTTTGTTCTCAAATGGTTTCTTGAAGGCGGGTCTTTCGCCGCGCTCTGGGCGGTCACCGCGCTTTTCAAAAGGTTTGTCGAAGTTCCGTTTTTTACGGTCATACGGCTTGTCTGAACCTGGGCCGCGTTTTTCAAAGGGCTTGTCAAAGCTTCTTTCTCCGCGTGGTTTAAAATCGCCTCTGTTCTCAAATGGTTTTTTGAAGGCAGGTCTTTCGCCGCGCTCTGGGCGGTCACCGCGCTTTTCAAAAGGTTTGTCGAAATTCCGTTTTTCACGGTCGTAGGGCTTGTCAGAACCTGGGCCGCGTTTTTCAAAAGGCTTGTCAAAGCTTCTTTCTCCGCGTGGTTTAAACTCTCCTTTTTTGTCGAAAGGTTTATCAAACGGTTTTTTGAAGGCGGGTTTGTCGCCGCTGCGTTTTTGGTCAAAAGGCTTGTCAAAAGATCTTTCGCTGCGGCCGCGAGGGGATTTTTTTTCAAATGGCTTGTCAAAAGATTTGTCGGACGAAGTGGTCGAGTCCTTTTTGTACTTGCTGTAAAAAGGCGTATTGCCCGGTGTTTTGTTGTCTTTTTTCATTGGGCTTGCAGTATCACTACTGTAAATAAGAAGTTATGTAAACGATTATTTGGTAAATGCTGATTTTGACGAAATTGCCTGATAATCAGCTATACAAAGGTACTGAATTTTAAGCGAAGATGTTTTTTTAACCTAAATATATCTCAAAAAAATGATTTTGGTCGTTTAATCAAAAATCCATCCGAATCCTCATAACTTTTATACACACGTAATGCTGGACCTTGCCCCCGTTAAACCGCTTTGGACGCCATCTCGTTCGTTCATGGAACAATCCAATCTCAAAAAGTTTCAAAATTGGCTGTTTGTTAAAAAAGGATTGTACTTCAAAAATTACCATGACTTATGGGATTGGTCGGTCACTGATTTGGATGATTTTTGGGAAAGTGTATGGCAATTTTGTGAGGTAAAATCGCACAGCCTGTATTTTGAAGTGCTGATTCGACAAAATAGGGACTTTATCGGAACCAAGTGGTTTAGAGGGGCCACGGTCAATTATGCCGAGCATATTTTCCGCCATAAAAACCCAGCTCGCCCTGCCATTATGTTTCAATCGGAGCAAGAACCGCTCAGAGAACTTTCTTGGCGCGAACTGGAAAAACAGGTAGGAGCAGTGGCGGTTTATTTGCGTCAATCAGGCGTTGTTGCGGGCGATAGAGTGGTGGCAGTATTGCCCAATGGCCCGCAGGCGGTTGTGGCTTTTTTAGCGACCAATTCGCTCGGGGCGGTTTGGTCGAGTTGCTCACCAGATTTCGGGACGACCGGGATTTTAGACCGTTTTCAACAGATTGAACCCAAGGTGCTGATTGTCGCCGATGGCTATACATACAACGGAAAAGGTTTTGATAAGCTTCCAGCCATGCGACAGCTCATCAGTCAGTTGCCTACCCTCAAACGCACGGTTTTGGTTCCGTACCTAAATTCCGAGGCACAGCTGCCAAAAACGGATAGTTGGAAGGATGTGTTAAAAACGTCCTTCTCGACCCTAGAATTTACGCCCGTTCCGTTTGACCATCCTTTGTGGGTGGTTTATTCGTCGGGCACTACGGGCAAGCCCAAAGCCATTACCCACAGCGTAGGTGGCTGCTTGTTAGAACACTTGAAAGCCCTTACTATCCATCAAAATGTCAAGCCTGGCGACCGTTATTTTTGGTATTCAACTACGGGTTGGATGATGTGGAATTTTTCGGTGGCTTCTATGTTGGCCGGGGCCACGCTGGTGCTTTATGAAGGAGCCGTTCAATATCCTACCATGAATGTTTTGTGGGATTTGGCCGAAAAAGCAAAAATCAATCATTTTGGTGGCGGTGCGGCTTTTTATCTGGCGTGTATGAAAGCAGGCGTGAGTTTGCAGGGGTATAAATTTAACCAACTCCAAAGCATTGGCTCCACGGGCTCTCCGTTGCCTCCCGAGGCCTTTGAATGGATTTATCAACATGTCAAAAAGGATGTTTGGCTCATTTCTCTCAGCGGAGGTACCGATATTTGTAGCGCTTTCGTGGGCGGTTGTCCTACGTTGCCTGTGTACTCGGGCGAAATCCAGTGCCGGTTGTTAGGCTGTAAATTGGAGGCGTATGACGAGGCGGGGAATCCTGTCCAGAATGAACTTGGCGAAATGGTCATCACCCAGCCGATGCCTTCCATGCCTATTTATTTTTGGAACGACAAAGATAACCAACGTTACCGAGCCAGCTATTTTGAGAATTACCCCAACATTTGGCGGCACGGCGATTGGATAAAAATTAACGACCGGGGCGGAATTATCATCTACGGGCGCTCCGACGCCACCCTCAACCGCGATGGAGTGCGCATTGGCACGGGTGAAATTTACAGCGCCGTGGAGAGCGTGCCCGAAGTGACGGATAGTCTGGTGGTTTGTTTGGAACAGACGGGGGGAAAATACTTCATGCCGTTGTTTGTGGTTCTGGCCAAAGGACAGGAATTGACCGATGATTTAAAGAAAAAAATCAATCTGCAACTCCGTTCTCAATTCAGCCCGCGCCACGTCCCTGATGCTATTTATGAACTTTCTGAAGTGCCTTATACCATCAGTGGGAAGAAAATGGAAGCACCCGTCAAAAAGATTTTGATGGGTACCGACCCCGCCAAGGCTGCCAGCCGCGATACCATGCGAAATCCTCAAGCGTTGGATTTTTTTGCGCAGTTTAATCGTGCACAGGTGTAAAGTGCCGTAACCCTCATTTTGGTTTTGTGACCACAATACTCCTCATTGTGGTGTTTTTTTTCGATGTGATTCAATTTCTTCGGCTCCTGCATATTTTTTGTAGGGGCCAATTTTTTGTTTTCTCTACAGGCTATCTTACCTAAATCTCTCACTCTTTCTCTGAGTTTAGCAATAATTTTCCATGAAATCTTGCAAATGATATTAATTGTCTATAAAATTGTAAGTAAAATAATAATTAGTAAAACAAATATATTTAAGCTAATATACATTCATGGACACACTCATTGCAGATATTGAAGTTTCATCAACCGAAACTGCTGATTTTTTACCCCTCAACGGCACTGATTACATAGAATTGTACGTAGGCAACGCTCGGCAGTCAGCACACTATTTTCAGACGGCTTTCGGTTTTCAACCTTTGGCCCACGCGGGTCTCGAAACGGGCCTGCGCGACCGTGAGTCGTATGTGGTGCAGCAGGGTAAAATACGGTTGATGCTTACCTCTCCGTTGGTCGGTCGGACGGCCATTGGCCAGCACATTGATACCCACGGCGACGGGGTGAGGGTTGTTGCACTATGGGTAGACGATGCCGTTTATTCTTTTGAACAGACAGTCAGTCGTGGGGCTAAACCTTACTTTGAGCCGGTTGTTGAAGAGGATGCTTTTGGTAAAGTGGTGCGTTCAGGCATTCATACCTACGGGGATACGGTTCATGTTTTTGTAGAGCGCAAAGCTTATAATGGCGTCTTTTTGCCTGGATTTAAGCCTTGGAATCCTACGTATTGTCCGTCCGAAACTGGGTTAAAATTTGTGGATCACATGGTCGGAAATGTAGGTTGGAACGAAATGTTGCCGTGGGTAGATTTTTACGCCAACGTCATGGGATTCAATCAGTTGGTGTCGTTTGATGACAAAGATATTTCGACTGATTATACCGCCCTGATGAGCAAGGTGATGAGCAACGGAAACGGTCGCATCAAATTTCCCATCAACGAACCCGCCGAGGGGAAGAAAAAATCGCAGGTAGAGGAATATTTGGATTTTTATGGCGGTGCGGGAATTCAGCACATTGCCGTCGCCACAGACGACATCATCCATACCGTTAACGAGTTGCAAAGTCGCGGGGTAGAATTTTTGCCGATACCGAGCGCCTATTACGACGATTTACTCAGTCGAGTTGGCCACATTGATGAAGATTTGGCACCGTTGCGCGAACTGGGTATTTTGGTTGACCGAGATGAAGAAGGCTATTTGCTCCAAATTTTCACGAAGCCCATCATGCCGCGCCCGACGTTGTTTTTTGAAATCATTCAGCGCAAAGGCGCCAAATCGTTTGGAAAAGGCAATTTTAAGGCCTTGTTTGAAGCCATTGAACGGGAACAAGAACTGCGTGGAACGCTGTAATCAATTTTAATAGCCATGAACCAGTCCTATCAAAAATACACCGCCGCCGACCACGAAATGTGGCGGAAGCTGTTCGACCGTCAGATGGCACAGTTGCCTGCCATTGCAAGCAGGGCCTACTTGGAAGGGATCGAAAAAGTAGGATTCGTTGCGGAGCATATCCCTAATTTCATGACCGAAACCAATCCGCGCCTGCAAGCCCTAACGGGGTGGTCTGTAGAAGTAGTGCCGGGATTGATTCCTCACCGAGAATTTTTTGAATTTCTGGCCCATCGTCGCTTTCCTGCTTCAACGTGGTTGAGAAAACCCGACCAACTGGAGTATTTGGAAGAGCCAGATATGTTTCATGATACTTTTGGTCATGTGCCTTTGCTGACCAATCAGGCTTTTTGTGATTTTATGGGGGATTTGAGCCGGGTAGCTTTGCGATTTATGGACGTGCCAGAGGCTATTGCTCAAATCGGACGCCTTTATTGGTACACGGTGGAGTTTGGGCTAATCAAAGAAGAGGGTCAAACCAAGATTTACGGAGGCGGGATTTTATCATCGGCGGGCGAAAGTGAGTATTGTTTGAGCGATGCTATTCCTAAATATCCGTTTGATGTTCGTACACTTTTAAACACTTCGTACCACATAGACCATTATCAAGACCATTATTTTGTAATAAATTCTTACGAGCAGTTGTATCGCTCTGTCCCTGATATTGAGGAGATTCTAGCTGAAACCTACTTGGCAGTCGGATAAAATGTGAAGATTTTTGGAAAAATATTTGTTTAAAAGTACGCTAAACCGCTATATTTGCGGCTCAATAAACAAAAGACGTCACAATCATTTGTTAATTGTTCAGCCTCCCGGAGAGATGGGTGAGTGGCTGAAACCAGCAGTTTGCTAAACTGCCGTACTCGCAAGGGTACCGAGGGTTCGAATCCCTCTCCCTCCGCAGACTTTGAGAGAGACCTAAAAATCTCTCTCAAAAAAATCGGGATGTAGCGTAGTCCGGTCATCGCGCCTGGTTTGGGACCAGGAGGTCGCAAGTTCGAATCTTGCCATCCCGACAAAAAAGCCTTCCATTCGGAAGGCTTTTTTTATGCAGGGCCGATGGGTGTTTCCTTTAAAATTTACTGTTTTTATCGTATTGCTTATGCTTTCTATTGGTCGAGGAAGATGTTGATGCGTCGTATGATTTTTTTTCGTTTATGACAACATCAACTGCATAAATATCAACTCAAGCCATTTGCCAAATTTGTACCCTACGTCTCGCATTCTCCCTACTTCGTGAAATCCAAGTTGTTGATGGAAATGATAACTCCCTGCGTTGGAGGCATCAATGCCCGCAATCATGGTGTGATAACCGTCTTTTTTAGCGCGCTCAATCAGGGTAGACAGCAGTTGCGTTCCAATGCCTCGTCCTTGAAAATCTTGGTGGACGTAAATGGAATTCTCGACGCTGAATTTGTAAGCGTCGCAAGTCCTGAATGTATCGAAAGAACTGTATGCTACCACTTTCGTGTTCGTTTCACATACAAAAACGGGCATTTTATCTGATTGTTTTTTTATAAGCCACTGTCGAATGGTTGCTTCGGTGTGTACTTCATAGGCATACATTGAAGTAGTGTTGAGAATGGCCTCATTCATAATGTCCAAAATAGCCCTTAAATCCTTGGATTGCGCCTCTCTGATTAGCATGATAGAAATAGTATGTTGTCTCAACTTTTCTCATTTTGAGTGGAAAGGTTTGCCCAAATTTAGCCGTTTTTTGGAAATGAACAGCGTCCACAGTAATGGCACATTTCTTTTACAGCAATGAAGAAAGTGTTCAATTACTTAAACAGCAAAGTCATGGAAAATTCAAAAGAGACTACCAAGACCAAAGGTGAATTCAATGAAATGGTGAAAGATATTCGGGTAGCAATGCTTTGCACGCACAGCGCCGATGGTCACATTCACAGTCGCCCAATGGGCACAACCGAAGTGGACGATGAGGGGAATATTTGGTTTTTTACGCGTGAATCATCGCCCAAAACCGAGGAAATTGAAGATAATCCTGATGTATGTGTCTGCTACTCAGCTCCGGATGATAATACCTACGTAAGCGTCATGGGTACGGCAAAGCTTATACATGACCCTCAAAAAATAGAAAGACTTTGGCATCCACTCATTAAAGTGTGGTTTCCCGAAGGAAAAGACGACCCTGAGTTATTATTAATCAAAATTGATACGCATTCAGCGGAGTATTGGGACAGTTCTTCCAATAAAATGGTGGTTTTGTTCAATATGGCCAAAGCCCTTGTAACGGGGAAAGAATACAGTGAAGGTGAATACGGGAAAATCAATTTATAAGATTTTAAATGAATAACGCACGAGGCCAGCCTCGTGCGTTATTCGTTTAAAATATGTATCGGCGTGATTAATCATAGTTCAAGACGGATGAAAGCCATTTCTCGGCTTCTTCGAGCGACATGCCTTTGCGAGTGGCGTAGTCTTGCACTTGGTCTTTAGCGATTTTTCCGAGAGCAAAATACCGAGAATCAGGATGGGCAAAATACCACCCGCTGACCGAACTGGCCGGGTACATGGCGTAGCTTTCGGTGAGTTGAATACCCACCTGTGCTTCGGCATCGAGCAAATCAAACAGTGCACGTTTTTCGGTGTGCTCGGGGCAAGCAGGATAGCCTGGCGCGGGGCGAATGCCTTGGTATTTTTCCGAGATTAATTCTTCGTTGGAAAGCGCCTCGTCTTTCACATAGCCCCAAAATTCTTTGCGGACGCGCTCGTGCATCAACTCGGTGAAAGCTTCTGCCAAACGGTCGGCTACGGCTTTGACCATGATGCTGTTATAATCGTCGTGGTCGGCTTCGTATTTTTCTAGCAATGCTTCAATACCAATCCCCGCCGTGACGGCAAAGGCACCGATATAGTCGGTTTTGTGGGTGGTAGAGGGCATGATATAATCCGAAAGACACAGATTAGGCAAATTAGCTGCCTTTTGGTTTTGCTGGCGGAGGTGATGCAATACGGTTTGTTGCAGCGATTCCACATTCTGCGTTTCTGCGGGTACAACGCGGTATTCGGTGCGTTTTTGTTGGCCTTGGCCTGCAAAACTTACTTCTACTTCCTCAAAATCGTGCAACACGATGTCGTCACCGACGGAGTTGGCAGGATAAAATCCGATAACGGCGTTGGCTTTCAGAGATTTATTCTTAATAATATCGGCCAACATTGCCTTGGCGTCGTTGTATAGTTTCTTCGCTTCGTTTCCTACGACGGCATCGTCAAATATTTTAGGGTATTTGCCGTGCAACTGCCAGGTTTGGAAGAAAGGCGTCCAGTCGATGTATTTGGCAATGTCTTCGAGTGGATAATCGTAGAAATATTTGTTGCCCAAAAATTTGGGTTTGGTTGGCGTGAAGGCTTCCCAGTCGATTTTGGTTTTATTGGCCCTTGCCGCTTCGATCGTCACGGCTTCTTTGGCCTGCTGCCGCTTCGCGTGGTCTTCGCGGAGTTTGGCGTATTCTTTCTTGATGTCGGCCAGTGCTTCGGCGTAGGTTTGTTCGTTTTGGGTCAATTTTCCTGCTACTGGCACCGCCCGGCTCGCATCCAACACGTGAATCACGGGACCGCTGTAATGCGGGTCTATCTTTACGGCCGTGTGAATGCGTGAAGTAGTAGCACCGCCAATCAGCAACGGCACTTTAAAACCCTGACGTTCCATTTCTTTGGCCACGCCCACCATCTCGTCGAGCGAAGGCGTAATCAGGCCCGAAAGCCCGATGATGTCTACGTTGTGCTCTTTGGCGGCGGCCAAAATCTTATCGGTTGGCACCATCACACCGAGGTCAATGATTTCGTAGTTGTTACAACCCAAAACCACGCCCACGATGTTTTTACCAATGTCGTGAACATCACCTTTGACCGTCGCCAATAAAATTTTGGAAACCCCTGACTCCGTTGCTGATGGGAAAGCCAGTTTTTCTTCTTCAATGAAAGGCAGCAGATAGGCTACGGCCTTTTTCATTACTCGTGCCGATTTTACCACTTGGGGCAAAAACATTTTTCCTTCGCCAAACAAATCACCCACCACGTTCATGCCGTCCATGAGCGGCCCTTCGATTACGTGTAGCGGTTTTTCTACCGTTTGACGGGCTTCTTCTACGTCTTGGTCGATGTACTCGGTCAATCCTTTGATAAGCGCGTGTTCGAGGCGTTTGGCTACGGGTTGGTCGCGCCATGCCGTATCAATGACTTGTTCTTTTCCTTTAGATTTGACGGTTTCGGCAAAGGCCAGCATTCGTTCGGTTGCGTCGGGGCGACGGTTCAAAATGAGGTCTTCGCAGTGTTCGAGCATATCTTTGGGCAGATCGTCATAAACGCCCAACTGTCCCGCATTCACGATACCCATGTCCATACCTGCTTTGATGGCGTGGTACAAAAACACGGTGTGAATGGCTTCGCGCACGGGCTCATTGCCTCTGAACGAAAACGACACGTTAGAAACTCCGCCACTAACTTTGGCGTACGGCAGGTGTTCTTTGATCCAGCGGGTCGCGTTGATGAAGTCTACCGCGTAGTTATTATGTTCTTCCATCCCCGTTCCCACGGTTAGGATGTTGGGGTCAAAAATGATGTCCTGTGGAGGGAAACCTACCTTATTGACCAAAATCCAATACGCCCGTTCGCAAATTTCGAGGCGACGCTCGTAGTTGTCGGCCTGACCTATTTCGTCAAAGGCCATAACCACCACGGAAGCCCCGTAGCGACGTACTTTTTCGGCCTGCTGAATAAATTTCTCTTCGCCTTCTTTGAGGGAGATGGAGTTGACGATGGCTTTGCCCTGCAAACACTTCAAACCTGCTTCGATTACCTCCCATTTTGACGAATCGACCATAAACGGTACGCGGGCAATGTCGGGCTCGGCCATGAGCAGGTTACAGAATTTGGTCATGGCCTGTACTCCGTCAATCATCCCTTCGTCCATGTTGATGTCGAGTACCTGTGCCCCCGTATCTACTTGTTCGCGGGCTACTGCGATGGCGGCGTCGTAGTTGCCTTCACGTACCAAACGGGCAAATTTCTTCGAGCCCGTTACGTTACAGCGCTCGCCGATGTTTACGAAATTGGTCTCTTTCGTGATTCTGAGCGGCTCTAGCCCCGACAATTTTTGAATATGGTCGTCTACTGGAATGTCACGTGGTTCGTATTTGGCGGCTACGTCGGCAATGGCTTTGATGTGTGGTGGGGTGGTTCCGCAGCAACCACCGATGATATTGATGAACCGATTTTGCAGAAAGTCATCAATGATAACGGCCATCTGCTCAGGCGTTTGGTCGTATTCTCCCATTTCGTTGGGCAAGCCCGCGTTGGGGTGTGCCGACGTATAAAATGGGGCTTGCGTGGCCAAGGTTTGCACGTAAGGACGCATCAAATCGGCCCCCAAAGCGCAGTTCAAACCGATGGAAAGCAAAGGCATGTGCGATACCGACGTCAGGAATGCTTCGGTGGTTTGGCCCGAAAGCGTGCGGCCTGAGGCATCGGTAATGGTGCCCGATACCATGATGGGCAACTGGGTTTTTGTCGTATTGACCGACGGCGGTTGGAACGCTCCAAGAATGGGGCGCACCGTTCCTTTTTTGACATCGTCAAAGTATAAATCAATGGCGTACAGCGCGGCTTTGGCGTTGAGTGTATCAAAAATGGTTTCAACCAACAACACATCCGCACCGCCGTCGGTGAGGGCCTGTACTTGTTCGTAGTAGGCATCGACCAGTTCATCGAACGTTACGGCGCGGTAGCCTGGGTCGTTGACATCGGGTGAAAGGGAAGCCGTACGGTTGGTGGGGCCGATGGAACCCGCTACAAAGCGGGGTTTGTCGGGATTGAGGGCGGTGTATTTGTCACACGCCTCCCGCGTCAAGCGAGCCGATTCGTAGTTGAGTTCGTACACCAAGTCTTCCATGTGGTAATCGGCCATGGCGATGGTTGTACCGCTGAAGGTATTGGTTTCGATGATATCGGCTCCTGCTTCGAGGTAGGCTTCGTGGATTTCCTGAATCACGTCGGGGCGGGTCAATGACAATAAATCATTGTTGCCTTTGAGTTCGTGCGGAAAGTCTTTGAAGCGTTCGCCGCGGTAATCTTCGTCGGTCAATTTATAGCGTTGAATCATCGAGCCCATTGCGCCGTCGAGCACGAGGATACGAGATTTTAAAATTTCCTGAATGTCGGGGTTTTGCATAATATAATTTCTATTGACCTACGTTTAACAAATCTTTAAATTCTTCTAACTTAATGATGTTGACTCGTGGGAATGGTATTTCTTTTAAAATATTGAAATGTTTATCGTTAGTGATTAAAAAATCTGTATTGGCAGCCACTGCACAGTCTACAAATTTATTATCGTCAGGGTCTGCATGGATTAGATTGAAATGGTAATGAATGTGAATTGGTATTACATTGGGCAATTCCACTAAAGTTCTAATAGCTTTGTTTGCAATATCATCACTTAGCTTTTTGCCAAATATTTCACTGTATTCAGTTATTATTTCGGTGGTTACAAAAAGCGAAAATTCTTCGTTGACAATGCTCTTAAATAGCCAATGGTATTTTGATAGTGGCGAAATAGAAACTAGTAGACAGTTGGTGTCAACTACAACTCTCATTGGTTTTCATCATTTAGCCATTCATCCATTATGTCATTTGTTAATCCTTTTTCTTGCCACACTTTGTCCGCAGCATCGATGGTTTTCTTGGCAAAATGCTGAGCTAATAATCGTTTCACCTCTAAAACTTCTTCATCCGTAATATCAGTAGAGTAAATTTTTAAGAGCTCCAACTGAACATTCGATAATGGTTTTTGTAAGGCAGTCATGTTAGTAAACGTTTTGTTTTACTTAAAAACATACTTTTTTCTTTTCACGTTCACGCGGGGCGGGAAGGCGTTTTTTTCAAAAAGGCTATAACCCTCACTGATGGTTTTCCAAAAATCAGCGGATGGGTGCGCGTCGTAATTGGCCAAATTTTGGGACGTCAATTCAAACGGAAAGGCATGAACGGCAACCGTTTTCTGGCCGTATTCAAAGGCCGTTTGAACCAAGGTATAAATCTCTTCAATGTACACATCGGTCATGGCATAACAGCCTATGGAGACACATTTTCCATGCACCATTAAATAACTTCCGGTGTAATTTTGGGCCCGATCAAATGCATTTGGGTACCCCAAATTGAACGACAGATGATAGTCGCTATTGGGGTTCATTTGAGCGGGGGTGACTTCATAAAACCCTTCGGGCGCCTGCAAATCACCCTCTTTTGTTTTTGGGCCCAATTGCCCAGAAAAATGACAAATTGGATAGGTTTTAAAAAGTGCAAAACGTTTTCCGTTTTTAATCCAAATTTCCAGTCGTTTGGGCTCCTTAAATATTCGGATAAACACGGGGCTTCCCCATTCCAATCCACTCGTTACAAATTCGCTTTTCAGTGGTTCCGTCATTCTAATAGTCACCTCACGGGAGCGTTCACTGACCGGAAATGGCTGGCTGAAAGCGTTCATTGCAATCAATAAAAGTAAAAAAGCCCGATAAGGCATACATTTCTCTGTCGGAAAATGGAAAATACAAAATTACGACAAAAGTAATGATTACGACACTTATTAGACGATAATTGGAGATAAGTGAAACAAAATAGATAATAAATAGGGTATTATAAGATTTTATAAATAATATATACTTTTTACAGGGTAGTGAATTCCTGAAATAGATAAATTATCCGGCATTTAAAGCACAAAAAATCCCCATCAGACTTGTCTGATGGGGAGAATCATAATGATGTACTTTATCGTTGTTACTAGAACGTAATTCCTAGAGATATTTGGGCTGCGGAATTCTTAGCATTTCCTAAAAATACCTTTGCGGCGTCGCTTTGGGCTACAGGACGTAGTCCATAATTGTAGCGTGTTCCCAACATCAACTTCCCGAAGTAAATACTCAATCCAGCCGAAAGTCCGTAGTCAAAACTGTTGAAATTGTCGCGGTTGAGCGTGGTGGCTGCAAATCCAGCGTCACTCTTACTTTCGGTGGAGGCGTTGGCCAGAAACCCTCCGTAGACACCCCCGTGGATATCGACAAAATTGCCCACTTTTACGGTGGCTAATACGGGTATTTCGAGATAATCAAGTTTAAAAGAATTCTCGCCCCGGAAGGTATTGTTCAATAAATTATACCGGGCCGTAACGCCTTTGGTAGAATAGCCAAGCTCTGGCTGTAAATAAAGAACTCCCTTGATGAGAGGTACTTGGGTAAACAAACTTGCGTGAAACCCGTAACGGGGATTGCGGTCGGTAACGTCTTTTAGGTATAAATTTGAGACGTTTAGGCCTCCCCGGATTCCCGAACGAGAATGGGCTTCTTGGGCGTTTGCGGTTTGGACCAAACCCGTGGCAATACAAATGATTGCTGACATTAATCTGATTTTCATGGCTTCCTTAGTTAAGTAAGTTGGATATAAACTATGTGTGGATATAGGTGTTGTTTTTAGAAGATGTAGCGAATGGAAAGTGCTCCATCGTCTCCCCAAAAACCATCGTCTACATTAAGATTGAACGTCGGTTTCCAGTCGATGCTGATGTTGATGGGAATTTCGCGGAAGTTGTACTCTAACCCTAAAATTCCGTCTATCCCCACCACGCTGCTGCGTCCATAAGGTGAATAACCTCTTTTGCTTTCACCCCAAAAATAAACGTGAGCACCTGCACCATAAATAAAATTGAGGCGTTTGACGTCAAAAGCGCGGGCGTGCCCTTCGATGAGCCCCGTAAAGCCTAAGCCTCTCCAGCGGGAAGAAATAATCCCTTCGACGGCTACTTTTGGTTTTGTGAAGTGCTTGATTGTCACTCCATTGGGGCCGCCAGCGCGAAGGCCGATACCCGTACGATAATCTTGCGACCACCCTGATTGTGTGCTGAGAAAGAAGATTGCTGTTCCATACAGCAAAATAAATAACCTGTTCATTGTATTGGGAATAATTGTTTTACGGTGTAAAGTTAGGGACTTCACGGTACTTGCTGGATGGACTATTTAAGGCTGATGGCGCCATTTTGAGCGGCTTTTTTCATTTCTTCGCTGGCATATAGTGCCATCTCTACCCGGCGGTTTTGTTGACGTCCTGTTTCGGTGTTGTTGGAGGCAATGGGGTTTGACTCTCCTTGACCAACAATTTTAAAACGACTAGCAGGAACTCCTTCGCTAATCAAGAAATCTGAGACCGCCCGTGCGCGTTTTTCGGAAAGTGCGCGGTTAAACTCCGTTGAGCCTACACTATCGGTGTGTCCTTCGACCAATAAATTGGTTTGTCCGTCAGTTTTAAGCGTTTGTGCCATATTTCGCAGACTTTCTTGGGTTTGGCTGCGCAACTGAGAGGAGCCGAAGTCAAACAGTAGGGCATTGTCGAAAGTTAGTTTTACGCCTTCGCCAACACGTTCGACGCGGGCCGTATTTCCCAAATCTTTACTAAGCTTTTCGGCTTGCTTGTCCATGTGATTGCCAATGATGGCTCCTGCCGCACCGCCCACGGTAGCCCCAATGATGGCGCCAATGGCCGTATTTTTATTGTTTTTGCCGATAATACCGCCAATAACTGCGCCAGCGCCTACGCCGATTAACGCTCCTCTTTGGGATTTTTTTAGTTTAGCTTTTTGAGCAGCCGTTGTTTTTTTCTTTGTTGACTGTTGAGCGGAAGCTATCCCCACGTTACAAATCGACAACACAATGATGTAAGTTGCGATTAAATAAGATGTTATTGCTTTCATGATTTATTTATACCGTTTGGTGTAAACATACCGTCTAAAAATACATGCCTAAGAACAGTTGAATGTATATAAATTTAATTAACTGTCTGATATTTAAATTGTTATGCTTATTTGTTTGTTTTGGACTTATTCGGATATAATTTTTAATTGTAGAAAATAATCCCCAAAATGAGGAATTTATGCAAAATTCTGGTTTTCAAAGAATAAACTCATTGGATTAGTGTTAGATAAAATAAATTAAATTTGTTTATTTGTAAGATATTATATCTTATTATGCGCAAATTATTCCCCATCCTTCTATGCTAAAACTAGACACTACCGACCGTGGTATTTTACGCTATTTACAGCAAAATGCCCTCTTGACCACCAAAGAATTGGCCTCCCAATTGAATCTTTCTTATACGCCCGTGTACGAAAGAGTACGTAAACTTGAGCGGGAAGGGATTATTAAAAAATACGTAGCCTTGGTCAATCGGGAAGGAATTGGCAAAAATTTGGTGGCTTTCTGCAATGTTTCTTTAAAAGAACACAGCCGCGCCAATGGCGAAAAATTTGTATCGGCAGTGATGACATTTGAAGAAGTGATGGAGTGCTACAATATCTCAGGCGAATATGATTTTATGCTCAAAGTGGTGGTGAATGATATGCCAGAATACCAGCGCTTTTTGATGGAGAAACTCGGCGCGCTCGACAGCATCGGCAATACCCACAGCATATTTGTGATGAGTGAAATCAAGCACGAAACCGCCTTGAAGGTTTAGTGGCAGGGTGGGGGCTTACCTGCTACAAAATGTCGCATTTTTACAATCACCGTTACAAACGGAATAGTAATTTTGAATCGTCAAACAAATCAATTATTCAAATGAAAAAATCGCTCTTTATCTTACTACTGCTCTCCTTTTTTGGACAGGCTAGCAACGCCCAAAATGCTAAATCGAGACTCTTGGCCGATTGGGAACGGGGCAAAAAATTTATGACAGAATATTTGGCCGCGATGCCAGAAGATGGTTATTCTTTCAAACCTACGCCCGAAATCCGCAGTTATTCCCAACAAATGATGCACGTTGCGGATGCCAATTTTGCGTTTGCTTCATCTGCCAGTGGTAAAGCCAGCCCTTACCAAGGCTCCGCCGAAAAATCGGCAGACCACTCTAAAGCCACCGTCACTAAAACGGTAATGCAGAGTATTGATTTTACCATCGAAGCCATCAAGGCGATGTCGGAAGAAGACTTGGCCAAGAAAGTGAAAGTGTTTGGCCAAGAACTGACGGCTGACAGTGCGCTTACAAAATCGTTTGAGCACATGTGCCACCACCGTGGGCAAACCACCATTTATCTGCGCCTGAAAGGTATCAAGCCACCCGCAGAAGGATTGTTTTAGAAGCTGTTAAAAGCCGAAAACAATCTCGAAATTTCAGCGGTAAATACCACGAAGTCTTCTAACTCCGTGTTCCTCCGTTTCTCTGTGGTTGTAAAAACTAAACTATCTTATTTTCTATCCTCTTTTTAAAATGGAAACGACAAAAACCACCGAATCGATTACCGACCTCACGCGCAAAGGCACTTGCATCGAATTTTTTTCGGCTTATCAAGAGCTGGACACCGAACGAATGATTAACCTCGCCACCCCTGATGCTACCGTTTGGTTTGAGCCGTTGGGCGAAGGTGGAAAAGGACTTTTTCAAGAATTTGGCAAAAACGTGTGGAGTTTGCTGATTGACTGTTTTCCTGATTTAGATAACACCGTCGATAGCATGTATTCGGAAGATGAGCTGATTATTTGTAAAGTGGCGATTTTTGGGACGCAGAAAAAAGACTTTCTGGGATTGCCAAGCAAAGGGTTGAAGTTCAACAGCGACCATATCTTCGTGTTTCGTTTTGACGAAAACGATAAAATCATCGACCTGAAAATCAACTGGAATCACGAGAGTTTTGTGGCGCAATTGACTGGCGCATAAATAGGTCTTAACCGTTAGATAAGTATCAAGTATAATGTTTGGCGGGTGACGTATAATCTTTGTACTTTCGGTAAATCATGACTGACAATGCTTTACCGAAAGTTCGTCCCCCCGAATCACCTGCGCCCCTTTGTGGAATGTTTTTTCCTGTGGGAAAATAGTTTGTTGTTGTCTAAACCCTTGCCCATCGAGTCGCCCCCGACGGGCTTTGCTTCAATGGTGTTTAACTACGGCACACCCTATCGGGTAACTTCCCAAAAACTAAACGGTGGCTTGGTTCCCAAAAATTTCTTGACGGGGCAGGCTACCAAAAGCTATCAACTTCAACTTTCCGGTAAAATAGGCATGGTGGGTATTGTATTTCGGCCTGCGGGCTTAAATACGCTGTTTGGATTGCCGATGTACGAGTTTTCTGACGAGCGCACCAACCTCCGTGACGTGCTGGGGCGTCATTTGGACGAATGGTCCGACAAAATAGAGGAGGCCGCTTCTCCTACCGAACGCATTGGCTTGCTTGAACAGTTTTTAAATCTTCAGTTATTACGTAAAAATCCTGAACTCGACCGCATAGACTACGCCGCAAACCTGATTGTGGAACAGCGGGGAGTGGTCAATATCAGCGACATGATGAACGAGCTTTTTGTGTGTCGTCGGCAGTTTGAACGCAAGTTTTTACAGAAAGTGGGTGTAAGTCCCAAGTATTACGCCCGCATTCGTCGGGTAGGTAGTTTATGCAGTGAACTAGCCCAAAAACGTTGGCAAATTGCTGATTGGCAAGATATTATCTACAAAAACGGGTACTATGACCAATCCCACTTCATCAAAGAGTTTACGGAATTTACGGGAAAAAGCCCTTCGTTTTACGTAAAAAACAATGTTGAATTGGCCAATTACCTGAAATGATAATTTTGCACAATTGAATTTTCCAGATTGGTAAAAGAGTAGGATTTTACGGATGTTTTCGCATCAGAAAGTAGTTGCATATTTTTGTGCTAAATTTGATCTAAAATCGCTGCTTTATCATGAAAGTCGAAGCCTTCCAGATTGCCGAAGAAATTGATTTGAAGAAATTTCGAGCAGAATATACCACGCCTCCTCTCATTGCCAACAGTTCGGAATTATTATACCAGCACAACGAAAATCAATTTTTTTACCTGCTGAGCTACGGAGTGGTTGCGTTTGCGGGCGTAGATAACTTGGCAGAAAGTGCCCTGCTCAAATTTATTCGCACCTATGCCAAAGACCACGTAACAGAAGACTATCGCGAAGATGTTGCCGTAAATGTTAAACCCGACTCAGGGGTGATTTTTGACTATAATTCCATTACGATTCCCGAACTATCTCCCAATGCCCTACGGCTGATTATGCTCAACATTTCCCAATCGGTTGCCTTGGATTATTATGAGGCGCTAAGTGACGAAATTTTGAAAAATACCAAAAAAATGACGCGCCAGCTGGAGCAAACAGGCCGTTTGAGGGGTTCTCAGAAGGAACTGATGCAGTTTATTGGCAAGACACTCAGTATCAAAAACAGCATTGTAGACGACCTTTACATCTTTGATGCCCCTGACAGCGCCTGGGAAAATGAATTATTGGGACGTATTGACGACGCTATCAAACGTACGCTTGACCTTCGAATGCGCTACCGTGATATTGATTATAAACTAAAAATTGTCCACGAAAACCTGACGGTTTTTACTGATATTCTGCAAAATAGAGAAAGTACGCGTCTGGAATGGATCATTATTATCCTGATTATGATTGAGGTTGTACATCTTTTTTGGAAGTAGAACTTGCCTAAACCGAAGATTTGAACGCGGAGATTGGTGTCTAAATAGGTGCTTTTAGTACCTTTGTGCCATTAAAGGCTAACTCCCTTTCAAACTCAGATGCAACAGACACTCCAATTAACGCTGCCGCCCGAGACGGCGATGGACGAAACGGCTTTTCGTCAATATATTGTTCAAACCCTTCATCTTCAGGATACAGACACCCTGACGGTTCGGAAAACCCGCCAATCCATTGATGCACGTTCGCGCCAAATCAAGGTAAATGTACAGGCAGAAGTCTACGCCGACGAGACCCCCCCACCCGCCATTGCTTACCAAAAAGACTACCCCGATGTTTCTCAAAAACCGACCGTTGTAATTGTGGGCTGTGGCCCCGCAGGAATGTTTGCGGCATTGCGTTTGGTGGAGCTGGGCTACAAACCTGTGTTGCTCGAAAGGGGCAAAGATGTTCGCGCGCGGCGGCGCGACTTGGCCGCCATCAACAAAGACCACGTCGTGCACCCCGACTCAAATTATTGCTTCGGTGAAGGAGGAGCGGGGACGTACTCGGATGGGAAATTATACACGCGCTCCAGCAAACGTGGCGATATTAGGCGCATCTTGGAAATTTTTGTTGCGCATGGCGCGGCCGAAGAAATCCTGTATGATGCGCACCCTCATATCGGAACCAATAAACTTCCGCCCCTTATCGCAGATATGCGTCAAAGTATTCTGAACGCGGGCGGTGAGGTGCATTTTGAAACCAAAGTCACCGATTTTATTTTTGCCGCATCGTCAACGAGTGCCAATCAACAGGCTGAAATAAGAGGCGTTGTCACTGCCGATGGACGAGAGTTTACGGGCATTGGGGTGATTTTGGCCACTGGGCACTCCGCACGTGATATTTTTGAATTATGTCAGGTCAAAAACGTGTTGATTGAAGCCAAGCCCTTCGCGGTGGGAGTGCGCATTGAACACTCCCAAAAATTGATTGATTCGCTTCAATACCATCGCCCCGACCGTGGAGCGTATTTGCCTGCGGCCTCATACAGCTTGGTGACGCAGTCGCAGCATAAAAATGTACAACGCGGCGTTTTTTCCTTTTGCATGTGTCCAGGAGGGTTTATTGTCCCGGCGGCTACATCGCCTGGCGAATTAGTGGTCAATGGCATGTCTCCCTCGCGTCGTGATTCGCGTTTTGCTAATTCAGGCATGGTTGTGAGTATCGAAGACGTTGATTTGAAGCCGTATCAGGCTTTCGGGGCGTTGGCGGGATTAGAGTTACAAAGAGCGATTGAACAACGCGCTTGTGCGCTCGCGGGCGGCGGACAAACCGCGCCAGCACAACGCGTGCTAGATTTTGTCAAAAATAAAACTTCACCTGAACTGTTGGATACTTCCTATCAACCGGGGCTTTTGTCAATGGATTTGCGTGAATACCTGCCCGACCACATTGCGGAGCCGCTCCGCCAAGGATTGCAGGATTTTGGCCGAAAAATGAACGGTTATGTTTCCAACGAAGCCCAGCTTATCGGGGTTGAAAGTCGCACGTCGTCGCCGGTACGGATTCCCCGCCACCGCGACACTGCCGAGCACGTTCAGACTCAACGGTTGTACCCCTGTGGCGAGGGAGCTGGATATGCTGGCGGAATTATGTCGGCCGCGCTGGATGGTACTTTTGTGGCCGAACAACTGGTCAGCAAATACGGTAAATAAACCCGTTTGTTCTTATTTTATCAATTCTCTTTTGCCCAAAATCAGTACGCTTGATAAATTGTTTTTGCAAAAATGGTTAGTTTATGAACTATCTATTACTTTAGCCAAAATAGAGTTAATAGATTGTTTATATTTTAATTTGGTCAATGCCTTTTAACGATTTTATCCATGCGCTTGATGCCCAACTCCGACAACCGTTGCCGGGGCAGGAGGCACATGTTAAAATGGCATCAGCTACGCGACTGCGACTCAAGGTTCAGCCCAACGAAAAAACGCGGCGCTCCGCCGTGTTGATTTTGTTTTATCCGCATCGTGAGCACATTCTTCTTCCCCTCATTTTACGGCCCAAATACGACGGTGTTCACGCGGGACAAATGGCCTTTCCGGGCGGACGTTATGAAAAAACGGATGAAAACCTCATCAGAACCGCCCTGCGCGAAGCCCAAGAAGAGATTGGCATAAAAGCATCGGATGTACAGATATTAGGAAAACTCACCGAATTGTTTATCCCTCCCAGCAATTTTTACGTACTGCCTGTGGTAGGAAAGTTGGCTTATAAGCCCGATTTTTACCCCGACCCCCGCGAAGTTGAGGCCGTTTTGGAAGTAAATTTGAATGAACTTCTGGACGAGACTATCGTTGGTTTTACCGAACTTGAGGTGCGCGGCGTCACGATTGAGGCACCTTTCTACGATATTCAGGGGCACAAAGTATGGGGTGCTACCGCCATGATGATCAGCGAACTCCTGACGGTGATTCGTCAATAACGCTTCATTTAACAACTTTTAAGAAGGCCGGTTCGTCGCCTTTAGGCTGAATTTGCTATTTTTGGCACGCCTTTGGATAACTAAGGGGAAATAATAGATTTTTTTCGGCAAAAACCCCCTCCAAAAACTAACATCCAATATTCTCTATATGTCTAAATTTAATCGAATCAACACCCTAACTGGCTGGCTTGTTTTTGCGGTAGCGCTGGTCACTTACCTGCTTACCGTTGAGCGTACGGCCAGTTTTTGGGATTGCGGCGAATTCATCGCCTGTTCTTACAAACTTCAAGTTCCACACCCACCCGGAGCGCCACTTTTCCTACTTATCGGGCGGTTGTTTTCGATGATGGCCATGGGCGATGTAACCCAAGTGGCTTATTGGGTCAACATCGTTTCGGTGATGTCTAGTGCTTTTACCATTTTATTTTTGTTTTGGAGCATCACGCTTTTGTCACGGAAATTGCTTGGCAAAAAAGACGAAGATCTTAATTTGGGCGAAACCATCGCCGTGGTAGGCTCTGGATTGGTCGGCGCGTTGGCGTACACTTATTCAGATTCCTTTTGGTTTTCGGCGGTCGAAGCCGAAGTATACGGATTGTCTTCCTTTTTCACGGCCATCGTGATTTGGGCCGTGTTGAAATGGGAGCGCATCGAAGATGACGCCGCGGCAAACCGTTGGTTGATTTTTACGTTCTATCTGGTCGGTCTTTCGATTGGGGTCCACTTGCTCAACTTGGTCACCATTCCCGCACTCGCTTTGGTATATTACTTCAAAAAATACAAAAATCCATCTTTGTGGGGCGGTATCGCGGCTTTTGTGGGCGGTCTGGTTGTGTTGATGATTATCAACTCGGGTGTGATTGTGTGGCTGCCTTCTACGGCGGGTAAATTTGAAATTTTCTTTGTCAATACCCTCGGGGCACCGTTCTCGGTAGGTATCGTTTTCTTCCTTCTATTATTCGTTGGGACGTTGATTTGGGGAATTCGTTATACGGCCAAAAAAGAAAAAGAAGTCTGGAATACGGCATTGCTTTCTTTTGCTTTTGTATTGATTGGCTATTCGTCGTATTTCCTTGTATTGGTGCGCTCTAATTTTAACCCTCCTATCAACGAAAACGACCCTAGCGATGTAATCAGCTACGTATCGTACCTCAAACGCGAGCAGTACGGAAGCCGGCCTTTGTTATTTGGGCCAGTGTTTACGGCGCGTCCTGTCAACTCTGAACAAGGAGAGCCTATTTACCGCAAATCAAACGGTAAGTATATCATTGCCGATTATCGTCCAGAATATGTGTACGAGAAAAATCAGCAGATGCTTTTTCCTCGGGTACACAGCAACCAAATGAATCACCCGCAGCTCTACCGTGATAAATTGGGATTGGCCGAAGGGCAAAAACCAAGCATGGGCGACAACCTGGAGTTCTTCTTTTCTCACCAGTTAGGACACATGTACTGGCGTTATTTCCTGTGGAATTTTGTCGGCCGTGAAAGCGACGAAGAAGGCGCTGGCGGTTTGCGTCCGTGGGATACCAACCAAGGCCTTCCCGACGTCATGGCTAATAATCGCGCCCGTGATAATTTTTACATGATTCCGTTCCTCCTCGGATTGTTGGGGATTGTGGCGCAGGCATTCCGTCGTAAGCAAGATTTACTTGTAACGGGACTATTGTTTATGATGATGGGCGTGGCGTTGGTGGTTTATCTCAACTCTCCACCCGTCGAGCCCCGCGAACGTGACTATATCTACGTGGGTTCCTTCTACATTTTTGCGTTTTGGATTGGGTTGGGCGTCATGTTTATTTATGACTTTCTGACCAAGATTCTCCCATCAGCGCCTGCTCGGGCGGGTTTAGCCACCGTTATTGGTTTATCAGCGCCGCTTTTGATGGGTGCCAAAGGCTGGGACAACCACGACCGTAGCAATCGTTATCATTCGGTTGATTTTGCCAAAAACTTGCTCAATTCCTGCGCTCCCAACGCGATTTTGTTTACGGGTGGCGACAACGATACTTTCCCGCTTTGGTACGTTCAGGAAGTAGAAGGTTTCCGTACCGACGTTCGGGTGTGTAACCTGAGCCTGTTGGGCACCGACTGGTACATCGGTCAAATGAAGCGCAAAACCTACGAATCTGACCCACTGCCGATTTCGTTGGAATACGAAAACTTTGCGGCGGGCAAAAACGACATCGTGCCTTTCTACGAGATGCCAGCCGTTAAAAACGGTATCAACCTCAAAGAATACATGGCGTTGGTAAAACAAAACAATGCGGCCATTCAGGTGCCATTGACCAGCGGTGAGATGACCAGCATCCTCCCTTCGTCGGTATTAGTGTTGGGTATCAATCCAAATGAAGTTCGTAAGCTGAACATTCTGAAGCCTGAATTGTCGGCTTTTGTAAAAGATACCATGCAGTGGACCATGGGTAAGCGTGATTTGTACAAGTCAGACCTCATTATGTTGGACATCATTGCGACCAACGATTGGAAACGCCCAGTGTATTTTTCAGGTACTTTGACCAATGATAACTACCTGAATTTGAAAGAATTCATGCAGTTGGAAGGATACGCGTACCGTTTGTTGCCCGTTCGTGTTCCTGGTGCTTCAGATGGTTACGTAAATACAGACATCATGTCTGAAAACCTCATGAAGAAAACTTTCTGGCGCGAATTGGACAACACCAATGCTTATTACGATGGTACTTACAAAGGTTCGCCGGCATTTTCGGCCCGTATTGCCTTTATGCGTTTGGTTGATCAGCTGATTCGTGAAGGGAAAACGGAAAAGGCCAAAACGGCGCTTAATTTTATCCTTACCAAAATGCCGGATAAAACCATTCCCTACGATCAGATTACGGCCAACTACGTGAATTACTTGTTTGCGCTGGGAGAACCCAAAAAGGCCCTCGAAATTGCGGAAGTAATGAGTCGCCGTGCGGAAGATATTCTTAAGTACAACCAACAGCACGGGGTAAATCAGGATACAAATATTCAGTTGTACATCCTCCAAACGCTCGCCAATGCGTGCCGCGAAGGAAAACAAGAGGCCCAAGCCAAAAAATACGAAACCTTATTGCAGCAATACATGACTGCATTGGGTGGCTAGCATCGTTGGTTTGAATCCACAAAAAAAAGGTAGCGGAATCATCCAGCTACCTTTTTTATTGCATTTTTTTTGGAAAGTTACTGTTTCGTAGCCCCCAAAAAAAGCAATACCCAGCCCACAATCATGAGGGTACCGCCAATTGGCGCCACGGCGCCAAATGCTTTGATGCCTGTAAAACAAATGGTATAAAGCGAGCCTGAAAAAACAATGACCCCGCCCAAAAATGAATAGCCAGCCCAATGGTACCACTTGGCAGAAGTAACTGCGGTATTTTGGAGCAAAATGCTGATCAATATGAGCGCTAATGCGTGGTAAAATTGATACTTCACGGCCGTTTCAAACGTATCCATCCGCCCAGAGGCTTCGAGTGTGGGTCGGAGGGCGTGAGCGCCAAAAGCACCTAACGCGACGCCCAATGCGCCTAAAATGGCTCCCGACTGTAGAAAAAATTTAGTTGACATTACGGTAAATCAAGGTTTGAATCGCTGATAACTGAGAAGACTTGGCCCAAAAATAGCCAACATTGTTGACGCTCTGGTACGATTTTGGCTAAAATTCTCAATGAATTGCGCCGAATACTAACTGTAATGGATAAAACACGAGATTTTATCACCTAAAAATCCGTTTTTAACCTAATTTTGCGTTAATATGTCAGTTGAATAATATTGATTAACAGTGATTTGGTTGTTATAAATAAACTAAATCATTTTTTGCCAAAAGAATAAAGTCTCAGCTTTGTATGGATGTTTCTGCTTTAAAGGCCCTTTGGGTTCATCGTTTTCGTAAATACACTTACATTTTGGGTGAATACGCGGGGGCATTGGGCGTAATTGTCCGTTTCCTGATTCTTAAGATTTCGTTGAAAGGACGTAGAAAAATGGTGGCAATTTTGCGGACTGAGCATTTTGGTGACATTGTCGCCGCCGAGCCTATCGTCCGTCAAGTGCGGGCGCTTATCCCCAATGCTTACATCGTTTGGATTGTGCGGCCTGTATTTAAAGAATTGGTAGAAAGACATCCTGAAGTTGATAAAGTGTGGGCACAACCTTCTGTTTTACAGCGACTACTGGTGTGTGAGTCGGGTATTTTTGAGCAAGTATATAACCTAGAATTTTGGCAAAGTAACCGAGATTCTATAAGCGAAGATGTGCACGTCAACCGTGTAGCGGCGCAGAAAGATATTACCGTTTTTAACTATTTTGAGAAAGGAAACCTGCTCTCTATTTTTCAGCAGTGTGCAGCCTTGCCCATTATCGATGATGTGCCCAAAGTGTTTATCAACGATGCTGACCGCGCGCGGGTGGACGCATTGCAATTGCCCAAAAAACTGATTGTTATTCATTGCAGTTCCAACTATCCCGCCAAAGATTGGTCGGTAGAAAACTGGCATAAACTTGTCAACTGGTTAATGCACGAAAAAGGCTATTATGTAGCCGAAATCGGCTTAAAAAATGTAGTTGAGAGTACGGATGCACACTATTTGAATTTGTGCGGAAAATTTTCCATTTTACAAACGGCCGAAATCATTCGACGCGCCCGATTTTTTATCGGTATCGACAGTGGTCCAGCACATTTGGCCAATGCCGTTGACACTTTTGGGATATTATTGTTTGGTCAGTTAAACAACTTTGATACCTATATGCCTTACTCTGGTCACTATCAAAATGGCACCAAAGCCCTGCTGATTCGGGAGTCGGGTAAGACTTGTGCCGAGTTGGATTATACACTGGTCAGAGGAGAGATTGAAACAATTTTTGACCGAATTCCTACCGTCGCATCTGTTTTGTAGGACATTTGCTATCAATGAGTTAAAGAAAAATCCAAATTTTTGTTTCCAAAAGCACTTTCAGAATCGTAAAAATAGGCTTATCATTGTAGTAGATTTTGCCACATGGACAACGATAAATCATACAATTTCCTTCAAAAAAAATCCCTTGGGAACAGCTCCCGCCCCAATCCTAGCAATCGTTGGCTAGAAAATGGGACGAGTATGGGAAAATTGCCCCCACAAGCGTTGGAGTTAGAGGAAGCGGTGCTGGGAGCTTTGATGATTGAGAAAGATGCGCTCAATTCGGTCATTGATATTTTAAAGCCTGATAGTTTCTACAAAGAAGCGCATCAAAAAATATACAATGCGATTATTACTCTTTTTACAAATTCAGAACCCATTGATTTATTGACGGTTACGACTCAGCTACGTCAATTGGGTACGCTTGAAGTGGTAGGGGGAGCGCAATATGTGACGTCGTTGACGACCAAAATTAACTCGGCGGCCAACATCGAATACCACGCACGTGTGGTTGCTCAATCGGCCATGAAGCGTGAGATGATTACGGTGGCCTCCAAGATTTTACAGGACGCATTTGAAGATACCATCGACGTTTTTAACCTCCTTGATACCGTCGAGCAGTCGCTGTTTAAGATTTCAGAGTCAAATATTCGGAAAAACTACGCCGACATGAGCACGCTCATGAACGAGGCGTTGAAAGAACTCGAACGTCGCCGCGAACAAAAGGACGGTTTGACGGGGGTTCCTTCTGGTTTTACGCAACTCGATCGCTTAACTTCGGGCTGGCAACCTACCGAATTAATCATTTTGGCGGCACGCCCTGCCATGGGTAAAACTGCTTTTGTGGTTTCGTCGCTTCGCAACGCGGCCGTTGATTTTGGGATGCCGGTAGCCATTTTTTCGCTGGAAATGTCGGCCGTACAGTTGGTCAATCGTATGATTTCGGCCGAAGCCGAGCTTGATAGCGAAAAACTAAAAAAAGGAAATCTAGCCCCCCATGAATGGACGCAGTTGCACCAACGCATCGACCGCTTGATGCGGGCGCCCATCTTTATTGATGATACTCCTGCGCTTTCTATCTTAGAATTACGCGCCAAATGCCGCCGCCTCAAGCAGCAGCACGACATACAGATGGTCGTGATTGACTACTTGCAGTTGATGCAGGGCGACGGAGGCAAAGGCGGTGGAAACCGTGAACAAGAAATTGCTTCTATCTCGCGGGCGCTCAAAAACTTAGCCAAAGAATTGAATGTGCCAGTGATTGCGCTGTCGCAGTTGAGTCGTGCGGTAGAAACCCGGGGCGGAGATAAGCGACCGCAACTATCCGATTTACGTGAATCAGGCTCTATTGAGCAGGATGCCGACATGGTTGCTTTCCTTTATCGTCCTGAATATTACGGATTTACGCAAGATGAAGCCGGCAATTCGGTGCAGGGTATCGGTGAGGTGATTGTTGCCAAAAACCGTAGTGGTTCGTTGGATACCATTCAATTGCGCTTTATCGGTAAATACACCAAATTTACCGATTTGGACGGCTATTATTCGGCCAATCCTGGCAATAATGCCCCGCTAAACACGGGTAGTATTCCTGCCTCTTTTGATACACCTCCTGCCGCTGGAGGAACATTTCGTAGCAAAGCCAATGATTTGGGCGCGATGAACTTCCCGCCGCCAAATCCTTCCGAAGAACCTCCTTTCTAGGGGCATACAATGTGCATCAACCTGAAAACCTTCAACGATTCGTTCAGGGAGTGGAACGAAAAACAAACTACGGACGAAGAATCGTTTTGGTGGGCAGCTGAATCTGACGAAGAATCAGTACCAGTTGAAGTTGTTGCGGGCACCTCTGAAAGATCGAACCTCCATGACCAACGAACCGACCCAAAGGTCGACTTCTACTTTAATGGGAACCTTGTTGGCATCGTCGGAAACCCAAATTCGGATTGAATTTTCTCCTTTAAATAGTTGGTTATCAGGCATAAGAGGCGTTAGTTTTAACGCTTTTATTTTTCCAAATTTGGTCTTAATTGTGTCTTTTCCTCGGTATTTTACTTTTAATTTATAGACCGAAGATTCCAGAAAAGTAGGGACATCGACGACGTCATTGGGTTGTAATTTGTTGAAATCCAGCGTTCTCAAATAAAAATATCCGCTAATGGCATCCTGAATATGATTGGGAACGTCAAACTTTTTGGTGCCGTTTTCATCGGTTACCACGGCATCGTCAGTGGTGTGATTGAAAAGGGTCGTTTCTACTTTTCGGTAATTGTTTTCCTGAATATTTCGGTAAAATTTCTGAGATACAATGGCCGATGTATCCATCCATGATTGCCATTCATCACGTACTTTAGCAAACCAACTAAAGGCCCCGAGTGTGGTGCCGACAATGCTTATTTTATAGCAGGGGCGACCATTAACGTACTGAATTTGAGGGCTTACGTCGACCACGGCATCTGCCGCATTGAAAATGCCGTAATGAACACGGTACTCAAAATGCTCCCCTACACCAAAGCTAGTTTGAGCCACTCGGCGATAAGAATCTTTGGCATGAAAAGCTGGGAAAATCAGCAATACCCATAAGGCTATGACACTGCGTCGAAGCATACATTCATTATTTTTGTTAACACGGCAAGTGTATTTTTTGAGGTCTCGTTTAGGGTCCTTAAATGTACGATTAAAAGCCCAAATCGGTTTTAAGGCAAGGATTTAATGAGACGATTCGTATACACCCCAAATTTACAATTAAACGCAGATAGAAGTTCAAAATTGTTCCTAAAAGGAGGTAGGGTACTTCGTTTTTAAGTACGAAAGATAGGCGCGAAAGTTCCCTTTAAACCTTTCATTAAACTCTTTATTGAACTGATTTTGTTGAGAATGGTACGTAAGGTACCCAATAAAAAACGCGTTGTTGGGTAGTTTCTTGCCGCGCCACGGGTATTTTTTGCCAACCAATCCCCCCAAAAGCGTATCCGAACTTTGGACAATATGTTGAATTTTGGTCGTTTTGAGACTGTCTTTGAGGGATGTAGCAAGCGAAGGCGTAAATTTTTTATAGAGGCTATCCAGTTGATTGGCCCCGCGTACGATGTGCTGACTGAGGGCGTCGTTGTAGCGTTTTCGAAATTCATAACGTTCAAGCTGCGGTGCGTTCTTTCCGTATTTGGCTTCCATAAATCGCACCGCCCCGTAGTCGCCGACAAAGCTTGCCAGATTTTCATTTAATTCCAGATTATCCTTGACAAAGAGCGTGCCGTGAGTCATTTCATGGATGATGAGGTTGGCTAGACTACCTTCGCCCCGGTAGAGCATAGAAGATAAAATCGGGTCTTTGAAAAACCCCAAGGTACTCCATGCCGATACTTCGTTGATTTGGGTGTCAAATCCTGCTGCTAGGAGCGTTTTCTCTTCGGTGTTGGCGCGGGTGGTATCAAAAAAACCTTTGTAAGCAAACGTCCCGATGATGGGGAAGCTCCACTGCTTGGGCTTCATTTGGAATTTTTCACAGGCGGTAAGCACCCATAAAATGGGTTTGCCGCCTTGGTCATAAAATTCGGTATAACTGCCCGAAGAATCCAATCCGAGTGAATCAATGGCAAATTGCTTGATTTCACCGATGAGTTTTAGCCGCTGTTTGAGCGAGTCGGGGAGGGTAGGGTCCTGTAAAACTTCCGCTACTGGGCGGGTATTGAACAAAATACTCACCTGTCCTTTGGCCTGCATGTATCCGTAACTAATCAGTTCTCGATAGATGATACCGAGGACGACGAGCACAAGCAAAACAACGAGGAGGGCTTTTTTAAGCATTTGGGTTGCATTTACATTAACGTCCTTGCGGGATTCCTTTGGTTTCCCAAGCTTGCAAAATCTGCTTCAACTGCTTGTATTCAATCAAAAAACCGTCGTGACCGTAGAGTGAGTCAATTTCTTGGTACTCAGCATCGGGAATGTGTCGGGCGAGGAATTTTTGTTCGCTGGGTTGGAATAAAATATCCGAACTGATTCCCACCACCAGCGTATGCGCTTTTACTTGCGAGAGGGCATTGGTTACGCTCGGGCGGTTGCGGCCCACGTTGTGCAAATCCATCATGCGTGAAAGTGTCCAGTAAGAAAACGCATTGAAGCGGTTAGCCAATTTATCGCCTTGGTATTGCTGATAGGTAGCCGCTCGGAAATGATCGGTTTGTTCGTTGCTGTCGCGGGCTTGGGTAAAGTCGTAGGTGTCATAATTGCGGTACGACAGCAGGGCAATGGAGCGCGCCACTTTCATGCCTTCGATGCCTGCGTCGGGGCGGGCTTCTTGCCAAGTGGGGTCTGCTTTGATGGCCATGCGTTGCGATTCATTGAACGCAATTCCCCACGGTGAGTGGAGGGCATTGGTGGCAATCAGGACCAGATTTTCGATTAAATCGGGTTTGATAATGGCCCATTCGAGGGCTTGCTGCCCGCCCAAAGAGCCGCCCGCCAAGGTATGAATGTGCTCAATGCCAAGGTGCTCACGGAGCAGTTCAAAAGCGTAGATATTGTCCCGGATGGTGATGTCAGGAAAACTCTGAAAGTAAGGCGCTTTTGTCTTGGTATTGATACTCAGGGCGTTGGTGGAGCCGTAATGCGAGCCGAGCACGTTTACGCATATAATAAACCAATCCTTGGGGTCATAATGAAGTCCGGGGCCTACCAACCCGTCCCACCAATCGGTAGGGTCAGAGCTGCCCGTGAGGGCGTGGCAAATCCATAAAACATTGCTGCTGTCGGCATTGCGGGTGCCGTGGGTAGTGTACGCCAATTGGAAGCCTGCCAGTTCGCCGCCCAGTTCCAAAGGAAACGTGTAAGGATATTTGAATAAAGTAACTGCCAAGGTTCAAAAACAATTAAAAGTGGTTTTGTTGTTTCAGCGTTTTCAATTTCAAAGGGATAGTAACGGCCCAGTGCATCTTAACGAAAAGATGACAAACGTGTGTTGCGCAAAAGGCGCATTTGTTTTTCCGGGAATCTTAACATGAATGTTTCGATTTATATCCCCTGAGGGTCGTTTTTGCGACCGCTTAGGTAGGAATTAGCACCTTATCTCGTGTATTTGGAAACAGGTTGCCAGAGGTTCGCGGAGCCTATTCTCTCCCCCCTTCTTTATAAATCAATCGCTGTGCATAATAGAAGCAACTGACTTGATGGTGCAATATTACAGCGCAAAGGGCTGAATCCAAAATAAATCAGAAAAAACTCGTTGTTCCAATCCAAATTTCTTCATCTTATTGTAGCTTTGTCATAGAAAACTCTGCCCATAAATATGGTTTACCGTTTTAAAAAAGAAAATGCAGCCCGCCGTCCGGGGGTAACTACCGTGGGCGATGCCATCAATAAAATGTTGGAAATTTACCGTCTACGCGGGAAATTTGATGAGTCGTCGGTGAAAGTGTATTGGGAAAAACTGGTAGGCAAAGAGATTGCTTCGCGTACTTCGGATATTTACGTAAAAGACAAAGTCCTGTTTCTGCGACTGGACTCGGCCCCCCTGGCCAACGAATTGGTGATTGCCAAACGCAAACTCATCCAATCCCTCAACGACTCCTTTGGTTATGAATTGATTACCGATATTGTGTTTATTTGATGGTGATGGTAAAGCCCTGATGTTTTTTAAAAATCGGTGTTAGATATTTTATCTGGCCTCAGAATTCCACCCGATAATTCACGACTGGCAAAATCCCGAGCTGGTACTGCTGAACCACCTTACGTTGAAGAATATCGTAGTAACTGAATGCTTCATTTTTGGTACTCGTCACGTTTTGAATATCAATAGACCACGTCCGAGTGTAGTTAGGTTTGTTGCGTTTCCAGAAAATGCGCAAGTCGGGACGGAAATAATCCTTTAACTTAATCGTGTACAATTCCGTGGCTTTGTACACCGTTTGGGCCGCACCTTTCGAGGCTTCCAAATCAATCGGAGAATCGCGGTAGCCACCTAGCCACAAAACCCGTACATTAACGCCAAACGTACGGTTAGGACGACGATGAAACTCTTTTCCTCCTGCCAAACTGAATGTATGATTGCCATTAAAGCGCGTATTGCGGTCGACTCCATCTTGTCCTTTATACCTCGAATTATACAATGAACCCGTGATAAGTGCGTAAAAATTATTTTGCAGCAATTGTTGATAGGTTACTTCGATACCGTAATTTTTGCCAGTACCCGTGTTGGCCAATTCTCCATCCGTAAAACCTTCCAACAGATTCAAAGTCGAGAAAGCGGGAATGACCCGGTAGCTCACAATCGACGGATTCTTGGCCACGGGCACATTGTACAAGGATTGATAATAAACTTCTACTTTCAGTGAAGAGAGCGGCGAAAGGCTTTGCTCATAGCCCGCTACGAAATGTTGTGCTTTGGTAAACCCTAAACGAACATTGGGAAATACTTCGTCGCGGGTGGCTGAGTTTTTGAGGGCCAAATACGTCTGCGGCAGTTGTAATTGACTGTGGAGGCCGTACGATAAACTAAACGCGGTACGTTTATTGGCGCTATAACGCAGGGAGGCACGAGGCTCCAGCGAATTGGTTTGATTGTAGGTATATTCAAGCCAATGAAGTCCCAGCTGCATCGTCAATCGTGGGGCAATTCGCCCCGTGAGGTTGATGTACGGCTGAATAATCAGTCCCTTCATGCCACCCCTTGCAATCCCCCGATTGCTGATATTAACCGAATCTTGCTGATACGTTAGGTACACGCCTTCTTGCAACTGCCACTGCGCATTGAGTTTATGAGAGAGGGTCGTCGAGAACGAATAGCGTGTTTTTTTGAAAGCATCCAACTGAACAAAAAAGCGATTATAGGAGATTTTCGAAAGCACATAACCTTCGCGGCGCGTCTCCAATGCCGAAGCCGCCAACACCGTACGTAGGCTAGAATTTCGGCCTACTTTCATTTGATGCGTCATGCCGATGGCGCCCATTCGGTTTTTAAATTCAATGTCAAATCCGTCTTTTTCAACTTCCCACAACAGCGTATCACGCTCGGCCTTAAACATATTACTACTCGCGCCTCCCATTCCAAACACGGTAAAATGG
Source organism: Runella salmonicolor (assembly GCF_024158025.1). Taxonomy (NCBI): domain Bacteria; kingdom Pseudomonadati; phylum Bacteroidota; class Cytophagia; order Cytophagales; family Spirosomataceae; genus Runella; species Runella salmonicolor. Next base: position 196,446 of record NZ_JAMZEL010000008.1, read on the forward strand.
CCCGCTTTTCGGGTAGGGAACGATAGATTGAACGAAAGGTCCTGAAAACGAATGTCTTCTCCGCCAAATTTGACGCCCATCGCAGCCAATAGTCCCGTGAATGAATAGCGATAATTGACCAGATACGATGATTTATTTTTGCGGGAAATAGGCCCCTCGGCCGATAAATCAATGCCAATCAAACCCGCCTGCGTCGTAAATTCATGTTTTTGGTCATTGCCTTTGCGCAAATGTACGTCCATCACCCCGCCCAAGACATTGCCGTATTGAGAAGGAAAAGCTCCCGTCAAAAAGTCGGCGCGCTCCATGAGTTGCGCACTCAAAATATTGGTTCCACCGCCCGATTGCGTCGGTCGGTCGCTAAACGTACCCGCATTGCTGAGGTGATTGGGGTTCACAATCTCAATGCCTTCTAACCGCCACTGCGTTCCCGTCGGAGAATTGCCGCGAATGACCAAATTATTGGCTTGGTCGTTGGCCGCTACTACACCCGGAAACGACGTAGCGAGGCGGGCGGGGTCAAAAAAGGTAGCCGCATAGCGCAACGTTTGTTCAATAGTAATGCTCTGTATGCTATTTTGCGAAACAGGACGGGCGGTGCGCACAACCGCCTCAGCGAGTTGTTGAGGGCTTTCTTTGAGGGAGATGGTTAATACTTTCTCTTTTCCAGCCTCCAATAAAACCTCGGGGATAATGGTCGTTTCGAACCCTACGCTGCTTATTTGGACCGAATACCGGCCGATAGGAATTGCCGTAAATCGAAAACTACCGTCGGCCTCCGTGATGGTGCCTTTGTCGGTGCCCGTCAATGTAACGTTCGCCCCCGCAAGCGGCTGATTATTGTCGATGTCCAACACCACGCCCCGCAACGTTTGGGTAAGGGTTGTTTGTCCAAAAAGTGAACCAGAAAAGCAAAAAACGGTCACCAGAAGAAAGAAGCTGACAGTTACCGAAAAATTCAAATGAACAGTGGATATATGTTTCATCAATATACTTGCGTTGTTTAATACCAAATGTAAACTTAGTATTAAGGAATTTAGTTATCAATCAAAGTCAAAACAATGAGCCTCAAAACAACCGAAGCCAAGCTTTACTACGCCCTGTACGATTTTTTCGAAGCAGAAGGGTTTCGACTGTTGATGGACAAAAAACAATTTCGCAAAAATACACCTGCAGGCTTCACAAACATCATTTTTTCGGTTTCTGAATACGAAAAAGAAAATGATGCGTGGATTGAGGTTCACATTGGATGCCGTAATGATCAGGTAGAACAAATAGCGCAGCAGTTTTTAAATGCCAATTTGGTCGATTTTCGTTCTGACGTCAATACCATTATCATCTCCACGGGCAAATACAACGACGTCAATTATTTCCGTTATAAAATTCAAAATGACGAAGATTTGACCGATGCCTGCGAGTCAATCAAGGAGTTTATGCAGCTTTCGGGCTTTGGCTTTCTTGCTTCCATTACGCACGTGGGCGACATTGACCGCATTCTGAACCTTATGCCCCAAAAGTCGTCGAAATACCTCTATAATCAGGTACATCGCTGTTTTAAGGGAATTGTAGCTGCCAAACTCAACAACAGCCCGCAGTTTGACCGACTCATTGAAATATACCGAAACTATCTCTCTAAATTTGGCAATGACGTCGAACGCGCCAATTACGACCGTCTTGTTGCCTATTTGCAGTATTACGGCAATAATTAATCCCCTCACTTCAACTTTCTAAATTACTGACAAAAGTCAGTTTTCTACGTTGACAATACTCATATATTAGCGACAGTCCCCGACGCAATTTTGGGCAAATACAAATACCCATTGTATGTCGCAATCCATTTCACCTACTGTCGAAGTCGCCTGCTATCATTGCGGAGCCGACTGTGAAGAAACCGTCATTGTCCACGATAACAAACCCTTTTGCTGCGAAGGCTGCAAATTGGTCTATGAGTTATTGCAGGAAAACGAACTGTGCAGTTACTACGATTTTACAAAAAATCCGGGGGTTTCGCCCGATAAAAACTACTACAAAGGCAAATACGCTTACTTAGACCTTCCAGAAGTGCATCAGCGCATCATTCAATTTACGGATGGCCGCCAAACGCACATCAACTGGTACCTGCCACAAATGCACTGTAGTTCGTGCGTTTATTTGCTCGAAAACCTCCACCGATTGCAGGAAGGCGTCATTTCGGCGGTGGTAAATTTTCCAGAAAAGCGGGTGCGGATTATTGTTGATGAAGAAAAAATCAAGCTGAGTCAATTGGCTGAACTGCTGACGTACATCGGATACGAACCCTACATCAGTCTTCAGGATGTTGAATCTGACCAATCCCCCAAAACCAACCGAACGCGTTTATACAAAATCGGTATTTCGGGATTTGCCTTCGGCAACGTCATGATGATGAGCTTCCCCGATTATTTTGGATTGGGCGACACCCAAACCGACCAGAAGCTGCAATCCCTGTTTAGTGTTTTTAGCGTGGTGCTGGCGTTGCCCGTCTTTTTTTATGCCGCTTCGGATTTTTTTGTATCGGCTTGGAAAGCCATTCGGAAACATTATTTGAACATTGACGCCCCTATTGCGTTGGCTATTTTGGTCACGTTTGTGCGCAGTTTGTACGAAATCGGCACCCAAACGGGCGTGGGTTATCTCGACTCCATGACTGGCATTGTGTTTTTTATGCTGTTAGGGCGGTATTTTCAAGACAAAACCTACTCGGTTATTTCGTTTGACCGCGACTATAAATCCTATTTCCCCGTGGCCGTGACGTTGTTGGGCAAAGAACAAGAAGCAATTACTAATCACCAATCACAAGTCACCAATCACCAAATACTCATCACTGATTTACAAGCGGGCGACCACATTTTGATTCGCAACAAAGAATTGATTCCCGCCGATGCGCGTCTGGTGAGCGAGCGGGCCATGATTGATTATAGCTTTGTATCGGGTGAATCAGAACCCGTGGAAAAAACGCGGAATGAAATTATCTACGCAGGTGGACGTCAGGTGGGTGGTGCCATTGAGTTGGAAGTCACCAAGCGGGTTTCACAAAGTTATCTGACGCAGCTTTGGAACAAAGATTCTTTCACCCAAAACAACCAAAAGCAGGACCGCGATTTGGTGGCGCAAATCAACCGTTATTTTACGTGGACGGTCTTGGGACTGGGCCTGGCGGGATTGGTCTTTTGGATGTGGGCGGGCGATTTGCCGCGCGGCATCAACGCCATCACCACTATCCTGATTGTGGCTTGTCCGTGCGCTTTACTGCTCTCCGATACTTTTACCAACGGCAATATTTTGGGGATGTTTGGCAAGCATAAATTTTACCTCAAAAATGCCAAAGTCATTGAAAGCTTATCAGAAATTGACACCGTTGTTTTTGACAAAACAGGCACCTTAACCTTGCCCGACGCGGGTCAAATCCAATTTATAGGCACGCCGCTTACGCGTATTCAGCAGCGAATCGTGCGTACGATGTGTGAGCAATCTTCTCACCCCCTGAGCCGGCTCATTTCTAAATCGTTGGCAGCCGTTCCCAAAGAAACCGCCCTGAAGGGCTTTCAGGAAGTTGAAGGCAAGGGAATTATGGCCAACTTGGGCGAAAACTGCCTTATAAAATTAGGGTCAGCCGCTTTTGTAGGGCTTGCGGAAGCTCCTGCCACGGCATCAAATGCTCACAGTAAGGTCTATTTTTCTTTTGGAGAACAACAAGTCGGTTATTTTGAAATTCACAGTTACTACCGTGACAACCTCCCCGATACGCTCCAAGCCCTCAAGCATAAAAACTATCAAACGTATCTTTTATCGGGCGACAAACCGACGGATGTAGCCTTGTTGGGCCATTTGTTTGGAGATGCTACGCACTTGCATTTCAATCAAAAACCCGAAGATAAGCTCACATTCATTGAACAATTGCAACAAAAGGGTCGCAAAGTGCTGATGGTGGGCGATGGCCTCAACGACGCGGGGGCTTTGGTCCAAAGTAACGTGGGCATCGCCGTTTCTGACAATATCAACAATTTTTCGCCCGCCTGTGATGGTATTTTGGAAGGCAGCCATTTGTCGTTTTTGCCCCAATACGTACGCCTCGCCAAAGCGGGTCGAAGCATCGTGGTTCAGAGTTTTATTATCTCAGTAGTGTACAACATCATCGGGCTTAGTTTTGCATTGACGGGCACATTAGCCCCCGTTATTGCGGCCATTTTGATGCCAGCAAGCTCGATTTCTATTGTGTTGTACACCACCATTGCCAGTAGAATTGCCACCGCAAGAGCGCTTTAACTTACTTATTACCAAACCCGAATCGCCACGGCATTGATGAGTCCGTTGACCACAAAGGCAAGCAAAAACGAAATTGGTATGGAAAATTCTCGGAGGAAAAACGCTTGTAAAAACAGGAACGTAGTAAAGCCTACCAGTCCAATCATAATGCCCCTGAGTATTGTGATGGTAGCGTTGCTTCCTTGAAGATAGTGCGTAAAAATGGCCAAAATGGAAGTAATAATGGGAAATGGAGTCAGAATACCGCTCCACGTAGGCCCCAACCCCTTGGCAAGTGCCGTAATGGCGAGTACAAAAAGGGTTGCTACCAACATGCGGAAGGGAATATCGAATTTAGGCGTTTTGGCTCGTTCGAGCGGGGGAGTTCCCGCGACTGGGAGTGGAAAATAGCGCAGCGCCGCCACAATGCTCAGGACAGCGACCCCGTAGATACTCCACAGGCTCAAATGAAGAGAGTCCAACAAAAGCGCCGCTGCAACAAACGCCCCGTAAGAAATAAAAAGCGTTGGCAACCAAGTAAGATACTTTGAAAGAAAAGCGTAGCAATAACAAAAACCAACCAACGACACGACGCCCGTCAGAATACCGGGAATGGCCCGTATACCGAAGGCCGTCCCCTGTTCCACAATAAAAAATACCAAAATAGGTCCAGCAACCCATGGCATACTTCCGATAATCCCTCCAATTTTATTGCCCCATTTGCGGCTGACGAGGGTAATCATTCCAATGACCATCGGCATCATGGCCAATTTAAAATATAGCGTATTCATCCAGAAACTATAAATATCAACAAAGGTACACAGAGAAAGTACTCAAAGTCACGCTAACGTTTTTTTGTGGGTAAAGGTGCCTTGCGGTGCGTTGAAGGCCTATTTCATAAATAAGGTACAGTACAATAATTGTCCTCATTTTTTAGGAGGGCCATCGTCCGTCAATTCGTCAGTCATTCGAAAAAGCTGATAAAAGTCAGTTTCAATCCCTGATATCCCTCATCTTTATTCGGAAGCGCTGCGGCTACTTTTGGGCAACCCGCTCGGAAGTGTAGCGTATCATTTACACCCCGACAAACGCAAAATTTAATACCTATGAGTGCTCTTATCCTTCTCCTTTCCGTCAGTCTGCTCGTGGCAGTCGGGTTTTTAATCGCCTTTGTGTGGTCGGTCCGAAAGGGTCAATTCGACGATGATTACACGCCCTCCGTTCGAATTTTATTCGACGACAATGAAAAAAATTCATCTCCTCAATCATAAACTCCTCAAATCTAAAGTATGGAACCAATTTCCAAAACGACCGCTACTGTTGAAATGGAAGAGTTCACCTACGATAACGTCATTGTACGGAACTTTGCCATTGCCTCTATCGTGTTTGGGATAGTCGGCATGTTGGTAGGTGTGCTTATTGCTTTTCAGTTAGCATTCCCTGCCCTCAATTTTGACATTTCGTATACTACCTTTGGTAGATTACGACCATTGCACACCAACGCCGTGATTTTCGCCTTTGTCGGCAACGGTTTTTTTATGGGGCTTTATTACTCCGCGCCCCGGATTCTCCGAACCCCCATGTGGAGCCCATTGTTGAGTCAAATCAATTTCTGGGGGTGGCAATTAATCATCGTCGCGGCCGCCATCACTTTACCACTTGGCCTAACCACTGGAAAAGAATACGCTGAGTTGGAATGGCCCATCGACATTGCCATTGCTTTGGTTTGGGTAGCGGGATTGGTTAACTTAGTAATGACGATGGTAAAACGTCGGGTACAGCATATCTACGCGGCCATCTGGTTTTACTTAGCTTCTTTCGTAACGGTTGCCATGCTTCACGTGGTTAACAGTGTAGAATTGCCTATTTCGTTGACCAAAAGTTATTCGTGGTACGCTGGTGTACAAGATGCGTTGGTGCAGTGGTGGTACGGACACAATGCCGTGGCCTTTTTCTTAACCACGCCTTATTTGGGCCTGATGTATTATTTCTTGCCCAAAGCCTCCAATCGCCCTATCTATTCTTATCGTCTTTCGATTGTTCACTTCTGGTCATTGATATTTTTGTACATCTGGGCGGGTCCTCACCACTTGTTGTATACCTCATTGCCCGACTGGGCACAATCGTTGGGGGTGGTTTTTTCCATCATGCTGATTGCGCCTTCATGGGGTGGGATGATCAACGGGCTCTTTACCCTGCGCGGTGCTTGGGATAAAGTACGGGAAGATATTGTGCTAAAATTCATGGTTGTGGCCGTAACCGCCTACGGTATGGCCACTTTTGAAGGGCCGATGCTTTCATTGAAAAACGTTAACGCCATTGCCCACTATACCGACTGGATAGTTGCCCACGTGCACGTTGGTGCCCTGGGTTGGAACGGCTTTATGACCTTTGCCATCATGTATTGGTTGTTCCCCCGTATTTACGGACGGCCTTTATTTTCTCAAAAATTGGCTAATTTCCACTTCTGGATTGGCACGTTAGGCATTATATTCTACGCAGTACCGATGTACTGGGCGGGCTGGACACAGTCGTCGATGTGGAAAGAATTTACGGAAGAAGGTTTCTTAAAATACCCTAACTTCCTCGAAACCGTTACTCAACTTGTTCCTTTCTACGTATTACGTGGTTTTGGTGGTACACTGTACTTGGTAGGTTTCTTGGTAGGTGCTTACAACCTCATGATGACGGCCCTCAACGGCAAACTCATCAGAACCGAAACCGCCCGTTCGGCATCTTTGGCTTCCATCTGGAACCCACCAGCCAACGAATACTGGCACAGCCGTATTTTTGAGCGCAAGCCTGTGTTGTTGACCGTTATTGCCTTAGTTGCCGTAATCATTGGAGGCGTGATTGAGTTGGTTCCGACCTTCATGGTTGAATCCAACGTGCCGACCATCGAAAGCGTGAAACCCTATACTCCGCTAGAATTACATGGCCGTGACATCTACGTTCGTGAAGGTTGCTATACTTGCCACTCACAGATGATTCGTCCGTTCCGGAGCGAAACCGAGCGCTACGGCGAATACTCAAAAGCGGGTGAGTTTGTGTACGACCACCCATTCCAATGGGGCTCAAAACGAACTGGACCCGATTTGCACCGCGTGGGTGCTAAGTATCCAGATTCGTGGCACTTCAACCACATGGAAGACCCCACCAGTATGTCGCCGGGCTCCATTATGCCTAAATACCCTTGGTTGTTGGAAGATGAGCTTGATTTAAGCACTACCTCGGCCAAAATCAGCGCCATGCAAACGTTGGGCGTTCCTTACGAAGAAGGCTACGAGGAAAAAGCCACCGCTGATGCCCAAGAACAAGCCAAGCAAATTGCGGAAAATCTCAAAAAAGACGGTATCAAAGCCAAGTCTGACCGAGAAATTATCGCCCTGATTGCTTACCTGCAACGAATGGGTACCGACATCAAAGCCGCTCAATAATGATCAAAAAATAGCAGTGAGTAATCGCACATTACTCACTGCTATAAACCCAATAGTCTATAAAAAATGAAATTCAGAAACTACCTCCAGGCAATCGACGGAGTGGCCATCTATCCGCTCATTGGGCTGCTCATTTTTACCGGTCTATTTATCGGTTTGGTTTGGTACCTCTTTCGTATGGACAAGCAGACCATCCAAAAGATGAGTAATCTTCCGCTGGAAGACGGCACCGTCCGAAACATCCTCTCCACTTTTCTGCTGCTTTTTGTGACTTCAGGCGCTTTTGCGCAGGCAGAAGCCCCCAAAGCAGGAAACAAAGAATTGGTGACGTACCTTATCTTGATGATTTTGCTGTTGGTCATCGCAGCTGTGGTTGCAGTTTTGGTACAGGTGTTGTTGTTGCTGAAAAAAATCTCGGCAAAAACGCAAACCTCCGAACAAGCAGTTGAAGACCTACGTGGCGACAAAGCACCGCTGTTCAGCGCCCGTTGGTGGCAACGCTGGACGGGCTTCGGGGTTCAGCTCGAAGACGAGCAACGTATCCTTATCACTGGCCACGACTACGACGGAATCCACGAACTCGACAACCGTATGCCACCTTGGCTCGCTTTCCTTTTTCAAGGGACTATCTTGTTCGCCTTTGTGTATTTGATTTATTATCACCTAACGGGCGCAGGAGATTTGCCGATGGCCGAACTTGAAAAAGAAACGCTCGTCATCGAAGCTAAAAAAGCCGCCTTCCTTGAAAAAGCATCGGCCAAAATAAACGAGAATACCGTGACACTTCTTACTGATGCCAAAACCATTGAAGAAGGTAAAGCTATTTTTGCCGCCAATTGCGCCGCCTGCCACGCGGCCGACGGTGGAGGCACGGTAGGCCCGAACCTTACCGACGAATACTGGCTGCACGGTGGCGGCATTAAAAATGTGTTCAAAACCGTCAAATATGGCGTACCCGAAAAAGGGATGATTTCGTGGGAAAAGCAGTTAAATCCGCTCAAAATGCAACAGGTTTCCAGTTACATTATTTCGTTGAAAGGAACAAAACCCGCTAGTCCCAAAGCTCCGCAAGGAGAAGTTTATACCGAAACAACAGCGAAAACGGATAGCACCGTTGCCTTGAAATAACATTGAACGTCAGCATGTTGGTTGTATTCTGACATGCTGACACCCCATTCCACTTTGACATTCTCAACCATGAATCCCCTCGATACACACCCCGATTTTGATGAATCGTTTCGCGATAATTTCGCAGCAGTAGACAACACTACGGGCAAACGAAACTGGTTTTTTCCGCAAAAACCAACGGGAAAATGGCATAATCGCCGCGTGTGGTTCACGATATTCCAACTCAGCGTGATGTTTGGCTTGCCTTTTATTAAGGTCAACGGGCAGCCTTTATTTCTCTTCAATATTTTAGAGCGAAAATTTATCATCTTCGGGATTTTCATCGGGCCACAAGATTATTGGCTCTTTGGACTCATGATGATTTCATTTTTTGTGTTTATCGTTTTGTTTACCACCGTCTTCGGGCGAGTATGGTGCGGATGGGCTTGTCCGCAAACGGTATTCATGGAAATGGTTTTTCGTAAAATCGAGTACGTTATCGAGGGAGATTGGAAAGCACAGCGGGCCTTGGAGAAAGCCCCCTGGAACAACGAAAAAATCGTCAAACGAACCCTCAAAGTGGTGGTTTTTATGACTGTTTCATTTCTGATTGCCAATCTTTTATTGAGCTATTTTGTCGGCGTTGACCGCTTGTGGCGCATTGTTTCGGAGCCTATCACTGAGCACTTGACGCTGTTTTTGGGAATTTGTGCGTTCACGCTGATTTTCTTCTTCAATTTTGCATGGCTACGCGACCAAGCCTGCACCGTTGTATGTCCTTATGGACGTTTACAGGGTGTTTTGTTGGATAAAAATTCAGTCGTGATTGCATACGACTACAAACGCGGTGAACCGCGCGAAAAACTACACAAAGGCAAAGAACGCACCGCTGGCGACTGCATCAACTGCTTTCAATGTGTGAATGTGTGTCCTACCGGAATCGACATCCGTAACGGTACCCAAATGGAGTGTGTCAATTGCACCGCTTGTATCGATGCCTGCGACAACATCATGGAGAAAGTAAATCTGCCCAAGGGTTTGATTCGCTTCGACTCCGAAAACAACATTGCAAGTGGCAAAAGCAAGTTAATAACAACCAGAACCATTGCGTACGCCGTTGTTTTAACGGCATTATGGGTGGCCTTGGGCTACGCCATTCTGACCCGCGACGACACCGAAACCACCATGCTTCGGGTGCCCGGCTCTCGCTACATCGAGAATCCAGACGGTAGCATCAGTAATTTATACACCTTCAAACTTTTCAATAAAACCAATCACGCCATCAACCCCGAAATGCGGATTCTTTTTCCGAAAGGCAGTCTGAAATTTGCGGGGATTCCCAGTTTGCACCTCGACGGAGCAGGGATGGTAGAAGGGTCGGTGTTTATTACCATTCCCAAAACCGAAATTGCCAACCGCAGAACGGAAGTCAAATTGGCTATTTATGCAGGCAGTGAAAAACTGGAAGAGTTTAAAACCACGTTTATTGCACCGGAAGAATAGCGATTGGTGGCTGGTGAACCGTAGGCGGTTTATTTATCTATTACCAGCCACCAACTACTCTCCACAAACTATTTAAAATTATGAAAATCTCTTGGGGTACTGGCATTTGGGTTCTGTATGGCTCGTTTGTCTTGTTGATACTGACGATGGTGGGCATGAGTGTAGTCCAAAAAATAGACTTGGTGACGGATAAGTATTACGAAGAAGAAATACAATACCAAGGTAAAATTGATAAAATCAAAAACGCTAAAAGTTTGGCGGCTCCGCTGGTTTGGGAAGTGACAGACACTGGTATTAAAATCAACTATCCTAAGGAGTTACAAAACATAAGTGGTGTTGTAAACTTCTATTGTCCTTCCGACAACAGTAAAGATTTTAGCGTAAAAATCCAGCCCGATTTAGGGAATACGCAGTACATTCCAACCCAAAACGCGGCAGCGGGGCGTTACAGAATTCAATTCGACTGGAAATCAGGAGAAATGGGGTATTGGAACGAAGGAATCGTAAATTTATAGAAAGTAAATACTATGTTTTACCTCGCATTTACTTTAGGCCTAATGAGCAGTCTCCACTGTGTGGGGATGTGCGGGCCTATTGCGCTGGCGTTGCCGGTTCACCACCGGTCAACGTTCGGAAAAATGCTGGGGATTTTGATGTATAACGCGGGTCGCGCCATTACCTACAGTTTGCTTGGGGTATTGTTTGGATTTGCGGGTAGTGCGTTGAATTTTGGAGGATTGCAGCGTGGCCTCTCGATTGGAACGGGCCTTTTTTTGTTGGGTACGGTGGCGTATTCATCACATTGGCTCGACCAGCTTTCGGCTCCTATACCCTTGCAAAAAGGGGTTCAATGGATAAAAAAGAGGCTGAGTTCGCTGCTTTCTCGTCGAAGTTTCCCTGCATTGTTTCTGCTTGGTACGCTCAATGGTTTATTGCCGTGCGGGCTTGTGTACATGGCACTTATTAGCTCCGTTGCCTTGGGCAACCCGTGGGAGGGGGGGCTATTTATGGCCCTTTTTGGGGCGGGCACGATTCCCGCCATGAGTGCCGTGGCATTTGTAAAAACGTTTATCTCGACCAAATTTCGTAACCAAGCCCGCCGCCTCATGCCCGCTTTTGTGGCGGCGGTGGCGATTTTATTGATTTTACGGGGTCTGGAAGTGAAAGGCTGGCCGATGTTGGGGTTGGAAGCGCGCGAGATTCCTGTTTGTCATGGGGCTGTTAAGTAGGCCAATCCGGGTATCTCGCATCTTAAACACCACGACAAAGTTGCCCGAACTAAAATTCAATTCGTCCGTAGCATCGGCTACCAAAACTATGTTCGGCCAATCGGATGGCATCTTTGTATTCACCAATGGTAGGATACGACATTTTTGTAAAATTGTTTCGGTTTTGTATCTTCGCATCACAGGCTTTGTCCAACAAACCAGCATTGCTTTTTTAAGTTATAAACAGCACTCCCGATGAAAACAAAAACAATAGCCAAGCCTTATTTTCTCAAACTTCCCAAAACCTACGCCGCAGAAGAGATTATTGCGGCAGGAGGTACTACTGCATTTGGCAAACAGACTGGCTATGACCCCAAGAAGTTTTATGACATCAAGGGAGAGGGGCTTTCGAACGAGGAAATCGAACAAGCCCTCAAAATGCTATCAAAATAATGAATTTGCTTTTTGATACCAACATCATTCTTCAGGTAACCCGTAAAGAGGGAGGTTTGGAGCTTCTCAAAAAGCTCAATCCTAACCACCATCTAATTTATATTTCCTTCGTAAACGTAGCCGAAATTCAATCCATTGCCTACCGAAAAGGCTGGAATGAGGTAAAATCAGGACGTCTGGAAGCATTTTTGAACCTTGTTCGGGTAATTGAAGTAAGCGATATTCTGTTACCTTCTTACGTGGGTATAGATGCTTACAGTCAACGTAATCATCCTCACTATGCACATTACCCTTTTCGTACCCCACGAAATATGGGTAAAAACGACCTCTGGATTGCGGCTACGGCCTCGCTTCTCAATCTGGAACTCGTCACCATAGATGGCGATTTTGACCATCTTCAAGGCACTTTTCTAAATCTTCGTAAAATCATACCTGCGTTTTTACAACCCTAAGCCTCCGTTGCTGTGTTTTTCTTTATTTGGTACGTAAGCCCGCCCAATCCCCATTTGTCACGGCGAATAATGTTCTGTGACTTTTGTTACATTTCTGGGCTGAGACTCAACCCCTATGCTTCCTAGCGCCAGCCTTTATGAGTTTAGGTATCAAGCCACCCTGTTCGTTAACTCCTATTAATTAAGGTATTACGACTAATCACTTCTTATTTCCATAAAGATTCGAGGCGCTTTTTCTCTTCAGATTCTCATGACAGTTTTTAGCTATACATGACGATTATCATATTTTACTCGGCCAAAGAAGTTGATTTTTGATAAAGTTACCTTTCAGTATTCACCATGAATAGTCAGCTCTTACAAAAATATAACGTCCCTGGCCCGCGCTATACGAGTTATCCAACGGTGCCTTATTGGGACAAAACCCCTGTAACAGACGAGCGTTGGAAAAACCTCGTAAACGACACTTTTGAAGTAAGCAACGCCACCCAAGGCATCAGTCTTTATATCCATTTGCCATTTTGCGAGCGCCTTTGCACCTATTGCGGCTGCAATACCCGTATCACGGTCAATCACAAAGTAGAGCACCCTTATATTGAGGCGTTGTTGAAAGAATGGCAACTTTACACTGACTTCTTACCCAATCGTCCCCAACTGCGGGAAATTCACTTAGGCGGGGGCACTCCTACTTTTTTTAGCCCCGAAAACCTGAAAAGACTCATTAATGGATTGCTCGCAAAGGCCGATGTTCACTCCGATGCAGAATTTGGGTTTGAGGCTCATCCCGCCAATACAACCGATGAGCACTTAACGGCACTTTACGAAGTAGGTTTTCGACGCATAAGCATTGGTGTTCAGGATTTTAACCCGATTGTCTTAGAGCTTATCAACCGCCCGCAAACCTACGAACAGGTGCAACACCTGACCGAAAAAGCACGCGAAATCGGTTATACTTCGGTCAATTATGATTTAGTGTACGGGTTGCCCCAACAGCAAATCAGTACCGTGGCTAAGACCATCAGTGAAGTGATTCAACTACGCCCCGACCGGATTGCGCTTTATAGCTACGCCCACGTACCTTGGGTAAAACCCGGACAGCGAAAATTTACGGAAGCAGATTTACCCGATGCCGCCAAAAAACTGGCGATTTACGACAATTGTCGGGAAGCTTTAGAAACGGCGGGCTATACCGACATCGGTATGGACCATTTCGCCTTACCAACCGATGGCCTCTACGAAGCCGTTCAACAAAAACGCCTACATCGCAATTTTATGGGTTATACCACCACCCAGACCAATTTGCTGATTGGACTGGGCGTATCAGCTATCAGTGATTGTTGGTGGGGCTATGCACAAAATGAAAAGACCGTTGAGAAGTATTACGAACGACTCAAATCCAACGAACTTCCTTTGTTTAGAGGCCACGTACTGACCCGCGAAGACCTGATACTGCGCCGTCACATCCAACGATTGATGTGCAATTTTGAAACAACTTGGTACGATTCAAAAGAACAGTGTAAAGAGCTGTATGATGCACTTGCCCGATTGGAAGAACCCGAAAAAGATGGGTTGGTCATCATCGAGCCGTATCATCTGGTTGTGACCGAAAAAGGGAGAAATTTTATACGCAACATCAGTATGGCCTTCGATGCCCGCCTTTGGAATGATATTCCACAAACGGCCATTTTCAGTCAGGTATTTTAAAACTGCTCTGAACTCTTAGGGATGATTTTATATAATAAACTTTCAAATACCTGAATATCAATAAAATATCTAATTAAAAATTGGCTATTTTATATACCTATTCAATTAACACTTGCAAAAATCACAATAACCTCCGTATTTGGTATGTTAGAAGTATTTATTCAGCAAACCCAAGCGATGAGAAGACACGTCGAAATGTTACATGCACTCTTTAAAAGTGCAACAGAGGGGATTATTGTGGTAGATTCATGGGGAGAAATTCAGTTGGTAAATCCCAAAGCACAGGCGCTGTTTGGGTATGATGAAGGAGAATTGCTCGGCAAGAAAATTGAGACCCTTATTCCTCAACGGTACGCAAAAAAGCACGTTGATCACCGCATGAATTACGCCCAGCAACCCAAAGCCAGAAGTATGGGCGGCAATTTTGATTTAAAAGCCAAACGCAAAGATGATAGCGAGTTTCCAGTGGAAGTGAGCCTGAGTCCGTTTAGTACCAGCGACGGTGACTACATCGTTAGCTTTATTATTGATATTTCGGAACGAAAAAAACAAGAAGTTGCGCTGCTTGAAGCCCACCACGAAATCCAAAACCTAAACGCTGACTTAGAAAAACGGGTCGAACAACGTACTAGGGAGCTAGCCCGGGCAATGGAAGAGCTCGAACAATCAAAGCAGGAAGTAATGCGGGCCCTCGAAAAAGAGCGCCAACTGAATGATATGAAAACGAAATTTGTGACCATTGCCTCGCACGAGTTCCGCACTCCTTTGGCCACAATCTTGTCATCAGCCTCATTGATTGGGCGTTATGTCCACAGTGAAGAAGATGAAAAACGTCAAAAACACGTTCAACGCATAAAATCGACGGTCAATAATCTGACCGAAATTTTGAACGATTTCTTATCATTGGGAAAACTAGAAGAAGGTCAAATACGGAACGTGCCTGTGGTGTTTAATCTTTACGAATTTTGCAAAGAAATGGTGGATGAACTCCGCTCGGTCTGTAAAGAAAATCAGCAGGTACTGTACGAACATACTGGCGACTCAGAGGTATGCATAGACCGGCATTTACTCAAAAACGTGCTCATCAACCTTATTTCCAATGCCGCAAAATATTCGGGAGAAGGAAAAGACATCTTTTTAAGCACCGAAAAAGTTGATTCAAAGCTCAATATTGTTATTCGGGACCAAGGAATCGGTATTCCTGAGCAAGATGTTCCCTATGTATTTGACCGGTTTTTTCGGGCGCAAAATTCAGGAACCATTCAAGGTACTGGACTAGGGCTCAACATTGTATACAAATATGTTCAGTTGATGAATGGTGATATTCACCTTGACAGTAAGCTCAATGAAGGTACCCGTGTTTCTCTTGTACTTCCCACTTAATAGTAAATGAAAACAATCCTGTTGATAGAAGACAATCCCGATATGCGGGATAATACGACCGAAATTCTGGAGTTGGCTCACTACAATGTGATAACGGCAGAAAACGGGAAACAAGGCATAAAATTGGCGCAAGAAAGCAGTCCTGACCTTATCATCTGCGACATTATGATGCCAGAGCTGGATGGCTATGGCGTGCTTCATTTACTCAGCAAAGAGCCTTCTACGGCTAGTATTCCGTTTATTTTTCTAACCGCAAAGGCCGAAAAAAATGACTATCGTAAGGGAATGACGCTGGGGGCCGACGATTACCTCACCAAACCCTACGACGATGTTGAGCTATTAAGTGCCGTTGAAACGCGCCTGCGGAAAAACAACCTGCTCAAAACCGAATATTCACGTACGGAGGAAGGCCTTTACCAATTTTTGAACGAAGCCAAATCTTTTGAATCCCTCAAAAAACTTTCGGAAAATAAGAAAACGAAGCTCTTCAAGAAACGAGAAATTATATATTCGGAAGGCAATTATCCCAACGCGGTTTATTTCCTAAAAAGTGGAAAAGTTAAGAATTTCAAAACCAATGAATTTGGGAAAGAATACATCATCGAACTGCATAAGCCCGGTGATTTTTTTGGGTATTTGGATTTGCTGGAAAACACCGCCTACCAAGACTCGGCGGTTACGCTTCAAGACAGTGAAGTGGTGATTATTCCCAAAGATGAGTTTAACTCCTTGTTGTACAACAACCGTGATGTAGCCTCAAAATTCATCAAAATCCTTTCCAATGAAGTACGGGAGCGCGAAGAACGCCTGCTGAAATTGGCCTATAACTCAGTGCGTAAACGCGTGGCCGAATCGCTCATTATGCTGGCTAACCGCTATCAGGAGGACAAAACCAAGCATTTTGCGATCGCCATTACCCGCGAAGATTTGGCAAGCATTGTAGGAACAGCGACTGAAACGGTGATTCGCACGCTGTCGGATTTCAAAGAAGAATCACTCATCGAAATGAAGGGTAGTCTCATCACGGTGCTAGATTATGAAAAATTGGCTCGAATGAGAAACTAGCCCGAATGACAAACGTCGGCGAGGTTCAAAACCTCGCCGACGTTACACACAGACGTTGTATTTCTACCCCAAAGCCTCCACCTCCAGCACTGCCTGCTCCCAGTTCTCGGTTGATTTATCTATTTTTTGCTTGATGTCGGCGTATTGGCGGTTGAGTTCGGCCAACTTGGTCGGATTGCTGTAAACAGATTCATTTGCCAATTTCGCTTCTATTTCCGTCTTACGTTTTTCTAGTTCATCAATCTCTTTTTCGAGCTGATTCACTTTATTTTGAAGCTGTTTGAGCGCCTGCCCGTTTGAGCTTCCATTATTTTTCGACGGAGCAGCGGGAGCCGCTGGAGCGGTTTTTATGGCGTTCATTGATGCCAAGCTCGTCATAACAGCCTCTTTCCCTTTGGTTGTCTCTTCTTCTCCCCGCTCTTCCTGCCACCATTCGTATTCTTGATACGTGCCTGGGTATTCTTTTACTTCGCGATTGTCGATGTACCAAATTTTGCTCGCAATGGCTTCCACAAAAAAACGGTCGTGAGAAACCACCACAAAAGAGCCTTCATACTGGCGCAGCGCTTGAATCAGAATATTGACCGATTGCATGTCTAAGTGGTTGGTAGGCTCATCAAGCAGCAGGAAGTTGGCTTCCGATACCAGTACCTTTGCCAACGCTACCCGGGATTTTTCGCCTCCAGAAAGGACCTTTATTTTTTTAAAAACATCCTCGCCCGTAAACAGAAAACATCCCAAAATGGTCCTACATTCTGTTTCACTCTTGGTTGGGTTAGCATATTTAAGTTCTTCCAGAATCGTATGCTCAATATTCAGTGATTCCAACTGGTGCTGAGCATAAAACGTAAAAAGTACGTTATGACCTAATCGCCGCTCACCTTCAATGGGTTCGGTACCAGCAATGACCCGCAGGAGCGTCGATTTTCCTTTTCCATTGGCTCCGATGAGGGCGATTTTGTCGCCCCGTTCCATCGAAATTGTGGTATTTTTGAGGATTTCTTTTTCTCCGTATGCTTTCGAAACGTTTTCGAGTTGCAGCACATGGCGCCCCGGTTGGGTGGTAAACTGGAATCGAAAATGCACTTTTGCATTTTCATCGACCACCGCCTCTACGCGGTCCATTCTATCCAACATTTTGGCGCGGCTTTGGGCCTGTTTTGCTTTGGTTGCTTTGGCCTTAAAACGCTCAATGAAACGCTCCGTTTGGCGTATTTTGGCCTGTTGGTTCTCGTAGGCTCCCTTTTGAATCTCGTTACGAAGGGCTTTTTCTTCGATGTAAAAAGAATAATTGCCGCCGTAATAATTCAACTTTTGGTTGCTAACTTCTACCATTGTATCGCAGACATTATCCAAAAACTCCCGGTCGTGAGAAACCACAATCACGGCATTTTCATAACTCTGCACGTATTTTTCCACCCACTGAATCGATGGTAAGTCCAGGTGGTTGGTGGGCTCATCGAGCATCAACAGCGAGGGCTTTTGGAGCAGCAATTTGGCGAGCATCACGCGCATACGCCACCCTCCCGAAAACAGTCGCAGTGGTTTTTGTAAATCGGCCGTAGAAAAACCGAGACCTTCCAAAATTTCTTCTGCTTTTGATTGGATAGAATAGCCATCCAAAGCTTCAAATTCTTCCTGAATGCGGGCGAGCCGGTCCACCAATTTATCTTGATAATTGACCTCCATTTCGTGAATGACCGCATCCATCTGCCGTTGGAGTTCGTTGGCGCGCTCAAAAGCCTGCATCGCCACCGACAAAATAGAATCGTCACTTTGGTACGAAAGCAAATCTTGATTCAAAAATCCGATGGTACAACCGCCTGATTTTGAGATATGTCCAGCATCGGGCTGATAATTACCCACAATTAAATGCAATAAAGTAGACTTGCCCGTTCCGTTCAAACCAATAAGGCCAATTTTATCTTTGGGCTTGATGTGGAGCGAAGCGTTTTCGTATAATGCCCGGTCGCCGAGATAATACGATAAGTTAGTTATTGAAATCATGCCGCAAAGTTAGTGTATTTTTTGCCTCCTTGCCCGACTTGTTCAAGTGGAATCAAAGCTATTCTTTCTAAAAATGAATAATTACGGCCCAAAAAGCACCAACTTTTAACGTTAAAAACCGTCTTTAAACCAAATGAAAAGACTTTGGCATCAAATAAAGCAATTCCGTTTGTCGCCTTTCGTTAAAACCATCAATGAAATAAGAAAGCCCTATAAGACAAGCCGAGATTTTATATCTTTGTCGATTAAGCAAGCCTCGAATGCAATTTTCAATACCTCAACATACGGTGACGCCTTCTCTGCTACGCAATTATACTGCGTTGGTGGTACAGAACAATCCCGACATTTTGCACCGTTTCCACATTCGGTGGCCGTTGTGGCTGTTCAATACTCCTTTGCACGTAAAACACCAAACGGCTTCAGAGGTGTACACGTTTATCCTGACCGATACCGCCACCCAAACCGAAGCTTTCGGGGTTTTTCATTTATTCATTCAGCAACAATCAGGAGTCAGCCCGTCGCAAGCCTCATTTGGGTCGTTTGAAATTGCAGAACGCATCAGCCATACCGAATTTGCAGAGTGGTTGACGGGCATTGAAGATTTTGCCAAAAAGCTGGGAATCAGCAGTCTGCGCATCAAGCATTATCCTACGGGTTATAATCCCTCACGCAGTACTTTTGTGCGAAGGGGGCTTTTAAGGCGTGGTTTTGAACTGACTCAGAGCATAGAAAATCAGTTCATTCCAGTCACCCAAACCAACTTTGAGGAAGGGCTTCACGCTTCTGAGCGCCGCCGCTTACGCAAGTGCTTACGGGCGGGGTTTCGTTTTGAGGAATGGCTCAACCCGCCAGCGCGTGAGGTCTATACGTTCATTAAGCACAACCGTCAATTATTAGGGTATTCGCTTTCGTTCAGTTTTGAGCAATTGCAACTGTGGCTTAGTGTTTTTGCACAGCATTTCCGCGTGTTTTGCGTCAAAGATGGCGACACATTGGCCTCACTTTCGGTTACGGTGCGTGTAGGAGAGTCGGTGTTGTATAACTTCTGTCCCGCCGACAACCTGACGTATCGTACGTTCAGTCCCGCCGTGTTGCTCAATAAAGGACTATACGGGGAGTGCCAACAAAAAGGAATCTCACTCTTGGATTTAGGAATCTCCGTCAATGAAGCGGGGGAACTAAAACCCAGTTTGAAGCGATTTAAGGAGAATTTAGGCGCAAAAAACTGTGACAAATACGTTTTTTATAAAAATTTGCTCTAAACAAAAACGTCGGCAGTGCTTGGTGCGCTGCCGACGTTGCGAATGACAATATTTAGTTCTATTTCGCTGCTACTTTTCCCCACGTGTCTTTCAATCCAACGGTACGATTAAAAACCAAATGGTCAGCGGTACTGTCTGTATCAAGGCAAAAATACCCTTTACGCATAAATTGAAACTTCGCGCCTATCGCGGCTTCTTTCAATGCAGGCTCGGCATAGCCCGTAATGACCTGCAACGAATTGGGATTAATATGGTCTTTAAAATCCCCTTCGGCGGTTGAAAGGTCTTCCACAGTGAAAAGTCGGTCGTATTCTCGAATCTCGATGGGCAAAGCTTCGTTGACCGACACCCAATGCAGTGTGCCTTTTACGTTGATGCCTGAGGTATCGCTACCGCTTTTGCTGTTTTCGATGTATGAGCAGTGCAATTCGGTCACATTTCCTGCTTCATCTTTGACAAAATCGTCACACTTGATGATATAAGCACTTTTGAGGCGAACCATCTGCCCTGGAGCTAAACGGAAGTATTTTTTGGGAGCTACTTCCATAAAATCATCCCGTTCCACGTAAATCTCGCGACCGAAAGGAATCTCACGTATACCGCTGTTGGGGTCTTCAGGGTTGTTTTCGCTGTGGCAAATCTCCACCTGACCTTCGGGGAAATTGGTAATAATTACTTTGAGCGGGTCAAGCACAACCATCCGGCGCTCGGCCACTTTGTTGAGATGTTCGCGAATACAAAATTCCAGCAAACTTACATCAATCAGGTTGTCGCGACGGGCTACCCCAATGCGGTCACAAAACTCACGAATAGACTCTGGTGTATATCCTCGACGACGCAAGCCCGAAATCGTGGGCATTCGTGGATCATCCCAGCCTGTTACATGTTGTTCGTTGACCAATTGGAGGAGTTTCCGTTTGCTCATTACGGTATACGTAAGGTTCAGACGCGCAAACTCATATTGTTTTGACGGAAATATTTCTAATTTTTCGATGCACCAATCGTACAAATCACGGTGAGGAATAAATTCTAATGTACAAATAGAATGCGTGATTTTTTCGATTGAATCCGATTGTCCGTGGGCAAAATCGTACATTGGATAAATGCACCATTTGTCGCCCGTACGATGGTGATGCGCAAATTTGATGCGGTAAATCACCGGATCGCGCATGATCATGTTCGGGGCCGCCATGTCGATTTTGGCCCGAAGTGTGCGGGTTCCTTCGGCAAACTCACCGTTTTTCATGCGCACAAACAACGCTTCATTTTCCTCTGGTGTGCGGTCACGGTAGGGGCTATTGGTTCCTGGCTCGGTGGGTGTTCCCTTCTGCGCCGCCATTTGTTCCGACGTAGATTCGTCCACGTACGCCAGTCCTTTACGGATTAGCAACAATGCATACTCGTACAAAGAATCAAAATAATCAGAGGCATAAAATTCATTAACCCACTGAAAACCTAGCCATTGTACATCATTCTTGATGGAGTCTACGTATTCGGTATCTTCCGTCACAGGGTTGGTGTCGTCAAAACGAAGGTTTGTTCCTCCGCCGTATTTTTGGGCAACGCCAAAATTAAGGCAAATCGACTTGGCGTGGCCAATGTGTAAATAGCCGTTTGGCTCGGGTGGAAAGCGCGTTAAAACTCGCCCTCCGTGTTTACCGTTACGGAGGTCTTCCTCGATGATTTGCTCGATGAAGTTAAGTGATTTTTCTTCGGTAGGTTCTTTGCTGATTTCACTCATGTGGCTCTGGTGACTGGTGGTAATTCGCAAAAGTAGTATAATTCGTTCTCATCAAGGAGGGGTGGGCAGGGAAAAATAAGAGAAAATACCTAAGTTTGCCTACTTTTTTAAACCTATGATATTTTCTGGAATGAACAATACCCTCAAATTCGCCATTTACATCGTTGTTTTCAGTCTTATTTGGTTGGTTGGAGAAAAATTAATCGGTTATCAAAATACAATTGTTGACTGGCTGCCCTTCACAAGTTTGCTTTGGTTAATCCTGATTGGAGTATTTTACATTGTCTTTCTGCGCAGCACGCGTCGACAGGCCACAAAGGTAGTCTATAATACAAACGTCAAGTTGCTACTCACCCTAAGTATCTACTGGCTGCTCGCTTTTGGATTAATAAAATGGGTTTATTTTTTATTTGTTAATCCTGATTATTTTAATGACCTCATTATTCGGGGCCGGGAATGGCTCACTCTGACCGCTACCTCGGAAGAGAACTTTGAAAACGCCACCCGTATGATGGATGATTTTCTGCAATTGCCTGTCTATTTGGGTATTACTACCGCCGTTCAACTTATTTTCTGCTTAATTTACGCCTTTTTATTCCCTGCTTTTGTCAAGAACAAATAGAGTCTTGTCGATTATTTTTTTGATTAAACGTTCTGATTATCACGTCTTTTCTTCTGATAGTGCAACTTTTTTAAAACTATTTTCGGAAGAACGCCGTTTATAATGCAGTTGAAAACGATACTTACCCAAGGGCTTTGGTACCACGCCCAACGGTCGAGAGGGTGTTGCAGACAAACTTTCTGACGACTCCTCGGCGCGCTCGTACATACAACGCTGCAACTTACTAACATATTGGAATGAGCAATCAACGGGTGGCGGTCTTCCGAAAGACCCACTTCAATGCTGCGCATCGACTCAACAATCCGGCTTGGTCGGAGGAGGAAAACGCACGCATTTTTGGAAAATGCAATTTGCCGAACTACCACGGTCATAATTATGAGCTGATTGTCCGGGTAACGGGAGAGGTAGACCCGAATACCGGCTACGTTGTAGATTTGAAATGGCTGAACGATTTGATAGAGCACAATGTTCTGCAAAAGTTCGACCACAAGAATCTGAATCTTGACACGGAAGAGTTTAAACACCTGAATCCCAGTGCCGAGAACATTGCAATTGTGATTTACAACATCCTGCGTGGGCATTTACAATCCACTTTTGATTTGAAAATAAGACTATATGAAACCGAACGAAACTTTGTGGAATACCCCGCGTGAGGCTGCCACTTTCGTTGATTTAAACATTGACGAATGGGGCGACGACCACAGCTTAAGTGCCTACGATACACCCATGCGCGAAGATGCTTTTGAGCTGAGCGATGTTGAAAAAGTAGCAAAAATTGAGCTGCATTTTAAAGAAATAATGGAGACCTTGGGTCTTGACCTAACCGATGATAGCCTAAAAGGAACACCTCATCGGGTGGCTAAAATGTACGTAAAAGAGATTTTTAGCGGCCTGAACCCTAAAAATAAGCCCAAAGCCACCCTTTTTGAAAATAAATACAACTATAATGAAATGCTCGTGGAGAAAGACATTAGTTTTTACTCCAACTGCGAGCACCACTTTGTACCCATTTTTGGCAAAGCCCACGTAGCTTATATTTCAAGCGGCAAGGTGATTGGACTTTCAAAACTGAACCGTATTGTTCAGTATTTTGCCAAACGCCCTCAGGTACAGGAGCGTTTGACGGTACAGATCGGCAAGGAATTGCAACAAATTCTCCAAACCGAAGACGTGGCCGTAGTAATGGATGCCAAGCATTTGTGCGTTGCTTCGCGCGGCATACAGGATGATACAAGCACCACTATCACCTCTTTTTACGGCGGCAAATTCAAAGAAGATGCTACCAAAAATGAGTTTTTGAAGTATTTGTAATATCAAATATTACTCTACACCCATCAACGTCAAGGCAGCGCGGGCTTTATTGTCCACGCTGTTTTTGTATTCGTGCTTCGGGTAATTAAGGGCTTGCTTGAAATGATAAATGGCCTTGGCGTTGTTGCCTTTTGCCTGATACATATAGCCCAATTGCAACGCTGAAGTGGCCCCAAAATACAAACTCTGCGCCTGGCTGAGCGCAATGGCGCGTTCATAATGCACGATGGAAGAATCAGGACGATTTTGGCGTTGAAGAGTACGCCCCCAACGATAATGAAATTCGGCTTTATCGTAGAGCGTGGTAAAAAAAGTTTCTTGATACGGTTTCAAAGCAGAGGCTGCTTCCTGTAAATATCCCCCATCAAACGCCAATCGGGCTTTCATTAAGGCTTTCTGTTGTCCCGAAACTTCTTTCTTTCGGAAGCTTTTGGCGAATTTTTCCGCAAATTTATCGGCTTCCACGTAACTCGTTCCAACGGTCAGGACGCGCTCCAAATAGGGCATTGCCACAGCTTCTTCACCTTCCAGCCAATGGCTCAAAAACAATTTCAGGTGCGTATCTTTCAGGTAATTTTGGCCTTTATACTGTGCCAGAAATCGTTTCAAGTGTGTACGTGCTTCGTCGTATTGACCTTTTTGAAGTAGAATTTCTCCTTTCAGGTATTCCAAAAAAGGAAACGCCAGATAGCCACTGCCAACGGGCCGCTGATTTAGTAATTTTAGGGCCTGCTCTCCGCGTCCGTCCTTCATTGAGATTGTTGTTCCGAAAAAATGGAGCAGTAAATTATCCTTTTCACCGTTAACAAAGCCCAAAAGCGCCGCGTTTTGCGGTTCAGTGTAAGTGAGGATATATGCGTGCAACAGCAACTCAACCAGTCTTGCTTCGGGGCCAAACAATTTGTCTTTTTGAATAATGGCCTTGATTTCACGCATTCCCTGCGGAATATTGCCGCGCAAGCCTAGCAGTTTGGTGACCCACTGAAAGTTTTGCGGAGCCGAACCAATCAATACATGAAGCATCCCCAATGACTTGTAAGTAGAGATAAAATCGGGATATTTTTTGGCATTTTCTTCCAGTAGCCGATACGCCTTGATAATATCCCAACACGCGCTGACTTCTTTGCCGAATTTCAATTTGATAAACGCCCAATGCAGACGAATTTCGGCCTGATATAATCGCTGATAAGGCGAACTCGGGGGCAACTCTTCCAAAAACGCCAAGCGTTTGTCTTGATTGGGAGACAATTGTTCAAACAAACGTTTTTCGTCGCTTACCAACAAAGTGACCATATCGGCGTAATTTTCCACATACACGGCAAAGGCTTTTTGCGGCCCAGTATTTTTTTCTTTTTGCAGCAGCGCCCTTGCGGAGGTAACTTTCAACTTAAACACATCAGCGTACGCATCTTGAAGCGTGGGCGTAATTTGGTACGGATTACTTTGCCCAAAGGAAGGAAGACGAGAAAAGAAGAAGCAAAGAAAAAAGGCAAAAAGGCCGGTGAATAAAACTCCCTTTTTCACAACTTAAAACCTTCTTTTTGAAGCAGTTGTTCAAGTGAGAATTGATATTCACCCAGCAAACTAACATTTTTTTTCCAAGTCGAAATAATGCCATCTTGCCCTGCCAGCGACACAAACTGTTGTTTTGTTCCTGAAAAAAACCAAATCACTTCCCGAACCCCGAAATCTAACAATTTTTTGGTTTTAATGCCGTAATAATCCATTTCTGAAATCCCGAAATCGGTCGTATCGGCCTGTATATCTACTTCTATGACCGCTAAGGGTGGAATTTCGAAGTATTTATCTTTAAAAGCATGATTTTGCAAAGCTGCCTTTTCGTAAATCACAATATCAGATGAAACGTTGCTACGTTTTTTGAGATGAAAGCCCACTTCGTTAGTGATAACGAAATAGGCATCTTCATCTAAATTTTTCAACAAATATTTCATCAAAACGCCAATAATTATTGCTTGGGTGTCGCTTTCGCCCATAATTTCTTCCTTCGTTTTCAGTTGATTTAATACATCTTTATAGCCCCGATAGTACATGGGTTTTCCGTCGTATTCTTCATAAATCAACGATTTCGGGATTTCATGCTTGGCAAATTTGGTCCGAATGCGTTTGCGTTTGGTGGAGACTGCTACCATGTCAATTCCTGTTTTTCTAAATCAAAGATAGAAAAATAAACCACTACCCTAGCTCTTCAATGAGACATTTCTTTTGCTGAAACAGGAAGCTGTCGCCGCGTTGTTTTCCCATCAGCGAAGCGCCCAGCGGCGATTGTGGCGACACCGCGATGACTCTTGTTCCCGCCATATCTAGCAGCCCTACGCTCACGGCCACAAAGAAATAACCCGCTGTGGTTTTGACCAACGTACCCAATCCTACGCGTTGAAAATGAAACAACGGGTCGATGCGGTCCAGCACAGCGCGCTCCTGACGAATCTGGTCGTACAACTGGGCGTGGCGGTCTCGTTCGTTTTGGGCCATGGCCCGCGCAGTTTCGTACTTATCTCCCGCACTGCTTTTGGTTTCTTCGTTGGCTGAGCTTTGGGCAGATTGCATGGCATCCAATGCAGCCTGCATTCGAGCATCCAAATGCGCTTTTAAACGTTCCAGAATGGCTAATTTCATAATTGGTGTTATTCGTTTGACTATGAAATAACAAGAACAAAGAATACATTTCCTTGTACTGTTCTCCATGTTGTCGGGCCTCCGCTGTATTACAATCGGTGATTAATAATTTGGTCGTACATCCCTGCGAATGCCGACTGTTTTACCCCTTCCGAAGAAAGAAAATCGTGCGGAAAACCCAGTTCTATTTTGCTGAGTTCATTTAGCCGATGCATCATTTCGTCGGGGATGGTTGAATCAAGGCTTTTGAGAGAATCTTGCAATTGCTCCACGCGACGGGCCCCGATGATGGGCATGACGTTAGAAACCCGTTGCCGGGCCCAATTGATGGCCACCTGTGTGGGGGTTACGCCCAACTCATCGGCGATTTCTACCACGGCTTGGGCAATCTCCTGACTGCGTTCGTTGCGTCGGAGGCTATTTTCGGGCACGCGCCCGCCTTCTCCGCGTAGGTATTTGCCCGTCAGCGCCCCGCCGCCAATCACCCCCCAAGGTGTTACGGCCATATCTAGGGCTTTGGCCATGGGCAACAAATCGCGTTCAGCGCCCCGTTGTAGCAACGAATACTCAATCTGCAAAGCCGCAAATTGACTCCAGCCACGCAGTTCGGCAAGCATATTAGCCCGCGAAATCACCCAAGCAGGCGTGTCAGAAATACCGATGTAATGCACTTTCCCACTCCGCACCAAGTCGTCCAATCCGCGCATTACTTCCTCTACGGGTGTGGTAAAATCCCACATGTGAACCCAAAACAGGTCGATATAATCAGTATTGAGGCGTTTTAAACTTTCGTTGAGCGAACGAACCATATTTTTGCGATGGTTTCCAGCGTAGTTGGGGTCACCGTCGCGGTCCATAAGGGTATATTTGGTAGCGAGCACAAAATGGTCGCGGTCGGAAGCGATAAAATCTCCTAAAAATTTCTCCGAAGTCCCTTCGGTGTAGCGATTGGCCGTATCTATAAAATTACCGCCAGCATTGGCATACATGTCAAAAATTTTCTTACTTTCATGCTTATCAGCGCCCCATCCCCATTCGGTTCCGAAGGTCATGGTGCCAAGACAAATTTCTGAAACACGAAGGCCTGATTTTCCCAATAATTTGAATTTCATAGTGATGAAGTTTGTTAGGTGAATAAAGCACACGCGTTGTCGGATGAGACGTTACTCTTTTAAAAGCTGACCGACAAAATCGGCTTTTCTTTCCCGCAAATCTGCGTTTTTGCTCAAAATTACGGATAAAACTCGGTTAATTATGTGTTTTCATAATTCGTTAACAGCCACCGTTGCAGAAGTAGAGAAACGTTTCGAAGCTACTTCAGAAGTTAAGCAAGCTGATCTTCAGCCTGTCTACCACGGAAATGGGTTTGATTATCCCACTTGGCCCGTGATTACTGCGCAAGCCCCACAAACCATCCAACTGTTTCGTTGGGGGCTGGTGCCGCGTTGGGTAAAATCCAAAGAAGAAGCCGAAGAAATACGGGCCAATACGCTCAATGCCAAGGTTGAAACGCTGGCTCAAAAACCCTCTTTTAAATACGCCCTTCGAGAATCCCAGCGTTGTCTTGTACCTTCTACGGGATTTTTTGAATGGCAAACCGTGGGCAAACAAAAATACCCTTACTACATTCGGTTACGCAATCAACCACTTTTTGCCATGGCGGGAATCTGGGAAAGTTGGCACAATCCCGACTTCGCTGATGATGTTTGGAACACCTTTAGCATTATCACCACGGAGGCCAATCCCATGATGGCGCGTATTCACAATACCAAGCAACGAATGCCTTTGCTTCTATTGCCGGGTAGTGAATCCCTTTGGCTTCAATCCGATTTGGATAGCTCGGCCCTGAAAGAAATAGCCCGTCCGCTGGACGACAGCCTGATGGAATCGTTTACAATCGGTCGGTTGATTAGCAATCGTAAAACTGATTCAAATGTCCCTGACGTAAACAAACCGCACCTTTATCCTGAATTATCGCAACAACAATTGTCGCTATTTTAGCGTTTTATAAAGCAACAATTGCGAATAACTATCGCTGAATTAACCTAAACAGTAACCATTCTCATGCTAAGAAAAATATGCCTTTGGGCCTGTGTTTGCGGATTGTGCTGGGGGCTTTCTTCCTGTTTTCGTTCGTGGCGCAAAAATGAACGTGACCTTCGCAAGCATTACGCAAACAAACCCGTTCGACCTACTTATTATACCATTCAAAACGACAGCCTTCGGCTGTTTGTTGCCACCACTGGTGCCGATACGCTGCCGCCGCTCCTGCTCATCCACGGTGCACCGGGGGCGTGGTACGGTTATCTCAATATGGTGGATGACAGCATTTTGCAGAGCAAATACCACATCATTGCCGTTGACCGACTAGGGTATAATCATTCAAAACACCGCAAAAAACGCATCGTTACGTCCATTGATTTGCAGGCCCGGGCGGCCGCGTTGGCCTTGTCGCTCAACCATTCCCGTCAAAAAGGAGTGTTGCTTGGTCGCTCTTACGGAGCACCCATTGCGGCCAAAATTGCGATACTCAATCCCCAACGATTCAATAAATTGGTGATGCTGGCCCCTGCCATCGACCCCACCAAAGAAAAATTCTGGTGGTTTTCAAAGCCCGCTAAATGGTGGATAGTTAGGATGTGGCTCCCGCATCGTATTAATCTGGCGTCGTTTGAAAAATTTGCCCACGCTAAGGAATTAGAGAAACTGGCAGACGAGTGGCCAATGCTCCAAGTGCCAACGACCGTGGTGCAAGGAGGTAAAGATTGGATTGTAGACCCGACAAATCTTGATTTTGCCCGCATGAAACTTGCCAAAAAGGAAGCACAATTTATCTTCTTGCCCAATGCAGGTCATTTAATTTCGTATTCTCATCCAGATTTGGTTCGCGAATTGGTCATCACACCTTTTCAACACCCATCAGCCTCTATGACCTCCGTACAGGTGGGGACGAACGAAGACCACAAATAAGTAGGTATCTTTGAGGGAACGCCCATTTGTTGTAACTTTCCCCCTCAAACAATCCTGCTTTTTGCTTTATGAAACGGTCATTTCATCTGTCCCTTTTTGTTGCCACTGTGTTTTTGGCAGTTTTTGCCGCATTTACTACCGCCCCAAAACCTGAAAATGCAAAAAAAAGCATCATTACGGGCGCCGACCAAACCTCAGCGTATCTTCCCTATCTGAAAGGGAAACGCATTGGAATGCTGGTCAATCAAACTTCAATCATTGGCAAAAAGCACTGTGTCGATAGCCTCTTCAAATTAGGGGTAAAAATTACCAAGATTTTTGGGCCTGAACACGGATTTCGGGGCAATGCGAGCAACGGTGCTAAAGTAGACGATAGCGTAGACCCCGCCACGGGCATTCCCGTGATTTCGCTCTACGGTAAAAACCGTAAACCTTCCAAAGAACACTTGGCCGACGTCGATTTGATGATTTTTGACGTGCAGGACGTAGGGGCTCGTTTTTATACCTACATCAATACGCTATCGTACGTCATGG
This sequence comes from Runella salmonicolor, assembly GCF_024158025.1. NCBI lineage: Bacteria > Pseudomonadati > Bacteroidota > Cytophagia > Cytophagales > Spirosomataceae > Runella > Runella salmonicolor. Next base: position 226,102 of record NZ_JAMZEL010000008.1, read on the forward strand.
AGGCCTGTGCCGAAAACAACAAAGAATTACTCATTTTGGACCGCCCCAACCCGAACGGATTTATTGTGGATGGCCCCATTTTGGAGCCGCACCTGAAATCAGGCATCGGAATTTTTCCTATTCCCATCAGCCACGGTCTGACCATCGGAGAGTTTGCCCAAATGATTAATGGCGAAGGTTGGCTGCCCAACGGGCTGAAATGCAAATTAAAAATCATCAAAGTAGCCAATTATACGCATGACCTGCCGTATGTCCTCCCCGTACCGCCTTCGCCCAATTTAAATACGCAGCAGTCCATTCTGCTCTATCCCAGTATTTGTCTATTTGAAGGCACCATTTTGAGTCAAGGGCGCGGCACCTACATGCCTTTCACGGTACTGGGAGCACCCTTATTGAAAGGGAAATACACGTTTTCGTTCAAACCAGTCAGTCTTAAAGGCATGAGCGAAACTCCCCTGCATCAGGATACTGACTGTTATGGATTGGATTTGCGGAAGTATGACACCGCTATTTTTCTGAAAACCAAGAAATTAAACTTGCAATGGCTCATGGAGCTGTATGCGGCTTACCCCCTCAAAGAGAAGTTTTTTGACATGAGTCAAAGCAAACAAATGGGAAACTTTGATAAACTGGCGGGAACAGAAAACTTAAAGCAGCAGATTATTGCGGGTAAATCAGAAGAAGAAATTCGTAAAAGCTGGGAGCCCGGGCTGGGAGACTTCAAAATCAAGCGAAAGAAATATTTATTGTACCCATAAAAAAGAAACATCCCTCGCAGCTACACAAACCCCTAAGGTAGCGCGAGGGATATTTTATCATAGGTTAAGTTGTGGTTGAAACAACTATGCAAAAATATGCAATCTTTTTGTTTTAATGCAACTTTTTTTTGCATTTTTTTGCAAGATATTTTTAGAAATCACTCTCAATGAATTTTTAAGTATTTATTGAAGTATATTTTAACTAACCTATGATAAAAGAAGAGCGCCAACGGCTCATTATTGAGAAGCTCAATCGTGACCAAAAAATCAACTTAGTGGAGTTGAGTCAGCTACTGCACGTTTCGTACGACAGCATCAGACGCGACGTTATTGAACTGGAAGACAAGGGCTTACTGAAAAAAGTACACGGTGGAGCCGTGGCTAATTCCTACTTGTCTTTTAAAACCACGCAAGGATTCGGTATCGACAATCAGGAAGTATTGCACCTGACCCGAAAAGCCCAAAAACTGTTTGAAAATCATCAAACGATATTGATGGATGGCGGCACCACGAATTTTCACATTGCCGAACAATTTCCCAAAAACTTGGAACTGACCGTCATTACCAACAGTCTGCCCCTTGCCATCGTACTGAATGAACACCCAAAAATTGAAACAATCCTTTTGGGAGGCACCTACCACAAACGCTACCAAATCACGGTAGGCAACCAAGCCATGCGCCAACTCGAACACCTGCGGGTTGACCTTTATCTCATGGGTTTCAATGGGTTAGATCCAAATGTAGGAGTTACGCTGCGCAATTATGAAGAATCGGTCTTAAAACAAAAAATGGCAAAAGCGGCCAAAAAAGTAGCGATTTGTGCCATTACTGAAAAAATCCATACCATAGAGACCTACAAGGTATGCGACCTGCATGAGATTGATTTTTTGGTGACGAGTCTAAAACCCGCCGACCCGTCGTTGAACGATTTTCGCAATAAAGGGATTGAAATCATCTAAACCTTGCAAAAGTTTGCAAATCTTTGCAAGGTTTAAACTTTACCATCTGAAAGAGTATTACCCACCTTCTTCTTCTTCGCTTAGTTTTTGAACGAGTATCTTGTCGATACGGCTTTTGTCCATGTCGACAATCTCGAACCGATAGTCCTGCCACGTGAAGTGCTCACCCGTATCGGGAATATCCTTAAAAATATGCAAGGCAAAGCCACCAAGGGTGTTGAAGCCCGTCAATTCTTTTTTCTGCTGTATCGTAATGTCAAAATGATTGATAAAATCTTCCCACGGAAGCTGGGCATCCACCAGAAAACTGCCGTCTTCGCGCTCTACGATGTCGTAGTTAAACTCATCGGTTTCTGACAAATCCCCCACCAACGCGTCCAAAATGTCGTTTAGCGTGGCAATGCCAAGCATGGCGCCGTATTCGTCGACGATGATACCAAAATGCACCCGACTTACTTTAAACTTTTCTAGGGCCTGATAGGCTTTGTTGTTTTCGGGAATATACAACGGCTCACGGGCCAGCGATTCCAATCGGGTAAGTTGCTCATCCAAATCACCGCCGAGCAAATCTTTCACATAAATCAGCCCCACGATATTGTCAATCCCGTCGTTGCAAAGGGGATAAATGGAGTGCTTGGATTCCATGATTCGGGCTTTATTTTCTTCGGGGTCATCGGCCGAATCCAACCACGTAACCTCCTGACGGTTGGTCATCAACGACGTGATTTTCCGGTCGCCCAGATGAAAGACATTCTCCACGATTTCTTGCTCAATCTCATCAATGACCCCGCCTGTGGTGCCTTCCTGAATGATGGTCTTGATTTCTTCTTCCGTAATGGCTTGGTTTTGCGGCGTAATCCGCAGAATTTTCATAAACAAATCGCTGGATTTGGCCAACAACCAAATAAACGGCGACGTAAGATTGGAGAGCCAATTCATGGGCGTAGCCATAAACTTGGCAATGCCTTCGGGATTGGACATGCCGATACGCTTAGGCACGAGTTCTCCCAAAACCAATGACAGGTAGGTTACAAACAAAACAACGCCACCTACGGCGATAGAATGCGCATAAGGCTTCAATAATTCATACTGCTCAACGTAGGCCTGAAAATCGGTCGTGATGCGTTCACCGCTGAATACCCCGTTCAGGATTCCAATGAGGGTGATGCCGATTTGGACGGTCGAGAGAAAGCGATTGGGGGAGTTTGCCAGTTCGAGTGCATGTTTGGCCTGCCGGTCACCGTTTCGTGCCGCAGTTTCCAACTTAGACTTTCGCGAGGAGACCAGCGCGATTTCTGACATGGAGAAAATACCGTTGATAAGAACGAGTAGAACGATAACAAATAGTTCCACGTATGGGGATGGTTGGTACAATTGCAAAATTATCAAAAGTATTTGCTATCCAAAACAAACCCATTTGCTAATTTTGTCGGCATTAACGCCCCACTACTCCTATGATTATATTTATCAAAGACCGTCCGGTCCGAATTTTAAGCGAAAAAGCGGCTCAGGGGCTCTCCAATCGGGCCACTTTTGACCGAATCATTGACGCTCACCTCGAAATGCTGAAGGTGGCAAGTTTAAAGGGGCATTTACTCATTCTGAACGCCACACCGATTACGGCCGAAAAATTGTTTCATTTTTTGAACAATTACGACCTGCCCGAGCTCCAATCCATTTATTTGGTGCCCAAAGACCGCGAAGCCGTGGAAAAAAGATTGAAAAAAATCTACACCATCATCAAAGCGGCGGGTGGCATTGTGACCAAAGACAACAAAATGCTGATGATGTTTCGGCGGGGCGTGTGGGATTTGCCTAAGGGCAAACTCGACGACAATGAAAAATCAAAAAAAGCGGCCCTCCGCGAAGTAGAAGAAGAAACGGGCGTAAAAGCCGAGCTTATCGAAAAAACCTGTACCACTTGGCACACTTATACCCAAAACAATCAACTCATCCTCAAACGGACCAAATGGTATTGGATGCGCTGCGTGGACGACTCCAAGATGGCCCCCCAGCACGACGAAGGCATTGAACAATTGGCGTGGATGAGTGAGCCCGAAGCCCGCAAAGCACTCGTCAACTCCTTCAGCTCCATCCGCTACGTGGTAGACTGCTTTATGGGGCAGGAAGTGGATGTGGATTAGTAGCCAAGGGGGAACCGCATGGGCGGCCCCGCGCGAAATGGTAAACCGAAAAAAGGGGAACCGAGGGATGGTAAAACGAGAAATGTAGAACCGAAAAACAGCGGGTTGGAAACAGCCAGCTGTTTTTTTATATTTGAGGGTAGGCTGTGGCTTATATGCTTCGTTTTGGGGCTATAGGCTATATATGCTATTTATAGCGTATGTACAGATGTTAGCTGCAAGCGTATGGCGACAATCAAACTATTGACAAAAATAAAAGCACCAATTGACAAGTGTTTTGACGTTTCGCGAGACATTAAAGTTCATGAGCTATCTACAAAATACACAAACGAAAAAGCTGTTGCAGGTAAGACGTCAGGACTATGTGAAATAAATGACGAAATAACATGGCAAGCTACTCATTTCGGTATTAGGCAACACTTGACGATTAAAATAACCAAATTAAATAGACCTATATTTTTTGAGGACGTAATTTTAAAGGGCGCATTTAATTCAATGCGACATGAACACCACTTTATACAAGTTAATGAATGCACTGAAATGACTGACATCTTCTATTATGAAGTTCCATTTGGTTTTCTAGGTATTTGGTTTGACAAACTCATTTTAGAAAAATACATGACAAAATTCCTGTTAACAAGGAATCAAATAATAAAGGAAGTGAGTGAAAAAACGCCAGCAGCTAACCGCACCTAGGCAAAATGACCGCTTTTTTGAAAATTGCCTCTGCTGGCGCTTCGGCGGACAGAAATAAGTGCGGGCACTTCGCCTAGCCGCCAAACGTTATCTGCAATGCCAACGCCCAGACCATCTACACTCACTGAATTTTATACAAACTACCCTCATTACAAGGGACTTGTAAGGCTCACTGCATCCATTTTAGCCCCGTTGTTGAGTAGGTTTGCGTAAATTATGCTTACTGTAGAAGCAATAACCCTTACGAAAGAACTCTTCAATGAACAGCAAACTCAAGCCCTTGTGTTCGGTTATCATTTTTGTCGTTTTATCAGGATTACAAATAGGTGCTTTGGCACAGGGCCCGGGACAAAGAATACCGCTCCCGCCCATACCGATCAAAGGCGATACGACCCATACCCTTTCCAAACATTTCACGCTTGCCTCTGCCGCCGCAAAAGCACCAGATGCTAAGGGGTTTATTCAACGTTGGTTGGTGCTGGAACCAGTAAAGAAAGATATTGTCAGGAATAATATTTTCACCGACAACTACCTCAAAACAACATTCTCTACCGATAATTTCTCCAACGATTACACCACCGTTCCCAAAAATGGCGAAACGGTAAAAGTGGGAAATCAGGAACTGAAGTGGTATGCCTTGGACAGCAAGGCGTTCAACTTTAATTTATACCATTTTACCTACGCCCTTAACAAGCCCAAATACGGCATACTTGTCTGGCTCGTTACGGTCATCAATTGTCCCGAAGAAATTAAAAACGTCAGGATGGCTGCTGGATGTAATTCCGGAAGCATGTGGTGGCTGAATGGTCAGGAAGCCTTGCTGCTTTCCGGTGACAGGGATATGATTGCCGATAATGGTACTTCTGCACGGTTAACGTTAAAAAAGGGAAAGAACATCGTCAGAGGGGCGGTAATAAACGGACCGGGGATGGCTAATTTCTGTGTTCGTTTTTTAGATGAAAAAGGAGCACCCGTAAAAAACCTCAGCATCAGTTACGAATAATAGGGCTCCGTCAGTTTAAGGAAACCGCAAAATATAAAACGGCAAATTAAAAATATAAAAGTATTGATAGTCAATAAGTTATGATTTTGACAAAGGGAGGTTGATTTTAAAACTTACCTAAGGCAATTAAAATAAATCAGTACATGAAAAGAATCAACGTACCCGGCCTGACAACCTTATTCGCTTTATTGACAATCCAAACTGTATCAGCACAGGTAGGAAGACCCTTTATCCATGACCCCTCAACCATCGCTGAATGTGACGGCAAGTACTACACATTCGGCACGGGCGGTGGCGGATTGATTTCCAATGATGGTTGGACATGGCATGGTGGCGGGGTGAGACCAGGGGGAGGAGCGGCTCCGGATGTCATCAAAATCGGGGATCGTTACCTTGTCATCTATGGCGCAACCGGCGGTTCACCCAACCACAAAGGAGCGATTCTGACCATGTGGAACAAGACATTAGACCCAAAGTCTCCTGATTTTAAATATTCTGAACCGATTGTCGTAGCAACGTCGGATGGCTATGAAGAGAATGACGCCATTGACCCCGGCGTGATGCTGGACCCCACGACTGGACGCCTTTGGCTAACCTACGGTACGTATTTTGGATTCACTCGCCTGATAGAATTAGACCCCAAAACGGGAAAACTCAAGGCAGGCAATAAACCCGTGGATGTAGCCATCGTATGCGAAGCCAGCACGTTGGTCTACCGCGACGGTTGGTACTACCTGCTGGCCACGCACGGCAGTTGTTGCGACGGTGCCAACTCTACCTACAATGTGGTGGTGGGTCGTTCAAAAAAAATAACAGGTCCTTACCTTGACAATGTAGGAAGAAGCATGCTGGAAGGCGGCGGTAAAATGGTGGTGGCTACCCGTGGCGGATTAATAGGCCCGGGGCATTTCGGGCACATCATTCTTGAGCAGGGCGTTGAAAAAATGTCCCTCCATTATGAAGCCGATTTAGCGCAGGGGGGGCGAAGCGTATTGGGCATTCTTCCAGTGGTTTGGAAAGATGGATGGCCTGTGGCAGGAGAAAAGTTTAAAGAAGGCACGTATGAAATCGAATCCGTACGCAGAGGCTATGGATTAGAGTTGGCCGTTGATTTTACCAGAATGCCCGTTGTCCGGGGATTTGGCCAGCCCAACAATGAACCGATAAAACCCGTTCAAGCGCAGCAATTAGCCGATGTAATGAAAAACTGGCCAACGGGTAACATTAATTTAAGAATAGGCGACTACATGTCCCGTCCCCATCAACAATGGACGATTACCGATGCGCCTGATACAACCGGGTATCTGGGCGGACCTTATTATAAAATTGTATTGGCAGGCACCGATCGGGCATTGGCGGCCACTCCCGATGCCGAAGTAATCACCGTACCGGCATTTACGGGCGCGCCCGAACAGCTATGGCGCATCGATCAATTGACGGATGGTACTTATAGAATTATGCCCAAGGCGGTTCCCAATTCAGGAAAGAAGTTAGCGCTGGTATCTTCCGGCGACAGCACACCGACATTGGCAGAATTTGATTTTAACAGCGATAATTCGAAATGGAATTTTAGGGCTCCCTAAGGATATTCTTTACCCCGTTGCCCGTTTGAGGCAGCATTTAAGAAGACTCGCGCCAGTAGGGATTCTATCAGGTATTCAAGCCATAACTCAAATAAACACAATAATCGGTAATCAATTCATAACCAAAGGATTAGTTGAAGGATTTGATATTACATATTGATAATCAAGAAGATAATATTTTTCAAAATACCTGAACTTTTTATCGACTACTTAATAAAAAAGGCAGCCTCAGATTTTTGGGACTGCCTTAATCAATTATTGGAGTTGTTCTAATTTTACTTAGGTTTCAAGAACACAAACGGTATAATCATTTCTTCAATCGAAACCCCGCCGTGCTGGAAGGTATCGCGGTACATATTGACGTACTGGTTGAAGTTGTTGGGATACGCAAAAAAGTAATCGCCGAGGGTGAAAACGTAGGCCGTCGAAACATTGAGCTTGGGCAAAAACAAGCGCTCGGGGCGGCGGCACACGTAGATGTGGTTGTTGTCGTCGAAGCCGAGATTTTTTCCCTGTTTGTAGCGTAAGTTGGTATTGGTTTCGCGGTATCCAACGATTTTGACGGGTTTTTTCACCCGCGTCATGCCGTGGTCGGTGGTGATGATGATGCGCCCTTTTTTCTCTGCTATTCGTTGCAAAAAATCCATGATAGGGGAGTGCTGAAACCAAGATTTGGTGATGGAACGATACGCGGCCTCATCGGGAGCTAACTCCTTGATCATCATCATGTCGGTGCGGGCGTGCGAGAGCATATCCACGAAGTTAAAGACGACCACGTTCAGGTGGTTTTTCCAGAGGTTGGGAAGGTTGTCGATGAGGGTCTTTCCCTGATTTTGATTGATGATTTTGTTGTACGAAAACTTCACCTGCATCCGGTTGCGCTCAAACTGTTTGCGCAACAAATCTTCTTCGTGCTTATTGAGCCCTTCTTCGCCGTCGGGGGTATTTTCGTCGTTTACCCACCAATTAGGGTATTGCTTTTCAATTTCGCTGGGCATAATTCCCGCAAAAATTGAGTTACGCGCAAAACCAGTGGTGGTAGGCAGAATTGAATAATACGAAGATTCTTCTTCGACCGTAAAAAACTCGCTCAACAGCGGCTCGACTACTTTCCACTGGTCATAACGTAGATTATCAATCAGAATAAAAAACAAAGGCTCCGTCTGTTTCATCAACGGAAATACTTTGCGTTTCATCAACTGATGCGACAAAATCGGCTTGTCGGCGTTGGGGTCATTGAGCCAGTCTTCATAATTGTCGAGGACAAACTTGCAAAAATTGTTGTTGGCCTCTTCTTTCTGGGTCGACAGAATCTCCTCCATGCTTTTGTCTTGCGTGTTTTCGAGTTCCAATTCCCAGTAAATCAATTTTTTATATAATTCGACCCACTCCGCATGGCCGATGCGGTCTTGGTATTGCATGGCCAATTGCCGAAACTCCTGCATGTAGCTGATGTTGGTTTTTTCGCTGACCAACCGCTTGTTATCCAGAATTTTTTTGACCGAAAGGAGGATTTGATTAGGATTGAGCGGCTTAATGAGATAATCGGCAATGCGGGAGCCGATGGCTTCTTCCATTATACGTTCCTCTTCGCTCTTGGTAATCATGACCACGGGAAGATTGGGGCGTAATTGTTTTATCTGCGCGAGGGTTTCGAGACCTGAAAGTCCAGGCATATTTTCGTCCAGAAAAACTACGTCGAATCGTTCGTGTTCTACTTTGTCGAGGGCATCAGAACCACTATTGACGGGGGTGATGGTGTAGCCTTTGCCGGTAAGAAATAAAATATGTGGTTTTAATAAATCTATTTCATCATCTGCCCAAAGAATATTTGCCATAAGATAGTTGATAAGATGTTTTGATTGAAAAAATACGAAGGGGCTTATGCAGTAAAAATCAAAGCCCAAAATGTATCTCTCCTAACGACTTGTGAATTGAATAATTGTTTGTAGAGTGACATTAATCATCAAACATAACTGCCAATAATCATATTTTAAAATAGCTAATGAACGGAAATTGCGGAAGATAACCAACAAATCCATTCATCCAATGAAAACGATTCTTGTACCTACCGATTTAAGCGATGTTTCTGAATATGCCCTAGACGTGGCCGTTGAGATTGCTAAAAAGCACAATTCAACCATTGTGTTGCTCAAACGATTGATTTTTCCGACGGTAGAATATACCATGATTGATAACGATTTTTTTGACGGCAAGGAAGATTATTACCGTTTTCTGACCCAAGAATCAAAAGACCGTCTCAAAGATATGATTGATAGACCAGCTTATGCGGGTGTTAGTTTCAAACTGAAAGTAGTAAGAGAAAACGAAACGCTGGCCGAGGCCGTTTTGCACCAAGAGGCTGATTTAGTGGTGATGGGTTCGACGGGGGCAAGCGGTTGGAAAGAATGGACGAAAGGGTCTAATGCAGAGCATGTGGTACGAAAAGCAACCTGTCCGGTGTTGGTCGTAAAATCACCTGTGAGTGAGTTTAATAATGTGGTATTTGCCGTAGATTTTGAAAATGAGCAGTTTGTAAAAACCTCCACAAAATTGTTGGATAAATCAAACATCAATCCTCATTTTGTATATGTAGACAACGGCACCAAAATTTTTGATGAAGTGGCATTGCGCGAAAAAGTTGGGAAATGGGCCCTTGAACTGGGGTACAGTACCTATCAATTTGAGATTGTTGAAGCCAATACCATTGAGAAAGGAATCTTAAATTATGCCAGAAAAGTGGAAGCCGACATTATAGTAATGTATACCCACGGGCGCACGGGAATCCAACATTTTATTTACGGGAGTGTGGCCGAAGATGTGGTCAATCACGCCGAAATGGCCGTAATGGTGAGTCATTAACGGAGAAATTTTACTCCTTGAGCTTTTAAAAGAATGGCTGGCATCCCCAACCATTCTTTTTTTATGCGTAGTTTTGCAGGATTAAAAACATCTTTACACCGTTCATGCAAACCACTGTAGCCGTGAATCGACCGGAAGTAGCCCGCCAAGTTGCGGCGTATTTATTAAACATTGAAGCGATTCAACTTCGCCCCGCGCAGCCTTTCAAATGGAGTTCAGGCTGGAATTCACCCATTTATTGTGACAATCGTCTGGCGCTTTCGTTTCCTGAAGTGCGGACTTTCATCAAAAACGCCTTGGCGGGAGCCATCAAAAGCCATTTTCCAGCCGTGGAGCTTATTGCAGGAGTAGCTACTGCGGGTATTGCGCAGGGCGCTTTGGTGGCCGATGTGTTGCATTTGCCGTATGCTTATGTGCGTCCCGAACCCAAAAAACACGGGATGGGCAACCAAATCGAAGGTCGGGTCTTGGCGGGTCAAAAAGTAGTAGTACTCGAAGACCTCATTTCTACGGGCGGAAGCTCCCTCAAAGTAGTAGATGTACTACGCGAAGCCGGCGTGGAGGTTTTGGGAATGATTTCGATTTTTACCTATGGCTTTTCCATTGCCGATGAAAATTTCAAGCAGAAAGGCGTCGAATTGGTGTCGTTGAGCAACTACGATTGCTTACTGACCGAAGCCCTCAAATTAGACTATATCGAGTCAAGCCAATTGGAAACACTATCTAAATGGCGGGAAGATCCCGGAAGCTGGGGTATGTAAATCACTATAAATGATGCAATTATTTCACTCGCCCACCATTTTTCAACGTTTTACGAATCTCATTGCAGCAGAAAGCAGGCGCCACGGTGGGGTGAGCGCGGCTCCTTTTTCGTCGCTTAACTTGGGCATTAACACCAAAGATGCGCCCGAGAATGTGCTAGAAAACCGACGACTTTTTTTTGAAAAGTTGGAGATTTCGGAAGCTAGACTTGCCTCCTCTCATCAAGTACACGGAGATAGCATTCAAATAGTGACTGAACCGGGCCGGACCGAAGGCTTTGATGCGCTCGTCACGGAGGTGCCAGAAGTTGTGCTTGGGGTCACCGTTGCCGATTGTACCCCCGTACTGATTTATGACGCTCATCGTCGGGTTGTTGGGGCGGTTCATGCTGGATGGCGGGGCACGGTGTCTCAACTGGTCTATAAAACCCTCGAAACCATGCACGCCGAATACGGCACTGCTCCGGGTGATTGCTTCGCCTACGTGGGTACGTGCATCGATGAAAATGCTTTTGAAGTGGGAGAAGAAGTAGCGGAGCAGTTTCCTGATAAATTCAAACGGTTTGATACGGGCAGGGGAAAGTATTTGGTGGACTTAAAACGCGCCAATGCCGCGCAGTTAGAAAATTTTGGAATTCCTTCGGAGCGGATTGAAATATCACCGTATTCAACCATTACCCACAATGACGATTATTTCTCCTATCGTTTGGAAAATGGCCAAACGGGGCGGATGTTGGCCGTCATTGGGATGAAAAATGCGTAAACATACGGTAAACGTTATTGAAAAAAATAACCTCGCTCGGGCTAACATGATACAATGCAACAATCTTCTTCTGTAAAACTTTGGGCCAATCTGGTCATTGTGTATGTCGTATGGGGCTCTACCTTTTTGGGGGTTCGCTACGCTATTGAAGTGCTCCCGCCGTTGTTGACCAATGCCATTCGGTTTCTGGTGGGTGGTGTCATTTTCTTTTTGTTTACGCTGCTTCGTGGATATTCTATTCCGAGCATAAAGCAATGGCTTTCAGCGGCTTGGATTGGAATGCTTTTGAGCGGTGTCGGAAACTGCGCCGTTGCCTACGCCATTGGATTTATGCCTACCGGGTTGGTGGCACTGCTGGTAGCCACGCTGCCGGGTTGGATGGTGGGTTTGGATTATTATTTCTTTGGAAAACAAAAACCTTCGTGGCTAACGGTGGTCGGCTTGGGTGTCGGCCTGATTGGAATGTATATTTTACTGAATCCGGGAGAGAACCTCGCCCAACGTGAAATCCCCTTATTCCCCGCTTTTTTGGTTTTTATCGGGTCAATTACTTGGGCGTGGGGGTCGTTACAATCCCCGTATTTAGACATGCCTCCTCAAATGCAGACCACCGCGATCCAGATGTTGGGCGGGGGAGTTTTTTCCTTGGTGATGAGCTTGTTTTTGGAGCCAAATGGCTTTAAAGCCTTCGATAACATGACCCATCAAACCTACATGGCCTTACTTTATCTGATTGTGATGGGTTCTTTTGTGGGGTATTCGGCTTACGTTTGGTTGTTGCACCATGCGGCACCTTCTTTGACCGCCACCTATGCGTATGTCAACCCAGTAGTGGCCATGATTTTAGGGTGGCTAGTGGTAAACGAAAAATTAAGCACCCGCTCGCTGGTCGCTTCGGCGGTGGTTTTGACGGGCGTAGTTTTGATTACATTTGGCCGAAGAGCTTCGGCCAAAGCTGGCAATTTGCGTTAGTGCATTTCTCTGACCAATTTTTAACAAAACCCATACGTTCCCATGACCCGAAATGTAGCCATTTTCTTATTCGATGAGGTAGAAGTGCTCGATTTTGCGGGCCCTTATGAGGTTTTCAGCGTAACTGGACTGCGGACATTTACGGAGAAACCTTTCCACGTTTACACAGTTGCTGAGAAATCCCCCGTGGTGGCCCGCAACGGACTGACTATTATTCCCGATTATTTGTTGGATACCTGCCCCGAACCGGACCTGATTCTTATTCCGGGTGGAGGCGGTTTTTCTCCCGAAGGAGTTGCTTTTGGAAGTCGTCGGGAAATGGACAATGATGTGGTGTTGGAGTGGGTAAAAAAGCACGCTGCTCACGTTGAATTGGTTCTTTCGGTCTGTACGGGGGCCTTGATTTTGGGTAAAGCGGGGCTGTTGGAAGGACTGCAAGCCACGACCCATTTTAAAGCATTGGATGCCTTAAGGGCCATTTCGCCAACGATTGAGGTACTAGAAGGAGTTCGATACGTTGATAATGGCCAAGTCATCCTCTCTGCGGGTGTATCAGCAGGCATCGACATGTCTTATTACGTAGTCAGTAAATTACTGGGCAAAGAAGTAGCCGACGAAGCGGCGCGTTATGCCCAATACGATTACTGGCAAGAATAAAGTACAAACTATACTCTAAATGCCTTGCTAGGGCCTCTTAGTGGGGAAAATAACCGTTTTTGGGTGATTTTATTTGCTAATATTTGACTAATTTTATACTTTGTTTCGTTGTATTAATACTGAAAACCATTCTACAAACTTTAGTGATATGAAAAAATATCTTTACGCTGCACTATTTATTACTTCAGCCATGTTGGCAGGATGCTCAAAATCTGAGCCAGAACCAGAACCCGCCGAGCAAGTGATTGGGAGCTACACCGTGGAAAAACTTACCGAAGCTATTAAATACGCCAACTCTGCTTCAGAATATGCCGAAACAACGAATTATCCCGTAAAAGGTACTACCAATACTGGCATCGGTTATGAAGTAAACGCGGTATTGGATGTTGCCAAAACAGCGTCAAACATCGTGACCGTGACGTTTACCCAAACGGCGAAATTGTCCAACGGGCAGACCGAAAAGAGCAATTCCGCCTTTACAGGTATCGAATTAAAGAAAATAGAAGGTACTTCTGGCGAATTTGACATGCTGGACACAGGTGTTAAAATCGGTTCCATTGGCAAAAATGCCATTACCATCGAAGAGGTTACCAATGATAAAGATAGCTCAGGAGTAGCCTATACATATACGTTCCGTATTACGGGTAAAAAAGCCCAATAGTTAATTATACGTTAAGATTTAGAAAGTTAGCAGTTACGCAATTCCATCAATATTGCACAACTGCTGACTTTTTACGTTTTTAATAACCTTAACTTAATCTAAATGAGGCAGTTGAAGCGTAGATATTTGTGGGGTTTTTGGATTGCTTCGCTATTGTATTCCTCCCTTACCTTTGCCAATGATCAACAGCGGTATTTGGCCGTGTTGCTTTTAAATACCAACCGGTCGTTGGATGTAGACTTGGATTTGTTGGAGGGCGGGGTCAAAGCAGGGTGTAATGCTGTTCATTTAACCATCTACTGGGATCAGGTATACACAACTGCTACTTCGCAGGCCGACTGGCGTAAGTATGACACCCAAATTAATTTGGCCCAAAAATTAGGGGTAAAAATAGCCCTTCGAATCTTGGTAGGGCGGCATGTCAGTCGGATTCAGGGTTTTTGGGACAACGAACACCGCCAACGCGACCAGCATGGACAGGCCTTGATTTCGGGCTATAGCGCTACCTATTTTAGTTATGCCCATCGACCTTCGGTAGAAAAAGCCCGGGCTTTTATCAAAGAAGTATGCCAACGATATAACAATCTGCAACAACAAGGGGTGATTTCGTGGGTATCGGTTTCGACGACTCCTACGCAAGAAACGGGATATTATCACGAAAACGCGCCTGAAGGCTATAATTACCCGACGGTTTTTGATTATTCGCCCGTCATGCAGCAGGAGTTTCGGATTTGGCTAAGCCGCAGGTACAAAAAAATTGAGCGTCTGAATGTTTTTTGGCAAACGGAGTACAAAAGTTTTGAAGAAGTGACACCTCCCGTATCACTTAAATACCGCGAACAGGTTTTTTGGGGGCAATCAGGCCGAGATTGGTACGTTTTTCGTCACGCCATCTTCAAGCAGTTTGTGGAACAAACCACCCAAACCATCAAAAGTGTAAATAGCACGTACCGCGTTATCACGGATTTTGGTTCGGTCTTTGATCAAATCAGTGTGTTTAACGGCACCCTTGCTTTCCGTGATTTGAATCGTTCGACCGATGGGGTCAAAATCAACGACGATTTGCAGTATGATCACCGCTTTTCAACCGATCTTTTAAGGAGTAACGTTTTGCCGGGCCAATGGGTACTGAATGAGGTATATCCTGATCCCAAACATAGCCCAGAATTGATTACTCGTCAAATTGATGAAAATTTTGAACACGGTGCACATTGGGTGAGTATAGTCATTGCTACCCAAGCGGCGCTGGACGTTGTACGGCCCATTATTCAAGCCAGCGTTCCTAAATGGCTCAAAAAACCGTATGCTGAGGTATCACCAGTGGCTTACATGGATTATACGCTGTCGCGGGTAGTAGAGTTTGGCTATTATAGCGGCGGTGTGTACGGAGAATGGCTGAACCGGGCGGGGCATGAGTCCAACCGAAAGCCGGTGGCTATTCGGATGGTGGAAGATTTACTGGTCGATTCGCTTCAAGGGTCTATCAATCAGGTGCCTGTCGTCAGAAATTCGTTGCCTACCAAAATTGTCAAGGTCAATAATGCGTTTTCCTATCGCTTGAGTTCGGAAGTTTTTGCCGACATTGATGGAATCATAGACACCGTTGTTATCAACAACTTACCCGCTTGGTTGACGTTCAAAAACAACGTTTTTTCGGGCACTCCTCCCCAAACGGGGAGCTTTACCATGCTCCTGCGTGCTACCGATGATGACGGTGCTTCGGTCGAAACTAATTTTACCATCATCGTGAATAATGTTGGCCGAACGAACCAAATTCCAATTGTTCAAAAACCTATTCAAAATGTAAAAGGAGTTTATAAACAACCCTTTACATTCACTTTTTCTGACAGTACTTTTGTCGATTTTGATGGTTTTATTACGCGTTTAGAAGTCACTGGATTACCTTCATGGGCGCAGTTTCGACGCCGAGAAATTCGGGGATTGGCCGATGCCGTGGGCGAATATACCATCACTGTACGGGCCTACGACGACGAAGAGGCCGTGGCCCAAACTTCCTTCAAGATTACGATTAGCTATCCCATCGTTTCGTTTGATTTGATTCAGGCGGGCCGAGTGGGGGAGCGTTTTTTAATCAAAAGGCTTCAAAATGAAGAGGTTCTGTCCTCGTCCGACCTGCCTCCTTTGTTGAATATTTATGCTACTTGCGACGCCGTTTTTGATGAATTTGAGCTGCAATTGTCGGGAGGGCACGTTCAAAAAGCCCAATCTGAAAGTTCACCTTTTGCGCTTTTTAGGGGCGATGGCGGCTTTCCGACGGTGGTCGGAACGTACCAGGTCAAAGGGAATGCCTATTTTCAAAAAGAGCTGATTTCTTCGGCTACCTATCGTTTTCAAATCATTGCCACCGACCCGCTGACAAAACTGCCGATTCCGTTGGCCGACTGGGCTTTGTTTCCCAATCCCTGTTATCAATTTTTGAATGTAAAACTTCCTGATAATGTGTCGATTCAGAAGATTCAGCTGGTGAATGTGCTGGGGCAAACTCAGCCGATTCTGGACAATGCTACCTCTATCGCTAATCAACTTTTAAGCATTAACTTAACCGACTTCAAACTGCCTGCTGGTGTTTATTTTTTAAAATTGCAGAAGGAAGATTCTTCTTGGCAGGCGTTTAAACTGATAAAGCAATAACCATACAATGTTGAGTTTGATATTGACGATTGTTTACAATAAAACCAAAACGCTGAAGGCACTCCTTTTTTTGGGATTTTTGGTGCTGCCACTAGCCTTGAAATCGCAGAATACTGACACCCAGCGATATGTGGGTTTGCAATTGCTTAATCTTGACCCGCGCCCAGAAGCAGGGATGGATGTCATTGAAGCGTCGATTGCCAATGGTTGCAACTTAGTGGCCCTCACCATTCAGTGGGATGAAGTTTACAAAGACAATACTTCTCCGCCCGATTGGCGTCAGTACGACCGTCAGATTGAATACATTGCAAAGACCAATGCTAAAATAGCGCTACGCATCATTGTGGGCCGACTTTATTACCGGTTGGACGGTTATTGGACGGCCAAAGAAACCATGAAGGATGATTTGGGGCGGCCTCTTTCGGGGGTTTATGGCCGAACTTGCTTTAGTTTTTCGCATCAGCCCACGGTTGCCAAATCCCAAAATTTTATCAAAGAAGTGTGTCAACGCTACAACGCCTACCAAAATCAGGGTAAAATTTTGTACGTTTCCTTCGGTAACTTATCGACCCAAGAGCTAGGGTACCCTCATGAGACCAATTTTGAAGGCGGCAAACAATACCTTGCGGGTTTTGATTATTCCGATTCATCGTTGGATTCGTTTAGGGTATGGGCCGAAAAACGCTACAAACGCATCAATAAACTCAACTACCATTGGGGAACAAAATATACCTCATTTAAGACATTAATGCCGCCCGGAACGGCGTACAATCCGTATCCCACTTATCGAAAAAAATCGGGAAAAGATTGGTACCTTTTTTCGCATTCGCAACTTCAAAATTATATAGACGGCACAATTAATGGTATCAAACAAGTAAATCCACAGTATAAAATTGTCAATGAATACGGTGCCGTAACGGCCGATTTTTCGGCCATGATGATTGCTTACTCCTTCAAAACGCTCGACGCAAAAACGGACGGGACTAAGGTACACAATGACCCCTATTACAATCACCGTTGGGTAACTGACGTGATACGCTCTAATCGACCCGCCAATAAATGGACGGCAAACGAAGTGTTTTACACGCCGCAAACGCCCATTGATTTATTGAGACGTCAGTTTAATGAATGTTTTGAGCATGGCTCCAAGATTGTAACGCTGGTGACGGCGGGGCCTGAGCCAGGGGCTATGCGTTTGATTCAGGAGATGGCGGGCCGTTGGCTCAATACGCCGCTGTCCGAAATCAAACCGCAACATTCTATTTCTTACACTTTGACCGAAGCCCTTGATTCTACCATGAAAAACGTGGAAAAAAGATGGGTTGAAAAAGTGGGGTCAAATCCGCAACCCGTTCATATTGAATTGGTTGAAGATATTTTGTCGGAAGAGTATTGGAAACCACTCAGTGTGAATCTGCCGCCAATTATTGCCAATCAGGTCACGGAGCGGGCAAGTAAACCCCGCAAAGCGTACAGTTATACCTTGCCCAAGGATGTATTTGCGGACCCCGACGGGGATATTGTCAAAATAGAAGCCCTCGAAAAACCCCAGTGGCTAAATTTGAACAACGGGGTTCTGTCGGGAAATGTGCCAGATGTAATCGGTGACTTCAAAATAACCCTCCGCGCCACCGACGATGAAGGCGCCACGGTGTTGATGAGTTTTAATCTCAAAGTGACCAACATAAACGTTAAACCTATTGTCAAACGTCCCGTGCCAGACTTTGAGACATCACTCCAAAAATTGGTGTTTTATCAATTCTTGCCCGACCATTTTGACGACCCCGATGGCGTCATTGTACGCATACAGGCCAGCGGGTTACGCCCGTGGATGACTTACAGTTCCAAAGAGTTTTCGGCGTATCCGCAGGAGCAGGGCACATTTACCGTCAACCTTCGAGCATACGATGACGACAGCGCGTTTGTGGAAACATCGTTTAAAATAAAAGTGCTTAACATCCCTCCCGTGGCCAAACAGCAACTGCCCGAAAAAGTGATTGCGCGCGGCAAAGCGTTTCGTTTTAAGATTTCGCCCAACCTTTTCAGCGACCCTGACGGTGAGATTGTCAGAGTAGGAGCGGCCAAACTGCCCGCGTGGCTTACCTTTAACGGGACAGAACTGCGGGGAACTCCCCCCGAACTGGCAACGTATCGGGTTGGAATTCGGGCGTATGATAACGGCGGTGATTCGGTCGAAATACCGTTTGTGATAAAAGTAGACGTGCAGGGTGCCCAAAATTCTCCCCCTCTTGCCCGCTATACGTTGCCCAATGTGCAGATGTTTGCCACCCAAAAATTTACTTACCGGATTCCTGATTCATTGTTTTATGATACCAATGGCTACGTTGACCGAATCGAAGCGCCCAACCTACCTGCTTGGCTTTCGTTTCAAAACAATGAAATTTCGGGAGTAGCTTTACAGGCAGGCACTTACACGGTTACGGTCAGGGCCATTGACGATGACGAAACGGCCACCAATGTTACCTTTAAAGTCGAAGTGCGCTACGCAAATATCAGTTTTGAGTTGATTCAGGCGGGAAAAATTGGCGAACGGCGGCTCATTGGACCATTGAGCAACGGGGACGTACTTCAGGAAGAGACTATGCCGAATAAAATCACGATATATGCCAATTGCGAAGTTCCTGCCAAGAAAGTATTGCTGAAATTGACGGGCCCTTATCAACGGGAAATCACCGCTGAGCGGTTTCCTTTTGCTTTGTTTGACGAAACAACAGGTTTTTCTCCGATAGCAGGGAGTTATACGCTGGAAGCTGCGGCTTTTAACGATTCATTGCAGGTGAGTGCCGCAACGATTCGTTTTACGATTAAAACAACGCAACCATTGACGGACTGGCAAGTATATCCAAATCCTTTTTCAAACGTCTGCAATGTAAAATTGCCTGATTTGCTGGATATTAATGCTTTGAGTTTTAGGGTGATTGCTGTGTCAGGCCAGGAAATAATGATGGGTAAACGTCAGATAACCGTCGTCGATAAAGTCGCCTATATCAATTTGTCAGATGCCCAGTTGCCAAGTGGTACGTACATATTGCAGGTTTTTGATAATGAAACGTTACTGAAAGGGATTAGAATCTTGAAGCAGTAAAATGCTCAAATTAGAAGTGATTTTGTTCTCTTTTTTACATAAATCCTATTTGAGGTAATCAATCATCGACGTTTTTCTGAATAGATTAGCAGTTCTTCCTTACATTTGGTGTTCAATTAAAGTGGCAAAGTTTAAAAATCGAATGCCTGTCATTTTTGAAACCCAAAACAATTTTTTTATGCAGGAATTTAGCAAGGGAGTAGCCCTAATGCTTCTGGTTTTGACGTTATTGTGTTGTAATTCTAAACAATCCTCTTCTGAGCAAACGACCACCAGCGAAACCGCAACAACTATGGTAAAGGCACCTTTATTCAGTGGAGATTCGGCTTACGCATACGTGGAAAAACAAGTCAAATTTGGCCCTCGGGTTCCCAATTCAGCGGCCCATACCCGTTGTGGTGACTACCTCGTGGCCGAATTGAAACGCCTTGGCTGTACCGTCACGGAACAGACTTTTACGGCAACCCACTACGACGGCCGCAAACTCAACGCTCGGAATATTATAGGTAGTATTAATCCACAAGCCGCAAAACGTATTCTATTGGCGTCACACTGGGATAGCAGGCCCGTAGCCGACGAAGACCCTACCAATAAAACAGGGCCCATCGATGGGGCCAACGACGGAGCAAGTGGAGTAGGAGTGTTGCTTGAACTTGCCCGTACCCTTCAGCAGGCCGCCCAAAAACCGGGTGTTGGAGTTGATTTTATTTTTTTTGATGTAGAAGACGGAGGAAATTCGGCCGTTGCCAAGGATAAATTTACAGGTTTTTGCTTAGGCTCTCAATATTGGGCCGCCAATAAGCACGTTCCGGGTTATTCGGCGTATTTTGGGGTTTTGTTGGACATGGTAGGTGCCAAAGGAGCGACGTTCCCGAAAGAAGCTTTCTCGAATCAATATGCTAATGAAGTCACGCGAATGATTTGGAATACGGCCAGTCAATTGGGGTACAGCTCTTACTTTGTCGAACAAGATGGTGCCGCAATTACGGACGACCACCTGCCAGTGAACGAAACCGCCAAAATTCCCATGGTTGACATTATTCATCTCCAGCTCAATAATCCGCAAAAAACCTTCTTTGATGACTGGCACACGCACGAAGATGATATGCGCAACATTGACCCCAACACCCTCAAAGCCGTAGGACAGGTACTGGTTCAGGTCTTGTATCAAGAAAGTATTTAGAAAAAATGTATCGTCTGATTTTGATTTTTATGATAAAAAATAACCATTATTTAAGCGTAAGTACCCTTTCGTTTCTTCTGTTTTCTTTCGTTTTTTCCTGTTCTCCCGCGCCAGATAAGGTTGGAAATTTAGATTTAGTAAAATGGCGAAGTGACCGAGGAGGATGCGGCGACGTCAGAAAAGGGCTTGAAAAAGAATTTGTGAAGATACAGAGTGAGCTTTTGGGTAAACATATCGACGATGTAGGGTACATGCTGGGCCGCCCAGATATTCAGCAGTTGGGGTCACGGGATCAAAAATTCTACGTTTATTTTTTGGAAAAAGGAATTCATTGTACGGATATTACCCAAAAATCAGCCGCTCAAAAAGTGATTTTACGTTTCAACGCCGTAGGATTACTTTCTGAAATTACTTTTCAGGCACGACCTTTGTAGAGGAGTTAAAAGATAATCTGTTCATTGCCCGAACGATTAACTTTTGGCAGTCAACATTTAACTTCACAATTCGATGCGCTTTTCCGTTGCTTTTGCCTTTTTTATCCTACTATTTTCATCTTTCGTCACGTCAGCACAACACCTTCGGCACAAAGGGAGTTTGGGCATCAGCTACGCAGCGGCGAGTGATTCATTGATGAGTACACAGCACTTACCCGATAGTCACGGGATTTTAGTGAAGAGTGTCATGCCCGATTTTACCGCCGCGCGGTTGGGTATTAAGGCGGGCGATATTCTGGTTTCCATCAACGAAACGGATTCGTTGTACCTGTTTGATTTTCGAAAGCTGGAGCAGGAATTGTACGAGCAAGAGCCGATTTCAATTACTTACATTCGAAATAGAAAAAAAGCCCGGGCCGTTGGGAATGTCGTTGCGGCACCCAAGGAGTTTTCAAAAGGAGAGGTGATTTATGGGGAGGTTCCTTACCAACGGGGGTATTTGCGTTCAATTGTTCATAAGCCGTTGGGCAGCAATCGTCTGCCCGCTATATTTTACATTCAGGGGCATGGGTGCGGGTCTGTTCATTTTGCCGAAGATTCGCTCGCTCCCGTCAAACAATTAGTGGATGGTTGGGTGAGTGCTGGGTACGTTGTTTTTAGGATTGAAAAACCAGGCGTTGGAGAAAGTGCTGGCACAAAGGAGTGCGTTCGGCTGAGTTATGAAGAAGAAAAGGCCGCTTTTCAGAACGCATTTGCGGCTTTTAAGAAACTTTCTTTTGTTGACAGCACCCGATATTTTCTGTTTGGGCACTCATTGGGTGGAGCGTTGGCGCCACTGTTGGTGGCCCAATCGGGTTCTAAACCGAGGGGTATCATCACGTACGGAACCGTAGTGAAACCGTGGTTTGAGCACATGATTGACGTATACCGCCAAAAGCCGTTATTGTACCAAGAATCGTATCAATCTATCGAAGCCAATACCCGAATGATGATACCGTTGTTGTATGAATGGTTGGTACAGGCCAAAACGCCCACTGAACTGCTTCAAGAGCCTGATTTTGAGGCTATACTTACATCCAAAGAAAATCCGCTTGCCTACCATAGAGGGACTTTTTTTGGGCGCTCATCTGGGTATTTTACCGAACTTCAGCAGCAAAATCTCACGCAGGCGTGGGCGCAGGCAGCAGTGCCTACTTTGGCCCTGTACGGAGAGTTTGATAGTGAAGCTATCAGCCCAGAATCGGCGCAGAGTATTGCCCGAATTGTCAATGAAGTACGTCCTGAGTTGGGGACGTATAGACAATTGAAAGGTACAGATCAGCATTTTATTAAAGTAACGTCTTTTGTTGAAGCGGCTCAATTGCAAAAATCTGGGCAGTATATGCAGTATGCTCGCCGCCATTTTAACCCAGAAATCCTTACGGAGACTCTTGGGTGGATGAAAAAACTTAACGGAAAATAATTCTTTTGAATACCTATCAGGACATATCGCTCCAAGAAGCTGAAGCCATGGCTGCCCAACCAGAAGCTATCATTGTGGATGTGAGGGAGCCTTGGGAGTTTGAAGAATTTAGCATTGGCGGCACCAATATTCCCCTTGCAGATATTCGGGAACGCCGTACCGAATTATTGCCTTATCAAACCCTAATCGTAGTTTGCACCAACGGAACCCGCTCTCGCGTAGCGGCCAAAGATTATTGTCGGGCGGAGGCATTTCAGGAGAAACAAATTTTTCATCTCAAGGGCGGTATTCTGGAAGTAGAAGATTAAGTTTTAGCTTGATTTTTATTTATTGGGTTTGAAATCAGAGAATTATGTGTTGGGGGAATTAATACATACCGAAACGATTCTATTAAAAGTCTACTTATTTTGTTTCTTCAATGTTTTTTCACTGGCAAGCTTCTGTCAAAGACTTTTCCGATTTCCGATTCATAATCAACACTTCAAGGTATAAAAACAGCAATTCATGCTGTAAGTAATTCTGCCCCACGGGCAGCAGTACTAATTTTGCATTGTCTTTTCCGAACTATCATTTAGCCAAATGATGATTCGGCAAGGCTTAAAATTTTGTACTATTAAAATATACAGCTTTCCATGAAAACAATTGCAATGTTATTTCTAATGGGCCTCATTGGCCTTTCAGCTTGTAAAACCGAAGGAGTACCTGGCCCGAAAGGGGATACAGGGGCGCAGGGGCCTAAGGGCGACACTGGGTCGCAAGGCCCCAAGGGAGATTCAGGCACGGTAAATGCCCGGAGTTATATTTACTCCAACCAGCAGTTTAATGCACTAGGCACTCCAAATTATGATGCCACTACTAAACTGTTCACTTACAATAGTTTTCGGACTTATAGTCCACAAAACTACGCAGCAATCGCCGATAAAGGGGTGGTGTTGGTTTACCTTCGTGATCAACTCAATGCGTGGACTTTAAACACGATTCGGGCCAACTATCTCAATGTAGGCGTTAGCGATAGCCCTAGTGTGATTGAGTCGGTGGTTCGTCCTCAAACTGACAAAGTTCAGATAATGGCTAAATTAACCACGCCATTGGAGACAAATCTGTTTACAAATTACCGATTTGACGTAAAAATCATTCTGATAGAGCCCACCCATTCGGTAATAGGTGCGCTTCGTACGGGTCAGGTTGATGTTAAAGACAGCCGAGCAGTTGAGCGATTTTTCAACCTAAAACAGCTTTAAATTGCGAAGGTGCAGGTGGTAATTGAAGGCCTGCTAGGAAAGGTTGATTGTAATGGAATTGATCCAAAGTAGTTAAGTGGATATTTTACGGTCACATCACCTATTCAGTTGTCCGAAGCCATTAGAATAATTGTAGGAATAAAAAAGGTTTACGAATTTAATCGTAAACCTTTTTTGAGTGGAGAATATCGGATTCGAACCGATGACCTCTTGCATGCCATGCAATATATAGTACAATTTTATAACTTTATTTTATTTGCAAATATATTGATAATCAAATAGTTATAAAAAACTACTTTTTTGTCTTTTGTGAGTTTTAACGGAAAATTTATACATTTGTTTTAGTAATGTTTTAGTAGGAGTTGCAAAACACATGTATAAATAATCCCAATGGCTACCGTAAAGGCTCTTCTCTACATACACCAACCACTCCAATCAGGCGAGTATCCAATCTACCTACGCGTCACCAAAGATAGAAAATCGCGGTATGTTTCTTTAGGTTTTTCCTGCAAAAAAGAACTTTGGGATGAGGCTAACAATCTTCCCAAAAAACGCCACCCTCTCTACAAAGAAATTACGATTGCCATCGAAAAGGCAAAACTGGAAGCGAATCGGGAAATTCTCAACTTACATAATGACGACCAAGACTTTTCGACGGAAGAACTCAAAAACAACCTGCTGGCCGATAAACGCAAAAGCAAGCTTACCCTTTTTGAATACTCTGATAATTACGTACAGCAACTCAAAGCCAATGATAAAATCGGCTCAGCCAACATCTATCATTCCACAAAAAAAAGTATCATGGACTTTCGTAACGGGAGGGACATGGAGTTTTCAGACGTGACGCACAGTTTTCTCAAAAAGTTTGAAGAATACCACTTGAAACGGGGTATGAAGCCCAACGCTTTTTTTGTCTATTTCCGACATTTTAAGACCCTGCTCAATCATGCCAAAAAAGAAGGATTTGTTAAAAATGAATATAACCCTTTTAAAGACATAGATTTTAAGAAGTACAGGAGAATCAAAACCAAGAAACGGGCTTTGAAAATTGAGGAGATGGACAAAATCAAAGCACTGGTTTTGTCACCGACTTCTAAACTGTTTCATGCTCATAATTACTTTCTGTTCAGCTATTACTGTTGGGGTATCAATTTTGTAGACATTGCCCACTTGCGTTGGACAGACATCCAAAACGACCGCCTAAAATACATCCGTAAAAAAACGGGGGACGAATTTGATATTTTGCTCAACCCTTGGGTAGTTCAGATGCTAACCTATTATCGGGAACACTATTTCATACGGGAGGATGCCTTTATTTTTCCAATTTTGAGTGATTTTCACCAAACACCCGTGCAGATAGATAACCGTATTGATAAGGTACTCAAGCAAGTAAACCATGATTTAAAGGAAATTGCCAAGTTAGTAGGTATTGACGAACATCTTACTACTTACTCCGCACGACATACTTTTGCTACTACCTTATATCGAAAAGAAGTTCCTACCGCTCGTATCAAAGAAATGATGGGGCATGAGTCGGAAAGAGTAACCGAGATTTACTTACAAAGCTTTGATACCGAAACCCTCAGTAATATTGCTAATTCTGTTTTATAACTATGCACTATCAAGACCTAATTCAATCTATCGAAACCGCCCATCATACCCTACAAAAACGGGCAATTTCGGCACTCAATCAGCAGTTGGTCATTCGCAACTGGCTCATCGGTTTTTACATTGTGGAGTTTGAGCAGAATGGTGAAGAGCGTGCTAAATATGGTGAAAACCTGATTAAAATGTTGGCAAAAGACCTTACTCAAAAAGGGGTAAAAGGAATGTCCAATAGTTCAATCAAAGATTTTCGGCAATTTTACAATACATACCCACAAATTTTACAGCCTATAGCAATAAAATTAGAAGGTTTTGAAATAAGCCGGCCACTGGCTGGCCAATTGCAACGAGTTGAAAATGAGTTAATAAGTCCTAAAGTCACCCCCGAAAACCTTCTATCTCATTTCTCGTTTCGGCATTTTACGGCTTTGATGCGTATTAAAGACCCGCTTAAACGTGCCTTTTACGAAAAAGAAGCCATCAAAGGCAACTGGAATGCGCGTTTTTTGGAACGGGAGATTGAAAGTTTGTTGCTTGAGCGTGTTGGCCTTTCGACCGACAAAGAAGCACTGATTGCGAACCTCAAAGCTGAAATCGAAACCATAGAAGATACCATCAAAGACCCCTATATTTTGGAGTTTACGGGCTTCAAGGAATTGGCGACTTACTCCGAAAATGATTTAGAAACGGCCTTATTAGACAAAATACAGCACTTTTTACAGGAGTTAGGTACGGGGTTCTGCTTTGAAGCACGCCAAAAACGTATCACAATGGACGGAGAACACGACCGAGTAGATTTAGTGTTTTACCATCGTATCTTGAAATGCCACATACTGATTGATTTGAAAGTGCGGAAGTTTCGCCACAGCGATACGGGACAGATGAATTTCTATTTGAACTACTATAAAAACGAAGTAATGCAACCTACTGACAACCCACCCGTAGGCATTATTCTTTGCACCGAGCGCGGCTCTGATACCAAAGTGCTATACTCTACTGCTGGGCTTGACAATCAGGTGTTTGTTTCAAAGTATCTGGTGGAACTGCCGAAAGAAGAAGACTTGAGGCGGTTGATTGAGAAGTAGGATTTTAGGCCAAAAGGTAGAAAAACCAGTACAAAATAAGCATATTTGTCTTTTAGAGAAAAGCTATTCATACACCTAATGTACCCTTATCAAGAATCTACACTTTTGGTTATTGACCAAGCCAATCCAACTCAATTTAAAATAATTTCATCCGATTCATTTATCAGACTCAATATTTGGGAACGCAATCATATACAGGAGTGGATACGAAAAGCCCCTCAAATACTAGGGGAAGAGTTGCTTGTCTTAGCCATTGAATTCGATAGATTTCTCCAATCGGCCGATAGATTGGATATTTTAGCCCTTGATAAAAAGGGTAATCTGGTAGTGGTTGAACTCAAACGCGATGGTTTTGCGGCCTATGCGGATTTACAGGCAATCAGGTATGCGGCGATGGTTTCTTCCATGACGATTGAAAATTTACTGCCATACATGGTAGATTACAAACGGAAGCAATGTCAGGAGCAGGATTACAGTACTGATAAAGCGTTGGAAGAGCTAAAAGAATTTGTCGAAAAAGATGAGTTTACTGAATTGTCAAATCGCCCACGTATTATTCTTTGCTCCGAAAACTTTTCTACTGAATTGACTACGACTGTCTTATGGCTAAATCAATGCGGCCTTGATATTTCGTGTGTTAGGATTCGCCCACATCGAGTGGACGAGAAAATTGTTGTTGTGCCAACTGTCATTATTCCGGTACCAGAAGCTAAACACTACCAAACGGAGATTCAAAAGAAAGAAGAAGCCAAACAGGATATTAATTCACGCGCTAAACGGCCAACCACTATCAAGGTTTTATGGGATACAGGTAAGATTAAAGCTGGTGACCGTTTGGTGGTAGCAGGGTATTTGCCGGATTATGTGAAAGCTAAGTTCGATGGAGAAAGTCCATATTTTCAGGCAGAAATAACAGGTAAACAAGGAAAAGTAAATGCGATACGGTGGCTGCACGATGGGAATGAATATTCAATTTCAAATCTAACCCACATTATTCTTACAGAACTTCACCCTAAAAAACAGAGCCCAACAGCTACGGCAGGGGGGAGTTACTGGAAACTTGTAGGAACAAACCAAACCCTATATGATTGGGCAGATGAAGTCTGGAATGAACAAAATCAAGAACAAAGCAAATAACTTTAATTCAGCAACTAATAAATAAACAAAGTAAACAGACAATGACTGAGAATTTAGAATTAGAAAAAACCCTATGGCAAGCAGCCGACAAACTTCGCAACAATATGGATGCGGCTGAATATAAACACGTTGTATTGGGTTTGATATTCTTAAAATATATTTCAGACGCTTTTGATGAACTCTACAAAGAATTAAAAGCGACCGAAAACGAAACAGGTGCCGACCCAGAGGACAAAGACGAATACACAGCCGAACGAGTTTTCTATGTTCCACCACAAGCCCGTTGGAAATGGCTACAAGGCAGAGCAAAATTGCCGACCATTGGCAAAGACATTGACGATGCGATGGATGCCATTGAAAAAGACAATCCAACTTTAAAAGGCGTTTTACCAAAAGACTATGCAAGACCAGCGTTGGACAAACAACGACTTGGCGAACTTATTGACTTGATTGGTTCAATTACGTTGAGCAAAGGCGGCAACGGAAAAGGAAAAGATGTATTGGGTTTTGTGTTTGAATATTTTTTGGGACAATTTGCCGATGCAGAAGGTAAAAAAGGCGGACAGTTTTATACACCGCAAAGCATTGTAAAAATATTGGTTGATATGCTTGCACCCGAACCCGAAAAACGAGTGTATGACGGCGCTTGCGGAAGTGGTGGAATGTTTGTGCAAAGCGAACGCTTTATTGAAATGCACGAACACCGCAAAGGGAAAATTTCAATTTTCGGACAAGAGAGCAACCCAACAACTTACAAATTGGCGAAAATGAACTTGGCTATTCGTGGTATTGATGCCAAAATAGAATTGGGCGATACCTTGATGAACGATAAATTCCCTGAACTGAAAGTTGATTATGTAATTGCCAATCCGCCTTTTAATGTAAGTGATTACAACATAAACAAAGCTGAAACACACAAATGGAAATATGGTATTCCACCAACAGGAAATGCCAACTACGCTTGGTTACAATTGTTCATTAGCAAATTAGCACCTTATGGAACGGCAGGCGTTGTGTTGGCAAACGGCAGTATGAGTTCTGAAATTGCTACCGAAGGGCAAATCAGAAAAGAATTGATTGAAAACGACTTGGTAGATTGTATGGTTTCGTTGCCTTCGCAATTGTTTTACAATACGCAAATACCAGCTTGTTTGTGGTTTTTGGCTCGTAACAAAGAAGGCAACAGCAAATTCAGAAACCGCAACAACGAAATACTTTTTATTGATGCCCGAGAATTAGGCACAATGATAAGCCGTAAACAAAAAGAGTTAAGCGATAAAGACATTGCCAAAATTTCGGATATATACCACAATTGGAGAAGTAAAGAGAAGTTTGAAACTGATTACAAAGACATTGCAGGTTTTTGTAAATCTGCCAACATACAAGACGTTCGCAAAAACAATTATATACTAACGCCAGGCAGATACATTGATTTTAAAGAAGTAGCCGAAGACGGAGTTGCATTTGACGAAAAAATGCAAACGCTTTCAGCAACACTTTCTGCACAAATGCAAAAAGCCTATGAGTTGGACGAAACCATTAAACTAAACCTTTCTAAAATCGGCTATGAGTTATAAAATAAAATCACTTATAATTTTTGATACTAATTCTTTACGTAAAGTTAGAGTTAATTCTAAAGAAAGGGAAATCATTGATTACTCTAATTTTAATTTTGGTTCACCCTTTCAGAAAATTAAAACCTATTTAATAGAAAAGAAGATTGACAATGTGATAGCATTAGGCATACCAGATATGGTGCTTTTAGAGTTGCAAAATCAATGTGAAAAACAATACCACAAAGAATACACAGTCATTCAGGAAGCAATAAACAGAATAGCAGAATTACCAGCAAAAAACGGAATAGCTTTAGTAGATCCTGACAATGAATTCATTTATAAAAATTATATAAATGAAAAAATTGAAAGTGTAATTGATGAGCATAAAGTAATTAAAATACCCTTTGATGAAACAAAGACTGTTTCAATTTTTAAAAATATGCTTGATAAGGTTTTAGATATTGAAGATGTCAAATCTCCATTTAGGCCAAAAGATGCAGGTTTTAAAGACAATGTAATTTGGGAAAGCTTAATTAGGTATGATGGTATAAATAAATATGATAAAATTTTCTTTTTAACAAAGGATGGTGATTATAAGGATAATTGCTACGAAGAATTTAAGAAGTTATGGCCTGAACAAGAAATTTTTATTAGAAAAGAACCAGCACAAGTAATTATTGATATTGAAAGAATATATCAGGAGTATTTGGCAGAAAAAGAAATATTCGACTTTACGGAAAGTGAAATATTTAAAGAAACCCTAGAAAGAGATTTGTCTTCAAAGCAAAAAATTGATATTGATGGCAATGAATATCAAATTTCAAGTTTTACCATTAATAACTATGCAGTAAAAATTGAAAAACAATTACCAGGTGAAGATGAAGTTGAAAATATAACCGTTACTTCTGACATTACAATTGAATATTTATTTGAAGAGGAAAGAAAAAAAATAAAAATTATTGGAACTACTTTACTTTATGATGAACCTTCCAAAGAAATTTTAGAAACAACCTTTGAACCTGAATTAATATGAGTGAATGGAAAACATATAAGCTAAGTGAACTTGTCGAAATAAAATACGGTAAAGACCATAAGCATTTGGCTGATGGAGATATTCCTGTGTATGGTTCGGGCGGAATTATGCGATATGTTGATACGCCTTTGTATGAAAAAGAAAGCATTTTAATACCACGAAAAGGAACTTTAAGCAATCTGTTTTATCTCAACATTCCTTTTTGGTCTGTAGATACGATGTTTTATACAAAAATTAAAGAGGGTAATAACGGTAAATATTTGTATTACCTTTTAAAATCAATGGATTTAGCTTCTATGAATGTTGGTTCAGCAGTACCGAGTTTGACAACAGAAGTATTAAATAAAGTTGAAATTAGTGTACCTGATGAACCTACACAAATTGAAATAGCCCAGATCCTTACTTCGCTTGACGACAAAATAGAACTCAACCTTCAAATGAATCAAACCCTTGAAGCAATGGCACAAGCCCTGTTTAAAGAATGGTTTGTAAACTTCAAATTTCCAAACTTTGATGGTGAATTGGAAAATGGTTTGCCGAAGGGGTGGAAAAAATGTCAAGTAAAAGATATTTGTGAAGCAAATGCTTCAACTTTAAATTCAAAAGATGAAATTAATGAGGTTCATTACATTGAAATATCAGAAGTTGATAGAGGTATAATAAAAAATATAAGTATTTATAAAAGAGGAGAAGAACCAAGCCGAGCAAAAAGAAAATTGAAGCACGGAGATACTGTTCTTTCAACAGTTCGTCCCAATAGAGGTTCTTATTTTTTATCAATTTTTCCAAATGAAAACTTAATTGCTTCAACAGGTTTTGCTGTATTTTCACCTACAACAGTTCCGTTTTCATATTTATACATTTTTTTAACTAATGATGACCAATTAGAGTTTTATGGTAAAATGGCAGACGGTGCTGCTTACCCTGCAATTAATCAATCTGTAATTATGAATATGGAAGTTATCTTTCCTACAAAAGAATTGCTTGAAAAGTATCACGATGTTTCAGGTAATTTACTAACAAGAATATTTGAAAATTTAGAAGCAAATAAAATTTTATCCCAAACCCGAGACACTTTATTACCGAAGTTGATGAGTGGGGCAATAGCCTTAAAATAGTTTTTACCATTAAACTCTAATCATTATGCCAAAACTAACTTTTAAATTCAAAATTAATGTTGTTGATGGAATGCGACCAAAGCAAATTCGCATTAATGATGGACAAAAAAAAGACAAGGAATTGGATGATTGTCAGTCTACCGAAGACCCTAACGTTTTTGAAGGTGAAATTATTGCAACTGTTATATTGACTACAGTAGAAGTAAGTGTTTCAGGCGTTGGTGCTTTGAGCGGGCTTACAGGTAGCTTTAACATAACTTTAAAAGCTAATGATAAAAAATTATTTAAAGAAGACCAAGAGCTTAAAGTAAATGACGGTAACAGGTTTAGTTTTTTTAAAAAACAAGTTAAACTCCCTCAATAACATATGAAAAACTCAGTTTTGATAATCATTTTCTCAACTTTAGTTATTATTAAATCATTGGCTCAAGGGCTTACAAAAAATGCTAAAGGTGAAGGGTCAGTTTTGTTCAAGGGTAATCACCTTACTCTTGATGTTGCCGAATCAAAAATTTCTTTTGGTTTGAATAATTTGCAAAATAAATTTGGAGATAATTGTGGTTTTGTTTGGGGTATTAATGCCAATGGTAAAAATGAATCTGGAATAACGGGATTAATAGGAGAAGGAACGGTAGTTCCTAACGCCAGTCTTAACGGTTTTATAGGTGTATCTATATCAAATGGAATTCCAAAAGCACTCAATAACAGGCTTGACAAGGAATTAGCTTCTTACAGAGAATTATTAGAAAAGTTAGATATAGGTAGTATGGAAGATATTAAAAAAACTATTCTGATGAATACATTGGGTGATGATTTAAAGAAGTTGAGAGAAAACCAACTTAAAGCATTAGAAAATGCCTTAACACAAGGGTTTTATATTGATAATCTTAAGAATTTTAAATCAGATGAAGGCACTTCTGATGAAATACAAAAAAAAGAAAAAAGTGCAATCGAAAAAATTACAATATCAGGTAAGAGAATCTTAGCAAATGTTGAAAAGCAGCAGGATAAATTGAGTACAGATATTCAAAATACGGAAAATGAAATTAATACCAGTAACTTTTTCCAACATATAATTTACTTGTCTGGGGGGGCTGGGAGTACGTCATTTAAGTTAGTTCCACAAATCAAAACTCCCTTTAGTGATAGTTTTATTGATACAACCTTTAAGAGCCGAAATATTGGATTAGGTGCTAACTTTTTATTTAAGAATATAATTATTGGTGTTTCATACAAGTATGTACTTAGGAACAATCTTTCTACTTTGAAAGAGAAGGTATATATAATCCGAACTAAATCAACAAACGATAATCAGTCTTTGATTGAAGAAAGTAAAGTGTCGGCATATCCAGTTAGTGAAAAAAAACCTTATCTTGAGATACCTTTAAATGAATTAAATTTTGATATTGTTTTTAATAGAAAATTAGATGATAAATCTAAAAATCTTTTGTTAATAAACCCTTATATAAACGCTCAAGTTTTTTCAAGGAACAAATTAGTGATTCCTAATAATTTAAGCATTGGCTGTGGATTGTATTACTACAAAGAATCTGGGAAATTTTTAGGTGGTATATATTTTGAACTACCAGACGTCTCTCAAGCTTATGAGAAACTAAAGCCAGTTGATGACCAAAAACTATTAGCCCCTTATAAAAGGGTTGTAATTGGCCTAACTGGTCAAATGACTATTGGAAGTTTCCTAAATCTTTTCTAATTGACCATGCAGATTCTCCAAGAAAATGATATAGAACTAATCGCTATCAAGTACCTGCAAAATATTGGTTATCAATATATTGTAGGTACTGATTTATCACCAGATGGCGAACACCCCGAAAGGCAATATACTGATGTAGTTTTGGCTACTCGTTTGCGTGATGCTATTGACAAACTCAACCCAACCATTACCCAAGATGCCAAAGAAGATGCACTAAAAAAAGTATTCCGTACCGAAAGCCCCAATGCGTTAATTAATAACGAAACTTTTCATAAATACCTAACCGAAGGTGTTGATGTAGAAGTACGCACAGCCGATGGCATACGAGGCGAAAAAGTGTATATCGTGGATTTTGAAAATGCAGAAAACAATGAGTTTTTGGCAATCAATCAATTCACAATTAT
Source organism: Runella salmonicolor (assembly GCF_024158025.1). Lineage (NCBI taxonomy): Bacteria > Pseudomonadati > Bacteroidota > Cytophagia > Cytophagales > Spirosomataceae > Runella > Runella salmonicolor. The sequence continues at coordinate 259,651 of NZ_JAMZEL010000008.1, forward strand.
TGAGGGCAGTCAAAACAAACGACCTGATATTATTTTGTTCGTCAATGGTTTGCCTTTGGTTGTTATAGAATTAAAAAATGCAGTAGATGAAAACGCGACTATAAAATTGGCTTACAACCAATTACAAACCTACAAACAAGCCATTCCTTCGCTTTTCACTTACAACGAATTATTGATAGTTAGTGATGGTTGGGATGCTTTGTGCGGAACTGTTACCAGCGACTTTGGCAGGTTTATGAGTTGGAAAACCAAAGACGGAGAAACCACAGCCGACCATTTGCAACCACAAATGGAAGTGATGTTTTACGGAATGTTGAACAAAAAAACGCTGTTAGATTTAATTCGTCAGTTTGTGGTTTTTGAAAAAAGCGATACCAAAACACTCAAAAAAGTTGCGGCTTACCACCAATACTATGCAGTAAACAAAGCCGTAGAAAGTACTGTAATTGCCAGCAGTAGCAATGGCGACAGGCGAGGTGGCGTAATATGGCACACACAAGGAAGTGGCAAAAGTTTGAGTATGGTTTTTTATTCGGGCAAACTCATTATTGAGCCAAGAATGGAAAATCCAACTTTAGTAATCCTTACCGATAGAAATGATTTGGACGAGCAATTGCACGAAACATTTACCAATTGCCAACAGCTTTTAAGACAAGAACCACAAAAAGCCGAAGACCGAAAAGATTTAAGAAAATTATTGAAAGTGGCTTCGGGCGGTATTGTGTTTACTACCATTCAGAAGTTTATGCCAATGCAAACCGACATTGTGCAAAATGAAAATCCAAATTTAGTAAGTGAGCCAAGTGTAGAATATATTGGAGCAGACATACAAGCATTAAGCGAACGAAAAAATATTGTAGTTGTAGCAGACGAAGCCCACAGAAGTCAATACGATTTTATTGATGGATTTGCCAAGCATTTAAGAGATGCTTTGCCCAATGCAACATTCATAGGTTTTACAGGCACACCAATTGAAAGCACCGACAGAAACACACAAGCTGTTTTTGGAAACTATGTGGACATTTACGATATACAACAAGCCGTAAATGATAAAGCCACCGTTCCCATTTTCTATGAAAGTCGTTTGGCAAAAGTACATTTTGCAGAAGATGAAAAAGTACATTTAGATGAGCAGTTTGAAGAATTGACAGAAAGCGAAGAGTTGAGCAATCGCCAACAAATGAGAGCCAAATGGACACGATTAGAAGCTATTGTAGGTAATCCGAACCGTATTGCAAAAATTGCAGAAGATTTAGTGTATCACTTTGAACAACGCAACGGAGTTTTGGACGGCAAAGCAATGATAGTTTGTATGAGCCGTAGAATTTGTGTGGACTTATACGATGCTATTATCAAAATTCGTCCCTTGTGGCATTCAGACGATGACGACAAAGGAACGATTAAAGTTATAATGACAGGAAGCAGTAGCGATGCTTTGAATATGCAATCTCATATCCGCAACAAACCGAAACGCAAAGCCATAGGCGACCGTTTGAAAAATCCGAACGATAGTTTGAAATTGGTAATTGTTCGTGATATGTGGCTCACAGGTTTTGATGCACCTTGTTTGCATACCTTGTACGTGGACAAACCAATGCGAGGACATAATTTGATGCAAGCCATTGCCCGAGTAAACCGAGTATTTACAGAGGGCAAAGAAGGCGGTTTGGTAGTTGATTATTTAGGCATAGCACAGGAATTAAAAACGGCATTAGCCGAATACACCGCAAGCGGTGGCGAAGGAAAACCAACCCTTGACCAAGAATTAGCAGTTGCTAAAATGTTGGAACTGCACGAAGCAATAGACTATCAGTTAAGGCATTTTGATTGGCGTAAATTCTTCACACTTTTACCCGAAGAGAAACTAAAATTCATTCCCGTAATTGTAGATTATATTTTCAGCCAAGAAAATGGAGAACAAAGTTTTACCGACAACACAAAGAATTTATTAAAGGCATTTGCTATTTCTGTTCCACACGAAAAGGCAATGGATATTCGTGATGATGTGGCTTTGTTTCAAGCCATAAAATCAAGATTGGTAAAAATATCAGACAGAAACGAAGGCGGTGCAGGTGGCGAGGATATGGAAACGGCAATCAAGCAAATTATTTCCGAAGCCATTACAGCCGACAATGTGATTGATATTTTTGATGCAGCAGGTTTGAAAAAACCAAATATCGAAATTTTAGATGAACGCTTTCTGCAAGAACTAAAAGATTTGCCACAAAAAAATTTAGCTGTTGAGTTATTAAAGAAATTACTGAAAGATGAAATAAAGAAACGAACAAAAATCAATTTGGTAGAGAGTAAGAAGTTTTCCGAAATGTTGGAAGATGCCATAAAACGCTATCATAATGGAATGATTGATACGGTTGAGTTTTTAGAAAAAGTGTTAATTCCATTTGCCAACGAAATGAAATCCGCTGACAAAAGAGGGGAAAAATTAGGATTAGATTATAGAGAATATGCTTTTTATACAGCTTTAGAAGTAAATAATAGTGCAGTTGCAGTACTTGGCGACGAAATTTTAAAACACATAGCACAAGAACTATTAAAAACAGTTCGCAATAGCACGACCATAGATTGGACAATTAAAGAAAGTGTGCAATCTGCATTGAGGCGAAATATAAGGAGAATTTTACGCTTACACGGTTACCCGCCGGACTTGCAGGAAAAAGCCGTTGAAACAGTAATCAATCAAGCAAAAATGTTAGCGGAGGAAATAACTAAGAAGGAGGAATAGTCATAAGGCCTAACATTAATAAAAATTAAGATAACTATGTTTTTTAGTTTCCATCTGATGGATAGATACACTCCCGAAGAATGTGCAGATATGACTTTGTTGGAGTATTTACGTGCTACCTATACAACACAGGTGAGGGTAATTGATTATGTCTTTGATAACCAATTGAAAGGGGTCTTGAATAGGCTGAATAGGGTAGGTTTACGCGGGGGGAATATGATTGAGGCTTATACAAAGGAAATTGAGGAGCAGGAAGAACAAATCGCAGATGAAAGGGCTGATTTAGTGGGGGAGTTTCTTAAAAAGCCAATAACTGAACTTAACATGATGGGAATGGACATGGCTAATATGATTCATATTTTCGTTGACGAGGATGAAGATGATGAAACAGAGCAAAAGTTTTGTGAAATGGTAGAGCGGATGAGGAAAAATGTTCTTTTTCAAAAACAAAGAGAACCTGATGGTGCTGAGTACATGATTAAGCTTTTAGAGGCTCATTTTGCTGATAAAGAACCCCAAGGGTACCAAGAAATAAATCAAGCACTCTTATTTTTACATGATTTGACTCCCGAAGATGAAGACTTAGTGCAAAAAATATACCTAAAGATATATACCGTTTACAAGAAGCATGAACTTCTTTATAAGCTCATTTATAAGGTCGAAGAATTAAAAGGTACTTTTGACTTTAAATCGCAAATACTACAACAAAAGGTTGAAGAACCAATAATTGAGCAGAAAAATCATCAATTAACAACTACCCAGTCAGTTTTGGCCTTAATGATTTTGAACAAGAAAAAGCAAATTTCAAAATCTCAAGACCGAAAACCCTTTCAAGATTTTATTGCAGATTTAACAGGGCTTAATCATCGCAATATTGGGGATATAATGGCAAGATTCAATGAAGAGAATCAATATTTACCTCATAAATCCAAAAAGAAAAATTTAGAAGACTATCAAAAATTAAAAGTTTATTTTGAAAAAATGCAAAATAGGGATGCGCTTGATTTTACTGATAATCAGATAAATATAATAAATAACCTAAAGGAATGATAAAAACTGCCCCACTCACTGAGTGGGGCAGTCGTTTGTTGATGGCTGAAATTGCAACGAGTTCGAAAAAAACTAAACCAAATGAACTCGTAAACAATGCAAATAACAGTAATCTCAATCACAGACTTGGCCGAGATAATCAAAGCCAATGTTCGAGAAGCGCTTGCAGAGCAAGCCGCTCCCCAAAGCCGCCAACACGCGGCACATGAATATTTGAACATGGCAGAAGCCAGCAAATATTTACAACTTCCACAAAATACGCTCTACGTTTTCTGCCACGAACGGCGGATTCCCTACTCCAAACGAGGCAAAAGAAATTATTTTCTTCGCGCTGATTTAGACGAATGGATGGCGTCCAATCGTAAACAATCGGTCAAAGAAATTGAAGTCGCGGCTATGGCACAATTGCGGAAAGGAGGAAAAAAATGAATCCGAAACTGCAATTAGAGGAATATACTTTAGAGCGCATCCGTGAACTCAAAGCTTATTGTCAGCGCCCAGATGCAAAAGAATCGTATATAAGCAGGCAAAATGAACAACTGTCAGTACTTACAGCCATCTGTAATAATTTAGAGGCGCTTACTTATTACGATGTATGGGTATTGGTTGAGTCCGAGTGGCGTAAGCTAGAGAGACAAGATGCCAATTTTAGCGGAATTGCCATCGAACTATCCATAAAGCCAAACGGTATTTTATGCCGTTTGCCAATTTCTCTCTACGCCCATGGAGTTTAGACCTGTCACGAAAAAAGGAGCAACAAAGGAAAATGTTGCTCCTGCTTCGCCTTCTAAAGTTGGTCTTTTGGTAGTAAAAACGGCCAATCAAACCATTGAGGATGCCAAACTTCAAGCCATCCCCAACGCGCTTTGCGGTAATTTTTGGTATGAAGGTGAGGTGTCGATACTTTTTGCTGATACCAACGTAGGAAAGTCAATCCTTAGTGTTCAGATAGCGGATATGATTTCCAGAGGCGATGCACGAGGGGTATTTGGTTGTCAGGCCAAGGCTCAGTACATTCTTTATCTTGACTTTGAGTTGTCAGATAAGCAGTTTGAAAAACGATATTCGGTAGATTATCAAAAGCACTATTTGTGGGATAAGCGTTTTTTGCGGGTAAAAATCAATACTGCTTTCACTGATTTTGACGATTTTGAAAAACAACTGTTTTTTGAAATAGAGAATCTATTGGTTGAAACAAGTATCAAAATTTTAGTTGTAGATAACATTACTTACCTGAAAATGCAATCGACTGAATCGGGAAAAGAAGCGATGCCTTTGATGAAGCACTTGACGCGGCTAAAACATCAATTTGGCTTATCGTTGTTAGTGATTGCACATACACCTAAGCGTTTGAATCCGTCAAGTCCACTTACTTTCAATGATTTGGCGGGGAGCAAGCAGCTTTCCAACTTTGCGGATAGCATTTTTTGTATTGGGCGAAGTAATCAAGAACCTGATTTGAGGTATGTAAAGCAGCTTAAAGCGCGTTCTTGTGCAGTTTCGGAGGAAGTATGGGTATGCCGACTCGAAAAGCAGCATAATTTTTTAGGGTTTAATTTTTTGGAGACTAATTTTGAACAAAACCATCTCAAGCCTAAGAATGAAGCCAAAAACGAGTTAATGGAGCAGGTTTCCAAACTCAGAGATGACCACCCTGATTGGCCTTACCAAAAAATAGCCGATGAAGCAGGAACTAACAAAATGAACGTCAAAAGAATCTTAGACCGTCTTAAGTTGTAACAGCAGTAACATCTGTAACAAATGTAACGACTGTTACAGCCGTTACAACTTGACCGATAACAAAATACTTTAGCTATGGAAACTAAAACGCATAAACCGTCCACCCGTAATCAGTTGGCTAAACGTTACGGAGTCAGCCCTGAAACCTTTAAAAAGTGGCTTGTAAAAATACCTGACTTGTTGCTAGATACTCGTGATAGGGTGTTGACTCCCAAACAGGTAGGTATTATTATAGAGCACCTTGGCGAACCATCCGATTAACTGCCATTAACGTAGATTAATGCCGATTAACCTGTATTAACCCTGATTAACCCGAAAGCGGTAAATCAGGGTTAATTAGTTTTGGAGTGTACAATTAATCGAAATTAACAACATGGTAAATTATCAGAGAAACGGAAGGGCATTGCAGTTGGAAGGACTCGAAAATGCCCGCAACAAAGTAACACTTGGTTTTAAATGTGACGCAGGTACAAAAATCCAACTGGCACAGGAAGCCAATCAAAACGGAATGACTTTGAGCGAATATGTAGAAACGGTCGTCTCACTGCGCCACCAACGAACGAATCCCGCCCCACAAAAATCAAGTTATACGTTTAATGAGTGGGAAAGCAAAATTAACAATGCTAAGAAACAGACGGAGCAGGTACAGACTCAGCTTGATTTCTACGAAAAAAGCCCCTTGCTTGTAGAATTGTTTAAATCTTACAAAGGGCAAAGTGTCCCTTATCTCAATGTACAGGGACAAAAGCAGAGTATTGTAATCAACCATGTTTCAGACGTATTTACCGTATTAATTCACAGTTTTAACCCACAAAAGCCATGATAGAGCAAACGTATTATCCATTCAGTAATGAAAGCGCCATGTTACCCTCTTTATCAGGGAATTCATCGTTTAATAACGGTGAGAGCCACAATAAAAGCACGACTACCAATTGGTTAGGGTGGTTACTACTAATCGGTTCGTTGATAGGCTTTGGCTATCTTGTCTATTGGTGGAGGATTCAGTGGCAAGAAAGCTCAAAAGTGAATATAGTAACTAAGAAGCAAGAGTAAGAGGGTTAAAGTAGTGGCTAATACAATTTAATAGTGGTATAACTTGCTCTAGCTAAATTTTAATGTAAAAGCCCTCATAGGAGGGCTTTTACATTAAAATTTACAATTAAATTTGAAAAACCTTCTCAAGTTGTTGTTGAGTTAAACCTTCAACGGAGATTTCGCCTTTAGAGTTTTCAGTAACTTTAACTTTTGCAAATGGGAATAATTTTTTAATTTGCTTTTCCATACCCTCAACGGTGGTAAGGTCTTTTTTGAGCTGTTTAATCTGCTTTTCTAACTCTTTTAAACCTGTTATTTCTAATTTAAACATAGCTGTCAATTTTTAGGTTAATACTCCTATAAAAATACTAAAAATTATTCTTTTTTCGATAATCGTGTCTTTCATTAAATTGGAATTATTTTATTCGTCACAATTGCAATGTATATTTTATGAGAAAGTACGTCATAGAATTGAAATAATTAAATTTTGATATAATCAAAAGATAGCGTAATTACACCAATTATCAATACTATATAAAGAACAACTGAAATAGCAAACGTAAAATTGTATTTTTCTTGAGCAGATTTTAAAGGTATAATTGCGTACTTATTAAATTCTTCATCACTTAAATACCCATATATCTTACCTCTCCAGTCGGATAAATTCTCCTTTAAATTGTAATAAAACCAGAAGCCAAGCTTGGCAGTAAGGGAAATGCTGGCAACTAAATAAATAGAAAGAGCTATAGCTAAATAATCATAAAGTGTATCGAGGCTTTCTGTCTTTTTTAGAGAAAAATTTAAAAGCATCAGAGCAAGTGTAGTGCCAAAATCTCGCCAAAGAGTACTAATTAAATCTGTTGAATTTTGTCTGATTTTTGTTGTATATTCTAATAAAGTTTTATTTAAATCCGTAAGGGTTTTTGTTAATTCTTTATTGCTCGATTGTAGATAAAATCTATAGGCCAATTTGCTATTATCTAATGCTAATTCAAAATGTAAGAGTAAATTGTCATTATTTAAATCATCAGACAGTAGATAAGAAATTTGACTGTTAAAAATTCCATGCCGTGTATCAATATCTTTAGCTTGACCGTAAACCCAATTTGCGCAATTAGTAGTAATTTTAAAAAGTAGCTTTAATAAGGTACTATCACTAATATTAATCTGTATTTTTTTTCGTCTATCACCTCTAAAATAAAGCTCAAGACTTTCTTGTTCCTTAAAAACCTCTGAGCATAAGGAACAAATTAATCTTAATGAAGAGTTTTCTCGCCACGCATCTAAAACAACAACATCATCAAGAAAATTGTCTTTAGTTATCCATGCATTAATATCAAGAGATAAGAGCTTCTGACTTTCAATTGAAAGAGGTTTTACAAATTTTATGGTTGAAATTTTCTCTACGTCATTTTCAGCTAAATTTTCGAAGCATGCACTAAATAATACACTATTAGTCCTAAAAGATTTCTTTAAAAAAGAAAGGTTAATTGCAGAGGTATTAATAAGTGAATTTTCACTTTTTAAATAACTTTCAAAACCTTTTAAAGTATAAAAAAATAGATATTGAGAGGGCTTTTTAGTTATTTTGATGGTTACACTTGAACCAATATAATCTTCTGTTTCGTCTAATTCTATTAGAGTATCTAACAGGTCATCTTTAATAGTAATGTCTCCTGTGTCAGAAATTGACGATATAAGAGTTTTGATTGTTATTATATTTTCTTTATTAAGGGGATAGGAAAATATCCGTAGAATATCTTCACCCTCATTGATTGAATAAAGCTTACTTAGTGATGATAATATAGAAGTAGCTTCTTTCATGACATTTCAGTTAGTTTTTCAGTAATTATAGTAATTGTGGATTTGTTTCCTTCTGTTATAATTTTTACTGTATCTTGGGCTTCGGTAGGAAATAGAATCTGTACCCCCTCTTTAGTTTTAAATTTCTTCTGTTTAGGGGGAGTTATGTTTTTGTCAAAAACGAAATTCTCACCATAAATATCTTGTTTTTTTAGCTCACTATCAAATACTCTTTCAATTTTTTCTAATGAAAATGCCCCGAAAGCAATATCTAAAAAAGTGTCTTTATTGAAAGAATCTTGCGCTTGTATAATTTCGTAATATTTGCCAGCTGCTTGGCTTGTAAAACTTGTTGGTAGTTCATCTTTGAAGTGTGTTACAGTTTTTAAAAATGACCTCCTTACTTTTTCTGTCAAAACGCTTTGGCTATAATGTCTCTGTACCCCTAAAAACTGCTTAAAAAATCTTGTTATGTTTACTCTATTAGATAAATCAGTTACTATTGCATAATCCTCATTGATATAAATAATAGCAGATTTTTGGAGTGCATCTTTTTCTTTGCTGAAAGTGTTCTTTAATTCTGTAAGAACTGCTTCTCCTGTTGTACTTGTATTATATGCTACAACTTCAGCATGGTCATATTTTAACAGAATATAGGTTAATTTATTGCATATCTCAGCTTTCATCAAAATCATTACACCTGCTTTTATTCTTTCGTCATCTTTATGAAATTGAACAGCTAGCTCTTTGCTAATATTAATAAAAAGCCCTTGATTGGAATGTAATTTTTTTATATTACTATAGAATTCCGAATTTTCAACAAATGAAAACTTGTTTCCATCAATAATTTCGGCAATTCTTTCTTTAAAAAAAACTTCAAATCCATTAATTGGAGTTTTGTTCATGAGCTTTGGTTCAGACTCTCCATGATGTACAACATGAAAAATGAAATCATGAATTTTAATGTCCGTGATAGATGTTTTTTCTCTACTTTTTGCCATTTTCTATTTTTGATTTTTTAATAAATAAGTTTAAGGGAATTCATTCGTAAATAAATAATGATGATTTATGTGACTGGGTAAAAAATTGATATATTAAATATGTCAATTTATGCAATTTTTCCAAAAAAAAAGGAATTTCCAAGCCTAGCCTAGAATAACCAATGAAATAGTTATCAAACGGTTGCTATAGAGAAAAGAAGAGTCCGGGTCTCCTTTTTGATAGTAAAACTGAAAAGGGGGATTTGACAGTTGGATACTTACTTTATGAGAGGGGCTATGTATATCAGGGAAATTTAGTGAATAGATTAATTGCAAGTTGATATAAACAACAGGGCTTTCTCGTAAAAATTAAATCACTGTAAATCAATGCTTTAATGTTGTCCCTAAATTGATGGCTTGTCATTAAAATAACTAGATGAGTTACAAAATCTAAGTTTAGACTCTCATAAAACTCTAAAAAGACTCGTGTTAGCTGGGGGTTATGAGCAATCCGTCATTTTTATGAGAAAGCCCTGATATAAACAATGAGCTGGATTCTTCCTTTGCTAGTATGGGACAATGCAAAAAAATAGCTGCAATATTGAAGTTAAGAAAGAATAGAGATGATAGATTACTCATCATAGAACCTACTAAAACAAATCAAAAATGTTTTAGTAATGTTTTAGTAAAAACAAAAACGACTTACAAATGAGTCTGTAAGTCGTTGATAATCAGGGTGGAGAATATCGGATTCGAACCGATGACCTCTTGCATGCCATGCAAGCGCTCTAGCCAACTGAGCTAATCCCCCGCGTCCGATAATCGTTTTATCGGGCTGCAAAGATGGGAGGCTAATTTGACTTTTGCAAATCTTTATTGAAAAAAAACTTAATATGATACATCTGTTTTTTTGTTTTCTAAGGATTCAATGATGGGTTTTGAACGGCTTAGTAGCACTGCATCTCTCGAAAAGGGGTTGGCACGTAGGTAGAGTTTTTGGAGGCGTGGGAGTTGTAAGAGTTCTTTGGGAACTTCACTCAAGTTGTTGTTGCTGATATCTAAATCTTCCACTTTGCGGAGTTTCCCAATTTGGCTGGGTAGGGTACTAAATTGGTTGTTGTTAATGTCTAAAATCCGAAGTCTTTTGAGTTTACGGATGCTACTGGGTAGGGCCGTTAGCTTATTGTGGTGGATATAAAGCGTTTGTAGTCGTTTTAGACGGTGGAGAGAAGGGAGCGTTTGGAGGTCGTTGTTGGAGAGGGCCAGTTGTTGTAGTTTTTTCATCCTACCCAATGAGCTAGGCAATATCGACAACTGATTGTAATACAAGTCTAAGACTTCAAGGCGGCGTAGTTTGACGATATTTTTGGGTAAAGTGGTAAGTTCGCACGAGTACAAATTGAGGTCTAGTAAGTATCTCAAGCCTCTAAAACTTTCTTCGTTGAGTTGTGTCAGTTTGTTGTAGCCCAGCCAAAGGCTGTTTAGTTTTTTGCATCGGTGAACGGCCTCTGGTATATCCGCAAATCGATTTCCTTGAAGATTAAGAATTTTCAAGGTCTTGTTTGGACTTATGAGCAAACTACTATCGGTAAGTTGATTATTGTTGAGCCATATATGACGGAGTTTGGGGAGGCGAGCTAAGTCAATATTTGCACGTTTGAGTTCATTGCCACTCAGGTTCAATTCTTTCATTTCTGTAAATCTGTAAATCACCTCAGGAATGGCGTCAAGCTCCAGTTGATTTAGTGCTAGTACTTTTACCGTATCGGGGCGGGTGGTGGCAATAGCCTCTTCTAAGGTACGGATTGTGTTTTTTCCCTTGATTACCGTACGAATTACCCCCATCTGTATGATTTGGTGAAAGGAGTGGGCCACTGTTATTTTAACCGGAAATTTATACGCGCTGAGATAGTTTTTGAGGGAGTCCAACAAACGACTTTGACTTTCGGTGCTGATTTTTCCTTCCATTTGATATAAAAAATAATCGAAATGCCCATCCTTGCTTACATAAAACCGCCCCCAAATACGCACATTGTCTTTTTTGGTGGCTATTTGCCGCGATAGCGTATTGATGCGCATCACAAAAGCGCGCTGATCTTTGGTGTATAATGCAGGATTGCCTTCAAAAAACTTTTGTGGAACAGCGTAGAGACTATCCAGGACTTTCACATTTAATGTCTGCTGCTGGGCTTCCTCAAAAGTCATTATTTTGATTTGCGCTTGGGCTATTTGTAGCACCAAAAAAACAAGAGAGAAAAAAAAAGTTTTCATGGCCAGTAAGGGATTAATCTGTAATCAACGACCAAAGTAGTCAAAATATTTATATGTACTAAACTTTTTTATAAATATTTCTTTTATATGTAAGCAACAGGCTTCACGACGCAATCGGTTGCAAAAAAAACTTCATTTACCTCGACAACTTCCCTGACGTATCTCCCGTGGCCAATCGTTGTATCTCTTCTATGCTTACCAAATTGAAGTCGCCTTCTACGGTGTGTTTGAGTGCGGCGGAGGCGGTGGCAAAATCAAGGGTGCGTTGCAGGTCGCGTTTGAAATAATCGTAGCCAAACAAAAAACCAGCAATGAAGGCATCCCCGCTTCCGATTCGGTCTACGATGTGGTGCAGGTCGTGGGTGATGGTTTTGAAATAGGTGTGGCCGTCAAAAGCCTTTCCTTTCAGTTCATTGTGCGAGGCGCTAATGGATTGTCGTTTGGTATCCAATGCCAATTTTAGGTTTGGAAAACGCTCCATGACTTGTTTCATCGTTGAGACCCAGCTGTTTTTATCGCCCGCTTTAGGATAAATATCAAACAATTCGTCGGCGTTAGAATTTCCACATACAATCAGGTCGCAATGCTCGACCAATTCGGGCATTACTTCTTTGGGCGTTTTGCCCCATTGCCAGAGCCCTTTGCGGTAGTTTACATCTGCCGACACTTTTACCCCCAACTTACGCGCGGTTTGAACGGCTTGCAGGCAGGCGTGAGCCGCGCTTTTAGACAAAGCGGGCGTAATGCCCGTGAAATGAAACCAATCAGCTCCTTTAAGAATACGCTCCCAGTCAAACTCTCGCTCATCAAGCGTACAAAAAGAGTCGTTCATGCGGTCGTAGATTACCTGACTTGCCCGGGCATTGGCCCCGTTTTCGACGTAATAAACAGGTAGCCGGTCGCCTCCCAAATGAATTTCGGAAGTATTAAGTCCATATTTTCGAAGGTACATAATGGCCGCGCGCCCCATATCGTTGTCAGGAAAACGCGTAACGTGCACCGCTTCCACGCCCCACTGGGCGGTTGCAATCCCTACATTGGCTTCGCCACCGGCATACGTTATATCAAACTGATGGGCTTGTACAAAGCGTGTGAATCCTGGCGGCGACAACCGCATCATGATTTGACCGAACGTAACAATTTTTTTCATATTTATTTGGATTATTCTTTGGGTTTGTCTTTTTGGGCCTTACGTTTTTTAAACGATTGCTTTGCCAAATGAAAGGTGTCCTTAAAGAGGGCACTTTCCAGCGTAAATCCAAAACTATAATAGGCGCCGTTATAGTTGGTGGGTAAATTCTGTTGATAAATCGCGTAGCGATACCCTCCTTGTACACTTAATCCAACCCAACGGGTGGCTTTCCATTTGGCATAAAGGCCGATTTGGGCAGGCATAAAAAAGTCTTTTCTACGCCAAATAAACAGGTCGCTCAATAGTTTGTTGGCGGTGCTTTGGGTGGCTCCAATGCCCAGCTCTACGGGAATACTAAAACGCCATCGGTTGTTTTCAATGATATTGGGCCAATACATCAGATTAAAATAGTATAAATCTGTTTTGGTATAATATCCCAAGTTGATGAGTTGCGAGGCATTTTTTCGTAAATCAATCAATCTTAAAAAAGAATTAAATGTGAGCCAGTAATACCCAAATGTAAGCTCATTGCGATTTCTTCCAAAAGAAATCCCTGTATTTACCCCCCAAATATTAACCAGTTTTTTGTCAACAAACGAACTTCTGGCGTCCCAATTTAGCGTATATGTAAGTTTTGGTCTGTGCTTTATTGAGTCTTTTTGCACGTCAAAAATTCTAGAAAATATGCTTGAGTGCGGTTTTAATGTGTCTTCTGGTACGATAAAATGATGCTCTGAACCAAACGATAGGTAGGTTTGAATGAATGTTAAAAGGCATAAAAAAGAGCAATATAGCCTGTTGTAATGCATTTTTCTAAAAAATATCCGTAAAACTTGTCATAAAAACGCTTTATATCTAAAGTTTAGTTTAAAAAGCTAAAACGTGGAACAAATTCGATTTACTCGTTGTATTCCTTTTGTACGGAATAAAATATGTATGATGCCTTAAGGGCTAACCTAAGTGTAAATTAATATATCAAATCCATAGAGATTAAGTAAAAACAATTGTTCAACCAAAAATCATTCAAGAATATGTCACTAAGATTAGGCGATGTAGCTCCAGATTTTGAAGCAGACACAACACAAGGTCACGTTAGTTTTCACCAATGGCTTGGTGATTCTTGGGGGCTTCTTTTTTCGCACCCTGCAGATTTTACGCCCGTTTGTACCACAGAATTAGGCAGAACGGCTCTTCTGAAAGGAGAATTCGAAAAGCGCAATGTTAAAGTTATAGCGGTAAGTGTGGATGATTTGGAATCTCATAATCGTTGGGTACCCGATATCAACGAAGTAAACTCCACCGTTGTAAACTTTCCAATCATAGCCGACAGCGACCGCAATGTGGCAACGTTGTATGATATGATTCACCCTAATGCCAGTGAAAAGGCTACTGTACGCTCAGTCTTTGTAATTGGGCCTGATAAGAAAATCAAATTGACGCTCACGTACCCTGCCTCAACGGGACGTAATTTTAATGAAATACTTCGGGTAATTGATTCGCTGCAATTAACCGCCAACTATCAGGTAGCTACGCCCGCTGACTGGAAAGATGGCGAAGATGTAATCGTTGTGCCTGCGGTTTCGACCGAAGATGCCCAAAAGAAATTTACCAAAGGGCTGAATATTGTGAAGCCCTATCTGCGTTATACGCCTCAGCCCAATAAATAAAGGTTGGTAGTATATTAGTATATTGCTTTTATATTGAAAGCCCCTGTCTTCTGTATGATAGGGGCTTTTTATTATCCTTTACGTTATAATCAAATGTAGTAACATATAAATAGTCCAAAGAATGACTTATCTTTACGCCTGATACAGAGTACTTAAAAGCTACCACTTTACCCTTTACCCGAAAAATGAGGAGGTTGAATGCTAGAATCCTTTTAGCAAAGGAGATGCTGAAAGATATTGATACCATTGAGGGAATGGTCAAAGAATTAGGATTCGAGGTTTTATTTACTTCTGATGTTGATTCAGCAGTTTTAGCTCAGAAATTTAATGAAGGACCTAATTTAATTATATGCCATTACTCCCAAAAAGCTTTTTTTACAGAGACAAAAGGTACACACTTACCCATTATTTTAATTGCTGATGCAAATGAAAGAATGATTCTTTCGACCCCATCCTCACACAAAATTGCCTACTTGCATCGGCCTTTTTCGAAGGATATTCTAAATGCTCTTATTGATTTGCTTCTCTCCACTGAAGATTAAGGTGTCCTTAAAAGAAGCTTCTATTTGTATTTTAAATGGTTTGTGGCCATTTTTGGCCTTTATCAACTTCTACTTTTTATATTCATGTCACGTATAGCTCTAATTACGGGTGCCACCTCGGGCATCGGAAAAGCCACCGCCATCGCTTTTGCGAATGCGGGTATCAACTTGATTTTGTGTGGTCGCCGTCAGGAACGATTAACAGAACTAGCAGATGCATTAGGTAAGCAGGTGAAAACCACCACACTCTTGTTTGACGTCCGTGATAGTGCTGAAGTAGCCAAGGCGATTGCCTCCCTTCCTGCCGATTTTCAGTCTATTGATATTTTGGTCAATAATGCGGGTAATGCACATGGTATGTCGCCGATACAAGACGGTGCTCTTAGTGATTGGGACGCGATGATGGACGGAAACGTAAAAGGGCTTTTGTACGTATCCAAGGCGGTGATTGCTGGAATGATTGAACGAGGCAAAGGTCATATTATAAATATCAGCTCGGTGGCTGGTAAGCAAACCTACGCCAACGGAGCGGTCTACTGTGCTTCCAAAAAAGCGGTAGAAGCCATTAGCGAAGGCATGCGCCTTGATTTGACCCAACACGGAATTAAAATAACCAACATCGCGCCTGGAGCGGTTGAAACAGAGTTTTCGCTTGTTCGATTCAAGGGGGATGAAAGTCGGGCGGCTAAAGTTTATGAAGGGTTTGAGCCTTTGCGTGCGGAAGATATTGCCGATAGTATTTTGTACGCCGTCAATGCACCAGCACACGTTACCATTGCCGACGTAACTATTTATGCCGCAGCCCAAGCTGCGCCCACAACCGTTTACCGAAAATAATCATTTACCAGAATGAATCCGTAGTTAATTGAAGGTGGGCTTACTTTTTATGTTTCATAACTGTACTGAGTCTCAGTGAGATTGAAAATAAGCTTAAAAAAACTAAAAAAAATAGTTGGAAATGTGTTTTGAAGCCACCATATTTGCACTCCCAAACGCGGACAACGAGTCAAAAAGCGTTTAAAAGGGGAGTTTAGCTCAGCTGGTTCAGAGCATCTGCCTTACAAGCAGAGGGTCGGGGGTTCGAATCCCTCAACTCCCACACAGTAAAATAAATACATAGTCCTTCAATTAAACGAAGGGAGTTTAGCTCAGCTGGTTCAGAGCATCTGCCTTACAAGCAGAGGGTCGGGGGTTCGAATCCCTCAACTCCCACACAGAAAAGTCAAGCCGCAAGCTTGGCTTTTTTATTTTCTGCCTTACAAGCAGAGGGTCGGGGACGGTCGGCCGCTGCCGTTCGAATCCCTCAACTCCCACACAGAAAAGTCAAGCTCCAAGCTTGGCTTTTTTATTTTCTGCCTAACAAGCAGAGGGTCGGGGACGGTCGGCCGCTGCCGTTCGAATCCCTCAACTCCCACACAGAAAAGTCAAGGATCAAACCCAAAATTTGTGGAGAGCGTTGGATTTTTTTAGGTTTGTGTTTTAATCAACCCTATCTGTTTTGGAAAGTTTTCTGCCTTTATTAGAGTACCTCTTACCTGATTTTATCGTA
>NZ_JAMZEL010000009.1:0-274254 GCF_024158025.1 Runella salmonicolor
TTATCAAAGCCAGAGGCCACCCGGACCGACTGACTTCTTTACTGGATTACAGCGATTCTATGATCAATATCAAGGTTATTTACTCTCGAAAGAAATCACTAAAGATGTGTTGATACTTTAGGTGAGCATACAGGCACGCGAGGGGGCACATTTGGCATTGGGGGTGTATGCGTTTTTGAACAAGAGTCCTTCTTTGGCTATGCGATCAAACGCGGGTGTGTTGACCCATTTTCTACCGTAAGCACTCATATCAAGCCCCGCATCGTCGGCGACGATGTAGAGGATATTGGGCTTTTGGGCGAAGCCCGTAGTAGATGCACCTATGAAGGCGATTAACGAAAATAAAACGTTTTTTAACATGCTCTCATCAAGTTGAATACGCCAAAAAACGCTGACAAGGTGTCTGAATCTTGTCAGCGTGGATAAAAAATCAAGAAATGCTTAGTTCTTCTTTGGGGTCACTACTTATTTCAATTCCTTTCAGGGTTTTTTGTGCGGTATCTTCGCCAACCACAATCGTATATTTCCCATTTTCAAAAACCGAAGCCACAAAACTATCTCCTTTGCTTCTCATTATTTGGATTACTTCTTGGGTCGCTTCGTTGATGATTTTAACCAGTTGATTGGGCTGCTTAAATTTCAAGCGAGGCAAATAACCCATGGCACGCCGCCCGTCATTGTCGTGTTGGTTGATCGTGAAAGGCCAACCGGGAAAGGTGTTTTCGGGGGTATCTTTGTCCAAATCAGCCAAAAAACGAAAAGCTTCTATCTTGATGGTTCGCGCTTGGGTGTCAAAAGTAATCAACCCAAACCCAGAGGATTTCATTTGAGATAGCAAGTATCGATTTTTTTCCTTGCTAAAATCATCTTCAGGGTTGCCAACGGCATAGATGTAATTGTCGTTTCCGAAAATATCACGATAACAGCCCGTATTTGGCAGATTATGTGCAGGTCTGTTGGTAAATGGAATATTGACAGCATCGGGCTGGCCCCATCTTGGATACCCTGTGGAAATAGCGGGCGTGCAGAAAGTCCATCCGCTATCGCGGGGTTCGTCTATGCTGTATTGTACCAAAAAAGGTACGTGTTGGTCACCGTTGATATGAAATGCAGCGGCTTTTCGTATTACTTTTAGCACTTCATCACGTTGTTTTTTTGGCCATCCTCCAGAGTCCATATCGCCAAAAAAGTACTCTTTTTGAGGGCCGTGGTGCGTACCTACATTGGAGAACAAAGTTTGGCTCAACAGCACTTTCATATCAGCATCTTGCCAATCTTCTATCCATTTGTGGAGAAATTCCATTTGTAAGTCCCCAAAAAAAGACAAGCTGTCGGCCTCCAACTCGCCTTGCTTCATTCGTTCCGTAACATGGTCTATACGTCCAACGCCTTTGCGAATCATCTCAGGGCCAGATTTAAAGAGGCGGTCGCTCACGATGGCAAAGCTCACGCGGCCATATTGGAGACTGGTAAACCAATTGGTAATACCGGATTTCAGGGTGTCTTTGGTGTAGGGGTCGGGCAAATGTCCACACTGGGTTTTATTGACCACATTGACCATTTTGGGCGTTTGTACAAATCCGCCGTGGGCATCTTTTACTTTTTCCCATTTTTCAAAAGAGACCAATTCACCTGCTTCCCCCCACAAATTCCCCTGAAAAACATCGTGGTCGTCGGGGGTGCAGATGGTGGGGCGGTCGCGCATGATATTCCCAAAAGCCCAGCCAAACATGTACCATTTCCCCAAATAGCTAAGAATAGATTTATCTTCTGGGAAACGTTTGATGGGATAGCCTCCATTTTCCTCATAGAGTTGGTCGCCCGAGAAAAAGAGCATATCAGGGTTGATTTTTTCCAAATTTTCAACCAATGGCCTGTACGGAAATCCAAGGTGATTTTGACAAGTAAGCCCTCCAAACTTTAACGGTCGGCCTGTGGGTTCTTGTCTAATCGTACCAGGGTATTCCGCCAGTTCGCCATCCAACTTATAAAGTACTTTGTACGAAACCTCATTTTTCGTATCCCAGTTGTCAAGCACAAAATGGGCGGTGTAGGAATCGGTTTCGATGATAGCCGTCTGAACTTTTTCCCACGCATTATTTCTGAACAAATGTAGATCTACCTGTTGGCTGTCTTTCTTGCCTACGGGCGGCAATTGGGCCGTCATTTTTAGTTTTGAGCGCGAAATCGTGTACATTGTCCATAGTACTGGCCCAAAGCTATTGTGGGGGATATAGGCTACTTTTGAGCCCGACAGCTCCATTTTCGTCCACCAAAAAGTACTGCCGTTTTTTAGGTTGATGTTATTCTCAAGGGCGACATATCCTTCTAACTCTCTATCCAACACAAAGTTTAGGCTTGCTTTTTGACGTTTGTTATCTACGGCAGTCAGCGTGAGGGTAGTTTTGCCATTTCCGCTATGGCCTGTTATCTCCAAACTAAATTTTTGGAAATTGAAGGAGGCGGGCAACGCGACCTTTTCGTTGGCAATAAAGAGCTGATGGTTTAAATCAACCCCTGCTTGGATGCCTTTGCCCGTAAAGCAAGTCGCTTTTACATTGATAGGGTCGGTTAGGTCTTTGATGCCAATGCTAAAACCTACCGCCCCAACGCCCTTTTTTTCTTCCAAAAGGCCTAATTCAGCACTTAGTTTGAAGTCGCCGGCTTCCTTTTGAAGGAAATGCGTCAAAAGTTGGAGTCGAGCATTTTCTCTAACTCCCGAAAATTCCAGTCTTTTGTTTTTAATTTCCCAATCTTCCATTGGCACGCTCCAAAACGATTTTCCAATCCAAATCCTGTCGGTAAGGTCAGAAAACGACTGCTTGAATTGTACGTCTTTGGTAAAGACGAGCCCTTTCAGCATAGAATTATCAACTTTTAGCAACTGATTTATTTCGGGTGAAACGACGGGCAAGGTCAGCCCTAAATTTTGTATAAATTGTCTTCTATCTAATTTCATTGAAAGTGTTATTGATTTGGAAACTTGTTGTTTAGGTATAAAAAAGAGTTACGAGACCTTATGATTGGAGGCTGTAACTCTTTAAATGATGTGGATATATTCAATGAATGCTTATTTTAGCTTTGGATTGACGTTAACCTCCGACTGCGGAATGGGCCAGCGGTCGTCAATTCCTTTTCTAAAACTCTTAGAAGTGATATACCATCTGAACTTAGGGTCAAGTTTTTTTGAGGTTTTGGCGTAGAGTTGAGAATTGGGAAAAGGTGCGCCCCAAAAATCCCCCTTTAGCACCTCCGCCCCAATATCCCAGCGGAAAATATCCCAAAGACGAATGCCCTCAAAGGCTAATTCTATTCTGCGCTCGTTTCTAAGGATAGGTCGGAGCAAATTAGGATCTGTTACTTTGATTGGAGGCATCTTTACGGAGGCGCGCCCACGTACGGCATTGATGGTTTGGTCTAAAAGTGCTTGTGATATGGGTTTCCCTGCTTCTAATTCGGCCTCTAAATAGCTTAACAACACCTCGGCGTATCTTATGATGGGCATATTGCCGCCGTAATCTGTCATCAAACTGCCATTAAAATTTTCGTCAAAAAACTTACGCAAGCCATAACCCGTTCTGGTCGCTTGTTTTGAGTAGGTAAGTTGATCCAATGATTTGGTAGAATCAGGGTGACACACATACGTTTTTGAGCCAAATTTTGAGCCATCCCACAAGAGATTATAGCGAAATCGTGGGTCTCTGTTTTCACCCATATTTTTATAGTTGAACTTAGGACTATCATAAGACAGCGGGGTGCCATCGTCGAAACCGTAGGCATCGGCTATACTTCCTGTTGGGTTGACGATATGCCAACCCGAAGCCACCGCTGGGAAGGCATGTTGAGTGAGCGCATTGGAGGTTTCGCCAGGTACATACTGCATACTAAAAATATTCTCACTGCTGTTTTCATTGGCGGGGGTAAAGAGCGATTGATAGTCGGGGTCTATTTTGTTGGCACCCAAATCAATGATTTGTTTATAGGCAGCAGCGGCTTCGGTAAATTTCTTTTCTGCAAGATAGATTCTTCCCAAAAACGCCAGTGCGGCCTGTTTGCTGGCTCTGCCCGTTTCGTCGGCTTTGAGCGCACCAAACGAAGGAAGATTGGCGGCAGCTTGCGTCAATTCGTCAATCACAAATTTTACAACTTCACTCTTAGGGGCTTTGTCCACATTATTGGCTTTATCGGGCGTGAGTGTTTTCTTTACTAACGGAACAGCACCAAAATATTGAGATAAATAGAAGTATTGGGTAGCTCTGATGAACAAAGCCTCCGCTTTCATGCGGTCTATTTTGGCTTGTTCCATTTTAACCTTGTCTATGTTTTCCAAAAAGTCGTTGCAAATGGCAATTCGGCTGTAAGAGCCTGACCAATAGCCAAGTATTATGGCGTTGTCGGGCAGTAAAGTGCCATTTGTAAGCCTGTTTTGCATAGAATTGTCGCCACGGCGATCGTAAAGATTATCGGTGGCAAACTCTAAAAATACCAATCCGCAATAATTCCACCAGTCTGTAGGCACTACCTGCGTACCGTAGGTCATACTGCCTCTATACACACCCGTTAGGGCAATTTTGGCATTGGGTTCGGAAGTCCAAAAATTATCTTTGGCAAAAGCATTGCTGGGAAACTGTTCCAGTGCTTTTTCACAAGAAAATGAAATGGTCATCAGTAGTGTCAGTACTATGGCTTTACCGTAGTAAGACGTTTTTATGATAAGGTTATGTTTGAGATAGTTCATATCATTAAAATTTTAAATTGATACCAAAAGTGTAAGTTCTTAAAATAGGATAGTAGTCACCTCCCGTATTGATTTCGGGATCCCAACCTTGTCTAAAGCTGTTGAAAGAGAACATATTTTCTCCTGTGACATAGAGTTTTAGATTGTTCAGCCTCATCTTTTCAAGGATATTCTTAGGTACGTTGTATCCAAGTTGAACATTTTTAACTCTCAAGTAAGCCGCATTGATGACCCAAAAGTCTGAAGTTACGGTATTGGGCGTGCCGCTATTTGTCACCTCTTCCAATCTCGGATAGGCTGGATACCTTGTGGGTTGGTCGGGATTAAATCGGCCATCCATTTGCCATTTTTGGATATTGCCCAAGTTAAAAAACGCATAGCCAGCATAGCCCGTCAGCGTGCCTTTGACTCCAGCCACCCCTTGCATAAACACTGAAAGGTCAAAATTGCTGTATGAAAGTCCTAAATTAGCACCGAAGGTGTATTTTGGGATACGGCTTCCAAGGTAAGCTCGGTCGTAGATTGGATCTACTTTGCCATCTGGCATACCATTGGGGCCACTGATGTCTTTGTACCTGATGTCGCCTGCTTGTGGTCTTGGCGTAACGGCCGTTTGTACTGGCCACTCACTAATATCACTGGCATTTAAGAAAACACCGTCTGAAAGATACCCATAGTACATTTGCATGGGAAAGCCGATGAACAAATCTGAGCCATTGCCCACGTAGCCGTTGGGTTGGTTTACATTTCCAAGGCCCAAAGTCAACACCTTGTTGTTGATAATTGAAAAATTTCCATTGAAAAAATACTTCCAATTCCCTTTTTTACCTCGGTATCCCAAGTCAAATTCCCAGCCTGTGTTTTCAACAGCTCCTGTATTGGTTTCACTGATCCCTACACCCAATACGGTGGACACGCTCGAAGAAGGCCTAAAAAGAATATCTCTTGTGTTTCTGTTAAAGTAAGTAACATTCAGATTAAGGCTACCATTGAAAAAACTGGACTCTAAGCCTAAGTCATAGGTCTCTGTTGATTCCCACTTGATGTTGGGGTCACGATAGAGGGCATAAGCGGCCCCTGTACTTATAGTGTTACCAAAGGGATAGTTCCTGCCTGAATTTAGCACCTGTTGGTAAGGGTAATTTCCGATATTTTGGTTACCCAATACGCCCCATGAAGCCTTCAATTTCATATCGGTAATCCAAGTAATGGGTTTCATGAAAGCTTCTTCCGAAACTCGCCAACCCACCGCCGCCGACGGGAAAGTAGCGTATTTGTTTCCTGCAGGAAATCTCGAAGAACCGTCTCTGCGTATGGTAGCCTCAAATAGGTAGCGCTCATTGAAGCTGTATTTGGCTCTCGAAAAGAGCGATTGAATCGCCCAAGCATCGTCATAACCACCGACACGTTGATTGGTAAATCCGCCCATGTCCAACACTGTGTAGTCATTGCTCGGAAAATCTTGTCTATACCCATTAAAATAAGACTCATTTTGCTCTTCAAACGAATAACCCGCCAACAAACTAAAGCTGTGTTTATTGATTTCTTTGGCATATTCGCCGGTGTATTGCATGGTTTTGAAAATCACCTTATTGCTCGATTGGTTCAAATACGCTTGATTCTGAAACACATTGGCATTTAAGCGTTGTGAAGCCAAATAAGACCTTTGCTCAAACAACGAAAAATTATACCCGCCAATCGCCGATAGGGTCAGACCATTGATGGGTTTCCAATCCAACTTACTATTGATACCAAATCTTGAGTTAGGATTTATCAAATAGGAGTCGGAGGCAAGCCAGGAGACGGGTGTACCACCGCTTTCGGGCCCTACACCATAATCGCCGTTGGAGGCTTGTCCCACAAAAATTGATGGGTATCTAATGGCATTCTGAATGAGCTGATCTAAGAAACCTCCTCCTTTATTGGCGGTAGCTTGTGGCTCTTTACGGGTTTCTAATGCGCCAAATATCCGTGTGTTCAACTCGATTTTATTACTTAGCTTATTTTGTATCGTCAATCGCTGATTGTAGCGTGTGAAGCTATTTTTTGCAACAATTCCTTCCTGGTTCAAAAACCCACCTGACAGGTAAAAGCGGTTTTTATCGTTTCCGCCATTCAACGTAACAGTATGCGCTGTTTGTAAACCCGACCTTGAAAAAATTTCCTCTAAAAAACGGGTATTTGGAAAATTGTCTGGGTCGCTTTGATTGCGATATTTTTCAATCGTAGCAGGCGAAAAACTCTGACTTCCTGAGGCAATGTTGTACATGGCGGCGTAGTCGGCAGAATTGACAAAATCAGGAAAAGCAGTGGCATCATTGAAACCCACATAGCCATCATAACTTACAGATAGCTTGTCGGATGTGCCATTTTTAGTGGTAATCAAAATAACGCCATTGGCAGATCTTGCTCCGTAAATTGCGGCAGAAGAAGCATCTTTTAAAACAGAAATGGTTTTGATATCATTTGGGTTGATGTCGTTCATCGTTCCTGCAATTCCATCTATCAAAACAAGTACATCGGGCGTAGCCCCAAAAGAGCCCACTCCTCTCACCCGAATTTGCCCCCCACTTGCCCCTGGGCGTCCTGTATTTTGAATCACAGTGACTCCTGGCATTTGTCCTGTGATGGCCTGAGATGCCTGCGTAACAGGGCGGTTGTCAATATCTTTCGAAGAAATCTGTGATACAGAGCCGATTACGTTTACTTTTTTTTGCGTACCGTAACCCACCACCACCACTTCTTCAAGGGCTTTGTTATCTACTTTCAGGCTTACATTTAGCTGGGTTTGGTTTCCTACCACTATTTCTTGTGACAAATAACCCACAAACGAAAACACGAGTACAGCATCAGCATTGGCCACGTCGACTTTATATTTACCATTGGCGTCGGTCGTTGTGCCGCGTTGCGTACCCTTCACCAAAATACTCACGCCTGGCAGCCCTGAGCCGCTTTCATCGGTGACGCTCCCTGTGATGGCAATGTCGGTTATTTCAGCTCTTTCTGTGGGTTCATGTATGTTTGGGGAGATTGCCCCCACACTCTCTTTTTCTTTTTTAAGCAAAATTCGGTTATCGCTCACCACATAACTCACCGCTAAGGGTTTCAATAACTCTTTCAATACTAAGTCTAAGCGTTGGTTACTAACTTTTATTTTTACCTTTTGGGTAATGTTGATGGCACTTGAACTATAAATAAATCGAACTTTGGCTTGCTTCTCAATCAGGTTAAGCACCTTTTTTATTTCAACTCCGTTGATGTCCAAAGATAGTGGCTGGTTTAGCACATCTTGCGCTTTGGACGTATGGGCCGACGAAATCCCACAGCAGAAAATAACAAACAGAATCTGTTGAAATGACATTTTCATAATAGTCCAAACTTGCGTTTGAATCTGTAAATTTTTGTACATAACTTGTGAAAGTTTTTAGGTTTTAGGGATCTTTTAACTGGGTGTGCTTTTTGTTTTGACGAACAAAGCCCAAATTGACGTTTGAGCGTGGTACACAGCAAGCCGATAATGTTGACGCAGTGTCGGCTTGTTTACATTTTAGATTATGCCATAGGCAGTAAATGCTGGGTTAAGGGGTTCATTAATATTGAATGAGCTACCTACTTACTGGCAGCCACTTCCTTGAATAAAGACGGTTGTACCGCGCACTTCGTATTTGGCACTGATAGAGGCGCATACGAAGTCCAACTGCTTATACATGGAGAGTCCGTTCAAATCGCCTGTGAATGCGCAAGCGTTGAGTACAGGATTGGCCACCACAATTTCTACTCCATATACCTTTTGTATAAGCGCCAATACCGTTTCAATGCTTGCTTCTTCAAATTGAAAGTCTGCGGAAGCAATATCAGCAACAATAACTTGAGGGGTGTCCACAATCTCTTGTCGAATGGTTTTTAATTCATTATCAAAGAGTGCTTTTTGATTGGGCGTTAATATCACACCGTGGAATTTCTTAGACAGTTCAGGCTCTTTTGCATAGACCGAAACCCGCCCTGTTTTTACGGACACCTCAATCATTTTTCCGTTAGGCTGTGGGCTAATGCGAAAACTTGTACCAAGCACTTCGGTTACTAAATTGCCCGATTGGACTAAAAAAGGTATCTTTTCATTACGTTTCACTTGAAAAAATGCTTCACCTTTCAGATACACGGTTCGGGTTTGTTGATTATAGTTTTCGTCGGTAATGATGCTGGCATTTTTTGCAAGAATCACAATACTACTGTCGGGCAGTACCACCTTTTGTTGCGAACTATCAATGTTTTTGGTCTCAATACCGTGCGTAGGCTGGCTGGCAAGCCCTGGGGATGTAGGGTTTATGAATACAAAATACCCAATGGCCAAAGCAACACAGGCAGCAGCCACTCCCGACCAAATCCATTTTAAATGCGGCCTTATTTGGGATTGCGATAGGGGCATAGCATTGGTCTGAATGCGTTGCCAAAGTCGGTTATCTATTGCTTGAAGTTCTGAGTTGCTTTCAAAAATTGCCTTGTCGTCGTGGTGGTTAAAGTGCAAATTCGCCCATTTTTCCATCAAAGCGATTTCGGTGGGAGAGCAATCGCCCTTCATAAATTTATCGGAGAGTATATCAAACTCATGCTTTGTCATCAGGACGAAATTTTAATTATCTGAATGAAAATCCTGCAAGTATAGTCGCAACATTTTCAAAGATTTAGTGATGTGGTATTCTACGGCTTTTTCGGTCAAATCCATTTGGGAAGCAATTTTCTTGACAGGGAGCTCTTCTATTTTACTCATCTTGAAAATTGTGGCGGTTTTTTCGGGCATTTTCTTCAAGGCTTGCTCGATAGCCTTCGACAATTCATTGACATTGAAAATCTCGTTGGTATCTATTTTCTCATACACCTCATGTAAAATCTGGTATTCGCGGTACTTGCGAAGGTTGATTTGGGATTTGATGAATTTGTTGGTCAAATTGCGGGCTGCGATAAAGAAATATACTTTCAGATTTTGAATTTGAGATTGTTGGCGATTTTGCCAGAGGCTCAACATCAAATCATGCACAATTTCTTCGGCTTCCTCCTTTGAACCCAGCTGTTGATACACAAATCCGTAGAGCTGACGCCAATACCTCCGATAGATTACTTCAAAGGCTTTCGCATCATCTTTTTTCAGAAAATCAATCAATATGTCATCAGTTAGATGAGGGTAGTGCATCTGTCAACTATCGTTCAATTTTGTTTAAGGTTCGCTTTCATCGCCAAATCCCTAAAATAATTTCTATTTTTATTTTAAATAATACCAAAACACCCAAGAATAGCGCATTGAGGGCAATAAAAAAAACAAGACAGACGAAGTAATGAATATCGCCTATCTTGTTTTCAATTCGCTACTTTATGTTATGAAAGTGCATCCGGTAGATATGTTTTCGCGCACGCACCATGTAGAGAATGTGGTGCTGTTGGAGAAGAAGTAGCTATGCCACAGTCGCTCGCAAGATGGGCGCGACTGTGGCGTTTTTTTACTTGCAAAAGTTCCGCAAACACTGAAAAAAGGGATGCGGCGACACGATAACGCCTATTCTGAAAATTGAGGCTTTAATACATTCCCGTTTTTATCCATTGGGTACAAAGCTCCTTCATTTTCCAGTTGTTTACACATGAGGTCGAATATTTGTCTGAGCTTTTTGGGCATTGTTGGAGCCAGATTATTTTGTTCGTAAGGGTCTGTTGAGAGATTAAATAGTTCAAATTGGGTATGAGCGGGGTTCAATTCAGGAAAATAATGATAGACAAGTTTCCATTCACCATTACGATAACTTGTAAAATATTTGCTTCGATGGTCATGCGGAAAGTGCATGAGGAATGTTGCGGGTTTTGAAACATTAGGCTTTCCCGCCAGATTGGCAGCCAATGAGAAGCCATCTATTGGATATTCTTTTGGTTTTTTTATGCTCAATAGATCTAAAATAGTAGGATAAATATCCATGATTGTTCCCAGTTGGGGTTGTACAGCGGCTTGCTTGATCGGCATTTTTTTCTGCCATTGATTGTTGGATTGAGGTTTGGCCCAAGCGGCAATAAAAGGGATTCGCATTCCACCTTCGTAGTGTGTTCCTTTTTTGCCCCGAAGTGGTGCAGAACTCGAAACCTCATGCGTAGGGCCAAGCGGTGCATCAGAGCCGTTGTCACCCAAAAATAAGATAAGGGTATTTTGAGCAATTCCTAATTTTTCTAACTCATCCATTATCTGACCTAATGAGTGATCTATTCCTTCAACCATGCTGGCAAACTTTTGGGCATCTTCACTCATTTTGTCCGTAGCATAATGTTCTTTAAAAGCGGGGTCAAAAGTAAAAGGGGTATGTACTGCATAATGGGCCATTTGCAAGAAAAAGGGCTTTTTGTTGGCTACCGCCTTGTCTATTTCCTTTTTGGCTTCGATGGTTAGGGCATCCGTTAAAAAAGTATCGGTTTGATGGTATTTTTCTAAATGGGGTACTTGTTGCCTTATGTTTCCATTGTTCAATTTTTGGGCGTAATTATCTTTCCCCAAATAGCTACCAGGATGCCCTATGGCTGTGCCGCCTATATTGATATTGTACCCCAAATTCAATGGATTTTCTGCTACAGACCCAAAAGGACCAAAGTGCGCTTTGCCTACATAGATGGTTTCATAACCTTGTTTTTGAAGCAACATGGGTAAGGTTGCTGTGTCTGTCTTTTCGAATCCTTTCCAGTTCCAGTCTTTTGGCCCAAAATCACCTCGGTTGTTTTCGTCAGGATTTATCCATTGGGTAGTTTTGTGGCGAGCGGCGTTTTGGCCTGTTATGAGACTTGCACGCGAGGGAGAACACACACTTTGGGCATAAAATGTAGAAAAACGTGTACCCAAAGACGCTAATCTTTCCATGTTGGGTGTTCGATACCATTTGTTTAAAGGGTGGCTTTTAGGCTTGCCTTTGGCGTCAGTAAGGAAAGGAACGGAAGTGTCCATGAGGCCCATGTCATCTACCAAAAAGACAATGATATTTGGCTGGGTAGGACTTTGAGACAGGGAAGTAGTTACGGCCAAGAAATAAAAACTACACAAAAAGGAAATTCTTGACAAGCTTGAAAACATACGAAGAAGGCTTTATGTAAGTTGGAGAAATTGGTTTTCTTAATTCATTTCAAAAAAGGTCATTTAAACTATAAATGACCTTTTTTGAACTCTAATCTTAAACAAAATTTAGTAGCCGTCATTTTGTTTAAGATTAGGATTTGCATCTATTTCGGCTTGTGGAAGAGGATAAAGCACATGAAAAGGTTTGGCGTTTTTACCTCTTTCTAAAGCACTTGAAATAAACCTACCCATTCTGATTAAATCTTCTCTACGCTTTCCTTCTGTAAAAAACTCCCAAGCCCTTTCTTTCAGAAGATGCTCCCGCAATGCTTCTTTTGTGGGAAAACTACTTAAAGTGATGTTTGGAACATTGGCTCGTTTTCTGATTTGATTTATTAAATCTATAGATATTTGATTGGGGCCTGATATTTCATTGAGTGCTTCGGCTCGGCTCAATAAAATATCTGCATAACGAATGACAGGAATGTCGTTTCCGTTGTTCTCTGATACGGCATTGGGATCTGGAATGTATTTGAAGCTCCGTGCATTGTCTAATGGTTTTCCATTGGCATCTTCAACGAGTTTTAATTTTGCCCCTTTGGTATCGGTATATTCAAGCAACATCATTTTAAAACGCCGATCATTCGGATCAAAAGATTTAATGAAGGATGTGTAAGTTCTGAATTGTGCACCATAATTTATCCAATTGGTTTGAATTGGATAGTTGGGAGGAAATGCATGGGGCATATACGTATTAGAATAACCTGCTTGTGCTACACAAGGATACACAAAGATAAATTCGTTATTGTTTTCATTATCAACAGAGAAAAGGGTCTCGATGGAAGGGAATAACTGGTATTTTCCTAAAGCAATGATTTCTTGGGCAGCATCTGCACTTTTTTGCCACTGCTTTGTATTCAAGTAAAATTTACACAAAACAGCCAGTGCCGTACCTTTATCTGCTTTGCCTCGTGCATTTGCTTTTACAGGCAGAAATTTGGCCGCTTCGCTGAGTTCTTTTGCAACAAACTCATTGAATTCTGTATCGTTTGGTCGAGTTAGTTGGAAGTCAGTTGTTTTAGTTGTTAATAAGAGCGGTACTGCCCCAAAATAGCGGTGCAAGTGCGTATATGCCTCCGCCCGTATAAACCTCGCTTCTGATTTGTAAAGATCTAATTTTGCGGGAGAAATAGAGGTAATATTGTCGATATTATCCAACAAAACGTTAGCATTTCGGATAGCGCGGTACATACGTGCCCAGATAGAAAGGAGAAAAGGAGAAGAGGCATCCCATTGAAAATTGATGTAGGGTAAGGCATCTTTTTCAAATTGGCCTCCGCTTTCCAGTGTAATATCCGTCGGGAATTCTGAAAGGGTAAATTGATCTTCTCGCATCCCGCCCCCGGACTGTACTTGCAGCTGGCTATATGCACCCACCAATACATTCTGGATACCAGTTTCATTTTTCAAAAACTCTTCCGGCGCGTACTGTGTATATACTTCTTCCTTCAAAAAATTATCGCAACTTGACCCAACAAACAGTAGGCCGCCAAAGATTATCAACTTAAGATATGTATATTTCATTTTCTTTTTCTGTTAAATGTTTGTGTACTCAAAAACCAATGTTTGCCCCCAATCGAAGGGTTTTATTGAGAGGATAGTTGTTGTAACTAGCTCTTTCTATACCTGTTCCAGAGGCATTGGCATCGGGGTCAAAGCCTTGAAAGTCGGTAATTGTCAATAGGTTGTCGGCAGCAACATAGACGGATAATGAACGCAAAAATTTCTTTTTGGGCAAAGAAAAATCGTACGAAAGGGTGATGTTTTTCATTCGTACAAAAGAAGCATCAGTCACGGTAAGACTATTTACGGCCAATGCCCCCCCGTAGGAACTTGGATTGACGCCCGAAGGATATTGGGCGGTAGGGTTGCTTGGAGTCCATCTGTCAAGGTAATGAACCGCAATACGATTACGTTCAAAATTGACAGGGTAGAGTGATTCAACAATATTGTTATCCATTGTTTTAATGCCATCCACCGCCGTCATTAATACGTTAAGATTAAATCCTTTGAATGAAAAGTTATTGCTAAAACCTGCCGTGATATTAGGAAACGGACTGCCAAGAATGGTTCGATCATTGGGGTCTATTTTGCCATCGTTGTTTTGGTCTACAAACCTTGGGTGACCTGGCTTGGCATTGGGTTGGGCAGAGCCAGTAATTTCCCCAGTATTTTGGAATATGCCATTTGTTTCATATCCATAGTAAGCCCTCATGGGATAGCCTACTTTTACAATGGCATAGTTGGCCGTGAAACCTACCCCTCCCGTAATAATTTGTGGAATGTAATCGGGTAGCTCTTTGACTTCATTTTTAAGGGTTGACAAAGTAAAGGTAGTACTCCACTTAAATTTATTGACCAAGTTGTTGGTTTGAAGTGTCAAGTCAACGCCTTTGTTGAGCACTTTCCCGAAATTCACTCGAATACTTCCAAAGCCAGAGATATTTGGTAGCGGCTTGTTAAACAATTGGTCACGGGTTGTTTTGCGGTAATATTCAAGTGAGCCACTGATACGTCCGTTTAGTACACTAAAATCCAATCCCAGGTCTATTTCTTCGGTTGTTTCCCATCTTAAATCAGGATTAGGAATTCTAGCGGGTTCTACACCTTGTACTAAACCATCGCCAAATACGGCTCTACCACCTGCAATAAAAGTCTGCAAAGTTTCAAAATTTCCGATGGCTTGATTACCACTTTGGCCATAGCTTGCTCTGAGTTTTAGCTCATTAAAAACATTGACTGCCTTCATAAAAGGCTCTTCAGAAATCCGCCATCCTACAGCCAGCGACGGAAAAATAGCATATTTTTGTTGTTGAGAGAACCGGGAAGTACCATCTGTTCTGATAGAAGCTGTGAGTAAGTACTTATCCTTGAATGTGTAGTTAAACCTTCCGAGATAGGAGTTAAGTTTATTGACGGAATGGCCGCTACTGATATTGTCTCCTTTGTCGCCATCTCCGCTTTGTAGAAGGTCGGTGAGGGTTGCATCCGACAAAAAGCCCCTCGAAGATGCCCCAAGTGAGAGTGAATTAAATTTTTCGAGAGTGGCTCCGAGAACCACCGATAATTGGTGATTTTGGGCAATTACTTTATTGTAGGTGGTATAAAACTCTCCAAGCCAATGTAGGTTTTCGCCTGACGACACGCTCCCAATACCTCCTGATGATAACCCTTTTTGTGTTAATCGGCTTGTGTAATTATCATTTCTTGTATTTTGGATATCTCCCCCAAACCGCAAGGTGGCAGTCCAGCCTTTTAAAAGGGTATAATCGGCAGATAAGACCCCAAAAGTACGATTGTCAGCCTCTCGTTGGTTTGTACCATAGAGTAGTGCTAAAGGATTCTCCAAAGAGATGAGTGGATTAAACGAGTATTGTCCGTTTTCATTTATTTCTGCCGATATGGTAGGATCAAACTGTAATGCAGCATTGATAGGCCCCGCGTTTTCATTCCCCGAATTGGTTGTCAGAATCGTTTGTGTTATGGCCCTGTTTGTATTAATATTTAAACCAAGCTTTAGGTTTTTGATGGGATTGAGTTCATAGTTCAAACGGATGTTGTATTTTTTTAAGTTAGAGCCTATTACCACACCATCTTGATTTAAATAGTTGAGGCCAATATAATACCTTGATTTTTCGGAGCCCCCAGAAAAGGAGAGCTGATGATTCTGAGCAAGTGCATTTCTGAAGATGGCATCCTGCCAATCAGTACCTTGGCCAATGGCAGTGATTTGGTCTTGTGTGAATTTGGGTGCACTACCTGATTCTAACGAAATATCGTTTAATACCTTCATGTACTGCTGGGTACTCAACAAATCCATTTTTTTAGCTACACTTTGTACACCAAAATAGGTACTATAATTCATGGTAGGAGCGTCACTTTTCCCTTTCTTGGTAGTGATAAGAACCACCCCGTTGGCAGCTCTTGAACCGTAAATAGCAGCAGCGGAAGCATCTTTCAAGACCTGGATAGATTCTATATCTTCGGGGCTAATCGAAGAAGCTGTAGCCCCTGGTAAACCATCAATTACAATGAGTGCATCATTGCTACTGTTGATTGAACCCGCCCCCCTGATACGAATACTTATTGCCCCACCAGGTGCTGAACTACTTTGGCTGATTTGCACGCCAGCTGCCCTTCCATTGAGCAATTGTAAAGCTGAGTTATTAACTCCCTGTGTGAAATCTTTCTCACTGATTGATGCTACAGAGCCCGTCAAATCACTTTTTTTCTGGGTACCATATCCCACCACCACTACTTCTTGTAAGGCTTTGGTATCTGTAAGTAGTGAAACATTCATTTGAACTTTGTTGCCAACAACCAGTTCTTGCGAAAGATACCCTACAAACGAAAATACCAAAATCGCTTTTTCGTCAGGCACGTCTATTTTGTATTTTCCACTGGCATCGGTCGTTGTGCCTTTTTGAGTTCCTTTCACCAAAATACTCACGCCAGGCAATCCTCCCCCGCTTTCATCAGTTACGGTTCCCGTAACGGTTTGGTCTAATTTAGGGTCGAGGGTAGTTGGAACGGGCTTGGGTTCGGCTTCTTCGGGTAGGTTGCCCAAAATACGTCGCATCAAAACAATCTTGTTGGCTTTGATGACTTGGTAGCTGATTTGTCGCGGGGTGAGAATACGCTGCAATACCGACTCTAAGGTTTCGTCTTTGATGTCAATGGTCAGCTTTTCGTCGTTGGCGAGTACTCCTTTTTGGTAAGAAAAAACAACGTTCGATTTTCGCTCAATGCTTTTGAGCACAGATTTGAGGTCTGTATTTTTCAAATTGAGCGTAATTTTTTCCTGAAGCCGTTCTTGGCCAAAGGTATTCTCCGCAAAACTGAGGGTAGTCAGCAGACAAACGAGCAGCAACGGGGTGAGGGTGATTTTCATAAGGTAGAAAATCTCTTTTCTGGTAAAGAAATTTGACATAGATTTGATTGTTTTTGTTTTGGAAAAGGCAAGACACGAAAACGCGGTGCTTCGTACACACCTGCGGATTCAACAAGGGAAAGATGTGACAGCATCTTTCCTCTTTTTTTTGTTTGGGGGAGTTAAGGGATTTTGGGTTTACATATTTGTTGGGTTTAACGACAAATGATTTACTTGCATCCTTTCGATTCGATAATAATCTGGGCATCAATCTCTTTGTAAGCCGCACCGATAGTCTGACAAATTACTTCGAGCTGGTCGTATAGAGAATCATCGCTGATGGTAGTGGTCAAAATACAGCCTGAAAGCGCATCTTCGTTGTAGCGGATTTCAACGCCAAACAACTTTTCCAATTCCTCAAATACCTCCGCTACTTTTACTTCGTCAAATTGCCTTTTTACGAAGGGGCTTTGTGAGACAATGGGTACGGGAACCTCTACCAAACTTCGGTTTAGTACTTCGTTAGTTCGGTTAAAAATAGCCTGCTGATTGGGCAGCAAGAGCAATCCTTTGGTTTCGGGGTCGGCAATGTCGACGCGATTTTGTTTAAATACCGATACCCTGCCCGTCTGTACTTTTACCGTTACTTGCTTGCCATTTTCGAGAGCTGATACCCTAAAGCTTGTTCCCAATACTTTGGTAGTCAATTCGTTGGCATAGACATAAAAGGGCTTGGCAGGGTTTTCGGCTACTTCAAAAAACGCTTCTCCGCTCAGTACCACTTCGCGGCGGTTGGTTTCAAAATGTACAGGAAAACTCAGACGGCTTCCCTTTTCCAAATGTACCATTGTGCCGTCTTCGAGGCGTATTTTTTTGGTGGTTGGGCCATCGTTTGCCACTTCCTGACGGGGGCTTTTTTCTTCAACAACGGCTATTAAATCTTGATAACTGACTTGGTGGTCGGGTTGCCTTGTGGTCCAAAGCCAAGCTACTCCTGCTAAAAACACCAAACTTGCCGCCCACTTGAAAGCTGAATGCCCGCTTCGGCGTACTGGCCCGGCCGTTGTTTGCCAAAAGCGACGTACCAATCCAGTTGGTGCTTCTATTTCATCTCCTTCGGAAATGATGTCTTCAATGTTGGCCCAAA
Source organism: Runella salmonicolor (assembly GCF_024158025.1). Classification (NCBI taxonomy): domain Bacteria; kingdom Pseudomonadati; phylum Bacteroidota; class Cytophagia; order Cytophagales; family Spirosomataceae; genus Runella; species Runella salmonicolor. The sequence continues at coordinate 17,891 of NZ_JAMZEL010000009.1, forward strand.
CTGCTTTTTGATTGAGGGTGGGGGTATTTTGTCCTTCGGCCTTTTTTACGGCCAAAATCAGTTGTTGGGCCTGTGCTATTTCGTCGGCTTTAGCAGGGTGTTTCTTTATAAATGCCTGCCAAAAAGAGTCTTCTTCTTGAAACAACACCCACCGCACAAACGAGTCGTTGTGCAAGAAATCATTACGTTGAAAATGGTCGTAATTCATGGTATCGAAAACTAAAAAGGTGGTTAATTAATAAGGTGGGATATTTGTAAAAGTAGCAGCAAAATTGGGTGTATGCCTTTGATAGTGAGGCGTAACACGCTATATGCCTTAAAAAGCAAATTGCTGACCGACTGCTTGCTGAGGCTCATGAGTTGGGTCATTTCGTCGAGGCTCATACCGTGATAAAAACGCAGATTGATGGCTTCCTGCTGGCGTTGGCTTAGCTGGGCAATGGCTTTGGCAACGGCCTGCGTTTGGGTAATATGGGTTTCTTGTTCAATAGATTGTTGTTCCGACGAAAACGCCACCAAAAAATCAAGAAAATCGTTGATATCTTCAGAGGTTTCGAGCAGGTCGTTTCGGGTATTTCGGATTACCTGATGGCGCAATGCCCGAAACAAGTAAAACTTTACACTTTCTACGTCGGCAAGGTGCTGTCGTCGTCGCCATAAATCCACAAAAACGTCCTGAATGGCGTCTTCGAGTTGTTGTTTGTCGTTGCAGTACCGATAGCCGTAGTTGGCCAGTACCTCAAAATAACGGTTATACAACTGCTCAAACGCCCGCACGTCGCCCTTCTTAAAAGCAATCCAAAGGGTTGTTTCGTCGGTGTTGTTTTGGGGGCTTCTCTTCATATTTTTGGCAAACACTTCGTTATCTGCTTGGCATATTACCATTTATTCTAAAACAAGTCACAAATCAGTTATAAGTACAGGTACAGGGGTTGTAAAAAAATACCCTTCATTCTGAAATATTTTTTTAGAAAAATGTAAAAAGCTCCAATAAGAGGCAATTTGCTATGGTGGGTGGTTGTAAGACACGGGTCAAAGCCTTAAAAAACAAATCCCCAACGGAAGCCCGCTGGGGATTGATGCTGTTCATTACCTATCTTTTTTTACAAAAACTTCAACTATTGATATGTCAACCAAGCTGTTGCCTCACAATTTTTGTCGGCCGTAAAACGTACCCACCGGGCTTGAAATGCATCTGGGAAAGTGTACTCAAAGGTTTCGCCTGGTTTTACGGTCACTTGTTTAAAATTCATCCAAGGGCCGTGGCCGATGGCTTCTGCTTGAATGCTGAACGTAACGGCCTGATTTGCGTTGTGCGAAAGTTTGAGGCTTTTTTTGTCATAAAACCCAATCAAATACGCATCTGAAGGAGTACCAGCGGTTACTTGACTATTTTTCCACGGGCCGCCTTGACCAGTGGGTTTTCCTAACTTCCAAAGGTCGTCGATGGTGCCCGCCCATACTTTGGCTTTTCCGTCGTTTGAGGCGATAATATGCTCATTGGCAGCCGTTTGGTTGTCGAGGCCTGTCATAACCAATAAGCCACGGTACGATGCATAATCGTGCACGCTGAGCGAGTGAGATGCTACGGGTCTGATTTTAGCAAAACCATCGGCATTTTCGGCGGGGAGTTCGTAGAATGTCCCGTGGGCGTTCAATAAATCGCGCTCGGTGGCTACTTCCCGGCAAATTCTGAGCGAGGCACTGTTGGTTTTGTTGGTAAATGCTTCATTGCCTTTGGGCAATCTCCATCTGCGGCCGCTGTCGTCAATGATAAGCACCGAGGCTTCATCCACCGATATTACGTCTTTAGGAATGGCAAACTTATCGCGGATAAACTGCGCCGTTTTTGGGTCTTCTTTTTTAACCAAATTCATGGCGCTGTCCAATTCGTAATAGCCGTTTTCGGTGAATTTTCCGTTGGAGAATTGCCCTGCCAAAAGCCCCATCGCGCGGCGATTGTCACCCAAGCCGTACATAAGTCCTCCCGAGTAATTTGAAGAACCGATGTTGGTTAATCCAGTAAACATTTTGTCGGCTGTTGGCTGAAACCGGGAGGCATCGCTGTAATTAAAATTGACGGTTGCGGTGGTGGCGCGGTTGCTCTTTACCCGAATCCATTCCCCTGTTTCATTGGCGTTAAAAGTCACGGCAACGCTCTGACCTGCTCCCGCTTCTACCGCACGCAACGACTTCCAGTTTCCTTTTCCATCTATGTCTGTTTCAAAACTAAAGCTAACGCTCTGATTACCTGCGTTATGAATCCAAGCCATGCGTTTGTTCCATCCCGCAAATAAGAAAGGTTCTGACACGGCATTGGCCTCAATTTTTTCGGCCAGCCAAACGGCTCCCTGCGCGGTGTTGGGGCCTAATTCGTCAGGGGTATTGAACGAAGTAAACCAAAGATTGGAGTTGGATTGTCCGGGGCCTTCGATGTTTCCTTTGGTTTTGCGTTTGTTCAAAAACTCTTTTTGGGCTGAGTCGTCGCAACCAAAAACCAGTTGGTTATTCCAACGAGCGTAGTCACCAATGACTTTTAAGTAAGCCGAGCGCGGACGAATGCCAGCGGTATTTTTGGACGTAAATGTTTGAGGGAAACGCCAAAACATTCCGTGCATGGTCATCAGATAATCGGGTTTGTCGGCAGTGCCGATGTCGCGGATGCGGGGCCATTCGGTGTTCCAGCCGTGGGCGCCGTCGTAGCTATGGCTGGTTTTGGGTAGACGGAAAAAAGACCATTTTCCACCATCACGCACGCCCAATAAAACTGATTTATGGTCCCAACCCGTAGCCCAAATCGGGTCGGTATCGGGGTTTTTGTTGCCATAAATTCCGCCCGGACCTGTTACTTCCACAAACTGATTACGGCGAACTACCTTCCAGTCTTTGCCGTTCCATTCGGCCAAAACTCCCGCTTCAATGTCAAATTGCTTCAGCGCCTGCGGGCCTGATTCGCCGTTGTTGGAATACACCATTACGCCCTGTCCAGAATAAACGCCTTTGCCGTGTGCACCGGGCAGAAGCATGCCACTGTGGTTGTTGGCTACGTCGTTTTCCTTCTTTTCTTTGACATTCCCATCTTGGTACAATAGTTTGGTTTTTAGGGTATTTACGTCCATTTCGTAAAATCCTTCTTCCATGGTAGCTATCAGGATTTTGCTTTGCGGGTCGGTCAGTCCACGCGCCAAACCCGTGTAGCGACCGGGTGCTTGCGTGTACGGAATGGTACGCACGTTGCGTTGGGCGTTGATGGCGTAGGGGCCGATAAACAATTGATTGCTTTCTTTGTGAATCATGCGGTTGGCGGGCGTTCCCCCCGTACTTTCGGGCCGAATGGTTCGCTGCAAGCTGGGCGTGATTTCGTAGAGTTTATCCGATGAACCAAAGGGTAAATGTGGCCCGTAGGTAATCACCCAAAGGCGGTCAGCCCAAGGCACTACTGCACCCGTTCCGCACTCACCTTCGTTATTGTAATAGGCGAGGTGGGGGTAAATCCCACTAAATTGGGGGTAGGAGGGCTTGGGTTGGGCGTGGGTGGGTGAGCAAATCAGCACTAGCCCCATTGCTATTCCTGCCCAAATAAAGGCGGTTTTATATGTCTTCATTGTGAACTTTGAATTCCTTATTTAGTTAAATGTTGGGTTTTAACTTACGAATATTGACGGTAAATAATGAGCCTAATATCCGTCGTTTTGCTTCATATTGGGATTGATTTGGATTTCTGAGGTGGGAATTGGCCACAAATATTGGCGGTCGTTCCAAGCCGTGGGCACTAGATTTTTGATGAGACCCGTTTTTGCCATTTCGCTAAAGTCGGGGATTCCGTCTTGGTCAATCGTAGGCGTACCAGGAAAAAACCACAGATTTTGATTCACTACTTTAGACCGTAAATCAACGGGGTCGAGCATTCCATAAATGGGTCGGTTGAGCACTTTGCCCGCAATGCCCCAACGTACAATGTCCATGTAGCGAAGCCCTTCAAAAGCCAATTCCATGCGGCGCTCCATGCGCAATTCGCGACGTAGCTCGGCTTGGTTGGTAGTGGTGATGGCGGGGTAAGCAGTGGTAGCCGAAAGCGCGGCTTTGTAAGCCCTTGCCCGCACTGAATTGATGGCGTCGAGTACCGATTTGTCAATTTGATTTTGTTCAATCTTAGCTTCGGCATACATCAACAATACATCGGCATAACGTACGATAATCTGCTCAGGCTCAATCAAACGACCATTGAGCAGCCACGAATCGTCGACGCCTTTTTTCCAAATCAACCCATTGAAAGACGCAAACTGCGCGTTGGCGCGGTTGTCGTTGTTGGTGACTTTGGTGTTGGTGCTGATACGCGTTACTTGCAGGGCGTTGGGGTGCGGGTCATAAATAAAGCCTAAATGCGGCTGTCCAAACTCCACGATGGTAGCGGTGCAACGCGGGTCGCGATTTTTGAAGGGGTTACGTGGGTCATAGAGTGGCGACTTATCAATGGTTTTTCCGTCGGTACAGAGATAGGAGCAAAACAAATCCCAAGTAGGATTGGCCGCCGCAAAGCCTCCCGAATTCCGACTGATGATGTCGGAGGTAGGGCCTGTGCTCACTTTCAACTCCAACGAACGCGGAATCGAGAAGATAATCTCTTTTGCGTTTTTGGTGCTTTGCAAAAACAGATTGCCGTAGTCGGAGTGCAGCGTGTACTGGTTTAAGTCCATGCAGGCTTTGGCGGCGTCACTGGCTACTTTGTAGTCTTTTTCGTAGAGGGCAAAGCGTGCTTTTAGGGCCATGGCAACGCCTTTGGTGGCGCGCTTCACGGCCGACGCGGCATAACTCGTCGGTAAGTTTGCAATGGCAAAATCGAAATCTTCGTAGATTTTTGTGATGACCGTTTTTTTGTCGGTACGGCCTTTGGTGTAAGCATCTTCGATACTGATAACATCGTCGCTATAAACTACATCGCCAAATTTATTGACCAGCTTGGCATACTGCGATGCGCGGTGGAAACGCGCCTCGGCCAAGTAAATGTCTAATTTGGCTTGGTTTACTTTGGCTTTCGTTTCCGCGCTATTTAGCGCCACAATGGCTCTGTTGGCACGCGCAATGGCCTTGTAAGAATTGCGCCAAAGGGTGGTCGAAAACGCCCATTGACTCGTCACCGTTCCTGATTTGATGGGCGTAAGGGTTTGGCGATAAAAGCCATCATCAGAAAGATAATTGATGCTCATTCCGTCTTCATCCCATTGCCAAAAATCAATGCGATAGAGGTCGTTGAGTGCCAACTGAATCTCGGTTTCGTTGGAATACCACTTTTCGGCCGACGGCTCGGCAAGTGGATAGAGGTCCAGTGAATTTTGGCAGGAAGCCAACAATAGTAAGCTTAGTGCTGTGCTGTATATCTTATTTTTCATTGTGAGTCAGAGAATTATATTAAAAACCAATCGTAAAACCTCCCAAAACCGTCGAAACAATACCCATTCCTTCGGGGTCCCAGCCTTTAGGATATTTGTTGAGTGAGAAAACATCGGTGGCATTGATGTAAAAACGGATGTTGTTTGACATGATTTTTCGAGAAATATTCTGGGGAATCGTGTAGCCAAACGTGATGTTTTTCAAACGAAAATACCCGCCGTTAAACAACCAAAAATCGGATAATGCGCGGTTCAGCCCTTTGTTGGTTTCGGTAAATCTTGGGTATTTGGCGGCCAAATTTTGCTCAGCGGTATTGTTCATACTCCAAGTGCTACCATCCATATAGACAGGAAATACACCCCAGTTTTCGGCATTGTAGTCGGTATAAGATAAGAGTGAAGTGTTCTGATAACCAATGCCTTGAAAAGTAACGCCTAAATCAAAACCGTTGTAATCCAACTTGAAGTTGCCGCCATACATCCATTGGGGCTGCGAGCTACCGAGCAGCACGCGGTCGTATTCGGGGGAGATTCTCCCGTCGGGTACGCCGTTAGGGCCGCTGATGTCGGTGTATTTCATGTCGCCCACTTTTACGTTGGTATTGAGTTTGGGGGAGTTGTTGACATCTTCTTGGGTTTGGTAAATCCCTTCCGAGCGGTATCCGTACCATTCGTCAAACTGACTGCCTTTTCTCTTGATTCGGTCGCCGATAAACTCCGTACCGCCCAAGTCGCCCATAACCGACTGAAATTGAGAGAGATTAAACGAGGCTGAATATCTCAACTTGCCGATATTGTCGGTCCAGCCCAAGTCAAGGTCGATGCCTTTGGTGGTCATCACACCCGTGTTTTGGTTGGGGTTTTCGAAGCCCACAAAAATCGGAATCTGCAATGCCAGCAGCATGTCTTTTGTTTCTTTGTAATACACATCGGCGGTGAGGCGCAGGCGATTTTTTAAGAAATAGGCGTCAAGTCCCAAATCCGTCGATGCCGTTTTTTCCCAAGAAATATCCTGAATGGCATACTGCACTTGGGCGGCGGTTTGCTGCGCTGTTACGAGATTGTTTTGATAAAATAAGGCATTACTAAAACTCATGATTCCGACCGACGGATAGTTGCCGATGCGCTCATTGCCAAGCGTTCCCCACGAAGCACGAAGTTTGAGGAAAGAAACCAGGTTCTGTCTTTTGAAAAAATCTTCTTCGCTGATTACCCAACCCGCCGAAATCGAAGGAAATGTACCCCAGCGGTAATTGGCGTTGAAGCGCGAGGAACCATCGCGACGCACGTTGGCCTGAATCAGATATTTGTCTTTATAGCTATACGTCAGACGCCCGAAATAAGAACGGTAGGCCGTTTCAAAAGCCGTTCCGAAATTGTCTCGGAAGGCGGCTGGGCCTTGGTTCAGATAAGGGTAGTTATCAAAAAGGTACTGGTCACGAGAAGCGCCCATTGACTCGCCTTTGAAGTAGTAATTTTCGTAGCCAGCCAATGCCGTAAAATCATGATTACCAACGGTTTTGAGGTAGTTGGCCAAAAGCTGCGTGGTGATGCTGTAATTGGTGGTACGGTTTTCATCCAAGCGCGTGGTAAGACCGCCACCTATCAACGAAACCACGTATTGGTTGGGGTCGTTGGCGGCATAAATATCTACCTTTTTGTTGAATCGTTTTTGGTTGTTAAAGTCAAATATCGGTGCGATGATTCCCGATAACTTCAAGCCCTCAATGGGTTTGAGGTCAAGCGCCAATCTCCCCCCAACTTGATTGTAAGTGTTGCGATCGGTGCCGCCGTATTTAACCTTGGCATACACGTTTTCGCCCGCTTTTCCGTCGGCAATGCGGCCATCGGCCCAGATTGCGGGATAAATAGGCGAAGAAATCCGAGTACGATACAACGGGTCACTGGCCGTAGGGTCTAAGGCATTGGTTCTTTTGAAGTTAAAATCGACCGTTCCGCCAATCAGTTTATTGATGGTAAAATCGTTGTTTGACCGAACAAAAATCCGATTATAATTTTTGTTGTCGTAAAAACCGCCTACTTTCTCATAACGTACTGAGGCATTGGACTTAACAAATTTAGACCCGCCAATGACACTGATACTGTGGGCTTCTCGTGGGGCTATCTTATTGAGGGTCAGAGCCATCCAATCCGTATCGGGGTATCTGTCGGGGTCAGAAAGGTGTTTTTGGTTATAATCCGTCAATAAATCTTGGCTAAAAGTAGGAAAGCGGTTGGCACCGTTGCCAGCATCGTTCCAGCGGAGTTCGTTGACAAGCTCCATATAACGCTGCGAACGCATATAATCGGGCAACTGCGTAGGCGTGTCAAATCCATTTTCGTAGCTGTACTGAATAGACGCTTGGTCGGTTTTGGCTCTTTTGGTCGTAATCAAAATCACCCCCGAAGCCGCACGTGAGCCATAGATAGAAGCCGACGCCGCATCTTTCAGCACCGATAGGTTTTCGATGTCGTTGGGGTTGACCTGATTTACATCGCTCACTGGCACACCATCCACGATGACCAATGGGTTTGAATCGCCGATTGTAGTAACTCCTCTTATTCTTATGGTTGCGCCTCCCATGGCGCCGTTGGCCCCGTTGCGGGTCACCGTCACGCCAGACATGGCCCCTTGTAGAGCTTGTGCCACTTGGGTTTCTTTGCGCTCTTTAAACATCTCACTGTTGATGGTCGAGACCGCTCCAGTCAGGTCTTTTTTTCGCTGAACGCCGTATCCCACGACCACCACTTCTTCGAGGGCTTTGGTGTCGAGTTTTAGAGACACATTGAGCGTTGTTTGGCTACCGATTTTTATTTCTTGAGAAAGGTAGCCCACAAATGAAAAAACCAGTACCTCATTGTTGTCCGACAGCGCCAGTTTGTACTTTCCGACGGCGTCGGTGGTTGTACCGCGTTGGGTGCCTTTGATGAGCACGCTGACGCCCGGCAATCCCTGCCCGTTTTCGTCGGTTACAGTTCCCGTCACGATTGATTCGGTCAGTTGATATTCCAACGATTTGGTGGGCAGGTCATTTTCCCAAAGCCCCGTTGTGGAGGCGTTGTCTTTTCGTAAGACAATGCGATTGCTGACCTGTATGTGTTTGATTTTTAGGGGTTTTAGAAGACGGGTTAGTACGCTCGACAATGGTTCGTTGGAGGCGTTGATAGTTACGGGGCGGTCGAGTTGTAAGGCTCTTGAGTTGAAGGAAAATTTCACCTGTGCCTCCTTTTCGAGTTGGAGTAGTACTTTTTCCAAAGCTATATCCGAAACATTCACACTTACCTTTCGGTCAAGCATACTTTGACCCTTTACTGGGGTGGCCATTGCAATGCTCGAAAACACGATGGCCAAGGTGAGTTGTAGGAGTGACGTTTGCACAATTCGATATAGTAATCGTTTGTTGGTCAATGTTTTTTTCATACTTTTGACTTGTTTTAAGTTAATACTTTTTACGGAGGTATTGGCAAAATCCTCCCCGTGCCCTTAGCAGAGGGCATGTCAACGGAACACGTTAGGGGAAGCATCGGGCGTCGAAAATGTAGCAGCATTTCGACGCTTTTTTGTGGGTAAGCAGGGGTATTGTTAGGTCATAGGCAGCAAATGTCGGGGTTAGTTACATCCTTCTGATAAAATAGTGATTCGGTTGCCGTTCATTTCATAACGGGTCGTGTTGCCCAAACTCTCGCAAATAATCTTGAGTTTTTCGGGCAGGGGTTGGTCGCTGAGGGAAGTCGTAAGATAGCAGTCTTTCAATTTCTCCTGCGGGTAGTCAATCTCCACCAAATACGCCTGTTCAATGGTTTTCAGGATTTGGGCAACGGGTACGTCCGAAAATTCAAAACTCAGTTGTTCGATGGCAGTAACTGATTGTGCATCAGGTTTTTCGCGGGTTAAATCCGTTATTTTCTCGAAAATAAGTGTTTTCCGGGCAAATCGAACTCCCTGATTGGGCAACAACTGCACCGTTTCGTTATTCAACTGCGAGATGGCTTGGTTGGAGCTTACGTTTACTTTTCCCGTCCGTACTACTATTTCCACGTTGGGTTGGTCGGTGTAAGCTTTCACGCGAAAACTCGTCCCGATAACCTTGGTGACAATCTCGTTGGCAAAAACGAAAAAGGGTTTCTTCGGATTTTTGCTAATTTCAAAAAAGCCTTCGCCCGACAAATACACTTTGCGTTCGTCGCCTTCAAAGCTTTTTGGATAGCTGAGCTTGCTTTTGGGCTGAAGCAGTACCGAGCTGCCGTCAGAAAGGGTAATCAACTGTGGTTTATGGGTGTTGTTGGCCTGTTCAATCAGTCCTTGGCTATCTTGGTTGATAAGTTCGGTATAAGTAAGTGTATTCTGCGTCAATGTTTGGCGCTTAAACAACCATCCCAACGCAAGTCCCAGCACCAAAACCGCCGCGATACTGCGCCACCCAGCACGACGCCAAAGCGGAATCGAAGGCACGGTAGTTTCCTTTTCAATGGATTTTATTTTGTCACGGGATGCCTGTAACGCAGCGGCAACTTCGGACGAAGAAAGAGTTGGCTCAGGCACTCGGGTGGCCAATACCCACAACCGAGCTTCGGCCACAAGTTTGGCCCGTTGGGGGTTTTCTACCGTCCATTCTTCCCAATGTTCACGTTCTTTTCCTTCCCGAACCCATTTTTGGAACGATTCATCGGCCAAAAAATCTTCAATCTTTTTATAATGGTTGCGCTGCTGCATCTGAAATAGTGTTTCAAATGCAGAGAGGACAGGCTTTGGGGCCGATACTCACTAACGTGGTACTTTTTTTTGAAAAATTTAAAGTATTCTCGAAAAGAGCATAAAAAGGAGGGTTAAATCACCCTTCCATTCTTTGCGGAGGTGTTGGATGCAGCGGTGCAGAAGATTGGAAACCGACTGGTGATTGATGTCGAGCATCTCACCGATTTGCTCAATCGTTAGTCCTTGATGATAACGCAGATAGAGCGCTTCTTTTTGCCGAGGAGGCAAGGCGTTTATCAGGCGGTTGAGTTGCGAAACCTGGGCTGAGGTTTCTTCGTCGGCAATGAGTTGGTCTTCGATGGAAAAATCCAACGAAAATTGCACAGCATCCAAGGGCGCGGTTTGTCTAAAAATAGTATCACGCTCGTGCAAACGCGCTATACGCTTCCTGACGCTTGAGAGGAGGTAGGCTTTGACTACTACGTTGTCGCTCAGAGTGTTGCGATAAAGCCAAAGGTTTACAAACACATCCTGAACGCAATCCTGCACCCGTTCGGGGTAAGAACTCAACGAATTTCCGTAGTTGATCAGCGAACGATAGTACCGCTCAAACAGGGCAGAGAAAGCCAATTCATCGCCTGCTTTGAGGCGCTGCCAGAGGGTTTCGTCAGTGAGTGAGGAGTTTACCACTTCAAATACGGGTTGAATTTTATTCAAAATTCAACAAAAGTAGGAATAAATAAAACTTTATGAAGATTCGGCACTTAAATTCAAGATATAAATGCGCTTCAAAAATAGGCGTATTTTCTGGGATGGCTTACAAGTCAGGGCATTGGGTATCGTTTTGCCGTTGAATAATATTTTACAAAAAAAGTAGAAAACAGCACCGCTTCTAAAGGCATTGATATTTATATTGGAGTTAGAATTTATTAATGCAGCGTTCGTTTTTTTACCCTAAACTTTACTTGTTCATGAAAAAAACACTCATTTTAACCTATTTCATTACATTTTCAATACTTTTTACGGCCTTAGGGCAGTCTACCAGTATCTTGCCGGGCATCATTTTGCCGCAAATGACCACCGCCCAGCGCACGGCTCTTGTATCTCCACAAAACGGCATGTTGGTCTACGATACCAACACCCAAAGTTACTGGTATAGGCAAGGGGGAACATGGGTAAGCCTCGCGGTAGGAGGGGGTGTAAGCAATTATTGGCAGTTGGCAGGCGCAGGTGGCAATGAAATCCAGAATGTGAATACGGGTGGGTTTTGGTCGGCCAATCCTACGGGGCTGACCAGCTCAAGTACTAACACTACCCATCCCCCCACTGCGCCAGTGAGCGGCGCGGGCACACGGTTGATGTGGATTCCTGCCCGCTCGGCTTTTCGGGTAGGGACAGTAGAATCAGAGGGAAGTAATTTTTGGGATGCCGCGAATATAGGGTTGTTTTCATTCGCCTCTGGGTACAATACGTCTGCTACTGGAAGCTTTTCTACGGCTCTTGGGGCAACTAACACTGCCAGCGGTTTTGGCTCTACGGCCATGGGTGTTTTAAGTACCGCCAATAGCAATTATGCAACGGCGATGGGGAATTTTACCGTAGCTAGTGGTAATTCGGCTACCGCCATGGGAAATAATGCCATTGCTAGCGGTAATTCATCGACCGCCATGGGAATTTCTACTACCGCTAGTGGTAGCTTTTCTACTGCCATAGGAAATACTACTACCGCTAGCGCCAGTAGTGCCATTGCCATAGGAACCAGTGTTGTTGCCAGTGGGGCTGGTTCTACTGCCATGGGTAGTAGGGTAAACACTAACGGAAAAAACGGGGCTTTTGCCATCGGTGATGCCGACCCATATCAGCAAGGTGCAACCATTGTAGGATCTCCCAATCAATTTGTAGCTCGCTTTGCCAATGGCTATTGGCTGATGACCTGCGGTGACACAGGCAACGGTAACCCTTCCAATAATGTACGCACGGGCATCGTAGCCGGGCCGGGAGCCAATGCCTGGTCGGCCATCTCGGATTCTGCCAAAAAAGAAAAACTTTTGCCCATAGATGGTGAGGGTCTACTGCACAAAATCGCCAAATTCAAACTCACAACATGGAACTACAAAGGCCAAGACCCCAAAGCCTTCCGTCATTATGGCCCGATGGCGCAGGATTTTTACGCGGCTTTCGGCCATGATGGCTTCGGTACTATTGGTTGTGATACACTTATCAACCAAGCCGATTTTGACGGTATCAACTTTACGGCTATTCAGGCATTGGTTAAAAGAACCAACGAGTTGAGGCTAAAGAGCGATGAGCTAACGGTGATGAATGGTGATTTGAGAAGTACCAATGACGAATTGAGAATGAAAAATGAAGCTTTGGAGGAGCGATTGGCCAAGATGGAACAGGAATGGGCCGCATTGAGGCAAATGTTGGAGAATAAAACCACGGCAAACACTATTATAGTGGAAAGATAGCTCAATACAGTCATAAATAATTGATTTGGAGGTACTTTTGTTTTTGTTCTGTAGCGAAGCTCACATTGTCCATTATCTCCTATTCTCATGAAAAAACTATTCATTTTTGCTTGCCTCATTACCCTTACCTCCCTCTTGACCGCCTTGGGGCAGTCCACCACCATCTTGCCGGGCATTCTTTTGCCGCAAATGACCACCGCCCAGCGCACGGCCCTTGTCTCGCCACAAAACGGCATGTTGGTCTACGATACCAACACCCAAAGTTACTGGTATAGGCAAGGAGGAACATGGGTAAGCCTCTCGGTAGGAGGGGGTGTAAGCAATTATTGGCAATTGGCGGGCGCAGGTGGCAATGAAATCCAGAATGTGAATACGGGTGGGTTTTGGTCGGCCAATCCTGTAGGGATGACGAATGTTTCCGATAATACCACCAATCCCCCCACTGCCCCCGTGAGCGGAGCGGGCACGCGGTTGATGTGGATTCCCTCCCGCTCGGCTTTTCGGGCAGGGACAGTGGCGTTAGATAGGAGTAGTGATTGGGATGCCGCGAATATAGGGCTGTTTTCATTCGCAACAGGGTACAACACCCGCGCTGGCGGAAGCTATTCTACAGCTATGGGTCATTTTACCATTGCCAGTGGCAATTACGCCACGGCTCTGGGAGCAGGTACCACCGCTAGTGGCAGTTACGCCGCGGCCATAGGAATAGGTGCCCGGGCCACTGGTAATTATTCTGTAGCTTTGGGATTTAGTACACTCGCCAGTGGTCCAAGTTCTACGGCAATGGGAGATATTACTACCGCCAGTGGTATTACATCAACCGCAATAGGAACCAGTGCCGTCGCCAGTGGCCATTATTCTACAGCCATGGGGTATAAGGTAAACACCAATGGAAAAAATGGCTCTTTTGTCATTGGCGATTACGACCCCTACCTTCAAGGAGAGACGATTGTAGGATCTCCCAATCAATTTGTAGCTCGCTTTGCCAATGGCTATTGGCTGATGACCTGCGGTGACACAGGCAACGGTAACCCTTCCAATAATGTACGTACGGGCATTGTTGCAGGGCCTGGGGCCAATGCGTGGTCGGCTATCTCGGATTCTGCCAAAAAAGAAAAACTTTTGCCCATAGATGGCGAAGGGCTACTGCATAAAATTGCAAAATTCAGACTTGCCACTTGGAACTATAAAGGTCAAGACCCCAAAGCTTTCCGTCACTATGGCCCCATGGCGCAGGATTTTTACGCGGCTTTCGGCAAAGATGGCTTCGGTACTATTGGTTGTGATACACTCATTAACCAAGCCGATTTCGATGGCATCAACTTTGCGGCCATTCAGTCATTGGTCAAAAGAACCAATGAGTTGAGAAGTACCAATGACGAATTGCGCATGAAAAATGAAGCCTTGGAAAACCGATTGGCCAAAATGGAAAAAGAGTGGGAAGAATTGAGGCAGATGCTGGCGAGTAAGACTATAGAAAACAATATTACAACCGAAACCAAACATTAAAATATCACTCCCCCTATGCCCCTTGAAAGGGCGATTGTATCAATATTTAGGGGTTTAATAAATAATAACACGTTTATTTTTCGGCGCGAATCCAACGACCGCCCTTTGTCGCTAATGTGAGTTGCTTGATGTTGACCGTTTCACCCGTGATGGCGTCCGTAATCCGTTTGTATTTCAGATTTTTAAAGTCAAGTGCGACGGTTTTGGCGGCAGCATCATTCAATAAAAAATAATGATCTGCTTCGGGAGCAGCCAAGCGATATACCAAAGCGTTAGGACAGGAATAAGGTGATGAATAGGCACTAAGGGTATATTGCAAAATGGGTAAAGAAGACTTTTCAGCATTTTCAAACGCATTGAGTGATGCCTGAAAACCCAGCAGTATGGCCTTGCCTTTGCCGAGGGTATGTTCCAACACGGCGGGTTTGCCGTTGTTGTATTTTTCAACAACGCGGGCCGCAGTAGCTGTTGAGTTGATGGTAAAGCCCTGCACTTCTTTACCTGCGATAGTGAGTTGCCGATTGGTGCCCGAAAATTGAAAATCATCAATAGTCGCCCCAAAAAGCTGCTCAAAATCCGAGCCTTTACCCGTCGGAAGATTGACTGTATTTTCATCGTACCAGCCCGAGGGCAAGTCCATGACCAGTCGTCCGCCATCCTGCACGTATTTTTTCAATAGGGGCAACAATTCTTTTCGCATCGTGAGCATGGCCGGTAAATAAAGCACTTTGTAACGCCCAGCTAAACCTTTGGATAAATCGTTGGGGGTGACGTATTCAAAAGGTATGTTGTTGGTCATGAGCATATTGCTGATGCCGATTCGCGCTTTGACGGGCTGGAATCGAAAATCATCCCGTCCGGGTATGCTCATGGCACCCCAAGTAGCCTCATTTTCCCAATCGTACATAATTCCGACGAGGGGTTCTTTGTGGGCTTTCCATAGTTCAAAACGGTATTTTTGCATGGCTTTTCCCAATTGTCCGATGGCAATGGCGCGGTCGGTAATCTGTCCGTTTCGGTCTAGCAGACTGTATTCGCCGCCTTCTTTTCCGGCGCTTCGGGCATTCCAGCACCAAATACCGAATCCCTTGAAGCCCGCGGCCAACTGACTGAGGTAGAGCTGCATCAATTCATCGGGGCCGACGTAGTAAGAATTGTTGTGTCCCGGATTTTTTTCACCATCCATCTGCATCGGCCCGCCAGTACTTTCCCAGCCGCCCGTCCAGCCGCCTTTATTGAAGTCATTCATCATCGACGCCTGCTGGTAGAGCGACTTGGTGATTTCGCCTTTGACCAGATTATAATGCCACGAAAAGTGCATGGAAGGGTAAAAAGAACCGTATTGCGTCAGCACGTCGGCGATGCCTTCCATATCTACTCCGTACCACGCAAAAGGGTGAAAAACAGCCAATTCACCGCCGCCACGATAAGGCGCATTGGCATCAAAACGATTGAACTGTGTGGCAGATTCGCGGATACGACCCAAATTGTGTTCCACCTTGAATCGGTAAATGTCTTTGACGTGATTGTACTCGCGGCTCGTGAGTGTACGCCAATTTTTCGCTACATCCTCCCAGTCACTGAATACCCGCTGTTCGTTCAGGAAAAGCCCCGCGTGGTATTGATTCCAAGCTTGGTTCAAATTTTCTACGGTATGGTAACGCTTTTTGAGCCATTCCAAAAACAAGGCTTCCCCTTTGGTACTGAGTTCCACCCCACGTCCGCCGATTTCGGGGTCGTAGGCCACGCTCGTGACCCGCATGAATTTTTTATCTGGACTGTCTTGGATGTATTTTTCTATGTTTCGGATTCGTTTTTGGGCAACTTCTTTTTGGTAATTTACCATTTTTGGATGCTCCAATATTTCGCTCATTGACAGGGTTTTAGCAATACCGAGTTGTTCCAAAAGGGCAGGGGTTATTTCTTCGTAGCCACCTTCGCCGTACCACCACGGCATGATGCCTTCTTCCAAGGCTATCAATGAAATTTGCTCAATGGTCCAGGTTGGTAAGGGCATGATTTGTTTCAGAGCGTTGAAGCCCAGCTTTTTCATGTTTTGGAAATGCACCCGCATTTCTTTCTCACCTTCGTTGGGGTGCTGCACATACACGACTCCTGCTGGCATGGGCGCCAACTTCCTGAATTTTTGCTGCATGGGTGAGTCATGCAAAGCATCGTAGCGTTGGTGCAGGTACGGGTCGCTTTGGGCGTGAATTTGTGTAGAGGTGCTGAAAATCAGAAGTATAACGGAGAGGCGGTATGAGAATTTCATGATTATAAGGCTTAGGGTTGAGCTTTGACGGCGTAAAATGTGCCTCCTTTGGGCGGTGCATCGGGGCGCAAAAAAACATTTGGTTTACCAAATTCTGTTGTCACCTGATAAACTGTATTGGGTTGGGCGGCGCCCATTTTTCGGTTGTAGCCAGACACGCCCTTGGAAATGACCGTATTGTTGAATAGCAGATTTTCGGGGCCAGGCGGGCGGTGTTTGTCGGGAGCACCGATGCCGATGGCGTCCCAACTATGCCAAACGGGCGTGGCGATGCGGCATTGTTCTACCAGGTTATGACCGTAGTCTTGGTCGTGAAAGTTGACATCTACTTCAAAATCACAGCGATAGACCACGTTATAAGACGCGCCCGGACTCATGATAGCGAAATGGCGAATCCGTCGGACTGTTTCGTTGTAAAACAGGCAGTATCTGGAACCCCAACACCCGTAATATCCCCCATGAAAAGAGTCTTTTTTGACGTAGGCGCGGTCCATGAAGTTATTGCGACAGGTGATATGTTCACAATTGCCCAAACCCAGCGGATGTGTGCCGGCCCAAAGAAAGTTACAATTGTCCACCCACGAATTGCGGCTATTTCTAAAAATAACCAAGTGTACAAATAGCGTAGTATCGCGGGTTTCGTGTTCGTGAAAGACCCGACGGTCCCAAGCGGCATTGAAATCGGATTTGTCGTAAGGTTCAAAATCGACGGCGGCGTACCGAAAAGTAAGGTCTTCCAATCCCACCCGTTCGGCATTGTTTATTTCAAACGCTACGAGGTGTTTTTGGTCGGGGGCGTATTTGAAAAATATCTTTTTCATCACCACTTTCAACACCGTTTGGTCTTTACTTTCGCCACGCAGTATTACATTTGACTGCAACGTTACGGGTTTTGAAATAATGTACTCTCCATTTTTGAGTAAAATGACTCCGCCGCCCAGTGCCGCAACCTCATCAATCGCCTCCTGTAAATTATCCTTAGGTGTAATCGTTTTTTGGATTTTTAGGGTATTTCTCAACGGAATGCCACCTTGTACGCCCGCTTTGGCCCATTCTTTCATGTCGGGAAAGCGCGGGTCAAAGCGGGATTCATCAAAAACTTGTCCCGCATCGCCGACTTGGTGTTGGGCAAAAACTGGTACCGAAACTCCAATAAAGAATAACAAATACTTTATTGGTCTTATACCTATAAAATTCATGGCTGTTAATAGAATCACTGTTTAGCATAGGTCGCCGTAAACACAATTAATCGCCCGCCCCAAGAGGCGTTTAGGGTTTGGTTGGCGGGTGTAATAGGTACTATCGGCACGTTGATATTCCCCTGGGTATTGAAAGTAATGGTCATTTGTCGGTCGGTTAGGGAGGTAATCGTCGGTGAATAATTGGTATACGTCGCAGCGGTATAGACGGGTGCACCGGCGGCGTTGGGGGCAACGGTTCCGTGAAAAACAAAATCGTAGTTCCAACGACTGATTTGGCCGCGCGTGTAGGTCGGGCGACCGATACGAAGCAACGTAGCTTCTTGGCCTTCATCATTGACTTTCGCCAACGAAAAATTTCCCTGTTGACGAATGCCCCGATTGGCCAGCCAAAACGTATCAGCAGTAGCCGTGCGAGCGGCTAAATAGAGCGTGTCGGTAAAGGGCATAATGGGGTTGGCACGCCCAGCCACCAACAGCGGAGCGGTGGTTGGCGTGACGGTCACCAACGTGTCGCGGGAGCGGGGAACAAGCCCCACCTGGTACTTCATCGTGAGCGACACTGGCACCCAAACGCCCTTGATTTGGTCACGCAAGGCACTATCATTTGACACCGTAGGAAAAGGGGGATTTTCGCACGCCCAGAATGACGAAACGAGCATTAGGGCGCAACAAACAGCCAAAATTGGATGAGATATTTTCATATTTTTCATTCTTTTTTTAATCATTTTGGACTAAAAGCGGATTGCGGTCAATCATGGTTTGCGGTACCAAAAACACCAGCAAACGGCTATTCCAAGGTACATCGTTGCAGTTGCCCAAGGCACAATCTACACCGCTTGGCGATGCAGGGCGGTCGCCGGGGTTGAGTGGTTGTTTCAGTCTTTTGACATTGTGAATCCGTGTTCCCTCGCTGAAAGTTTCGTGGATAAATTCCGTTCTGATTTCTTCCAATAGATTGGCGGGTGTCGTGGTCAATGCTGGTAAACCTGCCCGGGTACGAACCGCATTTAAGTCAGTCAATGCCAAGGCCGTGTTGCCTTTGCGTTGGTTCATTTCGGCGCGCATTAATAAAAATTCGGCAGAGCGGAAGAGTACAATGTTGGAATTTACTCCCTGCACAGGCCCTAAATTGGTCGTCCCCAATGAACCCCATTTTCTCGAAAACCAAAGTCGATTGGGGCTGTTCCAAGCCGTTGCAGCCGTAGTTGCTTGCGTGGTGTCAAGGAGAGTTCTGTAACGTAAATCGCGCTGACGGTCAAAATCAGCCAAGGTCTTAAAGCGTTGGCTCATACGTAGGTTAGGTCCCGAAGTAAGGTTGTTGACATTGGCCAATTGAGCTGCAGTATAAACACTTTGAAGGGTATAATGCGTACGCAAAGGTGCGCCGTTGGTGGTACGGGAGTTTCGTCCCACAACGTTGACCAATTCAAAAATCACCTCATCACGATTAGCAGAATTAGTGCTTGGCATAATACCAGTACGCTGGAAAAGTTGTGCCAACATTTGATTGCCGGGTACCAACGGAAAACGGTTGGCATTGCCCTGTCCGAGCAAACGATTACACACCGCCAAACAGCTGTCCACATTGTCCTGCTGCCAATAAACCCGCGCCATGAGAGCGAGTGCGGCGTATTTGTTGGCGCGCGGCTGCATATCGGGCAGGTGTTGGGCGGGATTATAATTTTCAGGCAGGAGTCGTTCGGCAATGCGCAAATCGTTCAAAACACTGTCATATGCGGCTTTTACGCTCAAACGAGGATAGGCCAAATCGCCAAACTCCGATACCGATTTATAATTTCCGACGGGACCAGGATGCGAATTGTCGGGGGTATGGCCCCACGGATAACCGATGAGGCGCGTTTGTTCAAAAATGCACAACGCACGTACAAAACGGGCATCGCCTTCGATGCGTCCTTTTTGCAGGTTGATGTCCTTGCGGGGGTCGGCTTCCCCGGGTGTTTGTACCTGATTGCTTTGCAGGATTTCAAGTACGTTGTTGGCGTTGTTTAATCCAAAGGTTGACCATTGTAAAAATTCTGCCTGATACCCGTAATCTTCCTCGCGGTGCGTCCAAGTGTACACTCTTGACGAGCGACTCGGGCTATTGCGGTAGTTTACATTATTCACGGCCACTAAATCACCAAATGTTTCGCCAATGACCAGTGCATTGCCTCCAAAGGCCACTTCCCGGGCGATGCCCGAATAAGCTCCCGTCATCAAAATATCCAATTCCTGCACCGTACGCACATTTTGCGCTTGGATGAGGGTTTTGGAAGAAACTTCGTCTAAGTATTTATCGCAGGAAACACTGCCGAGTGCCACGGCAATTACTCCCAGAATGCTATATGTTTTTTTCATGAGTGCTTGGTTGTCAAATAATTAAAACCCAAAGTTGATGCCGACTAAGAGGGTGCGCACCTGTGGCAAATCATTGTTGGTGACTCCCGGAGAAAGCGTTGCCGTGGAGCCGTCGGCACCGCCGTTGCGAAATACTTCGGGATCCCAACCCGTAAATTTGGTAAAGGTGAGCAGGTTTTGTCCGGTCAATGAAATTCGTGCTGTGCGGAGACGCAATTTTTTGGCCACCGACGCAGGAAGCGTATACCCGAGCTGCACGTTTTTGAGACGAATAAATGAGCCGTCGTGCAAGAATCGAGAAGATTCAAAGCCCCGTGCGTTGGAATTCCACTGCATTCGGAAAGCCCCCTCGGTTTTGTTGAGTTCATCGCGCAGACTGCCGATGCCCGGGCTTTCGGCCCTTAACACCTGACCAGTGGTTGGGTAGCTTTGAGTACGTTGGGCTTGGTCATAAATCCAGTTACCGTATTGGTAGTAAAACAGAAAGTTAAAATCAATTTTACGGAATTGAAAACTGTTGGTCAAACCACCGAAAAGCACTGGGTACGGCGTGCGATTTTCGAGAATAAATTGATTGTTGCCGGCATTATTGGCAATGGTTCCATCCCACAAAGCCCCCGTTTTCACGGTTTGCCCCGTATTGTTGAAAACGACCCGGTCGCGCTCGTAAAAGAGTTCATTACCTGTATTAGGGTCAAAACCAGCAAATTGCGCCATGTAATAGTTGCCCAAAGGATAGCCTGGTGTGGCAATACTCGGCCCAGCAATGACTTGGAAGGGAAAATTAAGGAAAGGGGCGGTGTAGGTACTCAACACCGTATTTTTGTTGTGGCTGATGTTAAAATCGGTCGTCCATCGGAAATCCTTTTTCGTGATGTTGCGGGTGGTGAGACTGAATTCTACCCCACGGTTGCGAACGGAGCCGAGGTTGATGGTCATGGAGTTGTTGATGGTGCCAAACAACGGCCCCAGTGCGTAATCCAGCAGCAAGCCTTCGGAGTCTTTGTTGTAGAAATCAAGCGTACCGCTGATGCGTTTGTTCCACAGGGTAAATTCAATGCCCGCATCAAATTGCTTGGTAGACTCCCACGTCAGGGCGGAGTTGCCGGGATTGGTAAATTGACCTCCCTGAATCCCGCCGTAAATGGCGGCATTGTACCCCACAAACGTAAAGTTTTTTTGCCACGAGAAATTTCCGATTTCGGCGTTTCCGGTGCGGCCATAGCTGGCGCGGAGTTTCAGGAAGTTGACAAATGAACTGTTGCTTAGGAAGCTCTCATCACTGATGACCCAGCCCACCGACATCCCCGGAAAGGTAGCCCAGCGGTTTTCGGGACCAAAGCGCGACGAGCCGTCGGAGCGCAGACTGACTTCAAACAGGTATTTGTCTTTGTAAGCGTAGTTGATTCTTCCAAAATAAGAGACAAATCGAAACGATATTTCGTCGTTGAAAAGAATGGTTCGGGTAGTGTCCAAGCCCGTTTTGGCCCCGGGTGGTACGCGCTCCGTGATGTAGGTTTCGTTGTCAGAAATGCGGTTTTGGAGGCTATTCCCTGCCAACACACCGATACGGTGGTTTTTCCCTAATTCACGTGTGTAATTGATGGTGTTGTTCCAGTTAGAATTACGGTTCAGCACGTCGCGGTTTTCAGCGCGACCTTCTCCCGTCCGCTCTGCCCCCTGAATTCCCCTGGGATACAAAGTGGGATTAAGCAATATATCATTTCTGGTTTTTTGGTAATCGGTGCCAAATTCTGAACGGATGGTTAAGCCTTTGATGGGTTCAATTTGGGCAAAAAAGGTGTTGATATTTCGGAAAGTGTTGGACTTATTGGAATAGTTGTTGCGGTAAAAGACGGGGTTGGTACCGATGCTCAGCGTATTGTTGGTGCCGTTGGCGATGCCGTTGAAAAAAGACCCGTCGGGCAATTGAATCGGGTAGGCAGGCAAGGCCGATGTGAGGCCATATTGATACGAGTTTCCCAGCGGAACCATCTCATTGTCAATGCTATTGACCGAAACATTAGCGCCCAGTTTGAGGATTTTGATGGGGCTGTATTCTACATTTACGCGTCCGCTCAAACGGCGTAAACCCTGTCCAATAATAATCCCGTCTTCTTTACGGTACGAGCCGCTTCCGTAGATTGTCAGGTTTTTTGCACCACCGCCTGCACTCAGCGTAGCTTGCTGAAAACCACCCTGTCGTAGCACTTGGTCGAGCCAATTGGTACGGGTGTTGTAGAGGGTAGTGGAGTCAATCAATTGATTATCAAAAGAGGCTGGCAAAGAACCCCGCAAAATACCCGTTGGCACTAAGTTGGTCAAATTGGAAGAAGCTGGGGCCAGTCCAGCCTGCACGTTGTTGCGGGCGGCTCGTTTCAAAATATTAAAATGGTCGGCGCCGTTGTCGATGAAATCAACGCGATTGGTGGCTGTGTTGACCCCCTGTTGGTAGCTAAAATCAATGGTAGGTTTACCTTTTGCCCCTTTTTTGGTGGTGATTAAAATAACCCCGTTGGCCGCCCGTGAACCAAACAATATGGAGGCTGAAGCATCTTTTAGGACTTCCATCGACTCAATATCGTCGGGATTGATTTCGGCCAATGGATTCATGGCTACGCCGCCCGTACCGAAGGCGGAACTGTTAACGGGCTGACCGTCAATGACAATCAAGGGCTGCGAATTGGAATTGATAGAAGCCACCCCGCGCACGTTGATACGCACAGCCCCGCCGGGCGTACCGCCCGCCTGTGTGATTTGAACCCCCGCCGCACGCCCCTGAAGGGCTACATCAGGACTGGCGGCGGTATTGGCGCGAATATCGGCCGCTTTCAACGACGCAATGGAGCCTGTAACATCGCGCTTGCGCTGCTCGCCAAAGGCCACTACCTGTACTTCATTGAGTGAGCGTTCATCGGGAAGCAGCGTAATGTTGATTTGACTCCGATTGCCGACCATAATTTGCTGGGATAAATATCCTACATAGCTGATGATTAAGGCCGTGTTTTTGTCTGGAACGTCAATTTTAAAGTTACCATTAGCATCGGTTGTGGTGCCTCGGGACGTGCCTTTTATCAAAATGCTCACGCCTGCCATCGTCACACCTTTTTCGTCCTTAATTGTGCCGCTGATGGGTAACTCAATGGGTTGAATGACCGCCGCTGGCTGTTCTTCTTCGTTTGGGAGTAAGCTTTGTTCGTTTTTTCTCTTTTTGAGCAAAATACGGTTTTCAATCACTTCATATTCAATTGCAATCGGCTTCAGAATCTCATCCAGAACCGTCGAAAGTTTACGTTTGCTGACATTCAGCGTCAGGCGTTGGCTGGATTTTATCTTGGTGCTGTACACAAATTTCACCTCCGCTTGCTTCTCTATTTGGCTCAAAATGTCTCTGAGTTCGAGGCGCTCGCCAATGACCGATATAGGTCGGTTGAGTACTTCCTGCGCTTGGGTATCGTAGGCCCATGCCATGCTGGCGAACACAACATATAGGAGCATTTGTGAAAATGTAATTTTCATAACCTTCCATAAGATTTTTGGAATCGGTACGTTTTTTTTCATAGATTTACTTGTTTTTTAATGGTAAATAATTGAAAAACAGGCCCTCCCACAGATTGGCGTTTGTAGAGGGCTTCACTTTTGAGTCAAAAATGTTCGTAGCATTTTTGACTCTTTTTTTTACTAACATCCGTCACCGTAGATAAATACCACGGTGCCTCGTTTTTCGTAGGTGGCATCGATGGATTTACAGATGAGTTCCAGTTGGGTAAATAGTGAAAGACCGTTTAAGTCGGCGGTGATGTGACAGTCCTTGGCGTTAGGATTGGCAATCATGAACTCTAGGCCATATAATTTTGAAAGAGCATCCAAAACCTGTTGAAGGGAGGCTTCCCGAAAGTCGAGCTGGGGCGGGGCCCTCTCAATGCTAACAATAGGCACAGGGTCATCAACGATACTCGGAACGATGTTTTTGGACGCCACATCAAACACTACCCGTTGGTTGGTTGTAAGAATGACCCCATTGCGCTCGGCGGGGCGGTTGGGCTTTTCGGCATAGACCGACACTTTTCCCGTTGTGACCGACACTTCAATCGTTTTGGCTTTGTCGTAGTGTTTGATGCGGAAACTTGTTCCGAGCACTTCCGTGGTCAATTCTCCCGTGTGGACCACAAAGGGCTTGGTCACGTTTCGTTTTACCTTAAAGAAAGCCTCGCCGATGAGATGTACTTCTCGTTTGGCTTTGTTATAATTTTTGTCGTAGATGATGCTGCTGTTTTGTTTCAGCATGACCACCGTACCGTCTTCCAGTCGTACTTTCTGCTCTAACATAGTTGTGTTTTTTATTTCAATCCCAACCTGTTCGGGATCTTTGAGTACGGTTGTTTCGTTGTTTTGCGGAACTTTATCGCTAGAAAACCACACAAACCCTACCACTAAGCAGGCCGCTACTCCTGCCAACCACGCCATTTTAATCATCAATCCGTTGGACGCAGGCCGAATCTGGGTGTGTATGTTTTGCCAGATTCGTTTTTCGATTTCTTTTTTTTGGGATTGTAAGGGAGGAAGGGGGTGATGCTTGGGTTGAGTGTTGTACCAGTCCGTCAAAAGTTGGTCTTCTTTTGGGGTGGTTCGGCCTTCCAAATATCTTTTCGACAAGTCGTTGAATTCTTGCTGTGTCATGTCTGGGTGTGTTAATGGCATTTAATTATCGGATTGGAAGGGTTTGAGGTTCTCTTTCAAAAACTTCAATGATTTGGTAATGTGATACTCAACGGCCTTCTCGCTGAGGTTGAGGCCGAGCGCAATTTCACGAACGGATTGATTTTCGAAGCGGCTGCGTTTAAAAACTTCGGCGCTTTTTTCGGGCAAACGGCTCAGGACGTTTTCGACCGCCGCCGATAATTCGCTGAAATTGACGATTTCATCGGTGGCGTAGTGTTGATGGATTTCCTGAAAAATGAGGTATTCTTGGTATTTTCGGTAACTAATCTGCGACTTGATGTAGTCGTAGACCTGATTTTTGATGGCAATGGTTAGGTAGAGATCTAGGTGCCGTATCACTACTTCGGTCCGACGGTTCCAGATGGTCAAAAATACCTCCTGCACCAGTTCTTCGGCTTCTTCTCTCACACCCGTTTGGTGGTAGGCAATCCCAAAAAGTTTGTACCAATAGCGGCGGTAGATTTCTTCAAAGGCCGAAATCTTACCTTCCCGCAGAAACCCAACCAACCGTTCATCGTCTAGTTGCTTTACATTCATACGTTTTACCCCATTTACCTGTACAGTAGAACAACTCTCGTAAATCCCTAAAAAGTTTTGAAAAATAATTGAATAATACTGTTTGTTGCTTGTGCTGGAGGTTTCATTTGGCCATTTTCTGGTAGGAATTCACAAAAAAAGGTTCGCGTTGTTTACCGAACGCGAACCTTTAGAGTTGTCTTTAATTCCAAAAAACTGGCAATAAACGCTATTTCAGTTTTAGCATTTCGCTGCCCGCCATTAGGAAAGCACCCGTGCCGAAATTCTGCCAACTGTCTTTGTCAGCGGGTTTGGGGTCATAACCGATGTTTTGTACCCAACCTATTTTTCCACTTTCTTGCTGACATTCTTGCAGTGCTTTCCACGACTTTTCGACGGCAGGTTGGTAGGTTTTTGCTTCCAACAACCCGTTGTTGATGCCCCACGCCAACCCAAACGTAAAGAACCCACTGCCGCTCGCTTCACCGTGCGCAAATGACTCCGGCGACAGCAAACTCGTACGCCAAAGGCCGTCGCTTGGCTGAAGTTCTTTGACCCGCGCCGCCATCGTTTTAAAGAGGTTTTCGTAAAATGCCCTGTGTTTGTAGTTCTTGGGCATATCTTCCAAAATCAAGGCCAATCCACCCAATACCCATCCGTTGCCCCGCGACCAGAAAATTTTGTTTCCGTTGGTTTCCCGTTTATCCGTGGTAGCACCCGTTATCACAAAACGGGTATCTCGGGCAAACAATTTTTCTTCTTTGTCAAAGAGCAGCTCATACGTTTCCATATAGTAGCGGTGCATTTCGTCGAGGTATTTTTGGTCATTTTTCAGGATGGCGTACCGGGTAAGCACGGGAGGAGCCATAAACAGGGCATCGCACCACCACCATAATATTTTTTGCTCGGCATTTCCTTTACCCACTTTCCAATCCTGCGGTTCAAAGAGGTGCTCATGAATCCACTTTTCAGTAGGGGCAAGGTTTACGTCTTTGTTGCCGATGGAGTTCAGGTACAAATAAGATTGAGAAATGGCCACGTCGTCGGCGTGGAAATAGCGGTCGTAGGTTTTCCATTGATTACGTTTGCCCATATCAACCAGAGTGTTCAAAAATGCAGGATTTTGCGTCGATTTGTGGGCGCGCATCACGCCAGCATAATAAGCCCCGTTTGTCCAGTCGGTGGGTGCTTTCGCGAAAATCGGGTTGGCTTCCTGCCACTGCATGGCCCTGACCATGGCTTGCTCAATGGTGGATTTCCCACTCCCTTTGAATGTTTTACAAGCTTGAAAGGAAATGGTAAGGAGGACGGCAACGGCGCTCAGCAGGATTCGATTCATTTTGTGTTAATTAAAGGTCGTTTCAATTTTTTGGAGGGATGAGCGGTTTTGATTACTGAAACACGCGCACATAATCTACTTCCATCTTGGCGGGGAAAACGCTTTCGTCAATGCCTTTTGCACCACCCCAATTGCCGCCCACGGCTACATTGAGCAACAAGTACTCTGGCTTATCAAAGGGCCATTCATTGACGGTTTTGTGTTCGTTAGGAATACTTAGATAGACGTTGCCATCCAACAGAAAATCAATTTTCTCGGGCGTCCAATCAACGGCGTAAACGTGAAATTCGGTGTAGGGATTTTTAATGAAAATCTTCTTTGATTTTTGGGTTCCCTTCACGTGGTTGTAGGCTTGGGTGTGGATAGTGCCCACGAGCGTATCGGGGTCGTAGCCGACGTGCTCCATGATGTCGATTTCGCCGCATTTGGGCCAACCGGCGGTTTGGATGTTGCTGCCCAACATCCAAATGGCGGGCCACGTGCCGCGCCCTTTGGGCAATTTTGCCCGTACTTCGAAGCGACCGTAAGTCCATTCGGCTTTTCCTTTGGTTAGGAGCCGGGCAGAAGTATAGTCTCGGTTTTCAAATTTATTTTTGCGGGCCGTGATGGAAAGAACACCGTTTTTAACGAGGGCATTAGACGTATCGGCGTTGGTGTAATATTCCAACTCATTGTTTCCCCAACCTTTGCCGCCGACTTCATAGCCCCATTTGGACGCATCTGGCAATCCAGAATAATTAAATTCGTCACTCCAGACCAATCTGCGTTTTTCTTTGGCAAAACGTGCATCACGTACCAAGGCTTTTTCGGGTTCGTCGGTTGTTAAATAATCAATGTTCCGAACTAAAAAGTAATCCATTACCAAGGTGTCATTTACGGTCCAGGCGTTGGTGGCAACGCCCAGTTTTTTGGCGTTGGCAATCCATTGCTCGTCTTTTTGCAAAACGCTGAAGTGATAATCCAGCCCACCGATGTTGTCGGCTTGAAGTTGCGCCGCTGAGATATTCCCGTTGAGGTATTGCAGCTTTGCGTTTTTGTCTAATTCCCGCACTTTTTTCAGGATGTCGTAGTCAAAACTGATGTACACTACCCATTTTTGGGCCTTTAACTGTTGAACGGTCTTGACTACTTTTTCGGCCAAAATCATGGCGCGCTCTTTGCCCGCAGGTGAGGGTTTGATTTCGGTCACGAGCATGGTTTTGGTTTGTTTTTTACCCGCTTTCAGGTATTCTTCCAACGTCGGAAGCTGCTCGCCGTTTTTCAAAGGTTTTTTGATAAGTTCGGCATAATCGGTTTTTTCGATGTCCATTCCTTCGTAATGTGCGTCGTGATTGATGACCAACACTTCATCTTTGGTCATTCTAACGTCAAATTCTGAGCCGACACAACCCAGTTTGATGGCGTTCTCTAATGATGCAATGGAGTTTTGGGGGGCTCCCGTGTTTTTCCAAGCTCCTCGGTGGGCAACGATTTTGTTGTTATGAAAGGATTGGGCCTTGGAGAAATAAGAAAAAGATAGTGCCCAAAATGCTAAAAATAAGGAGATTACGTGCTTGTTCATTCGTATGGTTTATTGGTTCAAAAGATGATTGCCTTCTGTTAAGGAATACAGTGTGTTATAAAAATGGTGGCTTCGTTTTTACTGGTTATTACTTTCAAAGGCAAAATTTGCTATTTTCTTCTCATGTAGCCTTCAGATTTGAAATTCCGTAAAATACCATTGAAAAAATCACGTAACCTTCAAGTAATATTTGGATAACATGGTCTTTGATATACCAAACAAAATACAGTAATTGCCAAAAAATAGCAAATTAAGCACAATTAACTAATGAAAATACCCATCAAATCGTTTGCCTTCCTTCCTCCAAAAACGTTTATGTATCTTCTTTAACTTTTGTTTATTGTTGATTAACTTGCGTACATTGATTATTCAAAACGTATCTCCTTGAAACCGACTGACATTAAAAACCCGGAATATTTCCACAAGGTTGTGGACTGTCAATACGCGTGTCCGGCGCATACACCTGTACCCGAGTACATTCGGCTCATTGCGGCCGAACGCTACACCGAGGCCTACATGGTCAACTGGGAATCCAACGTTTTTCCCGGTGTTTTGGGTCGTACCTGCGACCGCCCCTGCGAACCCGCCTGCCGACGCGGGCGCGTGGAAGAAGAGCCAGTGGCGATTTGCCGCCTTAAACGCGTAGCGGCTGATAACAAGGGGGATGTAACGAGCTTTATGCCCCAAGGCCCTTTTATACCAAACGGTAAAAAAATAGCCCTCATCGGTGGTGGCCCCGCTTCACTGACTGTGGCCCGTGACTTGGCTCCGTTGGGCTACGAGGTCCATCTGTATGATGACCAACCGATGGGCGGAGGGATGATGCGCAGTCAAATTCCCTCGTTTCGTTTGCCCGACAGTGTGCTCAACGAAGAAGTGGGTTTTGTGCTTGATTTGGGCATTCATACGCATTTCAATACTCGCGTAAACAGCCTACGGGATGTTTTGGACCAAGGTTATGATGCCGTATTTGTGGGTACGGGCGCGCCTAAAGGAAAAGATTTGGCCGACTTACCGGGCCGTTGGGATGCCAAATCCCACGTCCACATCGGGATTGAGTGGCTGGCGAGTGTGGCGTTTGAGCATACGGCCAAAATCGGCAAAAAAGTAATCGTTTTGGGCGGTGGAAACACGGCCATGGATTGCTGCCGAACTTCTCGCCGCTTGGGAGGAGAAGAGGTGAAAGTGGTGGTGCGCAGTCCATTCAAAGAAATGAAAGCGTCGCCTTGGGAAATCGAGGATGCGCTTCACGAAGATATTCCGATTCTGGAATGTCATGTTCCGAAATCGTTTGTGGTGGAAGATGGCCAACTCAAAGGAATGATGTTTGAGAAAGTGGAGGCCAAATACGAAAACGGCCGCCGCAAACTCGTCTCAACGGGTGAGCCTGACGTATTCATCGAAGCCGATGATGTGCTGGTGGCTATCGGACAAGAAAACTCATTTCCGTGGATTGAGCGCGATTTAGGCTTGCAGTTTAACGAATGGGGCTTGCCGGTACTGGATGAAAAAACCTTCCAGTCAACCATTCCCAACGTATTCTTCGGCGGTGACTCGGCCATGGGGCCCAAAAACGTCATCACGGCCGTAGCGCAGGGACATTCGGCGGCGGTCTCGATTGATTTGTTTTGCAGTGAAAAATCTGTCCATGACCGTCCTTCTCCGTATACCAATCTGATCAGTCAGAAAATGGGGATTCACGAGTGGATTTACGATAGCCCCGTCTCCGACGATGAGCGTTTTAAGGTGCCGCACGCCGACAAAGCGTTGACCCTGAAAGACCGTAAAAAAGAAGTGGAGTTGGGCTTTAGTCCCGAAACGGGCTTTAAAGAAGCTCAGCGTTGCCTCAACTGTGACGTACAAACGGTATTTACCGAAAATAAATGTATTGAATGTGATGCTTGCATGGATGTGTGTCCCACGTCGTGTATCACGTTCACCGTCAATGGCGAAGAAGAAGATTTGCGTTCGCGGCTTCTAGTTCCCGCCGATAATTTATCCCAAGATTTGTACGTTTCAGATACGCTCAAAACAGGCCGTGTGATGGTCAAAGATGAAGATGTGTGTCTTCACTGTGGCTTGTGTGCCGAGCGTTGTCCTACGTCAGCGTGGGATATGCAGAAATATTTGTATTCAGTAACCAAAGCAGGTAATCAATGCGGAATCTTACAGGAGTTAACGACTTAGTAGTACGGTTTGCCAACGTCAACGGGACGGGTTCGGCCAGTGCCAATAATATGTTTGCGATGTCCATTTTCCGAATGGGCATCCCCATGACCGCCAAAAATATTTTTCCTTCCAATATTCAGGGATTACCGACCTGGTACGAGGTGAGAGTTAGCGAGAAAGGCTATTTGGGCCGCCGCGAAGGAGTAGACATCATGCTGTGTGTCAACCCGCAAAGCATGAAACAAGACGTAGCGTCGGTCAAACCGGGTGGGTATTTTTTGTACGATAATACCAAAAACCTGCACAAAGATTTTATCCGCGAAGACGTCAATTATATCGGCATTCCGATGATTGGGATTTGTATGCGGCTCTACTCTGATGCTCGTCAGCGGCAGTTGTTCAAAAATATGATTTACGTGGGCGCATTGGCGGCCCTGTTGGACATTGAGTTGGAGGTGGTGAAAGGCATCATTGCTGATGAATTTAAGAAAAAGCCCAAACTCATTGAGCCCAACGTGCAGGCCATGATGGCGGGTGTAACCTACATAAAAGAAAACTACGAGCATCCGTTGGGACTGCGTGTGGAGCGCCGCGACTTGGTGGGTGATGCCATCGTCATCGACGGCAATACCGCCTGCGGAATCGGGGCCGTGTACGCGGGAGCTACGGTAGCGGGTTGGTATCCTATTACGCCATCTACTTCATTGGTGGAGGCATTTGCTAAGTATTCCAATCGTTTGCGCGTTGACCCCGAAACGGGCCTTAAAAAAGTGGCAATCGTACAGGCCGAAGACGAATTGGCCGCCTTTGGCATGGTGCTGGGAGCCAACTGGAACGGTGCCCGGGCGTTTACCGCCACCAGCGGTCCAGGGCTTTCGTTGATGAATGAGTTTTTGGGACTGGCGTATTTTGCCGAAATCCCCGCCGTATTGGTGGATGTGCAGCGTGGCGGGCCTTCTACAGGGATGCCCACGCGTACGCAGCAATCGGATTTGCTGTTGGCGGCCTATGCTTCGCACGGCGATACCAAACACGTATTGTTGATTCCGAGCAATCCGTCCGAATGTTTTGACTTTATGGCCGATGCCTTCGACTTGGCCGAACGCCTCCAAACGCCCATTATTGTCATGACCGATCTTGATTTGGGCATGAATGAGCACTTATCCGCGCCCCTGAAGTGGGACGATGCCCGTCGCTATGACCGGGGGAAAGTGTATACCGCCGAAGATTTGGACGCATTGAGCGCCATGGGCAAGCAGTTTGGACGTTACCTTGACGTGGACGGCGACGGTATTCCGTATCGGACGCTCCCGGCCACGCACCCGACCAAGGGCTCTTTCTTTACGCGGGGTACTTCCCACGACGAATATGCGCGCTACACCGAAGACGGCGTGAAAAATGCGCAGGTGCTGGATCGTTTGTCTAAAAAATGGGATACGGCCAAGGAAATCCTGCCGCTGCCCGAGTTTTATCAGGCCCAAAACGAAAGCAACATCGGCATGATTTTCTTCGGCACCACGACCTACGCGGCCTTGGAAGCGCTCGATTTGCTGAAACAAGAAGAAGGAATTACGCTAGACGCCATGCGCGCCACTGCTTTTCCGTTCCATGCTTCCGTGGAGGCGTTTATCGAAGCCCACGACCAAGTATTTGTGATTGAGCAAAACCGCGACGCGCAATTCCGTACGCTGTTGATTAATGAATTGGAAATCAACCCAAAGAAACTAATCAAAGTCTTAAACTACGATGGTATGCCCATCACCGCCGATGCCATTCGTAACGGTATTGCCAAGCATTTGGAAGCGATTAAGTTGTAGATAGGAATAATATAAATAACCTTGTATAACGGTTAACCGAGAAAGAATTCCAATGACGTATATAAAACCAAAATTTCGTCACCCCGACCTGCCCAAAAATGCGGTAGGCTTCACTAAAACAGATTATGAAGGGGTGATTTCGACGCTATGCGCGGGCTGTGGGCATGATTCTATCAGCGGCTCCATCGTGCAGGCGTGCTACGAGATGTCGATTGAACCGCACCGCGTGGCAAAACTGTCGGGTATCGGGTGTTCGTCCAAAACGCCCAATTATTTCCTCAACAACTCACACGGGTTCAACTCCGTCCACGGGCGGATGCCGTCGGTGGCTACGGGGGCCAACATGGCCAACCGTGACCTAATTTACCTCGGTGTATCGGGCGACGGCGACACGGCTTCGATTGGAATGGGGCAGTTTGTGCACGCCATTCGTCGTAACCTCAACATGCTGTACATCGTGATGAACAACGGTTGCTATGGTCTGACCAAGGGACAAGATTCGGCCACAGCCGATGCGGGTTCGGTCAGCAAAAGCGGTTCCGTCAATCCGTTTGAAGGCATTGATTTGGTGGGTATGGCGCTTGAATTGGGCGCTACGTTTGTTGCGCGCAGCTTTTCGGGCGACAAAACCCAGCTCGTACCGCTCATCAAAGCGGCGCTTTCACACAATGGCTTTGCGCTGATTGACGTGCTTTCTCCTTGCGTAACTTTCAATAACAACGTGGGTTCTACCAAGTCGTACGATTATGTTCGCGACCACATTGAGGCGTTGGCCGAAATTGGGTACGTTCCCGAAAAAGAAGAGATTACCGTTTCGTATGACAGTGGCAGCTCGGTAGACGTCGAACTCCACGACGGTTCGTCGGTACAGTTGCACAAGCTCGCCGACGGCTGGGATCCGCGCGACCGTCAGGCGGCGATGAGCCGTTTGCAACAAGCCAAAGCCGAAGGCGAAATCCTGACGGGATTGGTGTACGTAGACCCCGATAGCAAGGATTTACACGAAATCATCAAGTCAGATAAGCGTCCGCTGAACAGCCTAAAAGAAGAGGATTTGTGTCCGGGGGCGGGAGTACTGGCCATGATTAACGACGAGTTTAGATAATTTCTGGCACTCAATAGTCAAACCGCGTAGGGTGAGTCCCTGCGCGGTTTTTTGTTTTTGGCAATATGATTCCCAGATTTGAATTAACTTGTCAGCTTTTATGCGTTTGAGCATGAATATTGGAGTGTTTGAACCGTATTGCGTTGTAAGCAACCATCGTGCTCGGTTGCTCGCAACCGAGCGCACCAGCATTCCCTTTTAAATCTCTGATTATTAGCGACTTTGCGTAATTTTATTTAATATTCAGTTTTAAAAAATATGAAAGTACTCATCATTGGGGGAGGAATTGGTGGGTTGACCACCGCCCTTTGCCTACATAAGCTCGGATTGGAAGTAAAAGTCTTTGAATCGGTCAAAGAAGTAAAACCGCTGGGGGTAGGTATCAATTTACTTCCGCATTCGGTTCGGGTCCTTACCCACCTTGGCCTGCAATCCATCATTGCCCAAAATGCCATTGAAACGACCGATTTGGCCTATTTTAATAAATTTGGACAGCCTTTTTGGAGTGAGCCACGCGGGCGATTTGCGGGATACAAATGGCCCCAATTCTCAGTCCATCGTGGTAGGCTCCAACAACTGCTGTTTGAAGAAGCCACGCGGGTGTTGGGCAGTGAGGCACTCCTCACCAACCATCATTTGGCCTCTTTCGAACAAAATGAAAGGGAAGTCATCGCGCATTTTGTCAATAAAGAAACGGGACAAAACATCGGGCAGGAGCGGGGCGATTTGCTGATTGGGGCGGACGGAATCAATTCGGTGGTGCGACAGCAACTGTATCCCAACGAAGGCCCCCCGGTGTATTCTACTAATATCTTGTACCGAGGCACTACGCGGATGAAGCCGTTTCTGAACGGAACAACCATGGTGATGGTGGGGCATAATGCCCAAAAAATAGTGGCGTATCCTATTCATCCTGAGTCAGATGCTGATGGGAACAAGCTCATCAATTGGGTGGCAAATGTGCGTGAAAACGAGCAACAAAAGCTAGAAGTAAGGGATTGGAATCGCCCCGCAGACCAGCCGCGATTAGTTAATTTATACAGAGATTGGACGTTTGACTGGCTTGATGTACCTGCCATGATTGCGGGAGCCAAAGTGGTATATGAATTTCCAATGTCGGACCGAAATCCGTTGGACCGCTGGACGTTTGGCCGCGTAACTTTGCTCGGCGATGCCGCCCACCCCATGTACCCGATTGGTTCCAACGGGGCGTCGCAGGCGATTTTGGATGCCGATTATTTGGCGGAATGTTTGAAAAATACGCAAAATCCTACAGAAGCGTTAATGGCTTACAACGATGAGCGCGTGCCTGCTACGGCAAAAGTGGTGTTGCAAAATCGCGCCAAAGGTCCCGACGAAATCATGGACCGCATGGAAGAACGTTTTCCCAAAGGTTTTTCTGAAGACCAGATTCCGCGCGCTGAGTTGGAAGAGGTAATGAATCGGTATAAACAAATTGCGGGGTTTGATATTCAGACCCTTAACCAAAAATCATGAAAGATGGAGTTGAAATTCGCTTTTGAGCTGCGGGTAGAAGTGGCAGAAATACAAGTGTTGGGAGATACGCCAAAGGGCAATCGTCGGATGATACCCATCAAAGGGGGGACGTTTGAAGGGGCAAAAATAAAGGGAACGATTCAGGCAGGAGGCTACGATTGGCAGTTGATTCGAACCGATGAAGTCGCCGAAGTAGACGCACGGTACGTACTGAAAACCGACGATGGAGCATTGATAACGATTGTCAATCAGGGACTTAGGCGGGGCCCTGCGGCGGTGATGAAGCGCCTTGCGGCGGGGGAAGAAGTATTGCCGTCGCAGTACTATTTTCGTTCCATTCCCGTGTTTGAAACCGCTGACCCCCGCTACGCTTGGCTCACGCAGTCGGTTTTTGTGGCCACGGGTGTGCGCAAACCCGATAAAGTGTTGATTCAGGTGTATGAGGTTTTATAGGGCATTTTTAAAGCCACTTTATAAGGTTTAACAAAACGCTTGCGTGATGGGTTAAGGGATTTATACTAAATTGTATTCCAGAAGTTTTAACATCAGCAACAATGAAAATTCAGGAGAAAACATTTTTGATTACGGGGGGCGCTTCGGGTTTGGGAGCGGCCACGGCCAAAATGATTGTTGAAGACGGGGGTAATGCGGTTTTGGCCGATGTAAATACCACGGTGGGCGAACAAACGGAAGCAGAGCTGGGCGAAAACGCGCTCTTTGTTCATACTGATGTTACAAACCCCGAAAGCGTCCAAAATGCCATTGATACGGCGATTGATGCTTTTGGTGGACTAGATGGCGTAATCAATTGCGCAGGAATCGGCCCCGCTGAGCGGGTGGTGGGCAAAAACGGCCCCCATTCACTGGAGCGTTTTACCAACGTCATCTCCATCAATCTTATCGGTACTTTCAACGTGATTCGTTTGGCGGCGGCGGTGATGCAGCACAATGAGACTGAAGAAAGCGGCGAGCGCGGAATCATCATCAATACGGCTTCGGTGGCGGCCTTCGACGGTCAAATTGGCCAAGCGGCCTATTCTGCCTCGAAAGGTGGAATTGTGGCAATGACGCTGCCCATCGCGCGCGAGTTTGCCAAGTTGGGAATTCGGGTCATGACTATCGCACCGGGTATTTTTGAAACGCCGCTGCTGATGGGAATGCCTGATGAGGTAAAGGCGTCGTTGGGGCAGCAGGTTCCGTTTCCGTCGCGGCTTGGCAAGCCGCATGAATACGCGGCACTTGTCAAGCATATCATTGAAAATCAGATGCTTAATGGTGAGGTAATTCGTTTGGATGGGGCGATACGAATGGCGGCAAAATGAAACCTAGAAGGGTAAAAAACTTAGGGAATATGTCTAATAGTAGCCTAAAAAGCGGCTCTTTTGTAGAAATAGCCGCTTTTTTGTAGTTTTGGCGCTCCCTAACCTGTTATTGTTACCCCATGAGACATTCGTTATTTACAGTATTGCTTTTAGTGTTGTTGATTCCTTCTCTGTTTGCCCAAAAAAAACGGCGAGTTACCAAAAAAGCCAAGCCTGTTGCGGTGGTTAACGTTACCCAAAATGCTTTTCCCTTGAAAATCAGCCGTGATGGGCGCTACCTGACAAATCGAAATGGTCAGGCTTTCTTAATGAACGCCGATGCAGGCTGGACATTATTTCATAAATTGAAAATAGAAGAAGCGCGTTTTTATTTAGAACACCGTCATTCTAAACACTTTAATACTGTTTTTGTGCAATTATTGCCCCCCGAGCCCAACCAGACCAATGCTTACGGGGAGGCTCCATTTGCAAGGAAGGGGGATTTTACTACCCCGAATGAAAAATACTTCGCGTACGTTGATGACATCATAAAAATGGCGGCCCGGATGCAGTTGTTGGTGGCGATTGTACCCGCTTGGCTGGGCTGTTGTGGCACGAACTGGTTTGAGGTACAGACTGTCAACGGAACCGACAAGTGCCGCGATTTTGGCCGATACCTTGGTCGTCGATTTGGCAACCATTCCAATATTCTCTGGATTATGGGCGGCGACCGTGATCCGCTACGCGAGGAGGCAGTGCAACGGGCCATGGCAGAGGGCATCAAAGAAACCGCGCCCACTCAGTTGATGACTTACCACGCGGCAAGTTCTCATTCGAGTACCGATGTATTCCCTGCCGAAAAGTGGCTTGATTTTAGCATGGTATACACGTATTTTCGGGGAAAGCAAGGTGTCTGGACTTCTGATATGCCACACGTATACGAGGTGGCCTTGAAAGAAACCCAAAAGTCACCAAGAAAAGCCTTTATCTTGGGTGAATCGCAGTACGAAGATGAAAATGTAGGTAACGCGCTGATGATACGAAGGCAGGCGTATTGGTCACTTTTGGGGGGAGGAAGCGGCCAATGTTACGGAAGTTCGGTGTGGGCTTTTGGGGAAGGCTGGCGTCAAAAACTTGACTTGCCCGGCGTGGCTCAGATGAATTTATTTCAAAAAATAATGAACGGATTGCCTTGGTATCTTTTTCGGCCCGATACTACTTCTAACCTCTTGGTAGAAGGACGCGGCACGTACGGCAGTGATGATTATGGGGTGGTATCTATACTTCCAAATAACCGAATGGCCATGATTTATCTGCCTTCCAGTAGAACGATTAAAGTGAACGTAGAAAAAATTAACGGAAGTAATATCAGGGCTTTATGGATAAGTCCACGCACCAATAATCGGTTCATTGGCGGGTATTTTAAGCCACAAGGAATTCGAGAACTTATTCCGCCAACACTCGACGAAGATTGGCTGTTGTTATTGGGCAATGTAGGAAGAAAGTAGTAGGCCTTGGATAAATATATCCCCAAAAGCGCAACAAATGAATGGCTTTATGAAGATTAGGCCTGTTTCTGGAACGATTTTTGATTATTTTTACAGCATTGTTAC
The DNA here is from genome assembly GCF_024158025.1 of Runella salmonicolor. Classification (NCBI taxonomy): domain Bacteria; kingdom Pseudomonadati; phylum Bacteroidota; class Cytophagia; order Cytophagales; family Spirosomataceae; genus Runella; species Runella salmonicolor. The sequence goes on from NZ_JAMZEL010000009.1 coordinate 55,429, forward strand.
TCCATAAATTTATTTCTCAACTCTTCATGATGGCCAAACATATCGGATGGTGGTGGTGTGTTCTAGCTTCGGTTTGCACGAGTCAGGCGCAGGAAGTGCAATGGGCTGGCAAGTTAGTGGGGTTTTCATCCGAATTTCGTAAAGAAACCTACGGGCAAGAGTACCGGGCCGTCCAGGTTTTGGGAGCGCCCAATACCATCCCTCCCTTCGGAGAAAGTGCCTGTGCGTGGTCTCCGTACAACGCCGATTCCAACGTTGAAGAGTGGATTAAGGTGGCTTTTGAGAAGCCGCAAAAAGCACGCCAGATTCTTATCGTCGAAAATTTCAACCAAGGCTGTATTACGCAGGTATATGCTTATGATGAGGCAGGAAAGGAGGTTTCGGTGTGGACAAACTCTGGGGCCGCCGCCGCTGAGGTGGGTCGGGTTTTGGTTGTAAACGTTCCTGATTCTACGATGCTGATTAGCTCCGTAAAAGTGTCACTGAATCCTGCCCGGGTCAAAGGCTATAACCAGATAGATGCCATCGGCTTGACGTTAAGTAACAAGCCTTTTGAGTCAAAAATCAATGTTTTTAAAGATGCCCCCAAAGAAATCATCAAAGAGAATTTGGGCATCGGTGTAAATACCAAAGCGCAGGAAGTGGCCCCCATTATTTCGCCCGACGGAAAAACCATTTTTTTTACAAGAGGGAAATACGAAAAAAATGTGGGAGGCGCGGAGAATCAAGATGTATGGTTTTCTACACGGCAGGGTGACCAGTGGAATGAAGCGCAAAACATGGGGGCGCCCATCAACAATGCCGACAACAACGCCATCGTGAGTATTTCGCCCGACGGAAAAACATTGTACCTCATGAACGTGTATCGTCCAGATGGCACAATGACGTTTGGTTTGTCGAAATCCACCCGCACAAAAACGGGCTGGACAACACCCGTGGAATGTAAGATTGAGGATATTTATAACCTTGACAAAAAGAACAATACCGAGTTCACACTTTCGCCCAAAGGAAATGTGTTGGTGATGTCGGTCAAGCGTCAGGATACCAACGGCGACCGTGATTTGTACGTTAGTTTTCTCAAGGCCGACGGCTCATGGAGTAAGCCACTCAACATGGGTTCAATCATCAACACCGCTGACGTAGAAAGTGCGCCCTTTATCGCAACCGATAACAAAACCCTCTATTTTACGTCTTACGGCCATGCTGGTTATGGGGGTGGGGATATTTTTATGACGCGCCGTTTGGATGAATCGTGGACCAAATGGAGCCAGCCCGAAAACTTGGGACCCGCCATTAATACACCCCAATGGGATGGTTTTTTGAGCATTCCTGCTTCGGGAGAATATGCTTATGTAAGCTCTATGCAAAACTCATTGGGCGGGGAGGATTTGTTTCGTTTTAAGGTTTACAACGCCATTCGCCCCGAGCCGGTGGCGATTATTTCGGGCAGTGTGATTGATGCCGACACCCGAAAACCCGTCACGACCGAAATTTTGACTAATTTATTGAAAGACAATACCAACGTTTCTAAAGTCGAATACGACCCCGAAACGGGTGAGTATAAACTTATCTTGCCGGTTCAGCAATCGTATCGTTTGAGTGCGGTGAAAGATGGTTTTTTTCCGTTGGATGAGATTGTAGATTTGTCGAAAGACAAACGTTTTCGCGATATAAAACGGAATATTTTGTTGGTTCCCATCAAAGAAGGCAAGAAAATTACGCCAAATGGAATCATGTTTGAGCAGAGTAAATTTGAGCTGCTAAACGAAGCCTTGCCCGACTTAGACCGAATTGCTGAAATGATGGTCAAATATGCCAATATGGAGCTGCTCATTGAGGGCCATACCGACAATCAAGGCGATTTTAAGCTCAATATGGAACTCTCAGAAAACCGAGTGAAAGAGGTAAAAAAGTATTTGGTGGGCAAAGGCATTGCCGAAAATCGTCTTCAGGTGAAAGGCTGGGGCTCTACCAAACCCGTCGCGAGCAATGAAATAGAAGAAACCCGTAAAAAAAATAGACGGGTGGAGTTTACGATTCTAAAGGTTTGATTTTAGCATTTTTTTGTTTAATTCGCTGACTTTAAAATAAGTCAGATGCCTGATACCCCCAAACGAGATTTAAAAGAGTACGTTGACGTAGGTCATTCTGAGCTGGAAAACCACCTTCGTACCCAAAACGCCCAATTTCAAAGTGCCCTTGAGGAGGCCGAGGCGGGGCGAAAGCTCACCGATTTTTTATGGCTGAATGTCTTTGGCTTTGCCTATCATTACCTCAAAAGCCGTTTTGGCCCCCGTCATCCGTATCAATATTATCCCACCAGCGACGACACGGGGGTGTACAGGATGAAGGTCGAAAACGAAACGACCCAGATTGCCCTGCTCTCTGATTGGGCCTCTGATACGCCCGAATCCGACCGCGTGGGCGCGGTCGTAGCCTTCCATAAACCCGATTATTCGATTCACCTTGGCGATATTTATTTTGTGGGTGCGCCGTCTGAAGTACACGATAATTTTATCAGCCCCAAAGCGTCGTGGCCCCGTGGCAAATGGGGAAGCCTAGCCCTGGCCGGCAACCACGAAATGTATTCAAACGGGGCGGCATTTTATAAAATGCTTTTGCCAACAATGGGCGTGCGTGAAACCAATGCGGTGTCCGACGGGTTGAAACTTGAGATGAACCCGTCCGACGGTTTAAAACCGTCAGACGGGTTGGCTACTTCTAACAATCCTTTGATATGTAGCCCGTCAGACGCCTCCGTGATTCGGGAACAGAAAGCGGGGTTTTTCTGTCTTGAAAATGACTATTGGCGAGTGATTGGCTTAGATACGGGTTATACTTCGGTGGAACGCCCTTTTGTCGAGATTCTTTCGCCCCCAGATTGTCATTTGCGGAAAGAACAAGTCAAATGGCTGAAAAATCAACTGCATCTCAACAACCCCGACGACCGTCGCGGCATCATTTTTTTGAGTCATCATCCTCCCTTTTCGGATTTTAGAAAATCTTTTCCGCGTCCAGCGCGGCAAATCAGGCAACTGTTGGGTGATTTTTTGCGTCCTGTGTTATGGATATGGGGGCATGAACATCGGCTGGTTGGGTACCGAGAACGAAAGGTGGGCGGGTTACCCATTCATGGTCGCTGCATCGGACACGGCGGTATGCCAGTCGAGATAGACGCGCCGCGCGTAGATAATGATTCCATTCTTTTTTATGACCAACGACGAAGAAAAAATATCCGTCGGATTGGCGTGGGCTACAATGGTTTTGCGTGGTTGAAATTTGAGCAGGAAAATCTCTCCATCGAGTACCGCGACGTAGAAGATAAAATAGTAACGGGTGAAAGTTGGAGAATCAATCTTCAATCAGGATTGATTGATAAAATAGGGTAAAATACGTTTTTGTTCAGCGTGAATTAACCAATAAACACCATGAAGTCAAGTTTTATTCTTTTGACCATCAGCCTTTTTGTGTTGATGGGCTGTATATCGGAGGTGAGCGATGACGTTGCTCCGCCCGGTGCCCCAGTATTTAAGGGAGAGGGCTACCGACCCGTTTATCTTAGCACCGACGAAATGCGAAAAGTAACCACCGAAGCCCCGCAGGCGCTCCGTCGGCCAGGGAAAATTTATGTGAAAGGAAGTTACCTTTTTATCAATGAGCAGGGCAAAGGCGTTCATTTGCTCAATAACGCTGACCCAGCCGCTCCCCAAAAGATTTCGTTTATTAAAATTCCGGGCAACGTGGACATTGCCGTAAAAGGGAACCTGATGTACGCAGATAACGGGCGGGATTTTGTGGTGCTCAACATTGCCGACCCTACCAATGTTCGGTTGGTCAAGCGAATAGAAAACGCTTTTCCTGCGCAATCTTATCCCCCTTATCTCAACGCTTACTTTGAATGCGTGGACGAAACCAAGGGAATGGTGGTGGGCTGGGAAAAAGTGACAATGAAGCGTCCAAAGTGTTTTCGCTAAAAACCGATATAACCATGAAAAAGGTACTGTACGCCACCGTTATTGCGGCGATTTGGAGTTTAGTTTTGGCTTGTTCTACCGACAAAAGTGCCGATATTTCTCCCAATAGCCAGTCGGGGGTTGGCGGTTCGATGGCTCGTTTTGCCATTGTCGGCAATGTCCTATATTGTGTTTTGCCCGATAAATTGCAAGTATATGACATCAGCGCACCCGACAGTCCCGTGGCCAAAAATTACGTAATGCTAAACGTGGGTTTAGAAACAATTTTTCCGTACAAAGACAACCTTTTCATCGGGGCCAGCGACGGCATGTATATTTTTGACAATCGACAACCAAACAGCCCTTCGTTGCTTTCGCGTTATACCCACGTTCAGAGCTGTGACCCCGTGGTGGTTCAGGAAAAGTTTGCTTATGTTACATTGAGAGGAGGCGTAAATTGCCGTCAGTTTACCTCGTTGAGTTCATTAGATGTGGTCGATGTCTCAGATTTAAAGAATCCCCGTTTGGTGCATACCCAACCGATGGAAAGTCCGTATGGACTGGGGGTGGATGGAACACAACTGTTTGTTTGTGAGGGAGATAATGGACTAAAAGTGTTTGATATTTCAAAACCAGAACAGCCCGTTTTGAAAGAAACGCTCAAAGATGTTAAATCCTTCGACGTGATTCCACTCACTAAAACCCTGCTCGTAACGGGCGACGGAGGCTTCTACCAATACCGCTATCAAAAAGGAGAAAAATTGGAGTTGCTGAGCAAAATTTCCATTGAGCCATGATTGAATATAAAGTTGGGCAAAGGATGAAAGGGGAAGTGCATTCCTTTTTTGTGAAATGTTGTTTATTTCTTTTAGTGGGAACAATTGCTTCAATTTCAACACTTTCTGCGCAGGTCATTCCGTTGCCGAAGGCTATTCTAAAAACAATTCCGAGTACGTTGATGGACCCCGACAATACCTTTACCTTGGGTCTTGAAGTGCCGTTGCCCAAACGTTGGAGTGTTCAGCAGGAAATAGGGTGGGGGCATAATTCTTTCAATGTCTATTCCTACGAACGCGACCAATACCCCAACCGTCAAACGTGGCGTTTTCGCAGTCAGATTCGGTATTATTTTAACTATATGTCTTCCCCCAACGGTAGTTTTTTTGGGGCTCTTGAATACTTTCATAAAAACGTGACAACCGACCAATTACAGGCAGTAGGCCGTGATTGCAATACGTGGGGAGGCTGTGCTTATTTTGAGGAAGTCGCCGTGCGCACGCATCGGTTGGTTTCGGCGGGGCATTTTAAATTAGGCTACGTTTTGATTACCCAAAAGAAAATGGTGATAGAAATCTATGCGGGGTTGGGAGTCAGGGGATTAAGGGTAAAAAATAATTTAGATGGCACATCCCTGAACTTGCTCAGACGTGATTTTTTTAACCTTCGGCCCAATCAACCGGGCAACTACGGTACTATGCCGGGCCTTTCGGCAGGGATAGCTTTGGGCTATGCTTTTAGGCCAAGAAAGCCTAAAAGCGTATCTTTGCCCTAGTTAGAAAGCGTATTTATCAAAAGAAAAGGCCATGCCAAAATTTGAATATAAAGTAATTGAATTTAAGCCGGGGGGCTTTTGGGGTACAAAACTAGACGCTGCAGACATCGAAACCCAATTGAATAAAATGGGGGAAGAAGGTTGGGAGTTGCTTAACTCATTGGACACCAACGAGTATAATGGCGCCACTAAAAAGCTGTTGTTTATTTTTAAACGACTAAGTACGTTTTAAACATGCTGCAACAAGAACCTATCTGCGCCTTGGCGACGGCCTCGGGCGTGGGCGCCATCGGAGTGATACGCGTGTCGGGAGAAGGAACCTTTGAGGTGGTAAACCAAATTTTTAATGGAAAAGACCTTCGAAAAGTAGAAACACACACGCTACATTTTGGCACCATTCGCGACGATGAAACCATCGTCGATGAAGTGCTGGTAGCGGTTTTTAAGTCGCCCAAATCGTTTACCAAAGAAGACACCGTTGAAATATCCTGTCACGGCTCCGACTACATTATTCGTCAGATTCTAAAACTGTTGGTTCGTTCTGGTGCGCGTTTGGCGGGCCCGGGAGAGTTTACCCAACGGGCATTCCTCAACGGTCAGTTTGATTTGGTGCAGGCCGAAGCCGTTGCCGACCTCATCGCGGCCGATTCGGCGGCGAGCCACCGCACGGCGTTGAATCAATTGCGGGGCGGTTTTTCCAAAAAATTAACCTCACTTCGCGAAGAATTGATTCATTTTGCCTCCATGGTGGAACTCGAACTGGACTTTGGCGAAGAAGATGTGGAGTTTGCCAATCGTGACGACCTCAAACGGTTGATTATCAGCCTGCAAACGGCCATTGCGCCGTTGATTGAATCTTTTGATTTCGGCAATGCGCTCAAAGAGGGTGTGCCCGTGGCAATCATCGGGGCACCCAATGTGGGCAAATCTACCTTGCTCAACGCCCTTTTGAACGAAGAAAAAGCCATCGTAACGGCCATCGCAGGCACCACGCGCGACGTAATAGAGGATGTGCTTTATATCAACGGTATCAAGTTCCGCATCATCGACACGGCAGGTATCCGCGAAACCGAGGATATTGTGGAATCCATTGGTATTGAGCGCTCTAAGCAGACGATTGAAAAGGCTGATATTGTGCTTGCTTTGTTTGATAGCCAACAGACTCTATTCGAAATTGCGCCCTTGGCGGATGATGCCAAGACCATTTGGGTGCAAAACAAAACGGATTTAGGCGTAGCCTTTGTTGAGGTAAAAAATGATAATCTTGTTCGGATTTCGGCGCAGAAAAAAGAAGGAATTGAAGAGCTTAAAAAAGCCATTACCCAACGCGTATACGACGAGAAGAAAACCGATACGGTCGTAACGAACCTGCGCCATTACGAACATCTGGTCAAGACCCAACAAGCCCTGACCGATGCGCTCAATGGATTGGAAATGGGAATCACGGGTGATTTTTTAGCGCAAGATATTCGCGTGGCGTTGCACCATTTGGGAGAGATTACTGGTCAGATCGTCAACGACGATTTGTTGGCCAATATTTTCAGTAAGTTTTGCATAGGAAAGTAACCTTCAAAGTTAATTGATTAAAAAAGCATCTAAAGCTGTATTTTACAGGATTTTAGATGCTTTTTTAATGGGTGAATTACATTGGGAACAATACGCTTATGGCGGGCATCATCGATTTTTTGAGTACAAATGCATGAGATGTGCAATGATTCTGAAAATGATTAAACCCGTAATCAACGTAAGTTGAATGCGTCGACTGGTTTTCCAATTAAGTTTATTGTTTAAGGACTTCCATGGGGCAGGATGCAAGGCCAATCCTGCGATACATAAGAAAGAACCGCTGTATTCACAGCTGTGTTGTAAGTCTACAATTCCTGAGATAAAGAGGACAATTCCACAAAATAGGATGTTGAACTTTAGAATAAATGTGTCAATTTTCTCCTTTATTCTCTCCCATGAGTTTGATTTTGAAGGCATGTATTATGGTGTATATTTGGATATAATTATGATAAATAACTGTTCTTTTTTGTTTTTAATGGGTATAATAAATACTTAATTTTGTTTTTTTTAGGCTATTTACGATTCGCAAAAAGTCTTGCTCTACCTGTATTTACTGATATGTTTTGTGTGTATTTGGGATAAAAAACTTACTTAATATACTATTTATGTTTTTTTTATCCCTATTTGTTAAAAATTAAATAAATATAGATTTTGATAAGAAGGTGTTGCCTATCTATTAGTATGATGAGTATATGAGAAAATGTAAAAAATGCCGTTTAATTATCTATATGTGATTTTGTCGCTTTAACACAAAGACCCCAGTCAATGGCATCTATATGAAATTTATTCAACAACCCCTACGCTTAAAAGCACGAAAAAGAGGTTTTCATTTGATTACGGCAGAGGTGTTGCAGGCCCTGCCGCAATTAAGGGAGCTGAAAGTCGGTGTATGTCAGGTATTTATCCAACATACTTCGGCTTCGCTGACCCTCAACGAGAATGCCGACCCCACCGTACGCCAAGATTTTGAGACTTTTTTCAATAAAGCGGTTCCCGAAAATGACCCCGATTACCTGCATAATTATGAAGGCGAAGACGATATGCCAGCGCACCTGAAAGCTGCTTTGTTGGGTAGTTCAGTATTGATACCCATCCAAAATGGGCGCTTGGCCTTGGGAATGTGGCAGGGGATTTATCTCTGCGAACACCGTGACGACGGCGGCCCCCGCAATCTGTTGATTACGGCTTGGGGAGAATAAATATACCTTACTGACAATCACACAGTTCGCGGTCAACATAGGTTTTGTTGCCTTTTGAATTGAAATAATAGCAGCCACCACTTTTGCCAATGTAGAGGGCATTGCCATTATGAACCCTACATTTGGTGTCCACGTTTAAAGAAGTGCTTCTATAATCAAAACGCTTGTTTTGTAGCGCATTTTGTACGGAACTGGGGAAGTTTGCAAAAAAATCATTGTCTGTCTTACGTTCAATGTCGGCTACGGTAGTCACAAACCGAATCCAGCCCGTGTTTTGAACTACACTATTTTTGTTAGGGAAATCTACCGCAATGATGGGGGTATCGCTGTTGATGTCGTTGAGAGTAGCATTTTCGGGTAAAACTACGATGATTTTGTAAATTCGGGCAGGTACCTCAATCTTGTCGTTGAGTTTGTTTGTTGCACCTTTTGTTCCTTCGCCCCCCGTACCGTAAGTACCCGCAGTGATGAAGAGCTTGTGTTTTTGGGCGACCAATTCTCGGCAAAATTCCTCCAAATAAGCCCATGCCTCGCGGTTGAGTTCGGGGGCTTGCGGAATCATGTTGGTCATCAAAAAAGTACTCGAATTGTTGGCAGTAGAATTAGTACGGTCGGCTGAGGGGCATAAATGTCCTCGGTCAAAACCCGAATTAGAATACTCGTTGGGAGTGACTTTGTGCCAATTCTGAGGCAAAGATTCATCGGGACGAAAATCATTTTGACGGTCAACACTTCCCAACCAACTTTTGGATAACTCCCACGAAACCCAATTGGCGTACCCTTTTGAACGATTATACGATAAAGCGTATTGTGGCTTGATAATCAGATAGTTGTTGGGAGAGGAAACATTGGCTTGTGCATTGCTTGGATTGCCCATAGTTAAATGCGTACTGTTGATTTTGACGCTATTAGGTGGCGGCAAGCAACCTACCAATATCAACAAAAGGCCAATTACATAAGCAAGCGAACGACTCATTTTTATCAGAATAATATTTGGTTGTGTATCTTTGGCAAAGGTCTGCTTTTTCTTATTCTTAATCAACATACTGCCTAATTACTGTTTTATTTATTCGGTTTATGATACTTTTCAAAATTGCTCTTTTATTGTTCTTTCCTGCTCATATCGACTTTGTACAAACTAATATCAAAGGCAATACTACACCAGCTTCTATCGGCATCGTGGGCGACACGTCTGATGTATCAGTACCTACCCTCAACGCCTATGTATTGGGCGGAGGCAGCACCGATGTGAAGGAGGCGCTCCAGTGGATGATTGAGCGCGCCAAAGGTGGAGATGTGGTCATAATAAGGGCAAGCGGTACGACGGGTTACAACGATTTTATTTATGGATTGGGCGGTGTCAATTCCGTCGAGACATTGCTGATTAATTCGCGCGAATTGGCCCTCCATCCCAGCACCGCTGCACGGATTCGGCAGGCGGAGTTGTTGTTTATTGCAGGCGGCGACCAAGGTAATTACGTGAAGTTTTGGCAGGATACACCCGTAGAAGATGCCATCAACTACTTGATTCATGTCAAACAAGCGCCCGTGGGTGGCACCAGCGCGGGGTGTGCCGTATTGGGGGGCGTAAGCTTTGCGGCCCTCAACGACGGCATCAATTCGGTCGAAGCACTCACCAATCCTTTTGATCCCAAAATGACCTTGCTCAACGGTGGATTTATTGATATTCCAGTACTTAAAAATATCATCACCGATACGCATTATAGCAACCGAAGCCGACACGGGCGACACCTAGCGTTTTTGGCCCACATGAAAACCGATGGAATAAAGAAGCCAAAAGGTATTGGTGTGGACGAAAAAACGTCGGTTTGCATTGATGAGAAAGGCATCGCCCGCGTATTTGGTAGTCAGGCGGCTTATTTTCTATTGGGCGATGCTCGAAGGCCAGAAACTTGCGAAGAAGGCAAAAAACTAACATGGAACCGAAAAAAGCGAGCAGTTAGTGTCGTTAAAATTGCCGCTACGCCAGAAGGGGCTGGTATGTTTGACTTAAATCGTTGGAAACCTCTTACTACGGGCACTTCGGGATATTGGTTTGCAGAAAATGGCGTTTTGTTTGAAAATTAATGGGGAGTCGTGCAACCTAGGTTTTCTTTTTTGCATCTATCCTTCAAAACCAATTATTCAACCAAAAACAGCCTATACAGCAATGAAACGTTTATCATTATTTTTGTTGGCCGCCTTCTCTGCCACGGCGCTTTACGCCCAAAAACAAGTCTCAGCCCGTGAAATTTTTCAAGCCATTGATAAGCACCAGTCGGTTCAGTACGACGGAGTGGTTATTACTGGCGATTTGGACTTTACTGAACTTTCCAATCGAAAAATAAAAAAAGAAAAGGGCTGGGAAGAAATAAAAACAACCGTAGAAGTCCCTGTTGTATTTCGGAATTGCACGTTTAAGGGCGATGTGATTGCGTACAAACGCCTTGAAGAAAATGGCAGTCGTACCAAAATATTCAACATTGAAGTAAATGATGGCACCACGTACTCGGCTGATTTTCGTGAAAATGCCGTCTTTGAAAATTGCACTTTTGAAAACGGCAGTGAATTTAAGTATTCAACTTTTTCAAAAGTGGCCAACTTCGCAGGCAGTAAGTTTGCTGAGCAGGCCAATTTTAAATACGCCAGATTTCGGCAGGATGCCTTGTATACCAACATCCGATTTGAAGATTATGCCAATTTTAAATACGCTGATTTCTCCCGCCGAGCCGATTTTCAGGAGGTACGTTTTCGCGATTATGCCGACTTCAAATACGCCGAATTTGAGGAAAAAGTAAATTTCGCGGGCAGTCGTTTTCAGCGAAATGCCGATTTTAAATACGCTGATTTTAATGCGGGTGCTTCTTTCGATAAAACCGATTTTGACGGCAGCGTTGACTTTAAATATTCCAACGGTAAGCGCTACGTGTCACGATAGATTCTTTCTCGTTTTTAATCGCATCATGAAGCCTCCTTTTTGGAGGCTTCGTCTGTTTTAGGGAGGCTTACATTGGAATTATTCCCTCGGTTGTTTCAATTCATACATTTTATTGTGCAACACAACCTTTATTTTAGGGGTATTTGTACCTAAGAAGCTTGTACTCCCAAGCTGATTTCGTAAATTTGAAACCTTTATTTTGAAAATAACTACCGAGAGTAGGATGTTAAGAGTTCGCAATTGCCTGAAAAAGAGTATAGTACGTTGTTGCCTGTTATCTGCATTTTTTCCTGTCTTTGCTATCATTCCTGTCTTTTCGCAAGTAGGAATCAGTTTCCCTACCTCGCGCCTTGTATTTCAACGCTCAGCCAACAATTCGGCCACGTTTGTGGTCAGCGGTACCTACCAAGAGAGCATTCCCGATCAAGTCGAAGCCGCGTTGGTTCCTTTTGTGGCGGGGCAAGGAACGGCAACCAACTGGCAAATTGTGGAGAAAGCTCCCGTAGGAGGTGTCTATTCAGGAACCATTTCGGGCGGAGGTGGTTGGTATAAATTGAAAGTCAGAGTCATTAGGAATGGAAAAGTAACCGACAGTACCGAAGTAGACCGAATTGGGATTGGAGAAGTATTTTTGATTGCGGGACAGTCAAACGCGCGCGGCATCCAAAACTACGGAGCACCTGCCGCCAATGACGACCGGGTGAGCTGTTTTAATTACCTAAATGCTTCATTTGACCCCAATGAGTTGCCCGAACCGACTTTTTCTCACTTAAATTCCGACAGTTATATTGCCCCGTATGGATACTCTGCTTGGTCTTGGGGAGCATTGGGAGATTTGTTGGTAAGTCGTTTCAATGTGCCTGTGCTATTTTATAACGTAGCTTTGGAAGGCACCACCAGCAGGTCCTGGCGCGAAAGCTCGACGGGCTATGCTTCCAACCCCTATACGGGCGGAGTTTATATAAATCAGCTGCCTTATTCACAGTTGAAAGTAGTGTTACGCCAATTTACCTCGCTTACGGGGGTGAGGGCGGTGTTGTGGCATCAGGGCGAATCAGATACGCAATTCAACCTTTCTGAATCTGAAATAGTATCAAACCTACAGCAGGTAATTGGGCAAAGCCGCAACGATGCCGGGCAAAACATCAGTTGGGTGGTTTCGAAAGTTTCCTATAATATGTTTGCTTCCAAAGCGGTAATTAATGCCCAGAATACCGTCATTAATTCTACATCTAATGTATTTGAAGGACCCTCAACCGACAATATTCAGATTCCCCGGCCTGATGGCGTTCACATTCAGGGCAATGCCCTAACCACGCTTGCACAACAGTGGAACCAAAGCCTAAATTCCCATTTTTTTAACCAATCCAATCCCATCGCGCCTTTACTGTTGCCGGTTATTAAAGTAGGTTGTACCGATGATAGCCGGGTTAAGCTCATGGTCGAGGGAAATTTTACGGAAGTAAGCTGGAATAATGGCGAGCGAAACAATACCATATTGGCTAGTAATGGCGTCTACAGGGTAAAAGCGAAGGATTCATTTGGCCATTTTATGTATTCAAGCTCTGTCAGCGTAGGCGATAATACCCGCCGCGCGCTTCCAAAACCATCCACTCCCTCCATACTTACCAATGGCAATTTGGTGTTTTGCGAAGGGGGAAATGTTACGTTTTCTACGCCGCAGGCGGCGGGTTACCGATGGAGTAATGGCGCTACTTCTCAAAGCATTGTTGTAAAGGATGCTGCAAACTATTCAGTTCAAATCAAGGATGATAAGGGCTGTTGGTCTGATTTTTCGGGCAGTGTAAAAGCAACTGTCAATCCCATTCCGTCGGTTCCGTCGGTGACGGCCAAGGGGCCATTGACTTTCTGCGCCGATAAAAGTGTAACGTTGGCCGTAGAGGAGAACAGCGTTGTTTCAACCAGTACCGTATTAGAATGGAACAGTGGACAAAAAACAGGTACAATTGTCATAAATCAGTCGGGTGATTACGCGGTTAGGGCGGTCAATCAATACAATTGTGCTTCTGCTTATTCCAATACATTGAAGGTTACGGTCAATCCCCTACCCACCACCCCCACCATTATAGCAAATGGCGCACTTCGCTTTTGCGAAGGCAGTAAGGTGGTCCTATCAACGGATTCTTTTTTGCCAACCGTTTGGAATGAACAATATTCAACGCCAAGGCTAACCGTAGCGGCCTCGGGCCGCTACACTGCCCGAGTGACCGATGGGTGGGGGTGTAAATCGCTTCCTTCAAAAGAGGTTGTGGTAGAAGTCAACCCCGTGCCTGCCCGTCCAGTCATAACCAAAGCTGGGCCATTTGCGATAGCGGCCGAAGGTAATTATCTACCCAATATTAATTTTAGGTGGACCCAAGAGGGAGGTTCGCAGAACACAGTGACTACCCAAAATATATTAAAGCCTTCGCAAACAGGCAATTATACAGTAGTTGCTTTTTATGACTTGGATGCTAAAAATACGTGCGCTTCCTTGCCGTCTTTTGTGTACAGCTTTGTTTTTGATTTTGCAAACAATGGATTGAGTGTTTATCCCAACCCGAGCCGTGATGGGGCCTTTTCCATTGAGACGTATAAAGATATTAAAAATGCCCGACTCCAATTGATCAACGCCGAGGGGAAACAGGTGTATGAGGAGTCTGTTCCTGTGTTGATTGGCCCTATGGCCCTTAAATTCCCTTCTTTGGCCCCTGGTATATACTTCTTGAAAATACAGGGCGAGAATCAGATTCCATTGACCAAAAAGCTGTGGTTTGTGCCCTAATCCTTGGCATGAAAATTGACAAAGAATGAATCAGCAGTTGGATTGTTTAGGTAAATGATGTTATTTTGCGGGTCAATTTTTGGGAAGCATTCATTTCCTAAATGACAACTTAACTATAACAATTAACTTTTAACTCAAATAACGCGCACGCAACTATGGCGTTAATCAACAAAATCAGGGAACGATCAGGTGTAGCCGTTTTGATCATTGCCGTTAGTTTAATCCTCTTTATTGTTGGAGGTGACATTTTAGGAGCCCAAAGTATGTTTGGGGGCAACAGTCAGGCAGTAGGTGAAATTGCAGGAGAAACCATCGACTACAAAGATTTTCAACTCAAATTAGACCAAGCCCGTCAGGCTTTTGAAGCACAGAGCGGTCGGGCAGCTTCCGAAGCAGAACAACAATCACTGCGGGAGCAGGTCTGGAATCAATACATCGTTGATTTTGCGTACAAAAAAGAGTACGATGAATTGGGATTAAAAGTAAGCAATGATGAGTTGGTAGATATGGTTCAGGGTAACAACGTAAGCCCCGCCATTCAGCAGTCATTCACCAATCCCCAAACGGGTGTTTTTGACAAAACATCGGTCATCAGTTATTTGAAAAACCTTAAAAATTTGCCTCCAGAGCAACAACAGGCATGGCAAAATTTTGAGAAAAGCCTAGCCCAAGACCGTGTTCGTCAAAAATACGAAAACCTGTTTCGCGTAGGTACTTACGTAACACGCGCCGAGGCTGAAAAAGAATACCAAGCTCAAACGACCAAAGCAACGCTGAAGTATTTGTTTGTACCGTTTTATTCAGTAACTGACACAACCGTGAAAGTGACCGATGCGCAATTGGAAGATTATCTCGCCAAGCACAAAGACGAATACAAAGGTTTCGATTCACGTACCATTCAATACGTAACGTTTCCGATTGTCCCTACCAAAGAAGACAGTACGGAGTTATACAACAGAATTAAGGAATTGGCGCGTGGTTTAGCTACTGCTCCCAATGACTCTACGTACGCCCGCATCAACTCTGACGTTCCAACCAAATTATATTGGTCGCTTTCTGAAATGACCGATCAATTGAAAGGCGCTGTTAAGAGTTTTATTCCTGGAAGTGTAAACGGACCTTACCGCGAAGGAAATACTTACTTTATCTATAAGTACGGCGGTACCAAATTGGATACTGCCTACACCGCAAAAGCAAGTCACATTTTGATTCGTGCCCAAGGTACAAGCGATTCGGCAAAAGCAGAAGCACGTACAAAAGCCGCCGATTTGTTGAAGCAATTGCAAGGAGGAGCTAATTTTGAACAATTGGCCGCGGCCAACAGCGCCGACCAAAGCTCAGCCCAGCGCGGTGGAGACCTCGGTTACTTCCGTCAGGGAGCCATGGTGAAACCATTTAGCGATGCGGTGTTCTCAATGAGTGGTACTGGTCTGATTGGACGATTGGTAGAAACCGATTTTGGATTCCACATCATTAAGGTAACAGAACCCAAAACCAATGTGCTGTACAAAATCGCGGCCATTGGCAAAACCATGACGCCTAGCCAAACCACGAGAGATGCCATTTATGCTAAAGCAGACCAGTTCTCGATTGAGTCAAAATCAAAAGCGGCTTTTGACGAGTCGGTGAAGAAGGATAAGTCGTTGATAGTTCAGACGGCAAACCGTATTCCTGAGTCGGCAACCAACATCAACACCATGCAAAATGCGCGTGAGATTGTACGTTGGGCGTTCAACGAAGATACCAATGAAAATCAGGCATCGCCTGTTTTTGAAACAGACGAGCAATATGTTGTGGCCATTTTGACTGGAAAGTCGGACAAAGACAATCCAACGATTAACGATTTCCGTGACGAATTGACCTTGAAAGTACGTAATCAAATCAAAGCGGAGCAAATCACTAAAAAACTGAGTGGTATTCAAGGCCCAACCCTCGAAGCCATTGCTCAAAAATATGGCGCAGGTGCCTTGGTTGAAAACGCCAATGATATTTCGCTGGCTACGGGCTTCTTGACCAGTGCGGGGCTTGACCCAATCGCATTAGGAAAAGGTTTTGGTTTGAAACCTGGCAAAAGAACGAAAGTATTTACGGGCGAAAATGGCGTATTTATTATGGAGCAAGTTTCTAGCACTCCAGCGCCTGCCATTGGAGATTACTCAATGTATAAAGCCAATTTGCAATCGAAAAGCTTCCAGGCGAGTTTCTTAGTAAACGAAGCCGTTCGTGAAAATGCCAAAGTGGTTGATAACCGCGCTAAATTCTTTTAGTAGGACATTTTTATTCTTACACGAAAGCCTGTCAAGTCACTTGACAGGCTTTCGTGTTTATAAGAAGTAGTTATGGCTTATTTCTGTGAATTGGTAGCAGAAGGAGCGATGGGCGTGCATCCCGCAATTTGTACTTGAAATGTACTTCCCTGTTCGGCTTTGAAGCCCGCATTGAGAGAAACAGCATTTCCTGCTTGGTAGGTCACAGTGGCACCCGATGCAATTGTATTGACGGCTGTAATGGATTCAGAAGCTTCTAAGGATACACTTTGACCGTTAGTGATTGGGCTATTAAGAGTATATTGCGTTGGGCAGACTACTTCGAATGTTTGGTCAGTAAATGTTCCATTTTTTGCATAACTTCCTTTAAAAAAGGCTCTTATCCTGACCGTTCCGCCCTGCCCAGTAAGCGTAATGGTGTTGCCAGAAAGGGTTGCTGGGCCCGAAATAAGCAGGTACTCAATGGTTTCGTTGGTAGGACTGCTGCTTGCTGTAAGCATGAATGGAGGCGACGAGGCGGCTTTTGTACCAATGCTCGTAAATTGAATGGAATAAGGTGTAATGCTTCGATTTACCTCAAAAGTTTGCTCCACAGGAATCGCAGGTCGGTAATTGGCATCTCCGTGTTGCACGGCCCTGACGGTCACTTGGCCGGGCGCTCCCGTGAGTGTCAAAATGTTGCCAATAACGTAAGCGGGCCCTGAACTACTAAAAAAATGGATGGGACTGAGGCCTGAGCTGGCCGTAGCCGACAATGAGACATTGCTGCTTGTGTTGAGGGTGATTGATTGATCAGCAATGTCGGTAAAGCTGATGCTCTGGGCCATTCCTAAACAGTTGACGGGAATATCTTTATGGTAGTTAGTAGATAAACCGTCGGGGTCGGTAACGGTTAAATAAATGCGGTAGAAATAAGTGGCATCTCCGACCTCACAAGGGGTGCCATCGAGCACAGTATTGATTACATTTCCAACTTGAGTGGGGTTTCGGTGCTCGTGTCCGTTATGGACCAACGCAACCGTCCAACTCAGCTGGAGGCTATCCGTGGGGCTTTGCGCGTCGGATACCACAGCCGATAAGGTCAAAGGGTAGTCTACCGATGCAGAAACCCCGTTGATTGTATCAAGGCTAATGCTATTGATGACTGGCGGAGTACTGTTAAGATAAATGTAGGTAGAGTCGCTGCTACTGAGGCCTGTGCCGTTTGTATCTCTCACGGTCAGTTTAACTTTGTACTTCTGTCGTCCGTTGGTGGGTGGATTAAATAAATAATGCGGGGCCAATCCCGTGCTGAAGGGACTGCCGTCGTTGATGCGCCATTCGTAGGTGAGAGAGGTCCCTTCGGGGTCATAGGATTTTAAAGCAGTAAACGCAACGGGTAAAGGCGCTAAACCGCTGTTGACATCGGTCTCAATCTTGGCCACGGGCGGGAGATTTGAGAGGCTATAATGCAGCTTTCTAACTTCGTCGCAGGGGTTGGTACTTTCAGATACTCCAGTGATATAATAGATGCTTTCGTCCACCTCGTTATAGGCCAAATGAACTACTTTTTGGGAAGCGGTCATAAAGTGGCTGATGCTTACGGGGTCATGGTTGGCGTTTAGCTTTAATACTCTTATCCATTTTCCATCGTAATCGGCCATAAACAAGGCGTTTTGGAAAGCGGCTGGGTACTTAGTGCCAGTGTAGAAGACACCACCCATCGTGGATGCTCCCGAAAAACTAGGGCCGGTGTAGGGAAACTGTGCCGAGCCTATCTGAACTTTAGTCGTTTGATTAAGATACACATTGGCATCGGTTGTGAGCGAGCGGTATTCCAAAATCGGCTTTCGGTGGGTGCTAGGAGCGTAGTTAGGATCGTTCCAAGGGGTATTTACTCGCTCTAAACCTTCATAAAGCGGCCATCCAAAGTTTTGGTTGGGGGCCGTCACCGTATTAATTTCTTCCCTTGAAAAATTACCCACGTCTCCTACGACCAGCACACCGGGGTCGCCGTCTTCGGGGTTGTGGCTGCCAGAATTGGGGACCAATGTCATGCGGAAAGGATTGCGTAATCCTTTTGCCCACATTCTTGAGATGGCGGCTCGTGGGGTACTTGGGTTATACAATGGGTTGGAAGGAATACCATTGCCCGTTTCGGGGTCAATTCGTAATATTTTTCCGTTGTGAGAATTGTCAACCTGAGAGCGATAGGCACCAATGTTATGGGCTTGGGTAATCACCCCCGCATCAATGGCCTGTTGGTAGTTGCCTTCGTTCCCTCGGTCATACACCCCAGCGTAGGCACCGTCGCCCGTTGAAACCATCAGGGTGCCGTCGTCGCCAAAAACCATACAACCACCTCCGTGATTATTCCAAATGATGGGGATACCATCAGAAGGGGTGGTGCCCAGAAGCACCAAACGACTGTTGTTGACGAGTGCCGTAAAGCTTGGCGTGGCGTTGATATTGGCTTTGTAGCGCGTTATGCGTACAATTGAACCTGTTTGGTCGGAGCCATCATTTCCGTTCATTCCAGTCAGCAAATAAGTTCGGTTGACGGCGTACATTAGATAGAGATAACCGTTGGTGAGGAAATCAGGATGGAGAACGACGGAGACCAGTCCTAAGTCGTTGTTACTCAGTACTTCATAATTAATATCAAGTAGAAGGTATTTCTGGGCGTTTCCGTTGACATCGAAGCGTATGGCCCAAACTTTTCCGTTTTTTTCCCAAGTATACATTTGCCCCACTTGATCAAAAACCACACCTACCATTCCTACAAGGTCGCCGTTGGCGCCTTTCACTTTCAGTTGACTTTGAAACCCAGAGGGTTGACTGCGGACGGTGGTAATAAAAGCAAACAAACAAAGAAATAAAGCAATTCGCATGGTTAAGTGTTATTGGTAATGAGGATAAGCCGATAGATAAACCCTTAGGGGTTTTCAATTGGCAAAATATTAGAAAAAAATGGTACACTCAAACCTACGTAAATTAAACGAAAAAGTATTTCGATACAAAAGAAGCAATCATTGACCTAGAGAAGGCAAACAAAAACCCCGCACTGTGGCGGGGCTTGCATATATAATAGAAGGGTTTAGTGTAATCAGTTTTTGTCGAGCGCAATGATACTTTCGGTTTCATACGTCCCGCTTTCAGTACGTAGATTGTAGACGTGCGTTACGGTACGTACTGCGTGTTGAATAACGCTAATTTCGGCCGTCACAAAACGCCCCGACACGGCATCCCTCACAAAAACCCAATCACCAACTTGGAGTTGGTTGATTTTTTTTCGACCCGTTAAGGTCAGAAGCGGGTGCGTGGCGGTTGCTTCTAGCGCAATCAGGCCATCGCGCACTTTGGCGCTTACCCACGCTTGTCCGTGTGGCTTGATGAGCAACCGAGTGAGGGTAAAACGGCCTTCGTGGATTTCAATTTGCTTTACTTTTCCTTGAAAAATACCCGATAACATTTCGCCTTCTGTAATTGAAGAAATTGGCTTTTCGCTCCCGTCGGCTAAATTGACGAAGGTCTCGGCGGGAAAACAAAAATCGTTGGGGTCTTTTACTTCGGCTGAAGTGGAGTCAGGGGCACTTTCGGTTTTAAGTTGAGACAACATATAGGCTACACAAACCGCAAAGCCATTTGCCATGGTATTTCCAACCTTTAAATCGCTCATGTATTGATTCCAAACCTCTTTGGGGGCAAGTTGATTGGGAATGTACAATTTGATTTGTTTGCCTTGGGTGCTGAAAACGGCTAATGTCCCAATCCCGTTCATGGCAGTTCCTTCCGAAATTTTATACAAATAAATTTTTCGTTCGATACCATCATTCAAATTGAATTCAAATAGTCCGTCGGCTCCTTCGGGGCGGTCAAAAACGTAGCCTTTTTCGCGGATGTACGTATGTTTCTCCACACTTTTAAGGGAAAGTGCTTTGACTTTGGCGTATTCGTCCAGCGTAATGGCGCGCATGTTGTTTTGGGCCAATACACTTGTACAAGCCGCCAAGAATAAAATAATAATGGATTTCATCGGAGAGGGATTAGCTGACAGATTTGGCAAATGCCTCCTTAAATGCTTTCATTTCGTCCATTGTACCAATACTAACGCGGCACCAGTTCTGTTGGTCAAAAAACCAACTGCGTACACTTACGCCTTCAGCCATCATTTTTTGGAGCAATACCTGCCCTTTTACTTTGATGGGAAACAAAACAAAGTTGGCCGACGAAGGTAAATAAGTATAATCCATTGACTTGAGCGTATCATAAAGGAATTTTTTCGACTCTGCGGTGTTTTTCAAGACCATTTCCTGAAATGCCTTGTCTTTGAAGCTCGCAATGGCCGCTGCTGCCGAAGTGGTTGAGACGGTAAAGCCTCCCGAACAATACTTGCGTAATTCTTTCAAGGTCGCTGGCTGACCGAGCGCATAGCCGATTCTAAGCCCCGCAAAGCCGTGGAGTTTAGAGAGAGTTCTTAAGATTAATACATTTTGACCTTTGCGAACGTGCTCAACCATACTGTCGGTGGCAGGGTTTGGAGCATAATCAATGTAGGCTTCGTCGACCAATACGGTTGATTTTGGCGAAGCCGTGTCACAGAATGAGCTAAGTTTAGCCGAAGGCAGCATTACTCCCGTAGGATTGTTTGGATTACAGATATAAACCAAACTTGTATCCGCACTTAAGCGCGTGTCCATAGCGTCCAAATCATATTGATAGTCTTTGGTCAACGGGACTTTTATGGTAGGCATGGTGGCACCGTCTTCACGGGCATCGCGGCCTGAGATGTAGCAAGTTTCGGCCATCATCACTTTTCCTTTTGCCCCTGCCATCAGCAGACTTGCCATGAGGAGTTCGGAAGAGCCCGCCCCCAGCAATACTTGGTCGGGAGAAACTCCATTCATTTCGGCAATTGCTTTTCGCAATTCCATCGTCACAGGCCCCGCATATAGAAAAGACTTGGGAGCGGTGTCAGAAATGGCCTTGATGGCTGCCGTAGAAGGCCCCCACGGGTTCTCGTTGGAAGAAAGTCGGGCTTTGATTTGCGGAGCTGCCGCCAGCATCGCTTCGTGCGCCAATTCGAGTTCACGCTCTGCATAAACATTCAAGATTCCCTGGGTAAAAACAGGGGCAGCGTTGACGGGATTTGCCTGTCCGATAGTTAAGCCGGCAGAAGCAAGTAATCCTGACTTGAGCCAATCACGACGGTTGAGATTTGATGACATAGGAGTAATGGATAAGATGAACGGTTTGTTTGCAGGGAGGAAAGTGATTGTTCTCGCTTGGCAACGATGAGCAATTTGGTATAAAAATAAAGTGTAATTGTTTCAGTTTAAATTATCTTATTGATAATCGTTAAAAATTGGAAAAAGATAATTTTTAACGATGTTTTATAGATATATAAATAAACAAAAAATATAGTAAAAATCAATATTATGAACAAAAATACATAAAAATAGAACTAAATAAAATGAATTAATCAAAATTTATACATTTTACTTTAAAAATTAAAAGTAAGTAATTTTCATGAGTAATTTAATTAAGTAGGGTATTTTGTTAAAAAACTAGAATAATATTTTGCATAATCTAAGAAATTATTGTTTTTTTCTCATAAAATTAAAGAAAAACAAAAAAATATAGAGTATACGTTTGGTAATTTGTAATCAACGACATACTTTCGAGTCATAATTACAAAAAAAGTACAATTTACTACTTATTAATATTCTTCTTTAGCCGCACTTGTAGAGGAATATTAATCCGAGAAAAGAACTCTAAAGAAGAATAACTCTTAGCTCGAAACGGTGTCGGCCTTCAAAAGCTGCTGCCCAATCTTAACCTAAACACATTTAAAAAAACTGTCATAATTAAAAAGAACGTAACTGCTCGTCAACTTGCCGTTATTGATTTCTTAAACGATAAAGGAGGGAATGTCCTCTTGCTTGGCCACGCTTGCCCGACTGTAACGATTGTGGGTGCTTATGCGGCCTGTACCGACAAATTCGGTATGGTCGGTGCGTAGCGTGAAGTGCAATTATTACTAACACTAATCAACCAAACTATTACCAGATGAAAAGACTTCTACTATTTTCTGCTCTGTTGGCAATAAGCTGGGCAGGATATGCCCAGCGGATGGTCACAGGTACAGTAACCTCCAAAGATGAAGGTGTTTTGCCAGGGGTAAACGTTCTTCTCAAAGGTTCACGGACGGGTGTTGCCACTGACGGAACTGGTACTTTTAAAATAGCGGTTCCAGACGACAACGCTGTATTGGTATTCAGTTTTATCGGTTATGGAATACAAGAAGTACCCGTGGGCGCTCGCTCTACCGTAACAATCGAAATGTTGCCTGATGTAAAAGCACTTCAGGAAGTTGTCGTTACGGCTTTTGGTATTGAAAAAGAAAAGAAAGCCTTAGGGTATACGGTACAGGAAGTAAAAGGGTCACAAATTGTGGAAGCCCGCTCCAACAACGTGGTCAACAACTTAGCTGGCCGAGTAGCTGGGGTGCGTGTTCAGAGTAACGGTGGGCCGGGTAGCGGCTCAACGGTACAGATTCGGGGAGCGTCTTCGGTATCAGGAAACAACCAACCCTTGGTTGTGATTGACGGCGTACCCATCGACCAAAGTACGTCCAGTTCAATGACCAGTGGTGAAAAGCAATTTGGCGGTGGTTTGTCGGAAGTAAGTCCTGACAACATCAAAGACATCAGCGTATTGAAAGGGCCCAACGCCGCCGCGCTATACGGCTCACGGGCGGCCAACGGGGTGATTTTGATTACCACCAAAAACGGTGCGGGTACCAAAGGAATCGGTGTGGAAGTAAACTCCAACATTACCTTTGAACGTCCTTTGGTAAAGCCTGATTTTCAGGATATGTATGGAGGTGGAAATGGCTACCGCACTTGGTACTCTGACGGTTGGTCGGGTGCCATCACGGGCGCTGCCATCCCTCAGTACCGCGCGGCTTACGGTCCTACGGCACCATTGTTTGGTACAGACGGAACAGACGAAAGCTGGGGCGCACCCTTAGACGGCCGTTTGGTTCGTCATTGGTGGTCGGGCACTGAAGTGGCACCGCTTACTCCTCAGCCCAACAACTGGGAGGAATACTGGGAAACAGGTCAGACGCGTACCAACAACGTTGCGCTTTCGGGCGGAAACGATAAAGGTAATTTTCGTCTTTCGATTGGTCGTATGGGTCAAGAAGGGATTATGCGTAGCAACGATTTTTACCGCAACAACTTCAAACTCAATACGGGCTACAACTTTACCCCTAAACTTAACGTAACACTTTCGGCCGAATACATCAAATCGGGGTCTAAAAACCGTGGGTATCAAGAAGGTCAGCAGTTTATTTGGTCGCACCGCCACGTATCGTGGGAGCAGCACAAAAACTACGAAGACTATACCGCTACGCACATTCAGCGCGCACTTCCGGGTCGTTTACCAGATAGCGATCCGCCAAACTGGCAGCATACCTTCTTTACAAACCCTTTCTTCATCAATGATAAGTTGCCATTGGGCAACGTGAAGGACCGTTTGGTTGGTAACATCGCCTTGAATTATAAAATTACGCCTTATTTGAGCCTGATGGCGCGTTCAGGAACGGATTTCTGGTCGGATACGCGTATCAATATTATCAACTTTGAGCGCGTTCGTAACGGAAACCGTACGCCGGGTCAATATTCAGAAGAAGTATTGCGGGCGCAAGAAACCAACTCTGACGCTATCTTGACGTTCAATAAAACGGTTGCAAAAGACCTTTCAATTACTTCCCAATTCGGAGGAATTCTTCGTCAAAATTACTATAAGCGTAACTTTACCCGAGTGGGTGAATTGGTGGTTGACGGTCTATACAACCTCTCAAACTCTGTACCAAGCCTTAATACGGTAGAAAGTCGGATTGAAAAAACCGAAATGCAGTCACTCTTTGGAACTTTTCAAGTGGGCTGGCGCAACGCATTATTCCTAGACTTGACGGCCCGTAATGACTGGTCAAGTACGCTTCCTGCCGATGCTCGTTCTTATTTCTACCCTTCGGCTTCGGTAAGTGCGGTTTTTACCGATTTGCTTAACATTCAGAGTTCTATCCTGACTTTCGGTAAAGTGCGTGCCAGCTGGGCGCAAGTTGGAAACGACGCCCGTCCTTACCAGTTGAATCAGGTGTATCGTTCGGGTGGTGCGTGGAACGGCTCTACGCCGCAGTATTTCGAAAACGTCACGATTCCTAACTCGGGCTTGAAGCCTGAAATCACGACAGGTATTGAATTTGGGATGGATTTGCGCTTTTTGCGCGGCAAAGTGGGCTTAGACCTTACTTACTACAACCAAACTTCACGCAACCAAATCCTCGGGGTAGAAATTTCAAAAGCAAGTGGATACAACAACCGTATTCTTAACGCGGGAGAAATTGAAAACAAAGGATTGGAAATTGTATTGAGTGGTACGCCTTTCAAAGCAGCTAACGGCTTCACTTGGGATGTGGCGGTCAATTATGCCCGTAACCGAAACAAAGTAATTGCCTTGGCCGACGGACTCACCACCTTGATTTTGCACCAGCAGCGCGGTCTTAACTCCGAGGCACGTGTAGGAGAGGCTTATGGAACTCTATTTGGGATTGGATTTGAACGCAGCCCCGATGGCCAGATTATCTACAGCAACGGCTTGCCGGTTGTATCCACTACGCCACGTATTTTGGGTAATATACAGCCCAAATGGACGGGTGGTTTGAGCAACACCTTTACTTACAAAGGCGTTTCACTCTCGGCTTTGGTAGATGTACGCATTGGCGGTGACTTCTTCGACGAAGGTACTGGTACCGCTCGCTGGACGGGTCAGTACGAAGAAACGGCCGTGGGTCGTGAAGAGGGTATCATCGGAAAAGGTGTGAAAGTGGTAAGCACAAACGCCGATGGTTCGGCCGTTTATGCGCCAAACGACATCATCGTAGCTGCCAACCAATTGTATGGTTATAACAACCCACGCCGCTATCACGAAGCCGTTATCTACGACGGAAGCTACGTAAAACTGCGCGAAATGACGCTAGGATACAGCATTCCTGAGGCATTGTTGAAAAAATACATGATTCGTACCGTGAAGTTCTCGGTGGTAGGTCGCAACTTGGCGATTTTGTTCAGCAACCACACCCACATTGATCCAGAAGTAGACCGTTTCGGTGGAAACCGCCAAGGATTTGCTTATGGAGAGTTGCCCAACTCACGGAGTTTAGGATTTAACTTGACTTTTGGATTCTAGCATCCGCTAAGGCAGGGCCTTACGGGCCTTGCCTTAGCGTTCATCAAGGTTTAATCAAAAAGACTTATACTATGAAAAAATACATACTACTTTCTTTGGCACTGATTCTTACGGCAACCTCGTGTACGAGTGAGTTTGACGAGATGAACGTGGACCCCAACAACCCCACCAAAATCAGCGCCCAGTACCTGCTGCCTTATGCCCTTGAGCGCTCCATTGACCGTTATTGGGGAGGTAGAACCCGTTTTGAGCGTCTTAACCTCGACGGAGCCATGCTCTGGATGCAGTATTTGTCGCGCAATATTTATTCAAACGAAGGAGATAACTACGGTATTTCCCCGGCAATGCAGAACAACAACTGGCAGGGCTTCTTCAATGATGGCTTGGTAAATTATCAGCGTATCATTACCGAAACTGGTCCCGAAGGAACGGCTCCCAATGCCAATTATGAAGGCGTGGCGCTCGTGATGCGTTCGTGGTTGTTTTCGGTGATGACCGATATGTGGGGCGCGATTCCTTACAGTGAAGCATTGAAAGGAACGTCGGCTGAACCTAACTATTCGCCTGCCTACGACTCACAGGAAAAAGTATATGAAGGTCTGTTGAATGACTTAAAAATTGCCAACGAAAAACTGAACCCCGCTGGTCCTGCTATCCTTGGCGACATTGTCCACAACGGAAACATCATGCGTTGGAAGCGCTTTGCTAACTCACTGAGATTGCGTTTGGCAAACCGTCAGGCGGCCAAAAAACCAGCAGAGTCGCGGGCTATTATGCGGGAGATTCTTAGCGACCCCGTTAAATTCCCCATCATCACGGCCAACGCCGACAATACCGTTTTGCGCAGTACTTCTGTTTTGCCAAGCAACAATGAATGGCACCAAGTGTTGATTCAAGAAAGCCGTACCGACTGGAACATTAGCAGCACCTTGGCCGATAAAATGAACAGCCTGAACGATACCCGTATCACAGTATACGCCACACCCGTAGGCGGTAAATACGTTGGTCACGCCAACGGCTTACCCGATGCCATCGCTACCACTTACCTCGCAACAAGCTCAGGTGTGGGAACGGCCTTTACCCGCATTGATGCCCCAAGCGTACTCATGACGGCTTCGGAAGTGAACCTTATTTTGGCCGAAGCAGTGCTTGACGGTGACATCACCACGGGTACTGCCAAAGGTTATTTTGAGGCAGGCATTACCGCTTCTTTTGAACAATTTGGACTCACGGTACCTGCCACTTATTTTGCGACGGTGGGTGAAGTAACCCGCGAGAAAGTGTTGGAGCAGAAATGGTTAGCGCTTTATGGAGTTGGTATTGAGGCATGGACGGAATACCGTCGTACGGGTTTTCCTGTGTTGCCTGCCAAAGACCCACGCGCCGTGTTTGAAAACGATGGCGTATTACCTACCCGTTTACCGTATCCGGGAAGTGAATACTCGCTCAATAAGGCAAGTTTAGACAAAGGAATCGCCCTCAATGGAGGTGCCGATAACATGAAAACGAAGCTTTGGTGGGCAGAGAAATAATCGTAATTTCACATTGATATTTAATCTTTAACAAATACAAACAAACATTCAAACCAATGAGCCAGAAAATTGACCGCCGCAGTCTTTTAAAATCAGGTTTTATGACCCTCGGAGGAATTGCCGCCATGCCCGCTATCGGGGCATTTGCCAACGTTCCCTCGCGCGTAGATGCAAATGGTAACATTTTTCACAGTCCTTTATTGCGGGAGACATTCTTGGAAAATCCTCCAAAGACTCCTCCCACCATGATTCGTATCAATGCCAACGAAAACCCTTACGGCCCGCCAATGAGCGCTCGCAAAGCTGTAGCAGAATCAGTGGCAACGGGTAGCCGTTATTCGTGGAAAGAACTGGAAAACCTCGTAGGCAAAATCGCGAAGAAAGAAGGCGTAACTCCTGACCACATCATGATGGGCCCTGGTTCATCCGATTTGTTGGAGAAAGTAGCCCTTGTATTGTTTGCTAAAGGTGGAAACGTCGTTTCGGCCGACCCAACTTATATGTCACTGGTGAAAGTAGCCGAAGCTACGGGTGCCTCTTGGAAAGCCGTTCCTTGCAAAGGCGACTGGTCGCATGACCTGAAAGCCATGGAAGCCGCCATCGACAAAGACACCAAGCTTGTTTATATCTGTAATCCTAACAACCCAATGGGTAGCATCACCTCGGGCAAAGAATTGTTGGATTTCTGCTCACGCGTGGCCGACAGAGTACCCATTTTTGTGGACGAAGCATATCTTGAACTAGCCGTGGGTGCCGATACCCAAAGCATGGTATCCTTGCTTAGCCAGAAGAAAAACGTCATCATTGCCCGTACGTTCTCAAAAATCATGGGTATGGCAGGTTTGCGCGTTGGATACATCGCGGCATTGCCTTCAACGCTTGACAATATTCAGAAAATCACGCGCGGTGGGATGGGTATTACCCAAACCTCGATTGCTGCGGCCGTGGCAAGTATGGACGACAATGAGTTTCAGGATACAACCCGTAAGCTCAACCACGAAGTAAAAACGTACCTCTGCAAAAACCTCGACCGTATGGGGTATAAGTATGTAACTTCTTACACCAACTTCGTGATATTCCCCATCAATATGCCGGGCAAAGAAATGCTCCAAAAAATGATGGCCAAAGGAATCATGGTGCGTGGTTATGAGATTCAGGGAAAACCCTGGTGCCGCGTAAGTATGGGTACAATGGACGAAATTAAGCAGTTCGTCAGCGCATTAGAAGCTATTAGTTAATTAGGAGTGAGTAGGCAGGAGTCAGTAGGAAATGGTTTCATTCTCACTACTGACTCCCCACTACTGATTCCTCACTACTCCCTGAAATTATGAGTGACGCTCTACAAAAAGCATTTACTTTATTGTTATTGATTGTTTTGGGTTTGATTTTGCGTTCCAAATTCAAAAACAAACAACAAACCGACGGAATCAAGGAAATGGTGCTTTCGGTAGCCCTTCCTTCCACCATTTTTATTGCGTTAATGAAGGTAAACGTTGATTCTAAGCTGATTATCGTTCCAGCATTGACCTTGGTTTTTAACTTTTTTATGTATTTTGTTACGCCCGTTGCCTTGGCTTTCTTTGGCGTAGAAAAAAACAGCTCTACTGGTCGTACGCTCATCATGTTGCTTCCTTCGCTGGCCCCGGGCTTGTCTTGCTTTCCCTTTATTGCAGAGTTTTTGGGTGAAGAAAGCGTGGCAATGGCGGCGTTGGGTGATGTTGGAAACAAGTTTTTTGTCTTGATATTTTTGTACGTGATTGCCTTGAATATGTTTCTTAAAAATGCCAAAACAGAAGAAACAAATATCGGAGATAAAATCAAGGCTCTTTTGGTCAATTTGGCCAAAGAACCCATCAACATCATCATTGCTTCGGCCCTTATTTTGTTGAGTTTCGGTGTGAGTTTTAAATCATTGCCCGTCATTATTGCTGATATGTTTGACAAAACCAGTGCCATGATGACGCCATTGGTACTGATATTCATCGGATTGGCGGTTCAGTTGAAACAAAAAAAGAAAAGATTGATTAGCTCGATGCTGATGTTTAGAGCGGGTATCACCATGCTGTTTAGTGCCGCAGTAATTGCCGTACTGGGAATAAAAGAACCCACCATGGTGCTGTTGGCGGTAGCTATTCCTTTGAGTTCAGCGAGCTTTTGGCCTTTTGCCCACATTTCAGCGTTCAATTTGCGCGAAGAAGCTTCGGGCTTACCCAAAGAACGCCGCACGTTTGATGCCGAATTGGCCGTATTGGTTCTGGCGTTTTCATTGCCATTTTCAACATTACTGATTCTTGGAATTTTATCAGCAGGTACATTTTTTGCCGATTTACCTACACTCATTATCACCGGACTCCTTTTTATGGGTATCGGCGTAGTTCCCAACCTGATTGGGAAATCAATTATGAAGTTTTCAAAAGCCTAAAAATCTAATTGGCTCAATTTACCATTGTTGCTTTTGCACTTAATCAACCAACACTAAAACCTAATGAAATTATGAAGACTGCAAAAATATTCCTTTTTGTTGCCGTGGCCTTAGCCGCAGCCTCTTGTAAAGTGGATGATCCATTTGTAGACCGCGTGGTTGCACCCGTTCTGTTGGTGTTTGATAATGCCATCGGAGATGGCGGCGGTTTTACTACTGAGCCGACCGTTACCTCAAAAGCAACGGGTACGGCTACCGTTAGTGTTCGAATTCTTGAATTAGACAAAACCAATATTCTTGACTATAAAAAAGGAATAGATTCTATTCCAGTTACTGGCCTAGCGTTGTCGCTTACGACACGTGCCGGGGTTAAAATCGCTGACTTGACAACCGATGCCAACGGTCGGGCCATGGTGACAAAAACTTGGGCTGAGTTTGGCGTAGCTGCTCCAAAGGCTGGCTCGATTGTTTCGCTTACGCTGACGGGCAAGTACAAAGAGCAATCTTTCTCAAAACTGGCTCGTTTGCAGGCAGTTAATTAACTATCAGACTGCCATGGTGCAGCGCTTAAAGTAGAATAATCTGAGTAAATGGTGTCGCTGGATTGGAGAGAGTAAAGTGGTCAATATCAACAAACTATTCGATCTTAAACTTAATTCCTGATACCAAACTCATTTTAGAGTATATATTATTGGTGGGTTTGAATAATCAATGATTGAGTCGACACAGCCGAGGCATTCGCTTCGGCTGTGTTTTTTTACTATTCGCCGAGCCAAGTTTTAAAGTCGCTGGCTTTTTCCCGGCCCACAATCGCTTCTTCGTCAAAAGCGGGCGTCAATTGGATTTTAAGTTTGCTGTTGAAGTACAAATGCACTTTTTCGATGGCACTGGCAGAAGCGATGATTTGACGATTTAACCGAAAAAAATGACGAGGATTCAGTTCTCCGAAAATTTCATCCAACGTATAATCCACCATGTAATCGCGCCCGTCAAACGATTTGGCAAAGCTCATTTTGTTTCGGGTGTAGAAATAAGCGATTTCTTTGGTGGTCAGGGAGAACATTTTCTGGCCTTGTTTAATCAAAAACCGCTCCCTGTACACGGGTGCTGGCGCGGGGGCCATGTTAGAAAGTAGTTTTTTGATGGAAAGCTGAATTTCGCTTGGCTCCTTCAAAAAAGTTTCTTTGAGGTAGTTCAGTTTGTTTAGCGCCCGGCTCAACTCTTCGGCCTTGATGGGTTTGAGAAGGTAGTCTATGCTATTGACTTTGAAGGCTTTAAGGGCAAATTCGTCGTAGGCAGTAGTAAAAATAACGGGACTTTGGACGGTTACGTGGTTGAAAATTTCAAAACTTTGACCGTCGGCCAATTCAATATCTAGCAGGATTAAATCGGGTGCGGGATGGGCCTGAAGCCACGCTACGGTATCTTCGATACTGGTCAGAATGGCCAAAATAACGGCCGTAGGCTCAACTTCCAGCACCAGTCGCTGCAATTTTCTGGCGGTTAGTTCTTCGTCTTCTACAATTAAAATGTTCATGTCATAATCCTCCGTACGATACGGAGGTGTTTGAAGGGTTGATGAGTGGGACTTTTACCTGAAAAATATGCTCCGTTTGGCGAACAACCACGTGGGGTTGGCCGAGCAGGCTATACTTGGATGAAATATTGGCTAACCCCGTTTTATCAGAAGGCAGACTTTTGGATTTGACCTGTAGGTTGTTGACAACGAATAAGTCATTGGAGTCGTCGGCGTAAATGGTGATTTTTAGGGGTTGATGACTCAAAATTGCATTGTGTTTTACGGCATTTTCGACCAATAATTGTAAAGTAAGGGGCGGAATCAAATAAGATAATTTGGCGGCTGGTATGTCTTTTATCAATCGGAGTCCATTGCCGAAGCGTGTTTGGAGCAAATGGAAATAGGCATCAATGAAGTTTAATTCGTTTTCGAGCGTGGTGAGCGGCTGGTCGTTGTTTTGCAATAAATACCGATACACCGACGACAATTCTTCGATAAATCGCTCCGCTTTTTTGGGGTCTTCGGCCACCAACGACGACAGCGTACTCAGGTTGTTAAACAAAAAATGGGGCTGGATTTGGGATTTAAGCGAATCCAACTGCGTTTGCAGGTTTTCTTTTTTGAGGCGCTCCGCTTCATAATAGGTTTTCCACCATTGTTTGTACAGATAAATTGCCTCGTAAATGGCTAAAATCGGTAATAGCATCACCAGACCAAAAATAATGTTGAAAATATACCGTTGCGGTGTAAAATGATATCCCCAAAACTTAGTTGTACTGTAAAATAGTGAGAACGTAAAGCGAATACCGATGGTAATGATGAACGTCCAAAACAACAAAAAGGCGATTCGGGTACGGGTAAGTTTGATGCCCGGATACTTACTTCTGGACTTGATAATGACCAGTCGATTTAATTCCCAAAGTACGATGATGGCAAAGACTGAATGAATGATTTCTGAATGAAGGTCAATTCGGTGAAAAGCGTTTCCTTCGTGGTAAATCACCAAGGCCACCAGCGTAATGATGGGTACACCGATGATTCTGAGCCATTTATCGTTAAGTTTTGTCATTGAAAAAGTGGGCCTTCGCGAGAAAAAGTGATTTAATCTAGGGTTAATAGAATCAATTTCCAGTCATTTTTATCCTTTATCCATACCCGCAAATAGCTGGTCGTTTTGTTGGAATGGGTTACGCTTCCGTACACGTATGCAAAATCACCTGCTTTTGAGATTCCGCCATTTAATGCCTTTAATGTAGCTTGGTTCGACAATTGTGCAAGTTCTTCCAACACTCGTTTTTGCGTAATAATGGGGCTTTTTCCAGGTAAATTGAAATGCGCAGAAGGATGTAAATAGGGCGAAAGACTACGCCATCCTTTGGTTGCAATCGCCTGATTGATAGCTTCTTCCAGAGTCATTATTTCGTCGTAGTTAGCATTTGCAAAGGATTGTTGGAGGGAGATTTGGTTTACGGTCGAAATTGGCGCGTGCGTTTCGGTATATGAATTTCCCAAATCTATCAAAAGTTTAAATTCGCCCGCGTTATTTTTTTTCCAAATTGAAGAAAAATTGCCGCGTGCAATGACCGAATCTTTGGGTGTTGCCCTTACGGTATACGGCCCAGTATTCAAGCCCAAATCGCCAGAGGCGCTGATGACCGAAAACGAAGGCTCCCAAAACAAGACAGGAGATTTGGCAGGGGCTTTTTGGTAAAAGTCCATTCCGTTGAGCACTTTTCCTTGGTTAAACACCACCCCTGTGCTATCAAGAAACCTGAGAAAACCTTCTTTGATGGAATGCGTTGACGTATACGCCGCAAATTGTTTCTCGGTATCAATGAGTTTTTGAATTGGTTTTTGGGCGTGGGCTGTGCCGAAAACCCATCCCATCAACAGGTTGGCAAGCGTTAAGTGGCGTAGTGGTTTCATGAAGTTTAGCTGTGTTTTCTTGCCAAAATTCTTAATTCCACCTGAGACAAAAAATGGACATCTCCCTGAACTGTTGTTTTTTCAGTCCGAAGTGACAGAGAAGGCTAAGGGCTTGAAATAGTCGCGTTAAAGTGCGAATTTAGAGCAATAAAAGTGCAGAACAATCATTCATAAACGTAATACGATGGATTCTGTAGACAAATCAAGACGGGCCGCGCTCAATACCCTCGGTGTTTTTGGCGCTGGAATGTGGTTGTTGCCTTCTTTTCCGTTTTCAAGCAAAGAACAAAACATGATTAAACGAAAAATACCATCTTCGGGCGAACCGTTGCCCATCGTGGGGTTGGGTACTTGGCAGCAGTTTGACGTCGGGTTGTCGGATGAGGAACGCCGCCAGCTCACCGAAGTCCTGACCCTGATGATTGAAAAAGGGGGCAGGCTGATTGACTCGTCGCCCATGTACGGGCGTGCTGAAGCGGTCATCGGGGAACTTGCCGCGCCGCCCGCCATCAATCCCAATCTCTTTTATGCCACTAAAGTGTGGACAACGGGAAAAGAGTCGGGGATTCGGGAAATGAATGACTCAATGGCCAAAATGCGTCGAAAAACCCTTGATTTGATGCAGGTTCATAATTTGGTGGATTACAAAACCCACTTGCAAACATTGTACAAGTGGAAAGAAGAAGGCAAAATTCGGTACATTGGTATTACGCACTACACGGCTTCTGCCCACGAAACACTGGAGCGAGTTTTGAAGTCGGAGAAGATTGACTTTGTGCAGTTCAATTATTCTATTCGCGAGAGAAATGCCGAGAAAAGACTGCTAAATGCGGCCCGTGAAAAAGGAGTGGCTGTGATTATCAATGAGCCGTTTGAGTCGGGTTCGTTGTTCAACGCGGTGAAAGGGAAGAAACTGCCCGAGTGGGCGGCCGAAAATGATATTCAGAGTTGGGGTCAGTATTTTTTGAAGTATATTTTGGCCAACGAGGCCGTCAATTGTGTTATTCCGGGTACTTCAAATCCAAAGCACGTCGTGGACAACATGGGGGCGGGTTTTGGTCGGTTGCCTGACGAAAAATTGCGTTTAAAAATGATTGAGTATCTAAGCGCAATTTAGATATTGAACCAAAATGAAAACTTAACGGCAAAAGGAGTGATACCCGGATTTTGGCGGTAGGTCAGGCGGTGAATGGCGTCGACCCGCAGTACTTTAAAAATATTGTCGATGGCATAGCCTACTTCAACGTAGGGTTCTTTGCCCAACGTACTAAAACCCAGAACGGGTCGCCCCTGCGCATCTGTAGGAGCTAAGAGATTCATATTGGCGGGCCGAACACTGCCATAAAGCACTTTGGCATTGGCCAAAAAACGCCATTTTAAGCGTTTGATGGCAGGAATTCGGTTGAAAAGCAACCCTTCAAAATTATGCTCATACCGCAGTTGGACGTACTTATCGCTCACAAATTCAAAGTAATTCATGAGGTTGAAGGCATTTTCTACGTAAAAAAGGGATTCATTACCCAGCGGCGTATAGAGCATAGGGTAGGGGAGCGTTGAAGGAATATATCCCAAGGTGACATTGTAATTGGAACGTCCCCATATACCCACCCGAAAACTTTGCTTTACATTTAGGGATAATCGGTGGTAACTAAAATCACTGTTCATGAGGTTACGCAGCCCCATTTGATAGCGAAAAATCACCAGTGGCCACCGCTGGGTGCCGAGGGTGAGTCGTTCGTTTTCGTTGTAGATAAACACCTCATCTTTGCCCCAACGGGTTTCAAAAAACAACTCTGAGTTTTGGTAATTGCTTTGGGTGGGTGAACGGTCGCCCATGCCGGGGGCGGTTCGGTAGGCAAAGGCATACATGGGCTCAAACGAGCGATGACGCAACCCCACCGTTTGGGTTAATCCCCTGAAAAGCTCGCGTTTGATGTAGGCAGAACTGACCCCTTCAAAATACCCGCGACGGTACGAACCCCAGCGGGTCATGGCGCCAAAAAGGGCGTTGTTGCCGATGGCCTCCGACGAAAGCCCGATGCGCTCTAAATCATAACTATGACTGATGCCGCCAATGGTCCAGGGTTTGCGGCTGAAGATGTAATCAACGCTAAAATTATATTTCCATTTTTGGTCCAAAGTGCCGTAGGCGGCGTGTCCGCTCAATATCCATTTGCGGCTGAAATCGGGGTTGGTTTTACCCCCGATACGGATACGGTTTCCTTCCACTACATTGTTAGAATATAAATACAAAAAAGGCCCGACGTCAATGTTGACCTTCGGAATTCGTTTATATCCATTGACGGCCATATTGAGGACTTCTACGTAGGTACGTACCACCGGAACCTGCTTAACGGAGTCAATGAGTTGATAGGCCGTTTGCTCGCCTGCCGTCAGCGGTTCATGACGAACTTTGTTCCAATAGTCTTCAGGATATTCTTTGTAATCTTCCGAAAGTTCCAGCGGATAGTCATAAAACTTGGGAGGGCGAGGTTTGTTGACCGTCACATTCCGATTGGAGGTATAAAATTTCACCAACATTCCTGCCGTAGAATCAGTCAATTCGGCTACGTCAATCAACACCCGAGATTTGATGGGCATCCAAGTGCTGTCGCCGATTTGTTCATATTCCTGCTGGATTTTGATGCGTTCAATAAAGTTGATGTTGGCGCGTTTGCCCACGCTGGCGTCCACCTGCACGAGTGCGTGCGAGAGTGTGTCAATCCAAATGGTGCCGTTGAAAGCAAGGTCTTGGGGGCGTTTGGGTTCATAATCAATCTGATAACACCAATACCCTCCCACAAAAGTAGTATCAATCAAATAGTATTCGTAGGTGTTTTTCCAGCCGTCGGCAATCGGAGAATGAAAATCTTTTTCGACCACACTCAGCCAGTTTTGGTAAAAATTATACTGCTGAAACGACGACCCAATGAGCTGAGAAATCAGGCTCCCATCGGTGACGGCGATGCCCGAAATCTTGGTTTTAAAAATTTGTTCTTTCTTTTTGCGCGGGTTTTCCCTGAAGTAATAATTGGAAATGGATTCGGACAGATAAATCGGAATCACGGGCCGACCATCTTCGCCCGCAATCTTTTCAAATTTATCCACCGCTTCCGTAATTTTTCGAATGGCTTTGCGCTTTTTAAAACGCTGCGAAAGGTTATCTACGTCCACTTCAATCTTGTTGTAGCTTTCGTATTCGTAGGCAGTCAGGCGGTTGGGGTTGTGCGCGGGCTTTTGTTTTACTACTTTCCGCAGAATATTATACGCGGGATTTTCGCCAGCATAAACCTTTACTTCCTGAAGTTTGATTTCGGAAGATTCGAGCTGAAAATTGATAACTTGTAAAATCGAATCTTTGCGAATGGCTTTGGTTTTGGGTCGATAACTCATCGACGAAACCATCAATGAATCGCCTATTTGGGTGGTTTTTAGCGTATAAAATCCTTCAAAATTGGTGGTAACACCGGCAGTTTTACCTTTGATTGCTACCCCTGCAAAGGGCACAGGGTCACCAGTTTGGGCATCGGTGATGCGGCCAGAAATGGTGTAAGTTGTCTGACTGACGCCTTTAAGTGACCAGAAAAGTACGAAACAGACTAACGTACAATGTATAGGAAAGAAGCGTAATCGTCTAATCACAGGTGGGGGATTTGGTTCATGGTCTGTCTATGATGACAAACGCTTGATGAAAATAAAAAAGTTTAGTCGCTATGACAATTATTTTTGACTTTTTTATTGATAATACGCAATTATGAGGCCATTATGTTGCAATATTTAAAGTTTTTACACAAAAAATCCTCTCACCGAACGCACTCAGGAGAGGATTTTTATGGGTTGGGATTTGTAAACCCCATTGGCGGCTCTGAGTATTTATCACTCAATTGTTAACGGAAATTTCGAAACTTGCTGAAATCTGGGATACGCAAAAGGAAGACTTTACTTTCTTCCTTTTGCGTATCCCAGATTAACCATGGGAATAGCCAACGGAGATTTTAATTTATTGATAACTTTAGGTGCTGTGTATTCTTTGTAATCAATTGATTATGATTGACTTTCATTGTATTCGACGTGCCATGTGTGGTCGGCAAGCATCGTAACTTTGGCAATATAGCGACTGTATTTATACGAACGGCCCCACTCGCCTGGTGCAATCATGGAAAGCACGTCGCTGCCGTCTTCTTTTTCGTACACATAATAAACCTCGTTGAGCACTGGCTCAAAATTCATGTGGGCGGCATAAATCCGTTCCGAAACATCTACGCGCTGACGCAACTCCTTGGCTTGTTGGGCCAGCGTTGCCATTTGTTGGTAAATCTGTCCGAGCTGCCTTTCGGTTTGTTGACGCATGGCCAACACTGCCTTGCCTTTGACTTTGCCCATATCTTCGGGCTTAATGACTGCGCCGCCTACCGAGTGGGCATACGCCATGAGTCCGGGGTTTTCAGCTACTTTGTCGGGATTGATAGGGTTCTCTACCATTATATAACCGTTGTTTGTTGGTTAATAAGTTCAACGCACAAAATTAATTATTGTTTGGTTTGAATGTAGAATGAAACGCCTATTAAGCCCTAAATAATAAATAATAGTCTAAATAGTTAATATTTAATAGATTATATATCTATAAAATATTATAAATTAAGATAAAATATATAATCAAAAAAGATGCTATTTTCGGTGACTTAGGCCCTTTAATGGCCTCAAACAGATAAGCACATAAGGCGTTGGTTGGTCACTTCGCCGCAAATCTAATGATTAAAAAAAGCGCGGGACTTTGCTATTGTGCCCATTAATGTTGTTTTTTGAGTGTAAATGCACCCAACAAAAATACGTTTGGCATCATGCTTGTATACTTTTCATACAACTAAAACGTTATTTTTACGGGAATTTTCCACATAATTTGTAAGCAAACGCCTGAAAGCGAGTCGTTTAATGCGAGTCAACCAACTTCTAACCTATTCTACAAAGCTCCAACTGCTTCTGCTGTTGGGAATTACGTCATTTGTGACGGGCTGCTCGCAGTACAGTACCGGAAGATTGAGTGTGGGGTATCACAACCTCAATGCTAAATTTAATGCCTACGTCATTGCCCGCGACAAAATGCGCGAAGCCGAAATAGCCATGCGCCGAAATCGCAAGGAGGACTACAACCAGATTCTGCCGATTCTTCCCGTACTTGATTCGCTCGAAGCCCAACCCGTGGGAGATTTGCTGCAGGATGTCATCAAAAAAGCGTCGTTGGTGCCCGACCGCCACCAAAATAGCAAATGGGTAGACAATGCTTACGTACTGATTGGTAAAGCGCGTTTGTACAAAGGCCAATTTACGGACGGCATCGAAACGCTCCGCTACGTCAACGCCAAAGGGCGCGACGAAGAAGACAAACACGAGGGCCTGATTTGGTTGATGCGGGCCTACGTCGAAACCAAGGATTATAACAGTGCGCTCAGCGTGGCGGAATTTTTGCGTAGCCAGCCCTTAAATGATAAAAATACGCGCGATTACTATTTGGTCAAGGCCTACCTTCACCAACAAAAGCAGGAATATATTTTGGCGTTGGCGATTTTGGAAGAAACTTTCGGTTTGTTGCCGAGAGGGGAAGAAACGGCCCGAATTCATTTTGCCGCCGCTCAAATGTACGATTTTCTGGAAAAGCCGCAGGCGGCCAATGCCCACTACAAACAAGTATTTCGCAATCGGCCTCCGTACGATTTGAGTTTTTTTGCAAACATGAATTCATTGCAAAACGAAGCCCTGACCTCCAACGACGTATCGACCGAAGGAGGATTTAAGCGGATGCTCAATGACCGTAAAAACAGCGACCTACGCGACCGCCTCTATTACTCAATGGGAGTGATTGAAACGCGTAAGAAAAACTACCCTCAGGCTATTCGTTTTTTTGAGGAATCCATTCGTCAAACCACCACCAACACCACCCAAGTGCCCTATACCTACCTCGAAATGGCGAAGGTATACTACGACAAACTCCAGAATTATGAGTTAGCCAAAGCCTATTTTGACAGTTCATTGGCACTTTTGCCCCGCACTTCTCCCCAGTTTCAAAAGATTACGGAGCGGAAAGATGTGCTGGACGAGTTTGTAAAACAGCTCACCACGATTCGGACCGAAGACAGTTTGCAGCGACTTTCGCAGATGAATCCCGCGACTTTGGATAAGTTTTTGGATGGTGTAATCGAAAAAGAAATTGAAGAACAAGAGCGAAAGGTAAAAGAAGCCCAAAAGCTGGTGGAGCAGGCCAGAACGCTGAATGTCAATGCATTAAACTTCAACGGAGACCCTGCCGACCGCTTCGTTTTGTATGACCCCGTGGCATTGAATCAGGGGAAATTGGAATTTAAGCAGCGTTGGGGAAATCGGGCGTTGGAAGATGATTGGCGGCGAAGCTCAAAAGTGGCTACGTTATTGACCCAAACGGACAATATCACCCCCGTAGCAAACGGCCAAAAACCTGTAACGCTGGGCGGGGGAGATATTACAAAATTAACCAAAGACTCGCCCGAGTGGAAAGCAAAAAAGGATGCGATGTACCGCAATATTCCGCTGAGAAAGCAGGAGCTTGACGCCTCCAATCAACGCATGGAAGATGCCTATTATAAGTTAGGGAAGATTTATAAGTTTAGTTTAATTGAGCCCGAAAACGCCGTCAAGACGTTTATGGCAACTTTAGAACGTTTTCCAACGACAAATTATAAACCCGAAATTTACTATTTACTCTTTCTGACTGACCAAAAAGATAATCAGGACAGTTGGAAAACCAAGCTGTTGGCGGAGTTTCCCAACTCATCCTATACCCGGTTATTGACCAAGGCCAACGGGAGTATTGCCGCCACGGGCAATTTAGAATTGGAAGCGCTCAAAGATTATGAAAAAATACTAGGTTTATACCAAAAAGCCAATTTTTCAGAGGCGTATGCCCAACTAGAAATGGCGATTGTGACTTATTCAGGTAGTAAGATTGAAGACAAATATGCCTTGCTCCGGATTTATTTGCTCGGCAAACTTCAGGGGCGCGAAGCCTACCTCAAAGCGCTGAACAGCTTCATTAAAGATTTTCCAACCAGTCCGTTGTTGCCTCGTGTACGGGAGGTTTTGGAAGCCCAACAATCTACATCTATCAAGAAAAATGGCTAATAAGTCTATCAGGTTGCCCGATGTTCCTGAAAAAATCCTTATTATTGCGTTTAAAGCAATAGTTATCCCCCTGTCTATTTTGAAGTTGAAAACACAACCTGAACTTCATTTCAATTGGAAAAATCTGTGCTTCAATTTTTGAAAAATGGGACAAAAGTTGACCGATAACGATTAACGAATTACTTCAATATGGCATTTTTGAAAGGAAAGTATCGCAAATCCATTATTTTGTTTTGGCAATTGGCCGGTGTTGTGATTGGAGGGGCTGTATTATACATAAGCGCCGTTTATTTTAATTTCTTTTGGCTTTTTGGCGGAATGCCCGATTTGAAAGCCATCGAAAACCCTGAAAGTCAGGTTGCTTCCGAAATTCTTTCGGCCGATGGGCAGACCCTTTCTAAGTACTTTATCGAAAACCGTACGCCGGTTGAGTTTGACCAGCTTTCGCCCAACATCGTCAAAGCGCTGATTGCGACTGAAGATGCCCGTTTTGTAAAACACTCAGGCATTGACCCCCGTTCTATGTTTCGGGTTTTGAAAGGCGTTGCTTCAAGTGAGCAGGGAACCACGGGTGGTGGAAGTACGCTGACCCAACAATTGGCCAAGAACCTGTTTCAAACCCGAAGTGATAAATACAAAGGAGGTTTGGGAGATATTCCCCTCATCAAAACCGTCATTGCTAAAACCAAAGAATGGATTTTGTCGGTAAGGCTGGAGCGAAATTATACCAAACAGGAAATCATGACGATGTACCTCAACACCGTTTCGTTTGGTAACAATGCCGACGGGATTAAGACGGCGTCAAGGACGTATTTTCGGAAAGAGCCCTGGAATTTGAATTTGACCGAGGCCGCATTATTGGTGGGTATGTTGCAAAACCCTTCCCGTTTCAACCCGCGTGTATTTAAAGAAAGAGCATTAGAGCGTAGAAATGTGGTAATGGGCCAAATGGTGAAATACGGCTTTCTGACGCAGGAAGCATTTTATGTAAATAAACTGAAACCCCTCGGCCTGAATTTTAACATCGAAAACCACAACACTGGTCCCGCGCCTTATTTCAGAGAAGTATTGCGTGATTGGATGAAGACGTGGCTGGCCCAATATAATCAAGAAAATGGGACGGAGTATGATTTATACACCGATGGACTGCGAATATATACGACCATAGACTCCCGGATGCAGGACTATGCCGAGCAGGCCGCCGAGCAACACATGAAAGACCAGCAGGCTAAGTTTTTCAATCACTTCAAAGAACTTAAAATGAATCCGTGGGTGGTGAAAGGCACAAACGGAGGCTATGTGCCTGACCCCAATTTTGAAAGAAGAGCAGTAAAACGCAGTTGGCGCTATCGTGAACTGAAACGCAGTTTTGGGGATGATGAAGAAAAAATTTGGGCAGAATTGCGTAAACCCATCAAAATGAAAGTGTTTTCTTGGCGCGGCGACCGGGATACCATCATGAGTCCGTTGGATTCTATTAAGTACTACAATAAGTTTTTGCGCATCGGTATGGTCTCGATGGACCCGCGCAATGGCGACGTGAAAGCATGGGTAGGTGGAATCAATTATAAGCACTTTAAGTACGACCAAGTATATCAGGGCAAGCGCCAACCGGGCTCCACCTTCAAACCCTTTGTGTATTGCTCCGCCATTAACGAAAACTACGTCACCCCCTGCGAAACCATCATGGACCATCAGGTTTGCATTGGAGATTGGTGTCCCAAGAACTCAACAGGGTCTTTTTCGGGGCAAATGCTGACATTGCGGCAGGCATTGGCAAAATCGGTTAACTCCATCAGTGCGTATTTGATGAGTAGAGTCGGCCCCAAGAAAGTGGTGGAATATGCTCATAAACTGGGAATTACGAGCCCGTTACCCGAAAATGATGTAACGATTTGTTTGGGAACCCCTAATGTCTCGGTTTATGAAATGGTGAATGCGTATTGCACTTTTGCCAACAGCGGCAAACACGTTGACCCACGTTTTGTAACCCGTATTGAAGATAAAGACGGACGTTTATTGGCAGAGTTTCCACCAAACGAAAAAGAAGTAATCAGCCCAAGCATTGCCTACCAAATGTTGTTTGTGATGCGCGGTGCCGTAGAAGATCCTTGGGGAACGGCGCAACGCCTGCGCACCCAGTACAAACTGGCCGATAATAACGAGATTGCCGCCAAAACGGGAACGACTTCTGATTATACCGATGGCTGGTTTATGGGCGTAACCCCCAATTTGGTCACGGGCGTTTGGGTAGGTGGCGAAGATAACCACGTTCACTTTACTTCGATGGCACTCGGGCAGGGGGCTCGAATAGCCATGCCTGCGTGGGGATTATACATGCAAAAAGTTTATGCCGACCCTGATTTAGCAGGTAATGACCGCTCTCCGTATCGCCGCGACCGATTCAATAAACCCGACGGAATGGATGTAAATATCGGATGCGGTGGTGTAAAAATTGACACGATAAATACCTATTTACGTCCGAAAGTAACCGACGACGAAAGTATATTATTTTAGGAATCAGAAGTCAGGAGTGAGAATGTAGAAATTACTTTCGCGCTCCTGAATTCTCCCGCCCGACTTCTCGCTAAACTATGAAATTTCTGCTTGCACCCGACAAATTCCGTGGTTCCTTGACGGCCTATGAAGTATGCCAAGCCATGAGTGACGGCATTCATGAAGTGATTCCTGAAGCTGAAATTGTGGTGCTTCCTATGGCTGACGGGGGAGAAGGAACCGCTGAAATTCTGACGCTTAATGCGGGGGGCAAGATGCACACTGCTTTTGTTTCTGATCCGTTGGGTCGCCGCATTGAAGCAGAATACGGACTTTCTGCCGATGGCCAAACGGCATACATTGAAATGGCGACTGCTTCGGGGTTGCGCTTACTTCACTCCGACGAATGTAATCCCCTCAAAACTACAACATTGGGTTCTGGTCAGCTTATTCTGGAGGCTTCTGAAAAAGGGGCGCGTCATATAATTCTTGGCATTGGCGGCAGCGCTACTACCGACGGAGGCATTGGCATGGCAGCGGCTTTAGGGTGGGAGTTTTTGGACGCCAACGGCATTGCTTTGCCTCCCAATGGCGAAAGTTTAGTCAAAATCCAACAAATAAAACCGCCTCAGCATTTACCTGAAATAACGGTTGAAGTCGCCTGTGATGTGACGGCACCGCTTTTCGGACCAGACGGCGCGGCGCACGTATATGCGCCTCAGAAGGGGGCAGATGCGGCGATGGTAGCGGAACTAGAACTCGGATTGCAGCATTTGGCATGGGTCGTAAAGCGTGACTTTGACGTAGATATAGCACACGTTGCTGGTACGGGAGCGGCGGGTGGTTTGGGATTTGGAGCGTTATTTTTCCTAAATGCGGTCCTGAAAGAAGGGGTTAAAATCGTAATGGAACAGACCCATTTTGAATCACATTTGACCGATACCGATTTGGTGTTGACGGGTGAAGGAAAAATTGATGAACAAACTTTGCAGGGAAAACTCATTGCAGGAATTGCGGGTGCGGCTCAAAAGCGCGACATTCCAGTAGCGGCACTATGCGGAGCGTTGATGGTGTCGCCCGCCGACCTAGCGCATTTGGGGATTTCGTACGCCACTTCTATTTTGCCCCGTCCGATGAGTCTTCAAGAAGCGATACCCTATGCTTATGAAGGGGTGAAAAACAGTACCCATTATCTCGTAAAACTACTGAATCAAGTCAAAAAATAGCCCACCATAATGATGCATTTGCTTAAAAACACCATTGGACGTCTTCGTATTATTGGCTTTTTAGAAGGTATATCTTTTCTGGTACTTCTTTTTATTGCCATGCCTTTAAAATACATGGCGGACCAGCCAATGGCCGTAAAAATCACTGGCATGGCCCACGGAGTGCTATTTGTGTTGTATATTTTGTACGTTATAATGGCCGCCGTCGAATACAGCTGGTCAATAAAAAAATCGGTCCTTGCTTTTTTGGCTTCATTGGTTCCTTTCGGTACTTTTTGGGCGGATGCGAAACTGTTTCGCTAACTATTCAACTTTATTTTGATTCTTCCAGCAATTGACGAATGCGGTTGGAAAGTTCGGTATTCTGGTAAATTCCACCGAATTGCTGGGATTGCGGGCCGTAGGCATACACTGGAACCATGATGGCAGAGTGGCCTTTAGAACCAAAATTTCCTTTAATCATTCCTTCTGACTCGCTACCGCCCGTAATACTCATTGCGCCCGTTTCGTGGTCGGCGGTGACAATGACGAGCGTTTGGCCGTCTTCATCGGCAAAACGTAGCGCTTCACCCACTGCCCTGTCAAAATCCAGTAC
Source organism: Runella salmonicolor (assembly GCF_024158025.1). Classification (NCBI taxonomy): domain Bacteria; kingdom Pseudomonadati; phylum Bacteroidota; class Cytophagia; order Cytophagales; family Spirosomataceae; genus Runella; species Runella salmonicolor. The sequence continues at coordinate 99,794 of NZ_JAMZEL010000009.1, forward strand.
CTCATTGGCTACATAACCTGTATTGTTGGCATGGCCGGCGTAGTCGATTTGTGCTCCTTCAGCCATGATAAAAAAGCCCTTTTTTGCCGTTTTCTGGAAGTGACTGATGCTTTCTTTTACCGTTAATGGTAGAAAATTGCCACGCCCTTTTTCAATTGAGAGTGTGGCTTGGTCGTCCAAAACGACGAATTTTTCAGCTTTATTCTGGTTAGCTATTTCGGCGTATTTACGGATGACATCATACTGACGCGCTTTGAGTGAATCCCCCAGATTTGCTTTGTCTTTGCGCTCAAAAAAATACTTGCTTCCACCACCCGCTAAAATATCCAAGGGTTCTTTGAGAAAATCAGCGGCAATTTCTTCCTGCATACCACGCTTGGGCTGGTGGGCATAAAAGACCGCGGGGGTTGCATCTGTGATGGGCCCCGACGAAATAACGGCACTTTTTTTTCCTTTTTGTTTGGCGGTTACGGTCAGCGAAGGACGGGCTACCAAGGTGGCATCCATGCCAATGGTCCCGTTTTTGGTTTTATATCCCGTGGCCAAGGCGGTGCCCGCGGCGGCTGAGTCGGTGATGAACGATTCGGCAGGTTGGGTTTGCATTAAACCAAGATGCTTAAACAACGCCATGTGGAGCTGTCCGTGATTGGCAATCAATCCGGTGTGCATTTGGGCAAGACCCATGCCGTCGCCAATCAAAAAAATGATGTTTTTGGGCGTTTTATTGATGCCGTCACTCTTATAGGAGGGTTGATAAGGCGTGTACGCGGGAACTGTATTGGTGTATTGACTGTCGGCAGGTTTTGTACTTTTAAAATAATTTGTCAGCGTCTGCGGCGCATCGGTTCCAATCCAATCAACGCCCACTGCCATCAGTTCTTTCCAAACGGCTTCATTGTCAGGCGTTCCCCAAAAACGAACTTTTTTTCCTTTTTGATGGGCACGATTCACCAACTCAACCAATTTTTCGCGGTCTTCTTTGGGAAATAAACCAACCCCCGTCCAACGAGAAACGCTACTGAACGGAGCGCTGAACAATGGCACGCGGGCCAAAGCAGCGTCAGAATAAGTTTCTTCAAATCTGCCATCAAACAAAACCCAAGAGGGATATTTTCCAAAATCACTGGGTGAAGGCATGTTGCCGCTGATGACCACTTTGACGGATTTGTTGTCGCCAAAAACGTACGGAAAACGGTTCAAGTGATTGACCAACGTTTCTAGGGTAGGGCCAGCGGGGGTTTTTAGGTCAATCAATAATTGTAAGGGATACATTTTTCCTTCCCGATGCTGCGCGGCGAGCGGCTGCAAATACAAGGCATGAAAGGTGCGCTCAGGCTTGATTTCATCGGGATGGTGCGCTACCATCAGTTCACCGTCTTTGAGAAAAACATCGGCTTCGATGGCCCCGCATTGAAGGTTGTAAGCACCAAAAAAAGGATTGGCCTGTGCATAGTCATTGTGCGAGTGTGCATTGGCGGAGGTGTACGTAATTTGGCTGTGGCTTTGCAAAACGGCAAAGACAGCGAAAAGGACTGGTAAAAAATAACGTTTCATAAAAATGGTTAGAATCAATGATAGAAAACACCTTGAGGGTATTTTTACTGTATTTTTCCTAAAAAGTAACTGCATCAGGAAAGGGAGTATTGCGAAACTCCTGCGTGTCGTACGCGTCATTTTGGGGTTTGGGGCGGACTACTGCGTGGTTTTGGCGCCAGCTCCATTTACGTTTCCAATGATAATTTGAAGTGGCAAAGTTATGCTTTAATGTTGATTTCATAGCGTTCTTTTTGACCGTAAAACAACGCGTTTACCATGTCTTCAAGATGAAGCTGCTGTTATGCTTTTGTAAAATATGGTGATATAATGATTGAAAAATGAAAAAAAACGGATGCTAGTGTACCGATGTGGGTGCTCCGTTTCTATCTTTGTTCCATGCAAAATCCGCAAGCCAATAATCCCCTTCATGGCATCACCCTTGAAATGATGCTGAATCACTTGGTTGCTCATTATGGGTGGGAAACCATGAGTGAGTACGTCAATATTCGTTGTTTTCAATACGACCCAAGCATCAAATCTAGCTTAGCATTTCTCCGAAAAACGCCTTGGGCGCGGGCCAAAGTAGAACAACTGTATTTGATGAGTCTGAATGATTAACTAACGTACACGTCCCAAACCAAATTGGTCGCCTAGCTGTACGGGTTTTTGACCATTGAAGTGCACTTCAATCATTTTTTCGCTGTGCACTCCCTGTCCGTTCTCTCCTTGGAGCGTTGTAATGATTTTGTGGGTAGCTACGTCGATGATTTCCCCAGTGGATGGGTAGGCGTGTTTCCCGTCCAGACTGAACGTAATCCAGCCCAGTTGGTCACGCAGCGACAAGCTCCCGATTTGGCGGGAGGGCATAACCGTTGCATCAAAAAAATGGACTTTCTGGTTGGCACCGTCTACGACCCAAACTTCCTTTTCGTCGGGTGTAAGGCCGACGCCGTGGCTGGGGCATCCGTGGCGTTTGACGGGCCCTTTTTGTACTCCGCTGACTTCAACGCGGTGCAGCATTTTGCCCGTTTTGAGGTCGCCGATTTCAAAACCCAGCAAATCGTTGACGTTCACAAAACACAACGTTTGTTTTCCATTTACCGTGAAAGGACGAATAGACGCACTAAATGGGCCAACTTGGCGGGTTTCCGTTGGTTTTTGGGCATTCACCACGGTTAAGTAAGGCGAGCGTAGGCCTGCCAGATACACCTCTTTCCCGTTCAATCCGAAAATGGTGTTGTGAGCGCCAGAATTGAGGACAATCTTCTGTTTTACATCGCCCGTGGCGGCATCCACCACCGCCCAATAATCTTTTTCAAACGTGGGCAGATAAATCGTTTTGCCGTCGGGAGAGATGGCCATGCGGTCGCAGCCTTCGTCGTATTTACGTTCCCATTTTACTTTTTCGGTCGTTAAATCTATGCATTGCAAGGTGGTGATGGTACTGATATAGATGCTGTTGGTGGCCAAGCTTGCACAAATTCCTTTTACGTTTATGGGCTTGCCTTCTGCATCCAGCCCAGCCGTGGGAATGCGTTTGACAAACCGATAATTATTGTCAATATCAAAGACCACTAAGCCATGTCCGCCGTATTCGAGGTAATTTCGTATGCCCGGCGTTGCCACGTACAGGTAGCGTTTGAGGGCTTGCTTTTTCTTGGGAATGGTATGGGTAAAAAGGCCCATGACCCCTAAAGACAAGGCCAATAGCAAAAGCTGGAATCGTACCTTTTTCATCGTAGTATTTGGAGATACCAAGGGCGTTTTTGCCCTTTTAGAGAAAAGGGGGCAAGGGTCTTTTTATAACTATTCCAGAAAATGAACGAGATGACTCTAGAGTCCTAAACCTTGTAGCATTGACGACTTATTTTTGGGCCAAGCCGAGATTAGAGGGAAGGCCGTCGAGGCTGGTTAAATTATTTTTTTGTATGTATTCGGCCAAGCCGCTTTCCCCTTTTTTCTCGGCCCAATCAAAATGGATGCTTCGCTCTCCTTTGTACTCAAATTCGGGTACGCCAAATCCGCATGAGGTTTGCACCAAGTTAATATCGGCCACAATAATCTGGCGCGTACTGGGATAAACGGTAAAATGGGGGGCGTAAGTTGCCCACTCGTCGGAGGAAGGCAAAACGGTAAACCCTTTGCCATACAGCCTCAAAATGAGTGGATTGGCATCAAAAGAACAAAACATAAACGTAATGCGACCGTTTTCGAGCGTATGGGCAGAGGTTTCATTGCCGCTACTGATTAGATCCATATAGGCCACTTTATTTTCTGACAAAACCCGAAAACAATCCAAGCCCTTGGGCGACAGATTGATGTGTCCGTCGGGGTTGAGTGGTGCCGTACTGACAAAAAACAGATGTTGTTTTTCAATAAATTCTTGGTGCGATTTGTGGATGGAAGGGTGAAATTTTCCCATGGCGGTTGCGTTTAAATCGTTGGGTAATCAACACTTTTAGAGAAGTGTTTGGGTTTACTTTACAATAATAATAGTTACAAAGGGCAGAAAAAAACAAACCCCTGAAAACAACCTTTGCAGGTATTTTCAAGGGTCAAAATACGGGTGTTGAAGCAACGGTTAGAAGTTGGGTTTTAGCAAATATTTAGCGTAAAACTCATCAATGACGCGCACGGCTTCTTCGGCGGTGTCGACCAAACTAAACAGTTTGAGGTCTTCGGGATTGATGTTGCGTTCGGTTTCGAGCATGGTGGTTTTAATCCAATCAAGCAGCCCCGACCAATAGGCTTTTCCGACCATGACGATGGGGAAACGGCCGATTTTTTTGGTTTGAATGAGCGTTAGTGCTTCAAAAAGTTCATCCAAGGTGCCAAATCCGCCCGGCATGACCACAAAACCCTGAGAGTATTTGACAAACATTACTTTTCTGACAAAAAAGAAATCGAAGTTGATGTTTTTGTCGGGGTCAATGTACAGGTTACTGTGCTGTTCAAAGGGGAGAATGATGTTTAAACCTACCGATTTGCCACCTTGTTCAAAAGCGCCTTTGCTTCCCGCTTCCATAATCCCAGGGCCGCCGCCCGTGATAACCCCGTAGCCGTGGCGTACGAGTTTGGCGGCGATTTCTTCGGCGATTTTGTAATACTCATGGTCGGGTTTGGTACGGGCAGAGCCGAAAATGGAGACACACGGGCCGATTTTTGCTAACTTATCAAATCCTTCTACAAACTCGGCCAAGACTTTGAAAATGACCCATGAATCGGCGGTTTTTATTTCATTCCAGTTTTTGTCTTCAAATGCTTCGCGAATGCGATCTTCTTCGTTCAATAATTCAGTTTCTGACATGGCTTTAACTTTTTTAAAGGGTCTTTCAATTTTTGTAGTTCCTAAACAGGAAACCCAAAAACACGGAGACGGGTTGTGAAATTATTCAGGTCGGTTACCCAAGGTTTTGTACCTTTGCGGTAACGGGAAACAATAACGAAAATAATTTTAATTCTAGTTCAGGTTATGGCTAAAAAAATTGCAATTGGCGGCGACCACGCCGGATTTTCCTTAAAAGAACCGCTGGCAGCGTGGCTGAAAGAGCAAGGGTATGAAGTAAAAGACTTTGGAACTTACAGCGCCGACTCGGCCGACTACGCCGATTTTGCGCATCCAGTGGCTTTGGCGGTGGAAAAAGGAGAATTTGACGCGGGGGTATTGGTCTGCGGTAGCGGACAAGGTGTGGCCATAACGGCCAACAAACACCAGGGAATTCGGGCGGCATTGGTATGGGATACGCCGTTGGCGGCGCTGGCTCGTCAGCACAATGATGCAAACATCATTTGTCTACCTGCAAGGTTTATTGCCGAAGAAACGGCGTTTGAGTGCGTTACGATATTTTTAAATACCGAATTTGAAGGTGGACGCCACGCTACGCGTGTCGGAAAAATTGCCTGTTAAATAACGAATTGAAGAGGTTTCGGAAATCACCGAAACCTCTTCAATCAATCCTCTTTACTGCTTGTATTCAAAATCGTTGACGACTACGCTTATTTTTATCAATTAATAAATAGCCATTAAATCCAAACGTCCCATCTATTGCGTACATGTTAGGTGTAAAATATATACCTAAACGTCATTGATGAAAATTATCGTTTTTGGGCTTTGGCTCACCTTGGGCACTTTTAGTTTTTGCTGGGCACAACTAACCCAAACTGACACCCTTCTAGCCGATATTGGCGTAAATCAGATACCAGATTTATTACCTTCAAAAATGCTTTTTACCCAACGAGCGGTGTGGGGAAGTAAAGGGTTGGTGCGAAATTGGCGACCACTGACTATTCAAAACAGGCAGAGTGAGCTCAAAATCAGGCGAAATATGCTGAAAATTCACCGTTTTGTGGGGCTTACTACGCTGGCAGGCATGGTGGGGCAGGGGTTTCTTGGGGCCAAGTTATACCGCAATTATTCGCCTTCTCTCAAAAATACCCATGAAAATATGGCCATGGGAATCAACATCACCTACACTACTGCGGCGCTTCTTTCACTTACGGCCCCTCCACCAATGGTACGTCGAAAAGGATTCAGTGGCGTGAAACTTCACCGTGGTTTGGCCATTTTACATCTTTCGGGCATGATTGCTACCAACGTATTGGCTCGCAGAATATCCGAGAATCCTTCTCTAAAACCCTACCATCGGGCCGCCGCATATACCACATTTGCGGCCATGACGCTGAGTGTAGTAAGTCTAAAATTTAAGTAAATAGTGTATGAATCTTATTGCTATTTTTTTTGGATTTCTCTTGTACTTTGGAGAAAAAACAACTTTTTCAAACGTAAAATTATTTGCGCTTCCCAGCCAGTCCTCGGTAAGTTATGAGGGTTTTCATCCATTGCACAACTGGACGGCCAAATCGAATGCGGTGGTATGCGTAATCAATTATAGTCCTGACAAACAGGAGATTATGACAGTTGCTGCTTCGGCCAAAGTTGTTAGTTTTGACAGTCGGAATTCCAATCGTGACTCCAATGCAATGGAAAAAATAGAAGCATTGCTATTCCCGAGGGTTAGTTTTACGGGGGATTCTATCGTCGCAAACGCTGGTAAAATGACCATTGTTGGCAACTTATCTTTTCATGGGGTCAGCAAAAAAATCAGCGTTAATGCTCAAACGTCTCTCAAAGGGAATAAAATGAAAGTAGAAGGGGCATTTCCGGTTAATCTCAAAGAATATAATATTCCCATTCCTTCCCTTTTGGGAACGTCTATCAAGGAAGAAATCAACGTTAAGTTTACCTTCGTATTTGATGTAAATCAGTGAAAAAACAAATAGGCGAGCAAAATTGCGGCAGTTACCCCTATAAAGTCGGCAATTAGTCCTGCAACAATGGCATAGCGGGTTTTCTTGATGCCTACCGAACCAAAATACAGCGCAACAATGTAGAAAGTGGTATCGGCAGAGCTTTGAAACATACACGACAATCGTCCCACGAATGAGTCTGCGCCAAACTGCTTCATGCTGTCAATCATGAGCGCCCTCGATGCACTGCCACTGATGGGGCGCATCAACGCTACGGGCAATGAATCAGAAAAATCGGTGTTCATGCCAGTCAACGCAATCAGGTATTTTAAGCCTTCTACCAAGTAATTCATTACGCCCGCATTTCGGAAAGTACTGATGGCCACCAACATTCCGACTAGGTAGGGAATGATTTTGACCGACGTTTCAAAACCAGCTTTGGCCCCATCTACAAAAGTACCAAACAAGTCTATTTTTTTGCGGAGCCCGCCGAGCAGAAAAGCCACTACAATGATCAATAAAATCAAGTTGCCCCCCACTTTTGAAATGATTTCGAGCTGTTCTTTCGTTTGTGTGGACAAATACCACAAAAGCAGCCCCAAAATCGCGGTTATCGAGCCTATCCAGCCAATAAAGATTCGATTGAATAGATTGATACGTTGCCAAAAACCAGTAATAATGATGCTGGCGACAGTGGCTATATAGGTAGCAATCAGACACGGAATTAAAATATCGGACGGGTCTTGCGCACCCAAGATGGAGCGTTGGGCCATCACACCAAGCGGAATAATGGTCAACCCCGACGTGTGTAAGACCAAAAACATGATTTGGGCATTACTAGCGGTTTCTTTGGTAGGGTTTAGGTCTTGAAGACTTTGCATAGCTCGCAAACCAAAAGGCGTTGCGGCATTGTCCAGCCCCAGCATATTGGCCGAAAAATTCATAATCATCTGGCCGTTAGCAGGGTGGTTTTTAGGTACTTCTGGAAAAAGCTGATGGAAAAATGGGCCAATGATTCGGGCAAGAAAATTGATGGCACCCGCCTTTTCTCCGATATTAAGCAATCCTAAAAAGAAGGTCATCACTCCTGCCAAAGGTAGCGCAATGTCCATCACGGCGACCTTAGCAGAATCAAACATGCCTTCGACTATCAATTTGAAGATTTCAGTATCGCCTGAAAAAATGAATTTAATCAAAGCAACCGCAAAAGAAATAAGGAAAAATCCAATCCAGATGTAATTAAGGGCCATAGGGCGGGAGAAGGTTAGGAAACCTAAAAATATAAAAAATCACGCGAAGACGGGAAGCGGCGCAAAAAAAGCCTGACTATCCTGCGTCTTTGCGTGCGCAAAAATGAAACAAACTACTGCTTTCCTACCAGTTTTTTGGCAAAGCCCACCGAATGAATCAGCACCAGCCACGCTTTACGCTTAAAGGTATCGTAGGTATTGGCCAAGGTGAGGTAAGGGCTGAAATTAATCGGACCGTAGTTCTCAACGATGTATTTCTCGGCATTTTTCTCGGCATTCCAGTAGGTTTCTGAGCTAGAATTGGCCTTTGTTCCACTGCCTGTTGTATCAAATGCGGCGTGACGAGTATAATCTTCAAGGGTTAAATGCCGGAACGTATAGCCACGACTGTACATGTCGTGCGACCAAACCGTGGCCGTATCAACGCCGCGCCATCCGCCGCCGTAGCAGCCGATGTCCCCCTGTGGAAGAGTTTCCTTGCGGTATTTCTCGACGTCAATCATGGCGCAATATTCGTTGAGCCGACATTCGGGCAGGATATGGACGCGCCCTGCCTTGAGTACTCTCAATTGGATGTCTTGGCGGGGGGTCGGGTATTTTTCGGCCAGCGCAATGGCCTCTTCTTGCGTCGGAACGTATTCTTCAAACTTTTTAGAATTACATTTATTGCCCCAATCTGGCCCAGCGGGGCAACTCCAACACTGTCCGATGGAGCCTACGCCAGTGAGGTTTTCGGGCCCTTTTTCAAATTCTTTGAGCATATCACCAATCATGTCACCATAAAATAACATATCGTTGTGCATGACGCAGAGGTACTTCTTATCGGTCATCTCCAGCGGGTACTGGTACATGATGCTTTGACGGTAACGCGTGTCGGTTTTGGCTCGCTCATAATCAGATACGCCAAGGCCTAAGAAATAATGAGGATGCTGAATGACTAACTTTACGTCGGAGTTACGGAAATAATCAATAATTTTGAAGATGCCGATGTAGTCGTTGTGCGGTTGGAGACGTTCGCGGGAAAGATAAATTTTGTCAATGTGCTGACCACTGTACTTCATTAATGTTTTAATGGTAACAATTGCCTGATAAGGCTTTCCATAAAACGCAATACTGACATCTACTTTTTTACTCATTGGAAGGAGTGATTGGTTATCCGTTGGTTTTTAAACGCTTTTTTTATTAATTGAAAAAAAACGAAGTTTCAAAATTACGACTAGCTACTCATTTTGCCAAAGTATCTTGATTTTTCGTAACTTTGCTTTGTTATTAAATATTGACTCCATTGAAAGAATACGGAAGCAACGTCCAAAAATTAGCTGACTACCTCGTCGACCTGCAAGACCGCGAAAAGCGTAATCTGTATGCCCACATCTTGGTCGAATTAATGCGGCAAATTCACCCTAATATGCGTGATGGTCAGGATTATTCCCAAAAACTGTGGGATGATCTGTACATCATGACCAATTTTAAGTTAGATGTAGATAGTCCTTTTGCCCCGCCTTCGCCCGAAGCGGTGGGCAAAAAACCCCTGCGTGTACCCTACAACCAGTCGAATATTCGGTATAAACAATACGGAAAAAATTTGCTTTTACTCGTACAAAAAGCCATCGACTGTCAGGATAAAGAAGAAAAACTAGCTTTTATTTCGTACCTGATTCGTCAGATGCGGACGTTTTATAACACTTGGAACAAAGACAACCCCGACGATAATATCGTATTTACGCAGTTGGATGAGGTCTCTGGCGGCCGTTTGAAAGAGGAGTTGGCGTATCTGCGCCAAAACGGATTGGTAGAATCTGCCCCGCGCGACAAAGGAACCAACGTAGAGCGTTACCAACGAAATCTCCAAAATAATCGCGGAAGTTTCAACAGCAATAACCCCAACCGCGAACGAAGTGGCAACACGGGCAACAACCGTAATAATAACAACAACAATAATCCTAATAATAATCGCAACCGCGACCGCGATCGTGACCGCGATAAGTTTAGAAGCAATAAGAACAATCGGAGACGATAATTCGAAGTAGTGAGTACAATGCATCCTCACTACTGATTCCTGACAACTACTGATTATGCAAATCCTGAAAAGTAAACGCCTTGAGCATCTGCGGTATGATATTCGAGGCCTGGTGTACGAAAAAGCCCTTGAGCTTGAAAGTCAAGGGTATAAGATTATTAATCTTAATATCGGCAATCCGGCCCCGTTTGGCTTTGACGCGCCCGACGAGATTATTCACGATATTATCCTCAACATTCGCAATGCGCAAGGATACGTAGATTCACGGGGGTTGTTTGCGGCACGGAAAGCGGTGATGCATTATACGCAGACGCAGGGAATCAAAGGCGTTGATATCAATGATGTGTACATCGGCAACGGGGTCAGTGAGTTGATTGTGATGTCGATGCAGGCTTTGCTAAATGAAGGCGATGAAATTCTGGTTCCTTCGCCCGATTATCCCCTTTGGACTACTTCGGTAGCTCTGAGTGGCGGGAAACCTGTCCATTATATTTGCGATGAACAAAGTGACTGGAATCCTGATTTAGATGATTTGGAAAGCAAAATCACCCCGCGTACCAAAGGGATTGTGATGATAAACCCCAATAATCCAACGGGTGCGGTCTACGAAAAAGATGTAGTACGCCGAATCGCGGAAATTGCCGAACGCCACCGCCTGATTCTTTTTTCGGACGAGATTTACGATAAAATTCTTTACGACGGAGCCGTCCACTATCCTGTTGCTACTATGGTGCAGGATACCCTTTGCGTTACGTTTGGCGGTCTTTCCAAAAATTATCGCTCAGCGGGCTTTCGCGGTGGTTGGTTGATTTTAAGCGGTGCAAAACACAAAGCGAAATCCTACATCGAAGGATTGACTTTTTTGGCAAGTATGCGTTTATGCGCCAACGTTCCTACCCAATACGCCATTCAAACCGCCTTGGGCGGCTACCAAAGCATCAAAGATTTGGTGTTGCCTACGGGCCGCTTGTACAAGCAGATGGAGCTGATTTACAATCGACTAACGGCTATTCCGGGTATCACCTGCGTGAAGCCCAAAGGGGCCTTGTATGTTTTTCCAAAAATTGACCTGCGTAAATTTGATTTTAAAAACGACGAAGACTTTGTGTATCAATTATTGGTAGAACAAAAAGTGTTGGTCGTGGCAGGAACGGGTTTTAACTACATTAAACCCGACCATTTTCGTATTGTAACTTTACCGAGTGTTGATGAGTTGACGATTGCCATGAATCGGCTTGAACAATTTCTTGATAACTCACGTATTCATGCCGAAAGCCCCGTTGAAGCTTATTTAGTATAACGAGTTAATCTGATACCAATTCATAAAAAGAGGGTGAAACAGGTTCGTTTTGAATCACTTCATTCATTAAAAAGGGTAGTCTCAAAAGTCTGAGACTACCCTTTTTGTTTGGGAAAACTCCCTTTTAAATTGCTTTAAAAGGGAGAAGAATATTTCAATTCACAGCTTCGTGCACTGGTTGCTTTTGGGTGTCGTCAGGAAAAATAAAGGGGGTAGATTTCTTGACCTTCTCGGGCAATAGGGCAATGGCCAGAACTTCATCCACGTTTTCAACGTAGTGGAATTTTAGCGTTTTTACGTAATTTCCATTGATTTCTTCCACATCCTTACGGTTTTTGTGGCACATGATGATTTCGGTCACTCCTGCGCGCGCGGCCGCCAAAATCTTTTCTTTGATTCCACCCACTGGCAACACCTTGCCCCGAAGCGTAATCTCCCCCGTCATAGCGAGTTGAGGTTTCACCCGACGTTGGGTAAAAATAGAAGCAATGGACGTCAGCATCGTAATCCCCGCCGAAGGCCCGTCTTTCGGCACTGCCCCTGCTGGAATGTGAATGTGTAAATCGTAGTGGTTAAACACCCGATAATCAATGTCTAAGGCATCGGAATGCGCTTTGAGGTAGGAGAGGGCCGTGATAGCCGACTCTTTCATTACATCGCCCAATTGTCCCGAAAGGGTCAACCCACCCTTGCCACGGCTTAAGCTAGATTCGATAAAGAGAATTTCGCCACCCACGGAGGTCCACGCCAAGCCTGTTACCACACCCGCAGTGTCGTTGTCTTGGTACAAATCCTTGTCAAAAATCTCGGCACCCAGCAGCTTTTCTACGTGCTCTGCTTTGATTGGTTTGGGATATTCTTCTTCCAAAGCAATGGATTTTGCCACCTTACGAACCAAGGCGCCGATTTTTTGCTCCAAATTCCGAACCCCTGATTCGCGGGTATAATGCTCAATGATTTTAATGATGGCCTTGTCTTCCACGCTAAATGCCTTGGTTTCCAAGCCGTGGTCTTTGCGTTGTTTTGGAACAAGATATTTCTTGGCAATTTGCAATTTTTCTTCTACCGTATAACCCGTCAACTCGATGATTTCCATGCGGTCGCGCAGGGCGGGGTGAATGGTTTCGAGGGAGTTGGCCGTGGCGACAAACAATACCTTCGAAAGGTCGTATTCAACCTCTAAGTAGTTGTCAGCGAAAGCATTATTTTGTTCAGGGTCAAGTACTTCGAGCAACGCCGACGCTGGGTCTCCTCTAAAGTCTGAACCCACTTTATCAATTTCGTCGAGAATAAAAACGGGGTTGGACGAGCCCGATTTTTTGATGTTTTGGATAACCTTTCCGGGCATGGCCCCGATGTAGGTTTTACGGTGTCCGCGAATTTCGGCTTCATCGTGCAAACCGCCCAATGCCATCCGAATATACTTGCGTCCGAGTGCTTTAGCCACAGATTTTCCTAGGGAGGTCTTTCCAACCCCGGGAGGGCCGTAAAGGCACAGAATAGGTGCTTTTAGGCTGTTCTTTAACTTCAAAACGGCGAGGTATTCGATGATACGCTCTTTTACTTTTTCGAGCCCAAAGTGGTCGGCGTCCAGTACCTTTTGGGCGCGTTTAAGGTCAAAATTGTCCTTCGTAAACTCTCCCCACGGCAAGTCTACCATCAACTCTAAGTAATTGAGCGTGACGGGGTAGTCGGGAGCCATTGGGTTGATACGCTGTAGTTTTTGAGATTCTTTCTCAAAATGTTTTTTGACCGATTCGGGCCATTTTTTCTTGGCGGCTCGGAGGCGAATATCTTCCAACTCCCGCTCGGGTGTTTCCATACCAAGCTCGTCTTGTAATACTTTTATTTGTTGCCGTAAGAAATAATCACGTTGTTGTTGGTCAATGTCAGAACTCGCCTTCGACTGAATGTCACGTTTGAGTTCAAGCATCTGGATTTCGCGCATCATCAATTCCAGCAATTTGGTGGCTTGCTCCGGAATCGTTGGTTTTTCGAGCAAATCCTGCTTATCCGAAACCTCGGCGTTGAGATTGGAAGACAGAAAGTGCGTCAAAAAAGTGGGACTTTCGATGTTGTCGAGCGCAATGCGGGCCTCTTGCGGAATATCGGGGTTGAGTCTTAAGATTTTATGGGCCGAATCGCGGAGTGTTTGAATAAGCGCTTTGGATTCTTTCTTGTTTTGATTGGGGAAAAAATCTTCAATGGCGCTTACTTTCGCAATCATGTAAGGGTCTTCGCGGACGTAATCTTTGACGCGAAAACGTTGACGTCCCTGCAAAATAATGGTAGTATTTCCATCGGGCAGGGTAATCATCTTGATGATGTAGCCCATGGTGCCGATGCCAAACAAATCGCTGCTGGTGGGCTCGGCTTTGTCTTGGTTTTGCTGTGCAATGACGCCAATGATGCGGTCGCCTTTGTAGGCTTTCTTTACTAATCGAATAGATTTCTGCCGCCCAACGGTGACAGGAATGACCATTCCGGGAAACAATACTGTGTTGCGCAGGGGTAAAATTGGCAACTCTTCTGGCATTTCGATGGGCTCATCATCACCGTCTGGGCTGCCAAGCGGTAAGATTTCAAGACTGTCTAAATCAGACTCGGCTAACATTAATCGTGTATATAATTCGTTTGGGTCGAGATTCATAGGGCAGGCTGTCAATTTGACAGTAAAGTTTGGAAAATTAAATATATGAAAATTTCTTGTAAAGAAAGGAGATGCTTCCCGCGATAAGTTAAAATGAATGAATATCTCTAGGAAGGAAGAAATATAGATTGATAGTCCGGGAGTTGGGTGGCTCTGAATAGAGTGGAATAACGCTCAATTTGTTGTAATAAGATTGGTGAAAGACTAATGTTATAAAAGATGACAAAGGTAAGCATTACTTTCTAAAAATGGGCGCTTCTCCCAAAAAGTGCAAAACTGCGAACCTTTGAATTGATTTTCATATCTTTTATCAGAAAAAATCATGCCACTCCTTTAAGGTATGAGTGTATAACAATAGCTTTAGAATTTGGCTGTTAAGTATGGAGCAAAATAATCTCTAAAGTCTTACTAACGACAGGAGAGTTAGTAGGTGTTAAAAAAACAAAAGCCCTCAAGGTGAATGAGGGCTTTTGGGTAAAACTGCATCGGGAAATGATGATTGATTACATCATGCCGCCCATACCGCCGCCGTGTCCGTGGCCACCTGCGCCCGCACCAGCATTTTCTTCTGGTTCGTCGGCGATAACACATTCGGTAGTCAACAACAGACCTGCGATTGAGGCTGCGTTTTCCAAAGCCAAACGAGTTACTTTCTTGGGGTCAATGATACCAGCTGCGAAAAGGTCTTCGTAGGTGTCATTTTTAGCGTTGTAGCCAAATCCACCCTTGATTTCTTTCACTTTGTTGATAACTACTGAAGCTTCACCACCAGCGTTGGCTACGATGGTACGAAGCGGAGATTCCAACGCCTGACGGATGATGTTGATACCCGTAGTTTCGTCTTCGTTGATACCTTGTAGGTTATCCAATGCATCGATGGCACGGATAAGGGCTACACCACCACCTGTTACGATACCTTCTTCGATGGCAGCGCGAGTTGCGTGGAGGGCGTCATCAACGCGGTCTTTTTTCTCTTTCATTTCAACTTCAGTAGCAGCACCGATGTAAAGAATCGCTACCCCGCCTGACAATTTAGCCAAACGCTCTTGCAATTTCTCGCGGTCGTAATCTGAAGTTGTATTTTCGATTTGTGATTTGATTTGGTTTACGCGCGCTTTGATTTGCTCAGCATCGCCCGAACCGTTCACAATCGTGGTATTATCTTTGTCAATGATGATTTTTTCGCAGTGGCCCAAGTACTGAAGATCAGCGTTTTCCAATTTGAAACCGCGCTCTTCGGCGATTACAGTACCACCCGTCAGGATAGCGATGTCTTCCAACATAGCCTTACGACGGTCGCCGAAGCCTGGAGCTTTAACGGCACATACTTTCAATGCACCACGGATTTTGTTCACAACCAAAGTAGCCAAGGCTTCGCCGTCAACATCTTCAGCGATGATCAACAACGGACGACCTGTTTGTGCTACGCCTTCCAATACAGGAAGCAATTCTTTCATTGAGGAAACTTTCTTTTCAGAAATCAAGATGAAAGGTTTCTCCATTTCGGCTTCCATTTTCTCCGCATTGGTCACGAAGTATGGAGAAAGATAACCACGGTCAAACTGCATACCTTCTACCGTTTTAACTTCGGTTTCGGTTCCGCGTGCTTCTTCTACCGTAATTACGCCTTCAGTACCTACTTTTTTCATGGCGTCAGCAATCATTTTACCGATTTCTTCGTCATGGTTGGCAGAAATAGTGGCCACCTGAGCGATTTTGTTGAAATCATCGCCTACGCTTTCAGCTTGTTCAGCAAGATTGGCAGTTACGGCCAAAACCGCTTTGTCGATACCGCGTTTCAAATCCATTGGATTTGCGCCAGCAGCTACGTTTTTAGAACCGATAGTGTAGATAGCTTGTGCCAATACAGTAGCGGTAGTAGTACCATCACCAGCAGCATCAGCGGTTTTTGAAGCAACTTCTTTCACGAGTTGAGCACCCATGTTTTCCATTGCATCTTTCAATTCAATTTCTTTCGCTACCGTTACACCGTCTTTGGTGATGGCTGGTGAACCGAATTTTTTGTCAATAATAACGTTACGGCCTTTAGGTCCAAGCGTTACCTTAACGGCGTTGGCAAGGGTGTCTACGCCTTTTTTAATTTTGTCACGTGCTTCGATATCGAAAAATATTTTCTTAGCCATGTCTTGTAAATAAGTTTATTGTTAATGGTTGATTTGTTATTAGTTAGCTGTAATGAGTTATCTGGAGATGAATACCATTCGGTTAAACAGATAACCATTAACGTCTAACTTAGATAATCGCAAAAATGTCAGATTCGCGCATGATGAGGTATTCTTGACCTTCTACGGTAATTTCAGTACCTGCATATTTGCCGTAAAGAATTGTATCGCCTACTTTAACGGAAAGGGGCTCATCTTTTTTGCCAGGACCTACTGCCACTACCGTACCACGTTGGGGCTTCTCCTTTGCAGTGTCGGGGATAATGATACCAAAAGCGGTTTTCTCTTCGGCAGGGGCGGCTTGTACTAGCACGCGATCTGCCAACGGCTTAACATTTACTTTTTCTGCAACTGCTGACATAGTTATCAGGGGTTTTAATTGGTTTAAAATTTATAGAACTTATTAATAAGTTTTTCGTGGGCAAAGGTATCATTTTCTATGCCAGCACCTAATTAGCACAATTCTCTGCCATTTTTGCAGTTTTTTGGGGTTTTAAAGGGTAAAGTCTGTCATGTTCGGAATAATCATTGGCAGTATATAACTTTTTGTTGTTGTTTATTTGGCAGTATTTGTTTTTTTGCTAAATTGGATTTTGATTTGAGTTGCTAAATTGTAGTGCTGAGTATTTAGAAAAATACACTCTTCTCAGGACTTTTTATTTAGTGCTCACAACTTGTTACTGATTTATCAATATTAAAAAGAATGTATATGGCAACCTTAACGACAGATTGGCTTACCGACGGATGGATTGATTTTGAATATAAAAAATATTTGTTATTGGCTTATTTACAGGGGGTTAAAGGTAATTTTAGCCAAGCTAGACTTTTTCCTGATTTGCCCGATGTCCAGACCCACTTTGAAACTGCCTCACAACTTAAAAACACCAAAAGTGAAATCGTTGCTTCTTTTCCTAAAGCAGTAACTGGGGTAGATCTTAAAAAAAAGCGATTTGTCTACGAAAAATTTCAGGAAAATCAGCAACTCTCCGAAATTGACAGTATTTTAGAGTATTCTCTGCCACTTTTTCAGCAAACGCTGACACAGGGACGAAGCCAATATGCCGACATCGAAGCACAGTTGACGTTTGCCCCCGTGGGGATTGTGCCGTTGCATTTGAAAGAAGGGTATCTTTTTCTGTACCGTGCCCGCCGCCATGAAACGGACATATTTCACTATCAAATTCGGCTTTTTGAGCACCGTGAACAAAGGGGGGTGCAAACGACCTACCTCGAAACCGTGCGTAAAAGTATTTCAACAACCTTTGAAAATCTCAAACTGACGCTTATCAAAAAACGACGTGAACTGCCAAACCCCGCCACCTATCTCATTGAATCTCCCGCCGACTATCCTGTGCAGGAAACTTTGTTGCCAATTGCCAAACAGTTGATTGTTAAACACGTAGCTTAGAGGTATTCTGAAAAATAGCGATTAAATAAAACGACCCCGCAGGCACTGCCTGCGGGGTCGTTCTGTAAATGAAGTACTGCCATAAAAGTATACAAACTTGATGGAGAGTGACCTTAATTTAGTGGGTGTTGAGTCGTGTTTTTCGAAAGTAGATTGTGCTTCATACGGCGGCTAAGTGGGAGGGTATAACCTGCAATTTCTACGATGTTTTTTTCAAGGTTTATTTTTTTTATGAATTTCTTATTAACCAAAAAACTACGATGGACTTGCAGAAAACGATTGGTCGGTAGTTGCAATTTAAGCTGAGTTAATGATTTTTTGAAGGCATACCGACGTGCTGCGGTTTGTATAAATATGTAATTATGCTCAACCTCTATATAAATGATGTCTTTGATGGCAATAAATTCACTGCGTGAATTTCCCTGAATGAATTTTGGCTCTTGGATGGGGTCTTGTGCCAATATTTTAATGATACTGTCGAGGGTATGGATGTGAAATGGTTTGACCAAATATAATGTTAAAGGGTGGCTCACAGCTGCCACTTTTTGATATATTTCTGATGAATCATGATGGGTCAATAAAATAACCGGAAGGTTTTGGAAGGCGTGTTCTTCAGCAAGTTTTAATCCATTCTGTGGCCCCTCCAATGGAATGTCAATAATCACTAATTCGACGTCGGTGAGGCTCACAAAATCAAGGGCATTTTGGTAGCTATTAAGTTGGCCTACAATGGTATACCCAAGCATCGATAATGATTGTTCTAATTGTACACCATAACTCGGATTGTTTGTGATAAGGAGTATATTTTGTATGCCCATTGAGAGTGAGTTTAGGTGCTTAGACGAAATATTGAATTTTTAATAGTGAGACCAAAATATATACTTGAAGTAACTTTTTTACAAAAGAAATCAATGAATTGTACTTCGTAGAATATAAAAAGTCCTTTTTGGTCGATTATATGTGAAAATTGTGCATAATCTTAGAGGAGAGTAGCTTTTTGAAAATATATACAAAAAGGTTGAAATGCGTGATTGTTGTCTAATAAATATGTCTTTTTCTTGAGGGTTTTTATTCTTTGTAGGGTTGTTTGTACCCCTTAATCAACCGATTGTATCCCAAAGGGTGTTAAAATTTTGGATGTATAATTTTTGTCTTTAGACTTGATAGCTATATCTATTTCTTGAGTTGTAGGTTAGCAATCAGTATTCATCTAATAACTACCATCAATGTGTACTTATGAATGATTTAAGTCAAAACCTAACAGATGACTCCCTTCAAATGAATATTTACTTGAATGTGGGTTATATAGATAAAGTTTTACCGTTCCTGTTAAGTAATCAGATTGCGTTTACACTATCGGGAACCGAAGCCCCGCCAAGTTGGGGCAAAGCGCATTTGTCGGAGCTAAGTCCTATTGACGGGGTCTATCACAAATACATTGTGGAAGGAGTAGAAAAAATACCACCGAAAATGGAGGAGATTGCCGCGGAAATAGGGTTAAGTATTGCCCAGTTCAAGAAGCTCTTTAAAGCTCGTTTTGGTAAACCTTTTTATCGGGTCTACATGGAATATAAAATGGAATACGCCGCTGGCTTGTTGCGCGAAGGTCAAACCGCTAGTTCAGTCTCTGAGCGTGTGGGTTATACGCAACCTATTAAGTTCAATAAAATGTTTCAGAAGTTTTATGGGACAACCCCTTTTAAGTACCGCAAAAGTCAGGCTTGATATTTTATTTTCTAGCCCTCTATCCACTCTTTAAAGGAAGAGGCTTTCTCTCGGCTGACCAGTATTTCCTGCAGAGGTTCGGGGTGTAGGTCGAGTTTGAGCTTTCCGTTGAAGTAAGAGTGTATTTTTTTGACGGCCGAAAGGGCCGCAATAAACTGTCGATTGAGGCGAAAAAAATGACTAGGGTCGAGCATTTTTTCTAGTTCTTCGAGGGTATAATCTATCAAAAATTGTCGATTGTCATTGCAAATCAAGCAGACCATTTCGTTGGCCGTAAAAAAATAAGCGATTTCGTGTCGGTGAATAGGGACAAATTGCTCATGTTGTTTGACCAAAAAACGGTTTTTGTACTTTCGACCTGCCGACGGAAGAATATCAAGTAAAGACTGAATTTTGTGGCCGTAGTCTTGGTGAGCGTTTGCGCCCGTGAGCGCGCGGTATTTTTCAATGGCCGCGCTGAGTTCTTGGGGTTTTATGGGTTTAAGTAAATAGTCTATGCTCTTGACTTTGAAGGCTTTAATGGCGTATTCGTCGTACGAAGTGGTGAAAATAATGGGGCTATTGATGGGTATTTCGTCAAATATCACAAAACTCAGACCATCGGAAAGCTGAATGTCGGAGAAAATCAAATCGGGTGCCTCATGGCTAGAAAACCATCGTTTGGCGGCTTCAATACTTTCCAATACCTCCAACACCTCAATGCTGCTGTCGGTTTTTTGAATCATTTTGGTCAGGCGCTCAGCAGCAGGGTATTCGTCTTCGATGATTAGGGCCTTCATGGAAGCAAGGGTATACGTACGGTAAAATTCCATTCACTTTTATGAATCTCAACTTGTTGGTCGGTGAGCAAACGATACCGGTTGATGATGTTTTGCAGTCCTACTTTAGTTGATTTTTCAAATGTCTTTTTCTCCTGTAAATTGTTGGCAACACTTAGATAGTTATTTTCCTGTAAAATCTTAATAGTGAGAGGATTCTCTTTTGAAATAATGTTGTGTTTGATGGCGTTTTCGAGCAACATCTGAAGGCTCAATGGTGCCACTTGTTTTTGGTAGGCGGCCTCGTCGACTTGCGCTTCTACCAGCAGGTTTTCCCGAAAACGTGTTTTGTTGAGGTAAATATACGCGTCCAAAAAAGCCATTTCCTCTTCTAGCGTGACCGTTGATTTTTCCCTGCTCACTAGCACATACCGGTACACATCCGAGAGCTGGTCGAGGTATTTTTGGGCGGGGGCGTTTTCGTCATCGATGAGCGCGGCCAACGTATTCATGCTGTTGAAAAGGAAATGGGGGTCAAGCTGATTTTTGAGTGCTTCGAGCTGGGATTGAACATTCTCGCGGGCGAGGGATTCCGTTTTTTTAACATTTTGCTGCCACGCTTGAAAGAAAAATACGCTTTCGTAAATAAGCGTCACTACCAAGGTGGGAATGAGGCTGATTCGGAAACCGATTAAAAAAGGCGTTCGCTCTTCCCAGCCAAGTAATTGATTACAAAAAAAATAATCCACAATGATGGTAGTCAAAAGAGTATACGAAATACTAGCAATGGTTTGATAGACAAGTCGTTGGGTAGTTTGATTGTATTGTGGAAAAAACTGCCGCGATTTAATGAAAATGTACCGATTGCCTTCCCAAAGCAAAAAAGTATTGAGAAAGCAGGTGCTGAGCCAATGAAATATTCCATTCATATCCCCCGCCAAAAACACGTCGCTGTGGGTGATAAGGGGAATCATCAGGCTGAGTAGCGGGATACCAATGAGCCTCGCTTTGCGGTCGTTGAGTACGACAGTTTCCATAAACGACTATTTTTTATCAAAGATACAAACTTTTTTCTTCCCCAAATTGCTGGGCGAATTCTTCGGGAGAAGTACGCGGTTTGCCCAAGTCTACCCAGGTTTTTTGCGCGTAAAATGCCTCGTTGGTTTGTTCATAAAAGCCAAATAACTCAGCCAAGTGGCTCATTTTAGGCGAGAAAATTCCCATCAATTTGACCATCCAAAGGGGCAGTACCTGCATTTTTAGCCGTGGGTTGAAGGAAGTTTTCAGCCGTTCAAAGACCTGTTTGTAATTCATTTTTTCGGGCCCCTGCACGGCATAATGCGTATCAAATGCCTGTGGATTTCCGATGGCTTCGATGACTTGTACGGCATAATCTTCGGAGTTGATCCAGTAAAAATCGACGGGCTTACCTATCCATTGAAAATTGTCTTTTTTAATGGCCCAAAATAGGCTATCCAAAAACCATGTGGGATGAAAAATGGTGAATGGGATGTTTGATTGCTCAATAAAACGATGCCCCTGCCGCCTAATTTTATTCTGTAAAATATCTTTGTGGTGCTCAATAAACGGATACGCCCCCAAAGCACTTATTTTTAGAATATGCTGAATACCATTGAGTTGACAGGCTGTTACGATATTCTGAATGCCTTCTCGCTCGGCATAAAACGCTTGATTGGGCAGCACCTCATCGGCACTGAGGTTGATGTAGACGTAATCAATCCCCTTAAACGCCTGCGTAAGACTTGATGAGTCTGCAACATCCCCCTGCACCAATGCGACCGAATCGGGTAGCATTTTTTTTGCTTTTTCAATATTTCTCACAACGGCCCGTACTTGATAGCCGTGCCAAAGTAGTTGCCGAATTACGGGTTGTGCCAAGCGCCCCGTAGCGCCGACAATGGCAATTGTTTTTTTAGCGCTCATGGTTGTATGATTGGTAGCCATTCCAAGACTTCAATGCTTGGAATGGCTAGTTTAAAATTAGAATGTCAAACGATAAAAAGGAATCGGGAGGAAGCCTTGCTGATAGGCCGTGCCAATCCGATTGGTACGGGGATTATAGGCTTGTTGGAATATGTTTTGGCTATTGGTAAAGTTTTGTAAATCAATGGCAATCTCGTGCGTGGCGTGCTTACGATTGAGTTTGTAGCCAATTTTAAGGTCGGTACGGAAGTAGCCGTTTTGCTGTTGTAAAAACGCCCGCTCATCATTATAAATCGTGGTTTGGGCGTCGGCCGAAGCGCCTAGGTTGATGGGGCGCACGTAGCGTCCTCCAGCGGTGGTGAGTTTCCAATTGATGCTTAACGAGCTGTTCTGTCCCAATGGTATCTCCTTTCCTGCCAGCGCATTCAGTACGTAATGGCCGTTGAAAGGTGTATTGCGCTCGATACCGTCGCTGCCTTTGTATTTTGAATCAAAC
Organism: Runella salmonicolor; assembly: GCF_024158025.1. Classification (NCBI taxonomy): domain Bacteria; kingdom Pseudomonadati; phylum Bacteroidota; class Cytophagia; order Cytophagales; family Spirosomataceae; genus Runella; species Runella salmonicolor. The sequence goes on from NZ_JAMZEL010000009.1 coordinate 122,311, forward strand.
AACGACCCCGTCAGCAAGAAATAATAATTGTTGGAAAAATATTTTTCGAGGGTGATTTCTACGCCGTAGTTACGGCCCGTGCCTTTGTTGACCAAATTGCCTTGGTCAATGGGCGCAAAATCAGCCCCTTCTATCAATACCGAATAAAAGCCTGGCGTACTTTGCACTGGCACATCAAACAGTGATTGATAATAGGTCTCTACTTTTAAACGAATGTTTTCGGAGAGATTTCGTTCGTATCCCAATACAATATGATGGCTCCGCGTAAAACCTAAGTCCTTGTTGGATAGGTTATAACCCCCATTTGGGTTGGGAGATTGGTAGAAATACAGCAGGAGTGGCTGGAGGTTGCTGTGTAGGCCGTAGGCCAAATTCAGCGTGCTACGCTCATTGAGCACATAACTCAAACCCAGACGCGGCTCCACGGCGTTTTTATTGTTGAGTTCATAGTGCAAACCCGTCAAACCCGCATTTAAGGTTAGATTTTGGCTGAAACGGTGTTTCCACTGGATATATGCCTGAGAGAGCATGGTCTCTCCTTGGGTATTTCTTCGCGAAATTACCGCTGGATAAAGTGCTCGGTTGAGCAAATCAAAGCGATTCAAATCGACGATGAAACCGCCCGATAGTTTATTTTTGGCGTTGATTTTATGGTTTACAGAGGCATTAACAGAGAGCTTTTCGTTGGTAAACAGCGCTTCTTCGTTCTGAATTTCTTGCAAAACTTCTTTGACGCCCGCCTTATAAAGTACGGTATCTCCCTTGAAATTCTGGGTGGAGCGCGAACCTGAAAGTGTGATTTTACCGTAGGTTTTGTCCGAAAAACGGTGTTCGTACGACAGCGCCGCTACGCTTGATTCGAAATTGACGCGGGTGTTGTTGTTTTCGTCGCCGTAGGCGTCGCCTTTTTCAGTATCTACGTCTTTGCCCAAAAACGTGACGTTGCTTTTACCGCCGATGGTCCAAAAACTTAGGTTTCCTTTCTTGCCAACTGGAATATCGGTTTTAAACGTAAAGTCTTGATAATAAGGGGTTCCTGCTATTTCAAATCCAATGTTGGACATTAACCCAAAAAGCGAGTAACGATAATTGACCAAATACGATGCCTTTGATTTCTTGCTGTAAGGGCCTTCTGCGCCGACCTCCACGCCGTTGAAGCCGATTTGGGTAAGAAATTCGTGTTTCTCGTCGTTGCCTTTGCGTAGTCGTAAATCAAAGACTGAGCCGAGCGCGTTTGCGTATTCGGCGGGAAATGCCCCTGTTAGAAAATCAGATTTTGCCAACAAATTGGTATTCAACATCGAAACTGGCCCGCCTGAAGTCCCCAACGACCCGAAGTGATTGGGGTTGGGAATATTGACGCCATCGAGCCGCCAGAGCAGCGACGCGGGGGAATTGCCGCGCACCACAATGTCGTTGCGGGCGTCGTTGGCACCACTTACACCCGCAAAATTGGCCGCCATACGCGAGGGGTCGCCGAGGCTACCTGCGTATTTGAGGGTTTCGGCAGGACTAAACGGTCGCGCACTCACGGTGGCCATTTCGTTGTTGGCGACTTTGTTGTCTTCGCTGCGTTTATAGCTTACGGTTACCTCGTTGAGTTTCGTAAAACTCTCCGTCATGGGGAAATCCAAAACGACTTCTTTGCCCGCGTTCACGATGATGTCTTTGGCGAAGATGTCTTCGTACCCGATGAAGGTGACTTTCAGCGCGATGCGGCCAGTAGATACGCCCGGCAAACGAAAATTGCCGTCGGTATCGGTGGTTGTGCCGTTGAGGGGAGTGCTTCCCACTACCACCACCGTAGCGCCCACTACGGGCGCTTTTGAGGCAGCATCGGTAATCTTGCCGCGTACGGTTTGCGTAGCTGATGACTGTGCAAGCGAAGTGTAAGGGAGAAAAAGGGCTGTTAATAGGCTGAGGGCCATCAAAAGAGAATGAATAGTTGTTTTCATGACTTGTTTGTGGTTGTTTTCATTTCAAAATTCACACAAACAAGTCGGTTGAAAAACCCAAACGGGGGCGAAACGTAGGGAAACGGGGTTGAAGCAGAAATCAGACGGGGGTGAAACGGGAGCGTTTTATCAGGAATTACTTCTTGGGAAGCACCAAAGCTTCTACCCGATGAATGCCCGAATACACATTAAAACGCCCATCTCGCGCAAAACCGATGAGGGTTTGACCGAAACGCTCGGCGGTTTCGATAGCCAAACTAGAAGGGGCACCTACTGCCACCACTACAGGGATATTTAGCGCCAATGCCTTGTGTAACAACTCAAAACAAGCGCGACCGCTCAGTACTAAAATGTGCTGATTGAAAGGGAGTGATTGATTCATCAAGGCTTTGCCTGCTATTTTGTCCACGGCATTGTGCCGCCCAACGTCTTCGGCCGAAAGCACAAGATTGCCTTCCCAATCAAATAGCCCAGCGGCATGAATGCCGCCCGTTTCGTCAAAAAGTGATTGATATTCAGTGAGTTTTTGGGGCAACGACGCAATCAATTCGGGCGACAAGGGCGGAAGATTCTCCGCAAAGTGCAGATTTTCGTAGGTGTAGCCCAAGGAATCCAGCGAGGATTTTCCGCAAACCCCGCAGCTGGAAGTAGCGTAAAAATTGCGTTGGAGTTTTTCCAACTCAGGCCGCACGTCGGGTTTAAAGTGAACGGTGACGGTATTTTCGAGTCCAATCGTTACTTTGTCTAACTGATTTTCCAGCAACATTCCTTCTGTAAACATAAAACCCACCGCCAACGCTTGGTCATCGCCCGGGGTGCGCATGGTAATCGAAAGCGGGCGTTCGCCCCATTTATCATTGGAATCCCGAAATCGGATGCGAATTTCCACAGGCTCTTCCATCACAACGGTGTCGGCCACATAATGGGTGCCTGCGCGATTTGACCGCCATATCATTACATCTTTGGTGCTCATAGGTGTGGGATTACATTTAAAGTTTTGCGGTTTATCACTTTGCAGTTTTGCAGTTTTTTATCACTCTGTCATTTTGTAATTTTTCATTTTTCTGTTTTACGGTTTTTCATTTTTCTGTTCTAACCGTTTCAATTTCAAGGATGAGCCGCAACCCATACTTCTCCATCCTCAAAAAACTCTTTTTTCCAAATGGGAACGGTTTCCTTGAGGGTATCTATTGCAAACTGACAGGCTTCAAAAGCGGCGTTTCGGTGGGCACAGGCAACGGCAATAACAACGGGGATTTCGCCGATGTCTAATACACCCACGCGGTGGTGAATGGAAATCTTTAACACTGGCCAACGACGAACGGCCTCTTCCGCAATTTTTTTCATTTCTTTGACCGCCATCGGGGCGTAAGCTTCAAATTCTAAACGTAATACGCGCTTGCCTTTGGTGTGATTGCGTACCGTACCCACAAACGTTACAATTCCGCCTGCTTCGTCGGACAAAACATAGTCAAAACAAGTTTGGGTGGATAACGTTGTATCTAACAATTGAATATCAATCATAAGGAGGTAAAAAATAGATGATGGTCAAAAATAGTTACTTCATCCTAAAAAATGGCCGTTTCCCACAAATCTACTTCCATTATACACTTTTTAGGTCGGTATTTTGTTACAAACTGAAACCCATTCTCACAGATATATGAATCGACTCCCAGCCATCCTTATCACCATTGGCATTTTCTTTTTGTTGGATTATTACGTTTTCCAAGCCGTCCGCACCCTCACCCGCGACAGTTCTGCCGACACGCGCCGCCTCATTCACGGCATTTATTGGGCCATTCCTGCCGTCAGTTTAGTCGTTTGGATTGTGACCCAATTTCTGGTTCCGCCCGATTCCCTCAGTCGCATGACGCGTCAATTCATCTGGACTGCTTTATTGATTCCCTATTTCGCCAAATTCTTTGCCCTGTTTATTCTTTTGATTGACGATGTCATTCGGTTTGGCAAATGGGTGACGGGCTTCTTTACCAACGGTTCGTCCAGCGACCAATCGCCCACGTCGGCTCCCCAAGCCGACGCGATTCCCCGTTCGGAATTTTTGATGAAAACGGCCTTGGCCGTGGCGGGCACAACAATGGCAGGGTTTACCTACGGCATTATTTCGGGGGCGCATGATTACCGCATTCGTCGGGTACGCATCCCCGTCAAAAATCTTCCCAAGGCGTTTGAAGGTATCAAAATTGGTCAGCTTTCGGATATTCATTCGGGCAGTTTTTTCAATAAAACAGCCGTAAAAGGAGGTGTTGAAATGCTCATGGCTGAGAAACCCGATTTGTTTTTCTTTACCGGCGATTTGGTCAACAATACCGCCGATGAAGTGAAGGATTACATTGATATTTTCAAAAAAATCAAAGCCCCCTTGGGGACATTCTCGGTCTTGGGAAACCACGATTACGGTGATTATTACCAATGGACAAGCGCTGAAGCCAAGCACCGAAACCTTCAGGACTTGAAGGAAGCCCACCGCCTGATGGGCTGGGATTTGCTTTTGGACGAGCACCGCGCCATCAAAGTTGGCAATGAGCAAATCGGCCTTTTGGGGATTCAAAACTGGGGCATGGGCGGTTTTGCCAAATATGGTAACCTTAAAAATGCCTACGCAAATACCGAAGATTTTCCCGTAAAATTATTACTTTCACATGACCCAAGCCATTGGAACGGACAGGTGACGCCGACTTATAAAGACATTGACGTGGCCTTTGCTGGGCACACCCACGGAATGCAGTTTGGCGTCGAAATCGGTGGTTTTCAGTGGAGCCCAGTGCAATATCGTTATAAGCAATGGGGCGGTTTGTATACCGAAGGCGACCAACATTTGTACGTAAATCGCGGGTTTGGTTATATTGGTTATCCTGGGCGGGTGGGGATTCTGCCCGAAATTACGGTCGTAGAATTAGTGAAAGCCTAAAAAGTACCGCATGAATATCATCAATAACGTTGAACGTCACCGTTTTGAAGCAGAAGTTGACGGAGAAATGGCCTTTGTAGAATATCAATGGAAACAAGGTACGATTTACATTCTTCATACTTTTGTTCCGCACGCATTGCGTGGTAGGGGATTAGCCGCTCAATTGGCCGTGTTTGTCCTTGATACCATCAGAAAAGAGCAATGGCCTGTAAAAATCTATTGTCCTTTTTTTAAAAAATACATTCAGGAACATCCTGAATACCAAGATTTAGCGCACCTTTAAACATACTCAACATGCAAGCCTACGACACACTTTCTGAGACCATGGAGGCCCTTCGTCAAGAAGGCTATGTAGAAGATTTTAACCTGAGAGAAGATTGTCTGGAATGTCGTGAAGGACAATTCAAAGTGTTTGCCGATGAGTTTAAAATTGATGAGTTTTTTCGATTTGAAGGCCCAACCGACCCCGCCGATGAGGCGGTTTTGTACGCCATCTCGTCCGAAAATCACCAAATAAAAGGACTTTTGGTGAGTGGTTATGGTATGTACACTGAGGGCGTTACCAACGATTTATTGGCAAAGCTTCAGTTTGATAAATAATTCATTTCAAGTTTTTTACGTGAATAACCCTCCTTTTTTGCAAGAACTCACCGCGCTTCTGGGCGTGCGACTCAGCGTCAATGCCGACGTTCGTGAAGCGCACGGCGCAGGATACAGCTACCATGAATGTATGCCGCCAGATGTCGTGGTATTTCCAAACACTACCGAAGAAGTCTCAGGTATTGTGTCTATCTGTGCTAAGTATGGCATTCCGATTGTTCCGTTTGGGGCAGGAACTTCCATTGAGGGCCACGTTTTGGCGTTGAGAGGCGGTATTTGTATCGACCTGCGGGAAATGAACCAAGTACTGGAAGTCAATAAAGATGATATGTACGTACTCGTGCAGGCGGGCGTAACGCGCAATCAACTGGACGAGTTGCTCGAAGGCACGGGCTTCTTTTTTCCCATTGGGCCGGGGGTAAACGCGACCTTGGGCGGAATGGCAAGCACGCGGGCGTCGGGCACCAATGCCGTTCGCTACGGAACCATGAAAGATAACGTATTGTCGCTAACGGCCGTGCTTCCCGATGGCAAAATCATCAAAACAGGTAGTAAAGCAAAAAAATCGTCGGCTGGGTATGATTTGACGCGTCTTTTGGTCGGAGCTGAGGGCACGTTGGGCGTCATTACGGAGCTTACATTAAAACTGCACAGTGAGCCTGAAACCATCTACGCGGCGGTTTGTGCATTCCCGACGGTCGAAGCGGCAGTAGCCACTGCTATCAAAACGATCCAGAAAGGTGTGCCCATTGCCAAAATTGAACTTCTGGATGCTGCTATGATGGGGGCCATTAATCGGTATTCATCGCTTGATTATGAGGAAGTTCCGACGCTGTTTCTGGAGTTTCATGGCGCGGTGGCGGAAGTAGAAGGTCAAATCCTTAAAGTGGAAGAATACGCCCATTCTTTTGGGGCGGCGGACTTTGTTTGGGAAAAAGACGAAGCCCGACGCAAGCGATTGTGGCGCGCCCGAACCGACGCGGCACCCTCCGCGATGGCGTTGCGGCCCGGCGCAAAACTAATGTCGACAGACGTTTGTGTGCCCATTTCTCAACTCGCAAAGTGCATCGTAGATACGCAGCAGGATATTGAAAAAACAGGCATCATGGCCCCCATTCTTGGGCACGTGGGCGATGGTAATTTTCACCTTACGATACTTATAAATCCCGAAGATAATGAGGAGTTTGAGCGGGCCAAAGCCCTGAATGAACGCTTGGTACGCCGGGCGTTGGCGATGGGCGGTACCTGCACAGGAGAGCATGGAATCGGCGTGGGGAAATTACAATACATGGCCCTTGAACACGGCGACTCACTGGATATGATGCGGGCCATCAAGCACGCCATCGACCCCCAAAATCTGATGAATCCAGGGAAACTGTTGCCTGAGCAATAACGTTGGTTTTAGTAGGCACCCGTGAAGCAGGTTTCTTAAAACCTGCTTAGAGGTTGCTCACAACCTCGTCTTCTAAAATGCCAAAAAAATTAAAAAACGCTTGAAATCCCTTCATTTTGATAAAAAAGGGTGGCCTCAAAATTCTGAGACCACCCTTTTTGTGGATTCAATACTTTGCAATTACACCAACTTAGCGTCTAAGCTGATGGGCACCGCCGCTAACGCCTGTGAAATAGGACAATTGGCCTTGGCAACGCCCGCCAATTCAAGGAATTTTTCTTCTGATATGCCCGGAACGGTTCCTTCTACGGCAAGTTTGATGGCCGATACCCGAAAACCAGCATCGCCTTTTTCCATTTCAACGGTGGCTTTGGTGGCCAATTGAGTAGGAGGGAAGCCCGCACCCGTCAATTGAAAGCTGAGGGCCATTGAAAAGCAACCCGCGTGGGCAGCACCGATGAGTTCTTCGGGGTTGGTGCCTGCTTTGCCGTCTTCGCTTACAAAGCGGGCCGCAAATGAATAAGGAGTTTCGTTCAGAACGCCACTTGTTGAGCTAAGGGTTCCGCTGCCTTCCAGTCCAGTACCTTTCCAAACGGCATTAGAAATTCTTTTGATTGCTGCCATGGTTTTGATGAGAATAGTGATTATTGGGTTGTTTAAAAAATGTTGACCAAATTGGTAACCGCAATTCTACAAAATTATTTCCCTTTTGTCATTAAAAATCGAACCTTCGACGTAAAAAATGTAATAGTGCATTGTTTGACTTGAAAATCGCCTTAGACGGGTTGCTCTTTGAGGGTTGAGGCCGCGTTCTTCTTGGCCAATTTGTTTACCCGATAAACCATATAAATGCAAGAAAGAGAAACAACTGATACTACAACTCCTAACACATCGTAGTTTTGTAGTGGACTGAAATTGTCTTTTTGGACCACAATCAGACCCGCCACAAACGAGGCGATTCCGCCCGCAATTTGTTGCAGCGAGGAGTTGATGCTCATAAACGCACCACGGTCTTGCATCTTCGGTATGGCACTGGTGAGCGTAGTGGCGGGTACCATCCGGCTCATGATTCCCATCATCATCAATACGTTGAAAATAATAATCACCCACAGCGGAACCACGGGTAGATTGGTGTAAATTAGCACCATCACGACCATCCAAACGGAGGCAAACGCAAAAAGGTTAAATTTTTCGATTTTATCGCTCAGCCGCCCAATCATGGGCATCACGATGAGCGAACTGATGCCCGATACCATAAATATAATCGGCAGTTGTTGTTGGCTGACTTCTAAGTTGTTGACGGCATATGCGCTTCCGAAGGGCATCATCATAAAGCCGCCGATGGAAAGTAGCGCCGTAGCCAAAAATGCCGTTTGATAATGCTTTTGGGTAATGGTGTGAACTAAATGCGCAAGCGCCTTACGCTCGGTTTTGAGTTCGAGGTGCTGGGTAATGGGCTTCAACACCTGCATGATAATGAGGGCCAAAACGGTGCTGAACCCGACAATCAACAAAAATGGTGATTGCCAGCCCCAAAGCGTGGCTAAATAGAGGCTGATGGGAATGCCCAATACTTGACTAGCCCCAAAACCCATCTGGACGAATCCCATCACCCGGCCGCGCTGTTCGAGCGAAAATATATCGGTAATGATGGCCATGCTGATGGAGCCGATGACCCCACCAAAAATACCCGTGAAAATGCGCGCCGCTACGAGAGCTTCGTAGGTAGGTGCCAAACCGCAAAAAAGTGTACCGATGATAAAGCCGATGTAAAAAAATAACAGCAGTCGTTTGCGGTCAAATTTATCGGCAAAGCCTGCCGTCAGCAGTCCCGAAATACCAGCACTGAAGGCATAACTGGAGACGACCAAGCCAAATTGAGAAGGGGTAATAACCAATGATTTCATGAGCAAATCGCCCAAGGGCGACATGACCATAAAATCAAGAACAATCGTAAATTGGGTAATGGCCAACAAGGCAATGACCGATTTTTGATAGGAAGAGAATGGGATAATGTTTGCTTGCTTCATGGGTGTTTTTATAAAAAGCGAGTAATTTTTTTAATGGCTGTTCTAAAGTAAATGATAAGGGTATAAATGGAAGGGAGATTAATCACCCAACTCAACACATTCAAATCCAGCTTGCTGCACCAACTCAATGATTTCGCGGGGAGAAACGCCGTCGGCTTCTATACGAAGCACACAATCACAATCTTCGCAATCGACCGTCCAACGGTTTATCTGCTCCAAGGTAGCCATAAAAGGTGCTAAAGCTGCCCGGTCGTGCGGGGTTTTGACGGTTGTTTTGAAGACTAGAATTTGAAGCAGTTGTTCCATGAATCAGCGTTTTTGTACATTCAAAAACTTTTTTGATAACACCAAAACGTTTCCGTTTTTTGGAGAAAAAGGCATTAATTTTTGGTTAAATTTTTAGGGCTTCAACGCTTTAAGAACCAATTCAAAGGTCTGATTCATAGTTTCTTCAGAAAATTCAAAACGTTTACCCCCTAAACTGTGGCCTTCATTGTGAAATTGAATCAAATTATAGAGCGGCGCGTAAGCAACTGACCAAAACACTTCGATGGGCATGGGGCTAAGTTCGCCTCGTTGCACCGAATTATGGACAAACTGTCCCATCGCCGTTTTGAATTCGCCCATAAAACTTCCCATCACTTTATCCCTGAAAGAAGAACTTCGCATTTGTTGATAAAATTCCGTTTCCAGTCGATTTTCAATGGCGTACTTTGCGCGGTTGCGCCACTGAATACGAAGCCCCTCGGCAAAGGGCAGTGTGGGGTCAAAATTTTGCAGAATGGTCGCGCTAAATTTTTTGCCTATTTCAATTCCTATTTGGGTAATCAGGTCTTCTTTGTCTTTGTAATAAATGTAAAGCGTAGCCGGTGAAACCGCCGCCGCTTTTGCCAGTTTTTGCATACTAAACCCTTCAAGGCCTTGATTTACAATTAATTCTAAGGCTTTTTGGCGAACAAGCTGCTCTTTATTTTCGTCCCGTGTTCTCATTTAAATGCAAATATAAATGAACGTTTGTTTATTTATGCTTGCTATGAATGATTTTTTTGAATTTTTGCCAGTTCCCTAATTAAAAACGCTCCCCGCTTGTGGGATTCAATAAAACGCAACGGGCGGGGAGGACTAAAAATTAAAATACGTAAAAATTAAGCCAAAGCGGCCTCGGCGGCTTCGGCTCCCGTGGCTACGGCACCTTCCATAAATCCCTGCCAATCAGCAATATGCTCGCCTGCAAAATGAATATTGATGAATTTGGCGGCCAATATTGGTCGGATATTAAACCACTGACCTTTGCCGTATACAGCATAGCTTCCTTTGGAATAGCGGTCGCTGCCCCAATAATAATTGACTTCTTTGCGGAAATAATCTTCGGCGCGGGCCAGCGGGCGGAGGCTTTCCAACACCATTTGTTTGCGCAGGTGGTCGTCATTCCAGCCAAAAACGTCGGCTTTTTCGCCAATGCTGTACGAGATAAGCGCCCCTGATTTGGCGGGTTGGTTTTTGGTGGCGTGGTAAAAATAGTGGGCGGAGGTGTCGGTGATGAGATCGAAATCTTCGCGTCCCCAAAAACGCTCGCTAAACAACACCGCATGTTTGTTGATTCGGGCGTATTGCAAAGCGTTGATAGCGTTGATTTTTTCTTTGGGCAACGCGGGTGTAAATTTGATTTTTGCCAACGAAAAGGTCGGAATTGTGCAGATAAGTCGGTCGCCTTCAAAGGTTTCGCCGTTGGTACAGGTGATTTTTACTTTGCCGTTTTTTTGTTCGATAGCTTCTACATGGTAGCCGAGCTTTACCTTATCGCTGCCGATGTGTTCGGTGATTTTGCGGGCCAAGGTGCCGTTGCCGCCTTTCATTTTGAAGTCCATTTCATTTTTTTTGCTCGATTCGGCGTATTCCGATAAGGCCGAAAACCCCGAAACATGGCGGATACTTTCGCCAAAATCAGTGCTGTCGAGCAGCTCGCGAAGAAACAAATCGTTTTCGGGAATGCCGTTATTGACCAAAAAACGCCACCAATCCATGTTGTCTAGTTCACGTTGTTGGGCGTCAGAAAGGTTTTTGAAGTTTTTTAAAATTTCCTCAAAACGTTTTTTCCACTCTTCGCTGTACTCCCATTGGTCGCTGGGTTGGTAGCTGCCACGAAAGAGTAAATCGGTTTCAAATTGATTATTAAACAGTTCAATATCAAAGCGTTTGCAGAGTTTTTGTACTTCCTCATGTGAGCGCCCCACCCATTCGGCACCAAGCTCTACGCGGAGGTCATTGGCGTCGTCGAGTACGTGCGTAAACACCCGCCCACCTACGCGGTTGCGGGATTCGAGTACCACAAAATCCATGTTGGCATCGTGGAGCTTTAAGGCCGCCGAAAGTCCCGAAAATCCTGCCCCCAAGACAATGATTCGGGCGGGTTTGGTACGAATCGCTTGGGTGAGTGAAGGGTTGGCAACAAGTGTAGCGGTACCAGCCACGGCACCTAGGTTTAGGAATGTTCTACGTTTCATAAAGGGTTGACCGTTAGACGGAATGAATAATCTAAAGCCAAAGCTAACAACTTTTTACGGCTCTTACTTTATGAAGCGAGGGGCTTTTATTTAATGGTCAAAGTCAGCTTATTAGCCGCTTTTTGTGGGCAGTATAAACGATATAATTCACAAAGTGAAAGTATCAAACTTTCACTTTGTGAATCGCTACTTTTTCGGTTAAAAATGTACTTTGGAGACGTTGGTGGTCTTTAAAATTGAAAACCTGACCCTCCCGTCTGACGGTTTCTATCTTGTCAAAATCAAGCGTTTCTACAAGCCAGCCCACCTTTTGAGGCGTCATGGTTTGGAGGATTCCTTCTTCGGGCAAGTCTTTGTCGGGGGTGCAATAACACGCGGCGTAGCCGAAGTTAATGTCCACGGCAGGCGACCACGGAGCAGTGCCAACGGTTTGAGAAACAACCGTATAGGCTTGGTTTTCCAACGCCCGGGCCCGAGCGCCCACGTGTACCCGGGTGGCGCCGCGAAGAGTTTCGGTGCAGCTCGGTGTAAGAATCAAAGAAGCGCCCGCCGCGCACAGCAGGTGAGAACCCAGTCCAAATTCAACATCATAACAAACCTGAACGCCGAAACTTCCCCAATCTGCTTCAAACAGCGTGAGGATTTTGGGTGCGGTTTGGATGCCCCATTCTTCGTCTTCGAAGCGCGTCATAAAAAACTTGTCTTGGTAGCCCGCAAATCCGTCGGGTGAGAAAACAAATACGCGGTTGTGTTGGTGATTTTCTTCGATTACGGGCAGGCTTGGGGCCACAATAATCACTTGGTACTTTCGGGCTAATGCGGCAAAAACAGCGCAAAAATCTGCCTTCAGTGAATCTAATTCCAACACCTGCCGACGAATATCGGCCCGAATATCGGGGCCGAAAATGCTCACCAATTCCATGGAACCGTATTCGGGAAAGAGCAATAATTGCGCTTTTTGGACTACAGCCTGTACAACCCATTTCTCCGTATGTTTTTGCCAATCCTCAAATGTTTTATGTTCCGTAATGGGATATTGCGCAGCGGCAACTGTTAGGTTCTTCATAGAAAAACAATCAAGGTTGAGGATTTAGCAGACGGCACCAGTAGACCATTTTTTTGGGGGTTGACTGTGTTTGACCAATATCGGGCCACTCAAAGGTGCTTTGTAAAGCTGGCTCTTTTTGATAACCGCGTTTGGTCCAAAAAACGTCGTTGGGTCGGTAGCCCTGCGGCTTAGATGGATGATTTTCTGTGCGCTCTACCGCACAAAAACAGGTCATTTTATAAGTGCCAAAGCTACGGGCTTGGGCTTCGCGCTCGTCAAAAAAACGGTGTCCCAAGCCCAGTCCACGGTAGGCGGGTAAGAGGATACTTTCGCCAAAATAAAAGATGGTATTGATGTCAAAACCCGCTTTTTCAAAAGGCAACCGAACGTCGGCGGTTTCGTCAGCCAAGGGAATGCAGGTGGTAGCGCCTACCATTTCGGTGCCGTCGTAGACCGCAAACAGAAAGGAGCGTGGCGCTTTGGTATAAATCTGCAAATATTCCTTTTCGTAGTCAAGTGTGCCTTCGTACAAATAAGGATAATCGCGAAAAACGGCAATGCGCAGCTTGCCCAAGTTCTCAATCACCGAAGCAATTTCAGGGCCACGTTTGGCTACAAATGTAAGATTTGGGAACATGAAGGAGAATTATTATGATAAATCATTGCGTCTTAGCGACTTTGCGTGAAGCCTCTCCTTACGATACCAATTTTATCCAAAGCGTGAGGTTGTAGTAGGTCGTTACGCGGGTGATTTTTCCTTCATTTATTTCCAAAAATGCCGCCGCAGGCAACACATAAGATTGTCCGTGGGCTAGGGGAAAGCCCTCTTCGCCTTTTTTGTAAATACCGTTTACCACAAACTCCACCGCCACGCGTGTATCGTTGGGCTCACTGAAGAAAACCATGTCGGTCAGGGTTTCTTCGTAGGCATCATCCATGCTTTGCAAAAACTCCGTAAATTTCTCAATGCCAATGCGTGGCTCTTCGGCCTGATTGGGTTCATGGCGCACGTTAGGGGCCAATAAATCCAACATTCCTTGCCAATTTTTACGGTTAAAACTGTCGTAATACTGTTTTGCGATGTCGAGAGAAGTCATGAGTAAAAGTAAGTTGTTGAAAAGAAAGGTAACTTGTTTTAGGGCGGTGTCAGTTCCGTTTGTGCGGAAATTTGCCCAAAAACGGCCATTTCCCTTTCATCGCTCATTTCAATAAAGACATTGCCGAAGCCGTATTCGTTTTATTATCTAAACTGCTTAGGCTTTAACTTTTGGGCGGCAAGTTCGGCAATTTCGGTGATTCTATTTTGGCGGGTTTCGGGTCGTTTGGCAAGTACCAGCCATTGTAAGATACTTTTTCTGACCGATTTGCTCAAACCCAAAAAAAACTCCTCCGCCACGGGTTTCATTTTGAGTTCGTCGGCCAAATCTTGGGGTATTGTGAGTTCTTCTACCTCATCCAAAATGCTCCACGAACCGTTTTGTTTTGCGGTTTCAATACTCTCAAAACCTGCCTGCGTCATAAGTTCTGCCTCAATCAATCGCTGCACTTTTTCCTTGTTGATCTTCGACCAAACACTATTCGGTTTTCGTTTGCAGAAAAACTGCATATATGTCTCATCGTCAATCGGTTTTGCGGTACTGTCTATCCAGCCAAAGCAAAGTGCTTGGTCGACGGCTTCGCTCCAAGTGATGCTTGGCGTGCCAGATTTCTTTTTATAATAAACAAGCCAAATCGACTGTTTTGAACGATGATTTTCTTGTAGCCACTGTCGCCAATCTTGGATGTTTGTGGGGCAAAAAGTCTCTATTTCTTTTGTTTGCATTGATTCGTCATTATTTGGTAGCGTTTATATATCAAGTCAATACTCGCCAGTGTATTTTGTATAAAGTTTATTCCATCCTAACACTGTTCCCACCATAAAAAATAGATTTATCACCATTTTGAATACGGGTGCGGGAATACTTGTCGGTCGGGTGATGCACTGCGCGTTCATTTTCTTGGTAAAGTAACACATTTTGGGAATGTTAATCTGGCCCTTTTTATTGTAATCTTCATCCAAAGTCAGCCCGCCAAAGCATTGGAAAAATTTGAAATTGTCGAGTCCAGGGCGGTATTCTACGGTGCAGTTCATCACCTCGGGTTTGTTGTTGAAAGCGATGTGTCGCTTGCCTTTCGGGACGGTAATCGAATCGCCAGTCTTGACAATATGTTTCTGTCCGTCAATCAAAATGCGCATTTCGCCGCTTTTGACGTGAAATATTTCGGCCTGATTGATATGAATGTGTTCAAACGGAACATAACCCTCGGGCTGAACTACCCAGTCAATTGTAAATGCTTCTTTGGAAAATGAAATGCAGCGGAATGTCTCGCCTGCAATGGGATTTGTAAATCCAGCGTATAAGTCAGTTGCCATTTGTCCTATTCGTTTAGTGATTTATATTTTTCCATTGGTCTTTTAGACCTCATTTCAATTTGAATGTTCGTCGTCAACGACGCAGGGTACGCTATCTATTTCAAATTCTTTGAGATAGATAGCATGGGATATAAAGTTTTTTAGCTCGTTAAACTTCAATTTGTCAAAGTTAGGCTTCATTTCTTAACCAAAGTCAATGAGATAAAAATAGCGTCGAGATACTTTTGTGACGTCATCGAAACATAAAAAATGGATGCCCATTAGGGAAACAATCAACTAACTTTAAAAATAACTATAATGGAAAATAAGAAGAGTTTTCTATCGACGATTTGGGTTTTTGTGACCCTAAATTACCTCTACTGCGATTTAATTGGATTGATGGACTCATCTTTATTAAAACAGTATTTAACGGGCAATGTTGATGGACTTGCAATAAATGAAAATTTTTTGCTTTATGCTGGTATACTTATGGAAATTCCAATTGCAATGGTACTGATTTCCAGGGTATTACGTAAAAATGTGAATTGTTGGACAAATATAATGGCTGGCACTCTAAAAACGATTGTAATGATTATTACTCTTTTTATGGGTAGTATTACGAAATACTATGTTTTTTTTGCTTCTATCGAAATAGCCACTACTCTTTTTATTGTTGGGTACGCCGTTAAATGGTTAAGACAAAAAGAAGTATAGATTAGAAATTTTGTTTTTTTGTTTGCAACTTTTTCCTTATTCTACTCAACGACTCTGGCTTTACGCCAATGTAAGTAGCAATGTCATATTGAGGTACTCTTTGAAAAATTTCAGGCCTTGATTTTAATAGTTTTAAGTAACGTTGCTCTGGTTTGTCGGTAATGTAAGTGGTCATTAAATTTTGTTGCTCAAAAAATACCGTTTCCATTATTTGACGAGAAATGCTTTCAAATCGCGGAAACTGTTTAAATAATTCCTGCGCTTTTTGCTCATTTCCAATGACTAAACATGTATCTTCTACACAGATTAAATTGTATTTTGAGGGCGTTTTAACTTTGAAATTTTCTAATGAAATAATCCATTGTTCTTCACTAAAGAAATTTGTTGTGATTTCGTTGCCGTCAATGAGTTTGTACTGCCTCACCAGTCCTTCAAGGATGAAATAGGTGTCATTGTTGTATTGTCCTTCTTTTAATAATAAATGCCCTTTGGGTAAATTTTTTATAATCATACTCTCCGAAAGTACGTTAATTTCGTTCGTAGTTAGGTTGGTTATTTTCAGAAAGTAGTTTATAAGTTTATTGTTCATTTTTGTGCATCAAGCTGATTTATTTCGATTTTGTTATAAAAAATATCAAGCTATTTTGGCAATAAAGTTAGGGTTTTAATATACTTGGCCTTTTAAATATAAAGCTGTTGCGAATCGAAAACCACCTTTGGAGATATTTTGAGTCCGAATCTTTCCTGCAAAATCATAGAGACCTCAAACAAATATTTGTGTATTTGTTGTAAACCCTTCGTTGTTCCTATTGAAATTTTACTTATATCGTTAGTATCAAATAAAGCATAAGCCTTTTCTAAACTCTTCTTGTCTATATTTTTCATATCTCCTATAAAATAGAGTCAACTATTGTGAATTTATTTTTCTTTTTCAAATTTTTCTTTTGCCTTATTGTAGTTGAATGTTAATTTGCCTTTTTTTGAATTTTCAGAAATGTCTATAAAATATATTTTTGAATCTGAGATGTAATAATTAGCGCCTTTATTGTTTTTGTATTCAAGATTGTAATCGCTGCTTTCAATAAAGTCTTCGTTGTAATTGCGTGAATAAAAGAAGTTTTCTGTTGCTTCATGAAAGTGATAATCAAGTAATGTTTCTTTCTTATCTAGGTTTATTATTTTTACGAAAGTTTTCTTTTTTGAATCTGCGCCCGATTCCCCTTTTTGAGTTGTGTAAGAAATAGAATATTCCAACACAATCTCCTGCAAACCCTTTTTGTCGAAATCTATTTCGAAAATTTTAATCATTTGAGGAATATCTTGTTTCTCCTCAAAGGCCTCTGTTGGTTTTATTTTGCCGTTTAATAAATTATACGTACTTCCTGATTTGGGGTCTTTTATCTTTAAAGAATAGGTTGTGTCTGAGTTTTCCTGAATAATTTCATAGCTTGTCTTATTTTCAAACGTGCCATTATTCTTTTGGGCATACATCCTAGCATTTATTGATACCAGTAAAATGTTAAGAGCCAAAAGCGTTTTCATTGTGTTTTTGTTTATTAGCTAAAACAGGGCTTTCGCATAAAAATGTAAAGAGGGGATAAATAGGCATCTTTGAGGTGTTCTAAATCTTAACAAGATGTCTCCTACCCACTCATTACAGGCCGAAGATAACACGTTTTTCCATCTACTTCAACAGCAGACCGACTTAGATATAAGTGCAAATGAGGTCAAAGACACTCGTACCCTTGGTGCTTATGGGGGGACTGATTGCTATACTCGCGGGTCACGGCGGCTCACTCTCTTCGATTCACCGCTACATTTTTAATCAGTTTGAGTGGCTTTCGGCCCATTTTCAGCCGTCGGCCCAACAGCCTTTCTTTCGTGCTCAGTTGCGGTGCCTATTAGCGTTTGTCAACACGCAACGTTTTGTGTCGCTTGTCGTCAAGGTCTATGGTTTGTCGCTGTCCCAGAAACAGCAAAGCTGGTTGGCCGCTGATGGTAAAGAGATTAGGGGTTTGATTGCCACAGGTTGCATACGAGGTATGAGTTGTGTCTCCTACTAAGCGGCCAAAATAAGAGTATAAACTCTCTTATTGACCTGTTTCGTGATAAAATCAAGGAGTTGTTTCAATTTTTGAAAATCAAAAAAGTTTTATGAAAAAGCCCTTTTCGTGGTGGTAAATGGAGCTCATATTGTTTTACTG
This sequence comes from Runella salmonicolor, assembly GCF_024158025.1. Taxonomy (NCBI): domain Bacteria; kingdom Pseudomonadati; phylum Bacteroidota; class Cytophagia; order Cytophagales; family Spirosomataceae; genus Runella; species Runella salmonicolor. The sequence continues at coordinate 140,080 of NZ_JAMZEL010000009.1, forward strand.
TTTTTTAGAAATTATCCGTTTCCTGACCATTTAAAATGTGCCAACCAAGGGCAGTAAGTTTTTTTGCGGACAAATTTTCTTGTTTAAACTCAGTCAGGTGAACATTTCCATACTTACAAATAAAAAACTGTACTCTTTCATCTGTATCAAAGAACAAGATATACTCGGCGGCACTGGGGTCGCAACGAGTAATCCAAAAAACAATTTCAATTATATCGGGCAAACTCTCTAAGTCAAAAGCAATGACTTCGTAATAGCTTTTATTCTGAACCATTGTTTCGAGCTTTTGGTAAGAATTAGCCAAGCGGCTGTTCCTGACTTTTCTATTTTCCAACAAATTAAGCCTTAAATGACTAATAAGTAGAAGGTTTTGTACGTGGATGTTTTCTAATAAATCTCGCAGTTTTTTTGCTAAAATGGGGGTAAATGTCTCAATTTCATGGTGATATAATGATAGCACTTTATCAAAAACAGGATACTCAAAAACCTCGTTGTGGATACAATCAAACTGGGTTAAATATAGTTGCTCTTCATTGTCGACTTTATAGTAGTCTAACATATCATTGTCAAAAAAAGCCTTCTGCAATTTGGCTAATTCCGAACCAACGATTCGTTTGGAAGTTACCATTTCTTTTCTTGTTACTAATCGTATCATAGAGGACCTATTTCTTTATCGGTATTTCGTGCAAAGTTACATCCAAACAAGCATCGGGGCAGCGGAGAATGGGCTTGATGAGCAGAAAAATAATTGTTTTTACTTTTCTGCATAAATGGATTTTAGTATAATATATTCTACCGTGCTTGTTTTAAACTTGCTTGCGGCAATCTCAAATATGCCTGCCGTTGGCAAAGTAACTACTAATTTCTGCTCTGATAATTTATGGAAAGGAGCAATGTATATTTCATATCGGATAGGAGCAGGAGTATTGCGGGCTGTTTGGGGTTGGTTGATTTGGCAACGGAGTTTCTCGGTGCCGAAACAGCCATTTTCTATTTTTGTCAATTGTTTTGAAACAGCATCATGTCCGTAATCATTTTTGTGGAAATAGATACTTGTTTTCATTTTCTTGTAAAATAATGCTTTACTGTCTCGTCGGTCATGGTAAGATTAAGAGGCTGAAGCCCCAAGGAATTATCTTTTAAAACACTACTGATTTTTTTTTGGAGGGCTTCTTTTTCTGTCAAAAAAACTTCATTGCGACGACTTTCGGTTTGGGTATATCGATTTATAAACAATTCAGTATCTACGTAGATGTTTCTCAAATGGGCTACAATATTTGAAAAACGTTGAATTTTAGCAAATTCAATAGGGTACTCTTGTTCAATATTGAATTCGTTTGTGTGATTGTTTACACGGTCTTGTTGGGTATCATTGATGACCCCCAGCCAATTTCGTTTTTCATCGTCTTCGCCAATTACTTTATTGCGTAAAAATTCATTTTGAGATAGTGTTCTTAGCGATGTTCCCAATGAAGCTCGCAATTTTTTGTTTTTGTACATCTTTTTGATGTCTTTGTCCATAGTTTGGAAGGTTTTGTCTAAACGAATCAACGCCTCGGTAGCCGACCAAACTACCTGCTCAAATTCCTGCTGACGCACTTTGTCGGCAATGTTCCAATCAATTTTATCAAATACTTCAATTTCTATGGCTACTCGTGTAGTTGAATCAGCTTCGTCTTTGGCTTCCAAAACAAGCTGAAAGGCGCGTTTGGGCTCCTCTTGTGCATTACGGAGTTGGACAAAATCATAGCCGGGCTGCCACCGAAACCAATAGGTATTCACCGCAGTTTTGGTCAAAAAATGTGCAGGATTAAACCTACCATACTGCACGCTCGAATACACCTCAAACTCGCGCAGGTCGTCGTTGGGGTCAGTTATAGCTATTTTGATAGCTACAGAATCAGTTTCTTCGATGGCATACCACAGGGTTTTGGGCGAAATACTGATGGTAGGCGGCAAATCGTTTTTGGTTTTTTGGAGGATGATTTCTCCTTTAGCCGTCAGATTTTCGGAGGTATTGGTTTCAAAGATTTCGTATTCTACGGTTAGTGGGAGTTTGCGATATTCGGCCAATGAAATCTGTGCTGTAAATAAACCTTCGGGTGTAAGGCGAAGGCCTGCATGGCCTTTGGTCAGTAGCCGAAATGCCACCTCATGCCCTTCTTGATCGCGGTAAAAACCTTTTGCAGGAAATTGATGCGTAATTACCTGTCGGAAGTTGGTAAACCAAAGTATTTCGGGCGCTTTATGAAGCAGTTGAGGGGGATGATTGGCCGATGGCACAGCTACTTGAGTTGCTTGGACAGTATCCGTTGGAGCGCCCCGCGGTGTATCTATTTGAGCACCGGCCCAAAAGTTACACAGCATCAACGATAGCAAAAAGAGCGATTTCATTTGTTGTTTTGTAGTTGCGGCGCACAATGGGTATTGTAATAACCCACCATTTCAACCATATTTTGAGCGATAGGCTCGCGCTTTTCTATTTGCTGAACCAAATCAGGGCAATCTGCAAAATAAGTCATCAACTGTTTTCGGGTAGAGAAACCCCAGACTTCTTTTATGGTTTTTTGGCCTTGCTTTTTGAGCATAAACCGTTGGGTTTCGCTCTTGTCGTAACTGTTCAAGACAATGTAGGCATAAAGGTGCAAGTAAGAACCTCCAAAATCTAAAGCAAACTGCTGTGGATTCCCTTTTTCATTGGTCCACGTAAAAGAGCTGAATTTTATGTTTTTTCCATCGGGCATAAAAAGCGTAAATGATTCAGTATCTTGCGGGTGTAGCGTTTTTTTTACTCCACTGCTATCGGTACACGTTACCTCTGCCTGCAATCTATACAGGTTGGGCCTTGTCAGCCCCCATTTCACCTCGAAAATAGCCTGAACAGTATCCTGTTGGGGTGTTATGTAAAACCCTTTTATATCTTTGGCATAGCTGCCGCAAGCAATGCCCAAAAGCATTATTAAAACTCTGATATTCATAATGAGAGAACTGACAAGTTTGATAAATAGACACTTGTGTGTGGGGCATCGCTCCACTTGGCCGTTAAAATTGCCAAAAGGATTATCTTTCCCTGAAATTTTGTGAAGAGTTTTCTTTAATGCGACGGCAGTTGCTGCCGCACTAAAGAAATATATGTCATTGTTAGTTGAAGAAATAGTCTTTAATTAATTCAACGCCAGAACAAAAAGCTGCCCCTCCTAAAGCGCCCCATCCGCCACCAAGTCTATATCCACCTATTGCTCCATCTACATCCGATCCCCATGGGAATTGTTTTAAATTTGGGTTAAAGTAAGGGTTCTTGGGATTGAATTTTACATCGGACCAAAATTTATAGGAATAACGCATTATGGAGGTGGTTTTTAATAAATATTCTTTGTCATTAGATGATATTTTCTTATCCGAAATTATCATATCCTCAATAGCAATTATTTCATTAAAATCATTATTGGTAGCTGCTTTTTCTAATTTTTTAGTTCTATAAAGTTCCCAAAGTTTCCAAAACCAATCCTCTAAAGGGCTTCGACCTGGATTAGGGATAGTGTAGTTTTGTCTAAAAACTTCTAAAAAAGTGGTTTTAGGAGTTAAAGCCTTGTGAAATAATATTATTTCCTCATTAATAGGTTTCGTTGGCCCTGGTGAGCCACAGCAACTCATTTTTCTTTCACAACATTCATCTAAGAATTTAAGGTATATCTTATATGGGTCTTTAATGTTGGAAGTTTTTGCCATTTTTAAGGTATTAGAATTAATCAAATCAAATAATATTTGATTATGTTGCCTACCTATATCATCAAATTTGTTTTTTCTATTTTGTTGTCCAACACAGATTACGTTATAAGACAGAAACAGTAACACAAACACTTTTTTCATTTTTGTAAAAATTTAAGTTCGTAAAAATCACCTACTCTCTAAGCTTTTCGGTATCCGCTCCCACGGTCTTTGTGCCGCCGGTGGGGTGCTGCAAAGGCAAAGCAGTGGCTAAGGTCTTGTGGCCATCAAGAGCATAATGTGCTGATTTGCAATATTTTAAAAGTATTTTTTTAAAGCCAGGGGACGCCTAAAACTTATGAGACATTTTGACTCATTATGATGGTTTGCAAAGAGGCTTTCGGAGCTGTATAGCCTTTGTTTTAATGCAACCCTTTCCAGCCGGGAGCGCCACTGCCTGCATCTTGTACATAACCTTCGTATTTGTCTATCTCTGAATTGTAGCGAATCATGCCCACTATAGGCGTAGAAGGTCGTTGGGCACTAGTACCCACAGGAATAATGATAGCATCGGTACCGACTACATCAAGTGAGGCTCGGGGTAGAGAAGCAGTATTGACACTTATCCGACCTTTGTGTGTAGCATTCCCGCTCTGATAAACCACAAACCCATTAATATTATTTACACCACTATATCCTGTCCCCACTACAAATCGTGGAGAGTTGGCATCATCTTGCCCTGCTGTGTTGATAGTTGGGTCATTAAACTGCCCCACAACTAAACAATATTTAGAATTAGAGGTAATATTACGTCCAATAGCAGCCGAATACCGTTCTGTTGCAACCGCTGACTCTCCAATGGCGAATGAACCTAAATTGGTTGTTTTACCGTTGTGGAACGCCAACGAGCCTACAGACTCCGTAGAGCCGCCACTAAAGGCCAGCGAAAAGTCTGCTTTTGCTTGACCATTAGAAAAAGCAACAGCGCCATTGGCAGAGGCCTTTGCATTATAGCCTAAGGCAAAACTATTGCCAATACTTGCTTCGGAAAGATTTCCAAGTGCTACAGAATTTATACCAGATGAAATATTTCTACTTCCACCTGCAAATGAGTTAGTGCCACTGGCTATGTTGTTCGTACCATATGCCAATGAATAATTTCCGATGTTTACTTCCCTAAAGGCCTCTGAATAAGGGGCATAATTGTCTGTTTTTGCAAGGCCTGCCCGCAAACTGCCTTTGTTGGTATTCCAAAAAAACACCGTACTGTCGTTTACAAAGAATTCATTAAGAATTTTTTTCCTAGCAAATATCCGCGTCGGAGTCATCTCTGCAAACTGCCCCCAACTTAATATCGGAAATGCTATCATTAGAAAAGAAAGTGATTTTTTCATTCTTGATTAATTTAAGTAGTTATGAAAAAAAAGCCATGATTTAAGTATAAAGCCCTAATGGACAGGTGTTTAAAGCTCAATAAAACAATTTATTTCGTTCAGTTACTTACTGAGTCACGAGGCACTTCCAAGCCGTGCCGTTGTAGAGTTTGAGGCAGTTGTTGGTCGTATCAAAGACCAACATCCCTTTTTGAGGGGAGATTATTGCCGAGATAGCAGCAGCGGAGAATTGAGGTATTGTAATAAAACCGGGCGCAATCGTAGCTGATTGTACGGGCAGCTCCCCACAGGTTCCTGCCAATAAAACCCCATTGCCCCAATCACAGGGAGGATTATTCAAATTATTTGAAATTGTGTACAAAGTAGTAATTCTTACCCCTACACTAGCACTTACTATTGCCTGATCTAACGTCCAAACTCCGCCTACACGATAAATTCGATACATCTCATAATATGGAGGCATCTGTGAATAAGAGGTAAAGGGAATATTTGAATACAAATTTGTACCAGCATCGCTGTTGAACACCTGCACAGTTTGGGCCGTGCCTAAATTATAGGTTGTGTTTGCGCCGGCAGTACTTGCACCCGTGACCGTAATTTGCGCTTGGATAGGTGCAGAAAACAACAGGCTTATTATAAAAAATGCAATGTATCTCATAATCTGTAGGGTTTTAGAATGATTTAAATTCATTGGTAGTAATAATTAGCGGTTCTTCTGAAGCAACATTTTCATTCTTAATTTGACTTCTTTTTTTCGGCGACGTGCAATAGGCACCGCATAACCGTCAATCATAATTAATTGATTCGATGTGCATTTCTTTACATGAAGAACATTGATAAGACACTGCTTGTGTACTCTCAGAAAAGAGTCAGAACATTTTGAGAGATGCTCCTCATAAAAACTTACGGCTCGACTGCATAGGTCTTTTTGGCCGTTGGCCATTACCAGATGTGAATAATTACCGTTGCCAGTGATATACATCAAATTTGCCAAAACAATGTGTGGAGAGAAGAGTGTGCCCTTCAATAACAACCGATGAAACTGCCTGCTGCAAAAAACCTGTTCATGTGGGATAGATAAACCTGTCATAATGTGGTGTTGGTAAATAGGTATAAATCGAATCATTTAAACGACGGCACAAAATTGATGTCATTCTGCTGGCCCAACAAGCCTTAAACCACGGTATTTAACACCCACGTTTAACGATAGCTTTATACCGTTTTTTAACGGTAATACATGCGTAATAACCCGTATTTAACCAAACTGATAAATAGTTGAATATGCTGATAATGAGTATTTTGTGATTTATTGTTAAAATTAAAGTCCTTTGCTTTTATCTTTTGAAGCGTATTTAACGTCTAACTTTGAGGGGTTCAATCAGTAGAGTTCAAACTTTCAATTTCAGAATGAAAAAGTTATTAATCATTACAAATTTAGCCTGGGCGGCCACTTTCTTTATGTCTTTTAAATCCGAGCCCGTTTCACAGCAAAAACCTTGTGATCAATTTTGTTATGATTACAGTAACAGCGTTTTTAGCGGCCTCTCACTGAGTGAAGCCAAAGAACTTACGGGATTATATTCCAAAAATCATTATCCGTCGTATACGCGGGGTATGCAAAGCGGGTTCTCACGGAAACTAGTAGATTCTAAGTCAGTCTGGTTCAGCCTAGAGACGCTGAAAAAATTTATTTACCAGATTGAACGGTTTTCCTGCCAAAATTGTGGGCAAAAAGCCCCTGCTTTAGGTGTAAGAATATACTTTGGCGAGTATTCTGGTACTACCGGAACCAACGCTGCCCTGCCCGGCTTTCAGAATTTGCCCCGCGAGTATGCCGGCCTGCATACGCTGATGATGGTGCCTACCATTAAACAGAAAAATAAAAACGTGGACTTTGACCCGCTGGCTTCGTACAACCAAGGCAAATGTGAAATCAGGCCATTATCGGAGTATTTGAAAGGTCTGAATAAATCATACATAGACAAGTCAATCAACGAACTGCAATACAACAACGCAATGGCCTTTAAAGCGGTGATTCTGAGTCCAGAAGTAAGCGCCCAAAATCACGGGGGATTATGTCCGCCAGTTTGTCAAAATGAAGATACGGCTTTTCCTAACCAATAATCTCCAGAAGTATGGACATGCTACTGTTTAAGAAAGCGTATATCGGTTTTGAACTTTTAGCTGGCCTAACTGGCCTCATTTATTGGAAAAAATTAAGCGGCAGCTACTGGCAGTACTTTCCGATGTATTTGCTTTCCATTGCTTGTTTAGAAACCCTCAATTATCTGATTCCTATCTCGTTAAGGGGGCCGTTAGCCATCTATATTATTATTCCCTTTGAGTTTTTATTTATGTATTGGCTGTTTTATAAAACCCTGAACTCCCGACCAAAACTTATTTGGACGGGGGTGTTGGTTTACGTTTTCGCATTTATTTTAGAGCTCATCAACGATGCTCACCCCATCGGCAAAGACGTGTTTTTGTCTTTTTCGTACACCATCGGCAACATCGTTTTGTTGGTATTTATCCTTTATTATTTTTATGATTTGGTCAATTCAGACCGTATTCTGACATTTTACCGTGAGCAGATGTTTTGGGTAGCTCTTGGCCTGCTGCTATTCTTTCTGGGGACTTTCCCTTATTTTGGAATGTATAACTACTTAAGAAACAATTATATGGCCTTACTTTTCAGTTATACTTGGATTGTTATATTCTTAGATTATATCATGTATCTGCTTTTTGCGGTCAGCTTTATATGGCGAAAAACGAACTGACACTCTTCCTGATTCTGGTCAATGTGACAATACTTATCTTTATTGGAGGGATTGCCGTTTTTGTTATACTATATCGACAACGCAAAATCCAACACGAAAAAGAAAAACAATTGCTGCGACAACTGCACCATCAGGCACTGATTGAGACCCAATTGGACGTTCAGAAACTTACTATGTTCGATATTGGCCGTGAAATCCATGATAATGTGGGGCAAAAACTCACCCTAGCCTCCCTTTATACCCAACGTCTTTTATACGCCCGTCAAGCAGAATACCAAGAACAGCAGGTAACCGAAATAGCTAAGATCATTAATGATTCCTTACAGGATCTGCGGCAACTGTCCAAATCGCTGGTTCAACCCGAATTGGCCCAAAAGTCACTGTTTGAGCTGTTGATGCAGGAATCTGTTCAAGTAAATCAGGCGGGCATGTGCCAACTCCAAATAAACATGTCCCCCTCTGACTTGTTTTTTTCCGTTGCGGCCAAAAATAACCTCTTCCGCCTAGCACAGGAGTTTATCCAAAACAGCCTAAAACATGCTTTTTGCCAACATATATGGATTGACATCCAACAAAAAGACGATATTGTGTATTTTCACTTTACCGATGACGGCAAAGGTTTTGACATTCACACCAAAATCACTGGTATAGGTCTGTCTAACATCAAACGACGGGCCAATGAGTTGCAGGTCATTGATTATGCGTTTACTTCCGTTGTTCATCAGGGAACCGACTTAAGATTTGCGTTAAAATTGTAAAAAGTTTGTATGAAGTATAAAGTAGTGGTGGTAGATGACCACCTATTGATTGCCAAAGCCATTGCCGCGATGGTACAAGAAATGAAAGACTTTGAGGTGCTGTATGAGGCCGAAAACGGCAGTGTGCTCCTGCAAAAATTCAAAACAAGGGAAAACATCCCCGATATTGTTTTACTTGACATCTCAATGCCCATTATGAATGGTTTCGAAACCGCGCAGTGGCTGCATGACCACTACCCGGGCGTCAAGATTTTGGTACTCTCCATGCAGGATGATGAAGCCTCGTTGATAAGGATGATCAAATTGGGTGCAAAAGGGTATCTACACAAAAACGTCCATCCAGCCGAGCTGGAAAAAGCGTTGATTAATCTCATAGAGCGGGGGATGTATTTCCCGCAGTGGGCTACCGCCGTTTTTTTTCAAACTATCGCGGGGCCTCCACCAAAGGAAAGTTCAAAAGATGAAAAACTGAGTAACCGTGAGCTGGAGTTTTTGCATCATGTATGTTCGGAATTGACCTACAAAGAAATCGCTGACCTGATGTGTTGCAGTCCGCGAACGGTAGAGGGCTATCGGGATGCCCTGTTTGAAAAATTGAACATCAAAACAAGGGTGGGATTGGCTATGTATGCCGTTAAAATCGGTATTGTAAAAGTGGAATGATTTACATTTCGAATCCTCAAAAACGTAATATCACAAGCCTTACATTCACTTTGGTATTATTTCTGAAATGTTTGCTTGTCATTAAACAACTAAATGAGTAACAAAATCTAGGTTTGGACTATAATAAATCCCAAAACACAACTCGTGTTATCTGTGGGGGCGAACACTTTGTCATTTTTATAAAAAAAAACTGCATCTCTATATACTATTGCATATATACCTCTATACCTCCCAAAACGGTGCATTAACCGCCATAGCCTACCCTCAAATATAAAAAAACAGCCGGCTGTTTCCAACCGGCTGTCCTTAAAACGGAGTAGATTCCTACGGAATGATAAAAGTACCTTAGCGCTTCTCGCCCGACATTTGTCCCGTCTTGGTGGCGGGGGTCGTGGCGGGCGCGTTTTTCACATATTTGTCCAACCAGCCGTTCATTTCGTACAGCATGTGCAGGAGCGATTCTTTGGCGGTGTAGCCGTGGCTTTCGTAAGGCAAAAACACCAATTTGGCCGTGGCACCCATGCCTTTGAGGGCGTTGTAATACCGCTCCGACTGAATCGGGAACGTACCCGTGTTGTTGTCGGCTTCGCCGTGGGTCAATAGGAGCGGGGTTTTTACCTTGTCTACGTTCATAAACGGTGACATTTTATTGTACACATCGGGGGCTTGCCAGTAGGTGCGCTGCTCGTTCTGGAAGCCAAACGGCGTCAAAGTACGGTTGTAAGCGCCCGAGCGCGCAATGCCCGCTCTAAATAAGTTGCTGTGCGACAATAAGTTGGCGGTCATAAATGCGCCGTAAGAGTGGCCTCCTACGCCTACGCGGCTGGCATCCACTACGCCGAGGCGTACGCCTTCGTCGATGGCGGCTTTGGCACTCGCCACCAATTGCTCTACGTAAGTATCGTTAGGCTCATTGTCGCCTTCGCCCACGATGGGGATGGAGGCGTTTTCCAACACCGCGTAGCCCATGGTGACAAAGGCCGCGCCCGTCCAATAGCTGATGCGGTTAAACTGGTACGGCGAGCCGTTGACCTGTCCGGCGGCGGCGGCATTCTTAAATTCGGCAGGATACGCCCACAGGAACGTTGGTAGCGGACCGTCTTCTTTTTTATAGCCGGGAGGCAGCAGCAACATGGCCGTCAAATCCACGCCGTCGGGGCGTTTGTAGCGCAGTTGTTGCTTCTGAATGCCCTTAAATTGCGGATAGGGATGCGGGAAAAACGTTACCTGCGTCAACGCGGGCTCGGCCGCTTTTTTGCCCTTTTTGGGCGCAGGTTTCAGGTTACGGATAAAATAGTTCGGCTGCTCTTCCTGCGACTCGCGCGAAGTGAGAATCAAACCTTTTTCGGCGTTCAGAATGCTGATGGGGCGCTCAAAAAACGGTGCTTCGGAGCGGAACAAACGCTTGGCCTGCTTGGTGGTGAGGCTATACACATCCACAAACGGACGGTCGCCTTCGGGAGAGGCACCTTGGCCCGTGAGGTAGATTTCGTTGGCGGCCGTGATGTCAAGCACGTATTCGCCGTAGGCATTTTTCTTCAATTCGGGCGTGCCGGGGTTGTTGTAACGGTCTTCCGATGAGCGGTCAAACAATACAACTGGATTGGCAGGATTGCTTGGATTCACCAATTTGGTGATGATTTTGCGCGTAGCGTTCCAACGCTCCGAAAACAACGCTATTTGGTCATTGCCCCAGGTCACGCCGCCAAAACGATAAGCCGCCGCGTAGATTTCTTTGGCTTCGCCGCTGAAAGGCGCCTCCAACGTGTACACCACGTCGCGAATGGCAATTTTGCGCTTGGGGTCGCCGCCATCTTTGGCTTCTACCCAATACACCGTTGCGGGCGCGTCGTTGCGCCAGTTGTGGTTGCGTTGTCCCGATGGGGCGGCATCCTGCCCCCAGGGCACATTTTCCTGCAACGGAATGTCTGTCAGGGTTTTTACCAATGCACCAGCGGCGTCAAAAATGTCTATTTTAGAAGGAAAACGGTTGACCGTTACCAGATACGAAAACGGACGGTGAATGCTCTCAATCATCACATAACGACCGTCGGGCGAAGGAGCAGCGGTGGCGATGAGGCCCATATTGCCGATTTTTTGTACGCTGCCGTCGAGTCCAAGTTTCATGGTTTGGGCCGTGGCGTAGTATTCAAATTGCTTCTCGTCGGCGGGACTTTTCAATAAGTCCTGATAAGTAGCGGCTTGGGCCTTGGTGCCGAGATTTTCCTGAACGGTCGGTCCCGAAGGCACACGGCTGATTTCGGGGGCGGCACCACGCTCGGCGGGTATTCCTCTGACGATGAACGATTTGCTGTCGGAAAGCCACTGGTACGGCACGCCCAACACGGCGTTGAGGGCTACGTCGCTTACCTTGGTGGCCACGGCGGTGGCAACATCGACTACGTATAGCTGAATTTTGGTGTCGGTCGTGTGCGTGAAAGCGATTTTGCTGTCATCCGGCGACCATTGAATCGAGGAAATTTGCGGATTGGCGGGCAAGCCTGTTACCTGAACGTCGGTGGCATTGGCCGAAACCTGCCGTAATTTAAGGTTGTTGACGTACACCGCCCGGCTCGGGCCGTTGGTGGCGGGGTTGATGCGCAAACCAGCGATTCGGTACTCGGGTTGTGAAAGTTCGGCAATGGTCGTGGTGGCGGTGTTTCGTTCCGAAATCAGCATCCATTGACCTTTGCTGTCCACGCTCACCGTTGGCGTGGGCGGGGCGGTGACCAAATCGGCTAGGGGTTTGGGGGGCGTCTGGTAGCCGTCTTGCGCAAACGTAGCGTAGGCACAAAGGCACCAGATAAACAGGAGTGGTTTTCTCATTGATTTTAGTTGGTTAGAAGTGTGAAATAGAGTGGTTATTCAATGTTTTTGGGTTTTGTTCGTCCAAAAAAGCCAAATTGCTTGCCGAGTTGTTCTTCCATGTCGCTTAGTTCGATTTTGAGGGCGTGGATAGACAACGAAATCTCCCAGATTGACAAACTCAGCGCGCCGATTTGTAACAATAACGCCACGAAAAATAATACCTGCGCCACAGATTGATACTGTAAATAGATGAAAAGCATCGAAACCGCGCTCAACAGCAGGCTCGTCACGATGATAAATTGAATGTTTCGGATAATATGCACCCGCCGATGAAGGTGTTTGATTTGCTCGACGTAGTTCTCATCGGGGCTTATCCGAAATTTATCGTGCAATTCTCGAATCAAACTGGCGATGGCGAGGTAGCGGTTGGTGAAGGCAATCATCATCAACGAAACGGTCGAAAATAAAATAGCGGGGGTACTGATAGCGAGTTCCATACCGAAAATGGGAGTTAATAAAGCACGATAATAACGACTTTTTGCGGATAGTGTGCCTTCTTTGTGTACTTTGCACTAAAAAAATACCCACTGTTAGCTTCTGCAATTGTTATGCTCGAAAACGTCTTTGATTCTCACAAATTTAACCTTTGGAAAGCCAATTTGTTAAAAAATGGCCTTGAAATTCACCACATTGAGGAAAAATTTACCCGCCACAACGGCCACGGCGATGCGCTTTTTTCGCTGTTGATGCTGGACGCGACTACCCCCGAGGGCGACAAAATCCCCCCCATTTGCTTCTTGAAGGGCGAGGTATTGTGCGTGTTGGTGTGTTTGATTGACGAAGAAACCCGCGAAAAATACCTGCTGCTGGTTCGTCAACGCCGCATTTGCGACGGCTCGCAGACCTACGAGCACCCTGCCGGAATGCTTGACAGTGAGTCGGATGCGGTCAAAGTGGCCGCCAAAGAGGTGTTTGAAGAAACGGGGATGACGGTCGAAAAAAATCAATTAATTCGCTTGTTAGATTACCCCGTCTATCCTTCTACTGGCACGAGCGACGAAACCATGTACTATTTTTATTGCGAGCTCACGCTCCCCAAAGAAAAAATCATGAGCTACGATGACTTGTTTATGGGAGAAGCCTCTGAACATGAGCGTATTGTAACGGTGGTGTTGCCTTTTGCCGAAGGACATCGCCTCATCAACAATGCCAACGGTATTTTGCTCAATTTTCTCTATCTCAAAGCCGTTGGAGATTGGGATTTGTTGAAAAAACTGTAGACGATGGCATGGTTATTTAGGGATAATTTGTAAATTGTTATGTCCTTTTGGGCGAGTCAACACCATTTGGCAGTTAGAAACAAAAAAAGAAGCATGAAAAAGATTAAAGAAATAGCCTCAAAATACAACGTAAGTGAAGAAACCGTTTCTTCATTATTGGCAGGACTCAAGCTGTCGGGCGGCCGCCAGGTACAATTCAATATCCCCGAATTGGGCGGTATGGGCCAATGGCAGGGTGGTATGGTCATGATTGGCGATATGTTTAACAATGCCTTGAAGGCCAAAGTGGCCGAATTGTGCGCCGAGCTGGTGCCGCTCTCGCAGACGATGGCCGAAGAAGAGAAGGCCGCCGCTCCCAAGAAAAGCAAGACCGATAAAAAAGCCGAACAGGAATATTCGTCGCCCGCGTTTAGTGGTAGCCAAAACGGGAGTAAATACGCCTACTTCGCGGCTGAAAATGTGCTCGTTGTCGAATTGGAGCAGGACGGCAAAATCACCAAATACAGCACCAAAGGATTTCCGCTCACGGGCGTGCAGCAATCGCAAGACAACGGCGGTCGTAGCCTCAGTTTTACCTATCCTGGTGGAACCGTTACGGTAAAAGATTTGAAGAAAATCAAGTAAAAAGCCCACTAAGTCAACCGCCCCGAGGATTGGAATTTTGCCCAACTTCTCGGGGCGGTTTTGCATAAACCAAGGTGGATTTGCTATACTTGCATTCGGTTGCTCCATGCGGCAGCCCAACGACACAATGGCAGCAAAATATCTGGGGCTTTTCTTTAGCGATTATTCCCTTCTTTGGCAACAAATCAAACGAATCATCGGTGTTCATAAACATTGGCTCTACGTGGCTGATGAACAAAGTGTGAGCAGCGTGAAAGAGTTTTTCGAGATTGAATTAGTTGATAATGAAGGAGATGTTGTTTCGTCGGAAGAGTTTTTTTTGCGGGAACAAGTCGTGCGGGCAAAACCCGTGGTGAAAGCATTACAGGCCCATATCAGCGCCATCCCCACCGAAATGCAAGCAGATTCGGTCTTCTTTTTTGAAATGACGTGGGCGGTCAGAACGCCTTCAGGGGATATTTATCTGCGCGAACTGCACGAAGCGTTTCAGGAACTGTTGGATTCGTACCCCGTTACCATCGTGTGCGTCTACAACGAGTCGGTGTTGTTGGACGAACAATTGCTTTTGGGCTTGTTTTCTCACCCCGAAATTTACACGCATGAGGGGCTGAAAGCGAATCCGTATTATTTGCCGCCCCGTATTATTAAAAAAAATCAACTAAAACCGCGCTTCAACTACTGGCTTTCCACCATTGATACGCATCAGGTGGTGGATGAAGTACAGGTGGCGGTGGAAACAAACGACGAAAAACAGGCGTACCCTTTGGAGCGGCCTTTTCAAACCATGACCGCTCAAACCAACGAAGGGCGCTGGAAAATCAGGTGTCTGGGAGAGGTTCGGATTTACCGCGAAAATGGCCAATTGATTGACTGGAACACCAAAGCAGGTGCTACGCGCAAATTAAAAACCCTGTTTGCTTTTTTGTTGATTCGCGGCGAAAAAGGAGCTAATACGGAAGAATTGGCCGATTTGCTCTGGTCGGAAGCCGACAGCACCGAGCAGTCGCTGAATCGTTTGTATCATGCCATCCGTTTTTTGCGGCTCGTGCTCAACGGCCATGATGATGCCTCAAAACAATCTTCTTTCATCGTGCTTCAAGGCTCAATGTATTATTTACGACTGCCGTACGACAGTTGGATTGACCTGCCGATGTTTCAGGAGTTGTGTTTCAAAGGCAATCAGCACCTGAAAGAGGGCAATTTGGAGCAATGTAAGATTTGCTACGAGTCGGCGGAGCGGCTTTATACAGGCGACCTTTTTATGGACATTCCGCTCAAGTACGTAGAGAACAATGAAAACGATTGGTGCTGGAGCAAACGCACGTGGTACCGAGAGATGTACTACAAACTTCTATACAGTTTAGCAAAAATTCACCGGCAAATGGGGAATCTTTCGCTGGCGATAAACTACTGCGATAAAGCCCTCGGCGAAAATCCCAATTTGGAAGAAGCCCACAAAGAAAAATTGCTGGCATTGGCCGAATCAAAGCGATTTGACGCACTGCACCGACAGTACCGAATCTATACTGAATCGCTCAAAAAATTCAATATCGGAGCACCTTCGGAGGAAATCAGACAATTATATTTGAATCTTTCTAAAAAGAATTAAAATACTACTAAAAAAACCAAAGAAAAACCAAAGGATTGTTTTCTACATTTGGGTATGTTTTGAAAGTCAACTCAAATAAACAGTTCCCAATGAGCACCTGTCCCTATCACAAAATAAGCGAAGAATTCAAGCCTTTTGACCTCACAAATCCTTTTCCCTTTTATAAAAAATCGAGGGACGAGCAGCCTGTATTTTACAGCCAAGAATTAGGGTATTACGTCGTGACCCGTTACGAAGATATTAAGGCGGTGTTTAGCAATTGGAAAACCTACACGTCCGAAAATGCCCAATCGCCGTTTAAACCGATTGCGCCGAAAGCCAAGAAATTAATGGAAGACCAAGGCATGATTGGTCTGTCGGGTCTGTCGGGACGCATCCCACCCGACCACACACGTATACGCCGTATCGTTAGCATGGCGTTCAACCTGAGTCGCTTCAAAAAGCTCGAACCGGGCATCAGGGCGTTGGCCATTGAGATGATCGAAAAGTTTGAAAACGAAGGCCACGCCGAAATCGTGAAGCAGTTGGCGTATGATTTGCCCGCCTTGGTGATATTTATGTTGTTGGGGGTACCCAACGAAGATGTGCAGCAGGTAAAAAGCTGGGCCGAAAGCCGCCTACTGATTACTTGGGGCGATTTGACGGAAGAAGAGCAGTTGGTTCACGCCCAAAATATGGTGAGGTACTGGGAATATTGCCAAAACTTGGTAGCGCTGCGCAAAGAAAATCCTACCGACGATTTGCCGGGAGATTTGGTGCGGTTGCAGGCCGAAGGTCACGAAATCAGCGACCGCGAGATTGCGGCGATTTGTTACAGTCAGCTGTTTGCAGGCCACGAAACCACCACGTCGTTGATGGGCAATGGCATTCGCGAGTTGTTGCTCCATCCCGAAAGTTGGAAAGCCATTTGCGAGAATCCAAGCCTGATTCCCAACGCGATTGAAGAAATCCTGCGGTTTTCGCCTTCGATTGTGTCGTGGCGTCGTAAAGCACTGGAAGACAGCGAAATAGGGGGCGTGACCATCCCAGCGGGTTCCAATTTATTGTTGGTGATGGGTTCGGCAAATCGCGACGAAGCCAATTTTGAAAACGGAGAAACCTTTGATATTCAACGGCCCAACGCCAAAGAGCACCTGTCGTTTGGCTACGGCATCCATTTTTGTTTGGGTTCGCCCTTGGCAAAACTCGAATTTAAGATTGTGTTGGAAGAACTAACCCGCAAGATTCCGCACCTCACCATCAAAGAAAATCAAGTCTTTCAATTTGCCCTAAATACCTCATTCAGAGCGCCCGTGGCCTTAGAAGTGGAGTGGTAAAAAAGCAGTCAAAACCCTTTTCGTAAAATGAAATACACGTTGTTTTTTAAAGAAGCTTTGCCCGAAGAATATTATTTGTTGGGCGGCAAAGGGGCAAGTTTGGCCAGCATGAGTGCTGCTGATTTGCCAGTTCCCGTTGGTTTTTGCATTACTACCCACGCTTACTCCGACTTTTTGCACGGTTCGGCGCTTGCCGAGGCTATTTACGAAAAAGTAAACGGCATTGATTGCACCAACGTGGCCGAATTGGATAAGGTATCGGAAGAAGTGCGCGGTTTATTATTGGTAAGTCCGTTGCCTTCCGAAGTAGAGCATAGCATCAAAGCTTCGTATCACCAACTTTGTACCCTCGCGGGAGCCACCAATGACCTGCCCGTGGCGGTGCGGTCGAGTGCCACCGCCGAAGACCTGCCCGATGCGAGTTTTGCGGGACAGCAAGATACCTATCTGTGGGTGGTGGGAGAGGAGGAGGTCATCGAACACGTACGCCGTTGCTGGGCGAGTTTGTACACCTCGCGGGCCATCAACTACCGTCGCAACCAGCAAATCAAAGAAGACGAAGTGCTGATGAGTGTGGTGATTCAAAAAATGGTCAATGCTCGCACCGCTGGCGTAGCCATGACCCTCAATCCGACCAACGGCGACCGCTCCAAAATCGTCATTGACGCTTCTTGGGGGCTGGGTGAGGCGGTGGTTTCGGGAGAAGTTACGCCCGATAACTTCTTGGTAGACAAGGTGATGATGGAAATTCTTGCGTCAAATATTCAAAACAAACACATCGAACACGTCCCCGATAAAATAAACCGCCGGGTGCTGACGCGCGAGATTGTGGACGAGCGGGCCACGCAGCCCAGCCTGAGCGAAGAGGAGGTGAAAATCGTGTGTCGGATGGCAAAAATTATCGAGAAACATTACCGTTGTCCGCAGGACATTGAGTGGGCGATTGATGCCGATTTGCCCGCTGGTCAGAACTTTACGCTTCTTCAAAGCCGCCCCGAAACGGTCTGGTCGCAGAAAAAAGCCGCCGCCGCTTCCTCCGTCAAAACGGGTATGGAAGGCATTTTGAATACCCTTATGAACCCTTTAGCAAGTAAAAAATAAACCACGCGGACGAATCGAGCCGTTGGAAATTCGTCCGTAACTGTTCACTTTATCCTTTAATCATTCGTAATTATGTCTTCTCAAAAATTCATCAGTCCTTACGACCACAAAGCGCCCGAAGGTGCCGAAGGTTGGAAGGAATTGTACCCCTACTACATGGTATTTCAGGATAACCTGAAACAAAACGAAGAAGCTAAATTTTTCTTTTGCGATTCGCAGCACTGGCCCAATGTGTTTAAGCCTTTTGACGCCATTACGGTCGAATTTGCCGTAAAATGCCTGAGTCAGTACAACACGCGTCAGTGGTTGATACCGCCCGCCAACGGAATTGACTTTAAAATTCACAACGGATATTGTTACATGAGCCCCGTGGGGGTTGCGCCCGAATTAATCGGCGACCGCGTGCCGCAATTTTTGGAACGCGCCGGGTATTATTTCATGAATTGGAATGATTTGCTCCAAAACTGGCATAAAAAAGTAAAGGGTGTCATTGATGAAATGGAAGCCGTAAAATTTGAGGCGCTTCCAGAAGTGGTTGACATGGAATGGGTTAAGGGCGGTGTTGGGCTTGACCCAACCTACTACTTGATTCAGAATTACGATAAAATGATTGATTTGTGTTACAAAACATGGATGTATCACTTCGAATTTCTGAACTTAGGCTACGCGGCTTACCTCGATTTTTTCGGTTTTTGTAAAGAAACTTTTCCGGGCATTCCAGATTTGTCGATTGCTAAAATGGTGCAGGGCGTGGAAGTTGATTTGTTCCGTCCCGACGAAGAATTGCGTAAATTAGCCAAATTGGCGCTTGAATTGGGCGTGGATGAGGTGGTCGCCAATCAAGAATTGACGGCGGCGTTGGAAGCGTTGAAAGCAACCCAAAACGGCCAAAAATGGCTGGATGCTTGGGAATTGGCCAAATATCCGTGGTTTAATTTTACGACGGGTAACGGATTTTACTCAACCGATAAATACTGGATTGAGCACCTTGAGATTCCTTTTGGCTACATTCAAGATTATCTGAAACGTTTGCAAAAAGGCGAAAATATTGACCGTCCGAAGGAGGCAATCGCGGCCGAAAGAGACCGAATCACGGAAGAATACCGCGACTCGATTGCCGACGAAGAAGGCCAAGCGGCGTTTGATGCCAAAATCGGCTTGGCACGGGTGGTATTTCCGTACGTTGAAAACCACAATTTCTACATTGAGCACTGGGCAATGTGCGTTTTCTGGCGCAAAATGCGCGAACTAAGTGCGGTGTTTGTGGAAGCAGGATTTTTCAGCGATATCAACGACATGTTTTATTTCCGTCGCGAAGAAATTCACCAACTTCTGTTTGACTACGGTCGTGGTTGGGCCATGGGCGTGCCTTCCGTCGGTCCCGATTATATTCCGACCGAAGTGGCGCGTCGTAAAAAAATCATTGATGCCCTTTCGACCGCCGCACCCAAGCCAGCTTTCAATGAGCCGCCGGCCTTGGTGACCGAACCCTTCACGATTATGCTTTGGGGTATTACGTCCGAAAGTGTGCAGGGATGGTTGCAAAGTGGCGAAACCACCAATCACCTCAAAGGAATGGCGGCTTCGGCGGGCAAAGTGGAAGGCATTGCGCGGGTCATCAACAGCCCCGACGAACTGGGTCTTTTGCAGCAAGACGAAATCTTAGTGACGCGCGTAACGGCGCCGAGTTGGGCCCCTGTTTTTGGTAAAATCAAAGCCACCGTGACCGACATCGGCGGCATGATGTCGCACGCGGCCATCGTTTGTCGTGAGTACGCCCTGCCCGCCGTAACGGGTACAGGCTCGGCCACTACCACCATCAAAACGGGCGACCGAATCATGGTCAATGGCTCAACGGGTGAAGTAATTATCCTCGAAGCTGCCTGATTTTAGTTTTTAATCTATTTTAATAAGAATGTTGATTGTGAAGGTGTTAGGTGATAAAAATGCGTAATGCCCAAAACATTCAACATTCTATTTTTACCGCTATTTCTTATCTTAACGTATTAATGAACAACTACGCACATATTCTCAAAGCGGCCGAAAAGTACATGCGGGTACGAAAAAACGACGTTCATATCCCGATTTCTTTTCACTACGCGATGAAACTGGCCGAAAGCTACCCAAACGCCGACCGAGATGTGGTGGCGGCAGGAATCATT
This sequence comes from Runella salmonicolor, assembly GCF_024158025.1. NCBI lineage: Bacteria > Pseudomonadati > Bacteroidota > Cytophagia > Cytophagales > Spirosomataceae > Runella > Runella salmonicolor. Next base: position 160,280 of record NZ_JAMZEL010000009.1, read on the forward strand.
TTGCACGACATCGGTTGGTTTTCGATTGACGAAGATGATATTTTTAAAAAAGGCTTTCAGACCGAAAATTATCTTCAGAGCGACGTGCGGTATTTGCACGAATCGGAAGGCGTGCGGCTGTCGGCAGAAGTGCTAAGGCCTTTGGGTTATTCGGAAGACTTTATTAAAAAAGTGCAAACCATCATCGACGGTCACGACACGCGAGGGTTTGCGCGGTCGGCCGAAGATGAGATTGTGCGAGATGCCGATAAGCTGTGGCGTTTTACGGTCACGGGCGTGAGTATTGCCTCCGATTGGTTCAAACAGACCCCGAGTCAATACTGTGCGCGTTTGCTCACCGATGTGGTGCCGCAGTTGCACCTGCCCGAGTCGATTGAAATGGCGAAGACCGACTTGGTCGAGACCGAAAAAATGCTTTGTTGCGACGTAATCTAAACGAATGGAAAATTATATAAACGGGAAATGGGTAAAACCACATTCGGCCCAATACGCCGATGTGCTCAACCCCAGCACGGGCGCTGTTATCGAAAGGTTTGCGTGCAGCAATCCTGAAGATGTCAATGCGGCGCTGGAGTCAGCAAAAGTGGCGTTTAAATCTTGGAAAAAGACGCCCGTTGCTCTCCGGGCCAAGTTGCAGCACCAAGCCGCGCAATTGATGCGCAAACACGCCGACGACCTCGCCCGAACCATTGCCAACGAACTCGGCAGGCCGCTGGCGGGCTGCCTGACCGAAATTAGTCGAAGCGCCGATTTGTTCGATTTTTACGCAGAAGAGGGCCTTCGTTTAAAAGGAGAAGTGCCATTGCATAACCTCGAAGGCGAGAAAGCGCTGATTGTGCGCGAGCCCGTTGGCGTGGTGGTGGCTATTACGCCGTTCAATTACCCGATTACGCTGCTGACCATGAAATTGGGCGCGGCGCTGATGGCGGGTTGTACGGTGGTGTCCAAACCCTCAGAAGATACGCCGCTTTCGACGCTGAAACTGGCCGAAATTTTTACCGAAGCAGGCTATCCCGAAGGGGTTTTTAATGTCATTACGGGCTATGGCTATGACATTGGAAATGCGCTCATTGAGCACTCAATAACGGGCAAAATCGCCTTTACGGGCGGCACGGGCACGGGGAGGCGCATCGGGGCGTTGGCGGCGGCGCACAATAAACGTGTCACGCTTGAATTGGGCGGTCAGTCGCCCGCCATTGTGTGTGCCGATGCGGATTTGGCCGTTGCTATTCCCGCTATTGTGCGCCATGCGTTTGCCAACAGCGGTCAGTTTTGTTACCGCGTCAATCGTCTGTACGTGCATGAGGCCATTTATGCCGATTTTTTGGACCGAATGGTGGCGTTGACCGAAAAACTAACCGTGGGACATCCGTTTTCGGGCTGCGACATGGGGCCGATGGTGAACCAAAAAATCTACCAAAACAGCGAAAATCAGGTGCAAGACGCCTTACAGAAAGGAGCACTTTTGAAAACTGGCGGCCACCGATTGACGGGTGAACTGTACGACAACGGCTGGTTTTTTCCACCCACGATTTTGGCCGATACCAACCACTCTATGCACATCATGACCCAAGAAACCTTTGGGCCCGTGGTAGGTGTGATGCCTTTTCAAACCAACGAACAGGCCGTTGCATGGGCCAACGATTCGGATTTTGGATTGGCAGCTTATGTGTTTTCGGAACAACTCGGCACGGGGCTGCGCATTGCGGAGTCGCTGGAAGCAGGCTCGGTTTGGATCAACAACATTCACCGTTCGTACCACGATGTGCCGTTTGGTGGGGTAAAACAAAGCGGAATCGGGCGTGAAAAAGGCCGCTACGGCATCGAGGCGTATACCGAATTAAAAACCATTTACCTGAATTACTAGATGTTACGCCCTCAAGACATCCCGCTTTGGGAAGTAGCCAAAATCCATTTGAACGTTCGTAACAACGACGAACATACGCTGTTTGCGTACTTGTTGGTGACCCAATTGCTGGAAAAATACCCAGAAGCCAACCCGGACGTGGTGTTGCCAGCCATTCTTTTTCACGATACAGGCTGGTCTAAAATACCGAAGGACAAGATTTTACACGCCTTTGGTCCCAATAATAAATACCCCGAATTGACGCGCCAACATGAGTTGGAAAGTGTTGCAATTGCACAAAAAGAACTGCCCGTTTTAGGGTTTCATCAACCACAAATTAACGAAATCATCGCGCTCATTGACGGGCACGATACCACCAAACAGACGCGCTCGGTCAACGATGCGGTGCACAAAGATGCTGATAAGCTCTGGAGGTATACGCCACATGGCAACCGCATCATTGGCGAGTGGTTTGGCATTGGACAAGCTGAAGTACTGGAGATTTTGGAAAATTTCGTTTGGCCAACGTTCTTGACCGACGAAGGAAAAAGGCTTTCTGGTCTGCTGTTGGAGTTGGCAAAATTGGACTTGAACTTAAAAAAATACGTAGCCCATGTTTGAGCTAAAAGATAAAATCGTTGTCATTACGGGTGCAGCTGGCGGACTCGGCCGGGCCTTTGCGCAGGCCTTTGTTGCCCAGGGAGCCAAGGTCGTTGTTTGTGACAAAAACTACGCAGGAGCGCAGGAAACGGCACAAATGTTAGGTGGATTGGCCCTTGAAGTAGATGTAACCAGCGAGCAATCCGTGGAAAAAATGGCGAATGAAGTGCTGGCTACCTTTGGTAAAATTGACATTTTGGTCAACAACGCCGCCATCTATGCCACCATTCAACGCAAGCCTTTTTATGAACTCACAGAAGCCGAATGGGACTTGGTGCTTGACGTCAATTTGAAAGGCGTCTGGTTGGTGTCAAAAGCCGTTTGTCGGTCGATGCGCGCCAATAATTACGGCAAAATCATCAACATTTCTTCGGCAACCGTCATGAGTGGGTCGCCCAATTGGTCGCATTATGTGGCCTCCAAGGGGGGCGTCATTGGCCTGACGCGCTCGATGGCCAAAGAACTGGGTGATTTCAACATCAACGTCAACGCCATTGCGCCGGGCTTTACACTCACCGAAGCCAGCTTGGGCCTGATGGAAAATGCTGCGAAATACGGCGTAGACCGAGGAGCCATCAAACGCCCGTCAACGATGGAAGATATTGTGGGTACGGCGCTCTATTTGGCTTCCCCTGCCGCTGATTTCGTAACGGGCCAAACCATCGTGGTGGACGGCGGTAAGCAGTTTATTTAGCCAATGGCTCGGTCCATAAAACAGTCTTAAAAAGAAAATTATTTACTGTAACTATCTGTAATACAATGCCAAAGGTAATTTATATCGAAAATAACGGAACAGAGCACCAAGTGGATTTGCCGTTGGGGGCTACGTTGATGGAAGGAGCCGTTCAGAACGACATCAAAGGAATTGTGGCCGAATGTGGCGGCTCGTGCATGTGCGCCACCTGCCATATTTACGTGGATGAACAATTTATGGGGCTTTTGCCCGAAATGGAAGAAGAAGAAAACGAAATGCTCGAAGGTGCGACCGCCGAGCGCATGTCCAACAGCCGTTTGGGGTGTCAAGTACGTATTTCCAACAAATTGGACGGAGTCATTGTCCGTATCCCTGAAAAACAATGAGTGTAAAAGTCGTCATCATCGGCGCTGGGCACGGGGGGGTGCAGGCGGCCGCGTCGTTGCGAGAAGAAGGATTTGAGGGTGAAATCGTGTTGATTTCGGAAGAAAATGACCTGCCCTACCAGAAACCGCCACTGTCTAAGGGCTATTTGCAGGGAAAGCAGTCGGAGGAAGCCATTTTGTTTCGTTCCCCGCATTTTTTTCAAAACAACCAGATTGACCTTCGGTTGGGGGTCAATATCGCTCAACTCGATACGGTGGGGCAGTTGGTGATTACGAAAGAAGGTGAGACCATCGACTACACGCATTTGATTTTAGCGACGGGGGCCGCCAACCGCAAATTGACGATGGAAGGAGCCGCCGACGTGCTTTACCTGCGTACCTTAGCCGATGCCAAAGCCATTGCGCATCGACTGGAAACTGCTCGTAAAATAGCCATCATTGGCGGTGGGTTTATCGGCCTCGAATTGGCCGCGTTGGCGCAAGAAAAAGGCAAAGAAGTAAGTGTTATTGAGGCGCAGTCGCGTTTGATGGAACGGGTGCTACCCGCTGTTATCTCGGATGTTTTCCAAAAAACGCACGAGCATAACGGGGTTCAAGTATATCTAAATACTCTGACAAAATCCATTGATAATCATTGTGTTATAACCAAAGATAACAAGAAGATTGAGGCAGATTTGATACTGGCGGGCATTGGGGTGATTCCCCAAACGTCGTTGGCGGAGGAGGCGGGAATTTCCTGCGAAAATGGTATTTTGGTAAACGAATTCCAACAAACTTCGGTCGCCAACATTTACGCTATCGGCGATTGTGCCAATCATTACAACGCTTTTGCCCAAAAAAGACTGCGGTTAGAATCGGTTCAGAATGCCGTTGACCAAGCCAAAACGGCCGTAAATCACGTATTGGGCAAAGCCCAACCTTACCATGCAGTGCCGTGGTTTTGGACCAATCAATACCATTTGAAACTCCAAATGGCGGGAATTTCGGCGGGATTTGACCGCTATGTACTGAGAGGCGATGTCGACGCCGATAAGTTTTCGGTCTATTATTTCCAAGAAAATCGGTTGATTGCCGTTGATTCGCTCAATCGTCCCGCCGACCACCTCAATGCGCGTAAATTATTGGCGGCCCAGATAAGTCCCACCGACGCTCAAATCGGCGACTTGAATGTGAACCTGAATCAATTGTTGGGTTAAATCCGCCCGCAAATTATGTAGGATAAACCGAGTTAGTTCTTCCTAAACTCGCTCGGAGCCACCCCCGTGTATTTTTTAAACAAACGTGTGAAATGAGCGGGGTCTTTAAAGTTTAGAAAGTAAGAAACTTCTGATATTGAGTAGGTTGTGTTGAGTAAATATTTTTTTGCTTCGTTGATTAAGTATTCGTGTACCACTTGCAGGGCAGATTTTTGCACTAAGTTTTGACAAATTCGATTGAGATGAACGGCCGTAATGTTTAACTCATTGGCGTATTGATTGATAGATTTTGACTCTTGCAACGACTTTTTGATGCTCTTCTGAAACCCCTGAAAATACTGCAACGTTCGATTGTCAGAAGTTGTCACGGGGCTGCTTTGGGTGAGGGCCTGTCGGTAAATCGTCAGGAATAATAATTGAAAAAGGGATTGCAAAACCGCCTGTTTTTCGGGGTTTTCTTCGAGCAATTCCTTCATAATCTCCGTTTTAAGGAATAAAATTCGGTTAAATATCGAATCGCCATTGGGAAAAGATAGCTGTTTTAAGCGACTGATTTCGAGGCCGATTTTGGGGGAGTTTTTGAAAAGACTCTCCAAAAACGACTCCGAAAACGTGATGACCTCGCCCACAATTTCTGGCTGAAACATAAAACCGTGCAGCGTATTGGCGGGAATGGTAATCAGACAGGGGCTTGCAATCGCAAATTCTTTGTTTTCAGACCTCAGCACGCCGCTTCCCGATTGAATGATAAATACCTGATACAAATCGGTATGCAGGTGCTCGTGAATTTCCCAATCATAGATTTTACTCCTAGTTTCTAATAATTCATGGTGGATGAAATTGGGTACCAGCGGCGAGCGATTATCACCGTATAAACCTTTAAAATTGACAAGCCCTTTTGGATTCATGTTATGTTCCGAAAATACAAGAATAAATATAAACAATTATCTTAAAAAATACATCTTGTAAATGATATAAACTTGATAAAATGTTGTTTTTTAGATATTTGTAATGTAATTTCTCTTTTTGCCTAATAAAATTTGTTCGCATAAAATGTTTATTTTATACAAGTAATATTTTAATTAATCCAAGAATTTATTTAACACGACCCATACCTTTGTTGGACTGAAAAAAGAAACTACCTCCTCAAATTTGTACCGCAATGAGCCAACTCATTTATAATACATTCGATTATGAAGTCCAGCCGCCTCGGCTTGCTCCCGATTATAAATCGACCGTACTGCGTGCACCTAGCAAGCCGTTAGTCGTCGTAAAACAGTCACTGTCGGAGTTGACAGGGCCTGTTTTCGGGGATTTTAACTTGGGCGAATTTGACCATGACCTGACCAAGAATTCCGTTAAAAATGGCGAGCCGATGGGCGAACGCATCGTGGTGCATGGCAAAGTGATGAATGAAAACGGGCGCCCGATTCCTAATACGCTGATTGAGATTTGGCAAGCCAACGCGGCGGGCCGGTACGTCCATAAAGTAGACCAACACGACGCGCCGCTCGACCCTAATTTTCTGGGCACGGGGCGCTGTATGACGGATGCGGAAGGAAACTATCGGTTTTATACCATCAAGCCAGGGGCGTATCCTTGGGGCAATCACCCCAACGCTTGGCGGCCCAACCACATCCATTTTTCATTGTTTGGGGCCAATATCACCAACCGGTTGGTGACCCAAATGTACTTTCCCGGCGACCCATTGTTGCAGTACGACCCCATTTTTCTGGGCGTGCCGCCCAAAGGACGTGAGTTGCTGATTTCAACCTTTGATTTGAGCATCACCGAGCCCAATTTTGCGCTGGGCTACCGTTTCGACTTTGTTTTAAGGGGGCATCAGGCTACCCCGTTTGAAAATGTTTAATGAATTTTAACGCAATAATTGCCATGCTACAAACGCCTTCCCAAACTGTCGGGCCTTATTTCGCGTACGGACTGACGCCCGAACAATATTTATATGACTTTAAAAGCCTGTCCAATAATGAATTAGCCAAGCCTCTCGACGAAGCCAACGTCGTTACGGTGGTGGGTAAAGTTTTTGATGGCAACGGCGACGTTATTCCCGATGCGATGATTGAGATTTGGGATACGCAGCACCAACGTTTTGGGCGTTTCGGCACGGGCACCGACCCCCAAAATCGGTTTATTTTTCATACATTTAAACCCACGTCGGTCGATGGGCAGGCGCCGCACCTGAGCGTGATTGTGTTTATGCGTGGGCAGCTAATCCACTCTTATACACGTATTTACTTTGAAGATGAAGCGGAACTCAACGCGCAGGACGAAATTTTAAACGCTGTGCCGACCGACCGACGCAATACGCTCATCGCCTCAAAAAATGCGGTGGGTTATGAATTCAATATTTACATGCAGGGCGAAAACGAAACGGTATTTTTTGAGATTTAACCACCCCTAAAATGGGCTTATACAGCGAATTGTTTTATTCGGACTACATCAATGAGCTCTTTTCGGAGAGGAATACCATTGGGCAAATGCTACGCGTAGAGGCCGAATTGGCGCGGGCGCAGGAAGCGGCAGGGGTGATTCCTGCGGGAGTGGCCGACCTCATTGCATTATGTTGTCAGCCCGATTTGATTGATATACCCCGCCTTAAATCTGAAATAAAATTGGGGGGCAATGCTGCGATTCCGTTGGTGAAACAATTGACGCGTATCGTAAAAAACAATGACGTAGAAGCGTCAAAATACGTACACTTAGGCGCTACTAGTCAGGACGTTGTGGATACAGCCACCGTTTTGCAGATGCAGGAGTTTGGTCAATGGTTAGCACAAAAATTAGAGGTGCTCGTCCTTCATTTAGTAGAAAAAACGAGCAGCTATCGAAATACGCCCATGATTGGTCGGACGCTGCTGCAACAGGCGCGACCGATTACGTTTGGCCTGAAAACGGCAGGTTGGCTTGAGAGCATCGGCCGAACACAGGAGCGCATTGACGACGTGAAAAAACGTCTTTTGGTGGTTCAGTTGGCGGGCGCGGTTGGGAGTGGTAATGCGCAGATTTCGAGCGAGGTACAGCTACTTTTTGCCCAGAATTTAGGACTAAAACCTGCGTTTTCGTGGCAGTCAAACCGCGACATTTTCGCCGAATGGGCGAGCGTGTTGGGGATTTTGACTGGTACGTTGGGTAAAATCGCCAAAGATGTGTCGCTGCTGATGCAAACCGAAGTAGGAGAGGTGTATGAAGGTGCAGCGGAAGGCAAAGGTGGGTCGAGTACCATGCCGCACAAGCGCAACCCCGTGACCTGCGCGGCCATGCTGGCCAACGCCACCCGGATGCCGCACTTGGTGGCTACGGTGCTTTCGGCCATGCCGCAGGAGCACGAGCGTTCGGCGGGGCTGTGGCATTCAGAATGGGAAGTGTTGACCCAAATCATGACCCTGACGGCGGGCACCGTTGAACGAGCCATTGAGTTGCTGGAAGGATTGGAAGTGGATGAAAAGCGCATGTTGGCGAATCTCGAACTGACCCAAGGGTTGATTTATGCGGAAAATGTATCGTTGGCCTTGGCGCCCAAAATGGGCAAAAATCAGGCCCACGAATGGGTCGAAAAAGCCTGTAAAACCGCGATTGTGCAGCAAAAACACCTAAAAGATGTACTGCTAGAATTGAAAATAGAGGTACCCTCCGTGGACGAACTTTTTAAGCCCGAAAACGCGCTGGGGTTGAGTTTAGAAATGATTGATAAGGTATTGAAGAAATTTGGACGCTAAGATGAAAACCAACTATAAACTTCAGGGAACCCCCAACAGCCCCGTATTGATTTTTTCTAACTCGCTGGGGTCAGAAATGATGATGTGGGACGAACTCGTTCCGTATCTCTTGCCCTATTTTCGCGTGTTGCAATACGACAACCGAGGCCACGGCGGTAGCCATGTAGAATCGTCTTCGGTAGAATCATACACCATTGGCTTATTGGGCCAAGACGTGATTGATTTGATGGACAGCCTCGGCATCGAAACTGCCTGTTACTGTGGTCTTTCGATGGGTGGATTGATTGGGCAATGGCTGGGGATTCATTACCCAAATCGTTTCAAAAAGATTGTTTTGAGCAATACGGGTGCAAAAATTGGGAATGATGAGCGTTGGAATTCCCGCATCGAAACTATCACCCAACAGGGAATGCAGGCCATCGTGGACGATACCATGGAGCGGTGGTTTACGGAATCGTTTCGGCAGCAAAACCCCCAACGCGTGGCCGAGACCAAAGCCATGTTTTTGCGTAGTCACGTGGCGGGATACGCCGCCTGTTGCGGTGCCATCCGCGATGCTGATTTTAGAGAAACGCTGACGCAGTTATCCGTTGAAACACTGGTGATTACGGGTGATGAAGACCCCGTTACGAACGTTGAGCAGGCGGAGTTTTTGGCAAAGCATATCCCTCATGCTCGCTTGAAAGTGCTACATGCCCGGCACCTAGCGAGTACCGAATTGCCGCAAGAGTACGCCCAAACACTCATTGATTTTCTGGTTGGCGACACGGCCTTTGAGAAGGGAATGCACGTGCGGCGGTCGGTATTGGGTGAAGCGCACGTTGACAATGCAAATGCTAATATCAACCTCTTTAATGCTGATTTTCAATCTTTTATTACCAACTACGCTTGGGGTGAAATCTGGACGCGCCCTGATTTGTCGAAGCACAACCGCAGTCTTATCACCTTGGCGATGTTGATTGCGCTCAACCGAAAAGCGGAATTTAAAATGCACGTTAGGGCGGCCTTTAATAACGGCGTAACGGTGGCTGAAATCAAAGAAATTATCATGCATTCGGCCCTTTACTGCGGCTTGCCAGCGGCCAATGAAGCCTTTCATACGGCGCAGGAAGTCATCAATGAACTGAACATAACTACCTAAAAATGAAAACAATAAAAACACAAGTTGGCATCATTGGAGCGGGGCCAGCTGGCTTGACCCTTGCCCATTGGCTCAAAAAACACGGCATAGAAGCGGTCATCATTGAGCACCGTAGCCGAGAATATATTCAAGGACGGGTGCGGGCGGGTCTTTTGGAACAAAATACGGTCGATATTCTTAAAGAATTGGGCTTGGCCGACCGCTTGGTCAAAGAAGGACAGGAGCACCACGGAGTCTATTTGAATTTTGATGGCAAGCGCGTTCGAGTGCCTTTCGGACAACTTACGGGCGGACGAAACATCACGATTTATGGTCAACAGGAAGTCGTCAAAGACCTGACGGAGGCTTGGTTGGCGAAGGGGGGGCAATTGTTGTTTGAAGCCCCCGCCCTTGAACTGGAAGGCATCGAAACCGACAGTCCCAAAATACATTTTGAACACAACGGTGAAAAAGGCATCGTTGAATGCGACTTCATTGCCGCCTGCGACGGTTTTCACGGCTTAGGCCGTAAATCAATGCCCAAAGACGCCTATAAAGAATATTCGGTCACGTATCCGTTTAGTTGGTTGGGGATTTTGGCCCACGTGGCGCCCTCTTCCGAAGAACTGATTTATGCCTATCACGAGCGCGGATTTGCGCTGCACAGTTTGCGCTCAGAAAAAGTTAGTCGATTGTACATCCAAGTAGAAAACGACGACCACGTTGATAACTGGTCGGACGAGCAAATTTGGGAAGAGCTTTCGGTGCGCTTGGGTACCGAAGGTTGGAAGCTGAATTCTGGGCCGATTTTTGAAAAAAGCATCACACCCATGCGGAGTTATTTTATTGATAATATGCAACATGGGCGTTTGTTTTTGGCGGGCGACGCCGCCCATATTGTGCCTCCTACGGGTGGAAAAGGACTGAATCTGGCCGTGGCGGACGTGAAACATTTGGTGGATGGATTCAGAGATTTCTACGAAAAAGCGTCGATGCAAGCACTGGATAATTATTCAACCGTTGCCCTGAAACGCATTTGGCGCGCGCAGGATTTCTCCAATTTTATGACTACTCTGTTTCACAAACAATACGAACACGGGTCGTTTCATTATCAATTGCAAAAGGCCAAATTTGATTATATTCAACTGTCGGAAGCCTACGCAACGACCATCGCCGAAAACTACGTGGGCCTACCTTTTGAGTCCTTTGAGGCGTTGGATTAGTGTTTTTTTATTGATTTTTACCCATTCTTTTTGAATACTTTATTGATCAAAAATGAAAGAAGTTCCAATTATAGATGTAGCGACCGCGGCCCAAATGGTCAAAGACGGCGATACGATTTTGCAGGGCGGCTTTGGCATGACGGGAAATCCCGTCCACCTCATGCACGCCTTGGCCGAAACGGGCACCAAAAACCTTACTTTTATCGGTAACAACGTGGGAGAAGTGGGCATTGGCGGGGGGCGTTTGCTCCGTAATGGGCAGATTAAAAAGATGATTGGCTCGTTTTTTACGTCCAATCCCGACGCCGTCAAAGCCGCTCAAAGCGGTGTGGTCGCGTATGAACTGCTGCCACAGGGTACGTTGGCCGAGGCCATTCGGGCGGGCGGTGCGGGTATTGGAGGTTTTTATACGCCAACGTCGGCGGGGACGCTCATTGCACAAGGCCGTGAAACTAAAATCATTGATGGAGCCGAGCAGGTATTCATCAAAGGGATTCGGGGCAATGTGGCCTTTATTCGGGCGTGGCGGGCCGATACCGCGGGCAATTTACAGTACCGGATGACCGAACAAAACTTTAACAAAGCCATGGCCACGGCCGCCGATTTGGTCATTGCCGAAGTCGAAGAAATTGTACCTGTGGGAGAAATTGCCCCTGAGCACGTGCATACCCCGGGCTGCTTTGTCAATTATCTAGTACAGGCCACGCTGACCTTGGAAGATTTGGGTTCGTCGGCGTCGGTTTCGTCTTCAAAAAAAGTGGACGAAAGCCGCATGAATATGGCCAAACGGGCGTTGGCGGAGCTAAAAAAAGGCGATGTCGTGAATCTCGGCATCGGCATTCCCACCCTCGTGGCCGATTTGATTACGGAAGAGCACGGCATTATTTTGCACACCGAAAACGGAATGTTGGGCGTAGGCCCCGTGCCTACGGATGGGGGTGGTGCCATGAATTATCCCGTAAATGCGGGTAAAATTCCCGTAACCGCACTCAAAGGAAGCAGTTATTTCGACAGTGCCGATTCCTTTGCCATGATTCGCGGTCGGCACATCGACGCTGCCATTATGGGTGGTTTGGAAGTAGACGAAGCTGCCAACTTAGCCAACTGGGCCGTGCCCGGAAAGCCGCTCTTGGGCGTGGGTGGGGCGATGGATTTGGCCAAAGGTGCCAAACGACTCATCATCACCATGACGCATACAAACCCCGATGGCTCGTCTAAGATTGTTCCTGCCTGTACGTTGCCGCTGACGGCTTCGGGCGTGGTAGATTTGGTGATTACCGATTTGGCCGTGTTTGCTTTTCCAGAAAATAAATTGACGCTTATCGAACTGATGCCCGGCGCGACGTTGGAGGAAGTAAAAGCTAGAACAAGTGCTTCCTTTGTGGAGCAAATTGCCTGAAATTGAATCCATCCTATTGAACATATACCATGAAACAAGCCTATATCATTGATGCCGTCCGGACGCCGATTGGAAGTTTTGGCGGCAGTTTGTCCAACGTCCGCGCTGATGACTTGGCGGCTATTCCGATTCGGGAACTCATCAAACGTACGCCTTCTATTCCGTTGGATGCCATCGAAGATGTGATTTTGGGCTGTCATAATCAGGCAGGAGAAGACAACCGCAACGTAGCGCGGATGGCGCTGCTGTTGGCGGGTTTGCCATACACCGTACCCGGCGAAACCGTCAATCGGTTGTGCTCTTCGGGCATGTCGGCGGTTATTCACGCCAATCGCGCCATCAAAGCCGACGACGGCGATGTATTTATCGCGGGTGGTATGGAACACATGACGCGCGGCCCGTGGGTGATTTCCAAAACATCTAAACCTTTCGGAAACGACGCCCAAATGTTTGATTCTAGCTTCGGATGGCGATTTATTAATCCCCAGATGCACAAACTTTACGGCACCGACGCCATGGGCGTAACGGCCGAAAACCTCGCTGATATGTACCAAATCAGTCGCGAAGACCAAGACTTATTTGCGTATAATTCGCAGAAAAAAGCCTTTGCGGCCCAGCAAAGTGGAATTTTGAATGAAGAAATTGTGGCGGTAGAATGGGCCGACAAAAAAGGAAATGTGACGGTTTTTGACAAAGATGAGTTCATCAAAGGAAACTCAACCCTTGAAAAATTAGCCCAACTGAAACCCGCATTCAAGAAAGAGGACGGAACCGTGACCGCAGGTAACTCCTCGGGACTCAACGACGGGGCGGCGGCCATGTTTATTGCTTCAGAAGAGGCAATAAAGCGTTTTGATTTAAGACCTAAGGCCCGTATTGTCAGCTCTGCGGTAGTGGGCGTTGAGCCGCGTATTATGGGCATCGGCCCGCTGCCTGCTTCGCAGAAAGCCCTTCAAAAAGCGGGTTTGACCCTTGCCGAAATGGACGTGATTGAGTTTAACGAAGCCTTTGCGGCCCAGTGTCTGGCCGTTACCCGGAATCTAGGACTCGCCGACGATGACCCAAGAATCAACCCTAACGGCGGAGCCATTGCTTTAGGCCACCCGCTGGGTATGTCGGGCACGCGAATCATCCATGCGGCGGTCAATCAATTGATAAGAACCCAAAAACGCTACGCGCTCGTGTCGATGTGCGTAGGCGTAGGCATGGGCTACGCCGTGATTGTAGAGCGAGTATAATGTTAACGTCGGCGAGGTTCAGATGTATCAGCATTCAACCTCGCCAACGTACTCGGCTCTTGATTTTAACGTCGGCGAGGTTCAGGTGTATTAGTATTCAACCTCGCCGACGTTCTCGACTCTTGATTTTAACGTCGGCGAGGTTCAGGTGTATTAGCATTCAACCTCGCCGACGTACTCGACTCTTGATTTTAACGTCGGCGAGGTTCAGGTGTATCAGCATTCAACCTCGCCGACGTACTCGGCTCATGATTTTAACGTCGGCGAGGTTCGGGTGTATTAGTATTCAACCTCGCCGACGTTATTAAACCTCCACAACGTCCAATTCTTCCGTCACAATTGGCGTATCGGTCGTCATGATTCTTTTGCGGTGTTGCGTTCCCCAATCTTTCATCTCCATCAGTACTTTCTTCAACGAATGGCCATAGGGAGCCATTTCGTACTCAACGGTTACTGGGACGGTATCATACACCGTCCGTTTTACCAATTGGTTGATTTCCAGTTCTCTCAATTCTTTGGATAACATCCGGGGAGTGATATGAGGAATCGAACGTTCTAGTTCCTTAAATCGCTTTTTCCCTTCCATCAAAGCGCCTAAAATCGGTAGCTTCCATTTACCGCTGAGGATGTCCAAACAATCCCGTATGGGTATTACAAAGGCCGAACATTCTGTTTTGTTAAGCATACTGTTTATTGGATTTATAGAGAGATGCTATACCAAAGTATATCGGTATACTTTGGTATAGTGGTTACTTTTATATAGCAAAGGTAACTACCTTTGGCCAATCAAAAAATAATTTTAGTCAAAAAACTTATTAACATGATTTTAGTAACAGCAGCGACTGGACATTTAGGAAAAGGAGTGATTGATTTTCTGCTCAAAGTCGTGCCAGCGCATCAAATTGCGGCTTTGGTGCGCGACCCCGCCAAAGCAGAAGAACTGACAGCCAAAGGAATAGCGATTCGTAAGGGGGATTATTTTGATGCTACATCGCTCGTAAAAGCATTCGAAGGTATTGATACATTATTGCTGATTTCGTCGGGCTCATTGGAAGATAGAGTAGGGCAGCATGTCAATGCCATCAATGCAGCTAAAGAGGCGGGGGTTAAACATTTAATTTACACCAGTGCTTTGAAAACCTCTTATCAAACCAAATTTATTCCGGGCGTCGACCACATCAAAACGGAAGAGTATCTGAAATCGTCGGGAATTCCGTACACGATTTTTAGAAATACCTTTTACGCCGAAGTAGTACCGATGTTGGTGGGGAATGCGCTCTAAACGGGTCAATGGTTTTATCCTGCGGCTGAAGCAAAAGCAAACTTTGTGCTGCGCGCCGATATTGCCGAAGCCTTGGCCAATGTGCTTGTGGCTCCCGAAAAGCACCTTAACCAAACCTACGAAATTACCTCTGCTAAGTCGTATTCGTTTACTGAACTGGCGGAGCAATTAAGCGACGTAACGGGAAAAACCATCACATATACTGCTATTTCGACCGAGTCTTTCAAGGCAGGATTGGTGCAGGCGGGTGTTCCGGAGGCGTTTATTCCGATGATAGTGAGTATCAGCGAAGCGCTGAAAGACGGAGAAATGGACGTGACCGATGCATCGTTGGAACGGCTTCTCGGACGTAAGCCAACCGCTTTGAGTTTGTTTTTTCAAGCTAATTATACTGCTTGATATGCCGTTTGGAGGATTATTTAATTTTTTTCTCATTCTCTCATAAAACCCTCATTCACAATGAAAATCGCCCTCTGGATTATTCAGGTATTACTTGCCCTGATGTTTGCCTTTGCTGGATTTACCAAAATGACGACCCCCATTAGCAAGCTGGCCCCCCAAATGCCTTGGGTGAATGATTTTTCAGAAAGCATGGTGCGGTTTGTGGGAGCGGTAGAGCTTTTAGGAGCGATTGGTTTAGTGCTCCCTGCGCTTTTAAGAATAAAACCACTCCTGACGCCATTGGCGGCGCTAGGCTTGGCCGTTACGATGCTTTTTGCGGCGATTTATCACCTAACTAAAGCCGAATATCAGGGCATTGGCATCAACGCAGTTTTGGGTGGCTTGGCGTTGTTTGTCGCGTGGGGACGGTATAAAAAAGAACCTATTTGGGCGAAATAATGCCCTTTGATTGGCTTATATTGGGTGTTGATTGAGCTTTTTAAGTACATGCCAAACCGAGAAGTGTTACTCGGCCTGGCGCTTTTTTGATGTATTAAAGTGTTTTTTCGATAGAGTATCAGGAACATAATTGCGAATGTCGGTGTTTTTTTTTCATGGATATACTCTACCGTTACCTTCGGCCTCACTGGAAACTTATTTTTGTAGCCCTCTCGCTGGCAGCAGTCAATCAAATTTTTTCACTGCTCGATCCCTACATTTACCGCTTGGTCATTGACCGTTACGCCACTAATTTTAAGCGCTTTACCGAAAATGAATACATTTTGGGTACGCTAAAATTTGTTGGGTTGGCCATTGGCGCGGCAATGGTGTCGCGTATTGCCAAGAACTTTCAGGATTATTTTATCAGCGTCATCACCCAGCGCGTCGGTACTAAAATATACACCGATGGTATCAAACACTCGTTGGCGTTGCCGTATCAGGTTTTTGAGGACCAACGCAGCGGACAGACCCTCGGCGTGCTTCAAAAAGTGAAAACCGACACCGAGCGCATGATTACGTCGGTGGTCAACGTGGTGTTTCAATCCTTGATTGGGATTACGTTTGTGATTATTTATGCTTGGACTATTTATTGGCCAATAGCTCCCGTTTACTTCCTAACCATCCCCGTGATTGCGTGGTTGAGTTCGGTGTTGAGCAAAAGAATCAAAAAAATTCAGACCAAAATCGTGGCCGAAACCACCGCATTGGCGGGCAGTACCACCGAGTCGCTGCGCAACATTGAATTGGTCAAAAGCCTCGGATTGACCGATCAGGAAATCAAACGCCTGAACGGAAATACCGAGAAGATTCTTGGATTAGAACTACGTAAAGTGAAGTTTGTCAGAACCTTAGGTTTTGTGCAAGGGACCACCATCAACTTCCTGCGGAGTTGTATAGTGGCGCTCATGCTGTGGCTTATTTTTAAGGAAGTGCTGACCATCGGCCAATATTTCTCGTTGTTGCTTTACTCCTTTTTTATCTTTGGCCCGTTGCAGGAGCTTGGTAATGTCATACAGTTATACCGCGAGGCAGAGGTTTCGCTCAACAACTTTCGGGATATTATGAGCAAACCCAAGGAAGCCAAACCCGCTAACCCCGTGGCGTTGACTCGGATTGAAAATGTCGTTTTCAAGAATGTTGTTTTCAAACACCTGACCGCCGCGCGCGCAGCTTTATTAAACGTCAATTTTGAGGTGAAAAAGGGGGAAACCATTGCTTTTGCTGGGCCGTCGGGGAGTGGAAAAACGACCCTGATTAAGTTGTTAGTGGGTTTGTATGACCCCGAAGAAGGAAGTATTGCGTACAACGGCATTGATAGCCGTCAGATAGACAAGGATGAACTGCGGGAGCAAATTGGTTTTGTGGCGCAAGACGCCCAGTTGTTTTCGGGAACCATTCGCGAAAATCTCCTCTTTGTAAAACCCACCGCCACCGACGAAGAATGCCTCGACGTACTCAAAAAAGCGGCAGCTTACTCATTGATTAACCGGGCCGACAATGGCTTGGATACGGTCATTGGCGAAGGAGGAATGAAAGTGTCGGGTGGAGAGAAACAACGTTTATCCATTGCCCGTGCGCTGCTGCGAACCCCAAATCTGCTGATATTCGACGAAGCCACTTCGGCGCTTGACTCATTGACGGAAGAAGAAATAACGCAGACCATTCGCGAGATTTCCAACAACGAGCAACACATTACGGTGCTGATTGCGCACCGACTGAGCACCATTATGCACGCCGACCGGATTGTGGTATTGGAGAAGGGTAAAATAGTTGAGTCAGGAAACCACGAGGATTTACTGACTCAAAAGGGCTTGTATTACGCCATGTGGCGGCAGCAGGTTGGTGAAAGTGAAACCGTTACCAACGCGTAAAATTATTTCTTGCCAGTAATGGTTACGAGCAACTTGCTGTCAGGGTCAACAAAAGAAAGACTTAATACGCTGTTGCTATAGGTGCCAATTTTGGTGGTTCCGCTGTAGGCTTCGATTTCGCCAGTGGCAGCTTTCTTCAGGGTAGCTTCGCCGAGGCTGGTTTTATCTTCGGTTACTTTGCCCGCTTTATCGGTATCGATAAAAGTGATGGAAGCGGTTGCTTTGTCATCGGCTACCTTGGCGATTTCAATTTTGCCAGAGGATTTAACCCCAGTACTTGGATCGGTATAAGGGTAATCGATGCCCAAAGGGCCCAACGACACTTTGGTAAGTGTATAGGTTCCAGCTACTTGGTCACCCATTGCTGGTTCGGGTTCTTCTTTTTTGCTGCATGATATAATCACAAAAGCCATCAAAATGACTAGCAGAGCGGATGAAAAACGAGGGTGTTTCATAAGTAAAGGGGAAAATTAAGTTGGAAAATAAGTTTGGCGGATATGTACCAATCCGCTACAAATGTAATTAAATGAAAAATACTAAGTTGGTAACTTTACACAAAATGAATGTCCTGTTTTATTAAACGGTTGAGGATTTGATTTTTTGACAGCCTCTTTGTAGTATTGTAGGGCCGCATCACCAAATCAAATTATTCCTAAACAATGTTTAACCGACGCCAATTTCTAGGTTCGCTCGGCACTGCTGCTGGTGCCTTGACCCTTCCACCTTTTTTAGCCCCTGCCGAAGCCCAAAACTTTGAAACGCTCAACCGCCAGGTAGCGCATCTTTCACCGTTGGAAGCTGCCCAAAATGAAGACTTTTGGGCTTTTGTAAAGACCGAATATACCGTTTCCCCCAATTTGTTGAATCTCAACAACGGGGGCGTGTGCCCGCAGCCGCGCTCAGTGCAGGATGCCCACATTCGTTTTTATCAATACTGCAACGAAGCCCCCAGCTACTACATGTGGCGGATTTTGGACCAAGGCCGTGAGTCGCTGCGGAGCAAATTGGCAGATTTGGCGGGTTGCTCTGCCGAGGAGGTAGCCATCAACCGCAACGCCACCGAAGGACTGAATACGGTCATTTTTGGCTTGGATTTAAAGCCCGGCGACGAGGTGGTATTGACCAAACAAGATTATCCCAACATGATAAATGCCTGGAAACAGCGCGAAAAACGGGATGGTATCAAGCTGGTTTGGATAAATCTCGACCTGCCGCAGGAAAACGATGCGTATTTTGTGGACAAATACGTCAGCGCGTTTACGTCACGTACCAAAGTGGTACACGTTACGCACATGATCAACTGGATTGGCCAGACCGTTCCCGTTCGTAAAATTGCCGATGAAGCCCACAAACGCGGCATTGAAGTCATTGCCGATGGCGCCCATACGTTTGCCTTATTGGATTTTAAAATTCCTGATTTAGGCTGCGATTACTACGCCACCAGTCTCCACAAATGGCTGGGTGCGCCGTTTGGCAGTGGGTTGATGTACGTCAAAAAAGACAAAATTTCAAAAGTATGGGCGCTATTGTCCAACAACGAACCCGATGGACCCGATATTCGCAAATTTGAAAGTTTAGGAACGCGCTCGTTTGCCTCCGAAATGGCCATTGGAACGGCGGTTGACTTTCAATTATCACTCGGCGCGGCCCGTAAACAGGCCCGGGCGCACTATCTTCAGCGGTACTGGACAGATAAAGCCCGTCAAATACCGGGGGTGAAAATCCATACTTCGCCCAATCCCAATTATGCCTGTGCCATTGCGCTGGTTTCGGTTGAGGGCTTAAAAACCTCCGAAGTGGATAGCCAGTTGTACAATAAATTCAAAATTCACACTACGGGTATCGAATGGGAAAACATCAAAGGGGTACGCGTCACTCCTCACGTATATCATACTCCGAAAGACCTTGACCGTTTGGTGAATGGATTGGACGAGATTGCTTCCGCGTCCAGAAGGAAGAGCTAATTAATTTGTCAAACAAATAGTGCTTCTATTGCGTGGGTAAGTCTCAAAAAAAATGGGGCTTACCCTTTTTTTTGAGATAAATTTTTGATGGATTGAATTGTCCTCTTTCTATTTACCGATTGGCTAAAATTTGTATATTAGGGATATTTTTCAGTTGCTTAAATTTGATTAATTTTTTCAGGCTTTTTCAATTGATTTACAACGATTAAACGTCCCTTTTCTACGTTTGAATACATACTTCCTACGCTTCCCTTTGTTTCATTTTTTCGTTGGGCTTTCAGGGGGAATCTTTGTGATAATGCTGACCCAATCCAATTAAAATTCATTTCGTTCCTCTTTTAATAACCTAACACTAAAAAACATGAATCCATTTTACATCATTTTGTCGGTTGCCGCACTTCTGCTGATTGGGGGCATTGCCATCTACAACGGCCTTGTCAGTGGACGGGCCTTGGTCGATGAGGCCTGGAGTGGAATATCAGTGCAGTTGAAGCGCCGTTTTGACCTGATTCCTAACTTGGTGACCACCGTAAAAGGCTACGCCAAACACGAAAGTGAAACCCTTGAAAAAGTAATTCAGTTGCGAAATGCGGCCGTTTATGCCTCCCCGCTCGACGTAAGCGCTCAGGCACAGGCCAGCGCGGCCCTGTCGCAAGGGCTGCGGTCGGTATTTGCTCTTGCCGAAAACTATCCCGATTTGAAAGCAAACCAAAATTTTGCCGATTTACAGGCCGCCGTAGAAAAAATAGAGGATGATTTACAAAACAGCCGACGCTATTACAATGCCACCGTGCGCGATTACAACACAAAATGCGATTCATTTCCGTCTAATCTGGTGGCGGGACTTTTTCATTTTACCAAAAAAACGTTCTTTGAGCTAACGAATCCTGAAGAGTCGCAAAATGTAAAAATCTCCTTTTAATCAGCGTTGTTCAATCATGTTATCCTTTAAAAAAAGATATTTTTTCTTTCTGGTTTTGTGGAGCGTTTGCTTTCAGGTGTGCGGGCAGGGTTTTGTGATTAAACACTTCGACATTGATTTGACCGTTCGGGCAAACGGCGCGCTTAACATCAAAGAAACCATCGACGTATTTTTTACCGAAGCCAAACACGGTATCTATAAAGACATTCCGACGCGTTACAACATTGAATTTCAGACGGGCCTTGAAAGTGCAACTTACAAATTGCTGCACAACAACATGCTTGTCATGCCAATTCGCAATATTCGGGTACAGCCAGCTACATATTTGCTTGAACCAGAAGAGAATTATTTAAGGATAAAAATCGGCGATGAAAATAAAAAAGTAGAAGGTTCGCAGCGTTATATAATTGAATATGAGGTTGATAATATTGCAGCCTATTATAGTGAACACGTAGAAATTAACTGGAATTTGATTGGGGATCAGTGGAATGCACGCATTGAAAAAGCAACCTATACCGTGCATTTGCCTCAGCCCCAATCTACGTATAATCCCGTTTTGTTTGCCACTTTTACGGGCGCTTCGGGGAGTACCTCCAACGCGTCCCAATCACAATGGGTTGATAACCAAACGCTCAAGGGGGCGATAACACAACCCCTCGAATTGAATCAAGCATGGACCCTGAACTTGAGGTTCCCGAAAGACAACATTCGCTACGAAGCGGGTGACGTGTCCTTTCTCGCCAAAAAATTCTTTCTCAAACATTACGATACCCATTATACGATTCAGAAGGATGGTTCGACCGAAGTAAGCATCAAAGCCGACCTGAAATTTGTCAACACCGTCAATAGTTTGTGGATTCCGATTGATAATTTTGTTGCGGAAAGAGCCTTTGGTATGTCGGGGCGGTGGCTACACAACCATACGTACTATACGATTGAAAATGTGCGGTGGCAAGGGGCCGTTCAGGACAAAGAGGAGCCTTTCAAAATACATTTTAACGACGTGAAAGCGGGGGATGAGCGGAAGGTTGAATTGCGCTACACCCTCAAAGGCAACGTGGCCGATGATGCCCAAAATGGGGGGTATTCTCGGGTCTTTTTCAGGCACAAAAATTACTTTTTGAACGAACCTATTCTTGCTTCCAAAACGCTGATTACGTTGCCCGTTTCAGCGGCAGAAGCCAAGTGGCTGGCCAACGAGTCGTCGGATTTCAATTCGGAGTGGCTCACTTCCCGTACCGATGGCCAAAACATTATTATTGAATCTATAAAGCCTATTTCGTCCGATGATTATTTTTATCAGCCTGCCGTGAGTGTTCCTTCTGGGGCATTGGCGTTTTCATCAGACGTGGCTTGGAAGCGTGGTTGGACCAATAATCAATGGATTTTTTATTCTCTCCTTCCGCTCATTTTTGTGTTTTGGTTTTGGTACAATAAAGGCCGCGACAAGCCCATTACGATAGTACCGCAGTACTATCCACCCCCAAACATGACCCCTGCCGAAGCGGGTGTTTTGATTGATGATAAATTGCACGACCACGATATTATTTCCTTGATTCCCTACTGGGCGTCGCAGGGGTTGATTAAAATTGAAGAAATAGAAACGGTTGTGCTGCTTGGCTTCTTGAAAAATACAGACTACAAATTGACCCGTCTAAACTTCCTGCCTGAGACGGCCACTTCCTTCGAAAAGCGCTTGTTTGACGGACTTTTCAGCGGACAAAATTCGGTCTTGCTCTCTTCGTTGCGGCTTACTTTTTACAAAACAATGGAGAAAGTCACCGAATTGCTCAAGTATAAAATTGAGGCAAATCGCCACTACGAAGGCAGCGGAATTGACGCGGGCAAAGCCATGAAAATTGGTGGCTATGTGTTGTTTGGGCTTTGTGTGTTGTTTACTTTTTCGTTCGAAGGAATACCAGAAATTGGGTTTGTATCTGTAGAAACGGGCGCTGGAGCGCTGGTTCTTGGGCTGGTGATGGTGGTGCTCAGCCGAAAAATGCCCAAAAAATCGCTTTTGGGGGTGGAGATGTACCGTCAATTGGCGGGGTATCGAATGTTTATGCAAACCGTAGAACTGCCTCGCCTTCAGCAACTCATCCGCGAAGACCCGCATTATTTTGATAAGACCTTACCCTACGCGATGGTGTTTAATTTGACCGACAATTGGTCCCAAAAATTTGAGGCGCTCAATGTTCCCCCGCCCAGTTGGTATTCCTCCAACGTCAATGGATTTACGACCTCACAGTTTGCCCGTCGTTTTCAGGATGCTTCCCAAACCATGAGCAATACCCTCACGAGCGCTCCTTCCAAGAGTGGTAGTAGCGGGGGTGGTGGCAGTAGCGGTGGCGGTTTTGGCGGCGGTGGCGGCGGCAGTTGGTAAGGTGGTATATGGCCAAATGAGCGTTGCGCGGCATTTTAACTGACTTTTTTTATTTTCTTTTCTCTGTAACAAATCCCGCTTTCTGCGACTTATTGTAAAAAAATGAGTGCATGAACGAAGCAGAATTTCTGGAGGTGTTGCGTGCTAACCAAGGTATTTTGGTGAAAGTGTGCACCATGTACTGTTCGGATTTCGAAGCGCAGCGGGACCTGTATCAGGAAATTGTTCTTCAATTGTGGCGGTCTTTCCCTAATTTTAGGAAGCAGGCCAAACTCAGCACTTGGATGTATCAGGTGGCGCTCAATACCGCCATCACGGATTACCGACGCAGTCGCAAACATGGGCAGCGCGTTGAGCTTTCAGAACAGTTTACGCAAATTCCAGAGACTTCTTCTACGGTGGAGAGGCAAGAAAAATTGCAGTGGCTTTACCGAGCCGTAGAGACGCTTTCGGACGCCGAAAAAGCCATAGTAATGCTTTATTTGGATGAAAAAAGTTATGACGAGATTGCGGAAATTGTGGGGATTACGCCCGGAAATGTGCGGGTAAAAATGCACCGAATTCAGGAAAAATTACGCAAACTCAAAACCGACTGAACTATGGAATGGGAAGAGTTGAAAAATACATGGAAAGAGGTTACGGATGCTGAAAACCAGCGCTTTGAGGTCTCAGAAAAAGCGCTGGCACAACTCATCAATCAGCGTTCACGCAGCCTGACGGATAAGATGCTGAGAAGTTTTTACGGAGAGATTCTGATGGTGGCGCTGTGCTTTCTGTTGGTAGCGTTTGTGCCCTTTCCTTGGTATTTTAGGGTAGCAAGCTTACTGATAATGACATTGTTTTTGCTTCCTTTTTTCAAGCCTTTTTTGAAGTTTTATCGTTTTCTGAAAAATTTTCACCAACGACCGATTGAGGATTTGCACCGTACCCTTCAGGGGCAGATAACAATGTTGCGGGATTACCTTCGTTGGTACCGACGAATCAATTTGATGCTGACCCCCGTGGCGGCTTTTGGTGTTATTTGGGGAGTCATGTATGTATTTGTGGAAGAAAAAATTATCCCTGAACGCTCAAATTTTGTTTTATTAGTCACCTTTGTGGTGTCGGTAGCCTACGCTTTGACCTCCATTCCGTTCGTGAATTGGTACGTTAAACGCTTGTATGGGCAATATTTAGAACGGCTTGAGGTTTGTTTGAGAGAGTTGGAAGAAAAAAATAACCAAGATTTGTAACATTCAGATTGTACTTGCGACTTATCTCCCAAACTAACAACTCAAACAGCATGGAATGGACAAGAAAAAATGCTAAAACCTTTGAACTCACCGATAATGGTCAGGTTTTGGGAAAGCTTCATCATGAACCTAAAGTCACTACTTGGGAAGCAGCGGGTAAATTTTATCACTTTAAACTCAAAAACAGTTGGAAACAACAGTACCAGTTGATTGGGCTTGGGCCTGACGGCAAAATTTTGGGGGATATGCGTCCTAAAAATTGGTACGGTTCCTCTTCCATTATTTCATTGGAGGGGGCTCAGTATCACCTTACCTTTACCAATAATCCCTTAGCCGCCGTTCAGTTGTTGGATGAAAAAAAACAACTCTTGGTGCAGGCTCGTTTGGTGACGGTCGAAGGGCGCGTTCAAACGGAATTTAGCATGGATGAGGCGTTTAAATCTACTCCCTACGCTTTTTGGCTGGCGGGTATCGTCTGGCACTATTTTTATCCGATAGCCCAAAGCGAGGGTGGCGACATTGACGCGGGCACATTTATTTTATTGGCAACTGCTTAACAAACCCATACATTAACAACCATGAAAACAATTCAATTTCTCGTATTTTGTTTTTTCGTACAGTGGGGTTACGCCCAAGAGAAATCCCTTTTGTGGGAGGTGTCTGGCAATGGCCTGACCAAGCCGTCGTACGTTTACGGAACCATCCACATGATTTGTCCCAATGATTATTTTATGACCGATTCGACCAAGTCGGCCTTTCAAAAGGCGGAGCAAGTCTACCTCGAACTCGATATGGATGACCCAACCCTGATGTCGAAGATGATGCAGCTGATGATGCTCACCAACGGAAAGAAAATGAAAGACTATCTCAAGCCCGAGGAGTATACGCTACTAAGCGACTATTTTAAAGCTAAAATGGGGGCAAACCTTGACCAAATGGGTGGGATGAAGCCATTTGCGCTTATGTCGATGCTGTACACAACCCTGCTGAGTTGCCAGCCCCAATCCTACGAATTGGTGTTTACCCAGATGGCTTCCAGTGCCAAAAAAGAGGTGCTGGGACTTGAAACTGTTGAACTTCAGATGGGCGTTTTTGACCAAATTCCCTATGAAAAACAGGCGGGATTGTTGGCGGATATGGTTCGAAAAAAAGATGAATCCACAAAAGAATTTGGCGATATGGTGACGCTCTACAAAAAGCAGGATTTGGAAGGGCTGCTAAAATTGATGGACAACAGCGAATGGGATTTTAATGGTTACGAAGACATTTTAT
This sequence comes from Runella salmonicolor, assembly GCF_024158025.1. Lineage (NCBI taxonomy): Bacteria > Pseudomonadati > Bacteroidota > Cytophagia > Cytophagales > Spirosomataceae > Runella > Runella salmonicolor. Next base: position 185,587 of record NZ_JAMZEL010000009.1, read on the forward strand.
TGGCCAACCGAAATACGGCTTGGGTACCCATCATGGAAAAGGCCATGAAGTCAAAATCCACTTTTTTTGCGGTAGGTGCAGGACATTTGGGAGGAGCAAAAGGCGTATTGCAACTGCTTAAAAAACAGGGGTATACCGTAAAAGCCGTGCTGTAATTTTAGGTTTAATAATGGCGGAAACGTCTTTTTTTAACCTAAGCAGATATACCTCCAGCGGTGAAAATGCGTTTTATTTGTCGTTAAGTAGCACTGCGTAGCTAGGCGGTTTCGCACCTATTTATTATTAATATCTCGCAAATAAACGAAAGAAGAATGAACACAATCAAATCAATGGTGCTTGTTGCGTTGGGGTTAATGGCTGTGGTGGTAAGGGCGCAAACTCCCGATGAAGTTGTGAATGGTTATTTAAATCAAACGGGTGGCAAAGACAAACTATCGACCATTAAATCCCTTCGAATGGAAGGGAAAATCAAAATGCAGTCGGTGGAAATTCCCGTAACAATACTTCAGGAAAAAGGTGGAAAACTAAAAATGGTGACGGTTGTCAACGGAGTCGAGTTTGTTCAGATGGCGTATGATGGAAAAACCGCGTGGTCGACCAATGCCGTAACCAAACTTCCCGAAATCATGTCAGAGGAGGATGCTTATAATGTCCAGCAAGAAACGGATGCCGATTTTCCCAATCCTTTTTTAGATTATAAGTCAAAAGGCTATACTGCAGAGGTGCAAGGGCGAGAAAAAGTGGGTAACGTAGATTGTATCAAGCTCAAACTAACCAAAAAGGCGCTCAAACGAAATAAGAAAGTAGAAGAAAACAGCATGATTTATTACTTTGACGCCCAAAATTTCAACCTTTTAATGTCGCGAGGTTTGATTAATAATGGGCCTGTAAGGGGCATTCCGCAGGAAATCATGTACAATAACTTCCAAAAAGTAGATGGAATAATGTTTCCTTTTGAAATGCGTTATCGAATAAGTGGACAAGAAGGGCAGACGATTATCATCGAGAAAATAGCCATCAATCCTGTGTTGGATAACAAAGTGTTTGTTTTTCCAGAAGGGAAATAAATAGGGAGATGGCTATATTTTTTGTAGCCATGCCGCCAAATCCATCATCCATGCCACACCTACGTGTACGATGATACCACCCCAAATACTGCGTGATTCCAGCGCAATCACGCCCAGGATATAACCGCCAAAAATGGAACCGATGGTTTCGCCGAGGGGCTTGCCAAAATGCAGCGAAGCATAACATACTACCATCGGAATGATGGCACCTCTGCCTAATAAATGGGCCATTCCGATAACCATAAATCCCCTGAACATCAGCTCGGTAGATACAAAGTCAAACGCATACAACAGCTCATAAAGCAAGGTCGTAACCCAGCGCGACACGCCGAAATATTCGTCGGCGTTAGAGTCAAAATAAGTGGGATAGGAGCGTAAAAAATCAGGTTGAAAAGAGGCCCACGCAATCAGTGGAAGCATCAACGAAACCAGTATAAAGTAAGGCTTTAACTTAGTCCATTTGGGTTGAAGTCCGTAAAAATGATGGCGCTGATTATCGACAAAATAATAAAATAGAGCCAATGGTAGAAAAACGGTCAACGCCGAAGATACATTGGTGAAGCAATGAAACAAATAGCTGTATACCGCGCCATCAAAGAGCGTACGACTCAGGGAATTGTACCCGTAAAAACCGCCGTCAAGCCCCAAAACGGCCAAAATGAATACGCTATAGAGCCAGAATCGGGGGTTTTTGACGCGCCACCATTCTTTGGTAAAACCCAAGTAAATAAATAAACCGCCGTAGTAGGCAAAACAGTAGAGCAGAAAATACCAGACAATACGCAGTGGATTGCCCCGGTAGCTATCAATGATGCCGCGTTCGAGATTGACCGAGTAATTGAACGTTATAAACAATACTAAAAACAGGGCAAGGGTTCCGTAAAGATTCCAACGGAAGTCTTGCCGCAGGTGTTTGCGAAGCGCGTCCCAAATTGGTTTCATCTTAGCTCTTTCTGCCCGCTTCTACGGCATTGCGTACGCTTCCGTGGTCTTCTAGCAGCGCCTGCGCTTCTTCCGAAGTAAGGTGAGGTAGCTCTTCTCTAACCATCCGGATGGCCCGTTGCACCAACTTATAGTTGGTCATTTGCATATCGACCATTTTATTTCCTTTCACGCGCCCCAGCTGAATCATCACCGAGGTTGAAATCATGTTCAACGCTAATTTTTGGGCGGTTCCCGATTTCATGCGTGTACTTCCCGTGACAAACTCTGGGCCTACGACAATTTCGACGGGATACTCTGCGGCGGCGGCTACCGCCGAACCTGAATTGCAGACAATGCACCCCGTCAGAATACCAGATTCGCGGGCTTTCTGCAATCCTCCAATCACGTAAGGGGTTCGACCTGAGGCCGCAATGCCTACCAGTGAGTCCAATTTATCAATTTCATAAGCTTTAAGGTCAATCCATGCCTGTTCGGGGTCATCCTCTGCGTTTTCAACCGCCCGCCGAATGGCCTGGTCGCCTCCGGCCATCAGCCCGATGACCAAATCAAAAGGAACACCATAAGTAGGCGGACATTCAGATGCATCTACTACCCCTAATCTACCGCTTGTGCCTGCCCCAATGTAGAAGAGACGCCCTCCCTGTTTCATCCGAATCACAATTTGTTCGACCAAAGCCTCAATCTGCGGAATGGCCATTTCGACGGCGTAGGGGACGGTTTTGTCTTCGTTATTGATGTTGATGAGCAGTTCCCGAACACTCATTTGGTCAAGATTTTCGTATCGGGAAGTAGATTCAGTCGTAGAAGTTGATAGCATAGTCTTTTTAGGTAATGCGTAGGATGAAATAAAGGCAACAACACACTTATTCTAATTCGGCCAAAACGGTAATTCCGCCCTTCGTTTTATCTTCTAAATTGACAAGTATTTTGGCGTTTAAGGGTAAGTAAAGGTCTACCCGTGAGCCAAATTTGATAAAGCCCATTTCGGAGCCTTGGGTTACTTGTTGCCCTTCTTTTACGTACCAGACTATTCGTTTGGCCAATGCGCCGGCAATTTGCCTGAAAAGTACTTCTACGCCGTTGGGAGCTTTGATAACGGTGGTGGTGCGCTCGTTTTCGGTACTGGATTTTGGATGCCAAGCCACTAAGTATTTGCCAGGATGGTACTTAAAATAACTGACAACCCCCGCGATGGGATTCCAGTTGATGTGTACATTGATGGGTGACATAAAAATCGACACCTGACGGCGTGGCCCTTTGAAATATTCGGTTTCAATTACCTCTTCAATGACGACCACTTTTCCATCACACGGCGCAATGACGTGTTTTGAGTTGATAGAAAAAACGCGGGCTGGTTTTCGAAAAAACTGAAGGATGATAAAGAAAAAGATAAGGGAAGCGACCAGCCAAGCCGTGGTCAACCAATCCAACTCTCCCCAGAAATAGCGAACCAATCCGTTGGTTATCAATACAAAAAGAGCCGCTAATCCGATGCTGGCTGTGCCTTCTTTATGAATAGTCATGTTTAAGTATAGGTAAAATAAAAAATGCGAGGGATAGGTTTAAGCCTTTCACCTCGCAAAAATAACAATCTTCTCTCTACTCGCTACTCACAGCGCATTACTTTATTAGTAACCACCACGGAATTTGTAAGTGCTGGCCACTTTGTCGATGGCCACAATGTAAGCCGCCAAGCGCATATTTACTTTGTATTTTTGAGAGGTAGCGTATACATTTTCAAAGGCATCCTTCATGATACGGTCTGAGCGGCGGTTGATGCGTTCCAAATTCCATTTGTAGCCGATGCGGTTTTGAACCCATTCAAAGTACGAAACCGTTACCCCGCCCGCGTTGGCCAGAATGTCGGGCACAACCATGATTCCCTTGCTGTTGATGATGGCGTCGGCGCTGGCTGAAGTGGGGCCGTTGGCACCTTCCACAATCATTTTTGCCTGAATATCGGCGGCATTCTCGTGGGTAATCACATCTTCTTTGGCGGCTGGAACGAGCACGTCCACGGGGAGAGAAAGTAACTCTTCGTTGGTGATTTTTTCGGCTCCGGTGTACCCTTCCAACATTCCTCCGTTGGCATTTCGGTAAGCCATAGCGGCTTCAATGTCGATTCCGTTGGAATTATAATACCCTCCCGAAATATCACTGATGGCCTGCACACTTACGCCGCGTTCGTGGAGGAGAGCTGCTGCGTACATACCCACGTTGCCGAATCCCTGAATGGCGGCAGTAGCACGGTACGGATTGATACGCATTTTTTCCATGGCCGAAAGTGCCGAAACGGTTACGCCTCGTCCGGTAGCTTCGGTTCGGCCGAGCGAGCCGCCCAATACCAGCGGTTTGCCCGTTACAACTCCCTGTACGGTCATGCCTTTGGCCTTGGAGTATTCGTCCATCAACCAAGCCATTTCGCGCGGGCCAGTGCCCATGTCGGGAGCGGGAATGTCTTCGTCAGGACCGAATACGTTGAGCATAGCGGTGGTATAAGCGCGCATCAGCCGCTCAATCTCTCCCGCCGACATTTCGCGTGGGTTGCAGGCAATTCCGCCTTTTGCTCCCCCGTAAGGAATGTCAACCACGGCGCATTTCCACGTCATCCAAGCGGCTAAAGCCCTGATTTCGTCAATATTTACCCCCATGTCGAATCGAATTCCGCCTTTGGAAGGCCCCAGAATGGTAGAGTGAATAACGCGATACCCTTCAAAAACCTTGATTTGGCCGTTGTCCATCGTCACGGGTAGGCCCACGACCACTTGTTTTCGAGGCATTTTAAGGATATGGTACATTTCGTCGCTGATACCCAATAATTCGGCTGCTTTGTCAAAGCGCGACATCATAGACTCCAGTGGATTCTCCTTATCTTTTATCGGAGCTGGCTCAATGTAAGTCATCATTGTTTGTAAATTCTGATTGTTTGGAATATTCATTTGTTGATAAAAAAACACTCCCTGTTGGCTGCGCTAAGAGGGGGAGTTTTCAGTTGCAAACTTAACAGGATTAAAACGAAAAAGGTAGAAATATAGTTTTGTCTTGGTATTGTGCAATTTATAAGAGAAGAAGGTTGTATTAACTATCTAACTGTGTGGCGAATAGTGTAGGGGGAAGGCCACTATTTTCCAAATAATCCATGGTATTTAGCAGGATTTGTAGAATCAAAAAAAAATACCTTTTTATTAAACGGTAACATTAAATGGTTTGTAGGAAAAGAATAAAACGTATTTTTGCGCCTTAATCAACTTCCGCCGTTAAGTTTTTACCCCAAACCGGAATTTTATATGACTGTACAGGAAGACAAAAAACGTTACTCTGAAGAAGAGCTGAAAGAGTTCGAAGGTATCATCAACCAAAAACTAGAAGCAGCGCGCAATGAATTGGCGTACATCAAAGACACATTGAGCCGTAAAAATGACAGCGGAACCGACAACACGGGTGCCGCGACCAAATTGATGGAAGATGTGGATACGAGCGAACGCGAACAAATGAGCCAATCGGCGGCGCGCCTGCAAAAATTCATTACTCAACTTGAAAATGCCCTTGTGCGTATCAAAAATGGCACTTACGGTATTTGCATTGACACAGGTAAGTTGATTCCAAAAGAGCGTTTGCGGGCGGTACCACATACCCAGCAGACGATTGAAGCAAAACTGCGTCGTAAGTAGGTATACATCTACTAAAAGGCGGCAAAATCCAATTTCTTGTTTCTAAAAAGCAAGAACGTGGTTTTGTCGCCTTTTTATTTTCGATTTATGGCCTTTTAGGACTCTTTTTTACCCTCCTGCTTGCTGGCTCGGTTGGCGTTTTTAATTTGGGCTTCTAGCACATCCCACATCTCGGGCGTGACTTCGTGGAGAAAATTAAATTGGCCGCCGTTGAGCACTTCGCCGCCGTCGAGCGTAATCACCTCACCCGTCATGTAGGCCGAAAAGTCAGACATCAGATAAGCGGCCAAATTAGCCAATTCCTGATGCTCTCCCGTGCGATGCAACGGAATACGGTTTTCAAAGGCAAACTTTTCAGCCAATTCTTTCGGAAACAAACGGTCCCAAGCGCCTTTGGTCGGAAACGGCCCCGGGGCAATGGCGTTGAGACGAATACCGTACTTGCCCCACTCATAGGCCAGCGATTTGGTCATGGCAAGGGCACCTGCTTTGGCCATGGCCGAAGGAACTACCCAGCCCGAACCCGTCCAAGCGTAGGTAGTGGAGATGTTGAGGATTGTGCCTTTGATTTGATTATCAATCCAATACTTACCGATGGCGAGGGTAAAATAATACGTGCCGCGCAGTACAATATCAACGACCGTGTCGATGGCTTTGTATGAAAGGCGCTCGGTAGGACTGATAAAATTTCCGGCGGAGTTATTGACCAAACCATGCACCGCGCCAAAACGCGCAATGGCCGCTTCAATGACGGCTTCTATTTGTTCGGGTTTGCGTACGTCACACTCGGCAGGTAGCACTTGTCCGCCCGTGGCTTCGGTTAGCTCTTGGGCGGTTGCTTCCAAAACGGCCAAACGGCGGCTACATATTACGACGTTGGCCCCCAATTCGAGAAAATATTTGGCCATGGATTTACCAAGGCCTGTGCCGCCGCCCGTTACGATGATGGTTTTGCCCGCAAGCGACCCGTCGCGCAGCATGGGTTGAGAAAAATTCATTGGTTCAGGAGTTTTGAATGACGATTTAATAAAATTTGAAGTGCTGATTTCTTAATTTCCTACCTCATACTTCCTACTTCTGATTTCTTATCTTCTGGGGCCTTTCACCGAAACGCGGCATCGCGTTTTTGCATTTTGGCTTGAAAGGCTTCCGTGAGGTCGTCAGAGAGGAGCATGGCGGCATTCCAAGTGGCCATGTACTCCAATCCATCGGCCACGGAGTGGTCGCGGCTGTGGTTCAGGATGGCTTTGGTGCCCCTAATGGAAAGCGGAGATTTGGCGGCAATGACCTGAGCAATGTTCATGACTTCGGCCAACATGCTGTCGGCATCCACAAAACTACGATTGGTCAGGCCGATTCGCTCGGCTTCTTTGCCCGATACGTTTCGTCCTGTGTAGGCCATTTCGCGCGCAATACCCGGCGGGATAATTTTAGGCAATCGCTGCAAAGTTCCCAAATCGGCTACCATGCCCATGTCGATTTCTTTGATGGTAAAAAAAGCGTCATGGGTGCAGTAGCGCATGTCGCACGCACTGACAATGTCTACTCCGCCGCCGATGCACCCACCGTGGATGGCCGCCAAAACGGGCTTGCTGCATTGCTCAATGGCATTGATGGGGGCTTGTAAATCAAGCACTTGTCGGCGAAGTTTCTCGCGCTTCCGCCCTTCGCATTTTTGCGCTGATTGGGCCACTTGCATCAATAATTCCAAATCAATACCCGCGCAAAAATGTCGGCCGTTGCCCCTTAAAATGATTGCTCTGACGTCCTCATTTTCGTCTAGTTCCTCAAAAATAGCCTTCATTTCTTGCCAGGCTTTTTGGTTGAGGGCATTGGCGCGTTCGGGGCGGTTAAAAACCACTTGTGCAACGTAATTTTCGATGGCCAGGGAAAATGTTTCAAAAGACATGAATCGTTTTTTTTATTACGTTCTGAAAATAAATTTGCTGATGGTTGTGTAATTTATTCTGCTTGCATACTAATTGCAAACCTACACAACTAATTTTTGTTTCAAAAAGAAATGGTGTAAAATTGTGTTTAACCAATGAAAATAGAAATTTTTTTGAGAAAACGGGCCGATGGAAAACGGATAAACGAAAAAAGGAGTTACGAATAACAAAGGTGCTGACCTGACGCACGGTACTTGCTGGACTTAACATATTAATGCCCAAAAATCTATGAATTTCGAAACACTTGCCATTCAGAGTACCCAATTTCATGACGCCAACGCGAGCGCGGTCGTGCCCCCCATTTATCTTTCTACGACCTTTGAGCGGGAGCCTGACAGCAGTATTCCGCACGGGCATATTTACACCCGGGCCAGCAATCCCAACCGGAATGCCTTGGAAAAGGCCTATGCCGCGCTGGAAGGTGGACAGGTAGGAATGGCGTTTGCGTCGGGACAGGCCGCGACGACCACCTTGTTTCAATGCTTGCTTCCGGGCGACCACGTCATCATTCCCGACGATGCGTATTATGGCACGCCCGCGTTGTTGCAGGATGTACTGAGTTTGTGGGGGCTTCAATTTTTGAAGGTCGATATGAGCGACTTAGCGGCGGTAGAAGGGGCATTTCAGCCCAATACGAAGTTGGTTTGGATGGAGACGCCCTCCAATCCTTTATTAAAAATTACGGATATAAAGGCAGTAGCTGAACTGGCACGGGCCAAAGGGGCCTATTCTGCCTGCGACAATACGTGGGCGACTTCGGTGTTGCAACGCCCGCTTGATTTGGGGTGTGATGTGTCGATGCATTCGGCTACGAAGTATTTTGGTGGTCATAGCGATTTGTTGAGTGGGGCTTTGATTTTTAAGGACAATGGTGCGTTGGCCGAAAAAGCCCGGATGATTCAGGCCTTGGGTGGGGCGGTACCGTCGCCTTTTGATTGTTGGCTGATTGTCCGGGGCATTAAAACCTTGGCACTTCGGGTGCGGCAGCAATCAGAAAATGCTGCTAAACTGGCTCATTATTTGAGCAACCATCCCAAATTAGAAGCCGTTCATTATCCTTTTTTGGAAAGCCACGCTGGATACGATGTAGCCAAGCGTCAGATGGCATCGGGTGGGGGGATGTTGTCGATTCAGGTAAAAGGCGGCGCAGAAGAAGCCTTGGCCGTTAAGAGCAAAGTAAAGGTATTTATCCGGGCCACGAGCTTGGGAGGCGTAGAAAGTTTGATTGAACACCGGGCCACGGCCGAGGGTGTTCATTCGGTTAGTCCGAAGAATTTGCTGCGTATTTCGGTCGGATTAGAGCATGTTGATGATTTAATTGCGGATTTAGCCCAGGCGCTTGGGTAAATATAAGTATTTGAGAATCAAAATATTGCTGTGTTTACGGTCTTTAAGCGAAGTTTTTTTACATTATTTTGTTAATTTTTTTGGTAAAAAGACTTGACAAACCACGAAAAACAGCTACCTTTGCAGTCCCAAAACAATGGTTCTGGGAAGTTTTAGAGAGATGGCAGAGTGGTCGAATGCGGCGGTCTTGAAAACCGTTGACTGTTACAGGTCCGGGGGTTCGAATCCCTCTCTCTCTGCAAGGTATAACGATAAACCCCATGTAAATCAAGTATTTACATGGGGTTTTCTCTTTTCTAATGAAACATTAGTGAAACACTATATCAATACTTTACATATCAGTATGTTGTTAGTTAGTCTCACGGGATCTGTTTGCAGGTCAATACAAACCTTCTGAACCCTACCATTCTCTGTAAAGACCTTTTTCACCTTTGCTACTTCGCAATTGTGGCATGGTTGCTCAATGACACCATATCCGCCCCATGACCGATTTAAAACCAAAATATTGTCATTAAGACAAATATCGTCTTTTGACCAGTTCCATGATAATTTTTGACTACTGTAAACCATAGCTTTTATTGATTTTTGAATTTTACAACCTATATTTTTTGGCTACTTTGACTTTCTCGCCATTTATACATTCTGTTAAATGGATATACTGTGCCAGTGTATGGCTCATCAAAAAAACGATTACTGTCTTGTCTGTACTGAACCAACCTTTCGTTTTGTAACCATTCATCGTAGCCAATAACTACTTGACCTGATTTTGGCTGAGTTGCTGAATCTCTCGGGAATTTTATTTCTTTATACATAATTAAAAAGCCTTACAGTAAGCTATAACAAATGCCCACTAAAAAGGGCTTTTGTTATAGCTTAGAAACAACTTTGACCCAACTAACAGGGATAACCATCGTGTAAATTATCTTGCTTATCTGTATAAAAAGAGCCCGATACGCTGTGTATTGAACTATCGCAAGTAATTTCCTCCCAATTTGAAACACCTAAATCTTCCATCGTCCTTTCTGTTCTTTTTAGAAATTCATTGGCTAATTCTTCTGTTTCAAACCCTTCGTGGTTTGGGCATCTATAAACACGCCCCAACACTTCACCTGACTGATGTAAGGCAAGGTAACCCCAAGCGCCTTCGTCTTGTAAATCGCTTGTGCATATTGGACATTCCATTTTGTTTAGTTTTTAAATTAAAATCTTGGTTACTATTTGAATACACATGACAAAACACTATTCTAATTGATTCTCTAATTCTTCCAACTCTTCAACTAGTTCATTGCCCCAATTTCGCAAACCTTCATTAGAATTTCTGAGTTCTTCCAGTTTGTCATCAAACATCCAAATGTCATGGTCAATTTGACTAACATGGTACATAATATCAGATTTGATGTCTTCGTTTTCTGAATGCTCAATTTGTCTAGCGAGACTTTCAATGTTTTTAATTGATGATTGGATTGACTTAACTCTTTTCAATAATTCGTCTATATCGGGGCAGGTATGCCGCACTGGCGCTTTTCTGGATGCCATGAGATTTTAAAGGTTTAATGAGTGCTATTTAAAACCCAACCGACTTAACCGGCTCTGTACTCTTTTTCACAAAAGCGTCATACCAAAAAGTGTAAACTACTCCTCGGGGGTAGTGCTCCATTGTGATCGTTTCTTCAGTGTAAGAAGTAGACCATTTAAGGCCAAACATTGCCACAATCAATTCTCTGGCCTGATTTTCAGTTTTGGCATTCACTTGAACGATGCCGCGATAATTCCATTCATCACCATTGGGTAATTCATGAGTGTGGGCCTGACCCAGCGTAAAAAAGTATTTTTTCATCTCAATAAATGGTTTGTGGGGCGGTCGCCCGCCCCGTGAAGGATTAATTAAGAAGGGATAAGTCAAGTTTAACGGAAGGGATTTTGGCGGGTTGGGCAGCAAGCTTGATGGCTTGATTCATCGTATCACCGTCATAGCCCCACAAAAGTCCCGTCATGCGGTGTTCGGGTGTTTTGTAGCTTTTGCAATTGTTGAAAAAGCCCGTAACACCGTTGTAAGCCCACCAAGCCGACATTTCACCCGCTTCCGATTGTCCCACACCGTTGTAACAATAATCAACGACACTGGCAATGATGTTTGATTTGCGGGTGCTGAGCACTTCTTTTTGTGCTTCACGGTTTTTGAGTCGGATAATTTCTTCTTGTTCCAAAAACAAATTGGCCAAATAGCTGCTGAATTGATTTTGGCTCATTCTGATTTGAGCAAGGTGGTTATAACCTTCATTGGCACATTGTTGATTGGCTTCAATCACACCGAGCACTTTCAATGCTTGATTGGTATTGGCTTTGACGTTGGTAGTGTGTTTGATGGATATTTTGTTCTGGCAGTTTTTCAAAGCAAGCTGCAATGTATTGTTGCACACAACACGAACAGTGGTAAAAAAGGCTTGTACAGCCATTAAACCGTCATGGCCATTGCATAACACAATGTATTGATAACTTTCATCATGGCCGTTGACGATGATGGGCTTTTTGACTTTCGCACAAACAAATACCTTTGCACCACCTGACAATGCCCCGGCTGTTTCAATTTCCAAATCACCTTTTTCCACTACTTCATCCAAAAAGCCCAATGCATCATGGTTTTGAAGGATGGTGTAATTTTTGCCGACATAATCACCGAGGATGCGGTCATTATCAGTGCGGTAAGTGAAAAATGATTTGTCTGAAACAATTTCAACGCCCGAAGGGGTGCGGTGAATGTTTGGCGCTTTTTCGACGGTAAAATCAAGTCCGCCATAAGTCAAAGCATCATTGACAGTTAAAGCATTTTGAAAGATGGTGCCAAGGCCATGCCAAGCCTTTTGGCGATACGACACAAAGTCGCCGTTTTGTTCAATTAAAGAAGCCATTTTCTTAACGATTAATTTATTGTATTGATTTATTATTAATACAAAATTAATAATATTATTAATATTTACAAATAATTATTAATTATTTCTTTTTAATTAAAAACAAAACCGCTTTTTTTATCAACTCAAACAACTGTAAATCATGCAAATACGCATCAATGAAGGCTTGTTAAGCCTCCCAACCCTCAAAATGAGTGATTTACTCCCTGCCCAAGGAGAACTAAAAACACTTTCCCCCACAAATTATGAACGCCTCAAAGAATCAATCCTGCAAAAAGGCTTTTGTTTCCCCATGTTCGTCTGGCCTTTTGAAGGTCAAAACCACATTTTGGACGGTCATCAACGTCAAATTGTTTTTGAAAAAGAGGGATGGGCTGAAACGCCCGTACCGTGTGTTTTGGTTCAGGCCGATTCGTGGGACGATGCCAAACAAAAGCTGTTATTGTGTACATCCCAATACGGCACCATTACCCCTGAAGGATTGCGTGATTTCGTGGATGGTATGGATTGGGATTGGGTTGACAATTTTATCAATTTTGATGCAATACCCATTTTGGATTTTAGCGACCTTAAAGACCCTGATAATTATGATCTGAAAGAGCCAGAATACCAAAAAGAGCAAAAACAAAAAGCCGCCAACACCTGTAAATGCCCCAACTGTGGACATGAATTCGTTACTGAAAAATAACTCCTTTGGTCTTATCAAAGACCCAAAGAAAATTTACAAGCCTGCCTCAGACCTGTTTTTTGTCCCCTTCGTCTCAAAACGGTTGTTTGCGCCCAATACTATCCCTCATTTTTACATGTGGGACACTCACTTTACCCCACTTAATTCTAAAGAAGGGTACTTGAACCTGCTTAAACGCGTCAACGAGGCGGGCGTAAAATACATTTGCCAGACTGATTTTTCAGTCTGGCACTTTCAAACTGCCCAACAAAAAGACTGGGCCGTGAAGAAAAACACTGAATGTTATTTGTTGGACCTTCAACATAATGTCCAACCTTTCTTTAATTTCAACGTCGTCATTGAAGAATATTACGATTTCTACCTTCAACACTACCCTAAAAACCTCGGGGCCATTCTCATCGACTTCAATCATTCTCCCCAATCTGAGGGCATCACCCTGGCCGAGTACGTCAAACGCGAAACGCGCTCAATGAAATTTCTCGTTGACAACTTCGATTTTGAACTGTGTTTCGTGTTTTCTGGCAAAAAACAAATCCCTACGCCTTGGAATCCATTCTTTAACCTCATCAAACAAAAGGCACGGATTGTGTCCATGCCTACCGAAATGGCGGTGCTTCACGCCATGAAAAAGAAGTATTATAAATGATGTAGGGTCTACTACAGAAAAAGGGGGAACAATCCCGTAAATATCCCATTCAGAAGGCTTCAGATACCGTTTGATAACTATTTTATGGAATTGACGTAGAAAAAATGAATGTTTGTCTTTAACCATCATAAAAAACGCCCATGATAAGTTTGGCGACACGATGGGCGTATGATTAACCTCAAAAAAGACAAACATAATGATTACTTTACACAGGATTATCATTCACGAACTTAAAAAAGAACAGGGCAAAACCGAAGCAACACTAGATTTGTCGGATGATTTGACACCACAGACAGCCGATTCTTATCAAATGCTAGTGGAACTTGAAAAACGTTACTCAACGCTCTCCCAAACCTATGCTGTTTTTGAGCAAAATCCTATAACTAATTTTCCAGTGTATTGTAGAGAATATGTGTCAATATGTGACAATAATAGTTTTATAGAATACTCAAAAAAGTCAGCAAAAATATTAGAAGGAATAGTAAAAAAAATATACAATGCAAAAGGTGGATACTTGATTTTTGTTGAATATGAAAATCGAGATAGACATTTAGCTATATTTTTAGTGCGGAATAAAAAGGGACGTGCATTATCTAAGGATAATAAATCTGGAACTTTTATTCTTAATGATTCAATCTATGTTGATGTTGACAACCTTTCAATGGCAGGTAGAATAAATACTTCTTTATTTAATTCTGATTCTTTGACACCTAATACAAGGTATATTACATTTATAAATAAAAGAAATGAAGATTCTGATTTTTTTTTAAATTGGTTTTGTGCAACAGATAAACATAGTAATAAAGAAGATACTAGAATATTTAGAGAAATAATTGGAAATATTGATTTGCCTAGTTCTGAAAATGGCCAAAGAGATATGGATAGAGATACTTTTATAAAAGGAGTTTTAAATATAATACATAGTACTCCAAATAAAATAGTTGATTTGAGAAGTATTGGAGAAGTATTTTATGGTGATAGAGAGCGCTTAATAGAATATGCAAACTCCCAAGAAAAGATAATTAATCATGAGTTTAAGCCAGATACCCAAGAGTTGAAACGGCTAGTAGTGCTAAGGGCAAATGCTGATAAGATAAAACTTGATTTTCCTTTAGATTACTTAAGGAAAAATCTTGTTACTTTGAACGAAGAAGAAGGGCAAATTGTTATAAAATCAACAGCGCTCCTGAATAAAATTATTTCAGAAAAAAGGTCATTTGAAAGTAAAATTGATGAATAATGTAATCAATAAAATTGCACTTTTGTCAGAAATGGCACACGCATCTTTAGATCTTCCAACTATAGATGTGGGTGTAATGGTTGTAAATATTGAAAAAAATAAATTCAGTTATTTTGTAGATAAATTAACTGAATTCGATTGTAAATTTATAAAATTAGGTTCTAATAAAATTGAAATTGATTTAGATTTTTTAATAGATGAAAATGGCGTATTTGTCGATTTGAATGATTTCTATCAGAATGTAAATTTGTCCCCAGATATTTTAAGAAAAAATTTTTATATACTTATATATCTAGATAGTTTTTTTGGATATAATCAAGGCGTAGGTACCTCATATTTGGGTGAAATAGAGGTTTTTGACAATTATCTTCAAACAAACACACTTGCGTACATCAACCTTCGTAATAGACTTAAAAAAGAGGATTTTGCAGATTATGAAAATTTTGCCTCTGAAGAGATTATTTTCTATACGGGTACTAAAGGTGTTTTAAAACTAAGAATACCTTCTATTCCTATTTTTCTTGATACTTCCATAGATTATAGTAAATACGTAAATGAAATTATTGACAAAATGAATAGTAAAGATTTTACGATTCATTTTAAAAACGTACTTTTTTCATTAGAAAAAAAAAGTGCCAATTCTCAGATTGAAGTCTTTTATCTTAATATTTCTTCATTGCTTCAAGAAGCAAATAATAACTATGAACTACAGTTAAAGAACTTTTCTTTTGAAAAATTTAAAAACGATTTATTGAAAGAAAAAGAAAAATACTTTGCATCACTAAGGGAGATATTAGGTAAGATACTGACTCAAATATTAGGAGTCCCGATTTCAATAGCGGCTTCGACGTTTGCCAGTTATAAAATTGACAATATATACATTCTATATCTTGTTTTACTTTCGTTTTTGATTTATATTATTTTTGCAATATATTTTCAGACAATTTATTATAGCGATGTACTAGAAGTTGAGAAAGCATTTAATAAAGATTTTGCCAAAATTGCTTCTGATTCAGGATTGCCTGAATTAGAAGTAAATAGTAGTAGAGATAGTATAAAAAGGCGAATTAAGGTAATAAAGAATTCAATTATAATATTTATTGCTTCTGTTGTTACTCTTGGACTTCTTTTTGTCTTCTATATGATGTTTCAGATAAAGCAAGGAGACTTTAGCCCTAAAAATGACAAAGTACCACGGCATTTTACTTCCCTATTGAAGAAATAATTCCTAAATTCATCCCATTAGTACCTTCCCGCTCAAACACCCCTAAAAGCGCCTAAAAAGTAACTTCGGAGGAAAGGATGAAAACTGTCAACCTTACGGTTAAACCCACTTAAAGCCCTCCATAATTTCGTGTTTGATGGCCGACTTAAAGGCAGTTTGAGTGGTTTTGACGACTCAATCTTCGGTCATGTGCTGTGTAGCATATTCAAAATTTGGCCATATAGTATCCCTTTCAGAAGGCTTCAGATACCGCTTGATAACTTTTTTGTGAATTTGACGTAGGAAATATGAATGTTTGTCTTTGTTGGGCATAAAACACAAAAGGTGCATCAAAGCTAACTAAATGACGGTTATCCTTCATCTTTGGAGGTATATACGTACAAAAGTTGCGTATATGCAGATGCAGGGTTTTTTTATAAAAATTAAATCTCTGTCAATCAACGCTTTAATGTTGAAAATAAATTGCTTGCTTGTCATTAAAATAGCTAGATGAGTTACAAAATCTAAGTTTTGGCTCTCATAAAACCTAAAAAGGCTTGTATTATTTGGGGGTTACGAACACTCTGCCATTTTTATGAGAAAGCCCTGTAGGTTGATTAAAACGAAACATTACACTTATAAATCTAGACTTGATTTTATTAAATTGAATAGATTCCACACACGTTATGATTCCTCCACACAAATCCACTACCTCGCCATTGCATTTATTAGGTTATGGTTTTCTATTCTATATTACAGCAGAGTCTTTGCTTCTATTTATTGATTATTTGGGCAATGATGACTCTTCCACTCTAGGGGTTCAAAATCAAGAATTATTATTTTATCTTAAAACTGGCATTATTATTTTCTTTCTTTTAATACTTTTTAAGAAGAACCCCAAACGTAACACCCAGAATCTTGTACTAAGTTTAGTTTCAATCACAATAATGCTGTTTATTGTAGAAATAGTTTGTCGGCTTGTTTTAACAATTAAACACTCAAAAGAAGTTGTAGAAGTGACCAACGTAAATTCTGGTCAGGAAAACTGCGTTCAATCTGGCCCTGATTATACCAATGTTTACAATACAAACCCCAATTTAGGAATCATCCCCAAACCTTCTAATGTATTCAATTGGATAAAAAAATGTGGGGCCGATCATTATATTTTCAATGTACGCTTTGCAACTGATAAATATTCACGTCGTATAACCCCAGACAGTCCTAAAGGAGCAAGTAAGTATGCTCTGTTTTTCGGTTGCTCTTTCACTTTCGGAGATGGACTAAACGATAATCAAACACTACCTTATTTTTTTCAGTCACTTAATCAGCAATATAAATCTTACAATTATGCTTTTAATTCATATACAACCACACATATGCTAGCCCATTTAAATCGAACTTCTTTCTCTCAAGAAATACAAGAGAAAGAAGGAGTCGCATTCTATATTTTTTATACTGGACATTTAGAGAGAAATATTCCTTCACTGAGTTGGGGCCGTTCTTGGGATGGAAATTACCTTGTTTACGATAAGAATAGTTTAGAAAAAACAGGCATAATTAAACAAAAAGAGCCAATCAAATACTGGCTTTTCAATAAGGCAAATAACCTAGCCTTTTTGAAACTTTTTCAAATCAATTACCCCTTAAGAATAACAAAGGAAAATTTAGCAAAAACGGCAGACATCATTGAAGATGCCTACCGAGTCTATACCGAAAAATTTGCGAATAAAAACTTTATTGTACTGGTTTACCCTGGTTCTCAATTACCGACTTTGGTAAAACAACGTCTTCATAATCTGCAAATAAGAATCCTTAATTATGAAGATTTATTTACCCTCAAACAATCAGAATTTTGGATTAAGGGAGATGGACACCCCAATGAAAAAGCAAATCGTAGAGTTGCTCAAGAAATTATCGCAGATTTAAAAGTAAGTTCCAACCTTTATTGACGGGGCTTTCTCATAAAAATGGCAGAGTGTTCGTAACCCCCAAATAATACAAGCCTTTTTAGGTTTTATGAGAGCCAAAACTTAGATTTTGTAACTCATCTAGCTATTTTAATGACAAACAAGCAATTTAGGTTCAATATTAAATTGTTGATTTACAGTGATTTAATTTTTATGAGAAAACCATGCATGACAGAACTAACCCCCGGGAAGTTTAAAGCCAATTGGCTCATCTGGTGGACTTTTCTCCCATTTCTCAACCATTAATAAAAATTGAAGAAAGAATTCAAATATTCTTTCATTGGTC
Organism: Runella salmonicolor; assembly: GCF_024158025.1. NCBI lineage: Bacteria > Pseudomonadati > Bacteroidota > Cytophagia > Cytophagales > Spirosomataceae > Runella > Runella salmonicolor. Next base: position 203,506 of record NZ_JAMZEL010000009.1, read on the forward strand.
AATTCGATGGGCTTTAAATAACCAATCTCAACATATTGCTCTTTATTTTCCACCAAACCGTCTATTTTGGGCTTAGAGACAATAACCCTTACTTCACCATTGTGAATTAAACCAAAAGCCAGATAGCCCAAATCTTTTATTAGCAACCTACTGCCATTTTCATTATCTATTGTGATGTCACTACTCTCACTACCCAAAGAATAAATTACCGTTTCAATATTTCTACCAGTTTTAGAAATCGAGTAATCCACTTTAAAAGGCAGTTCATTGTTTAGCATATCAACCATAGTTTCCAAACTCGGTTTTGCAACATATTCCCAATCTTGCCGATTGTTAACTATCTCTTTTCTAGCCTTTAAAATTTGAAAACCTGCCTGTTTTATCCTACTAAAATTCATCTTATTGATTATTTCGTTTGGTGAAAAATACAAAAAAACACTGTACATACATGCACAGTGTTTAAAAAATCAAATAACCAATTGTACTGAAATAACCTACCTTATGATGTATGGCGGTGTTTTGCCCTGCATTGTACCTTTAAAGGTTGAATTTTGAGAGCCCGTTGTTACTGCTTGTAAGCCATAATACGAATAACTAGCGTGCCCGGGCGGCAATCGAAAAGTAACAATGGCATTGCCGTTATAAATTGTAAAACTGTCTAGTTTTGCCATTTTCGTGGGCGAATCCCCACCGACAAAATAAAGCTTCCCTGCGGGCGCTCCCGAATTCTTTATAATCTCACCCGTTACATGGAAAGCGTCCGTTCCTCCTACAAACTGCCCATAAATCAATACCGTTGTGGCATTTGAGGCCACCGCCGAATCCACCAAAGCGGCTGTCTTCAATGTAATCGGCCCTCGATTGGTGCTGTTGGGCGTTACCACTTGACCAAAACCCACTGTTGCGATTAGCAACCCAAACCCTAAAGCAATAATCTGTTTCATTTGTTAATTGTTAAAAAGTGAAAAATTAAATAAAAAGGAAATGCTATTAAAGAGCCCAATACAAGGAGAATCGCCAAAACCTCCATATAGGCCAAAAGTGTTTGCCACCATTTGCGAACAACAACAGGTACTTGCTGTCCTGCTTCACGACGACAATGGAAGGGGTCGATACGGTGAAGCAGATAGGCGAGTAATCTGCCCAAAATGCGAAGTTCGCCCTGTATCTGCCCGTACCCTGTTACCTCGCTGAGCGTTTCGCCTTTTCTCCCGTACCGCCTCTTCGCCATTGATGTAATCAGTAGCAGATTCCAAGCTGGCCCGAATAGCACATTGGCCGCTACGTCGATATAATAGGCTGTTAATGCCATGCGCTCGCCCGATCCCTTCATATCTAATACAAGACTTAGGAGCATCAATAGCGGAGACAGCGATAGAGTAAGGGCGGTGGCGACAATAAACAGGATAAAGCCTTCCATTTCAGATACTTATGTTTGCGGCTTGAATAAATAAATTGTCTACTTCTTCGGATGAAAGCTGAAATACCTGCTGAAAAGCTCCCACGGTAGCTGATTCTCGTTTCACGGTGGTTCCCGAATACCAAGCCTCCTTTGCTACCGTTCTGTCTGGCTCGGGCAGGGAATTAAGAAAATCTTCAATTCCCTGCGACATATCTGCAAGAGTGGTCACCGCCCGCAGTCGCCAAGCGGCTACTTCTTCGGGTACGGCGGTATTTGTATACGAGCGCAATTCTTGCGAATACTCCCAGTACGTGCGACCGTTTTCGTCGGTCTTTTCTTCTACTTCCGTGTTCACGAAGTAGGTCCCATTGCCTAAATCCTGCTCGGATTCGGGATAATGATATGATTGTGCTTTCATAATTGCTTAGATTAAGGAATGTAACATAGACGAGCGCCAATCGTGTTGTCCGCGTACGACGCCTGAAAATATAATTGGCAGGCTGCTGGCCCCATCGCTCCGCCTAGCGTTGCCGCCCCTCCAACAATCGGTACGCGAATACTTACGCCACTACCCGGTATGGTTGTATAGAAATAATCGGCAAAAAAAGTCGTCGAAGAACTTCCAGCCCCACCCACAACAGAACCAAAAATATCTCCAGAGTTGCCATGCACGATTTCGCGGATATAGTTTTCTGCCCGCGCCAATAATCCGCGTAAAGTGTGATTCGTTAGCGTGTCGCCAAAATCGGCAGGATTGGACGCAACATATAATTGTGATTGGTCGCCAGATGCTACCGACTGCACATTCACATTCACTCCGTCCAACCATTTCCAGAGATGCCCAAACGGGTTTTCTATACCACGATAGCGCGGCACAGATACCGTAAGCGTGCCGTACTCGGCGGGCATAACATAGTTAACTGTACCCGTAAAATTGCCAATTGAATTGGTTTGCCCACATGGAATAAAGGGGTTAGAACTATTCCATGTTGTCCATGTTGCGCCGCTCAGGGTCGTAACTCCGTCCCCCAAGCCGCCCTGACGGTAGCCTTCGGCGGTAAGCGTTGCATTGTAGGCAAGCTGCGTGTTGAAGTTGGCGTACTCAATCGCACGAAGCCAAAAAAGCGATATGTACGCATCCATTGTCGTAATATTCCACTTCGTGCCAGCGGCCCGGTTACGCGCATAGGTTCGGAAGTTGGTACGCGTGATATTTGTGGCAGGTCTACCAAGCAATGTCCGCGTTTCTGCATCCCATGCTGAAGTGTTATTGCCACCTCGGTAGTCCGTTGTGGTGTTCACAACACTAGCAAGTTTCAATACACTGCGCTGTACAGCTCCTTCATACGCGCCTATGTATCTGGATGGCACAAGTGTGAAGCCAGGCAGAGCAAATTCGGAAATCATTGCCCTGCGTTTCGTCCCTTCGGTCTCAAACCTTGCGTAGTGTGCAGGTATTTCCACCATCACCATACCGTCGGCTCCATCTAAAACAGCGGCGGTTCCGTTCGCCTTTTTTGTCCAATCATTGGGATTAAGGTAGTAGTTCACTACCCCCGCATCAGAAAGCAAACATCCGCGCATTTTGGACTGAATTGGCAGACCTCGAACTGCGCCCAGTGATGCAACGTGCAGGTTTAGGTTGCCGATACGGGTACAAGCAGACGAAGAAACAGCAGTATCCCATTCAATTCCATACCATTGATTTGCCAACCCCACGCTTGCGGCCGAGGATGCAATTACAGCGCTTGCGGCTGCGGCATCAGCAAAAGGCGATGCACCTGCGGCACCTGCGGCATTGGCAGCAACGGTCAGGTCTGCGGTTATGGGTCCTAATGCTTCGGCCCTTAAAACTTCAAATGTTTCTGCCATATTATAAGAAAGTTATGTTTAAGCTCGGATAAATTGACGGGCCTTCTTCGACCTCTACGTTGCTGCCCACTGCAAGGGTTATAGTAGTGTCGGTGTATTCAATAAGTGTAAGGAAGTTTCGTTCAATTGTGTAGTCAACAAGTAAATTTGCCACCTCTCTAGCATCTTGCGCTGTGATTGCCTTGCTGTAATTGTCCGCAAATTTTGTATTAATCTGTTGGCGCACAATCGCCTCGTTGAGTGTTGGCATAGCTATAAGAAGGTTATATTAAGACTTGGATAGACGCTGGGGCCTTCTTCAATCTGCACACTTCCACCGATACCCATTGTGATAGTTGCATCTGTAAAGGACACAAGCGTAAGGATATTTCCAGCGGCGGCAACAGCAATGTCTTTGGCGGCATTAGCGGCGACGACATCCAACCCCGTCGCTTCTCGGTCAGCTGCTGTCGCTTCACGGTCTAATCCCGTAGCAACTCTGTCTTCTCCCGTTGCAACGCGGTCTTCTCCAGTAGCAATACGGTCTAGCCCCGTAGCAACTCGGTCTTCTCCTGTCGCAATTCTATCCAACCCCGTAGCTATACAGTCGGCAGCGGTTGCGATTCGGTCTAATCCCGTAGCGACTACATCCTCTCCTGTTGCAACGCGGTCTTCTCCTGTCGCAATACGGTCGGCAGCGGTTGCTTCGGCATCATTAGCGGCACTTTGTGCGAACCCTTCGGCGGCGTCGCGTGCGGCCTCAGCTTCAATAGCCGCAGTTAGGCGAATAAAATTACCCGCAAATTCGCTGACAGTTGGTGTTTCCTCTACGAAGAACAGGTTAATTATGTGACGGTAGTTACTGCCAAAAACTGGGCTTGAGCCTGATATTTTAGCAGTCGCTGGAATGACTCTATATTCATATTCAAGAGACTTTTGAGCTCCTAAGAGGGTAGTATGTACTTCTGCTTCCCACGTACCCTCTCCCGCTTTTCCGAGTGTCATTGTATTGGAAAACTCGAAATAGTAATTGTTGTCATCAATACGGATGATAGTATTGTCTTCGGTAGAAAACTTCGCAAGTAGCGCCATAGAGTTCTTTGCACGGAACTCTATGGATAGCAAATTCAATTCGTCCCCATTTGGAATTGTTATTACAATTCCGGCCCTGAAGCTAGTTGCCTCTTTGAATTGTATCATTGTTGTGCTTTTACAAATGGAATATATTGGGTCTTTCCGTTGACTCTTATGGCTCGCAACACTTGCCTTCGATTAGCTCTAATTGTGGGGTCAACGTAGCTTACATGAACCCAAGCGGGATTTTGCTTGTCTCCGTATTCCCAAATAAGCTGGTCGAACTTTAGATTTTCCAAAATCCAGTAGAACAGTTGAGCGTTCGTAATTGATGTTCCGTCAGCATCAAGGTCAATCGCTTCCCCTTTGACGTGTTGAGAATTAGCAGAACCACCAATGATTCTATTGAGTACATTGGAGCGAAAAAACGATGCAAATGGAATGGAAAAGCCAAAATGGTCTGAAACAACGGTATGAATCATTTCCCCGACAAGTTTCATTGCGCGCATTTCGCGAGTACCAGGCTTATTGACGATACCGCGACGAATCGCAGTATCGCTCCATACCGCCTTTGCATAGGTGATGTACTTACTTATCGCCTCCATTTCTTGATGAATCCTTTTTCTTTGACCTGAACCTATCCAAAACTGTATCTCCTACAGCATCGCCAACATCATCAGCTTTCTCCTCAATACTGCGGAAAAACTTAGTTGTGCCGCGAAGAATAATTACACCGAGAGAACCAAGTAGGAAGTACACCGCGTGAATGTCGAGCCAAGGCCGAGTAGGGGAGAGCCATTCAAAAACCGAAGTTGATAGAGACAGCGAAAAGGCGAAGCCGATACCAGTGTTAACCCAAAAGCTACTGGTTGAAACTGTTTTTGACAAATTGGCACCAGATGCGCTACCCGAAGCCGCCGCCATCATTTTGACCAGAAACACCGTACAAACAGACCCTACAAAACCCAAGACTACGTTGAAGGTCGGAATTCCTTCAAAAATCTTTAAAATGCCATACAGGCCGTAAATTGTTAATTGCATTGCAATACTCATTTTAATGGGGTTGGTTGATTTTAAAAAGACACTTTCCGTTTTCATAGTAGGGTAATGATTACAGGTTGTACCGGATAAAGCCCACCGCCAAACCAAAAGCTGTACCGCCGACACCATATAAAACAGGCCTCCAAAAAAGCTGACGTTTGATTTTTTTAATCCGCTTGACCACCTTTTTGTAATCCCATTCCTCCAAGCCAACAACTTCCAAAATGGCGGCACGCTCAATGTTTGACCCCTTTCGTTCGTCGGTCAGTACTTTTTTAGTTTTTTCGTACTGACTTTTCAAATCAGGGTAGTCATTCAGGATTTTTAGGGCGCTGTCTATCTCCGCCTGCGTTCCCTCGATTGTGGCGAAGGTTGAATCCATTTTTGGCATTGACTGACTGAAGCACACTGTCACGTTTATTGTCAGAAAAAGGAATAGCAGTGTTGTTGTTCGCTTCACGAACCACTTGTAAGGAATCAATGTCGGCTTCATTGGCTTTAATGTCGTTTTGAATTTTTTCGTATTCATTCAGTTTGCAGCTTCTTAGAGCCAATGAAATTGATAGCGCGGCCCCAATCAAAATGCAGCACCCCACGATGTAGTGTATCTTTTTCATAGCACTTCAAAATATAATTCATTGCCTTTCACTGATCGTGTAATCTGCATTCCATCCACAATGACGGTGAATGAGCAAGGCTCAAAAGCCTCAGCGGTAGTGTCTTGATAGAGCAAAACACGCTTTCCAGTGTTAGGATTTCGCCAAACCTGCGCCCAAGGCTGTTGGTATTTGTAAGCCCGCGCAAACTCTCCAGTATCGTTTTTGTGAACAGGAACCGATTCAACCCCCGACCGCTTGAAGCTGACGAAGTTAAAGGCTTCCCGCACCTGTGAGCCGTCACAAACGTTTTGCAGGTGATTGGCAAATACTTCGTGAGCTTGAACCATTGCCGACACGCTGAGCGCGTCTTTACCAATATAATCCCCGCCCGTGGTCGGACAGGGTGGATTGTCGGGGCCTTTGTAGGTGGATACGTAGTGGCCACCCGCTTTTTCAGAGTAGCAAGAAAGACGCTCATTGATTTTTGACCACCGAAGCAAGTTGCCCGGGTTGTAACTCGTACCAAAAATCCAATACTGAGTGTAGACAACACGAGGATTGCACAGGTAGGTTATGATTGCATCACGAACCAAATTATGGGCGAATTGCACCCGGTTATCTTGAACGTTTATGTAACCTTGACCGAATTTGAACCGCGTCATGGGCGTTCTTTTGGCATCCGAAGGCTGGTCTTCATACGGCCAAATAAACGCCAGTAGTTTGTTTGATTTTGGCGTAATGAGCGTTTGAACGTTAACCACATCCAAGAACCGCAAATACCACATAGAAGGTGATACCCAACGGGACGCTGGCTGATTTATATCCGAGGAAATTGTTATTGAATTGTAACCAAACCCTACTTGAGTGATTGGCTCAGCCGCAAGGTTTACGTTTGTGATTTCAGACGGGTTTTCATGCAGCGCAATGTAAGTGTCGAGAGAATTACCCCAACTATCATTGCTGTAACCATCCAGTTCAAAGGATTTTCCGCGAAAACTAAACTGATTCCCCTTGCCAATCCATGAATAGAAATACTTTCCATGACGGTCAAAAATGCGCTTGGATAGCTTTTGCATGGTAGTTCGAAAACTTCCCGCGTCATAATCCCACCGCCAACCGTCTTTTTCAGGGTCGGAAGGTTCAAAATCCACCGCAAAGTATTTTTTACCGTTCGACATTGCCGCCAACATATCGGCCGCTTTGTCAATTTCGCTGTCATTAAGTTGAGTGATACCCTTGCCTAGTTGGTCGGTGAGCCGCTTTACGTCGCCAGCGTAAATGAGTTGATAGGCCTTTTCTCCAAGCGCCCATGAAATGTTTCTAAGCTGCTCTTCAGATTCGTTTTCGGGGCGAGACTCACAACCGTAAAGTTTTCCATTCAGCACAAATTTTGGTGTTCTCGACAATGAAAGACCGTCCGAAACGCCTACGCCTTTGGCCCAAAGAGGCTGAGTGTATTTCAAATTTGGCCGCGTTCCATCCTCCACGTAAAAAGTACACTCGTAGCTTTTAGCGTATTTCACATCCTGCCTGCCAGAATACTGCGTAGAAGTAAGCCATCCACTGGTGTTGATGTTGTCTACGTCGGCGATAAATTTGACAATATGAATCCATTGCCCCGCAGGAATAGGCTGATTAGATAGCTGTTTTGCCGATAAGCGATTGACAGACCCATTGATTGCGTAACGAGCTGCATAAGGCGCCCTTCCATTGTCTTTTAGGTATATTTTTTCGTCAACGCCACGCTCAACCTTCAAGTCGATTTCTGATAACTTCGCACCTGTATCGTCGTAATTGAAATACACAATTTCGGGCGTGGTAGTTGTGTTTTCGTCAGGGTTGGAGTGTTCTTTTGGCGGCTCAATGACCCCGTTGCCAACAACGTAAAACTTCTTTTCTGCCTTCCCATTACAGCCAGTAGAAGTAATTTTCAAATTGTATTCACCTGGCACTACGCCCGTCAAGTCAATTTCAAATACGGATGAATTAGGAGGGAAGGTAGCCGCTTTGTTTGCGACATTCCAAGTCAAGGGACTGACATTGCAAGCATCGAACCTTACTTCGTAATTAGAGCCCTGCTTTTTGGTGACGGATAAAATCTCAAAATCAGGCTTCCCGCATCCGCAATCTGGCAAATTGGGCTTTGGAGTTTCTGGTTCAGACTGTTTGCCAACGGTGATGGTGTATTTACCATTGGGTAAAATGACTTTTTGGCCATTACCTTCAATAACAACTTGCCCAAAAGATATTGTTGAAATGAGCCACAAGGCCCAAAGTAGATGTTTCATACAAAAGGTTTGAAAAGTAGGGGTGAGAATTCACCCCTACCGTGGATTATACTCCCGCAGCGATCGTCAATTCAAATCCGAAGATTCCTGTAACATCTTTCAAAATGTTACCAGATACAGATGTAAAGAAGCCAGTTGGCCGTTTGTAAATGCCATACAACAAAGAAGGAGTGATGTCCAACACGGGATAACGCTTATTGTCAGTCGTTTCCTCAGCGGTGAAATCAAAATCCATTTCAAAGGTGTCATTGCCATTGCCCGCAATGCTTGAGTCCAAAGCCGATTGCTCGATACGAACAGCCATGTTACCGTAGTAAGTATCAGCATACTCACCATTTTTCACAAAGCCATCAGGACCATGCTCAGGCAAAGCACAAAGGCCCATTGCGCCAGAATCAAAGGCAATGATTTTGTTGGCACCGTAAATAGTGTCAATTTCAGGGTCATAATACCAAAGCACCGGAAGCAATGCGTAAGCTTTCGCCAAATCCACACCCGCTGCGTTGATGGCCATGATACCCTGTTTTGCCATGTATTTGGAGAGACGGCTTCCACCAATCACAATCAAACGACCCTTCAATTGGTTGGTCAACATCGTTTGTTGAAAGGCTTCCAAAAGGTTTTCCGTTGCCTTACCATCAGAAGTGAAGGCCTCAACCGGTACACAAGGAGCGGCGGCGGTTGGCGTATTTGCATCAGGATAAGCGGCATTTTTGCCAATACCTGCAATGGCCGAAGTCAAAGTCGTCGAGTTGACGGGCTTTAACACCGTCTCGTCAATCGTACGGTAAATTTCCAAACCAAGTTTGGCCATCATATCACCATACTTTGCGCCACCTGCACCACCATACACCTCCACCTTGTTACTTACAATGTCCTGCATGTATTTCAATGCATCTGGCTCCGATGGCACATCCTTCACCGAGTAATTCAAGGTGTATTCACGACGCAAATTGAAGTCAACAGTGATGTTTGAACTGCCCTGAATGGCGGTACCAGTCGTTTTAGAACGGGTGTTACGGCCAGTGGCCGCATAAGCAGGCATGTAGTTGGTTACCACACTCCAATAAGGCAAACCAGAACCAGTATCAAACTTTTTCGTCGTACGGTTACCCGTTTTTGACTCCATCGCCTTTACGGGGTTGATTTCGTCAATCACGGGTTTAACCGATGGGTCCCGTAACGCCTTCAACGTGCCGTGCAAACCAAATTTGTACGTATTATTTACAATGTGCATGATGGCTACGTATACCAACCGACCTGCACTAAAATTAATGTCCTTCGCCATTTTCTTTGTGTCGTTAGATTCTCTTTCGCAATTCCTTTCCCTTCGTGTCTAATGACACCGTACTTTTTTCGCGGGATTAAAGCCCCGCCGCTCTTTGACGGTTTTTCTCCAGCGTCGAATCTTTTGAAGTGTTAGGACCTTTCCGTTCAACTTCTAAATCATCTTTGCCACCACCGTCCGATTTTGCGCCCCAATCCTCAAATTCTTTGTAAAAAATATCAGGCAGGTGTTCAATCGTCATTTTTTCGGTGCTTCCTTCCAGAAGGACGATTTCTTCGGGAGCCGATTCTTTACGCAATTCACCACTTTCGTGGTCAAAAACCCATCCCCGTTTTTTCATCAACTTTTCTACACGAGAACCGAAGTCGTCTTTTACGTATGGGTCTTGCAACTTTTGTTTTGACATTTTAGGCACTGATGATGCAAATACATCCGCCAGTGTTTTTGCCTGCAATGCGGAATTTACTTTGCCAAACACTTGATCGTATTGAGATTTGCTGACAAAATCCCCCGATTTGATTTGAGCCTGTAAAGCGGTAAGCTCATCTCTGTACGCTTTGGCATCTTTTCCATCACCCCCCGCGCGCTCCGAAAGAAACTTGGTCAGCACTTTCAGTTTTTTGTAAGTGGTATCCGCTTTGGTGTATTCATCTTTGTTTTTTTCGTCCAACAAAGCTTCATACGGCTTCAACTCACTGTCTACGGGGTCGAGAAACTCACTTTTTAACTCACCTCTCAATGAATCCTTGAATGCTTTTTTGAGCCCAGGATGCTCCTTTGCTTCTGCAAGAGTTACGAAGGTTTCAGACAAGGTTTTGTTTTCCGAGTCATCAAGGTCTTCGGTGAGGTCATTGAGTTTCTCAATGATTGAATTGTGTTTTTCGGCATTAAATGCCCCTGCTTTTTCGAGCTGTTTCTTGAAGAATGCTCCGAGTTTTTGTCCCATTTTGGTACGTAAAATAACAATATTAAGTAATTTATTAATCTGTTTCCTTCAAAAAAGATTTCGATTCTTATTCTACGACAGAATCATCCTCAATTTCTTCAATGATATACCCATCTTCGTGGTCAGAATCTTTGACGTATTTGCCCAAAAGGATGATGCCCTGCAAACGGTCTAATTCACTCGCCACACACTCTTCCCAATAACGCTTGGTTACCGCCTGCTTGTTGCCATTGGTATTTTGAATGACCAACATGTCTTTGTGGGTCAATTCCGAAAACTTCTGCACTTTCTTTTCCTCTGCTGTTTCCATTGTGATTGTGGTTATGACAGTGTCGATTTTGTTTTCTTCACTGCCGGGTTGATTGATTATTTCAATTGCTTTCGTTTCAGTCTCGCCCGAATCGGTTGTTTCGGTCGCGGTTTCCTCCGAATCGGTTGTCTCCGAGGTTGGCACTTCATTGTCCGTTGTCTCGCCCGAATCGGTTGGTTCGGTCGCAGTTTCGGAAGTAATGGGCGATACAGCGGATTTTTCGGCCGCTCTTTGCGCTCTTTGTTCTTTGGTTAAGCCTGCCATAGTGTTATTTCTTGGTTAAATGAATGATTATGCTGCTTTTTGACTCACTTGCCCACCCAATTTGATATACATTTCTTTGGAAATCGGCACGATTCGATGTCGGCAATTATATCCACCTACGTACATCGTAATGCTGAATTTTGAAGTACCAGGTATTTTGCCTTTCCAATCCAACGACGCCCAACTTTGCACTTCTTTTTTTGTAAAAGGCTTCCCCATTCGGGCGTTGCAAAAATCCCTACTGGTATCAATTCTGGTACCCATGTAATAATAATATTGCACATCCAGTTCTTTGGTCACTTCCTCAGTATACGCTCTGCTGTATTGGTACAGCGTATCTGAAGTATAGGTCGTCAGGTATTTGACGGGTTGGCCGTTTGCGCCCAAAGTTTTCTTTAACGCTTCACGAAAAATCGTTTTTGTGGATTTTGAATACACATGATATTGCAAGGTTTTGACAATTTCACCCACCATTCCATTTTGTAAACCTTCCCCCAAAAGAGACTCTTTGACCTTAGCCAAAGATGCTGTAAACAAGTCCGTTACTCTTTTTATTTGCTCAGGCGATTTGAAGGTTTTTTGAAAATAATCCCCCAACTTCGTAATCGTTTCACCGAGTTTACTGACCAAATTATTGACCAACAATCCGTAACCAGAAGTTTGTAAAATGTATGGCAATCGGGTTTGAGCGGCCAACAAAACATTCAAGTTTTCAGAAAAGCTAAGTGTGTTATCAAATTGGTCTACGTATTCATACAGGCCTTCTAAAACCACCGCATTCACCGCAATGATTCTTTTTTTAAGGTTTTCCAGCCATTTAGATAGCTGCTCTTCCCATGCCTGTAATTCTTCCAACTCTTCCATTATACCTGCTCAGCGTTTTTGATGTCAACTGGCGTGTCCAATGTTATAGGTATACCCATGCTTGATGGAATATCGGCGGTGTATTTCTCGTTCAATTGCATCAATATCAACCTTCTATCCTGTAAACTGCGATTGTAGAAATCAGGATAAAGCAATTCAGCTTCATCCAATAAGCTGTTGAATTGCAATGAAAAAATAAATTGCTTGACCAACGCTTTGTGGCTCTCACTGCCAATTACCGCCACTTGACTTGCCAAACCAAACTGAAACACCTTTTCCGTGGTCTGCATTTCTCGGTATGGGTCCAATTCCATACGCGTTTTGTACCGCTTATATTCTTTGGACTCTTTACCCGTTTGATATTCCAGATACCGAGCCTGAACAATGCCCGTCACGATTGAATCATACTTGTTTTGCAAGGCTTCATTCAATTCCATTCTCGTATCTTCCAAGCCCGAAAGCATGAACCGAGAAGGCGTCATCACCGCCGGCAATTGTTGCTCATCATAACCCATCAGCCCGTACAAATACGACGCTTGCGTGTTGTACCCCCATTGAAACATGGTGCAAAGGTGTTTAGCCAAAACAATGGAGTCTTTGTAAAACTCTTCACGATCAACTTCCTTGCTTTTCCCACTTTCCACCAATGGCGTACGGTTGTGAAATTGCATGTGTACATCCGCGTAAGCTTCTTCAGTTTTACGTTTGTATTCGGCAACCAGCTCCCGAACTGACTCAATCGGGCGGGGGATGAATCCACCAGGTACTGGTGGTACACTGCCCGAAGCGTTGTCGGTGAACCCTTCTTTTTTGGGCATTGAATACAAAATGAAATCAAGCGCCGAGCCGCCAATGTCAAAGCCAGTTCCCTGACAATTCGGGCAAGTGTCGTGACCAATGATTTCATGTTGTTTGTTGCGAACGGGTACTTTGCCTTTGTTACATTCTTCATGTTGACATACCCGAGTGGCCACGCGGTATTCCTGAGAATTGACATGGTAGTTGAACTCTACTTGAATGTCACTGTAACGAGCCTGCGCATCTTTGATATGCTCCAAAGCATTGGTGACTGTTGAAGCAAACAACTCTTCCCCTTTGCCGTTTTGCTTCAATCTTTTCATGCCGATTTTGCGCGCAGGCATCCCTTTGCAATGATGCATGAAGGGTTGAAAAATCAACAATTCCGTAGAATCAACCGCATATTCACGCGAAAGCCCCCAAATTTCAAAGGTGCTTTTCAGCGCTCTGTCACGGCTCGCTCGTGAAGTTTCTTTAACAACCGTGAAGCTTTCGTGGTCAAAAAAATACAACAACAGGCCATTGTTTTCCATTTTGCTCGTTTCCATGTTTTTGACCATTACTTCCTTCATCGACCGCAATACACAGTATTTGCCTTTTCTAAACTGAAGTACGTTTTCACAAGGTATCAATTCAGCTTTCGGCAAATATGGCTCTGAGTCAGAAGCGGGGATAGTCTCGGGCACAAATACCAAAACGCTGTTTGGGTCATCCACAAACTCCGTTTTGACGAAGTCAAAAAACCAATCTTGAAAATTTAACTTTTCATTGAAATTGCCTTTATCAAACTCCATCAACTTTTTGGCCTGCTTGCCCTGTGGCCACACCACGCTAAAATCATCACTTTCAGGAATGTAATCCAACCGCCCAATCTGTTTGTCCCGAAACCCCTTGAAAGTGTTGCGGTAAATCTTGGAGCGGTACGTTTTTTGGTCCTTTTTCTCACGCGGACGATTCACATTCAAGTAATCGGGGTATTCATCACCGAAAACTTTCGCAATATCCTCCTTGATTTCTTTGGAGGCTTCATAATACTCATGGCACATATCACGCGGCAATTTGCCGTCGATGGTTATGCGCTCCAAGACCGTTTTGATTTGCGAAAGTTGTAACATAATCACGAAAAGCGGGCAGGTGGTTAGCCTGCCCTTATTGGGGTAAATTAAGCTGATGCGATGATTTTGAAGCAGTAATAGCCAAACACACCCACTTCATTTTCAAAAACGTGAGTGAAACGGTGAGTACCGGCCGACAATGCCGTGAATGAAATTAAACCCGTAGATGGGTTCACACTGCCCGTGACGCCCACTGGAAAGGCTTCATTGTCATTGTAGTACAAATAATGCTTACCGCATCCTTTGGCCTCTACCACATCAGCCGTAAAGCCACACGTACCAGCCGCAGTTCGGTTGAATGTGATGCAATCCCCCGCGCAACCCGCTTGCTGAGTAAGGTTTACGAGCGCTGAAGGCGTGTCGAAGGTATACACCATTGTCTCAGACTCTAAATCCTCCAGATTGATACCAAACGCTGGTACCAATTCACCATTCAAATCATTGTAAGAAATGGCGAAAGAGCCCGAAATCGTGCGCTCACGCTCTCCCGTGATAGTGTGTCCGATGGCTTCAAAAATGGGGCGATTGGTTTCAAAATCAATCTTTTCTACTGAGCTGTCCGTAAACAAATAAATGTCACGACCCCGCGCATTACGACGTAAATCATTGAAGAAAGGAATGTTTCTGAAAAAATGTTTGAAGGTAAATTCGGGCATTACTTGGATTTCACCCGTTGGTTTGGCCTTGAATGCCGTACCGTAAACATCACCTTCGGTTACTTCCGTGGGCTTGGGCCGTGTTCCGTTGATGGTTCCGTTGCCAAAAAAATGAGCGCCACCCTGAAACGCCAAATCACGCAGCAACGATGCAATGTTACCCGCTGTTACTACCGTTGGCGCGCCTCCATCTGGCGTGTATGAACCGCCGATGCCCGGAAACTTGCCTTTATTGACAAGTACCATGGCAATAAATTTGCTTGAAGGTGCTTTGACCTTCAAAGATTGCCGAAGCGCAACGGCTTCCACATCACTTACTAAATAATCTGTCAACATACCGCTCTCCTCTGCCGTTTAAAATGTAATATTAATAAATTTATTAATCTAATTCCCAAGTATATGTCTCAGGCAAAGCCTTTGTGAGCTTCACATGAGCCACACCGTTAATAACCACGCCACTCGTTTTTTCACCATTGAATGTTCCCGAAACGGTTTTCATGCCTTTCGGACATTCAAACACAAAGGTGTCATTGTTGGCAATGTGTAAAAAAATGGGCTTTTTGACCGCTTTTCCCTCCTCAGCAGGTGCTTCAATTGTTTTTGGTTCCATGTTATATTAAGATAAAACTGCTTGAAATGTCTTAAAATCACCCGGTGTAGCTTTTCTGCGAACCGTCACAGTGTAAGTGCCCGGGCCTTGGGGAACACCGTACCCACGTTGCCATCTATTGGCGCCCTTGAAACTCATGTCCACATAAGGGCCCACCGTGACTCCGTCAATTTTCATCTCCAACGCAAACGCGCTATCCGCAAAAACTTCAATGCCCAACAAAGCACCTGCCCAACTGAAAGTGTAACTCTCGTTGCTTATCTCGCTAGTTGGCGCGGGAGGCGTCGGAACCGTTACAGTGTAGGTTTTTTCACAAAAACGAAGTGCATTGTTGGTGTCCGTTACCCGAATCGTTTTAACACCACCCGCGAAATATGTTTTTGAATGAATGTTACTGGCCGCATCGGTATCAAATTTGATGTTGTACCCCAATGAACAATTCTTGACGTTATCAACCGTCAAAACAGAACTTCCTGTAGCATTGATTTTTTCGGTCAAATCAAAGCCGATTTCGGTCAATTTCTCAATACCGCTGTTTGGGAAAACGGGCGTATGGTTGATGGATGCAGGGTCATACAATGCAGGCAATTCAATACCCGTTTCTTCGGTATATTCAGCCGCCGTCATGGTATCTTCGCCCACCTGAACCGTGTCAGGCAACTTCCATCCTGTTGGCAAATCCGCAGCGGGTCCCACTTGACTCGCACCGCCCACTTTCTCGCCAAAAGTAATCACACAAGCAAAAATAGCCTCATTTTCAACCAATGGCCGATTCAATGTCACCGTTGCTTCATTGGCCGTTAACGTGGCGTTACCAAGTTCGTTAAAACCACCATACTCCCCAAAAATGGCCTCATAAACACGAACCACCGTACCATTTGCCTGAACAGCCTGAACCTGCACCTGAGTACTACCCGCAAATGCCCCTCCGATAATGTATGCAAGTTGCTCGAATGCCATGTTAAAAAGTGCTTAATGCTGCTCTTTTCCAGCCAGCAGATGTTTTGATATAGATGTAGTTATCATCCCAAACTATGTTGCCTGTATTACCATCTGTTGCCGCAGTTGCCGAAGGGGTAGCGGATTTTCTGGCACGTATTTGATTAAAGCCGTCAGTTCCGTCTACGTCGATTCTTGATGTAGGTGTGTCTACGTTAACACCAACGTTTCCATTAGAATTGACACTCATCAGTCTATTCCAACCTACACCAGTAGTAAAACCCCAAAATGTAGCTGCGCTGCCGTCTTCGTTAAGTTGCCAATTGTAAGCTCTATTGTTAGCTGTGTTGGCAAAATAGAGATGATTATTGATAGAATTAGAACCATCCCGAAACACCTGAACGCCGAGACCATCTCTAATACCTACTGTTCCTGCAACTTCAAGTTTGAAACTAGGACTAGGAACGTTAATACCCACATTCCCTGCATTCGTAAGTACCATCTGAGTCGTGAAATTCGAGCCATCCGCCAAGAGTGCCGCGCCCGTGTGTTTGCCCCACCTGTAAGAATAAGGGCCATAGTCGACTCTGCTGTAAACGGGTCCAATGATATTGCTACCTGCCACGCCTTCTGTCCCATAGCCCATTACATACTCGTTGCCCTGAAATGCAACCCCACGCGCCGCAACAGCACCACTACCCAATACTGGTAGGTTGAGATAAGAAGAAAGGGTTGCTGTGCCATCAAGCAGGGTAGTGCCCACGACATTTAGTTTTGCGGTAGGCGAAGTAGTACCAATTCCCACATCACCGCCATCGGTTGCAAGAAAAGTATTGGCCTTTGTTCGAGTCCAACCTTCCACATCTAGTTTATACCCTATATAAGCCGTACTTCCAATCACTACACCAGTATTAACCAAAGTCGCCAGATAAGTGCTCGAATCCGAACGCATCGTCCCCGCTACATCTAGCATATAAGTAGGCGACGTGCGACGAATGCCGACGCGCCCCGAACTGGTAGCAAAATACGCATTTGTAGTGCCCCTTAAATCTCCAGTTACATCCAATTTATAAACGGGCGAAGTATTACCAATCCCGACTCGGTTAGCGGCAATTGTGGCCAAGTATACCGATGAGTCAGCCCGAAAAGAGCGCGCCACATCAAGGCCGTACACGGGCGTAGTTCGCCCAATGCCTACCAACCCATTCACTTTTATCACCATCCGTGTGGTAGGATAGTTGGCGGCTGGGTCGGTGGCGAAGGTAAAATCTTTTGCCCATGAGTATGATGGTACAAATGTGCCAAGCGTATCCGTGGTCACTATATACCCAGCTTGAAAAAGTGTTCTATTGCCTAAAGCACGAACTTCTAACCCGCCATTATAACTTAAACGTGCAAATTCTTCTCCAGAATCTTGGAGCCTAAAAACGTGAATATAGTTTTCATAGTGGTTGGTAAAATTGCTGCCTCCTAACTTTAATCCAACTTTACCATTTCTGCGATAAAGCCGAGTTTCGGTAGCGGTTGTATCTGCAATTATTGTATTACCAACTCTGAATTGGCTAGCTGATAAAGTGCCCAGTATTTGAAGTGGATACACAGGATTTATCCCTAATCCGACATTGTTTGAAGCAACTCTAAAAGGCGAATTGGCTATTTTACCTGTGGTCTTAAAAAAAGGTATGTAATTAACCGTTGCTAATGAATCACTCACAACACCATTTGAACCATTGGTAATCAATGTGACTATTTGCCCCAAAACAGGCCGTAACATCGCGGCTGTGATTTGTTTGTTGGCATTTGTTGGGATATTGCTGGCAATGGAGGCGCGTACTATGGACTCATTTATGATTTGCCCATATCCAAAAAATGGCAGAAAAACTGCCATGATTAAAAAATTACGAATTAAAGTCATTGTTAAAGTCATCATTGAAATCAGTCGATTCAAAATATTCATCCACATAGCTAATCACCTCCGCTGTTTGACCTTCCAACTCCTGAATATAATTTACGGACAAAGCGGCCACTTTCTCACATTGAATTTCTAGCGTTTGACCGCTTTCCACTCTCATCAATTTCGCAAACCTGACAAGTGACCGCTTTGGCACCACACCGCTCCACAATTCATAACCACCTGGTGCAATCCGTAATTTTCTTTCGTCTCCGTCATTGTAGACAATTAGACAGTATTCCGCAGCGGGCAAAACGTTTTTACCTTCCTGCAATTCAGGCTCGAAAGTATTGTTTTTCAAAATAATAGTTAAGCCATGAGAAAACCCATGTAACAACACTGTACCGTAAGCGGTTGGCTTTGAGTCTATTCCGAAGTATGTTGTTTTGTTAGAGCGTTCACGCTGCACAACCAAGTTAGATTTGGCTTGCTTCTTTCTTGACAATTCAGACACGATGGTTTCTGCATATTCGCCTTCTGAAAAATAGGATTCATCATTAATCCAAACGTAGGTATGTTTCAACCACGCGGCCAATGTTTCGTGAAAATTGGCATCTTCCGCGTGGGTGATAAGCTGGGTAGTCTCTTCAATAGTGGTGTTGGCGCGTCGGTACCCACCATCAAGAAGTTTCGTTCGGTTTTCTGATGAACGTTGTAAAGGTGTGCGCAGGTAAACGGGCAAACGCATGATTTGAGTGGTTCTTTCAAAATATTCATAATCCATCGCCTCAAATTCATCTGCCACTTCAACGATGTTAGTTTCATCGGAGTCCAATACCACATCAATCAAATTACTGTAGCCCAAAACCACATCTCGTTTCCAATCTGCCAATTGAATGCAGTAAGTTTTGTCGGCATCCAAATCAAAATCAATCTCCAAAAACAATTGATTTGACCTTAATACTCTGGGTTGTTGCACAATCACGATGTCGGCAATGTCTTCATCAGTGTACTTATTGCCCTTCACAGCATACCCGTTAAGCTCTCCACCCTCTTTGATTTCTACATAATCCACCGCCGAGGTAAGGCCCAAAGCAATGCCGACCGTATTGGCGGTATCAGCACTGGTAGCAATGTATACTTCATCACCCAATACGTATTTATTGCCTTTAGTTACATCACTGCCAATCACGATGCGGTATTTGTCTTTGTTCTCGGCCGCAATGGTTTGTAAGTCGGTCAATGATAAAGATGGCTCATTTAAATTCTCTATTTTCTCATTGCCCACAATGGCCGCCCAGGTTGGTACGGTTCCCGCCGTCACCTCATAATACCCCGAAACCGCCACCAATGCCGCCTTGATGGTGGAAGCCGTGTCCGTGGCCAGTGCGGTTTTTGAAACCAAAGGTTTGCCGCTGGCTTGAATTTGATACGTGTTTCCTGTCCGAACACTACTGCCCACCGTCACAATGTACCGGTCTTTGCTAGAAACGGTATCAAAGTATGTGAGTTCTAAAGTGGGACGGTTAGTATTGGTGACGTATCGAAAACCCTTCGTGGTTTTGATCGAGATGATTTCTGATTCATCAATGATGAACCTTTCATTGTCACCAATCAACGCTTTTTTCACCGATTCAGCCGTGTCGCCCTCGCCAACTTCGTATCGTGCATCATTCAACTCGAAAATATTGCCTTCCTCCACGTTTTCAATGACAACATTCCAGCTATTTCGGGCGGGATAATTCACCGTACCCGCAAAAACCACAAACAAAGAAGGGTTATTGGTGTTTTGAGTAGCCACATCACCGATGCCGAGCGAGAATTCTTCATCCACAAATCTGAAATTATCATTCATAAATGCCCGAATCGTCAGTAGCGTCCCACGACGGTATACAAACACTTTCGTGTATTGATACCCTTCATAAAACTCTTTGATTTTGACCGCGTATTCCTCAGCGGTCGCGGCGGTTACATTCACGGTATCCAACACAACCGCCCCATTTGCCCGGGTCAGCGCAAATTGTTTGTAATTTTCGGCCGTGGATATACCGTTGATTTTGATGGTAAACTCTACATACAATTCACAAAACTGATTTCTGACCACCGCCCGCTTGGTAGTATCCGTGAATGTCCCATCCCAAACCCCACAATCCATGTCACATGAAAGAATTCTCGCTTCCACAAATCGGGGCTCGACGCCTCTCAAAATAGATTTGTGTATCAACAAACGCCAAAAATCCCCCTTTTGAGCCTCCCATGTTTTTATTTTGCTCAGGGGATGGTATAAGTTTTTGATTTTTGCCTCAGCATCATCCGTGACCCACTGTAAAAAATTGACGAATCTTTTCATGCAAACATTATTTTGACAAGGTCCTTAAATTTAATGTCGGTTTCCAGTGCGGTACCGTTGATTAATTCAATGCTACACCCACCATTGGAGAGCGGATAAAAACCGATAATGGCTGATTTGCGCAGGTAAGAAGCGCGGAACTCGTTTTCGCGGTCTTCATCAACCTTAATGCCCATTTCTTTTAATTTGATAGCCTCTTCGCTATTGCAAAGAATCGGCACCATGATAAAATCATTCATATTTTTAGCTCTAAACCCTCAATGATTGTATTGAAATCTGACCCACTGCCCGCCGCCCCAGGCCTGTATGAAGCGTTGTTGATAAACACCTTAACTTTCCTGTTACGGGCGTAAAAAGTGATGGTGTCACTGAGTATGACCCATTGCCTTGAAGTTAAATTACCCTGTAATTTGACTGCTCGTCCAGTGAACTGCTTTGAAGTGTATTGTATGCTTTGGGCTAAATTATTGGGGCGTCCGCTGGTTTTTGTTAAAATAACATTGGAAGCTGACCACCTACCTCCCCAATTTTTCAACTGTTGATGGGTATCAATGGGAAAAGCATAGGTGGATTTGACAAAAATTTGCTCATCATTTTCCTCGTCTTTGTCCGAGCGGTCGCCACCCACCTCAAATTGTTTTCTTCTTACCGCTTCCATCAACTTTTCACTGGCACACAATGTTGTGCATTCCAAATCTAAAATGTTGTCTATTTTGGTCAGCCCCGTTGAATAATCTTCATTGCCGTAAATTTCCTCATTGCCCGTTGGGGTATAAGATTGCCATTTTTTAAAGCCCACTCGAACCCTAGAAACCAACAAAGATGATGGCCCAAACTCATAATAATTGACATCTTGCATCAACACGCCATCATCCAGATTGTCAATGTAAGCATCACGGGAAACGATTATGATTTCATTTTCTGAAACCCGGTTAATCATCAAATTAAACAACTTGTTCAAATCATCCCATATAGCCCCAAAGCTTACTTTTAAATCCTGTTTGACCCCTCTCAGATTATAGCCATTGGTTATCCACATGCTTTCAAGTGGCACAAAATCATTTTTAATCACCAAGTTGGGCGCAATTTTGGCGGCAATGGCACGAAGTGCGTCAATGGCGTAAAACCCCTTTACGGTGGATGAAGGAACGGTGTTGTCTGGGTTAATGCATAAATAAGAATCATCTTGGTAATTGAATTCATAGTCAAAACTCGAACCCGAATAGTTGATTTTGATGAACACCTGCCCGTTTTGCGGTACCGTTATTTCTTTTTCAATGGCGTAAGTCACGGAGGTTAGCGTTGAACCCAACACCACATCTACAATAGGGTAGGAGGTTGTGCCCACTCCTGAAATGACATACAACATGATTTGGCCCGATAAAGCCGACGAACTGCGATGTTCAATGCTCAAACGAGCTGTGACATATACCCTTTTTTCATCACCAGTACTGTTGACCCACACAGGTTGTTCCTTCAAAATATCATTGACGCTTTGGGGCGTTCCCGTGGCATCCGCTTTACTCGATGCCGCTTTCCAAGCTGGAAAATGCGTTGGGTTTTGGGAGGTTATTGTTTTCCTTGCCACCCTTGCCAAATCAGGATTGATGGTGTGCGTTACCGCCTGAGCCAAATTAATTGGCTTCAATTCAAATTCAGTAGTAGGAGTGATGCTTACAACCGTATCAGCCTGCAAATCCAATGTTTCAACATCCCCACTGTCCCGAAGCGTTACACTCCAACCATCGGGTTTGTCCCGAAAATTGGACATGTTGATTTCAGAATCAATCAATTTAGAGCCATCATTGTCCTCCAATTGAAACTTCACGCTGGCATCAACACTGTATTTTTCATAAGCTGAACTCAAAATGGCAATCGCTACTGGTTCAATAATCTGTATTTCCCCAATGCCTCTGGCTTTGCCGACATTTTTTACCCGCCCAATGTTTACCCGCAATTGCCCGCCAAATCGGTTTGAGCGTGGTTTTTCCAAATATAAACCCGCCATTCCCTGCGGTTCATCAATTGGAACGTTGTCCAAATATTTCCTCATGCGTCAATAGATTTGCCTGTTTGTTCTTCAAATTCCTGCTCTAGCGTGTCACGTACACCAATGATTCTTTCAATTTGCAATGCGCGCGCGTGTTCGGGCTGATGCAGGTACAACGTGACGGTGTTCAGCGCTTGAAATATTCTTTTGGCCTGTGCTTTTGAAATTACGACACATTCACGTTCGACTTGTTTTGCCTGTTGAATCTGTTTTGTGCGCACATACACAGATTTTAACATTTGTTCGGGAGTGGGGATTTTAGCTTTTCTAGCCATAGAAGCTTTAATCTATAATGATATATTAATAAATTGCTTAATATTCTCAAAAATACACATTTCCTAATAGGAATTAAACTTAGAACAATACAAGTAGGTTTTAGGATGCTAAAAGTTTATAATACATTAGAAAAACAGAGGAAATGGCTTAGATTTAAGATGCTGTTTAATAATCCCAAAACCAAATTTTGAAGCAATGAAATCTATCTTAACACTTGGATTCTTTTTCTCATTAATTATTGCTGCTAATGCCCAAACCGTCAATGGTGTACCCTTGAGAGATTCAAAATTGGAGTATATCCAGTTTGTAGAGTACCAAAAGCCAATGAAGGACTCCAAAAGGGTAATTTTCTATGATTTTGGTAAAAATAGGATAGATGCTCTCGACAAAGATGAAAACGGCAATTCAATTGAAGATATTAAGGCTATTGATGCGCTGAATTTATTGGCAAAACATGGCTACGAATTTGTTCAAACCTATACGGTCTTTAGAAATGGTGAAACTGCACAGTGTTATTTGATGAAGAAAAAACATAGTAAGGAGGAAAAGTAAATGATTAACATATGTGCGGTGCAAAAACGTACTGCACAATAAACCTCAATAATACATCTCCCTAGCTGTGTCGCATACCTTCAATGACCGCTTGAAAACTATTTGATGGGAGTGCGTAGAAAAATCAATAAAAAACCTTTTAATCTTACTTTTAGGATTGCAAAGTGTTCATATTAATTTTTTTTATTAATTTGGAAGAAGTATATATCTACATTAGGAACTAAGATAATAATCCCATAAGAAATTGAAAAAGTACAATAAATTTATAGGTGTAGATATTTTTAGTGGTGCTGGGGGAATGAGTATGGGGGCTAGTATGGCGGGAATAAACGTCAAAATTGCTATAGAAAATAATAAACATGCAGCTGAAACCTTTGCTCTAAATCACCCTAATTCTAAAGTCATTGTTGAAGATATCTCTAAAATATCTTCAAATGAAATAATTAATGATGTGCCATTTATACTTTTTGGTGGACCTCCGTGCCAAGGTTTTTCAAATTCAAATACCAGAACTAAAAATGTTGAAAATCCAAATAATTTATTATTTGAACAATATCTGCGATTTGTTAAAGAGTTAAATCCCGAATGGGTAGTTTTTGAGAATGTTGAAGGTTTTAAATATTTTGAAAAAGGGTTTTTAGTAGACGAATTAGAGAGAAGATTAGACTACCTTGGTTACAGTACCAAATCAAGCATATTATGGGCTTCTGATTATGGTGTTCCACAGAATAGAAATCGCTTTTTTTTAGTTGCTAACAGAAAAAATATAGAGTTTGAATTTCCTCAAATTCATTTTAAGAAAATAAGTGTTTATGAAGCAATTTATGATCTACCAACGCTTGTAAATGGAGATAGTTTTGATGAGTTGCCATATAAAACCAAGATATTAAATTCTTATACAAGAATAATGAGAAAAAACAGCGAAAAATCCTTTCAAAATTATGTCTCAAAAAACAAGGAATATGTAATAGAAAGATATAAACACATTGGACAAGGGCAGAATTGGAGCGCCATACCATCTCAACTTATGGGGAATTATAAAACAATTCAAAATACGCATAGTGGGATTTATAAAAGATTAGTAGCTGATAAACCATCAGTTGTAATCGCAAATTATAGAAAAAATATGTTAATTCATCCATTCGAGAACAGAGGCCTATCAGTAAGAGAGGCGGCAAGATTGCAAAGTTTTCCAGATAACTTCTTATTTAAAGGTTCACTAATGCATATCCAACAGCAAATCGGAAATGCAGTGCCGCCATTACTTGCTAAAGCAATTTTTGAACAAATAATCAAGCTCTCAAATAAAAATTAAAAAATGAATATTCAAACAGAATTTTTAAAGTTTAAAACAGAGAAGCATGAATTTCCACATGGAAAGGATTATACTAAAATATATGAAGATTTTAAAGAAGATTTTGATAAAAATGTACACCCTGAAGTTAAAACTAAAATTTTAGAGATAGAAAAAGAAGGCTATTACAATGACCATGGTGTTGACCATATTGCTATGGTCATTGAAAGAGTGTCTAGAATTATGGAATGTATGGACCCTAAATTTACATTTGACATTAAAACAAAAAACTATATAACTCCATATGAGCTTTTTATTTTATTAATGGCTATTCAACTTCATGACACAGGACATTTAATAGCAAGTAGAGCTGAACATGCAAAAGCAGCAAAAGAGTTATTAGCAAAATTTGATAGAAATAATAAACTTAGCACTGCTGAGAAAACATTGATAGGAAATATTGCACAAGCTCATGGTGGCAAAAATGACCCAATTGATAAACTTTATCAGACAATGCATTTAAGCCATCAAACTATAAGGCCCCAGTTGCTTGCTGCATTTCTAAGATTGGGTGATGAACTTGCAGAAGATGAAACTAGAGCTTCAAAGTTTTTATTAGAAATAGATAAGATTTTACCAACAAGCATTATATATCATTTATACTCTGCTAGTTTAAACAGTTTACAACTAAACGGAAGGGAAATTTCTTTGATTTTTTATATTACAGATACTTACTTAGAAAACGAATATAAAGTAAAAAAGGGCAATAATATAATAGACCAATATTTAATAAATGAAATATATGACAGAACTCAAAAGACCCTTTTGGAATCGCTTTATTGTTCAAGATATTTGCCAGATGAATGTAGATTTACAAAAGTGAAAGTAAAAATAAACTTGGTAAAAGAAAAAGATCATGATGAAATAGCTCCACCTATTGCATATGAGTTGAAAGAGAATGGCTATCCTTTGTTAGGAAGTAGCGATATTTACAGTATTTGTGATACATTATGGATTAGTAGTGTTAAAATAGATGGGGAATATATATCTAAAATAATAAAAAAAAAGAATGAAAAATCCATTTGAAGTGAGCACGCCTGAAGGTATATCTGCAGAGGACGTTCATGAGTTATTTGTTGATGTATTTACTGACTTTTATCAGGTTCCAAAATTTGGGCACACATTTCTAAATGGTCCACGAGGCTCTGGCAAAAGTATGATGTTCAGATTTATGATGCCTGACTGCCAAAAAATTAAAAATAAATGCAAACTTTCTGATTTAGATTATTTTTCTTTATATGCACCAATAAAATTAACAGAGCTTAATAATCACGAAATTGGTGCTTTAAATACGAACTCAGCAGTTTTTATAAATGAACATTTACTTACAAATTTTATTACAATAAAATGTTTTAAAAGTTTACAAGAATTCGAGAGCGAAATAGATCAATATTTTGACTTATTTAATGAATTTTATAAATCAATATTCTTATGGTACATAGATATTTCAGGCTTCGATATATCGCAGTACAATACAAATTTTAAAAATTCTAAAGACTGTCTTAACTGTATAATTAGAATATTAGAGAAAATATACAGAGATTGTCTTATATATTGTAAACGGTCATTGTTTGTAGATATTTCTTATTATGGTCCGCTATTTAGTTATCTGGATTTTTTATACCCTATTTTATTAGAATTAAAAAAACTTCCATTCTTACCACAAAATAAACCGCTCTTTATCTTAATTGATGATGCAGGCTATTTAAATGAAATGCAAACGCAAATATTAAATACTTGGGTTTCATATAGAACTTCGCATGAAGTAAGCTTAAAGATTTCAACTCAATTAGACTACAAAAGTTTTAAAACTACAACTAATAAGACAATTGATTCACCCCATGACTATTCGCAAGTAAACATTGCCACGATTTATACAACCTCACAAAATAATTATTATAAAAGAATTAATGATATTGTAAAAAAACGCTTAAAAACCTATCTTAAAAAAGAAATAGACCCATTTGCTTTCTTTCCAAATGATGAAAAACAATTAAATGAAATTAACGAAATAAAAAATAAATTAAGAGTTGAGAACTATAGTGCTTCTAAAAAATATGCGGCTGGTGATGCAGCTAGAAGATATGCATCATCTGAATATATGAAAATTCTTAAATCGAAACGATCTGGCTCTACACTAAGTTATGCTGGTTTCGATAATTTAGTAGATATATCATCAGGAATAATTAGACACTTTCTTGAGCCAGCTTCAATTATGTTTTCAGAAGTAATTGCCAGATATAGTGTATTAGATATTGAATTTATACCAGACAGTATCCAAGATGATGTAATACAAAATTATTCACGAAAATTTTTAGAAGACGAATTTGCTAAAATTCATGAGCTACATGGGAAAAAAAGTGGAGGTGAGGTGTTAAGTAAAGCTGATAAGCTTTATAATTTAATAACAAGCCTTGGAGAAATTTTTCACAAGATATTTATTTCAAATAAAGCAGAAAGAGTAGTTTTTTCTGTAGCTCTAAATGATTCACCCGATATTGAATTAAAAGAAATTCTTGATTTAGCTGAGCACTATGGTTATATACATAAAAGTACTATTGGCAATAAAAATGGTACTGGGCGGGTAAGATTGTACATATTAAGCAGAACCCTAGCACCATATTTTAAATTAGATCCAACTGGTTTTAAAGGTTATCAGTTTATGAATAGTAGTGTTTTAAAACTAAGCCTAACTAATCCTAAAAAATTTATCAAAGAAATTACACAAGATATCTCTGGAGATAGAGATATTATTCAGTTGAATTTTTTCGAAAATGAGAATTAAATCAGCATGATATGAAAGTTAATAATATAAATAATTACGTCGGTGAGGTTGACTTGTTTATCTTCTCTTCTGGATTTGAAAGAAGATCTACTAAATTAGGTGAAAGTTTAAATGATTTGCAATTAAAGCAATCTTACGTATTTCATTTAGATGAGACATACAAAATTTCATATGAAAATATAATTATTGTAAAAAAAAATATTCCTAAAACAGAAATAGTAGTTTACCCGAAAAATAACCCATTAGAAACTTTTTCAATTTATAATGGAATCATCAGTAAATTTATAGAAAATAATTTCAAAAATGATAAACTAAAAGTTGTAATTGATATTACAACTTTTACAAGAGAGGTTATGCTAATCTTGATTAAAGTATTATCAAATAAAAGTGTTTCAAGGAAATTAAATGTTCTGTTAGTGTATACTCCTGCCAAAAGTTATTCAGAATCAAAGGAAAGTTTATGGCTTACTAAGGGAGTTAGAGATATTAGGTCTGTAGTCGGATATTCTGGTTTGCACTCCCCTTCAAAAAAACTATTATTAATTGTATTAACAGGATTTGAAGAAGAAAGAACAGAAAGAATTATTGAATCATTTGAGCCATTTAAGTTAATTTTAGGGAAGCCTTCACAAAAGCATTCCATTAACAGTGAGTTAAATATAATTTCAAATCAAAAATTCGATTTGATTAAGGACAAATTCAAAAGAATTCTTTTGGAAGAATTTGAATTTTCTTGCCAAAATATAGGTAATACAAAAGATATTATTAGTCAGATACACAATAAGTATCGAAATGAATATAATATTGTAATTTCACCATTGAATAATAAAGTTTCTACTATCGCAGTTGGAATAGCAGGCCTTGAAAATCAAGATATTCAAATATGCTATGCTTCTGCTAATCAATATAATATTGATACACCACATGAAGCATGTAATTATTTTCTCTGTTTTAACCTTAGTAGGTTATTGTAAATATTCATTTGCCATTCAGGCTTAAAAAATATACTGATATCATATGCTTTACAAACATTTCGATATCGTTAGACAATTATTGAAATATTATCAGACAATATAAGTTATTACTTTCATCATTTCCATAAAGGTAAATGATGGTTCTGCCTTTTTGAAACCTATCACAATCTAGTCTGTCTAAATATATTAATCTACTTAAGTTCACACAAAATAAGAGTTAAAAGTTCTTTGTCAACAGGCTTGTTTGTGTAAATATACTCGCAATTGCCGTTAATCGCTCCCACAACAAGTGGGTTTGGATTCATTGGTTTCTCGGTGAAGACAATTGTACAAGTTGTCCTTTTGTCTAATGGTTTTCCAGAGTGAATTGTATTGCGTTGTATTTGATACAGTCTCCCTTCACAATGTGTCTCTGTATATTCCATTGATAAATTTATACCCATACTGGTTTTTTTTAGAATTCTATCACCCGCATCTGTATACGACCCTTCAAAAATTGAGAAATTATCTTCCAAATCTGGGTTTACTTTATATATATTGTTATTTATACAACCCTTATAAATAAAGCTATTTACTATATAATAATGGTTATGAATATCCATAAAAGGTTCTATGTAATAATAATTTTCATTCCAGATGTGCATTCTAATTGTTTCTTTGTTCTCAAACTGAAACAAATTTGCGTATATAAATCCTAATGGATGATAAAAAGTCTTTCCATCTAAATATTTATTTAGATTAAATTCCTGAAATAAAGTTGAAATTTTTTCAGCTATCAAGTTTTGGTCTTTTTTTAAAAATGCACTTCTGAGTTCTTCAAAAAACAAATTATTCATATGGGTTAATTTTATTTTTGATTATTTCTAAAACTTTTAATATTGTCTCATTTTCTAAATCTATATTAATATCTAACTTTTCAAGCATTGTTTTTACATCTTGAATACTTATGCTTTCAATGTTATATGGGAAATTTAATGCAGTATTTATTGGCTTATATTCCTTGAAAGTTTGGAGTAATTCTTCTCTATATGTTCTATATAAAAAAGAACCACTACGGCATATCAATGCAGGCTCTTTTAAGTCTTCCTTAGTAATAATAGCAACTTTAGTACTTAAATCTATTCTGAGTGTAGAGAAATTATTTTTTAAACATATTGATAAATCCAGTAATGGGTATTTGTTTTTGTATAACAGAGCTGAAATAATAGTTGCTATTGATTCATTTCTTACAAATTCTACCGTCCATTCTTGTGAAAGTTTTGATGCAGAATTTAATCCTTTTCTATAGTTTGCATAATTTGCGCATACAATCTCATTTGCTGGGTCAATAATTTGTATTTTGATACTTTTATGTTGGTTTGTTTTTTGAGAAATTTTTGCAAGTTCTGGAATTGTCACTACTCTTGTATGGCGTCCGAGCCCGCCACTAAAGTACCAGATATCTGTATCATTGCGCTCTCCTTCAAATAATTCCTTTAATTTAAATGATTCTATTATTTCAAACTTTTTTTCATCATCTGGAAGCTCAATATAGAATAGAAAAAGCCCAATACATACAGTAACAGATAATGATACAAAAATACTATCAAGCAATTTTGTTATGATAGCCAGCCATGTAGGATCTTTTGGTATAACTCCACCTGGCAAAAGCTCCGGTTCGAAATTTGGAAGTACCCAAAAACGTATTACGAGTATTAGAATTAATATCAGAGAAATTGTTATTAAAAAACTCTTTCTTAGATTTTTATTTTGAAGTATGGTTTTCATTTTTATTAGCGGTGGTCTTTGAATTTACTTATACTAAATCTCCTATTTATATGCTTATTAAAGATCTTTTTTTAGCAATTCTACGTATTTGTAAAAAAAAAGTTATCAAGCGGTCAACTGTCATCTTCCTATTGTTCAGCTTACTACCTATTTTAGAGGCTTTTCTACCTTTTTACCTCTGTGTACGCATAAGGTTGAAAAAATATTTCAAATTTTGTTTGCAAATTAGTTAACTGTATTATACATTTACACTATGAAACTAAATATATGAATTTAGATACTTTAAAAACGGTAAAGTCTATAGCTCACGAGTACAACTATAGCCAAGTCTATCTATATAGACTTATTAAGAAGGGTACTATAAAGGTTATTACAATAGACGGTGTCATGTTTATTGATACAAGCCAATTGCCTGCCGATTTTAAGAAAAAATAATTTTTTTATCTTTTTAGTTAAATGTATTATACTAGTTAACTTTATTTCCAATAAAAACCCCTTGCTTGTCCGACCAAAGATTCACAAGGGGCCTAAACGCAAAGTTTATCATGCAAACCAAACAAAATTCAAGCGAAAAACCAAGCGCTCTCAGTGCGCTTATTGAACAAAATCAATCGGAAGGGGATTCGCCATTTCAATTCAACCCTATCACATTGATGTCAATGTTGGACAAAAAACAACATTTTGACATTGCCGCCCAAGCCTTTTTGCAAAGCCAATTATTATTCAATGCGGGCAGGCTAAAGGACTATGAGAATTTTCTGATTCCTGTATTCAAAGCCGCTTTTGCTTCCGATGCCTTTTTATCCTTACATGCTGATACACAAGCCATGCACTCCAATATGGCTATGCAGTTATTGACTCTCTTATCTGAAATGAAAGATTTGGATAAAAAAATCAATAACAAGATTGTAAAGGCTGCTCAGAAACAATACAGAAAATCACAGTCCTAATCATGCAACATCTTATCAACATCACCACCGACGGGCAAGGCTCGGAGGTGGTGAGTGCAAGAGATTTGCATTCATTTCTTGAAGTAACCGAGCGTTTCAATTCATGGTGTTCCCGAATGTTTGAATATGGTTTTATTGAAAATCAGGACTTTACAAGTGTTAAAAACTTTGCACTTGTCAATAACGGAGCCAAACGGGAGATTGACGACTACCACCTTACCATTGACACCGCCAAAGAGATTGCCATGTTGCAACGAAGCGAAAAAGGCAAAGAAATTCGGCAGTACTTCATTCAATATGAAAAGAGAAGCAAGGAATTGATCGGACAGTTGACCAAACCACAAAGCGACGTTGAAATATTATCCAATGCGGTACTAATTGCCAATCGGCTATTGGTGGAAAAAGAACAGCAAATACAAAAATTGGCTCCCAAAGCCGAATACGTGGACAAAGTATTGACTTCCTCCACTGGTATCAATGTTACCACCATCGCTAAAGAATTGGGCATGACCGCCAAAATGCTTAATCAAAAATTAAAAGAAGCTGGGGTGCAGTACGAAAACAACGGGCATTACGTATTGTATGCCAAATACCAGCATCGCAATTTGGCAGAACTCAAAACTCATCATTATGAAAAAGACGGCAAGAGTTTTACAAAACATTATCTGGTATGGACGGAAGTGGGCAGGGTATTCATACACAATTTATTCAATGATGACCTATCATGGTCTAAGCCCAATAGACCAAAAGTTGTAACCAATAGGGTGTGACACCAATAACGTGTTGTTGTTTTTTCAATATCAATATCTCAATACAATAAGAACCGCCTGGGCGGCCTCTCGTTACAAATTAACAATACAATAAATACCGCATGTGCGGCTATCCGTTACAAAATACAAGGGGCTTCCTGTAATACGGAAGCCCCAAATTACAAATACATCTAAAAAGCAATGTTGGTCTTTAGAACCTATAAATACAAGTTGAAACTAACCAAAATACAGGCTAGTACCATTGACCAATGGATAAGCACCTGTCGGTTTGTTTACAATCTGGCAAAGGAGACCAAAATTACAGCTTATCAAAAAGGGGTAAACCTAACTAGATTTGATTTAATTAATCAACTTCCCGCTTTAAAAGAATTTGAGTGGATTAAAGCAGTTCCCTCCGAAAGTCTCATAAGGGCAGTAACCCAGTTAGATAACTCTTTTCGATGTTTTTATAGGGGTGGCGGATTTCCAAAATGGGCTAAAAAGGATGAATATAAATCAATCATATTTGTTTTTAATACTAAAAAAACATCTGACGACGGTTTTTATTTACCAAAAATAGGCAAGGTTAAAGTGTTTAAAGACCGTATGCCAAATGGTACGCTAAAAACGGCTGTAATAAAAAAAGAAGACAATGGATATTTTATAAGTGTTGATTTTGAAAGTCAAACAGAAGATATTCACCCTGTAAGCGAGAGCCAAGCAATAGGGTTGGATATGGGATTGACTTATTTTTTAACGGATTCCAATGGTTGTTATGTTGAAAACCCAAGGCACACAAAGAAATATGAAGCGAAGTTAAGAATAAAGCGTCGCGCCCTCTCAAGAAAGAAAAAGGGAGGCAATGGTTATGCCAAGGCTAAAATTGAACTTAATCGACTTCATAGAAAGATAACCAATACTCGCAAGGATTTTTTGCATAAAACAAGCATTAAATACGTCCAAAAAAACTCACTAGTTGTTGTTGAGGATTTGAAGGTAAAAAATATGATAAAGTTTGGCAATTTGTCAAAGCATATTTATGACGCAGGCTGGAGTAGGTTTTTGTATATGCTTGAATATAAATGCAAGAACTACGGGAAAACATTTGTACGAGTTAAGCCTCATTTTACAAGTCAAATGTGTAACGCCTGTGGTCACATTGCCAAAGAGAATCGTGTCACACAATCTATTTTTAAATGTGTCAATTGTGGACACGGCCAAAATGCGGATTACAATGCCGCACAAAATATTCTGGGCGAGGGTATCGCCTTAGTCCGCCAACGTGAAGGGTTACCTTGTGCGTAGGGCTACAAAGCCTCTAAAAAAGGCATATCAGGGTAGTAGGTCATATGTTTTACTAAATTATTTATTGAAAATATTTTCATAATATGTTACATGTTGTTCATTGCGGCCAATCTCACCCACGGTGATATGATTGGCGTCGACGTTGATTTGATAACCAGGCTTTGAATTGATGACATCAATCAATTCATCCATTTTCTTCTCCAACACCCTTACATCCATCACATTTCCTACCCGGTTACCCGTATCGAAATTCAACAAACCAAACTCTTCAATCCTAACACTGCCGAATTTTTGTTTCAATTCATCCAATTTTAAATAACTCTTCACCAATTCTTCATTGCTGACCTGTGGCCCCAATTTCTCATTGAGCGACGTCGGCAATACCCTTTCCCCTTTGGTCAGCCATGCAGGAACGGTATCAATACCCTCTGGATAACCAATGCCATCTACCCATTCAGAACCTTTGAAGAATTTTTCACCCGTTTTTTCAGCCAAACCGTAAGCGTTTCTCAATTTGAAAGCATTGCCGCTTTTATCATAAGCCACAAACTCCCTATCCTCGTCGGTGTAA
Organism: Runella salmonicolor; assembly: GCF_024158025.1. Taxonomy (NCBI): domain Bacteria; kingdom Pseudomonadati; phylum Bacteroidota; class Cytophagia; order Cytophagales; family Spirosomataceae; genus Runella; species Runella salmonicolor. The sequence goes on from NZ_JAMZEL010000009.1 coordinate 237,125, forward strand.
GTGAGCGTGATTACATTGCCGCTGCGGTCAAACGCTTCCGTAACCGCCTGCATGGTGTCAGAGTTGAAAGGCGTTTTGTTGTTTTTGTTTTGGGCGATAAAGCCGCTTTTGATTCTATCCGCAAAAGCATCGCCCAATTCGACTGGTGTTGCTCCAACCCCCTCCAATTCACGTATTGCACCTTCAATATCGCCGATAGCGGCATTGATTCGGCCGCTATTGAAAATGTTCCGCTTCCCTTTGAGAATGGCAATTTCCGCTCTAAGTTGAGCAATGGCCATGGCTTTTTGACTCTCAAGCATGGCACGATTGGATTCAATGACGAAGTTTCGGTACTTCTGATTTTCAAAAGTCATGGCATCATTGGATTGTCTATCCTTATTGGCGATGTCGTCTTTCAACCTTTTAATGTCATTGGCCGCTGCGGTCTGAATCTCTACGATTTTGGCATTCAAAGCTTCCTCCCGCGTTTTTTGTTCGGTTGCCATGTCTGCCAGCTTCTTATCGCGCTGCTCTGCCAAATCCTTAAACTTGATTTGAAAATCATCCTGCAGTTTTTCAATTGCGGTTTTTTCCTCAGTTTTCAACCGAACAGACTCTTCTTTTTCCTCATTTCTAAGCTGCTTGGTTGCCAAGGTAACACCTTTGGTTTTGTCCAATTTGGCATCTTCTACCTCCGTATGAACGGCCGCAATCTGACGGCTATATTCCTCTGTGATGGCTCTTTTTTCGTTTTCGTCAGTTAATGTGGCTAAGATGCGGTCACGGGTAGCGGTCAACCGTGCAACCTCTGCCGTTCTGTACCGCTCAAGTGCTTCGTTTCTGGTTCGGTCAAGAACGGCAATAGCTTCGATTTCATCACTTGTGGACTGGGCAAGTAAACTTTGTTTTAGATCATACGTTGCTCTTAACGCCGTTTCTTCCTGACTTTGTTTGTCCTTAAGTGCTGACAATTCAGCATCATAAGCCGCTTTAACTGCATCAACCTCCTGACGATAATTTTCTTTGAGTACGTCTAGTTCTTCTTTAAGAATGCCAACCTTTGTATCTCGGGCCTGTTCTGCCAATTCAATTTCCGCCTCAATTTTTACTTTATACTTATCAAAGGCTTCTTTAATGGCATCAATTCTTTCGTCTCTGATCTGGCGAGCCGCATCAACCTCTTGCTGTATACGTTGTTGGCGTAGCTGTTCTTCGTATGCCTCACGCTCAAATGCTACGGCTTGAAGTTGTGTGTTGTGGTCTTTCCAAGCGGAAAGCACTTTGAAAAGCGTTTGCGGCCCCAATGGGCCTTTGCTTAAATCCCACGCACTTGATATTTTCTGTGTAGTGTCGGTGTTTATCTCCAACATACGAGCATTGAAAGTTATTTGGGCATCCATTACATCGCGGGCCTCCACAAGTCGCTTCTGGTTTTCATAAAACGACTCCATTATTGCTGTTTTTTGTTCGTGGGTCCCAGTAAATGCTTCTAATTCAGCCTTTAAACTTGATTCGTTAATTTGAATCATATCATTGTAATACTGCTTTGTAATATCACGGGTTTTAATCATGATGTCTATAATGGCACTGTTGACTTCCGCAATACCACCCACAATTGCTCCCTTGATTGTGTCAATGATTTCGGCCGCCATCATTAAAAAGTTAACCTTTGCTTTACCTGCGGCTATATTAGCTTCAATCTCCTTTTGTTTAGCGTCAGCAAATTTGACCTGAGCATCAGCATATTGTTTCGAGGTTTCGCCAAAGAATACTTTAGCGCTATTCATTGCAACCTCCGCATCTTGCCTTTGCTGGGCAAAATACTGCTGGGATTTGCCGCTTAATAAGTCAAAATCAATAAAAGCTTGTTTTGTGGCCTTTCCCAATCCCTCTAACACCCCCCCTTGGGCTGACAGGTAATCAAGCGCCATTTTAATACCCTCTTGACGTCCCTCTTTTTCTATCTTGGTGGTTTCTTCAATTATTTTTTGCTCCTCTTTTTTTGCTTTTTGAATATACTCCAGTAACTCTTTTTCGTCCTTTTGTTTGGCTTTAACAGTTTCATTGCTCATAGAAACAATCTTACCATTGTGCTGCAATTCTACAGCTTCTATTTTCGCTCGATTATCAAAAATAATTTTTGCTTTGTCACTTTCGGCTTTTTCAACAATCCCAATAATGGCTTTTTCGGCCTGTTCTTTGGTAAGTTTTGAATGATTAATTCGTTCAATATTAAGTTCGACTTGAGCGTCGATTAATTTTAACTGTTCCTCAATAGAGTCTTGCTGTATTTTCTTGGTTAATACTGCTATCTCTTTAGCGGTAAAAATGGCCTTGTTCTTTTTTTCATCCTGGCCCTTTCCCAGTTTTTTAACCGTATCGTCATTGTTATTTACCTCTTCTCCGTTTAGTCGTTTTAATTCTTCAACAAGTTTTTGACGCGACATTTTGTAGTCTTCGTCGTTAACTTTCTTTTGTTTGTGGGCAGAATCTAAACTTTTTATTTGACGGTTTATGTCGTCAGTTTCCGCATTTGTACTTTGGCTACTGGCTTTACTTTTTTCAACTATTGCTGTTGTCATTTGGGTTTGCAAGGCTGTTGTCTCCTTCTGCAAATCCATGTATTTGGCGGTCTCCTTACTGTATGCCATCGTCGCCCAACTTGCACTTACAGCGGCAGTAGTTGAGTTTTGAAGCGATGCGGCACGGGCGTTCTCAGCTTTGTAAGTCTTTTCGATTTCTGCAATAAACTTATCGTTGTCTGGGAAGGCGTCCGATAGGTCTTTATATGCGCCACGTAGTTTTATAATAACCTCCAGTTGTTGCTTTCTTGCGTCGACCTCTTTTTGGTAAATCGCCTCGGCTGTCGCCGCCGCTGCCGAATATTTAATTTTGGCATCAAGAAGTTTTATTTGTTCTGTAAGGGCTTTATTTAACTGGCGATTACTAACGGTTTCAGCGTCCATGAAGGATAACATACTGGGATATTTGTTCATTAACTCCTGAACGGCCTTTGCTCTCTCCTTTGTACCAATTGAATATCCCTGAACGGCACTTACCGCCGCAGTTAATTCCACCTTTTCTTTAATGATTTTTTCAGTAGCTGCATCAACTTCAATATTAACCTCCTGATTGGCCGCCTTAAATGCATAATAAGCTGTAGTTGCTACACCTATTGCGCCAGCCAATAGGCCAATGGGTGTCACACCTAATGCGGTCCATGTGGTTCTGGCAGCTGCTGCGCTTGCAATCTGGGCGCGTGTAAACCCTTCTACGGTTCCTTTAGCGGCTACCATTGCAAGGTTGTAAGTTCCTATTGCCAATGAATAACCTTTTATAACCAACTCTTTGGCCACCATTGCCGCTGCCCCTGCCTTTGTGGCGGCCATAAAAGTGACAATAGCCGCCGTTGCCGCCTTTAAATAAGTAACTGTTCTGGTAAAGGCCGATTCTGAACCTGCAATGATTTTTATAAAACCTCCTGATGCTTCAATGGCCGCCATAAATGCGGGCGTCATAGCATTGCCGATAGTTCTACCTAATCCAGCTGCACTGTCCTGCAAAGTTGAGTATTGACCAGCAAGGGTTTTGGCTTGTGCTTCTGTTTGACCCGCTACCCCGTTTAAATTGCCAAAGGCAACGATAGCACCCAGTACACCCTTTTCGGTTCGCTCCACCTCCAAAGTAACACCCTTGAAGGTTAGTTGAACTTTTTCTCCAACCGTTTTTGCCTTAATACCAAGTTCGTTCCATCGCTCGGTGTTGTTCACGTCGAGTATAGCCTCTCCGAGTTGTTCAAATGGCTTTTGCAAGGCATTGGCTACGTCACCAAGTTTTACCATTTCCTGTTGACTGAGAATCAAACCACGGTTGGCGAACTTTGTAAACGTTTCTGCTAATTCATCAAGGGTAAAGTTTGTTTTATCAGCAAACTGTTGCAACATTTCAAGCGCTTCTGCTGCTTTCTTCTCATTGCCAAGGCCCACAGCCAATGCTGCCTGATATTTTTGGTAGGTGGCCGTCAGTTCAAATATCTTTTCGATATAGCTCTTTAATTCGCTTACTCCGAAGGCGGCAAGGAGCTGGTTTCTGACACCTTTTATACTGTCAGCTAATGCCCCAAACTCTTTTGTTTGCCTTCCTACAAGGTCGCTTTGGCCGTTGGCTGACTTTTGAGCTTCCTTGTAATTTTCTTGAATGGTCGACGTTAAGTCTCTTATTGCTAAACTCTGAGTTCGATAAGCGTCCTGCATTTTCTTGGACATCTTATCACCTTGGCTCCCAAGGTTTGCTTGTGCCTGAATTAGATTCTCTAAATCAGAAAGAACTTTAGGTAAATCCGACTCTGCACTTACCTTAAACCTCACTTGCTCCTCTATCATCTTGAAGGGAATTGAATAATATTAATAAATTTATTAATGTTTTTCAAAAATAATAAAAATCGGGTATAAAAAAGCCTCATTGCTGAGGCCCAGATTTCAATTTTCAGTTGACTTAACGATTTTTGGAGGTTCTAAGGCTCTAATGGCCCTTTTTAAAAGAAAAAATGTAAAATCATAACGTACCCCAAATTGTTCTGTAATGGATTCTTTCATGCCCTGATTGACCAAAAAAAGGTCCAAACACTCAAACATCTCAATGATTTCTTTGGCTGTGTAATTGTCAAACAACTCTTGCACGTCATGGGGAAGGTTTTTCATATTATTTGTCATGGTATGTGTAGGGCAATGGTTTAGGCTTGCCAATTTTTTTGCCTATCAAAAATCATGTCAAATACCACTCGTGCAACAAATTATTTATCAAACGGTATATTTGTCTTTATGGTATATTATTAAAAACAAAGGGAGCCATATTGCTATGGCCCCCCAACTTTTAACGAATTCCCGAACAAGCAAAAGTCCGCTGTTACGGTATTTATTGTATTGATAATTTGTTTTTTTCTAGCAACCGATGGCCTCCAATTCACCCAACACACGAACCGCGCGCTTAAACAAGAAAAATATGTGATGCTGTTTAAGCCAAAACTCTCTGTTTAAGTCCTGTTTGAAACCCATGGTTTCAATGTACAATTCAAAATCCTCAAAGAATTCAATAATTTCCTGAGCATTGTAATTATCAACTATATCCTTCAACTCCACTGGGAGTTCGTCAAAAACATTGTCATGCACTAACATGATTCACCCCCTTTCCGATAATAAGCTCTTTGGCGCTCCACCCGTAGTGTTCTGCCCACCTGTTGCCACAGCAAGTTCAGTTCTTCATAGGGTATTTTTGACCATTCTACTTTCAAACTATCTTTGGTCGCTTCCAATACCACCTCTTCGCCTTGCGATACGGTGATTTTTACTGTATCGCTCATTTTTGTGATGGAGTAAGAGGTTCTGATTTTTTTACCAAATCCGAAATAATCGTAAACATTTTGTCAATATGACCGCATCGCTCGGCCACTTCAACCCATGTTTCGTTTGTTCGCTGCTTTTTGTAAGATTTAATCGACACCCGGTACACATAATACATCTTTTCGTAAATGTGATTCCATACCTCCTGTTGAGCCACAGCCATCGTTCGGCAATACGTATTAACCAGTCGGGTTACTTTGGCCCGTGTGGTTTCTTCGGGCATTTCATCATCCGACATCGGCAGGTAGGAGAGTTGTGCCAGTGCACTGTCATGTACCGCTTTCAATTGTTGTACATCCTGTTCCATCGTGGTCAGTCGTCTTTCATGATCTACCAACGCCTGGGCAGATTGAAGAATTAATTCCGATTGCGTCAATGGTTTTACTTGTTGCCGAAGTTGCTTTTCACATTCAATGAAGTACTGACGGGCCTGTTTACCTTTGTCGGAGCGCTGAAGCATTGCAATCTCCTTTGCAGTGTCAAGAGTTAGGGCGTAGTCTATAGATGGCCTACCCCCTGTACTTTCTGTCAAAATTGACATAAAGTCTCTATTCTCCTCAAAACCATACTCAAACATTCGACTACACCAATGACTGAAAGCGGTTTTTACTTCTAAGAACCCCCAAAGTTCTCTTGCAGAAACAGTCTGCTCCCCACTATGGGCAACAGTTACTTTAATTAATTCTTGCATTGTTGTTTTTTGGTCTTTTAAATGCAGTGAATTTATATAAACCTATCACCTTGATAGCAAAACAAAAAGCGGTGCCGAAGCAATTTCCGCGACCAATCCCACAACAGGGCAACCCGATTTTACGGATTACGGAAAAGCAACGACACCGCTCAAGGGTATCATTTGAAATGTAAGGCAACAAAAAAGCCTCGACACGTCGTCGGAGGCAGCTTTCGCCGCTGTTGTGAAAATTGGTCAATGCAAATGTGCATGACTAATTTTTAAAAAACAAATACCCGAGTAAAAATATTTTTATGGCACAAATATAAAACAATATTAATAATATTATTAATAATTTATAAATAATATTTTTTTTGAGACTGGGATGTAAATTTTTTAAACTTGCAAAAAACACTAAAATGAACGCTTGTCTATCGATTCTCTTTGTTGCAATTTCAACTCTTTCGGCATTTGGGCAAATTGATTGTGAAAAGTCAATAAGATACACTTATGATAAATATGACGATCTCTATAGGCTCTTTACTCCAAGAAAAAACGAAAAAGGAGAAGACAATAAGATGTTTTTTGTTAAAACCATCAATAAAGGGATAACAACGTACTCAGTGGCGTTGAGCGTTAAATCTGAAAACCCCTATCCGCCGATGACAGATTTTGTCATACTTTTCCTTGGCAATCGGAGAATAGTACGCAAAGATTACACAATAAACGTAGAGGTAACCAAATCGGAGATTCCGTTTTCGGCTTTTACCGCTATACCTCTTGACGCAAAAGAAGTAAAAATGTTTCAAGAAGAAATCATTGATGGATTTCGCATAAGAGCTGATGATTATGAAATTGATGTAACAGACGCACTGCAATTAAGAAAAGAGTTTGAGTGCCTCGTAAAAGCTAAAGCTCCCCAATAGTTATTTATCCCTTTTTGGAGGGGTGCCGCGCAACTGGGGAGGTGCATTTCAAAACACAACAATTTTAAATGCAAAACCTCAAAAATCAACAACAACATCCTATGATGATGACGTAGTCATCATAAGGTTTTAAGGGTTTATAAGGTTTTAAAGGTTTATATATATAATGGGTGCAAAATGCGGTGTTGGGTGCGGTATCGGTTGCAGTGCGCTATGCGGTGCATTGTGCGGTGTAAAGTGCGGTGCATTTTTGCACCTCATACAGTACCGCACAGATACCGTTTGATAACTTTTTGGTGTCATTAAGTAAAATTATACTTTTTTTGGCTTATTAAAACATATACATAATTTGTAAAATAATGAATATGACCGAATTAAAGTTGATTGTAAACAAGATTTCTAAGGATAGAGATACCGATATTTACTTACTTAGTAGTGACATTACCGATAGTTCTGCTGATGATTTAATCAATGAAATAAAAAAAACAAAAACAAGTGCGCAAAATTGCTCATTATTGTTAACTACTTACGGTGGAGACCCCGATGCGGGCTTTAGAATTGTTAGATATATTCAGAGAGCATATAAAGAGTTTTATTTATATGTTTTTGGAAGCTGTAAGAGCACTGGTACTTTAATGGCGCTTGGCGCAAACGAAATTATTATGTCCGATTTTGGGGAATTTGGCCCCCTAGACATTCAATTAACAAAAGATGACGAACTAACAAATACATCGGGACTCAGTTATCTTCAAAGTCTTATTGCATTAAACGAAAGGCTTTATGAGTCTTTTGAGCAAAATTTTATGAGTCTAAAGCGAAAAAGCGGTTTTACTATATCCACTCGAACTGCAGCAGAAATATCTTCTAAACTTGCTATTGGTATTATTTCGCCTATTTCTGCTCAAATTGACCCCTTAAAATTAGGCGAAGTAAATAGGGCGATAAGAATTGCTGATGATTACGGAAGTAGACTTTTAAGGGAAAAAGATGGTAGTAATGTACTTAGAAGGCTGATTGGAGACTATTCGTCGCATGGCTTCGTTATTGATTACGAAGAGGCAAGAGCTATATTCAAAGATACCATCAATGTGAGATTTGTTAATGATGATGAGATTATTCTGGAACAAAATTTGTTACATTTAGTTAGAAGGCAAACAAACAAAACTTCTATATTTGCCTTGTCTAACATTTTTGCTGAACCAGATAAACACACAACTGTTGAACCTCAAGTACCGATTGTAGAAGAAAATAACCACAAAAACCAACCGCTAAATACACAAGAAAATGAAAACGCTCAACCAATTGAAGGAACTAAATAAGGGCTCTGAATCCCTTCCAAGTAACTCAGGATTATCCAGGGAGCGTGACTTAATAAAGACCATTGTGCATGGTCAACGAAAAAACACCTCTCAGATTTATTCAAAAATTCAAGAAAAAGCCCAAGTGTCAAGTATCATTAAAAGACACTAAAATTTGTATTTTATAAACAAAAAGCCCCTGATTAATCAGGGGCTTTTTGTTTATTTACTTTTCTTCCTTCTTAGGTGGCGGCACGTTAAGAAGCCCTTTTAATGTTTCATCAAAAGACGTTTTTGGTTCTTTTTTCTTATTTGGACCCTCTGCTAGTAGATGCTCTGCATCTTTACTTGTCGATAATGATTTTAGTTGTGATACCGCTACCTCTCTTAAGGTTTCAGGATGAGTAATAAACAATTGTATTTTTTGAAGTAATTGCTTAAAAACACCGAAGAGCAACCCAAAAAAAATATAATTTTAAGTATATTATTAAAAAAGAGGGGCATCAATTGACGCCCCTCTTTGATTTTCAATTAACCCTAACCTTTTCTACTTTACCTATTTTTATTCAGCGATATTAAAACCCATCTCATGCGGGTCCATTCGGAGTATCAATGGGGGCGGTATGCCATACAATGACAATGCAATCATCCCATCGGTCAAAAACCTCCAACGAAACCAGAAATTATTGCAACGCCATACACTCACCCGAGCGCCATCGACGGTTTTACAATGCAAATCAATGACATCATCACCATTGCCTTTGTAAGTAAAATCGGCATTGTCAATCGGTACTGGCTCTAAAAATGGGTATTGAAAACAATCAGATTCCATTTCTTTGATGCCCACCGAAAAGTTTTCCAGTAATTTTTGTACGTAAGGATTGTCGGTTTTGGTCGATAAAGCCATCAACTCTAAGGCCATGTCCAACATTTCTTCGTTTTGGTCAATTATTTTTTCTGACATAATTGAAGTCTTTGTATCAATTGGTTATTTGTTCCTTCTAGTTTGAATGGCCTTTACTTTTTCTTTTTGCGCCTCTTCTTGGGCGCGCTCGGCAAGTTCTTTTTGTTCGGCGTAGTAGGTGCCAACGAAGGCAAGATAATCCTCAAGCGGTCGGTTAATGAGGTAATCAATGCGTTGAGGGTCTCCTTTCGTGATTTTAAAGTGGAACTCGTAACGGTCGTCAACCCGAGAAGTGCGGTGTCGTGTAGGGTTTGTTCCAAAATCGACAACTCCAACATCAACTGACTTCTCAAAAAGTTCAGGCCTTCGGAGTCGTACAGCATTTGCCAGTTTACTACACGCCCGATTGGTTGAGTTAAAAAAAAATCCAATGCATTCGGGTTTTTCATCCACAATTGCTTGTTTCTCATGGCTTTCCCAGCATCAAACAACAATGGGTTTTCATCATCCGCAAAATGAAAAGCAGTGGCGTTATCATAAGTGCGCTCTACGCTCATGTCATACTTCCGACGTTGACGCACATTGTTTGCATGAAGTTTGGCCGTCATCAAAACCGCTTGCATATTGGCATCATTTGTCATGGTCATGCATTTGGTCAATGCTTCATCAATGACCGAAATGGCGGTATCAAGGGTAGGCCCATCTAATTTCAACTCATCATGGTCACGTTGTAAATCGGCCATGGCGTAAAAACGTGCAGCGGTCATTTTGGTGCCGCCATCCACAAACTGGTAAAACTTCACGCCATCCACTTCAAAATGTTCACCATTGAACATGACGGGTTCAACGAGTCCCGCATCCAGTGCTTTTTTAAATTCTGAATTCATACTATTGGTTATTGGAGGGTTACAACAATTCGTCTAAATGGTTGATTTGCAATGTATAATTGATGCGAAACCCAAAAAGGGTTGGAATATAATTGCGCTCATCACCAACGAGCGTTCGCCAATCATCCCTGATAACTTGTTCTGAATTGGTCACAAATGACACAATCCCAAGCATGGGTATTTTTTCCATGCATTGAAGCACCTTGACATAATCGGTCTGAACCCTACTCACCCCTATGTACACGAGGTTTAGCCGATAAGTGTTTGATTCAAATTCTCCGTATTGGGTTTTAGTGATTGGACTTCCGCTGTCCAAAATGTGGGCCCCTTGAAAATCAAAAGTTGTGCTTTCAATGGTGACCTTTTTAAGGTTGCTATCAATCAACATGAAGCGTTTTTCCTGTTGGGAATAAATCGCACTCACTCGCCCATGATGAACGCATTTTATTTGAGGTGGGTCACATCGACGGGTAATTGATTTATTGATTACATCGTCAATTTTGGCGATTTGTGCGGTTAAGGTCATGGGTTTTAAGTTCAAAGAATTTGATGCATTTTTCCAAGCAGTCTTTTTCGGTCTTTCCCCAAATAGTATATTCAAAATCAACGTTTTTAACTTTTTCACTGTAAGTAAAACGCCACAGTTTGCCGTATTTTTCGGGCTTGATGTCTTCTAGTTTTAGGCTGGTCATTTCATTGAGTATAAATAAAATTGGCCTTTCTCAAATGGATTCCAACAAAAATCAAACTCTTTTATTGGCTCACGTCTTTCAAACAAAGCTTTGAGATAGGGATATAATTCACCCAAATAATCTCTATGTTGTTCAATGTTGTCAGCGGTAACTTTAACCCGTTGGGGCCATTTAAACTTTTTTAACTTACCTTTCATTTTCATGCAGTTATCAAATAAATGGGTGTACACGAACGCTAAATCCTCCTAAACTCGGCTCGTTTTCTATCTCTACATTTTGGTCCAGAACCATCATAGACAATTGAATAATGCATTCGACATCGTTTTTGCCGAACAGTTCTTTGGCATTTTCTTTAGGAATCACACCATCAATGATGATATGTCCGTCTATGGTGCTTCTCAAATGCACTTTGGCACGAATCGTTTTACTTACAATGTTCATCGTAAATCCTGTTGAAACTGTCTAGTCAATTTGTCAGCAATCAGCTTTTGTTCTTCACGGCTTAAATACCATGCCCCGCCAAAATAAGCCTCCAGATAACCCGCAATTTCGGCCATGCCCAAATCCAAAAAACCAACAACCACCTCTCGGGCCTCCGAACGGATGATGTTGTAATTTCTCATCAAATCACCTTCCATCGTGAAATCCATACGCTCGGTCTGTCTGCCTTTTTTTAGCCTTGTGTACTGAGCATAAGCACGTGAATAGGCACCAATCGAGCGTGGGCTTTTGGTTCTCATCACCGTCCCGTCAGAGTTTTTCCCTTCCTGCTGAATGCGATGCGCTACCGCCACCATACCATCCGCTGCGGCCTCAATGAGATTGTTAGAAATATTGCGTTCCGCTTTCTCAATGCGCGCTTTCAGTTGGATGCAGACTTGGGAAAGGTTGGAATGGATGGTGAACATGCGCTACTTTTTAAGATTTAACTCTTTGACCAATGGCTTTTTAGAGACCAAAAATGCTACTGACGCTTCTTTGTCACTGCAAATGACTTTATCAATCTCAATTGGGCCAACAAATATGGACCCATCAAGTTTGACTTGAACCTCCATGTTACCACCTACATTTGAGGCTTGCTTGATTGCGAATAATTCGTTGATAAGCTCGTCGACTGTCATGTTGCTCAGTTTTTACACGTAAGACCCCGTAAAGAACCCGCCTTGGTGCTCAGTGTTAATACCTTGCACCTGTGAATCATCGGTGGTGGTATAAATCGTCTTGATTGCCTTAATCAGCTGAGATTTGTACTGTTTATGGTAATCATCACGCAGCTCTTTCATTTGCTCTTCCAGCGTATTGGTGAACGCATTGAAGTTTTCGGACTTCAAACGCTCCACAATCAGCAAATGACCACATAAATACCTGAAGGCTGAGGCCAACTTCGTTTTGTGTACCGTCATCAGATCGTCAACATCCCCAACGATTTTAATACCCACATGAACTGGCCACTCCGTAGAAGTTTTGACAAAATCAGCATACACTAAACCGCCTTTATCCAAATCTACTTTGTATGAATAAATGCCCGCCACATCACAAACAGGACCACCAAAGCCCAAATTGCATTCCATTGGGCGAAGGCGTACGGTAGTTTTAAGACCCACAAACAATTCCATACCGAACAATGCCACCTTTTTTGAGCCGATGATTTGAGTTAAATCAATGCGGTTGATGCCTGGCGTTATATTGATGTTCGCCGACCGATACAGTTCTTTCAGTATCATTTTGTCATAGAGGGCCACCACGCACGTTCCCTCATCTTCGGCCCAAATGATTAATTCATTGAATTCAACGATGGTGTGTTTGTTGTAACGCATCTCTAAAACCCCACCGATAAAATCCGTGTAAGATTCAAAAGCGTTTTCTGCATCGGGAACGGGTGGGAGAGTCTCGGCCATTTCGTGTCGAAAATCCCGTTTCTCAGACAACTCCAATTCAAAATCCATTTTAAGGCGTTCGTAGGCATTGGATTTGGTACGTGTCCATAGTTCCGTCGTGGTTTCTAAATCACCGCTTCGTTTCAATCCATCAATCAAAGAAGGGGTGAGACCCGTCAAATCATTGACCACATAGGTAGTGCCGTTATCGACTGGCTTTAAGTTGACAAGGCCATCAAAAGGAGTTACGGTAGGCATGAATAGAAGGTTTGGTTTAAAATATTTAACAAAGTTAATAATATTATTAATTATTTATTAATTAGTTAATAATTAATGCTTCAACCGTTTCAATCTACAAACTCCCTTTTAAACCAGAATGTAACTTCTATTCCAAAGAAAGAAAGTCTGTAATAAAAATCATGGGGTCCTGAAAAGCCAGTGCTGAAACCAAAAATTACCCAGTTGCATTGTCTGGCATATCGCTTTTGTTTCCAACGGTTAGAAAAAAAACAGGAATCAAATTTTGTAATCTCTTTTTTCATCTCAGTTCATATTTTCGTTTACATATCGTTTCAAAGTCTTTTTGGACACCCAATCTTTGTTCATATCCTTAAAATCCTTCAATCGGTCGGCTTTGGCTTGTGCTTTTTGAGCCTTGTTTAGGTAAACAGCGTACATTTTCAGAAACAGGCTTCCGTAAATGAGAAATACCATAATGCTAATTAAGTGTGCCATGTTAAGCTAAATCGTAACCTAATTTGGTGAAAGTGTCGTACTCAAAACCCGTCATGGCATAGCGTAGGCAGTCCCCAACGTGGCCGAAATCATTCTCATCACACTCTTTTTTGTTGAGTTTTCCGTCATTAAGCACCGACATACGGTTGATGTCAGACAAAAGCGTGGTGCATTTGTAGGACACGACAAAATTGCCGTGATAATATTTCAACAATGCATTCACAATCATACGGCTGGTTTCGGTGCCCAAATTGTAGGTAGGTACACGGTCAAAATTCACCCAAGCCGCTTTGTATTTTTTGAAATAGCTGTCAATCAACATCCAAGCTGAAGCATTGCCCGTAGTCAGTGCTGATGCATTGTTTCCCGAAGCATCACCCGTACAGAATATTTGATTTCTTCCGTACTTCATGCACAAAATCTTTATCAGCTCCTCTAAATCCTCCCCGTGACCGCCCAACATGTAATATTCCTCAATGACGTAAATGCGACCATTGATTTTTTGCAACACCAAACACGTGTTGCGTTTGTTGAAGTCAAAGGAGAAATATACAGGGTATCGTTTGTCGTATTGAATTGGGTTTTCTGGCGAATCCACCATCACCTTTTTGTCAAAGTGACGGAAGTAAGGATTGCCATTGAGCAAAATCCATTGTACCAGGTACAAAGACATGAAAATGTCTTCAGGCAATTCTCGGCGGGCTTTTTCGATTTCTTCAATGTCAATGATGCCCTGTGACGCAGCTTCGTAAGCATCTATTTTGAAATACGCCCAATCATTACCTAGCAGACCTTTCTCGGCATCTTCGGCCAATTTCGTACCCCAGTGTTCGGGGTGGGTTTTGTTGCCGATGAATTTAACCTTCGCCTTTGTTTTGGTGATCGTTGAGCGCAAAGCATAATAGGCTTCTTTTTTGGCGCGGGTGAATTCGTCAAAAACCGCCCCGTACACATCCTCACCGTACAATGAATCAGGGGAGTCAGCAGATTTAAACCATATCACCGCTTTGTTCCAAAGGGTAATGGTCATTTTTTGAGAATTGAACCGTGCCAAATTGCCCAATGGTGCCAAATACCGTTTCAAACGGTTATAGGCAATTTCTGATTGGGAATACACGGGCGCAATCCACCAGTAATTTCGACCGTCTTTGCCTTCCAATGCCGCCAACGTAATCAGCCACACAATATGACTGTAAGTTTTACCCACTTTAGTTGACGCCTCGGTGATGGTAAAACGTACGGGAGAATCAACGATTTTACGTTGATACCCCACCAAAGGCGAGAACTTGATTTTTACTTTCCGCTTTTTGGCGGCAATTTTCGGAGTAATATTCGGCGCTCCCATTAAGCCTCAATTTCGACTTCAACATCTCCCACCAAGTCGATGTTGATTTTTTTGAGGCCCATCAGCTCAACCCGGAAGTTAAGGCACCATTCTATCCCTTTCAAAAAAGAGGCGTTACCTTCTTTTTCTCGGGTTTCTTCCCGCATCTCCACACTTTGCGCGGTTTGTTTTTCTGCATCATCCTCGCTTTTTTTGGATTTGCCGTTTGCTTTGTCGGCTTTCTGGCTAACCTTTCGGCTCTTTGTTTGCATGGGAGATTTTGAACGTTCCCAAGCCATCCAGTACGTTTTCTTCAATACATCCAACTCGGCCAATGTTTCTGCCATGACCAAATCAGTGTTGTATTGAATAGATTCTTGCCACCGTTTTTTCTGTTTCGCAAGGTCATAATACACTTGACTTGCAGAAACACCCACTTGTTTCGCTATTTCTTCCACGTCCTTGCCTTGTAAGTGCAAATCCGTGATTTTCTTTAGCCGTTGGGTCAGTTCAAATTTTGATAACCCTTTCGCCATTACAATTTCATGGTTTTGAAATAACATTAATAATATTATTAATAATTGGCTCTTAATTATTAATTTTATAGTAAATTAAACATGAAAATTAATGATAACCAAGAAAGAAGAATTACTCAACGCCATTGCCAACAATGATACCATCACAGCTTTGAGAATCGCCAAAGATTTCAGAATTGATTTCAATAAGGACCAACAACGCGTTTTGCAAATCGCTCACGAATGCAATGATGCTTCCAAAGCCAATTTTTACAAAGGGCTCGGCATCGACGTGAAGCAAAATCAAGCTGATGCCCAAGAATTACTTAATCAATACTTCCAATCAAAAACCCAATGTCATGCCTAAAACTACCGATGTACCCCCATCGCTGAGGGTATTCAATAGCCTTTTTGAAAAAATCTCGTATCGACACAGTTATTCAGACGTTTATTGTGATTTTGTCGACTACGTAACAGCCTGCTTTTCGTGGGAAGGTGACAAAGAGTTGGCCTTGCATCTACAAAAGAAATACGACAAAGAATACCCAATCTTCGGCCAGTTATTCAATGAATGGCTATTCGTACATAAAAAACAACTTGAAATGAATCAATGGTATGATGTACTTGGAGAGTTTTACGAAATCGTTTCGTCAAGTAGTAAAGCAAGTAGGCTTGGGCAGTTCTTCACGCCACCAAGTTTAGTGACCTTGATGACCCAAATAACGGGAGGGAAGGTTGCGGCCAAAGAAAGGATTCAGGATTGTTGCTCGGGCAGCGGACGAATGCTCATATCATACCACGCTTATTTCCCGGGCAATTACACCTTTGGTGCCGACATTGACAGCATTTGCACAAAAATGACCGCGATAAACATGGCATTGCATGGTTGTGAAGGGGAGGCGGTTTGCATGAACAGTTTGAATCCCGAGGATTGGCGGTTTGGTTATCGTGTCAATCCACACATTCACACCATCGGCATTCCCCACCTGGTACCCATCAACAAAGAACAAAGCGTTCAGTTTCGATATTGGGAAAATAGACGAACCGCCAATGAGAGCGAAGTCAAAGAAGAACCGAAAGTTGGCAAACACGGCCAGCTTTCTTTTTTTTAAGGCCCTTCCTATTTAAACCTAAACCTCTCTAACCATTATCACATCAACATTATACTTTCGGTACTTATAATAAAACAGGCCAATAGCGCTTTCTTCATCCATTGCGCTAATTTCTTCAATAACAGGTGTATGGTCCGCAAACCTGCCTGTAATATCAAACTTTCGGTATCTCAAATGGCTAAACTGTAAATCCAACCACTCTTTACTAACGCCCAACTTTTTTATTTCCCAAAGGTCAAAGCTCACGGCGGGATTGTAAAAAGTAGGCACAGGAATGAATTTCAAGGTTTGTAGGGCATCCAATACTTCTTTCTCGCGACGCCATGGCGCAGAATTGTAAGCTAATTCATTTTGCAAAAACTTACTGTCCGTCTCCACCTTTAACCCTCTATGTGATTTGAAGATGGTAGCCTTATAGGTTGCAGCATTATGATTCACTATCGGGAAGCATTGAAAGTAGGCTTTTTTATATGGCCTTACATTGTGGTAAATCGGTTGCAGTGGCATACAAGAGCATAAAACTCAAATATAATAAAGTGAGTTGAATTGTAATATAAATCTATTAGCCTATGGGTATAAAATTCTGTTAGAGCTATTCTTTCTGATGGGGTGAAAACCGACGAAAAAAAAGAACCCTGCACTGCAGAGCTGCGCAGGGTTACAAAGATTACTCAACGTTATAATAAAAAATCTTGATTGCTAAATTCTAAGATACCAAAATTGGCAAATAAAATTAAAATAATGATTTGTTTAATTTTATTTTTTATTCATATGAAAGTGCGTTCAGAGCAGTAGTTGAATCGTTGCCAGCAAAACTCCACTCGTAAATGGCTGCGTGAGATAAGCCGTGGGGCGATTGAGCGGCGGTACTTTCACGGCCTCAGTCTCGGCCGTACTGATAAACACAATGGGAATTTTCTTTTTAATTCTTTGCTCAGCCTTCAGGATAAGTTTACTGTAGGATGCTTCGCAGATAATCAGATCGGGCTGAAGCGTAAAAATATAGCTGAGGAGCTCATCGGAGGCCGAAGCCTTAACCCGTAATACTTCGTAACCGGGTTCTTCAATCATTTCGTCAATGGGGTGCATACAGGATGGACTGTCCTGTAAAAGGAGTGTTTTGATATTCATCATTTTCTGAGTTAGGGTAAAGCAGTGCTTTGTAAAACGGTAATTACGGTATAGTATCCTTCAGGACTTACCGAAAAAAATAAACTCCCGACAGTTTAAATTGTTTTACAAAAAATCAGCTTTTGCGTTCTTCGGTAAAAAAAAGGGGGCTGTTTTTCCAAAAATTCAGTGTTATTTCCCCCTGTTTTCGGCCCTCAATTGGTTAAAAAAGACTCAATTGACTCGATTCGGATTTTCAAGTGTGTTTATACCCAATTTCGTATGGGTTTACCCTGCAATCCTCATCTTCGTCTTTCGAGTAGTCAAATTGATGAGGCGAAAGGATGTATTCCTTTTGATAGGTCTCCTTATCAAGTCCAATCATGCGACCGCCACAGCTTCGGCAGTGAATAACCCCTTTTGGGAAATTGTGAGCTACTTCCCAACATTGAGGGTCTACGCAAACTTTCACGGCTTGGATTGATGGCGGTTTGGCTGTGTGCTTTTCCATGGGAAGATTTTTTCTAGTTTTTGGCAACAAATGGACTTGTTCTTAATTCGTATATACACTATATTGGTGTGCTTTACGAAGTATTGCGTATATACAGATGTTATAGCCAATTTTAAAAGACCGACATACAATGAAGAAAATTTTAATCCTTTTGACCTTGACACCTTTTACCTTGTTTGCTCAACAGAGCGACTTTGGCAACTGGTTAATCTATTTCGGAGACAAAAAATTGAACAACCGATTTAACTGGCACCACGAAGTACAGTATCGTAATTTCAATTTCATAGGTGACACCGAACAGTTGCTTCTTCGCACAGGTTTAGGATATAATCTTACTGAAAATAACAATAACATTCATTTAGGGTACGCTTTTATCTATAGTGAACCATACATATCTGGCACAGATGACAAAACCAATTTTAATGAACATCGAATTTACCAACAGTTTATCACAAGACAGAGTTTTGGAAGATTTTCGCTTCAACATAGGTATCGTTTCGAGCAAAGGTTTTTTGAAGACGACTTTAGACTAAGACTTCGGTACTTTTTATCTGCTAATGTCGCTCTCAATCGCAAACAAATGGAAGATAAAACTGTTTACATTTCACTTTACAACGAGATTTTTGTGAACACAGAACAAACTTATTTCGACAGAAACCGACTTTATGGTGGAATTGGGTATAGGTTTTCAAAATTTGTAAGAACCGAAATTGGGGTAATGAACCAAACAACAAATAGTATGTCAAGAAACCAGTTAAACGTGATAACGTTCGTAAATTTTTAAAAGCAAATGGAAAAGCCGAACACCATTTTACAAAGTAGGCAAATCAGTAAAACAAGAAAAAATGTTAAAAACAAATTTCATCATCGCTACTGTTATTATTGCCTCTTTGACGGCTTGTAATAACTCTCAACAGAAAGAAACAACTGAAAACAAAACAGTTGTAGAGCAACCTAAGGGCTTAGTACAAGAAGTTCTAACTAAAGAACGAAGAGACGCACTAACACCTGACCAAATTATCCAGACCTTCAAAGAAGGAAATGAAAGGTTTATTAAGAATGAGCTAACTGCCAGAGACCATTCTGCACAAGTAAGAAAAAGTGCTATGGGACAATTTCCAAAAGCAGTTGTTCTCTCCTGCCTTGATAGTAGAGTTCCAGTTGAAGATGTTTTTGACAGGGGTATTGGTGACATTTTTGTGGGGCGTGTAGCTGGTAATTTTGTAAATGAAGACCTATTAGGTAGTATGGAATTTGGTTGTAAAGTTGCAGGAGCAAAAGTAATTTTAGTTCTTGGACACGAACATTGCGGAGCAGTTAAATCGGCAATTGATGATGTTAAACTTGGAAACATTACTGCAATGCTTTCTAAAATCAGACCAGCAGTTGACATGGTAAAATATGAAGGCGACAGAACTTCAAGCAATCCTGAATTTGTGCATCAAGTATGCGAAAGCAATGTAAAACACACCATTGAGCAAATCCGTACAAAAAGCTCAATTCTAAAAGAGATGGAAGATAACGGACAAATCAAAATCATCGGTGGTGTTTATGATATGGACAGCGGAAAAGTGACATTCTTAGAATAAAAACTGGCTATAACAAGGTATTGCCGCAATGGGGGGTGAAGTGCTTCTATGAAACTTTTGTGCGTAAACGAACGACAGTGCATCTATTGAACATTTGTGCTAAAAATCCCCCACTGCGGCAATACCCAAACCGTTATGCGGCATGCTAAGACAAACACAATAAAATGAAGTACTATCAATTATTTATAGACACTGACAATAATGCTGAAACTTATAATAGTGTGACAGATTTATTAGGACTTCAGCCAACAGAAAGTGAAAAGGACAAGACTTCGAAGGACAGATATAGTACTTGGATGTATATGGTGACAGAAACTGAAACAGACCCATACTTTGATTTTATCAATAATTTCCTTGACATTTTAGAACCGAAATTTGCTGACCTTGAAAAACTAGGTGTGACAAGAGATAAAATTCTATTTTGGAAGCTCTATGAATATGACCAACAATGTGGAATGGAATTTCATCCTCAAGAAATGGTAAGACTTGGACAAAGTGGAATTCACCTGAATATTGACTGTTGGACAAACAATACAGAAGAAAGCACGACCGCATAACACGGGTTTTGCGTCAGGCGGGCTGACGTGTAAACTTGGGGCTTTATGCTTCTAATAAACTTTAGTAATAAATTGAACCTTTGTGCTCCGAAACCCGCCCGAACGCAAAGCCAGTAAACGTTATGCACCATTTTAGGACGACCCTATACCAATCAAAGTGACGACAGAAAAAAGATACGAAATATTAAACTCTTTGCCGACTTACGGACCAATGTATGTTCCTGTAACAGACAATGGAGAACCATTTTATTCCGAAGGGTTTGTTGTTAGTTTCTATAAAACTGACGGAGCAGCATGGGTAGCAAACTTTCAACCAGGTTGGACAGATTTAAAGGAAATTATAGAATTTGAAAAAACTCAAAACTTGTTGGTGGTTGCTTGTGGAACATGTTACTTAATGAATCCAGACGACACAAAGCCTATTGAAGTTTTCGGAGTTGGCTATTCTTGCATTTTTAAATCAAATAAAGATAGACTTGTATTGCAAGATCAAACCGACTTGACAATTATTGAGCCAGATGGAACACATTGGGAAACAGAAAGAATTTCGTGGTACGGATTGGCTGAAATTAAGGTTGAAAATAATTTGGTATCTGGACTTGCATTTAATCCTACGCACGATGCGGACGAATGGGTTGAGTTTAAGTATGACCTTGATACAAGAACTTTGACAGGTGGAAGTTACTATTCATTTGAGAACAAAAAACCTTGGTGGAAAATATGGTAACTGAAAAATTTGCTTGCCCTTGTTGTGGTTACAAGACATTCGCAGAACAACCAAACGGACATTACGACATATGCGAAGTTTGTTTTTGGGAAGACGACCCAATTCAACTTGATGACCCGAATTATGAAGATGGAGCAAACAAAGTTTCACTTAGACAAGGACAAAGAAATTTTATTGAGTTTGGTGCTTGCGAAAGAGAGATGATTAAAGATGTAAGACAAGCGACAAAGGACGAACAACGAGACGAAACTTGGAAACCATTAGAATGAGAAGAAAAACGGTGCATAACACGGGTTTGGCAAAAGTGGCGGTTCAGTGCTCCGCAGACACATTTGTGGTTAATCAAAGTTTGGTTCTCCGCATCAACATTTGTGGTGAAAATCACCACATTCGCCAAGCCTGAAAACGTGTGTGACTTGAATTGAGCTAAGCATCAACTTAGCAAGAATGCTTTAAAACAGATGGAAGGCGTCTACTATTAACTACATAAAGTGCGGAGTTCGAGCGAACAGAACGGCTGACTTCGAGGGGTAATATGTAGATGAATTGGACTTCCGATGGGGACTTTCAGGAGTAGTTATCAAACCACCTTATGCTGCAATATTTGGAAACTATATTGTGGTGAGCGGTAAGGAAAAACCAGAACAACGATTCTTGTAGGTTGATTGTTTTTGATATAGACATTCATGTCACTATCAATTGTATTAATTTTTGAATTAGAACATCGCCGTGGCACGGAGCACCCAAAGGGCAAAAACAGGCTAAATCTTTACCTATTAACGGTGTGAAATCTTTTTTGGCAAACATTTCTTGGTGGGTGTCAATGTCAAAGTTGCCTTTTATATCGTCACGGATTTCGTCGGTCATACCTACTAGATAACGGTAAATGTCAACAACATCCTCGGGCGTTCCGTGGCACAAGCACACCCATTTATCCATCACGGCACGTCGGTGACTTGCATCAATGTAGATCATGTCGCCTACCAGTTTTACTGGGTTTCCCCATTGCCCTGGGCGCGTGATGGAAACGGCATTTTCGGGAATTCTATAGCCTTTAGTGCGTTTTCTTTGAATGCGTTTCATATCTGTTTCATTTCCTCTTCAGTACAATACACCTCAATTTCGGTAACAATAAAGCTTCCGGGTTGATGGCCAATAATTTCTCCTTTCAAACCCAGTGACTTCAACTTTTCCAAGAAATATTCTGGAGAACGTGTACTGAAATAATACCGATTTTTCATTCTCCAAACAGGTTTGTTTGAATCCCTTCTTTTGATTTCAGCGCCCTGAGTTGCTTTAAAACAGCCCTCATACCTTCAAGCTGAAATGCCGCCTCTTCGGGCTTCATTTTAGGGTTAGGACCTGAGCACCATTTTGGGTAAACGGATTCTCTCATTCTAACTTCCCTTTCAACGATGGCAATTTGTTCGTCCAAAGTGATGGGTTTGGCGTATGGTGGTAGATTCATGATGATTGGCATAAAGGTTAAATATTATTAAAAAATACGGGAGCCAAATCCATCTGTAAGGGAAGCCACGATTCCATGATTAGCCTAGTGGCTTTTGTGATGCTTGGTTCGTTTTTACAACTAGCCAACTTGCCTTCGGTGGGTTTTAAGCCAATCTCGTGCAAAACACATTTGCCATTTTCAAAAAATGCACAATGTCCCTTTTCCTTTTTATACGATGGGGCAATCATCAAAATCGGAGGCAACCCGAGGCGGGTGGCGGCTACATTCATGGTAATGGCAACTTTATCTCGAAAATCTGGCCTTTCTTGAATCAAAAACATGTCAAAAGGTGTTCCGATGCACGGGGCGGTATGGCACATTTGCTGGCACATTTCGCAATGGCACTCTGAGGGTTGCAAACATGACAGGTCAATAATTTTCTTTTGAAAATTAGCGGCCATTTGGGAGAGGTTGTGTTTCATAGGAGATTAATAATTGAAAGGAAGCTCAGGGTCTTCAGTTAGAATACTCCTTGCAAACTCCACCGCCACTTCAAAATCTTTCACCGTGGCCATGAAACCAGAACCGTGACGGAAAATAAAGCCTTCACACTCAGATACGTTTTCGGGCACTACGGCCAATGCGGTATCACGGCTTTGTATTTGCCAGCCATTGGCATGGGGCATCACCGCAAACGTGTGGTCATCTTTCTTTTTCCAAATAGTATTGAAGGTTTTGAACACCGCTACGCCGTTGGGTAAAATTTCTCTATCCGCGTATTCTTTTTCCGAGCGTACATGCTCAATTGCCGAATGATGCTCATTTTGCAGAATCATCATTGCCACATTCACAGCGTCATTAAATTGCTCCTTTTGTTCTTGAGGGTCAGTGACATCACGATTGAAGCCAGAAATGATGCTTGATGCATTCCGGAAGCCCTCAGGCAATGTGTGCAACAATTCATAAATATTGTCACGGTTGGTGTCGACCGCATCAATGGCGGCAAAAAACGCGTCAAAATGCGGTATCAAGTCGTCATGGAAACAATAATTCATCATTTTCCAGATAAGCCCCGCAGCGGATGGCAAAGACGTGTCTTGATGATGGTCAAAATTGAGCATACCGGGATTGTATGAGCCGCCGACATCAATCACAAATGCGGTTGGGTCCAACAACGCATCCTCCAGTATTTCCTTTCTGCGTGTACGAATCACTGGTACTTCGTGGAAACCACAGATTTTCAATAATGCTACGGCAAACACTTCATCTGCGTGAAATGTGGTGTCATGGGTAATAATTCTACTTACTTTGAAATTTTTCATTTTTGATTTGTTATGGTTGTGTATTGAAAATAGTTAATGGGTACTGCAAAAACCCTTCGTTACGCTTTTCTAGGGCGGGTAGGACTTCAAATGATACCTTTTCCACTTTTAGGTTCATGGCTTTGATAATATTTCGAACCAATGGCCCGTGGGTAATATGCGTAGACCCGTTGGCTTTTACATGAAATGCGTTTGGGTGATTTCCTGCAATACAATGCAGCATCCCATCAATCACTTGAAACCGAAAGTAAACCCGGTCTTTGACTTTGAACAGTTCGCGTGAATGGACATTGAATCGTATTTCTCCTTTGTCCGTGAAGGTGATAATTGGCTTTGTGTTGGAAATACTAAGCCTTTGGGGTACGGTGTTTTTGTCGAAAATCATGTTTTTGGTTGGCTTAAATGGTTTCTTGCTGATTTTGTTGTTCTTCGTTGAGTTGCTTTTGAGCGTAATACCCAGCCTGCCATTTTAGGAATTTATCTTCTTGCCATCGCGCTTTTTCCCTATCCTTGGTACGCTCTTTATCTTGCTGAGAAAGTGCATCTTTCCCTGTTTTTTGATACGTTTCCTGTAAACGACGATAGCCATCCGTAACGCTACTTGTTTCTTTTTCTTCGGCCTCAAATTGCTTTTTTTGCTGAGCGTTTACCCATTCTACTTGCGCCAATCGCTCTTCAGTATCGTATGTTTTCAACCATTCAATCAGGGTTTGTTTGTCAAACTTCCCATAAGCGGTACCATACATACCAGCCGCTCCCTGCCTAAGTGCATAGGCCACTTCGTCGAGCCTGAGCATCCACCAATTCTCCACAATTTCTTCGGCCATCATGGAGATTTGAATCGGGGATGGTGCCCGTTGGACATTCATCGTATTATTGGCTTCGGTCAGCAACACGGCAATTGCACCGACAATCAAAGGCCTGTTTTCACGGCGATAAAAACTGATTTGGTTCTCATCGGCTGTCATAGCCGCACGAACAGTTAGGCTTTTTTGGTAATTTGAAATGGCGGCAAGCTTGGTGCTATTCGGGCTTTCCGAAATAATTTTCATTAACGACCCGGAGGACGTCTTCGAAAGTTGATTTTTGGGATTGGTTTGAATTTCCATGATTGCTTGGGGATTTGGCGTCGTCAAACATTCCCTTTCGGAGCCCAGCCGACAGCCAGTTGATAAAAAAGTCTTTTGCTCTTTTGAAGGATTCAATACCTTCTGGGTATTCGTCGTAGAAAATGTGTCGAAACCCCTTGATTTGCTCTTTGATAAAATCTAAAATTTCTTGGGGCGACTTCCCAGCGTATCTGGTTTTGGTTTGAAAGAATACCCTCTCAAAAAACGCCTGACAGTAAAGCTCTTCAAACACATCATCCCACATGTATGGGGGGGCTTTTGCCGGAACTTTTGGGGGGATTATTTCGGGAGCATTAATGATGGTTTCCATTTCTTTTCTTTCCCTTTCAATCCAATTTTTATTATTGTTTTCGCCATCATTTATTACATCATTACCATCATCACCATCGCCCTCTAATGATGATGATGGTTTATTAAGGTTTATAGGTTTTAAGGGTTTTATAGGTTTATTATTATTGGGTGCAAAATGCGGTGTTGGGTGCGGTGCAATTGCAGTGTTGGATGCAGTATCATTTGCGGTATTGGGTGCGGTGCGTTTTGCGGTGCGCTTTGCGGTGCGTTTTTGCACTTCACTTAACACCGCATCATGTACCGCAAACCTTGCTTTTGCATAATCACCACGCCCTTCTTTTACTGCAATAATCTGGTTATTATGTAACCACTTTCGCCCTTCGAGATACGTTCGTTTGTTTATCGGACACTTATACATGATTCGGTCAAATTCAATCTCGGTTTCTTTCCAGTCATTGCGATTAATCGAATCCAGCAACGAAAAGAACAAAGCGGTGTAGTCAGCCTTGAATCCTTCCATTTCGGGCACTTCATCCCAATACCACCTGATTATATCAATGTAGTTTGGTTGCATATCGGTATCTAATTATCACTTCCATGTCGTCATATAAGAAAAAAAGCCCGTAACAGGTAGGAGCTGTTAAACGGGCTAAAATGGCATTGTGCGCCATGTTTCGTTGGGCGTTTGAGGCTCCTACCTCCCAAACGTTCAACCGACACACAAATATAATAATAGCCTTGACAATATTAATAATATTATTAATCTTTATTTTAAAATTATTAATGCGTCATTTTTCATCATGTCATACACTTGTAAAACACGTCTGGCTTTCTCTTCAATTTGTCGGCCAATGGCGGGTATGTACCATAACTCCTTCATCCAAAACTTACCAGTGTCTCGGGCAACGTACAATACCAGACAGCTTTTGTATTTCCCATGATGCAAATACGCTTGTATCTGCATAAAGTCTTTGGTGGGGAGCTTATTGGATTGGATTATGTAATCCAGTTTCTCCTGTTTGGTCGACTTGATTTCGTAAATCTGCTGAGGCATACACGTTAAACCGTCAATATGGCCTCTGACCCTTGCATCATAATGGGCTACGATTTCCTTTTGGGTATCAGGAATTGCCACCCCAATGCCTTGAAGTCTTCGCCTGATGTCATTTTCTATCACATACCCCATCGACAACAATAATACGCTATCATCGTCAATGTCTGGCGTTCCGTTGATGAGTTCACTGAGCAAATCATCTTCGCTTTTGTGCAACTGTGAAAGCCCTAAATAGCTTCTTTTTTCATGGCCACCGTGTTGACGGGTCCAGTCGGTCAGGTCTTTGATTAATGTATTCATTGTATGAGGCTTAATTGTTAACGATATTATTGTTGTACCCCTTTTTGTATGTGGCTGTTTTTAAGCATTTCTACCAAATCAGGCATACCCAATCGCTCATAGATTTGGGCATTGTATTCAAAAGAACCTTTGCAGCGGTGGGTTGGCAGGCGGGTCTTTCCTTCGGTGCCGTGGCAAATTTGCTGCGCTTTAAAAAGCGTCCTTTGTGTTACTGTACTTGCCAATTCCGCATCATATATACCGCGTCCTTGGGGTTTAAATGGGCACATTTTACAATGGGCAGACATAATGGGCAAATCTCCTACGTTTGGATTTTTCATATTAATTGTCCGAAAATTTAGGCCCTTTACCACCATGCGGGCGATGCCTTAACTTACCATGCTCGGCACCTACGACCACGTCTACTGCGTTGGAGACTTGCATCAACACCCTCGTTTGATTAACTGCCGTTTCGGTAATCAGCGAAAGCATATTGGCCGTGTTAGCTTGATGCTGTATCTGTTGCTTTTGGTCACCGTCATAATCGGTCAGTTTAGAAAGTACTCTGATTTGGTCTTTTTCGACTTTCAGGCAAGAATATGAGGGTGTTAGGTTTAACAGATATTCGCTATACCCAGGTGTATGTAAAACCACCATCCCGCCCAAATCTTCCTTTTGAAGAATGTCTTTGATTTGGGCCATGACCCGCTTTAGTTTTGGGGAAAAATCCATAATTATAATTATTGAAGTTGATTGATTATACAAGACTCGCAACGCATCTCGCCACTAACAATTCCATAGTGGGCGGCGGGTTGGCGTTACCAATTTGCTTTTGCCTATCTTCCTTATTCCCCAAAATGATGTAATCTTTCGGAAACCCTTGCGCCAATGCCGTTTCGGAAGGCTGGAGCATCCTGAAATAACAATCATCAACGCTTGGTTGATTGTGAGTCTCAACCAGGCTTAAACTATCCTTGGTGGGAATGGTGTACGTCGGGTCAGTGAGTTGAGCCGCCTGAGCGTTACCGTGGTATGGAGTCAAAAAGGGCTTGGAAGAAACTAGCCAATTCTGAATTCCTGCGGCAACCTGTGTACTTATTGGGTCAGTCATGGCGTCCAGTGTTCTGTTGCCACGCATGGTCAGAATGGCCGAAGGAGCTACCAGCGTAAGGCTCTGCTGAGTGGTCAGCGTTGGCATTACGTCATTGGGACCATAAGTACGATCACTTTTGGAATGAGCAAAGGAGGTATCCACCAAAAAAGGTGAAAACAAATAGCTACTATACCCCGTCGACTGCGTATTCATCGGAGAATCGTCAGCGGTTCGGATTCGGGCCCGCACGGAGCCAGAAGGGTTTCTTTGGTCAATGATGGTTGGACGTAAACCAAATTTACCAAGGCCATATTCAATGCGTTGGCGGGTTTTGTCGCAAAGTGGCGGCATTTTGTTCAAATGGCGTTCACCTATTTTGACCATTGGAATACTGAAATCAATGGCGTTAAGCGCAGCGTAATAAAATGGCATTACCACCTCATTGCATCCCGAACAACGAAAGACATACTGCGTTTTGAATTTACCGGCAATTCGTCCGTTCTTCCAGCTTTGGTATGTTTCTTTTACTCCGCAGCGCGGGCAGGGTGCAAGCGGCCGTATTTCCAAATCAGGGGCTTTATTTCCCTTTTTCCAAAAAACGATGTAGATGCGGTCGCGGCTTTGCGGTGCAAAACCTTTAATATTTTCCCCGTGGGCAAACATAGCGTTCAGAAATACGCACTTGTGAACATACCCCAATGAATGCATAGCTTTTAGCCACGGCTCAAACAATACCCAATCACGCACCTCCACAACATTCTCAGTAATAACAAATTCGTATCGGTGTATCTCAGCAAATCGTACAATGTCCCACATCGTGGCCCTTGATTTGATGGCCGAATGGTCAATGGCTTTGTTTTGAAATAATTCGCCTTGGTTCAGGTTCTTGCGTCGTTTGCCTTTGGCTCCCGAGTGATTGGTACACTCTGGCGAACCAATCAGGCCCGTAGTTCTTTCGTACCTGGCGGGATGTGTTTCTGAAATATCCGCGCAATCGTGAAAAGTATCTGGGTGGTTGGTGTTGTGCGATTCTACGGCCAGTTTCCAGTGATTCATGGCGTATTTCACGCGCACACCCGGAACATTAACAGCTCCGGTGGTACTACCTCCGCATCCGCAAAAAAGGTCTTTAAGGGTTATATCTGAAGGGTGAAGGTTCATAATGGTTAAAAATTCAGCCCCTGATACTGAATCAGGGGCTTTAGGTTGGGTAGAAAATTAATTATCAAAAATGCCGAGCTGATTGGAAACGGCAAGTCCAGAGTACTCCAAAAAATTACCCCTGAAAAACTCGCTGAATTCTTCAAATTTTCGATACACTTTGTTCTGTTGTTCAGTGCGTTCAAAAATGGCCTTGTCTTCAGGGGTTTCCCGCAGCATATCCTTGGTGGACTCGTAATCAAAGAAGGTGTCAACCTTCACATCGGCTGTAAGAACGCCAACGGGTGCAGTACCCTCGATGTAAATCATTTGCATACCGTCCGTTTTCTTCACCTCAAACTTTCGAGCGTGAAACGTCGCCTTCGGCTCAATGAACATGTTCAAAGCTGAAATAAAGGCGTTTAATTGGTCGTAAACTTCGGTGCCGATTAAATAGACCATATCAATTGTCGTAACTATTTTACTGCCATTATCAGAAAGGGTCGTAAATCTATACCCCTTTGAAGTGCTGGCAAACGCTGTCAGGAAAAGGACTTTCTTCTCTTTCACATCCTCTTCCAACTCCTTCGCCTCTTTTGTTTTACCGCTAAAATGCCCTGACATACATTTGTTGTTTAAAAAGTGAACTGATTGATTAATACGCCAATAATTCTTCCTTTGGAGCATGGACCACTTCCATTCCAAATCCAACGGATTTCATTGCAAGGTGCTGGTTGTTTTGCATCCAGTTTTGGACAAACCACAACTGACCACAACCGCCACCAATATCGTCCTGTCCCGCTGGGTCAAACATTCTGGTTGAAAATCCATGCTCCCACAACTTTTGCATGAAACTTGAAGCTAGTTCACGCTGTCTAACATTTGCCGCCGCAATACTTTCGTCACGCTCGCAAACGACCGAAATTGTAGCCTCAAACACATCGGGATTAAATAGTTTGGCTATATTATCAGCGTCCTGCTGTGAACTGTTGTGTTCGTGGGCACAATAATTGAAAAACGGTTTGCGCCCTGTCCGAATCAAAAACACTTCGCCAATATGAGCAATGTCGGACAGTATCAGTTTTGCTTTGAACGGGATAAGCTTGTCTCTTTTTTCATCGGTGCTTTCGTGAACAGAGAACTGTAAGCCAACGGTAGGAATTCTTTGGGCCATTTGTATAACTGGTTCATAGTTTATTTGAGGCCCAATTGAAGAAATAAGCAGCTTTGCTTGTGGATATTTTGAGTACAAGATTTCAAAAGCTTTTTCCAGTTCCTTGAAATTAAGAAGCGGCTCACCCATTGACATTACCATGATTTGAAACTTCTGAATTTTGGAAGCGTCAATGTTTTGGCTTTGTAGGCAGTGGTCAACCTGAAACACAATTTCCTCGGCTTTTAGGGAACGAACAAAATAATCACCCGCTCCACAAAAGCGGCAACCAACGGGACACCCACTTTGTGTTGAGCAACAAATTACTGTTCGGTCCTCATAGGTTGGGTATTTGTATAAAACAGCTTCGGCCACCGCGTTGTCTTTTTCAAAGACGAATTTCATTACATTTTCGTCAGAACTTTGAATGGTTTTAATTTCTGTAAACATTGTGTTTGAGTTTTATTTTTTAACAATTATTAATTTACCTGCCAATCCTCGGCCAATAGGTCATTGTGACGTGGTGTCCAGTAGTAAGGGAAACCATTTTCCACCTTGCGAAATGTTGGCGGCATCGGCACTGACCCCGCTTCCCCAAACTCAAATAGTTCGTTCTTTAGTCCGCAAATGGTCTGTACTGCTGGGCCATCTTCGGGGTACTTGCCTTTGCGAAAAACAATGTGCGCTTCATTTTCAAAGCCCGGCCGACGAGCCACGGTTGCCTTTTCAGTGGTCAGCAATTCAGATGCCTGCCCCCACGTTAGATTTTGTGCTTTCATTGGATATGTGTTTAATGGATAAATGCTTGTCAATGACCCGAATGGCTTCATCAAAACCGAAACAGAAATAGGCAGGGAAGCCAAAACGATTCAGTATATCAATCCACCATATTTGATTGGGCTGTTTCTTGCCCGATTTCAAAACCTTCAATTCAATAAATAAAATGAGTTTGTAATCCAGAATAACCAAGTCGGGAAACCCACTTAATACCCTCATTTTGCGTAGTAAATACTGTTCAAAGGCTGACCGTTTGCCTTCGTTGGGGGAGTGGTATATCACCGCGCGTGGGTATTTAATTTCTATGTACTGACACACCTGTATTTGCAGGGTTTGTTCTGGCTTTAGGTATTTGTCAAATGGGTTTGATTTCATGTTGAATTTGTATGAACGTAGATTACTATACGCAATAAAAAAAGACAGCCCCGAAAGGGGCCATCCTTAATTGATTGGTCTGGATACAATATGTCTTGGGTGGATTTGGGTTTCAAAAGCTACGCGGCTGTCACCGAGGTAAAAATCAAACTTGCTTACCTTTTTTGGTGGAACGGGTTTAAGAATCGGTTGATTATTGGCATTGAACATGCCAGTTGCCACACATGCAGCATACGAGGTGTTTTTTTTGTTGCGTTCATCAAGGTATACTTTGACGATTGCGCCCGCGAAAATGATTTGAGTAAGGCAGGGAACAGGGGCTGATTTCATTGTATTAAAGGAGTTTTGTTTACGGGTAAATCATATCTCTCAATTTCAATCGCATTGTGATTTGTGTAGAGGTTGCACAATTCTTCGATGGCGTTCACTTGTTCATGGGCGCCATCGGCCACCGTCAATAGGTCTTTATTGGTTGACCAGCATAAAAAGAAGCCAACCATGCCGTGTTTTTTTGCGATTGCCAACATATCTGCGTATACGTTGGCAATCTCTGGGGGCGGCTTTTGCATTATAATTCAATGTCTACTGGCTTCAATTCGCGCTTGCTCCATTCGGGTAGGTTCAGTTGAATAATACCCATGTCGCCAAATTCCGCTTTGGCATCGAAGCCTGGGAAGGTTTTTGAATCAATGCATTTTTTCACGTCCGCAATCGCGCATTGGTAGCGGTACCGTCCGTTTTGTAAATCTTCGGGCGAATACATGAACACCGCAGGCAAGAACGGTTCAACATTTTGCAGCATCACACAGATAACCGCGTTGAATCTGCGTCCTGTTACTTGTGAAGCGACTTCCAAATACATTCCTTCTGCCATTTGATACTGGAATTTTGCCGCATCGTAGGCAAATTTGTCAATATCCTCCGCCGATGTTGTTTTGAAAGAAATAATGGCGTTACAGCCGATGTTTTCTTCCAATTGTAATCCATCGGGACGAATTTTAACCGGCAGTCCCGTGCCTTCATCTGTACCGTAAAAACTGACTTCATTGGCCGAGCCTTTCATTAGAGCGGGCAGAATACCACCACCGTATGTGTAGTAGTGGCGTCGTACAAGTTCGATTTTCCTTTTATCCACTTCACCCACGCAGATTTTACCGGCACGTTTGGACAATTCTTCGCGGTAACGTCGCAGGCCGTCAATTTTTGTGATCGTCAATCCCGCACGTTTTACGGCAGATTTGGCATTGGACAGTAAATGACGTTTGCCCGATTTCTTCATTACCCCTTTGAGGGTTTTTTCCCAAAACTCCACCGACTTCTTTACGCCTTCCGTGGTGGATAAACTGTAGTTGGGTTCAACAATCAAAGCGTCAAACAACTCAGGCTCTAAAAATGCCATGTGGCAGAAAGTGCCGAATTCAAAGGCTTTTTTAGACTGGATTGGAATTTTCTCGTGCAGATAACACCAATAATGCAATGGTGTCTTTAAGATTTGCTTCAAAGCGCTGGCGCTGTTGGCAGGGCGTTTCAGGTAATTTTCCATTGGGTCCTGAATCACCGTACCATTCACGGACAGTTGAGGAAGTAAATCTTTGACCTCAATCGTTTTTTTTCTGTTGATGATGTGACTTACAACTTCTTGTATCGTCACATAGTCAGTGGGGTCATAAGAGAGCGGGTTGATTTCCCGCTCACTTACCATTGCCGACTCCATAGCCATTAGAATGTCATTGTATTCGGCGCTCATTAGATTCTAATCATTATGGGTTTAACTGACCAATTATCCGACTTGAACGCATTGTTCTTGTTCTGGATTTTTCCTTTATAAGTAATTAACAAGGGAATGCCCTGTGGCACATTTTCCAAAGCCGCAACCAATCGCTTTGAACCATTCCGCACTTGCTTAACACCGTTTGCATCTTTTTCCAAAAAGAAGGCACATGGTAATGAAATCACCACATTTGCATCATTAACATCTTGCACCAATGTTTCTTCAATTTTGACGAACAATACTCTTTTGGATTCGCCAGCGTTCAGGGGTGACCAATATTCCGAGGAAAGGTCAAGCTGTAGCACTTCAGCGTTTTCGAGGTTGGGCATTTCCTTCATGGCCATAATATCGACCGTAGGAACATTCATAATAGGAGAGGAGGCCGCGCGTTCAATTTGAACATCTTGAACTTCTTGGGTTTCAACTGTTTGTAGTTCTGACATTTTGAGAGAAAGTTTAAATTGTATGAAATTGGTTATCTGAAAGCATTGTGGCTGTTTAGTGCGGCCGTACCGACCCAAAGCACAAAACAGATTAAAAAAATCAAAGCGACGATGGCCCACATTTGCAGGTCAAAGGATTGCTGAGGCGTTAATTTGAGTTTAGGAAGTTTCATTGTTGCAGCATTATTCGATGAATAAAAAGGCGTAAAACAGGGCGCAAGCGGCAAGGAAAATCAATATGTCTCCCGCGGCGGTTAAGTATCTTTTCATAAAATTCCGTGGAGTTATGTTGAGTAAATTAGCGGGGAAGGGAAGCCCTCCCCCGTAATTGATTTTACTCAACGTTATGAAAAACTCATTTTTTTGAAGGGTAAGAAACATCGGGGCGGCAAAACCGCCCCGTGTATTGACGTCTCTAAACCCTTAACATTAAATGTGGTAGAATCCGAGTTCAATGGTTTTGTACCAATTGTTATAAGATTCCATGATGTTCGCTACGGGGTAAGTCACGTAAAAGCACTTTGCGTCAATCAATAACTTCGCTTGTTGGATTGTCAAGCCCAAAGCAGTGTAACTGCGTCGGTTGTACATAATCCAATCAGGGTAAATCTCTGGTTTCAGGGTTTTGATAATCTCCCAAGCTTTTCTCAAAGCATTAGAGAAATGTTGAAAGGTGCTCTTAATTGCATGAGCAACCTTCAGTGCTTTTTTGCACAGTTGGAGTGAATTTTTCATCTTTGCGTCTTAATTTATTGTATTGATAAAATAACACGGTTGTTTTACGGCCGTGTTATTTTGTTGATACAATATTAATAATATTATTAATAATATACAAAAATATTATTAATAATAATTTTCAAGCCACAAGTAATGAGTTAATTCTGGACTCTACTGCTGCTGGGTGATAACGTTTCCCAATAAGATACTTTCTTATTGAGTCAAGGCCGAATCTTACCGAGTTTCCCTTCCTTTCAACCGAGAGTTGATTGCTCTTTGCTAATCTCCAAACTGTTGTACGTGAGCAATTTAATAATATTTCTGCTACTTCACAACTTACCCATTCAACACTTACTCTCGCACTTTGTATTTGCCCTACAATATCCAATAGTTCGGAAACTTTTCCTTCAAGGGCTTGAAATTGTTGCATTGTAGGTACCTCCATTATGATGCCTTATTAATGTTTTGAGACTCATGTTCATTTTGCAAATTAATAATATTATTAACTCTTTGTAAAGCAGGAATATAGCCTTGATTTAGTTTTTCCAAGCCCTCTAAGATTCTTTCTTCTGTTTTAACTCTGACGGGCTTTCCCTTCGCATAAGTAGCTACACTTTGGTAACAACGAAGACCAGCCGCGTCCGCAACTGCCTGACAACCAAACTTTTTAATGTTTGCTTTAATCGGATTGAACAGTTCTGGTTTGCTCTGAATGACCGAAACCTCAGTTTTTAATTGTCCCATTTTTTTGACCGCTTATAAAATTTAGAAACCGCTTGCCCTAGAATTTGGATATTATTAAAAATAATATTAATTATAATATAGTTTTACGGCAAAATTAATAATATTATAACGTAAAACAACAATATTAATAATAATTATGCAAGTTATGCCCAAACCTATCGAAAGCGACTTATTAAGAAAGATTAAATTACGTCGCCTAATCCGTGAGAATGCGGAAGGAAACCAAAAGAACTTTGCCGACAAGGTTGGTTTAACCCAAAGCCAAATCAGCCATTTACTTTCTGGACGTGAGATAACGGACAAAATGTGGCAACGCATTTTAAACAGCCTAGGAGTAAAGGATGTGGCCATTGAAGAGGATTATATAAAACTCAAAGAAGAACATGAATTGGCAAAAAACATGGTGCATCATGGCAAAATGCTTGATGCCTACATGAAAAAATACCAACTTAGAACCAAAGACGTGGCAGAAAGGCTGGGCGTGAGTTCTGCCATGGTGTCAGTGTATAAAACCACCGAACAGTTCCGTCCAGAAATTGCCGAGAAAATCACAAAGTTGATGGTCAACAATGACCCGATTTTTGAAAGCAAATACGTGTATGCTGAATTACCGACCTTTTCTGATACTGAGCGTCATTTATCAGACCTGTCCAAATGTGACACTTATAGACTTAACCAAAAAGTAGATTATGACCTGGATGGCGCGGTCGTGGTCAAAATTGAAACTGATTCAATGGAACCCACCATCCGTAAAGAGTCGGAATTGTTGGCTGTATTAATACCGGAAAACAAGTACAAATACCACACTGGCCTTACAGTGATTCATTATGCTGACATGATAGCCATTGGTGACGTACAATCTAATGATATACTCGACAAAGGGTACATCACCTTGAACCGGGGCAAAGGTGCAGTTTTGCGCGTACTTAAAGAAGACATCCAACACTTGTGGTATATTGTATTGGGCCTTAACGTTAAATTTTAATGGTTACTTTTCGCGTCGAACTTGCTTCCGCTCCCAACCGAGACGGTCAATACCCTGTTCGTCTCCGAATCACCGCTCAGCGCCAACACAAGCGTATCAGCTTGGGTTTTGCCATCAACAAAAAGGATTTTAACCCCAAAGGAGTTCTTGACAAATCCAATTGGATACGTGCGACCTGCTCACAATACCTATTGTACAACAATCGCATCCGTGAAAAATATGAAGCGGGCATCACCGTGGTTTCCGAATTGTCAAAAAACGGCAATCCAACCATTGATGAAGTAATCAACGCTTTAACTACCAACAAAGACCAATCATTTATCGAGTATTACAAAAAACAATTAGAGTACGCTCGTGTTAGGTTGACCCTGAAAACGGCCGAAAATTACGGTGTACCTCTTAACAAGTTGATTGCTTATTTGGAAGAAAAGGGCAAAAAGGACATCACTTTCAAAGAACTTACACCCGCCTGGCTGAAAGACTTTGAATCCTTTATGTACCGAAAAAATGTCAAAAATACGGTAAGTAAGCAGTTGGGATACGTTCAGACCATTATCAATGAAGCCATCAAAGATAAATTACTGAGCCGTTCCAATAATCCCTTTGAAGAATACGACTTCACATTCGACCCTACGGAAAGAGAAAAACTTACCGAAGATGAATTCAAGGAACTGGAAGAAATGGAATTAACCCCAAACTTCCGAGTCTGTCACGCCCGCGACATCTTTTTGTTCATGTATTATACCCACGGCATGAGAATAGGGGATGCCCTGTTTATCAAAGTCGGCAATGTGTACACTGATGGCAAACAAACCCGTTTAGAATACATCATGCAAAAAACGGGCACCGCCAAAAATGTGCTCCTTGGAGAAAAAGCTAAAGCGATTATTGAACGTTATCGTGAAGGTAAAAAACCTTATGATTTTCTTTTCCCCTTTCTCGAACTTGGAAAAGATTACAAAAACCCTGAGGTGTTCAAAGAGCAAAAGGAGGCGAAAACTTCCATTGTCAACAACAACCTCAAAAAATTACAGGAACGCTTAGGCTGGCAAAAAAGAATTACTTGTCACATTGCCCGCCACACCTTTGCCGACACCGCCCGTAAAAAAGGGCAGAACACTTACAACATATCCAAAGCACTTGGACACACGAGACTA
This sequence comes from Runella salmonicolor, assembly GCF_024158025.1. Classification (NCBI taxonomy): domain Bacteria; kingdom Pseudomonadati; phylum Bacteroidota; class Cytophagia; order Cytophagales; family Spirosomataceae; genus Runella; species Runella salmonicolor. The sequence continues at coordinate 273,821 of NZ_JAMZEL010000009.1, forward strand.
TCCACCACTGAGCAATACTTGAAATCCTTTGACCAGAACTCCGTGGACAGTATCAATGAAATATATGAGTGAAACATGAGTGAAACAATAATGAAACACGATGAAACATTAGTATTTTCACTACCGATATAAAACAGCCATTTCAGGGGGATTGAGACACTTTGTGTTTCATGGGGTAACAAAGTTCGAGAACCTCTCTCTCTGCGAAAAGGCTGTAAATCCCTGATTTACAGCCTTTTGATTTTTTAAATCTGCTCCTATTTCTGCGCTTGCGCAGGTTTTTTAGATTCTTGATTTTTGATCGTTTTTTCGGAGCAAACCCAAAATTTGTGGAGAGCGTTGGATTTTTTTAGGTTTGTGTTTTAATCAACCCTATCTGTTTTGGAAAGTTTTCTGCCTTTATTAGAGTACCTCTTACCTGATTTTATCGTATC